>NZ_JACRSQ010000001.1 GCF_014384895.1 Bianquea renquensis
GTAAGAGATGGTGGTGGGGTCTTTCTGGACGAGTTGGGAAATGGCCTTGAAGGTCATGCGCTTTCCGAGGCAGTCCTCAATCACCTTGCGCTCCTCCAAAGTAAGATGTTTGTTTTTTCGTGGGTTCGATTTTTTAGCCATATGTGTGGCCTCCTTTCTGAGAAATAATTTCCCAGATTCAATTCAACCACAAATGACGTATCAAAGTAAATCCCATTTTAAATCCCACTGTGGCACTTACTTTGGGAATTTACACATGCGGAATTCCTTCCCTTTTCAATTAAAGTAACCCTTCCCTTTTCTAGGGAAGTGTTGTATAATGTACTGTAGCATAGAAAAGCGGAGGCGATTATACATGATTTCAGAAGAGATGATGGCGCTGGGGAAGAAGCGCTCTGTCATACGAGAGATATTTGAGTATGGTAAGATTCGGGCCGGCGAGATTGGCCGCGAAAATGTATTTGATTTCAGCTTGGGCAACCCCAATGTTCCACCACCGGATTGCGTGAAGGAGGCGATTCTGGATCTGGTCAATACAGAAGATTCTGTGACGCTCCACGGGTATACATCGGCGCAGGGAGATGCCAGGGTGCGACAGGCTATCGCGGACTATATCAATGCTACATATGGAACGCAAGTGGACGCGGATAATCTCTATATGACCGCAGGGGCAGCGGCCTCCCTGAGCATTTGCCTAAAAGCTTTGGCGGTGCCGGGGGATGAGTTCATCGCCTTTACCCCTTTCTTTCCGGAATATCGAGTCTTCACAGAGGCTGCGGGCGGAAAGCTGGTCGTGGTGCCATCCCGAGAGGGAGACTTTCAGATTGACATTCCTAAGTTCGCAGAAGCGTTGACTGAGCGGACTAAGGCGGTTATCGTCAACTCACCCAACAATCCATCCGGCGTCGTGCTGTCGGAGGACAACATCCGTCAGCTCTGCGATGTAATGCGGGAAAAAGAAGCGCAGTTTGGCCATCCCATTTATCTTATCACGGACGAGCCATACCGGGAACTGGTCTATGAGGGCGTCAGCGTTCCCTACTTGCTCAATTATTATGACAATACTTTTGTCTGTTATTCTTTCAGTAAATCTTTATCCTTGCCCGGTGAGCGAATCGGCTATGTCCTCGTCTCCAACAAAATGGAAGCCGAGCGGGATGTGTACGCCGCCGTCTGCGGAGCTGGCCGGGCTCTTGGGTATGTCTGTGCTCCCAGCTTGTTCCAGCAGGTCGCCGCGCGGTGCGTCGGTCAGACATCCGATATATCGGTATATAAGAAGAATCGGGATCTGTTGTATAACCAGCTGACAAGTTTCGGATTTGACTGTGTGAAGCCGGCGGGTGCCTTCTATCTCTTTGTCAAATCCATGGAGCCAGACGCCAATGCCTTCTGTGAGAGGGCAAAGCAGTATGAGCTTCTGTTAGTTCCGGGGGATGATTTCGGTTGTCCCGGATACGTGAGAATCTCCTATTGTGTGAGCACGGAGCAAATCTTGCGGGCTATGCCGGCATTTGAAAAATTGGCGAAAGCGTATAAAGCGTAGTGTGAAAGGCGGTCGCTGTCCATGGAGCAGCGGCCTTTTTTTATTGTAGAAGAAACCGCCGCTAAAAGAGAGACACGGGATGGAAGTAAGCAAAAATGTCGCCGCAAAAAGTCGAGCGAGCGCTGAAGAGTCGGAGGCGAAGAGGAAGAAGAGGAGGAAACCGCCGCTAAAAGAGAGACATGGGAAGGAAGTAAGCAAAAATACTGCCGCAAAAATTCTAGGGAAAGCCGAAGGACCGGGGGCGAAGAGGAAGAAGAGGAGGAAACCGCCGCAAAAACTAAAGACACGGGATGGTAAAAACAAAAAAAACGCCGCAAAAAGTCGAGCGAGTGCTGAAGAGTCGGAGGCGAAGAGGAAGAAGAGGAGGAAACCGCCGCTAAAAGAGAGACACGGGATGGAAGTAAGCAAAAATGTCGCCGCAAAATTCTAAGGGAAAGCCGGAGAGTCGGAGGCGAAGGGAAAGAAAAGGAGGAAACCGCCGCAAAAACTAAAGACACGGGATGGTAAAAACAAAAAAACGCCGCAAAAAGTCGAGCGAGTGCTGAAGAGTCGGAGGCGAAGAGGAAAAAAGGAGGCCACTCCTGAAGAACCAAAGACAAAAAATTGAGCCATCCGCCACTAAAATATTGGGGATGGCCTTTTTTGAATAAAAGTGGATAGTTTGCTGTCCCAGCCGCATAGGATGTTGGCGGAAGGGGGAGTTATATGAATCGTGTAAGACAATGGGAGATAGCCGGCCTCTTTTTGGTGATAGTGGCTGGCGCTGCGCTGCATTTTGTGTATAATTGGACGGGCAAGTCTATTGTAGTTTCAGCCTTTGTTCCCGTCAACGAGAGCACATGGGAGCATCTAAAGCTTCTGTTTATGCCCTATTTAGCGTACAGCAGTATTCAATATCTGGCTGTAGGAAAGAGAATAGACGGATTTTGGTACGCGAAGGCGGCCGGAGTCATACTGGGGATGGCCGCGATCGTGATTTTGTTTTATACCTATACCGGAATCGTTGGACGGAACTTTTTGTGGGTTGATATTGGGATTTTTATTCTGGGTGTTCTAGTGGCATTCCAAGAGTCGTCCAGGCGTTTGCACCGCCACGCAGACCGAATATGGCAAGAACGGGCAGGGATCCTCTGTCTAGCACTTTTATTTCTCGCTTTTGTGATGTTCACCTTTTTTCCACCTCACATCGGGCTCTTTCTCGATCCGGTAACAGGAGGGTATGGGATCTAAGACCGTTTTCCCTCCTGCGTCTGGCGAATAATATCTTCCATAATATCGTAGGTCAGCATACCAACGCCGTAGCCAAATACATTTCCCTGGGCATCAATCATAAAGGTCGTCGGATAAGCGCTGATGCCATAGGCGGCATAGGTTTCACCGGTACGGTCCATAACCACAGGGTAGGAGTAGCCTCCACCGGACAAAAAGGATTTTACAGAGTCCTCCGAAGTGTCCTGATTATGAGGATAGGCATCTGTCTTTGGGTTCGCCACGCCCAGAATAATGACATCCCCCTCGTTCTTCCCATAGGCCTCATACAATTTTTGAATATCGGGCATTTCCTCTTTGCAGGGATCGCACCAAGTCATCCAGAAATTCAGGAAAACAACCTTCCCTTTATAGTCTGACAGGGTATGAGTATTGCCGTACTGATCCGTCAAGGTGAAATCAGGGGCAGAAGCTGAGGAAGTGCTATCGCTTTCCGGCGCGGTGGAGGATTCATCTGCCTCCAGGCTCGAATCCGCAGCGCCAAAATCGGATAAGTAGCTGGTGATTCCGTTCATCCACCCCGTCAACATCATGATCCCCATGAGGATCATCAGCACGCCGCCGGCCTTTACTGTATAGCGGACAATGCGCTGATGGTTTTTGAGAAATGTAAGGAGCGTCCCGGCAAACAACCCGACGGCGAGAAAAGGGATGACAAAACCGAGTGTATACACGCCGATCAGGGCGAATCCAGCGGCAGAGGAGTTCGCGGATGTCGCCATCAGCAGGACACTGGCCAGGGCTGGCCCTACGCATGGCGTCCATGCGAAGCTGAAGGTAAATCCGAATACCAGGGCCAATAGAGGGTTCATGGCGAATCGGTCTAGCCGCAGGGGAAGACGCCGTTCTCGGCTCAGCAAGCGGGAGGAGCCAAATATCCCTAGCTGATAGAGACCGAATAGGATAATCAGGATTCCCCCTATGCGGGCAAAAAGGAGACGGTGTGAGTTAAAAAAGCGCCCGGCCGCCGTAAATCCAAGACCAAGCAGAAAGAAGGCGAAGCTAATCCCAATGACAAAAAAGAGGGTGTTGAGCATGACAGTTCGCTTGCGATACTGAACTTCGCCGTTCGCGTCCACAGTTTTGGCGCCACCCGATAGATATCCGATGTACAGCGGCACAAGAGGCAGCACACAGGGAGAAAAGAAGCTTAGGATTCCTTGTAGAAAAACAGTAATGAATGGAATGCTGGTTTCAATCGTAAAGCCCATCGTGTTCCTCCTTCAGATCACGTAGCCGCAGCCCAGCATTAGGAAAGCCGAGTGCGAAAATCCTCATAGTCAAACTTTCGGACAATGTGACAGTCGCCGCGACTATCCCGCACCGCGATGGAAGGAAGGGCCATGCCGTTAAAGGTATTGGTCTTAACCATGGAATAGATCGCCATATCCTCAAAAAGTAGCCGGCTTCCCAGTTGCAGTGGCTCATCAAAAGAATAGTCTCCGATCACGTCACCTGCCAGGCATGTGTTCCCGCCCAACCGGTAGGTGTGCGCCTTCTCGCCGGCTTCTGCGGAGTGCCGCAGGGGAGGGCGGTAGGGCATCTCCAGCACATCAGGCATGTGGCAGGCAGCGGAGGCATCGACGATGGCAAGATCCATCCCGTTATGCAATACATCCAGCACGGAGCACACAAGGAAGCCTGCGTTCAGCGCCACTGCCTCGCCGGGCTCAAGATACACCTGCACACCGTATCGCTCCTGCACCCGTGCAATGCAGGCCTCTAACAGAGGAAGATCATAACCGGGCCGCGTAATATGATGTCCGCCGCCAAAATTAATCCACTTCATCCGGGAGAGGTAGGAGCCAAAGGAGACTTCCACCGCATCCAATGTCTGAGACAGGGCGTCGGCGTCCTGCTCACAGAGCGTGTGAAAATGCAGACCATCCACACCGTCGAGGCGGTCGGGATCAAAATTTTTCGCCGTAACCCCGAGACGGGAGAAGGGGGCACAGGGATCATAGATCGCATGTCCCTCCTGCGTGGAGCACTCCGGATTCACGCGGAGACCGACGCTGCGCCCTGCGCTGCGGGCTTTTGCCCCAAAACGGTCAAGTTGGGAGAAAGAATTAAAGACGATATGATCGCAGAGGCTGACGACCTCATCAAACTCCGAATCCCGGTAGGCGGGACAATAGATATGGTTTTCCTTCCCCATTTCCCTTGCGCCCAAACGGGCCTCATACAGACCGCTAGCGGTGGCACCACTCAGATATTGACCAATAAGGGGATAGAAATAGAACATGGAAAAAGCTTTTTGGGCCAACAGAATACGGCAGCCAGTCCGCTCCATAAGTTGTTGCAAGATCTCCAGATTCTGAACCAAAAGGCCCTCGTCCACAAGAAAGCAGGGGGTGGGCAGTTCTTCAAAGCGCATGGTCAGTCCACCAAGTCCGGCGCGGCGGATTCCTTCCAGGGAAGGCCCCAGCGATTCAACGCCTCCATAAAGGGATCCGGGTCAAATTCCTCGATATTATGAACACCGGGTGTGTTCCAACGGCCAGTCAGAAGCATCATCGCCCCGATCATGGCCGGTACGCCGGTGGTGTAGGCGACGGCCTGAGAACCCACTTCCCTGTAACATTCCTGATGGTCACAGACATTGTAGATATAATGGACGCGATCCTGTCCATCTTTTTTGCCCTGGAAGATGCAGCCGATATTCGTCTTTCCCTTGGTGCGAGGGCCAAGAGAGGAAGGGTCTGGCAGCACAGCCTTTAGAAATTGCAGCGGAACGATTTTGTGCCCCTCAAAGTCAATGGGCTCGATGGAGGTCATTCCCACGTTTTCCAGGCATTTGAGGTGTGTCAAATAGCTCTGGCCGAAGGTCATAAAAAAGCGAATGCGCTTGATGCCCGGAATATTGAGGGCCAGCGATTCCAATTCCTCATGGTGGAGCAGATACATATCCTTCTCACCAATTTCCGGAAAATTATATACACGCTTGATTTCCATGGGCTCTGTCTCGACCCAGTGGCCGTTCTCCCAATAGCTGCCCTTGGCGGACACTTCCCGGATGTTAATCTCTGGATTGAAGTTCGTCGCAAAGGGGTAGCCGTGATCGCCGGCATTGCAGTCCAGAATATCGATATAGTGGATCTCGTCGAAGTAGTGCTTCAAAGCATAGGCAGAAAAAACACCGGTGACTCCAGGGTCAAAGCCGCTGCCGAGAAGCGCAGTGATACCGGCCTTCTCGAATCGCTCCCGGTAAGCCCACTGCCATTTATATTCAAATTTTGCGGTATCCTCAGGCTCATAGTTAGCCGTGTCCACATAGTGGGTTTTCGTCGCTAAGCACGCGTCCATGATGGTCAGATCCTGATAGGGTAGGGCGAGATTGAGAACCACATCGGGCGATACGGATTCGATCAAAGCGATGAGCGCCTGAACATCGTTGGCATCCACCTCGGCCGTGGTGATTTTCGTTTTCGTCGTCGGCTCGAGTTTTTCCTTCAGCGCATCACACTTTGCTTTTGTGCGGCTGGCGATGCAGATTTCCTCAAACACAGCACTGTTCTGACAGCATTTATGGATGGCGACGCTGGCGACGCCTCCACATCCGATGATCAATACTTTTCCCATAGTTACCTCCATTGTCGTTTTTATTATGAAAGTGCCAACAGCATTTCACGGACGATCTTGCAAGCCGTGGCTGTGGATATGCCGCTTGGATCATAGACAGGGCTGAGCTCATTGACGTCGCAGCCGACAACATGGGCCCTTTGACAAACCATCAAAACCGCATCGAGAAGCTGCCCAAAGGTTACGCCGCCGGCCTCAGGGGTTCCGGTACCGGGAAAGACTGAAGGATCCAATATATCCAAGTCCAAAGTGAAATAGACGGGTTTCCCTTTCAGACGCTCCAGGAGCTGGGGCAGACCGTCAAAGCTAAATTTCTGTGTCTGCACATGTCCCTGGGCTCCCCAGAGGAATTCGCTGCGATCCCCAGAGCGAATGCCAAATTGAAAGATCCGGCCGTCTCCGACCAAATCCCAGCAGCGCCGGATGACGCAGGCGTGGGAGAGGGTTGCACCCAGATAGTCATCCCGCAGATCGGCGTGGGCGTCAAAATGGAGAATGTGGAGATCCGGGTAGAGTTCGACAGCAGCGCGGACGGCCCCTAAGGTGACAAGATGTTCGCCGCCCAGCATGACAGGAAGTTTTCCATCTGCCAGAATGATCTGGCTTCGCTCCTGAATCTGACCGAGAGCCATGGCGGGATCTCCGAAACAGAGCTCCAAATCGCCGCTGTCAAAAATATGAGCGTCGGTCAAATCCGCGTTCTGATAAGGACTGTAGGTCTCCAAACCGAAAGATTCACTGCGGATTGCTTTGCTGCCGAAGCGAGTTCCCGGGCGATAGGACGTGGTGGAATCGAAAGGGGCGCCAAACAGGACGATGGACGCCTCCCCATAGGGCGCGTCGCAGCCGATGAAGGTTTCAATATTGTTATTCAACATCGCGGAGCAGCTCCTCAACATAGGCTGGCAGGGCAAAAGCACCTGTGTGAAGCCGTGTAGTATAATAGCGGGTTGACAGGCCAAGGAGATTCCAGGTCACCGCCTGTAGATCATGAACAGGGTGATACTGTTTGGATGCAAAACCGAAAAGCCAGTGGCCGGAGGGATAGGTTGGAATATGTGCCTGATAGACCCGGCTGATGGGGAAGCTGTCCACGATCCGCTTGTGGGCGCGCTGCATGGCAGCGGCATCCTCCTCATAAAAAGGACTTTCATGTTGATTGACCATAATCCCATCATCCCGCAGTGCTTTAAAGCAGTTTCCGTAGAATTCTTTTGTGAAAAGACCTTCCCCTGGCCCGAAAGGGTCGGTGGAATCGACGATGATCAGATCGTATTCATTCTCCCGGGTTCGGATGTATTTCAGTCCATCCTCAAACCGAATGTGGACTCGCTCGTCGTCCAGGCGGCATGAGGTCTGGGGCAGATATTTCCGACAGACCTCCAACACCAGAGGATCGATCTCCACCAGATCGATATGATCGATTGAAGGATACCGAGTCAGCTCTCGAATCACGCCCCCATCGCCGGCGCCGATGACCAGAACTTTTCGAACAGTGGGGTGCACGGCCATAGGGACGTGGGTGATCATTTCATGGTAGATAAATTCATCCTTTTCCGTGAGCATCATGTAGCCGTCCAGCGTGAGAAAACGCCCAAATTCCTTAGATTCAAAGACATCGATGCGCTGAAACTCACTCTGGCCGCAGTATAGCTGCCGGTCCACGCGGATGGAAAATTTGACGTTGGGGGTGTGGCGCTCAGAAAACCATAAATCCATGGGGCTATTCTCCTTTCAGTACGTTCAATTGTTGGATTGTCGGGTCTTCTGGACCGGTCATGGAGCATCCCTTCTCCTTGGCATATTCGATATAGTCCAGAATTTCCACTGTAATCTGTTCCCCGGGAGCCAGGATAGGAATGCCTGGCGGATAGCACATGACGAACTCACTGCACACCCGTCCGGCCGTATGGCGCAGCGGCAAAGATTCCTTTTCCGCGTAGAATGCGCGCTGCGGCGTGGCAATCACCTTCGGCTCGATGTACTCCTGGGTCAACATACCGGTTTTATCGCGCTGATAGCGGCGACGGATTTCTGCCAGGGCGCTGATAAGCCGCTCCACGTCCTGCCGCCGGTCTCCGATGGAGAGATAGGCCAGGACGTTTCCGATGTCGCCAAATTCAATCTGGATATCATACTCATCCCGAAGAAGATCATAGACCTCAATGCCGGCGAGCCCGATATCCAGCGTATGGATCGCCAGCTTCGTCACATCAAAAGCAAAGATGCTGTCATGGTTGACCAATTCATGAGAGTAAGCATAATATCCGCCAATGCTGTTGATCTCGCCGCGGGCATACTGCGCAAGATCGACGACGTACTGAAAGATCTCCCGGCCTCGAAGTGCGAGATTGCGGCGGGAGATATCCAGACTTGAGAGAAGGAGATAGGAGGCGCTGGTGGTCTGGGTCAGATTGATGATCTGGCGGACGTAACCAGGGTTGACGCCCGGCCCAGCTAGCAGGAAGGAGCTCTGTGTTAGACTGCCGCCGGACTTGTGCATGCTGACCGAAGCCAGGTCAGCGCCGGCGTCCATAGCGGAGACCGGAAGGTGATCGCCAAAATAAAAATGAGTGCCATGTGCCTCGTCCGCCAACACCAGCATGTGATGGCGGTGGGCCAAGGCGACGATGGAGGGAAGATCAGAACAGATGCCATAGTATGTGGGGTTATTGACCAATATAGCCACCGCGTCCGGATTCTCACGAATTGCGCGTTCCACCTGGGATACCTTCATTCCCAGCGCGATTCCAAGATTCGTCTCCACGTCGGGATTGACATAGACCGGCTCTGCACCGCAGAGCACAAGAGCATTGATCACACTTCGGTGGACGTTGCGGGGCAGTATAATTTTATCGCCCTGTTTGCAGGCGGACAGCACCATGCTCTGGACTGCGGAAGTAGTGCCACCCACCATGAGGAAGGCGCTGGACGCGTGGAAGGCCGCCGCCGCCAGTTCCTCCGCCTCCCGGATCACAGAAACGGGGTGGCATAAATTGTCCAGCGGTTTCATGGAATTCACATCGATCCCCACGCACTGCTTTCCGAGAAAATCCGTGAGCTCTGGATTTCCACGGCCGCGCTTGTGGCCCGGTACATCAAAGGGGACGACCCGCATTTTTCGAAACCGCTCCAGGGCTTCAAAGATTGGGGCTCGAGTCTGAGAAAGTGCCGCCATGGCCAGGTCTCCTTTCAATATACGTTTCTCCCGCTGAAAATCTCGATCATCTCGCAGCGCAGGCTGTCGGTGATGGCCAGCCGTGTCCGCGGCGGCAGCTCGTATACATCCGTGTTGAATAGATAATTCTGTAAGTCAATCTCCTTGATCAGCATCTTGGTATGGAAGAGATTGGCTTCATAGATATTGATATCCACCGCGTCATAGCGGTGCAGGGTCTCTTCCGAAATATAGTTTTGAATCGAGGTCATGTAGTGATCGATAAACAGCTTCTTCCCCTCCATATCCCGCGTAAAGCCGCGGATGCGATAGTCCATGGTGATGATATCGGAATCAAAGCTGCCGATGAGATAATCCAGGGTCGAGAGGGGCGTGATCTCGCCACAGGTTGCCACGTCAATATCCACCCGAAAGGTCGCCAGGCAAGTGTCCGGATGATATTCCGGATAGGTATGTACCGTCACATGGCTCTTATCCAGATGCGCAACCACCGCATCTTGCCCGGCGGGAATCATAGAACCCTCCGCGATCAAAAACGTGACGCTGGCCCCCTGTGGATCGTAATCCTGCTGGGATATGTGAAGGACTTTAGCGCCGATCATCTCCACCACGTGGGATAGAATTCCAGTGAGACGGTCCGAATTATACTGCGCATCGATGTAGGCAATATAGTCTTTTTGCTCACGGGACGATTTCGCGTAACATACATCATAGATGTTGAAACTGAGCGATTTTGTCAGATTGTTGAAGCCGTAGAGTTTTAGTTTATCTCCCATTGTTACCTCCGTGCTGCCGCTGCATAAGCGGCATGAATTGAATCCGTCTATCGTGCAAAAAGAAAACGCAAGTGCAAAGCGGTTCGCCGCTCATCACTTGCGCTGGTTCTGATCTTGTTTATCCGATGGGAAGCCGGCAGGAAAAGGCTTCTCCTCTTGTACTCAAACAGAGACTGGGGACTCAGAGTCTATATAGTAAATAGTATTACTAAGCAAATATTTTTACTTTTACTACTCTTATTGACCGTTTCACAAGTTGATGTGCCGCATGCACAATGGTTATAAGTGACCAACTTATAAAATTTGAGCTCTTAACTCAATCAATAAGGCAACAGGCGTTGCCAATCGGCAGTTGACCCGGCTGTCCGTATGGCCCTTGACTTCCTCAAAGAAAGTGGTCAAAAAATATTTGCATGGAATGACTCTGTTTCCATATCTGAATTCCATACTCTATTGGGATTATAGCATAGGGGCAAATAGAAGTCAAGCTTCTTTTTTCTGTAGACATGGCGATAGTAGTTTACAATGGTCAGCATTTATGCTAAACTACATTGGAGAATAGGAGTGAGATGAAGATGGAGTTACTGCAAAAAATGCGGCAGGCGGTTTGGGATAACCGGTGGAATCTGTATAATGCGGCGGTGATGGATGCGGAGGGGATCCACACCCTGCAGTTTCAGCCGGCCAATGCCTGTAATGACAGCTATTCCGTTGCAAAGCTGTTTACCGTGACAGCGCTGGGGATGCTCTGGGATGACAAAAAGCTGTCCTTTGATGAGCGGATCTGCGACATTTTTGCCGGGGAGCTCCCGGAAGGGCACGATCCACGGTGGGAGAAAGTGACGGTGGAGCAGGTGGTCAAGCATCGGTTTGGCACAGGTGAGGGCTACTTAGATATCGATGTGGAGGATATCCGCGATTATGGCACCAACGATTTCCTCCAGGTGGTGTTCCGCCACCCCTTGGCATTCGAACCCGGCACACATGATCAGTATTCGGACGCGGCGTACTATCTGCTTAGCCGTGTCGTGAGCAAAAAATCCGGCGTGCGGCTGGACGATTTACTCATGCAGAAGCTGTTTACACCTCTGCAATTTCAAGAAGTCGCATGGAGCAAGTGCCCCATGGGCTATCCAATGGGGGCGACAGGATTGTATATTCGCGCGCAGGATATGGTCAAGCTGGGTTGGGTCTATCTGAATGGCGGCTGTTATGAAGGTTGCCGGATCCTGTCCGAGGATTTTGTCCGTCTGGCCATTAAAAAGGGATATGAGCTGAGCACGGTCGATAAGCCGGGCCTTTATGGCAAAGGCGGGATGCACGGACAGATGTTGATGTTCTCACAGCAGGACGGAGTGGCTGTGGCCTGGCATGGATTTGATGGCGAGGGAGGCTCAGAGTTAATGCATTTAACGGCTTCGTGGCTGCACGGGTAACACAGGCGGCACTATCGTTTGGCCTGGACATACCAAAAAGGAGACTCACAGGGGAATGAGTCTCCTTTTCGGTTTAGAGGAATTATTAGTAATAAAGAAGGGGATGGTTATATAGTACAAGACCTACGTGAACTCAAGATGAAGAAAAAAATAACGTTCTGTGAAGAATTCATGACCAATTTATAAAATGAATCCACACGGGACAGGGAATTTTCCAGGTTGCAATCAGAGGGAATTGTTGGTATAATAAAGGAAACAAACCGAATCTATAAAACAAGGCAAGGAGATATCCAATGAAGAAACGAGTATGGCTGACAGGCCTGATCCTCAGTCTTTTGGCGTTTGCCGCTGTCGGCTGCGAGCAGCCGACGCCCGTCTCCGACACGGTGAAATGGATCAATACGACATACGCGCTGCTGACCGAAGCCAACCATGGCGACCGCGATTTGATTGGGGGCTTTAAGAAGACGGAGCTAAACGAGGAACAGGTGAAGGCCCTGTTGTCAGAGTGGTGGGGCGTTTCTGACAGGGCCACGGCTGACGAGAATTTGGATTGGCTGTTGACGGAGGGGCACCGGATGGTATTCCAGGAGGACATGGCGAATCTGGAGGAGATCGGATTAGTCGATCTGTCCAGCGAGGAATTGCGGAGCGCGGCTGAGAATTCGGGGTACACGGAAGAGGAAGCGGCGTGGCTTGTGGCCATGGTGGAGCTGTACCGAGACAAGGGCGGCCACGCCATCGACGCGTGGGACTACTGCCGGGCACTCCAAGTTTTGGGGTATTACTACGTGGCCGGATATTATACGGAGGAGGAGACCCTCGATGCCTCTTTGGAGGTGGCAAAGACACTGCAAGGAATGTATGGCTCCTGGGATGAATGCATGGAGAGTTATCTGGCGGGGTACCAATATTGGCAGGAAGACGATGGGCAGGACCCGGATTCCGCAACGGCAGCCCGGCGTAAAATCTACGAAGATCTACAGTCCAGTGATGAGAATCCCTACGAATTGGATTGGAACACGTCCTTAGTCAAAACCTGGTAGACTCCCCGTTAAATTGAAAAGGACCCTCATGTTATTGACAAGAGGGCCCTTTTTCCTGTAGGAAAGTCCGCGAACACAAACTTTTTTATTGTGTGGAGTCCCTGTCCAATAGAAGAACTCGGGCGGGAGCGCCCTCAGCTTGATCCAGCTTCAAGGGCAAACAGAATAGCGTATACATGCCAGGTTGGATGGAATGCAAATTTAAGGCTTCTAGGATTACCATGGAGTTGGTTTCCAGCAGAATCCGATGGGTGCGACTACAATCGGGGCCAAAGGGGCCGACAGAATTATAGTCGATTCCCAGACAGCGAATCCCCTGGGAGACGATATAGCGGGCGGCGTCCGGGGACACGCCGCAGAACGATGTGTGAAATGGGCCGTGATATGGGCGGTGGCTGTTGGGGGTCTTCAGCAGAAGGCGCTGTGTTCCACTCGGAATGTTCCCCATAAGATCTTCAACCTCTACAGTTCCATTGGAGCAGGGACAGTCCAGCACGAGACAGTCTCCGATGAAGTAGGACAGATCCATTTCTCCGAGCCGCTTTCCATTGGAAAGAAAATGGTATGGGGCGTCCACGTGAGTGCCAGTGTGAACCCCCATGGAAAGTTGATGAAGGTTAGAGTCGGAGCCACACCCGATGGTTTGAATCTGTTCCAGAGAAAAGAGGGGATCCCCCGGCCAGATGGGAACCTCTCCATTGAGGGTATGGGTAATATCGTAATAGCGCATAGCAGCATACCTCCGTGCGGCAAATTTTGGCATTGCCGATTTTGGCCATTGTACCACAGTTTTCATGTTTTGCCAAGCGGATGTGGCAACATTGCCATGGCATTCGGCCAAGGGATTTCTTGTGCAACCTGTACATTGAAAGAAACGCAAGAGAATGAGATAATCGTCGTGAAATCACCGATGATGATCTGCTAGCAGCATACGGGGGTTACCATGAAGATTACGATGGAACAAATTGCAAAAGAAGCGTCCGTTTCCCGGTCAACGGTGTCCAAAGCTTTGAACAACTGTGTCAATGTGGACAGGGAAACAAAAAGCCGCATTTTGGCCATTGCCAAGGCGTATGGCTATGCGACCCGGCATATGGAGGAGACGGGGTATGCAATCGCTGCGGTATTGCCGGTCAACCCGTCATACTTTTGGCGAGAGGCAATGGTGGGCTTGCGGGAGGCGCTGCTGGACGCCCCGGACTGCACCTGCATATACGCGCTCTATTCTGCTTTAAACCAGGAAAAGGAATTTTTGCAGTGTCTGGAGGACGCGGTGAGAAAATCAACAAAGGTTTTGATCGCGGCTGCGCCCTCGTCAGACCTTGTCCGACAGCGGTTGGAGGACATCGCAAGAGAGCGCTGTGTCATTCTGCTCAACGAGGGCCCGGCGGCTGAGAATACCTACTATGTAGGGATGAACGCCTATGAAGATGGATGGGGTTTGGCTCACCGTTGTGCTTCGCTCCTGAAAACCCATAGCCGTATCCTGATGGTCCGCTGTGCAGAGACAAATCATAGGACAGAGCGGCGAAATGCGGGATTTTGGGATGGAGTCAGGACCTTCGCCCCTCAGTCGCATCTTGTGGGCGCCATTGCGGCAAATCTCGAATCGAAGACGGTGGCAGCTGAGCTAGCCCGCGAGCTGGCAGCCACCTATGGCGGTAAAATTGATTGCGTTTACGCGGACACGGGAATTCTGCCACAGGTATGTCTAGCACTCTTGAAGACGCGATTGCCCGGTATCATCTGTTTAGGATATGAAAATCCAAAACAGAACTCCGAGTATTTTCAAGCGGGAATGCTGGTTGGGGTCATGGAGCAGGACATCCGGCAGCAGGGGCGGGCCTGCATGGAAGCGGCATGCGCCTATGTGACAACGGGACAACGGCCGATTCCGGAACAATGGGTTCCATCAAAATTTTATAACGGAGGCAAGACGATGAAGAAAAAGGTGAGGGTTGGAGTTTTTGGGGCATACCGAGGCCGGACGATGATCGAAATGCTGGCTCAATATGAGGATGCGGAATTGGTGGCCATCTGTGACAAATATGAGCCGGCGCTGGAAAACTGCCGCCGCCTCATTGAAAAAACGGACTCCAAGGTGACATTGTACACGGATTTTGAGGATTTTTTCAGCCATGACATGGATGCCGTTGTCCTGGCGAATTATGCAAATGAACACGCCCCCTACGCCATTCGTTTGCTGCAATCAGGGCGTCACGTGGCCTCCGAGGTGCTTCCGACAAAGAATCTGGCCGAGGCGGTGGCGCTGGTGGAAGCGGTGGAAACCAGCGGAAAGGTATACGCGTATTTGGAGAATTACTGCTATTTCCCGGCGACGAGGGAAATGCGGCGGTTGTACCGGGAGGGAAAGCTGGGCGAGTTCACCCACGGGGAAGGGGAGTATGTTCACAACTGTGAGTCCATCTGGCCAAGTATAACCTACGGAGAGCCGGAGCACTGGCGCAACACTATGTTTTCTACCTTCTATTGTACCCATAGCTTTGGCCCCATTGTGCATATCACAGGACTGCGGCCGAGTCGGGTGATCGGCATCGAGAATAATCCTGCGGAGCGAATGTTGAAGCTGGGGAGCAGGAGCGCAGAGGCGGCTATGGAGATCGTCGAGATGGAGAACGGAGCCATGGTCAAGAGCATTCACGGAAATCTAGTGCGGGAACCTTCCTCTATCTGGTATAGCATATACGGGAACAAGGGGATGGCGGAGTCCAACCGCTGGGAAGAGGGTGTGAACGTGGTCAACCTGTATGAGGCGGAGACGGACAAACGTACTGTTTATAAGCCGGGGGCGGCTACGGCGTCAAAGCTTGCAGAGAGGATTCTGGGACACGGCGGCAGCGACTTTTATACGGTCCATTATTTTATCCAAAAGATTTTAGGGAATCCTGAGGGTGAGGAAAGCATCGGCGTTTATGAGGCGCTGGATATGAGTCTTCCAGGGCTGTTGGCCATGCGGTCGATTTTGCGGGGCAATATTCCCCTTGCGGTACCCAATTTCCGTAATCCTGGGGAGAGGGAGATATACCGGCAGGATTCAGCGTCAACCTTCGCAGGGGCAGAGGATAGGCTGCCGGCTTGTGGGAAAGAGGGATTTGCCGTCCCAGAAGGAACCTATGAGCGGGTTCGGAAGCAATGGCTAGAAAAAGAGCGCAAGGCAGGGCAGGAGTAGGAAATGGGGTACGGCCTTCTGTTTGGCGCCATCCTCTGCTTTTCAGTGCAATCGCTCTGCATGAAGCAATATCAAGTTCAAACGGCTGGCAATAGCAGGGCGCCTTTGTGGGCGCCCTGTCTGTATGGGCTGTTTCGAAGCATTCTCTGCCTGGCCGTCAATGGCTTTCAATTCTCGATTACTTGGAATTCTGCCATCTGCGGGGTTTGGTATGCTTTTTTCAGCGTGGTCTGTAATCTAAGCACGCTGGCCGCCTTTCATCATGGCAAGATATCGGTCGTCACTATATTTTTGCTGCTGGGAGGTATGATTCTTCCTGCGCTGTACGGAGTCATAGGGCTCGGGGAGACAGTACCGCCAAAGGGCTGGGTAGCGATGGGAGTTATGATCTGTGCGCTGATCCCCTCAAAAAAGAAGAGAAGAGAACATACAAAATACCGTGTCAGCTTTTATATTCTATGTTTGGCTGTTTTCTTTTCCAATGGCTTGATCAGTGTCGTAACCAAGTATCATCAGATTATGGAGAATGCCGCCTCGGAAAATGAGTTCCTGATCTTCTCGTCGTGGATGACCATCGCCCTATCTGCGGTGACGCTTCGATTCACAGAGAGACAAAAAGGAGGTGGCACATTTTCGAGCCTTCGAATGATCCCGCCGGCCGCCATGGGCATGATGCTGGGGTATGCGGTGCTGAACACAGGGGGAAATCTATGTTCTCTGCATGCGGCTAGCAATCTGCCATCCTCTTTCCAGTTTCCCATCATAAGTGCCGGTGTCATCGTCCTGACAGCGATCCTCTCATCCATGGCGTTTCGGGAACCGGTGGCGAAGGGGGAAGTCAGAAAGATTGGATGTGCAATTGTCGGAATTGTACTCTATATAATATAATTTTACATGACTCACCCATCCGTCTGTGCTATACTATCTATACATTGATTCGATTCATACGGAGGTTGCCATGAAAAATCAAGAAGCCATTTTAGAATTTTGTCTGGAGGCGGGGGCGTATAAGGCGGCGGTGCTGCCAGTCGAGCGGATTCCATTTGACAAGAGTTTAAGAGCCTATTGCGAAGCGAACTATTGCGGTTCCTATAAGAAAAACTACGCATGTCCTCCCAGTGTGGGAGATCCAGACACGGTTATCGCCAAGGCGAGAGGCTATCAGGAGGCGCTGGTTTTCCAGACCGTTGGAAATTTGGAGGATTCCTTTGACGTGGAGGGGATGGAGGAGGCTGGCAAGCGGCATAATGCCGTAGCTGAGGCCATTCGGGGGCGGATCGAAGCCCAGGAAGAGCAATTTTTGCAGCTGACGGCCGGTGGATGTTCTGTCTGCCCAGTGTGCGCCAAGGTGGAGGACAAGCCTTGCCGGTTTCCCGAAAGAGCGATTTCATCTCTGGAAGCGTACTGCATGAACGTGTCCGAACTGGCAGGGTTGTGCAAGATGCGTTACATTAACGGTCAAAATACGGTAACATATTTTGGAATGTTTTTGCTAAGAGGTTGATTCGCATTGTAAAGTGAGGAGGAGTAGACAGTGGAGCAGAAGAAAGAGTATAGAGTTGGGTATTTAGGTGGTTCCATTACAGAGGGAGCTGGCGCCAGCTGTGATGCCGCCACCTATCGGAGCCGGGTTACAGCATGGCTTCAGGACACAAATCCTCAGTTGAAGGTAAAGGAAATCAACGCGGGAATCGGAGGGACGGGGTCGTCCCTGGGCGTATGCCGGATGGACCATGACTTGCTATGGGCCAATCCGGATTTGGTCTTTGTAGAGTTTGCCGTCAATGACGATTCCATGGAGGAGACTTTGTGCCTGCGGTCGGTGGAGGGGATCGTGCGCAAACTGCTGGCGCACAATCCAGAGGTTCATATCGTATTCCTATATACCATAACAAAGAGTTACATGGACCGGTTTTACCATAAAGGGGTTCTGCCGGATGCGGTGAAGCTACACCAGCGCGTCGCAGAGTATTACGGTATTCCGTCGATCAATGTAGGGCTTGCTCTCTACGAATATTTGCAGAGGACAGGTGCGGCGGTGACGGAGTATCTGCCGGATACGGTTCATCCTAACGATCGGGGATATGAACTGTACGCGAAGACGATCCAACAGATTTTCCCGTCCATCCAGTTTTCAATTCAAAAGCCAATAGCACCCTTGACGCCGGGAGTGTATGAGCAGGCTTGTCTGCTTCCAGCAGAGGCATTGGCGCAAGGGGCCTGGAAAGTGGGAGATCGGGACATGATGGGACGATTTGAGAGCTTTATCGCCTGTGATACCGCCGGGGCGGAGCTCACCGTACCCTTTACTGGCACCCTGATCGGGATCTACTGGACAATCGAGCAAGACAGCGGGGTGATTGAGTATTCCATCGACGGTGGACCGGTCCGGCGTCAGTCGGCTTGGGACCACTATGCCCTCTCATTTAGCCGCGCGTGCAGCATCATATTGGATACGCATTTGGAGGAGGGGACTCACCAGCTTGTTATCCGCATCGCCGGTGAGAAGGATGCGCAGTCTAATGGCCGTTGGATTCGAATCGGCGCATTTCTCGTTTGTCCATAAAAGAGCGCGCAGGATGAAAATAGTATAATAAGGCCGATTATGATGCAATGCGCTGATGCGCCGGAATGGGAGGATGTCATGAAAGAATATTCATTTCGACTGGTGGACTCAAGACGTCACGGTATCGGTAACTTTCCGTGGGCCGATACGAAGGTGGATACGCGGATCTTAGTGAGTGTCGAGGATAATCGCGGCGGATACACCCTGTACACGGATAATTTAGGTGACAGCTGGCAGGAACGGAGGGAGGGCACCCGTCCTCACATGGTGGAGATGCCAGACAAAACTTTGTTCGGGGTTGGCTTCTCCAATGTGGCGATCGGCCACTTCGATCCGAGCAAACAGAAAAAAATTCCCTATCTTATGAAAATCATGCGTGCGGAGTCTATGGACGCTCTGTTGTCGGGAGACATCCAGGTGAGCTTCGCCCAGGTGGAGATTCCGGACCTGGCGGTGGGCTACGGAGACAGCCAAGATCCAAAGGAGTATCACACCGGGGTGACGGGGCAGACGGTGATTGTAATGCCAAACGGCGATCTCATCGTGCCTATGTATGGACAGTTCAAGGCGGATACGACGAAGCTTTCGTATTTTCAGAACTACGATTTCTATCAGTACAGAGTGTGGTGTGTCATTTCGAGGGACAACGGCCGGAGTTTTTCCTATCTGTCCACTGTGGCGGACGTGCAGACATACCCCTGTGATCCGGAAGCGGAGGGGTACTGTGAGCCCGATATGCTCCATCTGGGAAACGGTCATCTCCTCTGTGTCATGCGGACTCAGGGGCACGAAGTGTATTCGGCATTGTACGCCGCCCACTCCTATGACGGTGGTATCACATGGGAGCCGCCGAAAGAGATTTGTCCTTACGGCGTACTGCCTCGGCTCGTGCGGCTTTCTGACGGGGGGATCCTTTGTGCTTCCGGCAAATGGGGAACCTTCTTCATCACATCGTCGGATGAGGGCCGAACATGGGCAAAGCCCTACGCGGTTTCCGATAACAGGGGACAGTGGGACCGAGGGCCCTCTGGCTATGTATCGGTATGGGAGACGAGGCCAGGCGAAATCCTTCTCGTCTGGGACGAGACCGAAGATCTGGAGTCAGAGGATATTAAGCCGGGAGAACGGCGGATCGTGTACATGAATCGATACCAAATCACCGCTGATGAGGCATTGCTTTCAAAGGAGAGTCCGCGTCCATATGTGTCAAATATGCAATAAGGATTAGTAAAAACTGTATCGATAATTCAGATGGAAAGCAGATTTTCTATCTGAATTATTGTTATATATAACAATAAAACCTTGATATATAGTAAAAAATATAGTATACTTTGTATACTCATCTGAAAGATGGCAGTTTGTTTTAGAGACTCACGATGAAAAGGAGGGAACGACACTATGGAAGGGGAAAAAGGGAAAGGGTATTGCGTCTATTTGCTGCTAATCCTGGCATGGTTAATGCTTCTTGTAGGAGTCTTCTGGTATATCGCCAGCAGAGAAGAAGAGCGAAAGCTTAAAAGCGAGATCATTCAGGGTTCTGTGGATATCACCCAGTTACAGACAGAGTTGTATACATTGAATGTCTCAATGCAGGAGATAAAGAAAGCTGAATCTATGACAAACGCGGTGATACGAGACATTACAAAAAGCTCCTATGCTTTGCAGACAAGCGTAGTCTACTCAATTCTAAACGACCGTGATGTTTCTCGGAGCGATGCATTTTTTGGGATGCTGGCACAGACAGCCAGTCATTTAGAGCAACAGGCCAGCGGCGGTGCTCTAAATGGAGAGATGACAGTGGAAGCGCTGGAGCAAAATCTTCAGATCGACATGGAGGAATTGTGTGCATTTCTGGCGGGGGCCTATGAGAAAACAGTGGAATTTTTCGCATGGCAGAAGGAGACCTATGGGTTGAAAGGTCTGAATCAGCGCACGCGTCAAGAGAAACGATCAGATTTAGAAATTATGAAAGACCTGTACAACAGCATATTGGATATGATACCGGCAGCGGTAGAGGAGAGGTCATGAAAAAAAGAATCTGGAGTATCGGCTGTCTCGTCGCGTTGATGGGGGTAACCCTTCTCGTTGGCGCATTCTGTCGGCAAAGACAACTTAGGACAGAGCGGGAGGAGAATTTGGTGGATGCGGTGGACGCCTTTTACAGCATGAGGGATTGGACGCGCGCCATGCAAATAGAGCTTGTGTTTATACGGGATACGCTGGGCAAGGAGACCACAAACCTTTATGGGTATGTGAAAAAAGCGGGAATGGAGATGCGGCATTTTGCGTGGCGAGTCGCAGAGGAAGATCTTTTGCAGGCAGCTAATTATCTGGATGCCTGTGCGGAGAGCACCGATTGGTATCAACTTCTAGACCTGACCCAGAGGCTGAACGGGAAGTTTTTGCAGTTTGAGGAGGCGTTGCGGGACAGTTACGGGCAGGATTTCATTGAACGGGTAGGTGCGGAGCGGGAGAGGGCCAGAAATGAGGCGCACTATCAGGAGGATATGGCTAGGCTGCGGACGTTCGCGCAGGAACTGGCAGCTGAATTTCCATAACGTATGATCACCTACGGGTTCCTGCGTTGACAGCCCTGCTAAAGTATTGTATACTAAAAAACGGTGATTGTAATGAAAAACGTAACCCTCGCAGACATAGCCAACAAGACTGGTTTCTCAGTCAATACGGTTTCCCATGCCCTTCACGATAAGAAGGATATCTCAGCGAAAACAAAAGAGCAGATTCAGGCTGTGGCGAAAGAGATGGGCTATATCCGAAACAGTTCGGCAAGCTCCCTTCGATCTGGAAAGACGAAAAGTATCGCCATCATCGTTGGCGATATTTCCAACCCCCATTTTTCGATCATGATCAAGGAGATGGAGACGCTTTTTCGAAAAAAAGGTTATACGTCGTTTATCTTGAATACCGACGAGGATGAGGAGATGGAATGGACGGCGATAACATCGGCCATCAGCAAGAATGTGGATGGTATCATTCTCTGTCCCGTGCAAAAGACAGAGGGGAACGTTCGATACCTTATGGAAACGGGGATCCCGTTTACGCTGATTGGGCGCAGGTTTGACCAGATTCCAACCAATTACGTCGTGTGCGATGACGAGAACGGGGGATACCTTGCCGCATCCTATTTGCTCTCGGAAAATCACCGCCGGATTTTGTTTTTAAACGGCGGCGCATATATCTCCAGCGCAAAAGAGAGACTTTTGGGAATTCAGAGGGCATTCGTCGAAAAGGGAACCCCCCTCGATCATCTGCGGGTGGTGACCATTCCGGTGGTCAATTCCAACCAGGAAGCGGCCATCATACAAATTTTGAAGGAAAATGCCGATTGCACAGCGATTCTATGCTTTAGCGACATTATCGCCATGCAGGTCTGTCATGGGCTTGGCCGGATGCACGTGTCGATTCCCGATCAGGTATCTGTCGTGGGGTTTGACAATATTGCATCAACGTTTTCATTCCCCATGCTGCTCTCCTCTGTCACCTCCTCAAAAAATAAGGTATCGGAGGAAGCGGTCAAAGTTTTGTTGGAGATGATGGAGGGAAGAGGGGAAGTGCACCGGCAGATCGTGTTGCCTACGAAGATTATACTGCGGGAGACAACAAAATTTACAGGCGGGTCTTGACGATCCGCCCTTTTTATAGTATCATCACATTAACGATAATGTAGAGAGGGTGGAGAACTATGGATCGGGCCTTATATGAGTTAATTCAGAAGAAGAAACATCATATGTACAGAAGAGAGTTATCGGTATCCTTAGACTTTGCCGGCAAACCGCCGGAGGAGAGGATGGCGATGCGCTTTGAGAAGCTGTGCGAGGCGGAGACGCCAGTTATCCTGCCAGGGGAAGAGATCTGTTATCTCCGCACGATTTCCAGGATTCCCGATATTTTTAGCGAGGCGGAGTGGCAGGAAATCCGGAAAACGAAATATATCCATGAACTCGGCTATATGTCCAATGTCTCGCCGGATTATGAGAGCGTCATTCGGGACGGATTGCTTAAACGGCGGGAAGCGGCGGATGAATATGGCCGGCGCGCCATCGACGCAATTTTCGGCTTAGCCGACCGGTATCGGGACGAGGCGGTAAAACAGGGGCGCCGCGACATCGCCAAAACGCTGGAGCGCGTACCCCGCTACGGCGCCACCAGCTTTCGTGAAGCGCTGCAATTTTTTCGGATTCTCCACTTTTCTCTATGGCTTGAAGGCAACTATCATATCACGGTAGGCCGGTTTGACCAATATATGTTTCCCTATCTTCAAGCCGATATGGAGAAGGGGCTTTACACGGAGGAATCGGCGCTTTCGCTTCTCGAGGATTTCTTTTTATCCTTTAATCGGGATAGCGATTTGTATCCGGGGGTGCAGCAGGGTGACAATGGACAGAGCATGGTGCTCGGGGGAATGGATTCAGAGGGCAACGATGCGTTCAATCTTCTGTCCAAGCTTTGCCTTCAAGCCAGCGAAGATCTTAAGATGATCGACCCGAAAATCAATCTGCGCGTCAGCCATAACACCCCGCTGGAAATCTATGAAATGGGAACTCGGCTGACAAGGGCGGGGCTGGGTTTTCCTCAATACTCCAATGACGATGCGGTGATCGAAGGACTGACCGATCTAGGGTACGATCTTCAGGATGCGAGGGATTACGTGGTCGCGGCCTGTTGGGAATTTATCATTCCCAAGGTCGGAGCGGATATTGCCAATATCGCGGCGCTATCGTTTCCCAAGATTGTCGATACCTGCCTTCACCGCAAACTTGCTGTCTGTCATACCTTTGAGGACTTTATGGCTGCGGTTCGGCAGGAGATTCATGAAGAATGCGGGAGGATCTGCAGCTCGATCCAAAATGTATGGTTCATTCCCTCCCCACTGTTACGCCTCTGTATGGGTGAGATTCGCTACCGCAACGAGGGAATTCACGGGACTGGAATCGCAACAGCGGCGGACTCTCTCTACGCGATTCAAAAGTATGTGTATGGTCATGAGATCGAGCCAGATGCGTTCCTGGATATGATCGACAGCGATTTTGAACATCACGGAGAATGGCTGCCCAAGCTCCGCTATGAGACGGAAAAGATGGGAAATGATGTGGACGATGTGGATACCATAGCCGTGGAGCTTCTCGATGACTTTGCAGATGCGTTAGCGGGAAGGAAGAATGATCGCGGCGGCATCTTCAGGGGAGGTACAGGCAGCGCTATGTACTATTTGTGGCACGCCGACGAGATCGGAGCCTCCCCAGATGGACGGCGGAAAGGGGAGGCTTTTGGCGCGAACTACTCGCCCAGCTTGTTTGCGAAGACAAAAGGGCCCTTCTCTCTGATCAAATCCTTTGTCAAGCCGAATTTAAAGAGGGTCATCAACGGCGGCCCCTTGACGCTGGAGTTTCACAGCAGTATGTTTACCGACGAGGCGTGCATACAGAAGGTGGCCCAGCTTGTGAAAACCTATATCGATTTGGGCGGCCATCAATTACAGCTGAATGCGGTCAATGCTGATGTGTTGCGGGACGCGCAGCAGCATCCGGAGGATCACCAGCAGCTTGTCGTCCGAATATGGGGCTGGAGCGCATACTTTGTTGAGCTGGATAAGGAATACCAGGATCATGTGCTGCAGCGAACGGAATACACGATATGATAGGGACAATCTTTGATATCAAGGAATTCTCGCTCCACGATGGTCCGGGGGCCAGAACGACAGTCTTTTTTAAAGGGTGTCCATTGCGGTGCCGGTGGTGTCATAACCCGGAGGGGCTAAAGGCGGAGTCTGAATTGATGATTAAGCGGTCTCTCTGTCGGCATTGCGGGCGGTGTCTCCAGCCATGCGAGCACCCGGAATGCGAACCCTATGAACGGTGTATCCACGCGTGTCCCCACGGGCTGATCCAGGTCAGCGGGGAGAAATATGGGGTGGAGGAGCTAGCCGAGATTTTGATGCGGCATGTGGATTATTTTCGCCGGTGTGGCGGGGGGGTCACGTTCTCAGGGGGAGAGCCGCTGATGCAATCCCAATTTTTGTTGGAGCTTGCCCGAAAGCTGGACTGCCATGTTGCGCTGCAAACAAGCGGATACGCTGACAAAGATGTATTTCAAGCTGTGGTCGGGGAGATGGACTTTGTGATGTTCGACATCAAGCTGGCCGACCGGCAACAGCACATGACCTATACGGGGGTGTTTAATGACCGGATCCTCGCCAATTTGGATTTTTTGAGGCGGAGCGGTACGGATTTTCTTATTCGAACGCCTTTGATTCCCGGAATAACGGACACGGAGGAAAATCTGGACGCCATTCAACGAATTGTGGGGGGAGACCCGTGGGAAACCCTGCCCTACAACCCCATGGCCGGAGCCAAATATCCGATGTTGGGGATGCACTATGCACTCCAGGATCGGAAATCTTAAGGACATCCGCGTCGACAAGGCCGGCTAGGCGCTAATCGCCGTCTTACATCATTTGGCAAGAATCTATAAATCCCTTACAGGCAAGGCGGAACGCAAAAACGGCAAAACAACTGCTATCGGAGTCAAATTTGCCTGTGGGAACGACCGGTAGAGTTCAGATCTGCAATGAGTAGTACTTTTCTGCCATATTGAATCAGATGCTTTGAGAGAGGCAGACCCAGCGTTATGCCTGGAAAAGTGTTTAGAACCAATCAATATCAACATTATTTCTGATTGGCAGAATTTTATAAAATATCACTGTTTATCATCATTAGGGCGTGGTCCACAATAGTATGATTCTGCCAGATCTCACATAGGGGATGGAAGCAGTATCGGCTGTAAAACGGGGCGGCGCCAGAACAAAAAGGGGGATTTTGTATGAAAGTAACTGCTTGGATACAGACAGAGGGTCACCAAAGAGAGGGAGTGGAAGCTGGGGTTCAGGTGCGGGACTGTCCCGACGGGATACAAGCGGTTTTTGCGGATGCCGTCTCGGCCGGTCCGCTATGCCCGGATTTCGGAATGGGCATTGAAATCGATGTGGAAGGAGAGGTCGAGGAATACATGGCGGATTACCGGCACAGCGAATTTTGGTGCCGGCCACACTTCGGCACAGATTTTACGCAGATTCCCGATGAGACGCAGACTCTCGTCTACCGGCGGAAGAATGGTACGTTCGGCGTAATCCTACCCGTCGTTTCGGAACAGTATAAATGTGTGTTGAAGGGGACCGAGAGCGGTTTAGTCGCCCGTTTATTCAGCTGGAGCAATGGGCTGACCACCTGCTCGGGGCTCGCCTTTGTCTGCGGGGAGGGGGAGGATCCCTTCGCTGTGATGGAGCGCTGTGTAGAGACGGCGCTGACCCTTTTGAATTCGGGCTACCCTTCCAGAAAAGACCGGCGATATCCGGATATTTTTGAGTATTTGGGGTGGTGCAGTTGGGATGCGATGCAAATCCGGGTCAGTGAGGAGGGGGTACTGGAGAAGTGCCGAGAGTTCCAGGAGAAGAAGATCCCTGTCCAATGGGCGCTGCTGGATGATATGTGGGCGGAAGTCCATGAGTTTTATGGGGCCGAGTATGCAAATTTCCGCGAGATGGTGGAACTCCAGCACAGAAGCACCCTGTATTCCTTCGAAGCGGATCCCCTTCGCTTTCCGGAAGGGCTCAAGCACTGCATCGATAAAGTCAAAGAATGTGGACTTCGGGTTGGAATTTGGCATCCCACGACGGGGTACTGGCGTGGACTTGATCCGGAGGGGGACGCATACGCAAAAGTAAAAGACTATCTACTTGAAACCCAGGACGGGCGGCACATATCGGACTATAAAACGGAAAAAGCGTACATGTTCTACAAAGCCTTTCATGACTTTCTGCGCCGGTGCGGTGCTGAGATGATTAAGATCGATAATCAGAGTATGGTCAATCGATTCTATAAGGGACTTGCGCCTGTCGGGGAGATTGCCCGCAGCTATCACGATGGCATGGAGGCCTCTGTGGGAGAGCATTTTGACAACGCCATGATCAATTGTATGGGAATGGCCAGCGAAGATATGTGGAACCGTGCCATTAGTCCAATTTCCAGGTGCAGTGATGACTTCATGCCCGAGAACAGCGAATGGTTTCACAAACACATTTTGCAGTGCTCCTATAATTCCTTCGTTCAGGGACAATTCTACTACTGTGATTGGGATATGTGGTGGAGCGACGACGGGCAAGCGGAGAAGAACAGCATTCTGCGCGGGATCAGCGGCGGACCGATCTATGTCAGCGATCCCATTGGGCGAAGTAAAAAAGAGATTCTGGACCCTCTTGTTCTGTCAGATGGCAGGATTTTGCGGTGCGACCGTCCGGCCATGCCCACGGCGGACTGTCTGACAAAGAATCCTGAGACTTCCGGCGAGCCGTTTAAAGTCCAAAATATATGCGGCGACAGCGGGATTCTGGCCGCGTTCAACCTAGACAGGGAGGACCATGCCGTTCAGGGAACGATCTCGCCCAGCGATGTGGAAGGGCTGGAGGGAGAGACCTTTGCCGTCTATGAATATTTTACAGGAGAAGTACAGATTTTGAATCGAGAGGCGCGCATTCCCCTTGCGCTTCGAAATGGAAACGAATACAAACTGTATCTGTTTGTCCCCTATGTCCAGGATTTTGCCGCACTTGGCGACGTCAGCAAATTTGTAGCCCCGAAAACCATTCGGTACAAAGAGGGGGACCGTATCCAGATGTATGAAGATGTGCCCTGCACCTGTGTAAAGAATGGAAAATTGTGCGTCTTGGCGTCTGCCAGCGGCGCTAAATAAAAATACCCAGGATTCCAGTTGGCACACGTCTCGCCTATATCGTTACTTTTTTCTGAAATCTATTGTCGATTCTGGAAAAATAGGGTATAATAGGGGCGTAGGCAATAAGCAGTGCGAAAAGGGCATTTCCGCATTTTCACTGTGCTTGCACATAAGAAAATACGGAGATGCCCTTTACTATGCGGATTGCTAAACGATGTTTTGTACATTCCAACGGATGTTACCTTGCGATCCTTTCAGGTGTTAATAGAGCAGGGACATACGAAAGGATAAGGAGAGAAAGAGCATGACACAGACGAACCAAAAATCCATGATCGGCCAGGTATTTTTAATCAGCTTGATCACGGCAATGCTGATTTTTGTGCCGGCCATGATCTGGGATAAAGGGTATTTTTTATTTTTGGGGGATTTTAACTCTCAGCAGATTCCCTTCTATAAGACAGCTCACGCGGCTGTTCGCAGCGGAAACTTTGGATGGAATTGGTATACGGACCTGGGAGCCAATTTTGTATCGTCCTACAGCTTCTACCTTCTCGGGAGTCCCTTCTTTTGGCTGACGATCCCCTTTCCCAATGATTTCGTACCCTATTTGATCGGACCGCTGTTGATCCTAAAGTTTGCCTGTGCCGCCGCGACAAGTTATGTTTATCTTGCGAAATACGTCAAGCATCGGGAATTTGCCGTGATCGGTGGACTCCTGTATGCATTCTCCGGCTTTTCGATATACAATATCTTCTTTAATCACTTCCATGAAGTGATGGTGCTGTTCCCCCTGCTGCTCATTGGATTGGATGAATTCATGGACCACAATACCAAGGGGGTGTTTGCCCTGGCGGTATTTTTAAACGCCATGGTCAACTATTTTTTCTTTTTTGGCGAGGTCATATTCGTCATCCTGTACTTTTTTATTCGGCTGGGGATGCGCAATTTTACCCTCACCTGGAAAAAATTTTTGAATTTAGCATTTGAGGCGGTCCTCGGGTTCCTCATGAGTTTTGTCCTTATGGTGCCGTCCGTAATCACGGTCCTTCAGAACCCGCGGGTGGACAATCCACAATATGGATTCGATTTCTGGCTGTACAGCAACCGGCAGCGGCTGCCCGCCATATTGGCCAGCCTGTTTTTTCCGCCGGAGCTCCCCTCCCGTCCAGTTTTGATTCCGGACGCCAATGTGAAGTGGACGTCCCTGTCCGCGTATCTGCCCTTATTCAGCATGAGCGGTGTCCTGGCCTTTATGAAAACCAGAAGCAAAAGCTGGATTAAGACGATTCTGGTAGTGCTGGTGATCATGGCTCTGGTTCCGGGACTGAACAGTTTATTTTACGCGCTGAATGCCTCGTACTACGCTCGCTGGTTCTATATGTTAACTCTGATGTTGATTTTGGCCACGGTCCTTGTGTTGGACCGCCAGCAGGAGGAGCGGTTAAAGAAAGCGCTGTCGCAGACGATGATTTTGACGGTGGTGGTGCTGCTGATCATTGGCCTTACGCCCCAGAAGGACAAGGAGGATGTCATTCGGATCGGCTTGTACGAAGATGGGTATCTCCTGCAATTTATCATCATCGGGGTGACGGCATTGGGCTCTCTGCTGTTGCTAAGCACCTTTGTGAATCAGCTCCGCAAAGACTACCGGCTCTTTGCAAAGCGCACCGTGATCTCCATCTGTATCATTTCCGTCATATATGGAAATTTCTTCGTTATCTGGGGAAAAACCCGATCCTATGACACAAAGAACTATATTATTCCCGACGCCATAGAAGGGGCAGACAAAATCACCATTCCGGATAAAGAGGAAGCCATTCGGATTGATACGGACGATTCTTTCATCAATATGGGAATGTTTTGGGAGATTTCCTGTATGCGGGCGTTTCACAGTATCATACCGGTTTCCATTATCGATTTTTATACCTATCTAGGGGAGCAGCGGTCCGTGTCCTCCAAGATATCCGAGGATAATTATGCGGTCCGGTCTCTGCTGTCCGTCCACTGGTATTTTGACCGCATCAACGTTTCCGACGAGTTTGGGGACGTGACCAGCGAGGATCCCGATACCTCCATGCCGGGATACCGATACTACGACGACATGGCGGGATATCATGTCTGGGAAAATGAGTACTATATTCCCATGGGCTTCACTTACGACGCCTATGTCACCGAAGAGCAGTGCAGCCAAGTCTCGGAAAAGCGAAGAGCCCAGCTGATGCTCAAGGCCATCGTGCTGAGCGAAGAGCAGGCGGAGAAGTACGGTTCTCTCTATGAGGCCATCGAGGACCCGAAGTTGGAGGATTACAGCGAGAAAGCCTATTTTCAAGACTGTCTGGACAGGCGGGAGGAGACAGCGTCCTCCTTCATCCGGGACAACGACGGATTTGAGGCAGTGATCACCATCCGGGAGAGAACGTTGGTCTTCTTCAGCGTTCCGTGGGAGGAAGGCTGGACAGCGGAGGTCAACGGCGAAGAGGTGGACGTGGAGCGGGTTAATAAAGGATTTATGGCGGTAGAGGCGCCTGCGGGGACAAACACGATCCGGTTCCACTACCGGACGCCGGGCTTAAAATTCGGAGGGATCGTAACCATTGCGTCCATCCTCGTGTGGGGTGCCTATGTGACCATAGACCAAACTTTGGGGAAGAAGAGGAGGAAGCTATAGTGGAGCGGAGACTTTGGGATAAAAGTCTAGCGTTGTTCCGGCGGTACAGAGAAATGATTTTGTATGTTTTTTTCGGCGGTTTCACAACGCTTGTCAATATCGGAGTCTACCTCGTCAGCACAAAAGTTTTTCACATGGATTTAGTCCTGTCCAATGGATTGGCGTGGTTTCTCTCTGTCTTGTTTGCCTATGTGACCAATAAGATATTCGTCTTTGAGAGCAAAACCTGGAAGGCCAAGCTTCTTTTGCGAGAGTTTGTATCCTTTGTCGGCGCCCGGCTCGTGTCTGGACTGTTCGATACGGCGTTCCTGTACGTAACCGTCGAATATTTCCATCTGTGGGATGTGGCCATGAAAATTGTATCGAACATCGCCGTCATCATCATGAATTTTGTATTCAGCAAAGTATTTATCTTTCGAAAAAAGGAGGCCCATTCATGATTCCCTGCCTATATATTGTGATCCCCTGTTATAACGAGGAAGCGGTGCTGCCGGAGACATCCAAGCGCATTTTGGACAAGCTGGGACGCATGATCGAACAGGAGGTTTGCAGCGACGCCAGCCGCGTATTGTTTGTGGATGATGGAAGCAAGGACGCCACCTGGGAGATGATTGCCAAGCTCCACGCCCAGGACCCGCATTTTGCCGGCTGCAAACTGGCGCACAATCGAGGCCACCAGAACGCGCTGCTTGCAGGCCTCATGACAGCCCGCAAGTACTGCGACGTATCCATCTCCATGGATGCGGACCTACAGGATGATATTGAGGTGCTGGATGAATTTATGGAAAAATATAAAGAAGGCTGTGAGATCGTCTATGGCGTCCGAAAGGAGAGAAAGACAGATACCTTTTTCAAGCGAAACTCCGCGCTGGCCTTCTACAAGCTTATGAATTTGCTGGGGACGAAGGTGGTCAACAATCACGCGGATTACCGGCTCATGAGCAAAACGGCGTTGGATGGTTTGGCGCAGTACCGGGAGGTCAACCTATTCCTCCGCGGTATTGTGCCGGAGATCGGGTACAAGACAGACTCCGTGTATTATGACAGGGGAGAGCGCTTCGCGGGAGAATCCAAATATCCGCTTAAAAAAATGCTATCGTTCGCCTTGGAAGGGATTACATCTTTCAGTGTAAAGCCTCTTAAAATCATATCAGGTCTTGGATTTGTGATCTCCCTGCTCAGCATTCTAGGCCTGTTATATGCTCTGATCTCTAAATTCGCGGGACTCGCCGTGGCCGGCTGGACGGCCATTGTCTGCTCCATCTGGCTTTTGGGTGGCGTCCAGCTTCTCTGTCTCGGCGTATTAGGCGAGTATATCGGAAAAATATACTCGGAGGTCAAGGCGCGGCCTCGCTATATCATAGAGGAGGAATTGAAGAGGTAAGTTTTCCCGCCAGGGGTTGATTTTTCCGGCGGATGGGAATATAATAAATGCGATTCTAAACAAGATTGGAGGGAAAGCAAGTGGAAATAAGCGGCCGATGTAGAAACGAGGACAGCGACGATCATGAGCGATGGGTTTCGGTCCGCCTGTGGACCGCTTGAATTCCCTTATCATATGATATTCGTCCCGCAGGAGTTGAACGTTCACCGGAGGTGAGCGTTGTTTCTGCGGTTTGTCCGTTTTCTAGGCCTTTTTGTACAACGAGAAAAGGAGGATGGGAAATGGAACCATTGAATTTTGGACTGTTAAAGGAGTGGCTGGAAGAGAAGAAGTTTTTTCGTGTTAAGGATGCGCTGACAAATCGAAACGAAGTTGACATTGCGGAATTTTTGGAAGACCTGCCGCCGGAGAAAATGGCTGTCGTGTTCCGTATGCTGCCGAAGGAGATGGCGGCCGATGTATTCGCGGAGCTGTCGGTGGAGACGCAGCAGACGATCATTGAGTCGGTGACGGATACGGAGATATCCCAAATCATGAACGATTTGTTTGTGGACGACATGGTGGACATGCTGGAGGAGCTGCCGGCCAATGTAGTAAAGCGGGTTTTAAGGAACGCAACGCCTGAAAAGCGGGCGATGATCAACCAATTTTTGCGTTATCCGGAGGACTCGGCCGGCAGCATTATGACGGCGGAATTTGTGGACTTGCGAAAGACTATGACAGTGGGAGCTGCCATTCGTAAGATTCGCAGTACGGGCCTGAATAAAGAGACGGTGTATACCTGCTATGTCACCGACGCCAACCGGCGCTTGGAGGGGGAGGTCAGTGTGAAGGATCTGCTCATGGCGGAGGACGAGGCGGGCATTGAATCCGTTATGGATGCAAATATGATATCCGTTGTCACAACGGAGAATCAGGAGGAAACAGCTAAGCTATTTTCAAAATATGGCTTGCTGTCCATCCCCGTTGTCGATGAGGAAAACCGGCTGGTGGGCATCGTGACGGTGGACGACGCGGTGGAGGTTATGGAGCAGGAGGCCACGGAGGACTTCGAGAGAATGGCGGCGATGACGCCGTCGGAGAAGCCATATTTAAAAACCAGCGTCTGGGCTTTAGCCCGGCACCGGATACTTTGGCTGCTGGTGCTCATGATCTCGGCCATGATCACAGGCGGCGTTTTACAGAAGTACGAAGCGGCTTTTGCCGCGCTGCCGCTGTTGGTCACGTTTATTCCCATGCTGACCGATACAGGGGGAAACGCTGGTTCTCAGAGCGCTACACTGATCATCCGCGGTATGGCGCTTTCGGAAATTCGGATGAAAGACGCGCTCAAGGTGCTCTGGAAAGAGCTTCGAGTGGCGCTGTTGGTGGGACTGGTTTTATCCCTGGTGAACTACCTGCGACTTCGGTGGATGTATCCGGGCAATGAGATGATCGCGTTGACAGTGGTGATTAGCTTGTTTATAACCGTGGTGCTGGCGAAAATCGTTGGCGGGCTGCTCCCCATGGCGGCGAAAATGATTCACGCAGACCCGGCTATCATGGCGTCTCCGCTGATCACGACCATTGTGGATGCATTTTCCTTGGTCATATACTTTAGCATTGCGCAGCGGTTGCTGCATATTTAGGAGGGGAATCGAGTGGAAATATTAGCCATTGGGAATAGCTTTTCCCAGGACGCGACGCGGTATCTCCGTGAGATCGCGGTCGCAGGGGGTCAACAGCTCAATGTGACCAATTTGTATTATGGGGGGTGCAGTCTGGCCCAGCATGTCGACTTTGCATCCCGGGAGGAGGCGGCGTATGAAAAGCAGGTCAACGGAGACGGAGAGAGTCATATCAAGGCGACCAGCCGGGAGGTTCTGTCCAGCCAACCCTGGGATTTTGTCACGCTGCAACAGGCCAGCCATTTCAGCGCGGACAAAGGAACCTATCAGCCGTATCTTATGACATTGGCCGAATACGTTAGACAGTACGCGCCGGGGGCAGAGCTGGTGATCCATGAGACCTGGGCCTATGAGGAGGGCAGCCAGCGCCTGACGGAGGAACTTGGGTTTGCCAACCAGCGGGAGATGTACGATCAGCTGGAAGCCGCCTATGAACAGGCGGCAACGGATCTGGGGGGAGCTTCCATCATTCCATGTGGATATGCCTTTCAATATGCGCTGGCGCAGGGCTTCTCCAATCTGCACCGCGATACCTTTCACGCGTCAATTCCCCAGGGGCGGTATCTGTTGGCAGCGGTTTGGTATGAGTTTTTTGCGCGGGAGACTGTGGTGGGCAATGCATTTCGTCCAGAAGGGCTGTCGGTGCGGGAACAGGAATTTTTGCAGCGATGTGCCCATGAGGCGCGGCTTGAATGGGAACAGAACCATTCGCCGCACGCCTGTCAGTAGAGCGAAGTGGCTATGCGAATAACGGGATTTCAAAAGCGGTATGGGCTGCCCCATACCGCTTCCTCTTCCTATAGAAAAGTCCGCCGTGAGGCGGACCTTATGGTTTAATGATACTTGGGTAGCCAATCGCCATGGGCCTCGATGAGATCGTCGCACAGCGAACGGATGTCGTCGATGGACAGCTCGGAGGTGGTGTGGGGGTCCAGCATGGCGGCCATGTAGATGTATTCCTTTTTCAATGTTTCCGCTGCTTTAATTGTCAGCAGCTGAACGTTGATATTGGTGCGATTCAGAGCAGCACACTGTTCCGGCAGATCTCCTACATAGCAAGGGTTGATTCCATTGCGGTCAACCAGACAGGGGACTTCCACACAAGCATTTTGGGGAAGGTTTGTGATTAAACCGTTGTTGAGCACGTTTCCGTGGATGCGGTACGGCTTGTCGTCTATGACAGCTTGAATGATGTAGGAAGCAAATTCATGTGTCTTTTTGTGCTCGATGTGGGAATCGTGGAGGAGGCTCTCCCGCATCTCATTCCAGCCATTGATCTGGTTGACGCAGCGGCGAGGGTACTCATCCAGAGGTATTTTGAAGCGGTCGATGAGCTCCGGATATTTATCTTTGATAAAGTAGGGGCCATATTCGGCATTATGTTCGCTGGACTCGGTGATATAGTAGCCAAAATGTTTCATAAGTTCGAGTCGAACCAAATCCTTGCCCTCTGTATTGTACGCGGGGTCGCTGGCGCGGCGCTTGATCTCAGGGTACAGATCGTTGCCAGCTAAGTCCTCGATCTTCAACAGCCAAGCCTGATGATTGATGCCGGCGATCTCCCAGCGCGTCTTGTCCTTGTATTCCTCCATGCCCAAGGTGTCCAGAAGTCCATTGGCGCACGCCTGAACAGAATGGCAAAGGCCAACGGTGCGGATATTGGTAAAGCGCTGCATATATCCGGAGAGCATGGCCATGGGATTGGTGTAGTTTAAGAAGATGGCATTGGGGCAGAGACGCTCCATATCATCCGCATACGCCTTCATGACGGGAATGGTGCGAAGTGCGCGGAAGATTCCGCCGATGCCAAGGGTATCCGCAATGGTCTGGCGAAGTCCATATTTTTTCGGGACTTCAAAGTCTGTGATGGTGCAGGGATCATACAGCCCTACCTGAATGGCGTTGACGACAAAATCAGCGCCGCGGAAGGCTTCCTCCTTGTCCAGAGTCTGGTGGATATGCGCTTTTCCCTGGGCGGTTGCATTGATATTGGTAAGGATCTGATAGGAATCATCCAGGCGTTTCGGATCGATGTCAAACAAGCATACTTCGAAATCGCCCAGCTCCGGAGTCAGAATACAGTCGCCGATGACGTTTCTCGCGAATACCGTGCTGCCGGCTCCGACAAATGTGATTTTAATCATGGTAAGGTCTCCTTGTAAATCAGATTGGGACGTATCCCTATATGCGTATCATACTATAGATTTCCTCCAATGACCAGAGAAAAATGTTGCAAAAACTTGTTTTTATGTTGCATATTTCGTATTTTATGATAAGATAGTGCAGAGAGGGTGATGCAATGGAGGAGCTTTGCAGACAGGCGAGGGACGATGACCGTTTGACGTTGACTGGAAAAAATCGTTGGGTCGTGAACAGTGCCCTCTATATTCATCAGTGTGGATTCGAGCACTGTGCGCCAGGTCACCAGTTTGGACCGGCGGTTCGAGATCACTATTTGATGCACTGTGTTTTAGACGGGGAGGGAGATTTTTATGTCGGGGATCAGCAATATCATCTTGAGACAGGCCAAGGGTTTCTCATCATCCCAAGCATGGTGACGACGTACCGGGCAAGCCACAGTGCGCCGTGGTATTACGCGTGGGTGGGATTTAACGGCGCCGACGCGAAGCCGATCCTGAATCAATGTGGGATCAAAGTCGACCGGCCAATCTTTGTCTTTGATGACGCGAGGAAGATGGAGCAGGTGATTCTGACTATGTCGGAACACTACGGCGCAGACCAGAACGGATTTACCGCTATGTCAGCCCTGTACGGCTTCTTCTCACAGATTTATCAGGCGGGCAGCCATGACAAGGGATTCCGGTATAATCTACTGGACCTGGCGCTGGACTATATCCACAAGAATTATTCCTATCCCATCACCGTTGAATCGGTGGCCTCCCACATCGGAGTGGACCGGAGCCATCTGTTCCGAATCTTTAAAAAAGAGCTGAATGTATCGGTGCAAGAATATCTCGTCAAATACCGGCTGCATCACAGCGCCTATCTGCTTGTGTCGACACCCCTTTCTATAACCGAGGTTATGTATTCCAGCGGATTTAATGATCTTGCGAACTTCTCCAAGCAATTTCGCAGGTGCTTCGGCTGTTCGCCGCGGGAGTACCGCAAGCGCGCGTCGGAGGGACCTGTCCAAATTAATGGTAGTCCGAAAAATCAGATATAAATTCTTCTCCACTTGAATAAGATAGAATTGTGTGAAATTACAGCGGGAGGAATTGCCATGGGATATATTGCTTGTTTTGTCGCTGGGGTTGTATTTGGTTTTTTGGTGGCCGCTTTGTTGAATGCCAATCACAATAACTGTGAATAATCGGGTCACCCATCAGAGGAAAAGGTAAGGAGAGACAGGTATGTACAAACTGATAAAGAAACAGGGAAATGCGAAACGAGGAGAATACCGGACACCCCACGGGACAATTCAGACGCCGGTTTTTATGAATGTCGGAACAGCGGCCGCCATCAAGGGGGCTGTTTCGTCCATGGATTTGAAGGAGATCGGATGTCAGGTGGAATTGTCCAACACGTACCATCTTCATGTGAGACCGGGGGATGAGATTATCTATCAGCTCGGCGGCTTGCATCGCTTTATGAACTGGGACCGCCCGATTTTGACGGATTCCGGAGGATTTCAAGTTTTTTCACTGACCTCTCTTCGGGGGAAAATCCGGGAGGAAGGCGTGACCTTTTCCTCCCATATCGATGGGCGAAAAATTTTCATGGGGCCCGAGGAGAGTATGCGCATCCAGTCTCATCTGGCGTCCACCATCGCCATGGCCTTCGATGAGTGTCCTCCCAGCAAAGCGGACCGGCGATACATTGAAGATTCCGTATCCAGAACGGCAAGATGGCTGGTCCGCTGCAAGGAGGAGATGGATCGGCTGAATCGGTTGGAGGAAACGCTAAACCCCAATCAGCGCCTCTTTGGAATCAACCAGGGAGGTGTTCTGGAGGATGTCCGCATCGAGCACGCAAAGCGGATCGCAGAGTTGGATTTGGATGGCTACGCCATTGGCGGGCTGGCTGTGGGGGAGACCCACGCCGAGATGTACCATATTTTGGAGGAGACGGTTCCCCACCTGCCGGTGGACAAGCCAACCTATCTGATGGGCGTTGGAACGCCGGCCAATATTTTGGAGGCGGTGGACCGCGGGGTTGACTTCTTTGACTGTGTTCTTCCAGCGCGAAATGGACGCCATGGACACGTGTACACCCGCAGGGGCAAGATCAATCTGTGGAATGCCCAGTACCAGCTGGACACCCAGCCCATCGAGGAGGGATGCCGCTGCCCAGCTTGCCGTGCTTACAGCCGGGCGTATATCCGGCATCTGCTGAAGGCCAAAGAGATGCTGGGAATGCGCCTCTGTGTACTGCACAACCTGTACTTTTATAATACGATGATGCAGGAGATCCGGGATGCCCTGGACGAGGACCGGTATCCGGCTTACAAGCGCCAGGCCCTGGCAGGATTTGAGGAGCTCGGACTGTAAGGAGATTGTATGGCAGAAATAATTTGGGAGGGAAACCAAGATTGGGAGAAGGATTTCCCCGATGGACAAGTCCCCGAAAATGCAGTCAAACTAAAGAGACCGGATGACATATTGAAAGCCTCATTGCCATATGGGATTTTCCCTCTGATCATATGCTTTGTGTGTGTTTTTATTAAGAAAAATGCAAGCGATGCGTTCATTTTTGATTTACGATTTATGCCCGCAGGCTTTATCATTGGATTTTTGTTGATCCCCATACATGAATTTCTTCATGCCGTATGCTATCCGAAAAATGCAAAAGTTTATGTAGGCGTGTGCTTAAAAAAAGTTGCGGCATATGCAGTATCATTCTGTGCGATCAGTAAAAGCCGATATATTGCTATGTCACTTGCGCCCATGGCATTAGGCATAATTCCGCTTATTATTTTTATTGTGTGTCCGTTACATTGGAAAGCTGTACTGACGATTTGTGTTGTTCCCGCTTTTATGGGAATGATTTCACCATCACCAGACTATATGGATGTAATAGCTGTCATAAAACAAGTTCCAAAGGGGGCTAAAATCCAGGCTTCAAACGAGGGCTTGTATTGGTTCAAATAAATTCCGGTTTCATTCCAATCCACGCCAGCAAGCGGTGCCAGCCCATTCTCTCCCCGTATAGTTTCCCCTATCGAATGTAACGCTACAATTTGTTCACAATAATTTCCATGCGCCCCCTTGACCTATGTTGATAAACAAGGTATAATCAAACAAGGTGTTTTTTAGAACCGATTTTAAAGGAGGATATCGAATGTTTGTTTTATTGTCCACAGATGCGGCGGCGACCGGAAGCGGAACCGGCGGTTTGTTTGGAATGCTTGCTATCTATGCGGTCTTTATCGTGATCTTGTATTTTATTTTGATTCGTCCTCAGCGGAAGCGCCAGAAGCAGACGACGGCGATGCAGAACGCCATCACCAACGGCGACTGGGTGCTGTTAAACGACGGCATGTACGGCAAGGTAGTGAATGTTGTCAATGAATGTCTGATGGTTGAGTTTGGAACCAACCGCAGCATTATCATACCGGTGCGCCGCGACCAGATTCTCTCGGCGCAGGAACCTGATTTGACACAGAAGAAGATCGAGGATGTGGAGCCGGAGCCGCAGGATGATCTGGTTGGCGGGGATCTGGAGGAGGACGGCCTGGATGATTACGACAAGTATCTTCTGGAGGAAGCCGACAAGAAATCCAGCAAGAAGAGCCCGTTCAAGAAGAAGAAATAAGTTCGATGATGGATCCCTTTTCGGGCCTTGGAGCCGGAGAAGGGATTTTTCATCCTATACGAAGGTACGCCGCGGGCGGACCTGATTATAAAATTTTCCTATACAAGGGGAAAGTATACCATATGCACTATATGAAGCAGTATCTAAAACCGTATTGGAAACAATTTCTTATTGGACCGGTCTTTAAACTTTTAGAGGCGATCTTGGAGCTATTCATGCCCATCATGATGGCGAGGATCATCAATGAGGGAGTCCTTCAGCAGGACACCGATTTTATTCTTCAACAGGGAGGACTGATGGCGCTTATCGCCGCCATCGGAATGGGAAGCGCGTGGATCTGCCAATATAGCGCCTCCGTTGCATCCCAGGGCTTTGGCACGAGGCTGCGCTCCGATATGTTCAAAAAAATCAACGCGCTCAGCTTCTCGCAGATTGAATCCTTTGGAGCCAGCACGCTCACCACTCGTCTCACCAACGATATCAATCAGCTTCAGCAGGCGGTGGCGATGGTCATCCGGTTGGTCATCCGAGCGCCCTTTGTCTGCATAGGAAGTGCAGTCGCCGCCATGATGATCAACGCGCGAATGTCCATCATCATCTTTCTAACGCTGCCGGTACTAGCGGGAATCGTATACTTTGTCTTTCGTGTTTCCGCGCCCCTGTACACGCGGGTCCAGCAGAAACTGGACGCCCTGTCGAGAACCGTTGGTGAAAATATCTCTGGCGTCCGCGTGATTCGAGCGTTTGCAAAAAATCCTCACGAAAAAGAACGATTTCGGCAGCGGAATGAGGAGCTGACCAGGGCGGCTGTCCGCGTAAATTTGATTTCGGCGCTGGTCAACCCTCTCACCACCTTCATCATGAATATCGCCATCGTCGTGGTGTTGTACTGTAGCGGCTGGATGATTCAGCGCGGCCAATTTGACCAAGGTTCTGTGTTGGCCTTTATCAACTATATATCCAGTATGCTGACAGCGCTGTTGGTGGTGGCGAACCTGGTTGTTCTCTTTACGAAGGCGGGAGCCAGCTTAAAGCGGGTCAACGAGGTTTTAGGGACGGAGTTGCCGGGGGAAGAGAGCGAAGTCAAGTGTGAACGGCAAATGAATGAGCCGGCGGTAGAGTTTTCCCATGTCAGCTTTCGCTACACTCCGGAGGCGAGTCTTGCTTTGGAGGATATTACCTTCGCCCTTCGTCAAGGGGAGACTTTAGGCATTATCGGGGGAACTGGCTCTGGCAAGACCAGTGTAGCCAACTTGATTCTCCGGCAATACCCGCTGACAGAGGGCAGAATTGAGCTCTGGGGAACGGATATCGAGGCAATTCCTCGGGAGCAGTTGCTAGAAAGAATTTCGACCGCACCCCAGAGAGCAGAGCTCTTCTCCGGCTCAATCCGGGAAAATCTACAGTGGGGCGCCCATGACGCGGAGGATGCCGACCTTCAGAAGGCGCTGAAGGCGGCACAGGCCAGTGATTTCGTGGGAGAACTGCCTCAAAAGCTGGACTCTCAGGTCGACAGAGGTGGACGAAATTTTTCTGGAGGGCAAAAGCAAAGGCTGAACATCGCCAGAGCGCTGGTGAAGAACGCCCCCCTCTTAATTCTAGACGATAGCTTCTCTGCGCTGGATTACCTGACAGAGCATAATCTGAAAACTGCGCTGAAAGAACAGTATCCAGGTACAACCCTGTTGATCATTTCCCAGAGGGTGAGCTCCATCCGAGGCGCGGATCAGATTTTGGTGCTGGATGACGGAAAGATGGCAGGGCTTGGCACCCATGAGGAATTGATGGCTTCCTGCCCCGTTTATCAGGAGACAGTCTATTCGCAGACGCGGGAGGAGGGGACGAGATGAAAAAAAAGACATCCCTAGCGCAATTTATGCCCTTTGTCCGCCGGTACTATGTCCTGTTTATCTGTATTATGCTGTGCGCGTGCGCCGTGGGGGCGGTGGATATTGCGGCCCCATATCTTATCGGCAAGGCTATCGACGAGATGGCGTCGGCAGGCGCAGTGAAGTTTCCGGCGATTTTTCGGATTCTCTGGATTTTAGTTCTCTGCTATACAGGGCATGCCATTTTCAAGTATTTGATGCAGATGCTATCGGTTCGAACCGCCTACCGCGTTGTGGAACAGATGCGGCAGAAGGCTTTTGAGCATCTACAGAGGCTTCCCCTGCGGTATTATGATACGACGGCGCAGGGGGATATCGTGAGCCGATTCATTAATGACGCGGATACCATGGTGGACGGCCTGTTACAGGGAATTACCCAGCTGTTTTACGGGATTGTCATCATTGTGGGTACGCTGCTGTTTATGCTCAGTCAAAGCGTAGCGGTCACCCTCATCGTCATCCTTGTGACATCGCTGAATTTTGTTGTGGCGAATGTGGTGACGAGGACGAGTGCAAAATACTTTGCCGGGACGCAGATGCTGGTGGGCGAACTCAATGGCTACGCTCAGGAGATCATCGGCGGATATAAAACCGTCAAGGCCTTTGGATATGAGGCGGAAGCACAGAAACACTTCGACGCCATCAATGCTAAGCTGTATCGGGCAGGACAGAAGTCCCAGTTCGCAGGCTCGCTGACCAATCCCACCACCAGGTTTGTCAACAATCTGGCCTATATTTGCGTGGGCGTCGGCGGTGGAATTTTGGCGGGGCTGAGCGCAGGCGGCATCTCCAGTTTTATCATCTACGCGACCCAATTTGCAAGGCCTTTCAATGAAATCACAGGGGTGTGGGCGCAGATCATGGCGGCCGCTTCCGCTGCGAGGCGCATTTTCGACCTCATGGAGGTCCCCCCGGAGACATCCGATGAGGTCGGCAGGATACTGCGCGATGTGCGCGGCAATGTGGAATTTCGGAATGTGGATTTTTCCTATGACCCAAATCGGCCTTTGATCCAGAATTTTAATCTTCAAGCCAAGGCGGGGCAAAAGATTGCCATTGTGGGTCCGACTGGCGCTGGAAAATCGACGATCATCAATCTTTTGATGCGCTACTATGATGTGGACGCGGGCGCCATCTATATTGACGGCGTCGATATTCGAGAGGTGCGGCGGGATGCTCTGCGGACTCAGTTTGCCATGGTTTTGCAGGAGACGTGGAGTTTTGACGGAACAGTCCGTGAGAATATTGCCTATGGCAAAGAGGATGCCACAGAGGAAGAGATCCGGCAGGCGGCAAAGAGAGCCTATGCGGATGGCTTTATCCGGAGGCTGAGCCATGGCTATGACACACTGATTCAGGAGAGCGGCGGTATTTTGTCCGGAGGGCAGCGACAGCTTCTGACCATTGCCCGGGCGATGCTCCTGGATCCTCCCATGCTGATTCTGGACGAGGCCACAAGTTCCATCGACACCTTGACAGAACAAAATATCACCAAGGCTTTCAATAAGCTGATGGAAGGGCGTACCAGCTTCATCATCGCCCACCGTTTGTCAACCATCCGCGGCGCCGACACGATTCTGGTCATGGATAAGGGCGCAGTGGTGGAACAGGGGAGCCACGGTGAACTCATGGAAAAACAGGGGTTCTATTATCGCCTGTATATGAGCCAATTTGAGCAGGAGTAAAAAGTTCGCGTTCGCGAACTTTTTTGCTATCGATCTACTCGGGATCCGCCTTGTCAATCTGAATGCTGGCGAGCATCTTCACAAAATCATCGTAGTGCTCGCCGTACTCCTCCGCGGTAGAGTAATAATCGATATAGAACAGATTTCCCTCCGCATAGAAGGCGTAGGTAGAAAAGAGCTGTTTCTCTGCGGCGGCGTATCCCTCATAGTCCGTTTGAAATGTCACGTGGACCGCGTCATACCCCTGCACCTGTGTTTTTTCCCAGACAACGTTTTCTAATGTATCGAAGGTGCTCTCCAAAGATTCTTGCAAGCTGGAGGTCAATTCATCCAGTGAGGTAGCCTCCTCCCCGGCATAGGCCTGAACCGAGACAAAGGAGGTTAAATTCGGGGCGACAAATACATTCGTATCGAGCTGCCATTTGCCGTTGTATGTCATGTGCAGACCGGTGGCGCTTTCCGTAAAGGTCTGGGGTTCAGGAGATGAGACGGGAGTTACCGAGAGAGAGTCAAGCATGGCCTCTTTTTCCGAAAGATGCCGCATATAATTTTCTTCCGGCCCCACATAGACAAAATCGATGCACAGGTCACTCTCCGGGTCCATGAGGACATAATTCTGATAGCACAGGGTTCCATAGTTCTCAGTGCTCTGCTGAAATTCCAGCAAGAAACCATCCAGCCCGGCAAGGGTGACGGAGGAAATGGTTTGGGTCTCGATGAATTCATCGCACATCTCGCTCCAGTTATACTGTAGATAGGCCTGATATTCTTCCGGGGTCTGGGTCAGATAGAACCAACGCATACTGATTTGTGCCATGCCGCCATCGCTCTGCGACATGAGATAGAGGGAGGTATCGTCCAGTTCTCTCTCATCCCACCCGGCGCTGCGGGTGAAATGAATTCCCATGTCTTCGATATCGATAGAAGCAGCTTCATTGAACACCATGGAGGATTCCTCCGAAGCATCATCAATTGAACGATCTCCAGCGCTGGATTCAACCTGGGAAGAGTCCGCGTCAGGACTCTTCGTGCAGCTGGACATCAGCATCACGAGGAGTAGACAAGCCCATGCCCATATTTTTTGCCTCATATTCGCATCCTTTCTGAAACTTGATTTTGTAGATCCCTTTCATTATACAGAAAAATGTCACAGAAAATGTGGCGAAAGGGTGAACTTTCGATGAAAATCGCGGTCCGGACCAATTCGCAAAAATTTCAAATTTTATTTCAGAAAATCTGGAAAAGAACTTGACGCGGCACGAAAACGCTAGTATAATTTACGATAGTGCTTAATAAATAAATACCCAATAGTTACAGGCACAATCTGCAGCTGGAGGGAGGGTGGAGTGACATGTCAAACGTAGTTGTGAAAGAAAACGAGTCATTAGATAGCGCTCTTCGTCGTTTTAAGAGAAGCTGTGCCAAGGCGGGCATCATGCAAGAAGTGCGTAAGAGGGAACACTATGAGAAGCCCAGCGTGAAGCGTAAGAAGAAATCTGAGGCCGCTAGAAAAAGAAAATTCAATTGATGACAACTTTGACCATGAAAAGCCTTAGTCCGATCTGTGTGGACTAAGGCTTTTGTAATCTCAACTTCGCGGTTGAGATCACGGCCGCGAGATGAAGGAGGTAAGGAGTATGCGGATGGTCGATCTGATCGACCGCAAGAGGCGCGGCGGCGCGCTGGATGGGATGGAAATCCGACAGATGATCCAGGGGTTCTGTGAGGGAACGATTCCCGATTATCAGATGTCTGCGTTTCTGATGGCGGTCGTATTTCAAGGCATGACGAAGGAGGAGACAAGCGCGCTGACCGAGGCCATGGCGGACAGCGGCGACATCATGGACTTGAGTTCGGTCCACGGCGTCAAGATCGATAAACATTCCAGTGGAGGCGTGGGGGATAAGATCAGCCTTGTCCTTGGCCCCTTAGTGTCCGCCGCCGGGATTCCGGTGGCGAAGATGTCCGGCCGAGGACTTGGATTTACAGGTGGCACCATCGACAAGCTGGAGTCCATACCAGGGTTCCGCACCCAGTTGACGCAGGAAGAATTCCTTCACAATGTCAATACCATTGGAATCGCGCTAGCGGGTCAGACTGGCAGACTTGCGCCCGCCGACAAAAAACTCTATGCGCTGCGGGATGTGACGGCGACGGTTGAGAGCCTGCCCCTGATCGCCTCCAGCATCATGAGCAAAAAGCTGGCGGCGGGATGTGACGGAATCGTGCTGGATGTGAAGGCTGGCTCCGGCGCGTTTATGAAAACTGTGGACGGCGCGCGCCAGTTGGCTATGGAGATGGTCTCCATTGGAAAGAGTGCGGGTAAGGCCATGACCGCTGTTATCTCGGATATGAGCCAACCGCTCGGATATGCCATCGGGAATCGATTGGAAGTCGTGGAAGCCATCGAGGTTCTCCAGGGAAAGGGGCCGAAGGACGTTCGGCAGCTTACCCTTCGGCTAGGCGCATATATGCTGGTCTTAGGGCGCGGGGCGGCGACTCCCGAGGAAGGGGAGGCAATCTTAGAGGAATTGCTGGATAGCGGAAAGGGAATGGAACAGTTTGAACGGTTTGTCAGGGCGCAAGGCGGAGATCTGAGCCGCATCGGGGACACTGTAATGGAGTCAAAGGAAGTCACGCTGAAGCCTGGAGTGGTGCAGGCCATGGACACAGAGAGGATCGGCGCGGCGGCCATGTGCTTGGGAGCCGGACGAAAGACGAAAGACGATCCCATTGAGTATGGGGCGGGGCTCCGTATCCATAAGAAGATTGGGGATCGGCTGGCGGAAGGGGAAGCCGCTGCTATACTGTATTACTCCCATGGCGCGGATGTGGAGGCGGCAGAGAACCTTGTGCGGCAGGCGTATCATATGGGAGAGGCCCCTGTGTCACCGCCGCCCCTGATTCACGATATCATCGCATGAGGTGGGATATGGGAAGAACATTGGTGGTTGCGGAAAAGCCGTCCGTGGGGAGAGACTATGCGAAAGTTCTGGGATGCCGGCAGGCGGGAGACGGCTGCCTGCTGGGGGATCAATATGTGATCACCTGGGCCATCGGCCATCTAGTTGAGCTGTGCGAGCCCCAGGAGTACGATCCGCGCCTGAAAAAATGGAACCGGCAGGATCTGCCCATTCTGCCGGAAACAATGAAGACCAAGGTTATCAAAAAGACAGCCAAACAATTTGCCATCATCAAAAAGTGGATGCAGGATCCTGATATTGAGGCGGTCATCTGCGGAACCGATAGCGGAAGAGAAGGGGAGTTGATCTTTCGGTATATCTACCAGCAGGCGAAATGCCGCAAGCCGTTTTACCGGCTATGGGTTTCCAGCATGACGGAAGAGGCGATCCTGGAGGGGTTCGCCGAGCTCCGGGACGGCCGTGAGTATGACAGGCTGTATGAGAGCGCTCGATGCCGAAGTGAGGCAGATTGGCTCGTAGGGATCAACGGCAGCCGGGCCTATACCATACGGTACGGCGCATTGCTGTCCATCGGCCGCGTCCAGACTCCGACTTTGGCGCTGCTGGTAAGCCGTCAGGCTGAGATCGATTCCTTTGTACCGAAGGACTACTTTGAGGTTCATCTGTCCCTGAAGACGCCTCATTCGGAGGATTCCACCTTTTCCGCCGTATGGTTTGAGCTTGAAGAGGATCAGAAGACGCGGACGACCAAGATCTGGGAGCGAGGGCAGGCAGAGCAGATTTTGCAGAACGTCATGGCGGTAGGCAAGGCTGAGGTGGAGAGCGTAACCAAAACTAAAAAGAAACAGCTGCCGCCTCTGTTATATGACCTGACGGAATTGCAGCGCGACGGCAACCGCAAGTATGGCTTCTCGGCCAATCGGGTGCTGGAGATTGCCCAGAGCCTGTATGAGCGCCATAAGCTCGTCACATATCCGCGCACGGATAGCAGGTATCTATCCAGCGACATGAAGGAAACCGTGCTTCGGGCGATCCAAGCGCTGGATGGGCCAGAATTCCATCCCTGGATTGAAGCCATGCCGGAGCCGGTTTTTACAAAACGCATTGTTGACGACAGTAAGGTGACGGATCACCATGCCCTGATACCGACAGCAAAGCGGCCCGACTTGAACCGTCTCAGCGATGACGAGACGAAGATCTACCGGCTTATCGCAAAACGGTTGCTGGAAGTTTTCTATCCCCCATACGAATATGAGATCACGGAGGCCATCCTTATTTGCCAGGAGGAACGCTTTCTGGCGAAGGGAAAGGTGGTGCTGGAGCCAGGCTACACTGTACTGTCAAAGAAAGAGGAGACCACACCGGGCAAAGAGGTGGATTCACAGCCATTGCCGCCACTTCAAAAGGGGGATATTGCCAGCATTGCGGAGGGAGCGGTGGAGACTAAGCAGACAAAGCCGCCAAATCCCTATACAGAAGCCACACTCCTCACCGCGATGGAATATGCTGGAAAGTTTGTGGAGGACGAGGAACTCCGCGAGAAGATGGGCAAGCTGTCGCTGGGAACGCCGGCAACGCGCGCATCGATCATCGAACGCCTCTTGCAGGTGGGCTACATTGTCCGAAAAAACAAGCAATTGCTCCCGACGCAGAAGGGAATGGACTTAATCCGGATTCTTCCCAACGAGCTGAAATCCCCTGAGATGACAGGAAAATGGGAGAGAGCGCTGGAGCGAATCTACCAGGGCACCATGGATCCCAGCCGTTTTATGGCCAGCATTAGCCGGTATGTGCAATTTATCGTGTCCGCTTCGGAGGACCCGTCGGAGGAGAAGCAGGTTCATTTTGACAGAGAAGCGCCCAAGGGGAAAGGGCGAAAAAGAAAGCGGCAGATTGGCATCTGTCCGCTGTGCCATACAGGACAGGTGCTTAAAAATAGTAAATCCTATTATTGCAGCAATTGGAAGGATGGCTGTCACTTTACCATCTGGCTTAACGCGCTGGAGCGGTATGGCGTCGAATTGACAGATGCCCTGGTTCGGGACACTTTAGCTGGAAAAAATCCTCAGATATCAGTTTCGCTGCCGCAGACAGGGGAAAAGGCAAAGGCAGTCTTAACTGTGACGGAAACGGGACTGCTGGAGTTTAAAAATTTAAAGCGAGAGTAGACGTTTCTTGAAATTTTGTCACAAAGAACTTGCATTTTTCTAGAAAGGGATTTATAATGAAAGACGAGCGGTGGAGCCGCTCCTTTTAAACGCTGTATTAGTATAAGGAGGGATACCCTTGAGTTTGAATATTCAAGTGACGAGAACACAGCATCCAAAAGAAAAACCGGATCCGAATCATCTGGGATTTGGTGATTTTTTCACGGATCATATGTTTGTAATGAATTATACCGAAGGGCAGGGATGGCACGATCCGAGGATTATCCCCTATGCGCCGATTTCCCTTGAGCCCGCGGCTATGGTGTTTCACTATGCTCAGGAAATGTTTGAGGGAATGAAAGCCTACAAGGCACCGGATGGACGCGTTCTTTTGTTCCGGCCGGACAAGAATATCGCGAGAGCGAACAACTCCAATGATCGCCTCTGTATTCCGCAGATCCCGGAGGAAGACATGTTGCAGGCGATCAAGGCTATCGTTGCGGAGGATAAGGACTGGATTCCGGAGGGGAAAGCTACGTCACTCTACATTCGTCCGTTTATCATCGCAACGGATGCGCATTTGGGAGTACGGCCCTCCCGCACATACCAGTTTTACGTGATTTTAAGCCCAGTGGGCGCATATTATAAAGAAGGACTGAACCCTGTCAAGATCTACGTGGAGGACGAGTACGTCCGCGCGGTGAAGGGCGGTATGGGCCATGTGAAGACCGGCGGCAACTATGCGGCCAGCATCAAAGCCCAGATGATCGCGGCGGAGCGCGGCTACACACAGGTTTTATGGCTCGACGGAGTACACCGCCGGTACATCGAGGAAGTCGGCACCATGAACGTCTTTTTTGTCATCGATGATGAGGTGGTGACACCGGCGCTGAATGGAAGCATTTTGCCAGGCGTCACGCGCGATTCGGCTATCTGTATGCTGAAGAGCTGGGGAATCAAAGTCTCGGAGCGTCAGATTGCCATAGATGAGCTGTTTGAGGCGGCGAAGGAAGGGCGCCTGCGGGAGGCCTTTGGCACAGGAACCGCTGCTGTCATTTCTCCCATCGGAGAGTTAAACTGGGAGGGCAATATTGCGCCCATCAATGGGGGCGCCATCGGAGAGATATCTCAGAAATTGTATGATAACCTGACAGGCATTCAATTGGGGCTGATTCCCGACACTTTTGGATGGACTGTTGAAATCTAAACTGTGAGGTGCGGATGAAGGAGAAACGGATTACCATATTGACAGGTCATTTTGGCAGCGGAAAGACAGAGTTATCCATACGAATGGCGCTGAACAGCTGTCAACAGCAGAAAACCATTCTTCTGGACCTCGATGTCGTCAATCCTTTCTTTCGAACCAACGAGGCAAAGGAAGTGCTGGAGAAACGGGGAGTTCAGGTGCTGGCTCCTCGTTTTGCGACAAGTCAGCTCGATATTCCGGCATTGACTCCGGAGTTGGACGGCGCGTTTGCGAGAAAGGATGGCCACCTGATCGTCGACGTGGGAGGGGATGAGGATGGCGCTCGAGTGTTGGGGCGATACCGCCGCCAGATTTTGGAGCAGGGCTATTCCATGTGGGCGGTGGTGAATCTTATGCGGCCTTTTACGCGCAATCACCAGGAGATTGTGGAGATGGTCCGGGAGATTGAAGCTGCCACAGGCCTTGTGGTGACGGATCTAATCAACAATACCCACCTCTGCAGCGAGACGACGGTGGAGCTAGTTTTGCAGGGACAGAGGGAGACGGAGGCCGCCGCCCTCGCTCTCGGGCTGGAAACCCCGGTTCGGCTGGCTGCCATGCGGCCATGGATTCCGGCGTCTATGGATCCTCAGCTGGTCATTGAGATGGACCCAGTGCTGAAAACTCCCTGGGATATGGAATCTAGGTAAGCGATGCGCAGATCTCAGCCCGAAACCCATAGAAAAGAATCAATCCGCTTTGCGGGCGGGCTCTCAATAAAGAAAGTAAAAAGCGCGGCGATGCCGCGATAATTTGTAGTAGGAGGTAGTGTGATGGCTCAAGTCGTATTTAACCCCCATGCCTGTAAGGGCTGCGGCCTCTGTGTTTCCGCATGTCCTAAGAAGATCATCGATCTGGATAGCAAGGCTCTGAATGAAAAGGGGTATGCACCGGCCTATATCAAGGACCGGGAGAAGTGTATTGTGTGCGGCTTCTGTGCAACGATCTGCCCGGACGTCGCCATCAAAATCCAAGAATAAAACCGATTGAAGGGAGGATATAGAGTGGCTAAGATATTGATGAAAGGAAACGAGGCTATCGCGGAAGCTGCAATCCAGGCGGGATGTCAGGCATTCTTTGGATACCCGATCACGCCTCAGAACGAAATACCGGCATACTTCGCTAAGAAGATGCCTAAGATAGGAAGGACCTTTTTGCAGGCGGAATCCGAGGTGGCCGCGATCAATATGATCTATGGGGCGGCGGCGACTGGGACGCGGGTGATGACGTCCTCCTCAAGCCCCGGCGTGAGCTTAAAGCAAGAGGGAATTTCCTACATAGCGGGATCAAGACTCCCCTGCGTCATCGTGAACATTATGCGCGGTGGCCCGGGGCTTGGCGGAATTCAGCCGTCTCAGTCCGACTATTTTCAGGCGACTAAGGGTGGCGGACATGGGGACTACCACCTGGTTGTCTTTGCACCCGCCACGCTTCAGGAGATGGCGGATCTGACGAAGCTGGCTTTCGACGTCGCGGAGGAATACCGGGTGCCGGCCATGATTTTAGGGGACGGCATTCTGGGACAGATGATGGAACCTGTGGAATTTAGCGACTATACGCCGAGACCAAAAGCGGATATGAGCTGGGCAGCCACGGGCAACGATGGAAGCAAACCCAGAAGCGTTATCAATTCCCTGTATATGGAGCCGTCAGAGTTGGAGTCTATGACGAGGGATTTATTTGCGACGTACGGCATCATCGCGGAGAGGGAAACGCTGGTGGAGGAGTATCACTGCGAGGGGGCTGAGATTATTGTAGCCGCCTACGGGACCGTAGCCCGCGTTGTCAAAAGCGTAATCGCGCAGTTGGATAAAGAAGAGGGCGCTCCCAAGGTGGGGCTGATTCGGCCGATTACCCTGTGGCCTTTCCCGGCGGAGACCTTTGCCAAAGCGGCGGCACAGGACAGCGTCCAATCCTTTTTGACTGTGGAAATGAGCATGGGACAGATGGTGGAGGACGTTCAGTTGGCTGTGAACGGGGCAAAACCTGTGAGATTTTTCGGCCGCACCGGCGGGATGGTTCCCACTGCGAAGGAAATCAAGGACGAAATTTTGTCCATCTGCAAAGGAGGCGCACGATAAATGGCGAAGACATTCGACAGACCTAAAGCTTTGACAGATAAGCCATTTCATTACTGTCCCGGTTGCACCCACGGCATTGTTCACCGTTTGGTGGCGGAGGCCATTGATGCTCTGGGCATCCAGGAGAAGACCATCGGCGTCGCCCCAGTTGGCTGCGCAGTTTTTGCATACGACTATTTTGATGTGGATATGCTGGAGGCAGCCCATGGGCGCGCGCCGGCAGTTGCCACGGGGATCAAACGGGTAAAACCGGAGAATATCGTTTTCACCTATCAGGGGGATGGCGATTTAGCTTCCATCGGCACGGCGGAGATCGTCCACGCAGCGAACCGCGGTGAAAATATCACGGTCATTTTCATCAATAACGCTATCTATGGCATGACGGGAGGTCAGATGGCCCCCACGACTCTTATCGGCCAGGTGACCACCACCAGCCCTTACGGAAGGGATCCAAAGGTAGCGGGATATCCTCTCCATGTCTCCGAGATGCTGGCCACGACCATGGGCGCCGCCTATATTGAGCGCGTATCCGTCCACGATGTGCCCAATATCAAAAAAGCTGGAAAGGCAATTGAAAAAGCGTTCCGCAATCAGATTGAGGGAAAAGGATTTTCCATGATCGAGGTTCTGTCCACCTGCCCGACCAACTGGGGCATGGCACCGGTGGATGCGCTGGGCTGGCTCAAGGATAATATGATACCGCAATATCCCTTGGGTGTCTACAGAGATAAGGAAGAGGAGGCGAAGGCGCAATGAGAGAGGAACGAATTATCCTAGCGGGTTTTGGCGGACAGGGAGTGTTATCCCTCGGCAAAATTCTGTGCTTCGCTGGCATGGCAGAAAATCGCAATGTCTCTTGGCTTCCATCCTACGGCCCGGAGATGCGCGGCGGCACCGCAAACTGTCAGGTCATCATATCCGACGAGCCTGTGGCGGCGCCTCTGGTCAGCCAGGCAACGGCGGTTCTCGCTTTCAATGAACCCTCCCTTGTGAAATTCGAGGCGGAGGCTATGGAGGGGGCGGCGATTCTCGTCAATACCTCTCTCATTAGCCGTAAAGTGAGCCGAAGCGATGTGCGGGCCTATTATGTGCCGGCGGGGGAGCTGGCACAGGAGGCCGGAAGCATCAAGGCGACGAATATTGTCATGCTGGGGGCCTATATGGCAGCCTCAAATCCCGTGGATCGCGATATCATGCTGGGCGTCATGAAGGACATGTTTGCGTCAAAAAGCGCAAAATTATTCGAAGTGAACAAAAAAGCGCTGGAACTTGGCGAGCAGTTCGCGCGGGAGAATGCATAATCATTCGAAATTATCATGGATTTTTTATCTATTCAACTCAAAACTTTATGAAAAACCATGAAAATCTGGAGTTTCGAATGCGCTTCTTGACAGAAGCGGCGTGATTTGATATAATTACAGATAACTTGCAAGACATTATTGCAAGCCAATGGCGATGATGGAGACATTCCCTATGTGGAGCGACAGTTTCAGAGAGCCGGTGGTTGATGCGAACCGGTACGGCACCAGATAGCGACTCACTCCTGAGCAGCAGTGCCGAACTGACAGTAAGCGCTGCCGATTAGCCCCGTTACAGGCAGGTATGACCGCATGATCTGTGGTCGGGTTTCGTAACGACCCCACGGTACCGTTTGAGCGGTCTTGTCGATCTTCCGACAGGGCAAATAGGGTGGTAACGCGCGGATGACCTCGTCCCTACAGTATGCATATCATGCAGTGGGACGGGGTTTTTATTATATTGGAAATTCCAGTGGAAGCGTTCGCTGGATGTTTCAAGATAATAAATTTCCCCACGCAAGTACGGACAATACGGAGGTGAATGAATGGAAAATAAGCGAGTCTTATCTATCCTGGTGGAGAACAATCCCGGCGTCCTGGCAAGAGTCTCGTCGCTGTTCAGCCGGCGGGGATTCAATATTGACTCTCTCACCGTCGGAGAAACCCAGGATCCACGAATCTCTCGCATGACAGTCACAGTGACGGCGGATCAGCAGATTCTGGAACAGATCAAGAAGCAGGTGAATAAGCTGGTGGACGTCATCAAGGTTATTGAGCTTCCTGTCTCTCGGTCCGTATTTCGGGAGATCGCGCTGGTCAAGGTTGAGACAACGCCGCAGACCCGCTCGGAGATTATCCAGTTTGTCGATATTTTCCGTGGCAAAATCGTGGATGTGTGCGCCCAGTCCTTGATTATCGAGCTGACGGGCGACACAGACAAGGTGAAGGAATTCATTAATTTGCTGGATACATACGGCGTGATTAAGGAATTCGTCCGAACAGGCATTACGGCCCTCGAACGAGGCAGCAAGCAAATCGATCAATACAATAAATTTGAGGAGGACTAAAGACTATGGCAATTATGTATTATGAACAGGACTGTGATTTAACTCTGCTGAAAGGCAAAAAGGTAGCAATCATTGGGTACGGAAGTCAAGGACATGCCCACGCGCTGAACTTGAAGGACAGCGGCGTTGATGTCGTTGTTGGATTGTATGAGGGAAGCAAATCCTGGGCCAAAGCGGAGGAAGCAGGCTTGCAGGTCATGACAGCTTTTGATGCTGCCAAAGTTGCAGATATTATCATGATCTTGATCAATGATGAAAAACAGCCGAAGCTCTATAAAGAGAGCATTGAGCCGAACCTGACCCCGGGCAAATACTTGGCTTTTGCCCACGGCTTTAATATTCATTTTGGACAGATTGTGCCGCCAGCGGACGTCAACGTCTTCATGATCGCGCCGAAGGGGCCGGGCCACACAGTTCGCAGCCAGTATCTGGAAGGCAAAGGTGTGCCAGATCTGATCGCGGTCCACCAGGATCCGTCGGGGGACACGAAGGAAATCGGGCTTGCCTACGCTAAGGGGATTGGCGGAGCGAGAGCTGGGGTTTTGGAGACGACCTTCAAGGAGGAGACCGAGACCGATCTGTTTGGCGAGCAGGCAGTTCTGTGCGGCGGCGTCACCGCCCTGATGAAGGCTGGCTTTGAGACCCTTGTGGAAGCCGGATATCAGCCTGAATCCGCGTATTTTGAGTGTATCCATGAGATGAAATTGATCGTAGACCTGATCAACCAGGGAGGCTTAAGCTTCATGCGCTACTCCATCAGCGACACGGCGGAATACGGCGACTACAGCGTTGGAAATCGTCTGATCACCGATGAGACCAAGAAGGAAATGAAGAAGGTCCTGGGCGAGATACAGGATGGAACGTTTGCCCGCAATTGGCTCCTGGAGAATCAGATCAATCGCCCTGGATTTAATGCCAGAAGAAAGATGGAGCAGGAGAGCCAGGTGGAACAGGTTGGCGCTCAGCTTCGAAAAATGATGTCCTGGAATAAATAATCAACGCGTGGATGCCCGCTCCTCTTTCTTCCCTAAAGGGAGAAGGGAAACGGGTTTTCTAAACGGATCACCTACTGCGAAGGTTTCGCAGTGAAATAGACCATTGGAGGGATGTGGGGATATGGAGGCCGAAACGATTGAGCTATTGGATTCTACATTGCGGGATGGGGCGCAGGCGGAGGGGATTACCTTCTCCGTGGAGGATAAGATTAAGATCTTGTTGGCGCTGGATCAGCTGGGAATCCCCTGCGTCGAAGCGGGCAATCCCACATCCAATCCTAAGGATCTGGAATTCTTCCAGAGGGCCAGGGCCTTGCAGCTCCAACAGACAAAGCTTGTGGCCTTTGGAAGTACCCGCCGGCGCAACTGCCGGGTGGAGGAAGATTCTTTTGTGTCCGACCTGCTGCTGGCGGGAACGCCAGCTGTCTCCATCTTCGGAAAAAGTTGGGATTTCCATGTGACGGATATCATTCAGACAACGCTGGAGGAAAATCTAGCGATGATCGAGGATACGATCCGGTATGTAAAAGAGCAGGGGCGGGACGTGATCTTTGACGCGGAACATTTTTTTGATGGATATAAAAACAATGCGGAGTACGCCATGGCGTCGCTGGAGGCCGCATACAAAGGTGGAGCAAGGGTATTGGCATTGTGCGACACCAACGGCGGCACCATGCCCTTTGAAATTCGAGCCATTGTGGGGGCGGTCTGTGAGAGGTATCCGGATGCGACGATTGGCATCCATTGCCACGATGACTGTGGGATGGCGGTGGCCAACTCGATAGAAGCGGTGAAAGCCGGTGCGCGCCATGTTCAAGGTACGTTTCTGGGATTTGGCGAGCGGTGTGGCAATGCGAATCTGTGTACGGTGCTGGCCAACCTGCAAATCAAGATGGAAATGCCCTGCATTCCAGAGGGAAAATTGGAGGAGCTGACCCAGACAGCACGGTATTTGGCGGAGGTCGCCAATATCGCGCTGACAGAGAAAGAGCCCTATGTAGGGCGCAGTACCTTTTCTCACAAGGGCGGCATGCATATTGATGGAGTGAATAAGAATCCCAAATCCTTTGAACATATTTCTCCAGAGCGGGTTGGGAACTCTCGCCGGTTTCTCATGTCGGAGGTGGCGGGGAGGAGCTATATGGTAAAGAAGCTTCAGCGATACGCCCCATCCCTGAGCAAGGATTCCGCCGAGACGAAGCGGATTATGGAGCGAATGAAGGAGCTGGAGCATGAAGGGTATCAGTTCGAGGGGGCAGAGAGCTCCTTTGAAATGATCATTCGCAAGGAGATGGGAAAATACCGGCCCTTCTTTGAAATCGAAGATTTTAAGGTGATCGGGGAACAGGCAAAGCGGGACGGGGAGTTTAGCGCCTACGCCCTGGTGAAGATCAATGTGGATGGGCAAGTGAAAACCACAGCGGCGGAGGGTGATGGGCCTGTCAATGCGCTGGATAAGGCGCTGCGTCAATCGTTGGAGGTATTCTTTCCCGCTATCGGACAGATCCATCTGACGGACTACAAAGTTCGGGTGCTGGACACTAAGGCGACGGCCTCCAAGGTCCGAGTCCTGATCGAGACCACGGACGGGAGAGAAAAGTGGAGCACCGTCGGCGTATCGAAGGATATCATTCAGGCCAGTCTCATCGCCTTAGTGGATTCCATTGAGGTAAAGCTGTTAAAGGATATAGAGAGCCATATCGGCTTATCGAAACCATAAGGAGGGATAGGAATATGGGTATGACGATGACCCAAAAGATTCTTGCCGCCCACGCGGGTCTTTCAGAAGTGAAGGCAGGACAGTTGATTGAATGCGATCTGGATTTGGTCATGGGGAACGATGTCACAACACCGGTTGCCATTCGAGAATTCCGCGCTGCCGGTATCAAGCATGTCTTTGACAAAGATAAGGTGGTGATCGTTCCCGATCATTTCACCCCGAATAAAGATATACAGAGTGCGACCCACTGTAAGATGGTGCGGGATTTTGTGAAGGAGCAGGGGATTACGAACTATTTTGAAGTCGGCCGGATGGGAATTGAGCACTGCCTTTTGCCGGAGAAGGGATTGGTGACGGCTGGTGATGTGATCATTGGGGCTGACTCCCACACTTGTACCTATGGGGCTCTCGGTGCTTTCTCCACAGGAGTCGGCTCTACAGATATGGCAGCGGGTATGGCCAGCGGAAAGGCTTGGTTCAAGGTGCCCTCTGCGCTTAAGTTCATTTTGAAGGGAAAGCCGGCGCCCTATGTCAGCGGCAAAGATATCATCCTGTATATTATCGGCATGATCGGCGTGGATGGCGCGCTGTACCGGTCCATGGAGTTTGCCGGAGAGGGCATCTGCCATCTGTCGATGGACGACCGGTTTACCATCTGTAACATGGCCATTGAGGCGGGTGGAAAGAATGGAATCTTCCCTGTGGATGAGCAGACGGAAGAGTATATCCGAGCTCACTCAGCTAAAAATTTCGAGGTGTTTGAGGCGGATGAGGACGCACCCTATGATATGACCTACGAGATTGAGCTGGGGGCACTGCGGCCAGTGGTCTCCTTCCCCCATCTACCGGAAAATACGCATTTTGTCGATGAAATTGATCGGATTCCCATCGATCAGGTGGTCATTGGATCGTGCACCAATGGACGGATCCGCGATCTGCGGATCGCCGCTAAGTTTTTTGAAGGAAGAAAAGTGGCGGATGGTGTGCGGGTGATCATACTGCCGGGCACCCAGGATATCTATTTGCAGGCAGTCAAGGAGGGACTGGCTGAGACATTTGTCAAGGCCGGCGCAGTCTTCTCCACGCCCACCTGTGGCCCCTGCCTAGGCGGACACATGGGAATTCTGGCGGCCGGTGAGCGCGCCGTTTCCACCACGAATCGAAATTTTGTTGGCCGCATGGGACATGTGGATTCAGAAGTCTACCTGGCCAGTCCGGCTGTGGCGGCAGCCTCCGCCATTGCAGGCTATATTGCGGACCCCGCGGATGTCATGGATGAGGAGGTATAGATCATGGTCGAGGGAAAAGTATTTCACTATGGAGATAATGTAGACACGGACGTCATCATTCCAGCACGGTATCTCAATGTGTCGGAGCCATCCCATCTGGCGGCCCATTGTATGGAAGATATCGACTCCGATTTTGTCAAGACGGTTCAAGAGGGCGATATCATTGTGGCGGCGCGTAACTTTGGCTGTGGATCATCCCGCGAGCATGCGCCCATTGCCATCAAGGCGTCCGGGATTTCCTGCGTCATCGCCGCCTCCTTCGCCAGAATTTTTTATCGAAATGCCATCAATATAGGATTGCCTATTATCGAGTGCCCGGAAGCGGTGGATGAAATTCAAGCGGGAGACACGGTTCGCATTGATTTTGCCAGCGGCCGTATTGAGGATGTGACAACGAATAAGAGCTACCAAGCGCAGCCATTTCCGCCCTTTATCCAGGAGATTATCGACGCCGGTGGGCTGATGAATCGTGTGGCGGCAAAGATTACGAAGGGAGAATGAGACAATGCAATATACAGTAACGGTTCTTCCAGGCGACGGGATTGGCCCGGATATCATCCGGGAGGCGGTCCAGGTTGTGGAGCGTGTCGGGCGGAAATTTGGCCATCACTTTACCTTTGAGGAGCGCTTGATCGGTGGAGTCGCCTACGATCAGACAGGGGAGCCTCTTCCACAGAGTACGCTTAACAGCGCGCTTCACAGCGATGCCGTGCTGTTGGGGGCTGTCGGCGGCCCCAAGTGGGATGGGTTAAAAGGAGAGGAGCGGCCGGAGGCTGCTCTTCTGGGAATTCGGAAGGCCCTGAATCTTTTTGCCAATATCCGTCCGGCGAAAATCTATCGGTCCCTTCGGGATGCCTGCCCGTTGCGGCCGGATATTATCGGGGAAGATGGGCTTGATATCGTGGTCATCCGGGAGCTCACCGGTGGAATCTATTTTGGACCTCGCAAGCGCGAAATTCGGGATGGAGTTGAGATGGCCTACGACACAATGCTCTACAATGAAAATGAAATCCGCAGAATTGCCCACGTGGCATTCCAATCCGCTAGGAAACGAAACCATCTCGTAACCAATGTGGATAAGGCCAATGTCCTGGAGGTTTCTCGTCTGTGGCGGAAGGTTGTGATGGAGGTGGCGAAGGAATACCCCGATGTCACCCTCAATCACTTATATGTGGACAATGCGGCTATGCAGCTTGTGCGGGATCCGAAACAGTTCGATGTCATCGTGACGGGCAACTGCTTTGGGGATATCTTATCCGACGAGGCCAGCCAGATCACCGGTTCCATTGGAATGCTGCCCTCGGCCAGTATGGGCGAGGGGGCGCTGGGGATGTTTGAACCCATCCATGGATCAGCCCCGGACATCGCAGGGCAGGATAAGGCGAACCCTATCGCCACCATATTGTCGGCGGCTATGATGTTTACCTACTCCTTTGGCAAATTGGAGGAAGCAGCCTGTATCGAGAAGGCTGTGGATGAGGTCTTGGAAGCGGGATACCGCACAGCGGATATTTGGAGTGAGGGCTGTACCCTTGTGGGCACCCGCCAGATGGGACAGCTGATTTGTGAAAGGATTGAAGCAATATGATCAGTGATCGAGTGAAGAACGGCTGTGAGAAAGCGCCTCACCGCTCTCTGTGGAAGGCGTTGGGCTATATCGATGAAGAGCTGGAACGGCCTCTTGTGGGAATCGTCAATGCACAGAATGAGGTGATACCCGGCCATATGCATTTGGATACCATAGCCAAGGCGGTCAAAGAGGGGGTCCGGATGGCCGGCGGAACGCCAGTGGAGTTTCCCTCCATCGGCGTGTGCGATGGCATTGTCATGGGGCATAAGGGAATGCACTATTCCCTGGCGTCCCGGGAGCTGATTGCGGATTCTATCGAATCCATGGCGGTTGCCCATGGCTTCGATGCGCTGGTCATGATTCCAAACTGTGACAAGATTGTGCCAGGTATGCTCATGGCGGCCCTTCGGGTCAATATTCCAACGGTTGTTGTCAGTGGCGGGCCCATGCTGGCAGGTCGCGTCGGCGGCCAGCGGGTCAGCCTGTCCAATATGTTTGAAGCTGTGGGCGCGGCCAAAGCCGGAACGATGGATGACGCGCAGCTGCGGGAGTATGAAGAATGCGCCTGCCCGAGCTGTGGGTCCTGTTCCGGAATGTTTACCGCCAACTCTATGAATTGTCTCTGCGAGGCCATCGGAATTGCCCTGCCTGGCAACGGAACCATACCCGCCGTCTATTCAGAGCGGATCCGTCTGGCTAAATACGCGGGACTCGCTGTTATGGAGATGGTGAAGCGGGATATCAAGCCTCGGGACATCTGTACCTGGGAAGCCTTTGAAAACGCACTGACGATGGATATGGCTCTTGGCTGCTCAACCAACAGCATGTTGCATCTGCCCGCTATCGCCCACGAAGCCGGCATTACCATTACCATGGATATAGCCGATGAAATCAGCGCCAGAACGCCGAATCTGTGTAAATTGAGTCCCGCTGGCCCATCCTTCATTGAGGATTTATACCGCGCAGGCGGAATTCCAGCGGTGATGAAAGAGCTGGCGAAAAAGGACTTGCTGCATTTAAATCAAATTACAGTAACCGGGAAGACCGTGGGAGAAAATATTGAGCCGGCGGTGAACAAAGATCCCAACGTAATCCGTCCCATCGAGAATCCCTACAGCCCCTATGGAGGCATCGCAGTGTTGAAGGGGAATCTGGCGCCGGACGGCTGTGTCGTCAAGAAATCTGCCGTGGCGCCGGAGATGCTGGTTCACTCTGGGCCAGCGCGGGTATTTGACAGTGAGGAAGCGGTTATCGAAGCGATCTATGATCAGAAAATTCAAAAGGGCGATGTGGTGGTCATCCGCTATGAGGGTCCAAAGGGCGGCCCTGGCATGCGGGAAATGCTTTCCCCCACTTCCGCTTTGGCCGGCATGGGGCTTGACCGGGATGTGGCCCTGATTACCGATGGACGATTTTCGGGGGCCACGAGAGGCGCCTGCATTGGCCATGTCTCGCCGGAAGCGGCGCGAGGCGGTCCTATCGCGCTGGTACAGGATGGAGACCAGATCGACATTGACATCGAGAAAAAAACGATTCAAGTCCGCGTCTCCGAGGAAGAACTGGCAAAGCGGCGGGAAGCATGGCAGCCCAAGGCGCCTAAAATTCAGACCGGCTATCTGGCCCGGTATGCGGCTCTGGTTACCTCGGCCAGCACGGGAGCAGTACTGGAATTACCAACTAACTAAGAAAGGGGGATGCGGTGATGCTGTTAAAAGGAGCCAGCATCCTTGTGGAATGTCTCAAGGAGCAAAAGGTGGACACGGTCTTCGGGTATCCGGGTGGCGCGGTTTTGGAAATTTATGATGAACTCTATAAGCACCAGTCGGAGATCCGCCATATCTTGACTTGTCACGAACAGGGGGCGGCACACGCAGCGGATGGGTATGCGAGGGCAACGGGAAAAACCGGTGTCTGCATTGCCACTTCGGGGCCTGGGGCGACCAATCTGGTAACGGGAATCGCCACAGCGTATATGGACTCCGTTCCCATGGTTGCCATTACGGGAAACGTGGCGGTAAGTTTGCTGGGAAAGGATAGTTTCCAGGAAGTCGATATTGCAGGCGTCACCATGCCCATTACCAAACATAATTTTATTGTCAAACGGGTGGAGGATCTGGCGGATACCATCCGGCGCGCTTTTCAGATCGCACAGTCTGACAGGCCGGGTCCTGTGCTTGTGGACATTCCCAAGGATGTCACAATTAAAAAGGCGGAGTATGAACGCCAGGAGCCCGCGTCGATTTCGCCAATGACGGAGTATATTTCAGAATCCGCTTTGGATGAAGCCGTCAAGATGATCCGAAGTGCACGTCAACCCTTTTTGTACGTGGGCGGCGGTGCTGTGATCTCCGGGGCGAACCAGGAGATCGTGAGATTTTCAGAAAAATTGAAGATCCCGGTGGGATCCAGCCTCATGGGGCTTGGCGGTTTCCCCGGCGATCATCCGAATTTTACGGGCATGATCGGAATGCACGGCACGAAAGTGTCCAACGTGTGCGTGACCCACTGCGATCTACTGATCGTAGCCGGCGCACGATTCAGCGACCGTGTGGTGAGCAATGTCTCGACCTTTGCGAAGCATGCGAAAATCCTGCATTTGGATGTGGATGCAGCGGAGGTGGATAAAAATGTGATGACGGCCCACCATGTGATCGGGGATCTGAACGCCACCTTCAAGGCGCTCAACGAGAGGTTGCAGGATTTTACCATCGACAATGGCGGTTGGCTCCGGGCGGTCCAGGAAAATAAGAAAAAATATCCGCTGCGCATTGTGGAGGATGGCCGTCTTCACGCGGACTATATTTTGCGTTCGATTTATGAGATTGCGGGCGATGACGCGATTCTGACGACGGAAGTCGGGCAGCATCAGATGTGGACGGCGCTATACTATCCAGTTCGCAAGCCGCGCACCTTGATTACCTCCGGCGGCCTTGGAACCATGGGATATGGGTTTGGAGCGGCCATGGGAGCGCAACTTGGGCGCCCGGATAAGCGGGTGTTCAATATCGCAGGGGATGGAAGCTTTCGGATGAACCTGAACGAACTGGCCACGGCGGTTCACTATCAGATTCCCATGATCCAGGTGGTGATGAACAATCAGACTCTGGGGATGGTGCGTCAGTGGCAGACACTATTTTATGAACAGCGGTACTCCCAGACGAATCTGGACGATCGCGGACCAGATTTTATGAAACTCGCGGATGCTTTTGGCCTTCCAGCGTTTCACGTCACGACCCCGGAGGAGGTCCGGCCAGCGATTGAGGCGGCGCTGCGGGAGTCAGGGCCTGTCATGATCGTCTGCGATGTTCCGAAGGATGATAAAGTGTTTCCCATGGTGGCGCCAGGCGCGTCGATCGAAGAAGTCATGTTGGATGAGGATTGAGGAATCGATTTGTGGTAGGATTGGGCCAATTGGGGGAGGAAAGCGAACTGCTTTTCTCCCCCTTGTAGCGTTTGTTCCCTATCTCTCAGTGAAGAGTTTTTCCCACCACTGGACTGTCTTCTGGCAGAGACACTCACACCGGCACCGGATTGAGCGGCGGATTACCCGAAGAATTCCCCACATCCCAGATTCAACGTCCCAGCGGAGGGAGCCGGAGCGGTATAGATAATCTCCTGGGCAGGGGGTGGTGTCGGACAAATCTATAGTATACACACCGCCGACGCTGATGGCGCCCTGTATGGTGACGGAGCGGGAGGGAAGATTCGGATAGACTTGCCAGCGATGACCATGAAGTACAAAACTGATGTTGCGAGGTTTGTCGCCCGGCATCAGGAGCCGGATGATCACGTGTTCATTGGTATAGGCTTGCAGTATGGGGGTTGCAGGATCTCCGTGGATGGCGGAATCAAAAATCTTATCGATGGAAGGTACTCGCTGTAAGCGGTTGAAGAATCGCTCGGACCGATAGTTGTAGCCCTTTTCGCCCGTATCCTCATGATCAGGCGCGCCATGCCCGTCTGGATCTCCCTGTTCCGCCGTCTTGATTAGATTTCCGGCTGCGTCAAGAAGGCGAATCCCATTTTGGGCAAAGAGGACAAATTCTCGAAAAGAGTCGATTCCGGGGGCAGCGATGACAGCTTGATCACCATGGTTCTCATCTCGTGGCCGCATGCCGCAAAAATATCGCGCTCCCGGGGGTTCAATAATGATCGCGCCAAATAGACCGTGATGCCGGTGATTGCGCAGATCGCCAAAAGAATTGATCAGGCAGGGGCCATATTCTTTGTCAGCGTGCCAGAGATATTGTATGCTCTGTCCAGGGGCGACTGTCTGTTCGATGGCATTATATCCCACGTTGAGGCCGGACGACCGGACGGGATCACAGCGAAGGAATTGTGGATTCATTGAAACTCGGTTGGAAGGAGTATGGGGGAACTCAAGAGGAACAGAAGGATATTCGTTGTGACGGATGGGAATGTTGGGGTCAAATAGGTTGTGGAGGGTTATCTCGATCCAATCGCCTGCATTTGCCCGTAGAATAAGAGGACAGGGGTCCCGCCGGCCGGATAGAACATCCTGTGCTTGCGCCAAGGGGACGAACAAGAGGCCTTCTGGATCATGGTCTCCGTGTCGATTGTAGAGGAGCTGTTTTTGAATTGCGGCGATTTCGAAGTGGCGGACTCGCGCATCTTTGGGGGGCGTGGTTGGAGGAACCATGATCTTTTTGTCTGGGCAGAGTGGCAATAGGTGGTCCTGGATTTGCCGGTAGGCCCGGATAATCCCCCAAAGACCAAGCCATAGATCATCGATGCCTCCATAGTAGTATAGATAATCGCCTGCGCCGTATGCCTCGTCGATTCGGATATTGAAGGCTTCGGATATACCGATGGTTTGTTCTTGTGCGAGGGGGGCTCTCGGATTGGTAATTTCTTTTCGCCAAGACATGCCCGCAATGTTAAAGGCGTGCTGTTCTTCGTGAGCTCCGTCCAATAGCCGAATGACCATGGGGTCGCCAGGATACGTTTCCAACACAGGGGTAGCAGGGTCGCCATATACGATGGAGCTGAAAATGTGAGACGGATCCTCTTGAATCTTTAACCGTTCTCTCATAGGCTCCGCGCGATAATTGACCCCCATTACTCCAGGATCATCGTCCGAACCGGGATGTTCCGGTGGATTTAGTGGCTGATTATCTTTATCAAAGAGCAAGGCAAAGTCATGGACAAACAGGGCAAATTCGCGGTAATAGCCGCCTGTCTTTGTTTTGATGACGGCTTTCGTGCCCTTCTTGAGTGGTTGTCCGGTTTTGGGATCGAGAAAGCTCGCTCCGGCTGGCTCGATGAGGAGTGCGCCGAACATTCCATGTTGCTGGTGGCTGTTGGCAAAGAGATGATCGTGGAAAAAGACGGTGTTCAGCTCTTCATTTGCATAGAACCGTTCGATCAGCGTTTCATACTGCCGCGCCCCAGCAATGTTGTTCCAGCCATTGGCCGAACCGTCTGAAACAATGGTGTCAAACTTTACAAGATGGATATGGTAGCCAACGATGTCGGTCAGGGTTTTGAGTTGAAAGGCGCTGGCTTCAATGAACTCCGGCAATAAATTGGTCATTCTAATCTCAATACAGTCGCCAGCATTGGCGCGGATGACCAAAGGCTCTGGTCTAATCTCACCTTCTGCAATTTTTTCCAGATAGACGTCCAAGGTTCCATATTGCGCAATTTCTTCTTTGAGGACGAAAAAGCGGCCCTGCGGGTCATGCCAGCCATACTCATTATACCGGATGTCGGCCTGGACAGCTGCCAATTCAAAGACTTTGATTGACTCATCCGTATCACAGGGACAGGTCTCGGTGTACAAGGCACCTGGAGCAAAATCAGGCACAAAATTGGCTTCCTCTAGCGGAGTAGGCGTTATTTTATTGTCCCCTTCCGATGTCAGAATCCCAAAGGGTGGCTGTGATGGCCGCTGTCCGAACTGTCCATTAATGAAATTGGGATAGCCAGGATGTTGAAGATCTTTTTGTGGTGGCGGTACTCTATCCGCCAGTGGAAGGAGCTTCTGAATGGGTGTATGGTCGGGATACTGGCCGGTTCCATCTTCCAATCGGTCAAATATCCTCCAAAGGGTCCACATTCCCTCATGAAAGTGGGGATACAGGTGACAGTGGAAAATGGCATCTCCGACCATACCGTTCAGGCTACCTGCACCATATAGGATGTCCAGTGTAAAGCATTCCTGAGGACTGATGGAGATGGAATCGATGATGATGGATTGTGGATCGTTTGGATCCAGTCGCCATTGGTGATTGTGAAGATGGAAGACATGGGTCTCTTTGACACCGCCGTGAATCAGTCGGAATTTGGCGGGGTCGCCGACATACGCTTTTGGGATAAAGGGCGCAGGGTCACCGTAAGCCCAGGAGCTCATGGAGATATCTTCGCCGGTTACAACGTGCTCTTCTGGAGGTGGGACGAGAGGGAGGCGGTTTCGCATGGGTTCGGCCCGGTAGCTGATGGCAGTGGTACCATTTGGCATTCCGGTGTGAGGATCGATGGGAGGAACGCCGTCTTTCGTATTGATTTCCAACTCGTCGTGAAAGAAGATGGCATACTCCCGAAAAGCTGGTTTGACGGGATGATAGATATCCGCGAACACGCCGCTGGTGAGAGGCGCGCCAGTTACAGGATCGTACCATGTGGACTGGGCTTCTTCAATGATCATTGCGCCAAACAGTCCGTGAACATTCGTACCGACTTCATTGCCAAGCGTGTCTCCCATGTCGGAGAAGAGATATACGCCTTCTCGATCCGCATACCAAGTGTACTGGATAAAGTTGTCGGTGGTGGAATCGGGGTTGAATCCCACATTGGCGCCATCGGACGTTTTCACATCGTAGGCCAACCCTTGTACATGAATGGAAGCTTTGCGATTCAGCCGGTTGTAGAAGTTGATGCGGATCTCATCTCCGACATTGGCGCGGATGACAAGGGGCTGTACCTCTTCGTAAGGCTGTGGAGGAGATAGAGCAAAATTCTCCCGGGCTTTCTTTTGAATTCTCTGTGAATCTTCTTTTAGCACGTACATAAGCCCATTTGGGTCGTGGTCCCCGTATTTATTATACACGATCGGCAAGGAAATGGCTTCGATGTCAAAGGTTCGGATTGGACGGGGGGTTGGACAATCTGTTTCTGCTATCATATAAATTCCCCTTTCTGACCTAAATCGGTCATTATAGTGTATGTCCAATTCTATGGATGGTTCTTGCCAGCGATTTTAACTCCAATAAAAAAAGCCATCGGCAGATGACGTGGGGACACTTCTCAAAAAGTGTGGACTAGCCCCTTGGTTGGAAGGAGGCGGTCCGTCCCTGGATCAAGTTTCCAGGTATTGGACGATGAGATGTTCGATTTGGATCATATCGATAGAGCCGTCAGGCCCATCGCGGGTGACGATCAGGTTCTTGCCCTCCACGATGCCAGCTTTGCGGTAGGTTTCCAACTTGGCGGCCCATCGCTTGCGGTATTCAGGCTTGTGGAGCAAGCCAAGGTGTTCCCAGTAGAAGACAACGCCAGGGCGGTACTTGTGGTAGACCTTGAAGTCGCCTTTGATAGGGACGCCATCGACGACGAGGGAAGGCTCGTATTCGACGGTGATGCCGTGCGCAGTGAGAAGGAGAAGGATGAGGGCTTCGGATTTGGAGGCGACGTAGGTGGGGACACCCTGGATGGCGACGAGGTGATGGTAATTTGGGCCGTAGGGTTTGGATTGAGCATGATTCCAGGCATGCTGCCGTGCAGTCTCTTCTTGTTGGCGAAGAAGTTCGTCGGCAGAGTGCTGGGAGAGAAGCTGCTGGACGTGGAGGCCGAAATGGCGGAGGGCTTTGGCAGTGCGGGATAGGATCGAGCGAAAAAGTTGAAGCTGAGCTTTGAGGTCGCGAGTGTTTTGTAGGGCCTGACGAGTGGAGTCGAGGTCTTGGAGTTTGACGTAGCGCTGAACCTGTTTGCCATTTTCCCAGAATTGACGGTAGAAATAGGTGTGAAGGCCGCGCTGTTTTTTAACGAGGTGGCCGCGAGGGGAGTTGGCAAGGGCTTTGGAGAGGGAGTCAATGTTGCGGGAGAGGAAAAGATAGGAATTGAAGAGGATGGGAGCGATGTCGAGAGGATCGACGTGAGGGACCATAGGCAGGACTCCTTTACAAAAAAATGGGATATTATTATAGCACAAAAATGGGATGAAAGCAAGAGATTTTAAGGGGACGGAGGAGTGGGCAGACCGGAGTGCAGAAGGGAGGGGTGAACGCCGGAAAGGGGAGAAGGGGAGGCGAAAAGGGGGAGGAGAGAGGAAAAACCGGAGTGCAGAAGAGAGGGGTGAACGCCGGAAAGGGGAGAAGGGGAGGCGAAAAGGGGGAGGAGATAAGAAAAACCGGAGTGCAGAACAATTGTGTAAAGACAAAGGCATACAAGCATCCCAGCCGTGAGTCCTTCTTCATCTATCCGGACTGCTTTTGCTATCAGAAAGTACAGGGGGGCATTCGTCCTTGTGGTACCGATCGCGTGGCTGTCTCCGCCGGATTGTGCAATCCAATCTGTCGGTTCTGGGTTGATTGAGTGGGTGCAAAAAAATACCGGCTCTCAAAAAGGAGCCGGTAAAAAGCCGTGTAGCTCTGTTAATAGGTCTTGCGCTTTCTGGAATACACGATGGTACCCGCCAGGCCGCCGGAGGCTAGCAGGAGCAGGGCAATCCATAGTGTGAGATTGCTGGTGTCCCCGGTCTGCGGGGTGCTGTTGCTGCTGGCAATGGTTTCCGCCACCTTGAAGCCGCAGACGGTGCAGCTTCTTTCCCGGCTTCCCGCTGTGGCAGCCGTTGCCGCCTTTGTTACCGTCCAGTCGCCATAGGTATGAGCCGCCATATCAGACTTTTCACCGCAGGCGCACTCATGCCAGTGGTTGGAATTGTCAGACTTCCACTCTGTGCCGTAGCTGTGGGTATGTTCCAGCACAGGGATTTCAGCCCTTTCAACATAGCCGCAGGCCGTGCAGGTATGATGCTGTTCGCCCGTTTCCGTCTCGGTCGCAGATTTCACAATTTCCCAATCGCCGTAGGTATGGGACGCGGTATCTGCCTTTGTACCGCAAACCGTGCATTCGTGCCAATGGCCGTCCACATCAGATTTCCACTCAGTGCTGAAAGTATGGTCGCGTATCGTGCAGACAACAGGGGCACTTTCCAAAGCCGCAGAGGTTATAGCGTCCAAAACAGCTTCAACCTTTACGGTATAGCTGCCGGACTCAGTTACTGTCAGTGTGCTTTCGTTCTTTCCATTCAGCAAAACGCCGTCCTTGTACCACGAATAGACATAAGCCGCGGTATCCGCCTCATGGACTGCCGAAGCCGTCAGGATAATGCTTTCACCCGCATGCACCGTCGTATGGTCGGCTGTCAGAGAAACCGTATCCGGCTGCTTGACGCCCCAGACGATCAGAAGCCTTTGCGAGGACTTCTCTACAGAATCGGTGTCAAAGTTCCACAAGGTCTGGGCTCCATAAGGACGCCATCCGGCGACATAGAATCCGGTCCTTTCGCCAATCTCGCTGACCGTAGGTATAAGCGATTCATCGATCTTCGAGTGCGGCATGACATAGATCCTTGCATAGACATTTTTGTCCGTCTCATCTTTGAAAGCAACACTATACTTTTTGATCCAAATCAAATCCTGCCCACTCTGGATGAGTCCCATGCTCTCCTCCGTTGATGCAAACTGGGAAGCGTCCGGGATTAATCCATTCATATAAGAGACGGCTGCCGTTCCCTCTGTTCTATAGGTGGCCGCCACGGGTACCGGCACTGCAGGGGCAAATTCGTCCACGATCTGGATAACCGGCCCCTCATCCTCACCGTCCCACAGGAAAATATCGCCGAAAATCGTGGGGGAACCGCTCAGCTTTAAAGTCGGGTAGGAATTGCTGCCAGAACCATACAGGCTGACAGCGTCTCCCCGATTCGCGCAGGAATTCCCGGAGATCTCGCCACCTGTAATTTCGACCGTAGTCCCCGCACCATATGCGTAAATACCGCCGCCGGAGTAGTACTCCCCATAAGTATTTCCTGTGATGGCTCCGTCGGTCATGGTGAAGCTGGACGTCTTATTATTGTCATATCCCCAGATAAAGACACCGCCGCCACACATACCAACAGAATTATTCTTGATTTCTGTTCCGCTCAGTGTGACATCCGCATGAAGAATAAGGATACCGCCACCGTTAGTTTCAGAGCTATTTCCGGAGATCTCACCGCCGGAGAGACGAACCGTACTATCTTCGATATAAATAGCGGCGCCATCATTGAGGGCATGATTATTGCGGATCTTGCCACCGGACATGTCTAAGCTGGATTGATAAACCTCAATCGCTCTGGCGCCATTATTTTTCAGATCTGCACCGTCTTTAATTTTAAGTGTTGATCCATTATAAACTTTAATTAAATATGCATAACTATAGCCATCATATGCGTCCTTTCCCAATTCTATATTATCACCGTCGATGACAACGTCGGAAAGGGTTAAGGTCGCTTGGCTCGTCACATAAAAGAGGCTGCTATTACTGCCGTTATAGCTTTCGGCTCGCTTAAAAACAGCGTTGTTTAACTCGGTATCTGTATCAATGGTAACTTGGCCGCAAATGTAGATCACGCCATCGTCGGCGACAAGCCGCAGAGCCGTGTCCAATGTTTTGACTGCATTGGCCACATCAGCGCCACCCTTGGTATCATCGCCGCTTTGGCCGTTCAGATAGACCTCGGATAGATGGCGTATAATGTAATTGCCATTACCATCAGAGACAACCGGTAAGCCATTGGTATAGGTGGAAATATCACTGCTGAAGGTGCCAGATGTTACCGTGATGGTCGATTGGCTGCTTGAAGACTCAGAAATAGCGGCCTTTGTACCCGTTAAAGTTCCGCCGATAATTTCAACTGTGGAATTTTCCTGCGCATAAACAGCAGATGCGACTCTGCCGTTGCCGGAAATTGTACCGGCGCTAATATTGACTTTTGCGGAATCCTCTACCGAAATACCATGACTGCCGTCAGATGTGATACTTCCGCCGTCAACATTCAGAGTCGTGGCAGCGGCATCAGACACACCGCCTTGTACCTGAATCGCAGCAGAATACCCTGCCGATTTGATTAGCGCATCCCCGCTTATGGTAATGGTCGATCCGCTGTACGCCTGAATGGCACTGCCGCTCGTACCCTCTTTAATAATGGATCCGCCTTTAATATCGAACTGAATTGCGTTCACCTGATAGCTGCTAACATATACAGCCACACGGCCGTTCGGGCCAGACGTCAAAGTGCCGCCATTAATCTCTGCCACAACATTGGATGAGCCCCGAAGGTTAAGCGGACTGTCCGCGGTTGCGATAATCTCACCTGCATTGATTTCAATGGCTACATTGCTGGAAGAATCATAAACATCAATGCTCTCCTGTGTAGTCTGGATCTTGCCTCCGTTCATAACGAAAGTGGAATTGCTGCGCAATTGAATGCCATAGCCCCACGAGGGATGACTCGCAATCAATGTACCTTCGCCAATAGAGTCTGTCAGGGTAAGGGAACCACCATCCCGTATGGTCATAAAATAATGGTTATTTTGGCCATATGTCTTTGTTACCGTATAGCCCTTTAAATCCAAAACAACATCTTTCGTGATCGTAATATCTACTTTGGAATCAATTGTGATATTACCGCCAAGCGCTACCGTACCGCCAGCTTCCAAGGCGGCCTCGAATTCTTCCGCCGTAGTAACACCTGGATCGTCCAGTGTCTGCGCAGGATAGAGGGCGGCAATCACGGCGTTTATGGTTTCATTTTCCTCCACGTCAATGCCGTTTTCTTCTGCGAAGGTTTTGATTTCTCCAATCTGATTATAGACCACCTTTACCTGCTCCTCGTCCTCCGGGTCAATGTCTTTCGGGGCGGGCAAGGACGCGATCATCCCGTTCAGCGTCTCCTCGGCGGTCGCCTCTGTAACGCAATCACCCTCATGACCGGCTTTCAGCGTACAGCCATCGGTTACAGTGCATGAATCCACCGGGCTGCTCTCAATGTCCTCTGCAAAGGCCACAGTGGGGAGCATGGTCAGCATCATGGCAGCCGTCAGCAGAACTGCCAGCAGCTTGCTATATTTTGCTCGTTTCATTTAATTGCCTCCTTTTGCAAATTCAGGTACGCATAAATTTATATGATAATTATATCGAGAATCACTGTATTTTTCAAGGCATCTATAGAATTTTTCTTTGCGTATGTTTTCCCGAAAAGACAAGATTTGCAAGGCCAGATCGGCAATAAACGTCCCCACCAGGTTGTCCGGTATCCCTGCTTACAGACAAATTTCGTCAGGCGGCGAGGCCGTGTATGCTGATCCTCATTTTGAATATAACGGAGATTGACCGCAGAATAAAGGACAGGCGATTTTTCGCCTGCCCCTTTTGCCATATGCCTTTAACCCCGCGCTTTTAAATGTAGCCCGATCATCAGGACAAAGCCGAGTCCGAGGACAACATAAGTCCAGATCATATCCCCGCCTGTAGCGGTATAGGCAATGAAACTGAAAACGAAAGCCCATACGAGTGACAGTAGAATCCCGATGATCCAAAACCCCACCTTCGTATTTTGTAGCCAAAATAAAAATATGAAGAGAGCGATTCCAATGAGCAGACAGAATGCCGGATGTATGCTCCAGAGCTGATAACAGACCACGGCCGCACCGATGGAGAGAGCGATACTGTCAAACAGGATGATTTGTCCGACGAACAACCCGATGATGGTAAGAAGGATACAGACCGCTATCCCAACTGCGGTCAAAAGCCCATACGCAAATAAACCTGCCATTTCACACCTCCTATTTATCTGTCATTATATGGAATAAAAGGAGATTTGTCAACAAAAATAGTCAATGGCTGGACTCCAACTTGCGAAATACCGCGCGAACCGCGAAAGCGGCAGCGGCCAGCGCAAACCCATATACGACAACCAGGACGCGGGCGGGAGCTAGAGTCCAGCCTTGCATCTGGGCCAAAGCGGAGTATCCCTCATAGAGTAACCGGCCAGCATAGACACCGGCTGTAGCTGCCAGATTGGCTAAAATATTATAGCTCGCCATAAAGATCGTTTTGTTCTGCTCCGGCATGTGTAGAAAGGGGATAATCTGAAAACAGATATTCACGCCGATGCACATGCACAGGTAGTAAATTTGTGCCACGGGAAAGAGCCACATTCTGGACTGGGTGACGCCAAATAGAAGAAAACCGTAGGGGGCGAGAAGGAGGATACTGATAAACAGACCAGTTTTTAAAGAATATTGATTGATAAGCCGTTTCCACAGAGGTGTTAAAAAGATGACAGAAACGATGCTAAATAGATTGATAGCACTGATGACGGTATAGCTTACATGTAGCTCTTTCAGCATATAGGTCATGTGATATTGGCTTGGAATATTGGCGGCAAAGTTCCACACTGCGGCAATCAGAATAATGCGAAGGTAGGCAGGGCAGGAAGAAATTCCGCGCAGTAATGTCACAGGTGTGACGAGGGAGTCTGACTTTGGATTCGGCGTTTCTGGCACTCGGCTTAACACCCAGAGATCCAGCACCGCAAAGAGAAGCAGTCCAAAGCGCAGATAGGAGAGGGCGCGGAAATCGCCCCACAGCGCCTTCATGGAGTCAACGCCAATGCTGATGAGGAAGATAATTCCATTCACGACGATGCAGGAGGCAACATTATAGAAGGAAAAATAGTTCAGCTGGCATTTTGGCGGGATACGGCCGATGTGCCAGATCTGCAATCCCGGGCCGATGGAATTCGTGAGAAGGCTTGAAAGCGTGACTAAAACCGTGATGACAATGAGGCGGGTCATGGAAGGGAGGGGGAGAAAGCCAACCAGCGGAACGAAGCAGAGAAGGAGGCTGTGCGATACGGCGCGGAGCACCAGGATGACCGGTTTCCGGCGGCTTACCCTTTCCATCCAAAAGGGAGAAAGAAATTGGACGAGGGAGGACAGCGACATGAGCAATAAGATCGTGTTGATGTAGGAAGGAGAGGCGCCTAAGCTCAGACAATAACCTGTTAGATAAGCAGCCGTCGTTAGATTCACAATTAACGTGTTAAAAAGGTTCGATAGGAGAATACATCCCCGAGCACGGCCGTCGGGAGTCCAGTACTCAACACAGCCGTCCGCAAGTCGATTTTGAAAATAAAGGGACAAGGATTTAGGGATGGAAAGACGTCTAGGCATAGTGCATACTCCTTGCAAAAAGAGATTGGATATGATATCATATTAGCAAGTTTTTAGCCAAAGTCAAGATACGAAAGAGCAAAATCGTAAAAATCGGGAAATTATATATACAAGTTATAGCAATAGGATGTATAATAAGAAAGGAGGTGAAAGCTATGAGAGAGGATAGGCCGCTATATAAGAAAATTCAGGACGAACTGTTGCAGAGCATTATGATCGGGAGTCTGCGCCCTGGCGAGAAAGTACCGTCAGAACATCAATATGCAGAACGACTGAAGGTCAACCGGTTGACGGTTCGAAAGGCCTATGCATCCTTAATCAAAGAAGAGATCCTCATAGCCGAGCAGGGGCGGGGGACCTTTGTCGCAACACACGCGAAACAAAAAATCCGACAATTAGATCCGTTAGAATGGGGGGACTACAGCTCCGTTCGTGAGATGAAGCTGATGCTGCTATTTCCGGACCGCTATTTTTACCCAAGGATAATCGCACGATTTATAGAGACAGCTGGCGCCCAAGGGTATATTGTCAATGCGTCGATGAATGATACGCTGGAGAAAGAATCAGAAGCGATTGACATTCTAAAACGAGAAGAGTATCTTGGAGTTGTGATCAGCCCTCTGCGGATTCCCTCATTCCATAGCTGGCGAAACTTTGAAAAGTTGGATCAGATGAGAATCCCCTATGTGATGCTGGGAAATCCACCCTTCGGGATCAGCTGCCCCAGCGTCATCTGCAACGATAGCGTATCGGTCTACAAGGCGGCGTTAAAGCTGATACAAAAAGGTCATCGCAATCTGCTGTACGTCAGCGATAGGGCGAAGGAGGATGAAGAAGCAGGGAGCGAGAGATTTGAGGGGTTCCGGCGAGCGATCGAGGAACGATTTGGGCGGGCCAGAATCTACACCATCGATATAGCAAAGGGCGGCGCTTCCGCGATTTTGTCCGCCATACGGGAGCGTCAGATTACGGCGGTGGTGAGCTCGAAAGAAAGTCTGGGGCTGCAACTGTACAGCATGTTGACATTGAGCGGATATACAATTCCCGATATGATCGAGTTAGTTGCATATGATATGGCAGAGTTCAGCGAACAGGTGAATTCCATTATCAGCACAATTGAAGTGCCGAAAGAACAGATGGCGGATGCTTGCTTTGATCTGTTGATGGAAGAGATACGCAGAGCGGATATGCTGGCGGGAGAGCTGGAAAACAAGCGAGACTATGTGAAACAGTATATTTTTGAGGCCGACTTAAAAGAGAAATGAAACTTCAAGATATAGAATTCGTGAATCTTTACTATACAAGTTAAAAAATCAAATAGATATATAATAAGAAAAAAGGAGTATATAGAGATGAGACATGATATACCGGCATTAAAGAAGACAGAAGATCGAGTCACATTGGATAACCGAGTTCGCAGTTTTATAACACCGCAGCGGATTGTGTATCAAGACGGCGATATCCAGAATGGACAGGTATTATTACAGAATAGAACGGCACAGCAAAGTCTGGGGATCGAAACGTATTGTGAATTCCCAGGAAAAGCTTCCATATTGCTGGATTATGGCTTTGAATTCCAGGGGGGAATCGGAATCAGCATATCGGGGACTTCAGAGCCAATCCAAAAGACAGTCCGGCTCCGAATTCGCTTCGGTGAATCCGTGCAGGAAGCCATGAGCGATGTGGACACATCGTCTGCGACCAATGATCATGCGGTCCGAGATCAGGTGGTGGAGGTCAGCAGCTTCTATGGATATGCAGAGATCGGCCTATCGGGATTTCGCTTCGTTCGAATTGATTCCCTTGAAGAGAATGTGGCGATCCATATAAAGAGCATCCAGGGCGTCTTTCTGTATGAAGATCTGGAATACAGGGGGAGCTTTTGCTGCGATGATCCTTTGCTGAATCAGATCTGGGAGGTGGGTGCCTATACGGTCCACCTGAATATTCAGAATTATATATGGGATGGTATCAAACGGGACCGGCTCGTATGGATCGGAGATATCCACCCAGAGGTATCGACGGTTTTATCAGTTTTCGGACAGAATCCTTGTATTCCCAACAGCTTAGATTTTATACGGGATACTACGCCGGCAGATCAATGGATGAATGAGATTCCGGCTTACTCCATGTGGTGGTTGTTGATTCATAAGGAATGGTATCTACATACGGGAGATCTGGCGTACTTGCAGGGCCAGCGAGGGTATATGAAACAGATGGCGGAGCATATCGGGTCCTTTGTCCAAGATAACGGGGACGACACCATCGCCGATTATTTTCTCGATTGGCCATCGTCCAGCGATCCTAGTGCCTGTAAGATCGGCGTTAGAGCCTTGCTGGTGATGGCTTTGGAAGCAGCCGCACTGATGTTAAACGCCATGGGGGAAGAGGAGACCGCCCCCAAATGTCAACGGTGGGCTCGGTTGGTTCGCAACCGCGAAGTCAAGTCCTATGGAAATAAGCAATCAGCCGCTCTTCTAGCCCTAGCGGGAATGGCAGCCCCCCAGGCGATCAACCAGAGCTGTCTGCAAGGGGTTGAGGATGTTTCAACTTTTTTTGGATTTTATATTTTGAAGGCAAAAGCTCTTGCTGGCGATATGGAGGGAGCGCTGGCCCTCGTTCGGAAATTCTGGGGCGGCATGCTGAGTCTTGGCGCGACCACCTTCTGGGAAGATTTTGATCTTCGCTGGCTCGAAAATGCTGCCCGGATCGATGAGCTGACGCCGGAGGGAAAAGTGGATGTCCACGCGGCCTATGGTCAATACTGTTACTCCGGATACCGACATAGCCTATGCCATGGATGGGCGAGCGGGCCTACGCCGTGGCTGAGTCAATACGTGCTGGGCGTTCAGATTCTGGAACCAGGATGCCGAAAGGTCGCGATCCGTCCACAACTCGGAGACCTGCAATGGGTGGAGGGAGCCTATCCGACTCCATATGGAAACATCTGGATACGCCATGAAAAAAGAGAGGACGGTTCCCTTCACTCTGTGATAAACGCTCCGCAGGAAGTGGAGATCGTTCGAAGTGATGCCTGATGGACATGCCAGAAAACCTGCGGGAAGCCTTAGTCACGCTGACAGAGGAAGTCTCAAGTTCTCGCCTTGTGGAGGAGGCCCGCAGAATCAGCTTTCGATATCGAGACCGGGGAGATCCGCAGCAGTTTATTCAAAGCCGCAGCGAGGCGTTGGCTTACGCGGTGGCCAGAATGCCTGCTACCTACGGAGCGGTTTCCAGCGCGCTCGCCTACACCTTGACGGCTTTGGAAGGATGGGGGGAGGAGATGGCAAGCCTGTTGGATGTAGGTGCAGGAACAGGCGCTGCAACTTGGGCGGCAGATGGGCTGGTTGCCCTACAGAAGGTGGTTTGCGTTGAGCGGGAGACAATGATGAGGCAGATTGGAACCACCATCATGGCCTTCGGATCGGAAGCTTTACAGAATGCCATGTGGATCGAGTGCGATATTGCGTCCCAGCCCATTCCCAGCCGAGGGGATCTGGTGATAGCATCCTATGTACTTAACGAGCTAAATGTGCAGTCCCAGGCGGAAGTCTCAGAGAAGCTATGGGACTGCGCGGAAAAGCTGCTGCTGATTGTTGAGCCGGGAACGCCGGAGGGGTATCGCACCATAGAACGGGTTCGAACCATCCTATTGCAACGGGGAGCCCATATAGTTGCGCCGTGTCCCCATGAAAATCCTTGTCCCATGTTGGAACAGGACTGGTGCCACTTTTCATGCCGAATTCCAAGAAGCCAGCTTCACCGCCTTTCCAAAGGAGGCGAGGCGCCATACGAAGATGAGAAATATGCATATGTGGCATTGGCCAGGGAGCGCGGGCCCTTGAACGAGGGAGGCCGAATTCTGCGCCATCCCCAGATTGCCAAAGGGATTGTCAGGATACAGCTCTGCACAGAGGAGGGCATAACATGGAAAACTTTTTCTAAACGCGATGGGGAAGCCTACAAGCGGGTTAGAAAAGCAAAGTGCGGAGATTGGGTCGAATAAAACAACACGACGCCAGCTGAGGAGTTCATCCGAACTGGCGTCGTGCATATTATTCGACACATAGAATACGCTCATCGAAGGACGGCGCGATTTTTCGGCCGGGGGGGACGACCAAAAATCGATCCTCATCCCACGAGCCGCTCAAAAATTCGCGCAACAGATCAGAAGAGCCCTCGAACAGGCGAAAAGTCCAATTCAAATAGTGTGTACAGCGTTTCGTATACTCCTCATATTGAGGAAAGGGGAGTTCCTTCCAGCGGATGTACGCGCCGGTTGTATACTTTTTATACCATCCTAATTCTAGATCGACCAAGTACTCAGCATTGTCTTCCCCATAAAGCTCTGTATAGAGTTCCATCAGCCGGTCAGTCATGGTCTCGGAGGGCATGGGGGCATTTTCCAGCCAGCCAGGCGTATACCAATAGATTCCGCTATAGGTATCAAAATATTCCCGATATCGCTCTTTTGAGCCTAGAAACAGGGTGTTACAGTCGTGGGCGCGGGGAACGACCAAAGGATATTTTTTGGAGGAGAGCCCACAGACGCCATTACTGCACAAACCATACGCCAGGAGAATCGCATCGATTGGACCACAGCTGTCCTCTGTGCCAGTATGGATGTCCTGATCGAGGTCAATCGCGTCGATTTCCTTTTGGAGTTCATTGCGGAGCGCTTCCGGCGTATTGTGGAGTCCCTGACGCATATAGGTGACATCCAGCAGATTTGGGCAAAGAGCTGATAGATAGGAAAGCTCACGGTAGAGAACCTTACAGGCCAATATTTTCAGTCGCATCGCATTGTCTCCATCAGTTCGCCAAAGGCGAGCTGCTTTCAAAGAACATGTTGTCAACAAAAGCGGCCTCAAAATCCGGTCGCCCAGAAAGTTCAATGTAGGATGCCTCCTGCGTCAAGTTCTGACAGAGAGTGAGATAGTCCGGGTTGAGAAGGCACATGGAAGCCCCCATGCCAGAAGTATTGCCGGCCACGAGGATTTTGTCCCGAAGTTCAGCGGGAAGCAGCCCGATACGGCAGGCACTTTCTTTGTTCATGAAGCTTCCGAACCCGCCAGCCAGAATGCAGAGATCGATATCCGATATGGAGATGCCCGCCTCTTTGCACAGAACCTCAACGCCGGAAGCGATGGCGGATTTGGCCAACTGGATTTCTCGAATATCGCGGGGCGTCATGACAATGTCCCCTGTGATGGAATACTCGTCTTCCAAGTAGCCGGTTTCATCCACAAGTTCCTGGTCGACCAGAGAGGCGACAATATCGACGATACCAGAACCACAGATCCCAGTTGGATTTCCACCGCCCAGCACTTCAAAGGTGGGTTCACCGTTTTCAATGGAAAATTTCGAGATAGCGCCTGTTACGCCGCCCATTCCACAAGATATCTTAGCGCCCTCAAGGGCAGGGCCGGCCGCGGTGGCGCAACAGAGAATCCGTTCTTGATTCCCAAGCGCCATCTCTCCGTTTGTTCCGATATCAATAAACAAAGTCTGAAGGGGAGACTTATAGAGTCCGCTTGCCAGGATGCCGGCTGTTATGTCAGCGCCGACGTAGGTGGAAATCGAAGGAAGAAGTTGAATCTCGCAAGGTTCAGGGAGCCTCATGTGCAAGTCGCTGGGAGTAAAAAGGCGAGCTTCCAAAAAAACAGGGGTAAAGGGCGCCACAGCCAGGGAGGCGACTGGCACTCCGGCAAGAAGATGCAGCATCGTCGTATTGCCCGCGATGCATACCTTTTGGATCGGCGCACTGGTCATGGAGGCCAGCAGATCGTCAATTTGATGGGCAATTGCTCTCTGCATGCGGCAGAGTCCGTCTTCGTTTTCTGTCGTATATTGAATGCGCGTGATGACATCTGCGCCGAAAGCGCTCTGTGGATTGAGCGCGCTCGCTTGATTCAGCAGCGCGCCAGTGGATAGATCGTACAAATATGCGGCGACGGTTGTTGTGCCGATATCAACGGCAGCACCCATGCCCTCGGAGGGATGTATAGTAAAATCCGGGTCCAGCATCCGGCCCTCTGATGCGATCCGCGCGTCTGAGGACGAGGAGAGAAGTGTTACCACCGCGTCCGTGCGGATTGTATAACCGCAAGCCAGCCGTATGGAAGCTTGCATATCCTGAGGCGACAAGAGCGCACCTTCTTCCGCGCTCATCTCTTCATACAGAGGAGGCTCAACCTTGACCTTGCATTTGCCGCAGTAGCATTTGCCGCCGCAGGGAGCGTCCAGGTGAATCCCATTTTCCGACAATAAGGCATATAGAGTAGTACCGGCCTCTGCCATCAGGCAGGGACCGGCAACTTGTGAGTGGATTTGAATGGTCGGCATAAAATACCTCGAGACTTAAGCGGTCAGAGCGGCTACAGCGGCGTCAGCAGCGCTGGCAGCGTCTACCGTATAGATATCGGCTCCGATGCTGTCACAGAAGCTCTGCGTGATCGGCGCTCCGCCCACCATAATGGTGACCTGATCGCGGATACCAGCTTCCTTGGCAGCTTCAACAACATTTTTCATCTCCGTCATGGTGGTGGTCAGAAGAGCGGACAGCGCGATGATCTGGGCATTTTCATTTTTAGCGGCCTCGATAAATTTCTCAGGGGCAACATCGGTTCCCAGATCGATTACTTCCAGTCCTTTCCCTTCCATCATCATGCGGACAAGATTCTTTCCAATGTCATGCAAGTCGCCCTTGACAGTACCGATAACAGCCTTGCCGGCAGCCTTAAATCCGCTGGAGGACAGATGAGGCTTCAGCAGCGTAGTGCCAGCGTTCATGGCACGGGCGGCGATAAGAACTTCGGGAACATAGACTTCATTGTTTTTGAATTTTTCACCGATGATGTTCATACCGTCCAACAGACCTTTTTCCAGGATTTCCGTAGCTGGAATCCCTTCATCAATTGCCTGCTGCACTAAAGCCGTCACATTCTTTGCGCGGCCTTTCTGCAAAAATTCACTAATCTGACTTAAGAGTTCTTCCTTCATGGAAAAGCACCTCCGTATAGAGAATAATTATAATCTTACTTATTATAACACGATCTGCAAGGATATTATTGTACTATCAAGTGATTTTTAGTATTCTTTTGCAGTGCTTTTCCCAAAAAAACAGACTTTTCATTCCGCCAAAATTGTAGTATAATACGAGTTGAGTAAGAAAAAAGGTGGGTGCTATGAAAAATTCGGAAGATCGAATCCAACGCGATAAGGAAATAGAAGCAATCGAGAGCTATGCCCTCTCGACGGGAATATATACAAAGCTTGTGGATAGCAACGGGGAGGTGATTGCCTCCGCGGGCCGCCCATGTGAGTACTGCCGTTTTTGTGCCGAGCACCAACCAGACAAGGACTTTCGGAGCAAGACATACCGGTACGGAAGTATGCAGGCACAGCGCTTTGGCGGTAAATATATATATTTTTGTCCCATGGGCCTTACAAACTGGGCCTCACCCATCATGAAAGACGGTATCTTAGTGGGAGCGCTGACCGCAGGCCCGGTTATGATGTTTGACATGGAGGAATACATCGAATTTGATTTGGCGCTTCGGCTCAAGCTGGAAAAACAGACGAAGGAGCAAGTTCGCACGCTGCTTCAGCAGCTTCCCTTCATGGAGCCCAAGAGGGTTACGGGATTGGCGGAGCAATTATTTTATACGGCCGCGTATCTGTGCGAGGGCGATAATGATGATTATTGGATGCGCCGGGACAACCAGCAAAACCAGTCAGACATCTCCGAGTACATTCAATGCATCAAGAATATCACGGAGGGGCTCGGACAGGAGGTCTATCCGATTGAAAAAGAAAAGGAACTCCTGGCCTACATTACGGATGGAAACAACGAGGATGCGCAGAGAGTTCTCAATGAAATCCTGGGGCATATTCTGTTTCACTCCGGAGGAAACCTGGACGTGATCAAGGTGCGGGTGTTGGAACTGGTGATCGTGCTATCCCGCGCCGTGATGGAGAGCGGCGGCGATGTGGAGATGATCTTCGGCTGGAACCTGCGGTATGTGAATGATATCAATCAGATTACCAACTTTGAGGATCTTACCGTATGGCTCTCCTCCATCATTCGCCGCTTCGGAGACATGGTGTTTGGGTTCTCCGATGTAAAACATGTGGACATCATGTACAAAGCGGATAAGTATATAAAGCAGCACTATATGGAGAAGCTGACGCTGGAGGATGTGGCGAGCCAAGTCTATCTGAGTCCCTCCTACTTCAGCAAGATCTTCAAGGAAGAGATGGGAGCCAGTTTTAATAACTACCTCAATAAAGTGCGGGTGGACAACGCGAAGAGGCTGCTACTCAAGGACGGCGTCAACCTGGTGGATATCTCCAACATGGTGGGGTATGAAGACCAAAGCTATTTTTCAAAGGTATTTAAGAAGTTATCCGGGGTCACTCCAGGAAAATTCCGGGAGACCAGAGGAAAAAACGCAAAAGGATAAGGAGGATGGTAAAGATGAAACAACAGATTGACATCGGAACTTGCATTCCAGGGGGACAAGTGGAGCAGTGGCTGCCGGCCATGGTGCAGGCGGGATTTGAATGCGTGTCTATCAACTTTCACATGTCCCTGGGAGGCGTGGATCTGAGAGAGCTGGCGTCAAAGATCAAGGAGATCCTTGGGGACAGCGGTGTGTACGTGACGAGTCTCGGCTATTATTGCAATGCACTCCAATATGAGGACCACAGGGAGACACTGGCGCACTGTATTGACGTGGCCCATCTTTTTGGCGCGTCCACAGTCTGTACCTTTGCCGGCGGGCTGGAGGGCGAGTCCGTGGAAGCGGCGATTCCGAAGTTCAGCGAGGTTTTTGGCGAATTGACGAGGCGGGCGGAGGACAGAGGGGTGAAAATCGCCATTGAGAATTGCCCCATGGGTGGCACGTGGCAACACGCCACCTGCAATATCGGATTTAACCCGAGAGCGTGGGAACTGATGTTCAACGCAGTGCCCTCCAAAGCCCTTGGGCTGGAATGGGAGCCGGCCCATCAGCTGATCCAGCTGATCGATCCCATTGCACAGCTGCGGCAGTGGGTGAACAAGGTCGTCCATCTTCATGGAAAAGACGCATCGGTGGATTGGGATGCTGTCCGGCGGCTGGGCGTGTACGGAGCCCACGATTTTGCACCAGAGCGGACGCCAGGTTTTGGCGATACGAACTGGCGGGACATCTTCTCCATCCTTTATGGAGCGGGATATGAGGGCGATATCTGCGTGGAAGGGTATCATGATCCGGTTTACTCCGGGGAAAGAGAGATGACGGGACAGCTCCATGCACTTCGATATTTAAAATGGTGCCGGGGCGGGGATTTCGTGCCGAATCCGTGGGATTCGAAGTCGTGAAATTCTCAAAAAATAAAAGGACATAGAAAAACGCCGTGTATGGCAGAGGCCATAGCGGCGTTTTTTATTTAGAATGGACCTGACTTTCATTCGAAAAAAATCCCGCTCTCAGGTATAGAACAACGGGATTTTACTATAATAACCCTATGCAGAAAGGAGGATACGATGCAGCGATTACGGAAACAAAAACCTTTAGAGCGGGCTGCCGGGATTCTATTGCCCATTAGCAGCCTACCGTCTCCCTATGGAATAGGAACACTGGGATCTAGCGCATACGCCTTTATAGATTTTTTGCACGGCGCGGGGCAACGGTACTGGCAGGTCCTCCCAGTGGGGCCCACTAGCTATGGAGACAGCCCCTATCAAAGCTTTTCGGCCTTTGCGGGAAATCCCTATTTTATTGACCTGGATATGCTCGTGGAGGAAGGAATCCTAGATAAGAAAACCATTGAAAGCGAAGACTGGGGCGATGACCCGGAGCGCATCGATTACGCAAAACTCTACAAAGCTCGGTTTCGAGTTCTGCGGCAGGCCTTTGACAGATGGCAGCCTAAGGGATCAGACTATGAGGCATTTGTTGCAAAGAATGCCCATTGGCTGGAAGACTATTGCCTGTATATGGCCATTAAACTGGAACAGGGGGGGAAAAGCTGGCTGGAATGGCCAGACGAGTTGCGGATGGGCGACAATCTTGCGCTCGACCGCTGGCGGGGACAGCATGAGACGGACATCGAATTCTGGAAATTTTGTCAGTATCAGTTTATGGCGCAGTGGAAGGCCTTGCAGGCCTATGCCCACCAACGGCACGTCCAGATTATCGGAGATATCCCCATCTATGTGGCTCTTGACAGCGCGGACGTTTGGCGAAAGAGTGAATATTTTCTGCTGGACGCGAAGAGGCGCCCCACGGTTGTGGCCGGTGTTCCGCCAGACCTTTTCTCCGCCACGGGTCAGCTTTGGGGAAATCCCCTGTATAACTGGGAAACCCTGCGTCAAGAGGAATACTCCTGGTGGAAAGCCCGAATGCAGCACTGTGCATCGCTCTTTGACCTCATCCGCATCGACCACTTTATCGGAATCGTTCGGTACTACGCGATCCCCTACGGGGCGGAGACTGCCATGGTGGGAGAATACCGCAAAGGACCAGGGGAAGAATTGCTTCAAGCCATAGCCACTGTGCTGGGAGAGAGCAAAATTATCGCGGAGGACCTTGGGCTGGTGGTGCCAAGCGTACGGCGGCTGCTGAAGCGGTCCGGCTATCCGGGTATGAAAATCATGGAATTTGCCTTTGGCAGCGGTCCAGCCAATGAGAATCTTCCATGTCACTATGACAAGAATGTTGTAGTCTATGGAGGAACCCACGATAATGAAACGCTGGCCGGATATTTCGGCAAACGGCGAGGAGAAGAACTTCGATTTGCCAAACAGTATCTGCGAGTCAAGACCAAAGCGGCTTTGCCTGGCGCCATCATTCGAGAGGCCATGGCCAGCTGTGCCGACACTGCGATATTTCAAATGCAGGATTATCTAGGGCTTGGCAACGAGGCGAGAATGAATTTTCCTTCCACCATGGGCGAAAATTGGCGCTGGCGTATGAGAGAAGGCGCGCTGACCGACGAGCTGGCCGCTAGCATCGTAGAGCTGACCCAGACTTACGGACGCGCATTAGCAGAATAGGAGGATTGTTGTGAACACAAAATCAATGGCAGAAGGTTTTCAGCGCGATATACAAGCCTATCTGGAGCTGGAAGCGAATATCAACTTACAGGACGCGGGCCTGCGGGATCTATATCAAGCCGTTTCGAAGGCTGCGATGAAGCAGATCCGAGAGAAATGGGAAAACCCGGGGAGCGGCAAAAGGGCCTGCTATTTTTCTGCGGAGTTCCTGCTTGGACGCATGATCTACAGTAATCTCTTAAATATGAAAGTTTTGGATTCGCTGCGGGAGCTCTTTGCAGACAATGGATTGAATATCGCCATGTTTGAGGAGGTGGAGGATGCTGCATTGGGAAATGGTGGCTTAGGACGTCTGGCCGCCTGTTTTCTTGATTCGGCAGCAACCCAGTCCATCCCCATGGATGGATTTGGCATTCGCTATCGCTATGGCCTATTCAAACAGTATTTTCAAAATGGGTTTCAGAGAGAGGAAGCCGATGGGTGGGAACGCTTTGGCGACCCGTGGAGTGTGCGGCGGGAGGACGAAAAGGTCAGAGTCGAGTTTGGTGACCAATCGGTGTATGCGGTTCCCTATGATATGCCAGTAATCGGATACGACTGTGCCATGATCAACACTCTTCGCCTGTGGCAGGCGGAGCCAGTGCGAGAGTTTGACTTTCCTTCATTCAATGAACAGCGGTATGAGGAAGCGTTTCGGGAGCGGAACGAAGCGGAGATGCTCTCTGACGTGCTATATCCCAACGATGATACGGACCGGGGGAAGCGCCTGCGCTTAAAGCAGCAATACTTTTTTGTCAGCGCGTCCTTACAATGCCTGATGGCACGCTATGAGGCGCGCTACGGAAGAGAATACTCTCATTTTCCAGAAGTCTACGCGGTTCAGCTCAACGACACGCACCCCACAGTTGCGATTCCAGAATTGTTGCGCTTATTTATGGAGAGGGGAGAGCTTTCCTATGAAGAGGCGTTTCCCATCGTGCGCAGCACGTTTGCATACACCAATCACACCATCATGGCGGAGGCTCTGGAGAAGTGGGATGTCGGACTGTTTATGTCCGTTTTGCCGCAAGTCTACCCCTATATTGTCATGCTCCAAAATGGCCTCTTCCGGGAACTAAAATCAGAAGCGAGTATGGAAACGGGCCGCTATGCAATCATAGAAAATGGCCGCCTTCACATGGCGCGCATGGCGATCTATGGCTCGCACTCCGTAAACGGTGTGGCTGAGCTGCACACAGAAATTTTAAAGAGAACCGCCTTGCCGGAATGGTATCGCCTCTATCCACAGCGCTTTAATAACAAGACCAATGGCATTACCCAAAGGCGATGGCTGGCGCTTTGCAACCCAGAACTTGCGGCGCTGATTACCAGAACCATCGGGGAAGGGTGGCTGACAGACCTGCAAGACCTAGAAAAGTTGCGGCCCTATGGTCAGGACTCGGAACTGCTTCGGCAATATGCAGCCGTGAAACGCCAGAAAAAGGAACAGCTGTCATCGTATCTGCAAAAAAAAGAAGGCGTCTGTATCTCGCCCGATTTCATGTTTGATATTCAGGTAAAACGGCTGCATGAATATAAACGGCAGTTGATGAATGCCCTGTCAATTTTAGACTTGTATTTTGGAGTAAAAGATGGGCGAGTCCAAAATTTCTACCCCACGGCCTTCCTATTTGGCGCGAAAGCCGCGCCAGGGTATGTCCGGGCCAAGGGGATTATAAAATTCATTCAAGAGATCGCGTTGAAAATTAACGCAGATCCACAGGTTCAGGACAAGATGAAAGTCCTGTTTGTCACGAATTACAATGTATCCTACGCGGAAAAGTTAATTCCCGCAGCGGACGTTTCCGAGCAGATTTCTGCCGCCGGCACCGAGGCCAGCGGCACCAGCAATATGAAATTCATGCTCAACGGCGCTGTCACACTGGGAACCTATGACGGTGCCAATATTGAAATCGTGGAGCAGGCCGGCATGGAAAATAACTATATTTTTGGCGCGCGTGTGGAGGACTTGGATAGAATCAAGGGACAATACGATCCGAGAGCTATCTATGAGAGGGAGCCTCGGGTGAAAGCGGTGCTGGATACATTGGTGGACGGAACATTTTCCGATGGTGGAAGCGGAGTCTTTCGGGAACTGTACGAGTCCATTTTGTATGGCGCCAGCTGGCATACGCCGGATCATTATTATATATTGCTGGATTTGCTTCCCTACTGCGATGCAAGGATGAAAGTTAACGCCGACTACAAGGACCGGGAAGATTTCACCCGCAAATGTTTTTACAATACGGCGGGAGCCGGCAAATTCTCCAGCGACCGAACGATCCTACAATATGCCAGGGAAATCTGGGGTGTGACACCCAACTTGAAGTCCTAAGCCGGCCCTATTGCCGGACTTGAATCTCGATGTCACTGTCCAGAAGGCGCACGCTTCCGCAAATGCAAGGATGGTAATCGTCTGGTGCAATGCTCGCCGCAATCTTCAAACGAGCATTCCGGCCGCCATCACAGCGGACCAGATCCTGAACACCGCTCCCTTTAAAGGTCGTCCCTGAGAGGAGAATATCCGTCTGCCCATAGACTAGACCATCGACGGGAAGTGTCCGCAAGGCGATCGTGCTATTTTGCAGGACAGAATTAAGTAACTTGATGGTATTGACGGGGGTGGAAGAGCGGATGAGATGGGGGATCTGATTTTCCATAAAGATATTCTCGAAGATCAGGTCCTCCTGGACCGGCATGGTGGAATAGGGATAGCAGCTATGGGACCAGTTATCGTTGTCAAAATGGATGGAGAAGGCGCAATCCCGTTTCTTTTGAAGGAAAATGTCGCGAAAATGAATGTTGCGGCAGCCGCAATTATAAAGTTCGTCGTCGTCCTGGACCATAACCCACCGGATGCCTCCATCATATTCCTCGATGCCATGGGCATGGGTTGGGGGCGTATAGGAGCGGTAAATCTCCCCCGTTGGTTCCATGATAACCCGGTACAGCTTGTGATTGCACACAACAGTATCCGAGTGCCGTACCTCCATTCCTGCTCGCCAATCGCACCAGGAGCCAGCGAGAATGCGGCAGAAGAATCCTGTCGTCGTCTCCTGATTCAAATCATAGCAATCCTCGATGACGCCGTCTTCAATCCATCCTAGCTGCGGATTGGAGGTGGCGTAATCGTGAGCGTTTAAGGCGATTGGATCATCGAAGGTCTTAAACACCCCATGTCGGATCACAAATTTATGGCCCTTGCCAAGATGGACTGCGTCCTTGAATCCTTCGATGAACAGATTGTCGAGAAGGAGATTTTCGAAAGTACACGCATGGATGCAGAAGCAAGAGTGCAATACATCCGGACAGTGGAAGTCGCGGATGATGAGGTCTCGGATATAGAAAAATGACAGATGGCCGCGCAATCCAGGGATCGCTCCCACCGCTTCATTTCCATTGCAGAGCAGATGCAGGCCGGTTATCTCGATGTGATGATCGCAGGAGCGGGTGTACGCACCGCGATTGACAAAAGTATAGCCACAGGGCGTTCCATCTTGAGCTGGAACTTTTCGAAGAATGACTCCAGGGCCAAAGACAAGCTTTGTGCAGCTATCCAATACGATGGTGCCACTCAGATCGTAGATGCCAACCTGATCGATGTAGATCGTGCCACCTCCTGTAACCGCATGTTGCAGAGCGAGGGTGTTAGCGTCACCATTATTGTCCGGGGAAAAGCCAAAATATGCCGCATTTTTACTTTGATCGTTCATCATAAAAACCTCCAACCGTTCACTGTAGAGTTAAGGGTATTATAGTATGAAAGGTGGCGGGAGTCAATAGATGGGTTTTATATATCTCGAGTTTGACTGGAATATTTCCCTCTAAATACGGGAAAGATATTGGACAAAAGGAGGAATTAAGCTTATGAAACCATGTAAGAAAGCACTTGCCCTGCTGTTGATGACGGTCCTGATGACCACTCTGGCAGCTGGTTGTAAATCGAAGGATCAGAATAATTCTAGCTCCGGTATAAGTGATAACTCGCAAGTTTCTGAGAACTCTGGAACTGGTACCGGCAATAACGACAAGCCAACGCTGTATATTTTTAACTCAAAAGGTGAAAACGCAAACGAATTTGAGGCTATGTGCAAAGCCTATACTGCGGAGACAGGCGTTCCGACGAAGCCGTTTTCCGTCGGCGCTGGAACGGACGCCAGCGAGCCGCTTCGCGCGCAGATGAACTCCAACACGCCGCCGGCTATTTTTTCCATCATGGGTGTCAAAGAATTGCCGGAGTGGCAACAGAGTGGAACAGCCCTGGATCTGACAACGGTGGAGGATTCGGAATTTAAGAGTATCGTGGAGGGCATTCCGGAGAATATGCGTCTGACCACTGATGGCAAAGCAAGCTACGGGATTCCTTTCAATGTAGAGGGATACGGCTATATGGTGGATTCTCAGATGTTGGACGACCTTTTCGGTGCAAATAGCCATGAGGCGCTGCTGAAAGATCTCCGTACCTGCTCTTACGAAGATTTTACAAAGCTGTGTGAAGCCATCGATCAGTATGTCGCCACACCCAGCGCAGCTAAGGTCACGGTCAACGGCAATGAATACACTTTCCAAGCGGAAAAGACAGGGCTTGCAAAGAATTTGACAGGTGTCTTCGCCTTTGCGGGATCGGAGAAGTGGACCTATGGCGACCATGCGATCAATATCGCCATCAACACAGTCTTTTCCACTCCGATCGAAGCGGCGGATGCAAAGGATGAGCAGTTGGATCAGCTGAAGGAGCCCTTCATAGCCTACGCTGAGATGCTCGACTTTGTAACCCAACACGTGGGTGGCCTGAAGGGGCACGCATCCCGCGGACGGGATCTGATCAACGCATCCAGTTTTGGGTATGATCAGTCTATCCAGATGTATGCCGATAGCAACGCGGTCTTCTTGCAGCAGGGAAACTGGGCCTCATCCAATGTAGGAAAAGTTAACCAGGACGTGGCAAACCGGTCAAGCTTTATTCCGCTGAAGTGTCCCGTGACCGATGATATGATCAAAACTGGAAAGACAGCGGAGGAGTTTAACAGCTCGATCCCCGTCTATGTGCCCAATTTTTATGCTGTCAACGCGAAGGTGTCTGAGGAGATTCAGCAGGAAGCCATCAATTTCCTGAAATGGATGCAGAAGACGGAAAACGTCAACACGTATATTGTCGGTATGTTTAAAGCCGTGCCCTATAATGCATCCGAAGATATCGAGATGGAAGATGCCCTGGGAAGTTCCATTATGAGCTATGTCAAGGAAGGCAGAACGCTGTCGGACCCATACAATGGCGCGCCAGCCAGCTGGTCCAGCGAAGTTGTGGGGAAACAGCTGATGGAACAGTATCTCATTAAAGAACAGTGGAATGAAAATGATTATTCAGCGATTGCGGATTTTGCCATTTCAAAATGGAAGGAAATGAAAAACGCCCAGTAAACAGGGGTTAGGAAAACACCTGTCCCAGTACGGTATGGACAGGTGTTTTTCCGATTTATGCGCCGCTTTTTGACGGCAGATGGAGGATACAATGGATAAATATTTTAAACGATGGTTTGGAATCCTAGTGCTGCCTGCTGTTTTGCTCTTTGTCCTGGTTATTGCACTGCCGTTTTTTACCGGCATCGTCTACTCTTTTACTTCCTGGCGAGGCACGTACTTTGCCGGCGGAACCTTATTCCAATCATTTGTCGGGTTTGACAATTATATTAAAGCTTTCACCACAGGCACATTTACCAGATCCCTGTGGTATACCGTAGCCTACACGGTGGTGGCGGTCATTGCCATCAATCTAGTTGCCCTTGCCTTTGCCCTGATGCTGGGCAGCATTCACCGCGGAGTGGGTATGTATAGAACGGTGTTCTTTATGCCCAATATGTTGGGCGGACTGGCCATGGGATATGTCTGGCAATTTATTTTTCAAGTCGTGTATACGGATTTGATTTTTAGTCCGGATGGCCTTCTGCACCTGGAATTTATGCGGTACATGACCCAGGACCCCGTCAAAGCTCTCTTTGCTCTCGTCATCATGACAACCTGGCAGAGCGCAGGCTATATGATGTTGATCTATATCGGCGGGCTTAATTCTATCCCCAGCGACCTGTACGAGGCGGCTGCCATAGATGGAGCTGGCCCTGTGCGGCGGTTTTTCAAAGTCACGCTGCCACTGTTAATGTCATCCATCACCGTAGTTCTATTCTTGACGTTGGCCAACTCCTTTAAGCTGCTGGATCAAAATCTGGCGCTGACCAACGGTGATTTTGACACGCGAATGCTGGCTTTGCAGATTCTGCGGACAACTCGGGATACGCAGCCTCCCAATTATGGAGTCGCGCAGGCGCAGGCGGTGATTTTCTTCTTGATTGTGGCGGCGATATCGCTTATCCAGGTGTACGTGACGCGGTCTAGGGAGGTGGAGTTCTAATGGCCAGGCAAGATGCATCTATGAAACCGGGAACGGGGAAAGCTGGACAGATCATTCTGTATATCGTTCTAACGGTACTCTTACTGTACACGTTGACGCCACTTTTATTCTTACTGCTCAATTCTTTTAAAAGTCAGGCGGAGATTGTACGAAATCCGCTGGCGCTTCCGGACGAGTGGACGTTCCAGTATTTAATCAATGCCTTTGCATCCATCCATTTTCCGCAGGCCATTGGCTATACACTGCTGATCACCATTATTTCAGTGCTGCTCATCGTCCTCGTCGCATCCCCGTGTGGCTGGATTATTACCCGGCACAAGTCAGGCGGTTCAACCTTTATCTATTTAATGTTCGTCGCCGCCATGCTGATTCCATTTCAGGCAGTCATGTACCCGCTGATGAATATTATGGATGCGCTGCACTTGAAAAATATTCCAGGGCTCATTATCATGTACGCGGGGTTTGGGCTGTCCATGTCCATCTTCTTGTACTCCGGATTTTTCAAGAGTGTGCCCAGGGGAATCGAGGAAGCAGCTTTGATTGACGGAGCAAACATTTTTCAAATGTTTTTCCGCGTTGTCTTTCCCCTTGTCAAGTCCACGACTGTAACCGTTATGATTCTAAATGGAATGTGGATCTGGAACGATTATCTGCTTCCCTTCCTGACCCTCGGCCTGTCGGATCAGAGGACGCTGGTGCTGGAACTCTACTATGCTAAAATGACGTCGGGACAGTTCGGCAGTCCTTGGGAGATTATCTTCCCATCCGTTCTCATCACGGTAATTCCCATGATCATTATCTTTTTATGTCTGCAAAAGTACTTTGTTAAAGGCGTTTCGGAAGGCGCCATCAAGGCGTGATATATGTGTCAAAAAGTCTCTGGGACTGCTAGCGAGTAGCCCAGAGACTTTGTGGTTCTACAGGAACAAAATGCCGAAGACGTTTCATTATGACATAGGCTCCTGTAAGGAGGAATAGGCGGTATACGCATCGAGAATATTGTATTGCTCCGTTTGATTGCTTCCAGGGGCACCAGTGGTGATCAAGATATACTCGTCGCCGTCTCGTTCGGTTAGGGTGGCAAGGCATAGACCGGCCTCGTCAGTATATCCGGTTTTGCCTCCCAGAATCGAATATCCTTCAATTTCCCCGGACTTCATTTTTTCAAAAAAGCGGCTGGTGAGCCGGAGGCCGCCTAGGTGCTGCCAGGTGGAGGAGGTGCGATAGCTTTTAGCAGTAAATACGTCCCGGAAGATGGGATTGTCCAAGGCCTTGTTTAGCAGGAGCGCTAAGTCGGCAACCGTCGTGTAATGGTCCGGATCGTGCAGACCAGTGACAGTGACGAAATGCGAATGGGTCATGCCTACTTCAGCAGCTGTTTGATTCATCATGACAACAAAGTTCTCAGTGGAACCGGCTACAGCTCGGGCCAAGGCATTGGCAGCGTCGGCGCCGGAAGGCAGCATAACCCCGTAGAGCAGATCTTCGATGGAGACCCTCTCACCTTCCGCAAAGCCTGCGACGGCGGCCCCTTTTTCTCTTAATCCGGCAAAATCATCGGGGATAAGAGTGACGGTATCGCTTAGACGAGGATTTGTGTTTAGAGCTGTGAGAAGAGTCAGGATCTTTGTCAGCGACGCTGGGTATACTCGATCGTTCGCATCCTTTCGAGCTAGCACCGCGAAATCATGGCGACGCACTAAGATGCCGTTAGCGCTATATAAATTGGAAAAGTTTGTGAGTTCAAGAGGACCACCGGTGCTGTGTGCATTGGATTGCGGAACAGAGGCAGTGTGAGCGGAAGAGCGGAACACTCCACAGGTGGAGTAGAGCAGCGCGAAGCATAGCAGGAGGAGACTGCCAAGTCTTTGGACGCCGGAGGAGCTTTTGTGTGGCGTTATCTTGTTCGGATATTTTTGAAAAATGTTGAATTTCATTGAAACATCTCCTTTCCATTCCATAGGATTCCCTGAATGGGAAAGAATCTGTATATTTCTTTATTTTGAAATATTACGATTTTATGAAAGAAATAGGAGGACAACATTACGTCAATGAAAATTTTGGTGAGTTTGCTATTTTTTAGATGAAAGTGGACATACTACCAGATAAAATCCATCATGGGGCAGAGCAAAATCTTTTGTTTTTTGCAGAATATTGCAGGATAGGATTGACAATTATCTAACAAATATTGGGCAAAGCCATAATTCCATGGTGTATTTTGCTTGAAATTGTGAATTCGATCAAGTTGTACTGACTTAACAGGAAATTCATGAAATCTGTATTGATCTTTCTGTCACGATGTATTATAATACAAGGAGTGTAAGTTTTTAAATGCTGAAAGGAGATTATTATGACGACAAACAAATCAGTTCTAGCATGGATTGACGAGATGAAGGCGCTTCTGACTCCCGACAAGGTTGTGTGGATCGATGGCTCCGAAGCCCAGATCGAAGCTCTTCGGGCGGAGGCGTGTTCCACCGGCGAGCTCATAAAGCTGAATCAAGAGAAACTGCCGGGGTGCTATCTCCATCGGACAAAGGTGAACGACGTGGCCCGTGTCGAGGATAGAACCTTTATCTGCTCTCGGAAAGAGGAGGATGCCGGCCCGACCAACAACTGGAAAGAACCGCAGGAAGCGTATAAGATGCTGTTCGACATTGCCCGCGGAAGCTACAAGGGACGTACAATGTACGTGATTCCATATTCCATGGGTCCTGTTGGCTCTCCTTTAGCGAAGATCGGATATGAGGTCACAGACTCCATCTACGTCGTGTTGAACATGAACATTATGACTCGTGTCGGCGCTGAAGTGGAAAAGGTTTTGGGCGACAGCGAGGACTGGATTAAGGGACTTCACGCAAAATGCGATATCGATCCGGAGAAACGGTACATCTGCCATTTCCCGGAAGACAACTATATCATCTCCGTCAACTCCGGCTATGGCGGAAACGTGCTGCTGGGCAAAAAATGCTTTGCACTGCGCATTGCATCCTACCTTGGCAAATGCGAAGGGTGGATGGCGGAGCATATGCTGATCCTGGGAATCGAGAATCCCCAGGGGGAAGTTAAGTATGTCTCCGCGGCGTTCCCCTCAGCCTGCGGTAAGACGAATCTGGCAATGCTGATCCCGCCGGAGGGATACACCAAGAATGGATATAAAGTGTGGACCGTGGGCGATGATATCGCCTGGATGCGCAAGGGGGAGGATGGACGCCTGTGGGCAATCAACCCCGAGTACGGCTTCTTTGGCGTTGCGCCCGGGACCAACGTAAAGTCCAATCCCAACGCGCTGCAATCTACGAAGAAGGATACCATCTTCACCAACGTAGTCCTGAACTTGGATGACAACACGGTTTGGTGGGAGGGTCTCGATAAGAATCCTCCGGAGAATGCACTCAACTGGAAGGGCGAGCCCTGGAACGGCAAGACCTCAACGGAAAAGGGAGCGCATCCCAACAGCCGTTTCACCGCACCTGCGAAGAATTGCCCCTGCATTAGCTCTGAATTCGATGCAGTTTCCGGCGTACCGATCTCGGCCATCATCTTTGGCGGGCGCCGCGCGCAGACCACGCCTCTTGTATACCAGTCCAGGGATTGGGATAACGGCGTGTTCGTCGGTTCCATCATGGCCTCCGAGACAACGGCTGCTGCCACGGGAGCCGTCGGCGTTGTCCGCCGTGATCCTATGGCTATGTTGCCTTTCTGCGGGTACAACATGGGAGACTACTTCAAGCACTGGTTTGAGATGGGCGAAGTGCTTGGCGACAAGGCGCCAAAGATTTTCAATGTAAACTGGTTCCGTTTGGATGAGGATGGAAACTTCATCTGGCCCGGATTCGGGGACAACTTCCGTGTTCTGGAGTGGATTATCAAGCGCTGTGAGGGCAAGGTTGACGCTGATGAGACCGCAATCGGCTATGTTCCAAAAGCGGAGGATATCAATCTGGAGGGTCTTGATTTCAGCATTGATACTCTGAGAGACATTCTAGCTGTCGATAACGATCTGTGGAGCAAAGAGGCGGAAGGCATCGAAGAATTCTACAAGAAGTTTGGCGATAAGCTGCCAAAAGAACTGGCGGATCAGCTGGCTTCCCTAAAAGAGCGTCTTTCTAAGTAAACACCATAAGTCGCGACCCCCTGTGGGCAGAGGTTCTCTGTTCTCGGGGGTCGTTTTTTATGTAAGAAGCCCATAGAAATTTCGTTGACAAATTGCAGGATGGGATGTATACTGGCGGAGGACAATATTTAAGGATTGTTTTAGGAGGAAAGACAGATGACCTATGATTTTACAACGCTTGTGGACCGATCGGTGCAGGGGTCTGAAAAATGGATGAACATGCGGAACATATGTCCGGAGGCGGGCTCTGATATTGTTCCCTTTACAACGGCCGACATGGATTTTGTCCATCCGCCGGAGTTAGTTGAGGGGCTGACGGACTATGTGCGATCCCAGATTTTTGGATATACCAGTCCCACGTCTCAGTATTATCATGCTGTTTGTGGGTGGATGGAGCGCCGGCATCACTGGAAGATAGAGAAAGAGTGGATTGTGACGGCGCCTGGCGTCATCAATGGATTCAACGCGGCGGTTAGAGCCCTCGTCCGCCCTGGAGAAGGTTTGCTTGTGATGCCGCCGGTGTATCCCCCTTTTTTAAACGCTTCGGAACAAGCGGGATGCCGCCGGGTTGAAGTGCCTTTGCGGAGGGGGAGGGATCGCTATGAGATGGATTTTGCCGATCTTGAGCGGAAAGCACAGGACCCAACCGTCAAAGCGCTTTTATTTTGCAGTCCACACAATCCGGTGGGGCGTGTGTGGACGAAGGAGGAACTCCAAGAAGTTGGAAGAATCTGTAAGCGCTGTGATGTGACCGTCATATCCGATGAGATTCACTCTGATATTATCATGCCAGGATTTGAGCACACGACCTTTGCCCTGGCGGCACCTTTCTGCCTGGAGAATTTGATCGTCTGCACCGCTCCCAGCAAAACCTTTAATTTGGCGGGCCTACATACTTCGAATATCATCATCCCCAATGAATCACTGCGAAATGCATTCTGTCGGGAGATGCACTCCAGCGTCAACGCGGTGGGGTATGAGGCGTGCATTCTGGCCTATACCCGGTGTGAAGCCTGGCTTGATCAGTTGCTGGCGGAGTTAAGCCGTACACAGAAAGCGATCCGTGAGTATATTCATGCCAACATGCCCGAAATCGGTGTCACCGCCCTGGAGGGAACCTATCTACAGTGGCTGGATTTTAGCAAGATTCAGCTGTCGAAGGAGGAGCGGAGACAGCTCCTACAAAAGGAAGCCATGTTCTTTACCGTTGATGGCGCCCAGTTCGGAACAGGCGGCGCCGGCTTTGAGCGCATGAATTTTGCGTGTCCCCAAAAATGTGTCTTGGAGGGCCTTGAGAGACTTAAGCGGGTTCTTGCGAGTCATCATCGTCTAAATATGACAAAATAAGATCCGATTCCGCCGTACAATTTATAATTTAGCAAAAACCGATTTTTATAGGTTGCACCTCTTGTAAAATCCACGAAAAGATGTATAATATGGAGTGGATCATTGCAGGAGGTTTTTCTTACCTATGGGAAAGTTCGCGAAGCGAACTTATTTATTTGTCAGGAATGCAATGCGCGCGAGGGATACTACGGCAACATGGAGGTAGCGATGACACAGGGATTTGACCACGATTTGTACATGAAGATGCAGACAGAGCAGATTGTAAAGCGAATTGAAAAATTTGACAACAAGCTGTATCTGGAGTTTGGCGGCAAGCTATTTGACGACTATCACGCCGCCAGGGTTCTGCCAGGCTTCGAGATGAACGCCAAAATTCGAATTTTGCAGGAGCTTAAAGAGAAGACAGAGATCATCTTCTGTATTGGAGCCGGTGATATTGAGAAAAACAAGGTTCGGGCTGATATCGGGATAACCTACGATATGGATGTGCTGCGGTTGATCGACAGTATCCGAAGGCTGGGTCTGACTGTCAGCAGTGTGGTGATCACCCGGTATACAGACCAGCCGGCGGCAGATACCTTTCGCAAGAAATTAGAGATGTTGGGATTGACTACGTATATTCATAGGCCGATCAAGGGGTATCCCACAAATGTGGACTTGATTGTCAGCCAGGATGGATATGGTTCGAATCCGTATATCGAGACGACAAAACCTCTGGTGGTGGTCACCGGGCCGGGGGCGGGGAGCGGAAAGCTGGCCACATGTCTGTCCCAGGTGTACTATGAACATACGAAGGGAATCCATGCGGGATACGCAAAATTTGAGACATTCCCCATATGGAATTTGCCGCTGAAGCATCCGGTCAATCTGGCGTATGAAGCGGCGACGGCAGACTTGAACGATGTGAATATGATCGATCCGTTCCACCTGGAAGCCTACGGCACGACCACGGTGAACTACAACCGGGATATCGAAGCCTTTCCGGTTGTGAAGACCATCCTGTCCAAGGTGACGGGCGATAAGGATGGCTACCAATCTCCAACGGATATGGGCGTCAACATGGCGGGATTTTGCATTGTGGATGATGAATGTGTGCGGGAAGCATCGAAACAGGAAGTTTTGCGGCGGTATTATAAGATACGATGCGACCATAAGATGGGGCGAGTGGACATTGATGCGGTGGAGAAAGTGGAGCTGATCATGAAGGCGCTGGATCTGGAGCCTACGGATCGGACGGTGGTGGAGCCTGCGCTGGAGAAAGCAGAGCAGACAGGAGCGCCGGCGGTGGCGGCTCAATTGCCGGACGGATCGATTCTGACCGGAAAGACATCGGATTTGATGACGGCGCCGGCGGCTATGACGTTGAACTCGCTGAAGTATCTGGCCGGCATTGCAGATGAGATTCTGCTGCTGTCCCCCGTGGTGTTGAAGCCGATCCTGCGCCTCAAGAAGCTGATGCAGCCGGGGCGAGAGCCGGTCCTCAATCTAAAAGAGGTTTTGACGGCGCTCAGCATCTGCGAGGCGACGAACCCCTTGGCCTCGCTGGTTTTGGCAAAGCTTCCCGCTATGAAGGGGTGTGAGGTGCACTGTTCCAACATTCTGTCAGTCAATGATGAGCAGAGCCTGCGAGAGCTGGGGCTGAACGTCACCTGTGAGCCGGAATTTCCCACCAAAAATCTTTATAATCTATAATTTACAATTTGTTCAAAGATAATCCGAATCATTTTCATATTTGTTTCGTATTCTATATTCATCCCCTTCTTTTTATATTACAGGACAGGCCGAGAAGACTTTGTACTTTTCGGCCTGTCCCTTTGCGTAGAAATCGAAAGCGTGAGAAAATTTTCAAAAAGAGTTGAAAAATCTGATAATTACGCTTATAATGAAAAATAGACAATTTTTTTCGCTGTTCACGGCGAGTGTCAATTCTATCTGAGGCAGGTGAATACCATGGAAAAGACCTTTGCAATCCTATTGGACAAAATACGGCTGTATCATCCGGCAAAAGACTTGAGCCGCGTAGAGAAAGCCTACCAGGTGGCGAAGGAAGCCCATGAGGGACAGCTGCGTCAGTCAGGAGAGCCCTATCTTATTCATCCGTTACAGGTAGCCATAATCCTGGCAGATCTGGAGCTGGACCTGGAGACGATCATTGCAGGGCTACTCCACGATGTTGTGGAGGACACGAAGGTTTCCCTGGAGGATATTGCTGAGATGTTCGGAGATGAGGTCGCTGGACTTGTGGACGGCGTGACGAAGCTGAAACAGCTGACTTACACCTCCACCGATAAGGTGGAAATTCAGGCCGAGAACTACCGCAAGATGTTTTTAGCTATGGCGAAGGACATCCGGGTTATTTTAATCAAGTTAGCTGACCGCCTTCACAATATGCGAACGTTAGAGTATAAGAGCAAAGAAAAGCAGATTGAAAAGGCGAGAGAGACGCTGGACATATATGCGCCCATCGCCCATCGCCTTGGTATTTCTAAGATCAAGGTGGATTTGGAAGATCTATCTCTGAAATATTTGGAACCGGAAATTTACTACGATTTGGTCACGAAGATCGACCGAAAACGCTCCGATCGAGAGCATTTTATTGAGGAGATCGTCCGGGATCTGCAGGACAATCTGGACGACGCGGGAATCCACGCAAGGGTTGAGGGTCGGCCGAAACATTTCTACAGTATTTATAAAAAGATGCAGAATAAGCATAAGTCTTTAGATCAGATTTACGATCTGTTCGCCGTCCGCGCCATTGTAGACTCTGTCAAAGACTGCTATGGGGCCTTGGGCATCATCCATGAGATGTACACGCCCATGCCAGGGCGGTTTAAAGATTATATTGCCATGCCAAAGCCCAATATGTACCAATCCCTTCACACCACGCTTATGGGGCCGGAGGGCGAGCCCTTTGAGGTGCAGATTCGAACGTGGGATATGCACCGCACGGCGGAGTACGGAATCGCCGCCCACTGGAAATACAAGGAGGGCGCAGCCGGCGCCACATCGAAGACGGAAGAAGAAAAATTAATTTGGCTGCAAAAGATTTTGGAGTGGCAGCAGGATTTATCGGACAATAAAGAGTTTATGAGCGCGCTGAAGCTAGGGCTGGATGGATTGAAAGATTCCGTGTACGCTTTTACCCCCAAAGGGGATGTGGTCGATCTGGCCGCGGGCTCAACGCCAATTGATTTCGCCTATCAGATCCACAGCGCCGTGGGAAATAAGATGGTTGGCGCTAGAGTGAACGGCAGGATCGTGACACTGGATTATGAGATTAAAAATGGGGACCGTGTGGAGATCATCACAAGCCAAAATTCCAAGGGACCTAGCCGGGATTGGCTCAACATCGTCCGCACAACCCAGGCTAAAAATAAAATCAGTCAGTGGTTTAAGCGGGAGTTCAAGCAGGAGAACATCGTCAAGGGCAAGGAGATGGTGGAAAAATATGCGAAAAGCAAAAATATCCCCTTGCACGAGGTGCTTCAGCCAGAGTGGATGAGCATTGTCCAGAGAAAGTACGGGTTTAAGGACTGGGAGTCTGTCCTGGCGGCCATCGGCCACGGCGGGTTGAAGGAAGGGCAGGTGGTCAACCGCCTGTACGAGGAGTACCGGAAGGAACACTTGCTGGATCTGAGCGACGATGATTTCGTCCAGCATTTGCAGGAGAAAATCGAGAAGCGCCCGGAACAGGCACAGGAATCCGGCCGGAAAAAGGGAAGCGCCATCACAGTCCGAGGAATCCACGATGTGGCGGTTCGATTCTCCAAGTGCTGCAATCCGGTGCCAGGCGATGAGATCATCGGCTATATCACCAGAGGTCGCGGCGTGTCCATCCACCGCACCGACTGCATCAACATTATTCAGCTGGAGGACGAGGAACGGCAGCGGCTCATCGATGCAGAGTGGGAGGTGGCGCCTGGCGAAACGACGGGAATGAAGTTCGAATCCAGCATTCAGGTGCTGACAGAGGAGCGCAAGGGCATTCTGGCCGATATTTCCAGCATCATCAACAATGAGAATATTACCATTGTAGCCCTCAATGTCCGCCTTACAAAGGATAAACGGGAGGATGTTTTCAATATAACGGTGGAGATCTCCTCTAAGGAGCAGCTGGAACAGCTGAGCAAAAAGATTTCTCAGATTCCCGGCGTCCATGAGATCGTCCGGACGTCCAACGGGTAAAAAAAGCGATACCTTTCTGTGGAAATACCATAGAAAGGTATTTTTATATAAAAAAGTCCGCCGCCAGGCGGGTGAGCAGAGAAAGAGGTGCTGGAGCGCCAATGGATAAGCGCGCAATTTCCACTTGCATTTATAAAGAAGTATGGTATGATAGAATAGAAGATTAATAGAATAGGAGATTGTACCAATGAAGGCTGTAGTACAGAGAGTGGCGGCAGCGTCCGTTGCGGTGGAGGATGAGGTCATTGGAAGCATTGGGCAGGGGCTGGCCATTTTGCTGGGGGTTGTTGAAGGCGACACGGAGCGGGAAGCGGATTTTTTGGCAAATAAGATAACACAGCTGCGAATCTTCACGGACAGTCAAGATAAGATGAACCTTTCCGTGGAGGATATGGGCGGCGAGATGCTGGTGGTATCCCAGTTTACCTTAGCTGCGGACTGCTCCCACGGGCGGCGGCCATCCTTCACCCGGGCGGCGAAACCTCAGGAGGCCAACGGCCTGTATGAATATTTTATTGCAAAGATCGACGGGTTACTGGGAAAGAAGACACAGACAGGGCAGTTTGGGGCGGACATGAAGGTCACCCTTGTCAACGACGGCCCGGTCACCATCCTATTGGATACAGATGAAATAATGCGTTGATAGACGAGGTGTTGACTATGATGTTGGAAACGATTGTTGTCGGTGCGCTGGAAACCAATTGCTATATCATTGCCGACGAAGTGACAAAGGACGCGGCGATCATCGATCCCGGCGCGGAAGGAAGGCGGATCGCAAAGCGGGTTGAGGCCATGGGCCTCACGGTGCGGTACATTTTGGTCACCCACGGCCATATGGACCATATGAAGGATGCGCCTCTTCTGTCGGAGATATACGGATGTCCCATCGTGGTGCACCGGGAGGAGATGGAGTACATCCACTCGCCGGAGGTGAAGGCTTCCCCGTATAGCGCACAGGTATTCCAGACATTTGAGACCGCAGTCCACGACAATGGAATGCTGGTGGAGGATGAACAGCATCTGCCTCTTGGAGCCCTTGACTTGCGCGTCATGAAAGTTCCAGGGCACAGCCAGGCCAGTGTCTGTTACTTTCTTGAGCGGGAGGGGACCGTCTTTGACGGGGATACTCTGTTTTGGCGGAGTATTGGCCGGACCGATTTCTACCACGGCAGTCCAGCGGATTTAGTCACCTCCATTCGGCAGAAGCTCCTGGAATTGCCAGATGAGGTGCGAGTATTTCCCGGTCACGGTCCTGCGACGACCATCGGTGAGGAGCGGGGCCAAAATCCGTTTCTCAATCTCTCAGCGGGAATGTGGGACTTTTAGATGAAGCGTGCGACAATTGACATCCGCATGGACTGCGAGCTCCAGAGATTTCAGTATGAGGTTGAAATGCTGATCCGGCAGTTTTTGCCATTTTCGGCGGTGGGGTTTGGGGGGACGCCTGGAGCTATGCGCCTAGAACTTTCGGCTCACCCTCTGGCTGGACGCTTATATGATGAGCAAGGCCGTCTGATAGGGCAGGAGCAGTGGCCGGATCAGGGCGGTAAAAATCAGGCAAAGGCGATGGTGTACCGGCTTTTTTCCGCATACTTGGGGCAAAGGCTGCCGTGGGGAATCCTGACAGGTGTTCGCCCTTCCAAAATTCCCTATGATTTTATGGAGAGCGGTATGACGCAGACGGAAGCGTCCACCTGTCTGATGAAGGAGTACTTAGTCCAGAGGGAGAAAGCAGAATTAGCAGCGGCCGTGGCCAGCAAGGAGCGCATACTGCTTGCGGACCATGATGGCATGGATGTCAGTCTCTATGTGGGAATTCCCTTCTGTCCATCCCGGTGTGCCTACTGTTCCTTTGTCTCCTATGACTTCCACTCCTATGGGACGGTGCTGCCTGCCTACGTGGAAGCCCTCCTGCAAGAGATGCAGAGGACAGCCGCACTGCTGGAAGGACGGCGGCTACAGAGCTTTTACATGGGAGGCGGAACGCCTACAGTGTTGGACGCTGGCAGTCTGGACCGGATTCTAGAGCGGGCGGATGCCCTCTACTCCTTCTCAGCTCTGAGGGAAATCACGGTGGAGGCCGGACGGCCGGACACGATTACGCGGGAGAAGCTTCGGGTTCTGGCGGATCATGGGGTTGATCGGATCTCCATCAATCCCCAGACCATGAATCAAAAGACGCTGGATGCCGTAGGACGGCGCCATTCAGTGGAGCAGGCCGAGGTGGCGCTGGAGACGGCCCGGGAGATAGGCTTTGACAACATCAATATGGATTTAATTCTTGGGCTGCCGGGGGAAACGCAGGAAGATGTCAGGAGAACTATGGAACGCATTGTTCGGTTGAAGCCGGATAGCCTGACAATTCATACGCTCGCAATCAAACGGGCATCGAGACTTCATGAGGAAGAGGAGGCCGCGGCAGATCTGCTTGCACAGGCGGACAGAATGGAATCCATGTTGCGAGAGAGCGCCGCGGCGGCCGCCGCTCTGGGAATGCAACCCTACTATATGTACCGCCAAAAAAACATGGCTGGCAATTTTGAAAACGTAGGCTACTGTCTGCCGGGGAAAGAATGCCTGTACAATGTGGAGATTATGGAGGAGCGGCAGACGATTTTCGCGCTGGGGGCCGGAGCCGTGACGAAGGTTTACTATCCGGAGCAGAACCGGCTGGAGCGGGTCCCCAATGTAAAGAATGTCGAACACTATATCAGCCGTATTCAGGAAATGATCGATAGGAAATGGAAGGGAGTGCCAAAACTGTGATGACAAGACAAGACATATCGAGGGAGATCACCCGATCAGAACTGCCCATTTCCAAAATAATACAAGGGGCGTGGAGGCTATTTTCCGAGCGATGGATCTGGTATTTGCTGCTGACAGTGCTTGTGTTTTTTCCATCAACGCTGGTGGTACAATATGCAGCGGGCCTTATCAATCCTGAGACTGCGGAGATTCAAGATTTAATTAAGGTTTACATGGCGGTGATCCTCATGTCCTTTGTCTGGATCATTGGGACATTGGTGTCAGCGGTCATGGTCAACGCACAGCTGCGGGACGAACCGTTCTCTTTTGGTACGGCTTTTTATAAGGGAATCTGCGCGTGGCCCAAAGCTATCGCCACAGTGTTGTTGCTCATGGCCATACTCATTGGGATCGCTATGGCGGGGATGTTGGCGGTTACGATCCTACCTCTTCTCGCCGTCCCTTTTATCACGGCTTTGCTCATCGGCTCCGTTGTATTTAGCGCCGCCTTGTACTTTGCCGCCATTACGGCGGCGCTGAGAAAAAAGATGTTTATGGACAATTTGAAATATGTCGTCTATATTCTGCGCGGGCACTTTGGCAAAAGCATCGGACTATTTATGCTGTTATTTCTGGGAAGCCTGTTTGTATCCTACGGTGTCGGCGTGTTGGAGGAGCCGCTGTTAGCTCTAATCGCCAATAGCAGTGTGCGGTGGATTGTACAGTCGTTTCTTGATTCCCTCCTGAGCATCACCAATATTTTCATGTTCATTGGTCTGACCATTTATTTTCTCAATCTGGAATCCATCCGGCTGGAGGAGGAAGCCGCTAGGGCGGAGGCTGACAGGTTGCCGCTGCCATAAAGAAATAGGCGTAGGCCTGTATAAAAGTTCATGAACACGGCGACACTTTTACTAAATTTCTATTTAGAAAGGGTGGAGCAGATGTCTAGTAAAAAACGGAAGATCGACTTATCGCAGGTGGATCTTAAGGAATTGCTTCCAGACCAACAATTGAAATATGAGATTGCGGAAGAGCTTGGCCTGCTGGATAAAGTCAAAGAGTTCGGTTGGAAATCGCTGACTGCTCAAGAAACAGGGCGAATCGGCGGACTGATGACGAAGAAGAAGAGACAGGATGTGCAAAAGGAAAAGGCGAAGGAACCATAATTTTTTTTACGAAATGTAAGATACTCCTTGACGATTGGCCTGTTCGTAATATATAATTAGATCTTAAGGGTACAGGACTCCCTATGCTTTCAGGAGGAAACGTCCCATGCCATTCCTGCGGCACTCCGCATAGCGTACCGGATATGCTAACCGGTATATAGTCGCGCAGCGTCTTGACAGGGCGCGTTCTTTTTATGAGGGCTCTATATACAACGAGGATGGGATTGTGGAAAGACATTATGAACCTGTGCGAATACCATTCAAGGAGGAACTTATACATGAGCAGTAAGGTAGAACACCTGGAAAACAATATGGCGAAGGTGACGTTGGAGATTCGCCCTGAAGTCTTTGAAGAAGCGATCCAGAAGGTCTATAACAAAAATAAAGGAAAGATCGCGGTGCCGGGATTCCGCAAGGGCAAGGCTCCCCGCAAGCTGGTGGAGAGAACCTACGGCAGGGAAGTCTTCTATGAGGACGCTCTCAATGAAGTTTTGCCGGACGCGTATGACAGCGCCGTCAAGGAACTGGAGCTGAAGGTTGTATCCAGACCGGAGATCAACGTTGAGAAGGTCGAAGCCGGCGAGGCGGTGGTGGTGACGGCCACAGTTGCGGTGAAGCCGGAGGTCACTCTGGGCGACTATAAGGGGTTGGAGGTTGAAAAGAACCCTGTTATCGTCACAGAGGATGATGTGGACGCGGAGATCAAGAAGACAGCAGAGCGGAATTCCCGCATGTTGGAGGTGGACGATCGCCCCGCTGCCATGGATGACACTGTCACCATTGACTTTGAAGGCTTTGTGGACGGCGTGGCCTTCGAAGGAGGAAAGGGCGAGAACCATGACCTGGTCCTGGGCTCTCACAGTTTCATCGATACCTTCGAGGATCAGTTGGTCGGCAAGAAGGCCGGCGAGGAATGCGAAGTGAACGTCACCTTCCCGGAGGATTACGGACAGAAGGACCTGGCTGGCAAACCGGCTATGTTCAAGGTCACCGTTAAGAAGATTCAGATGAAAGAGCTTCCCGCCATCGACGATGAATTTGCAAAGGATGTCTCGGAATTCGACACGTTGGAGGAATATAAAGCCGATGTCCGCGAAAAGTTGACTCAGTCCAAGCAGAAGCAGGAAGATGAGCGGATTCGCAGGGAACTGTTGGAAAAAGCGGTTGCCAACGCGGAAATGATCATTCCCGGACCGATGGTGGACGAGCAGGCGGACAGCATGATTCAAAATTTTGCGAATTCTCTTCGGTATCAGGGAATTTCTATGGAGCAGTACATGTCCATGACCGGTGGAAATATCGCCTCCCTGCGCGCTTCCGTTCGCCCGGACGCAGAGCGGCGCATTAAGGACAGTCTCGTCCTGGAAGCCATTGCGAAGGCTGAGAACTTAGAGATTACCGATGAGGACTTCGAGAAGGAAGTCGCTGATATGGCAGAGACGTACCATATGGAAGTAGAGAAGCTGAGAGAGTCTTTGACAGACGCAGATCAGGAGAACATCAGAGAAGAGATGAAATCCAAGAAGGCGATGGAATTCCTGGTGGAGAACTCGAAGGAAGCCTGATCGAGATCTAGGGTACGGCGTATGAGTCAACCGCGCCCGTTTCACAAGTTGAATCGGGCGCGAGGTGTTGAAGGACGAATCTATCAAAAATAAGGAGGTGGCGGCTAATGCGCAGCGCACTAGTCCCCTATGTAATAGAACAGACCAGCAGAGGCGAGAGATCCTTTGATATTTATTCGCGTCTGTTGCAGGAGCGAATCATCTTTTTATCGGAAGAGGTCAACGATGTGACGGCCAGTCTCGTTGTGGCGCAGCTGCTCTTCTTGGATTCCGAGGATCCGGAGAAGGACATCCATTTTTATATCAACAGCCCAGGGGGATCTGTCTCCGCAGGTCTTGCCATCTATGACACCATGCAGCATGTCCGGGCGGACGTCTCCACCATCTGTCTAGGTATGGCCGCTAGCATGGGTTCCTTCCTGCTGGCGGGCGGCAAGAAGGGAAAGCGCTTTATTCTGCCCAACGCGGAGGTCATGATTCATCAGCCCATGGGTGGCACCCAGGGGCAGGCCTCAGACATCAAGATCCAGGCGGATCACATCCTGGCGACCCGCGCGCGCCTGAACAAAATTTTGAGTGAAAATACAGGCAAGCCGCTGGAGATCATTGAACAGGACACGGACCGGGACAATTGGCTGAGCGCACAGGAAGCGGTGGAGTATGGCTTGGTCGATCAGATCATAGTGAAAAAATAAGTTGAGGTGATGGAATGGCTTCCAGAACAGGCGAGGAAAAGAAACGGATCACTTGTTCATTCTGCGGAAAAGGGCAGGAGCAGGTGCGCCGTCTGATAGCTGGCAATGGAGTCTATATTTGCGATGAGTGCGTGGACCTTTGCTCAGAAATTATCGAAAAGGAATTCTCAGAGTTTGACGAGGAGTTCTACGGAAGTGATCTATTAAAACCAAAAGAGATCAAGGAATTTTTGGACGAATATGCAATCGGACAGGACCGGGCCAAGAGGGCGCTGGCCGTGGCGGTGTACAACCACTATAAACGGATCCACTCGGTGAACCGGATCAACAATGTGGAACTGCAAAAGAGCAATATTATCATGATCGGTCCCACAGGATCCGGCAAGACGTTCTTAGCGCAGACTTTGGCCAAGATACTGAACGTCCCCTTTGCAATCGCGGATGCGACGAGCCTGACCGAAGCTGGATACGTGGGGGAGGATGTGGAAAATATCCTGCTGAAGCTGATCCAAGCGGCGGATTACGATATTGAACGGGCCGAGCACGGCATTATCTATATCGACGAGATCGATAAGATCGCGCGCAAATCGGAAAATCCCTCCATAACCCGCGATGTCAGCGGAGAAGGGGTCCAGCAGGCCCTTTTGAAGATTCTGGAGAGCACGGTGGCCTCTGTCCCTCCTACGGGTGGGCGGAAGCACCCGCATCATGAATTCATTCAGATTGACACGACCAATATTTTGTTTATCTGCGGCGGTGCCTTTGACGGCTTAGATAAAATCATCAAGAGCCGTACCAACCACAAGACCATTGGATTCAACACAGTGGAAGATGAATCCAAGGCTAACGCATCCGACACGACGATCCTGCGGGAGCTGATGCCGCAAGATCTTCTCAAATATGGGTTGATCCCAGAGTTTATCGGCCGTCTGCCTGTGATGGTATCGCTGGACGCGCTGGACGAGGAGGCGCTGGTCCAGATTCTGACAGAGCCAAAAAACTCGCTTGTCAAACAGTACCAGGCGCTATTTGCCATGGATGATGTGACACTGGAATTCGAGCCGGACGCGTTGCGGGCCATTGCCCACAAGGCGGCGGAGCGAAAGACGGGAGCGCGAGGCCTTAAAGCTATTATCGAGGAGACCATGGGGGATTTGATGTACGAGATTCCGTCCATGGAGACGGTGGAGAAAGTGACGATTACAAAAGATTCCGTCGAAAAAGCGGCGGCCCCTGAGTATGTATATAATGAAAATAAACAACCGCTTCTCCGCAAGAGCAAACCGGCCCGCAAAGGTCAGACAGCATAGAGAAAGGGCATGGCGGCGTGAGCAAGATGCGCGTCATAAAAATTTAACCGAACCGGCTGGGCAGTCGCCCGGCCGATTTGTCGTAGATTGAGTCAGAACCTCCCTCATAATTTGATTGGAAATCGGTATACTATGGGGGAGGTGAAGAGTATGACGTTTACAACGGTGTTTGTGATCATTCAATTTATATTTTCATGTATCATCGGAATCTATTTTTACACACAGCTAAAACGACAGGAATCCTCAAAAACCTCCATTGAGAAGGAATCCCGCAAAAAGATGGAGCAACTTCATAGACTGAGAAGAATTCATTTGACGGAACCTTTGGCCGAAAAGACGAGACCTCAAACGTTGCAGGATATTGTGGGGCAGGAGGAGGGGATCAAGGCATTAAAAGCTGCCCTGTGCGGCCCAAACCCTCAACACGTCCTTATCTATGGCCCTCCGGGGGTCGGCAAGACAGCGGCCGCCCGTGTCATTCTGGAGGAAGCGAAGAAGAGTGCCACATCCCCATTCCAGGAGACCGCATGTTTTGTGGAGATGGATGCGACGACGATGCGCTTTGACGACCGAGGCATTGCGGACCCCCTTATCGGGACGGTCCACGATCCCATTTATCAGGGAGCCGGGGCCTACGGGGCGGCTGGAATTCCTCAACCCAAAGAGGGGGCTGTGACCAAAGCCCACGGGGGAGTCCTATTTTTGGATGAAATCGGAGAGTTGCATCCAATTCAGATGAATAAGCTTTTAAAAGTATTAGAAGATCGCAAAGTTATGCTGGAGAGCTCCTATTATTCCTCTGAGAATTCCAACATTCCCTCCTATATCCATGAGATTTTCCAGAAGGGACTTCCAGCAGATTTTCGCTTGATCGGCGCCACCACAAGGGGGCCGGAGGATATACCACCGGCCATCCGCTCCCGATGTACGGAAATCTACTTTCGCGGACTGCGGCCAGATGAGATTCGATCCATCGTGGAGGGGGCGGCTGAGAAAGGCGGATTTACTCTGGAGGAGGGAATCCCGGCCCTGATCGCGTCCTACTGTGACAATGGACGGGACGCGGTCAATATTTTACAGACGGCGGGGAGCTCTGCTCTGTTGGAAGAGCGGACTCATATTGACAAGAGCGATGTGGAGTGGGTATTAGAATTTGGCCAGTATGTTCCCAGAGAAGCCGGTATGCCCTGCAAGAGAGAACCGTCCATCGGATGTGTGTACGGAATCGGTGTGACGGGAGGCGGACAGGGCCATCTGATGGAGATGGAAGTCCGCCTGGAGGCGATGCACCCCGGAAGAGAAGGCGTCCTGATTATTACGGGATTGGTGGAGGAAGAGGAACTGGAGCGAGGGCAACAAAAACTTCGCAGAACCAGCACCGCCAAGGCGTCTGTCCACAATGCGCTGACCTTGCTGAAGGCCAAATATGCCATTGAATACCACCAATATGACATCCACATCAACATTCCCGGTGGGATGCCAGTTGACGGTCCATCCGCCGGCACCGCGCTGTTGTGCGCTCTGTATTCCGCCTTCTTATCTTGTCCCATACCGCCGAATGTGGCGATGACAGGGGAGATCTCCATCTGGGGGGATGTTCTCCCGGTGGGAGGCGTACAGGCAAAGATAGAGGCGGCCGAGATGGCTGGCATGAAACGGGTTTTCATACCAGCCGCAAATTGGAAGAAATGCTTTGAAAAACGAAGAATCCAGGTTATTCCTGTTGATCATATCGATCAGCTATTGGCCGATGTCTTCCAGAGGAAAGGCGAAGACACAACGCGGACGCAGGCGGCAGACGCGGAGAGAGAAATGTTGAGTGCGGAGGGACTCGGCCGGTAAAGCAATGGGAAGCCGCTATGATTTGAGGGGAGATGCAAGAATGGAATTGCCGGTTTTAGTGATACGCGGATTTGTTTTATTTCCTGGACAGTTGGCGAATTTTGAAGTGGCCCGGGAAATCTCTATCCGCGCAATAGAAGAAGCCATCGCAGAGGGAGAGCATATCTTCATCGGGATTCAGCAAAACCCAATGGCAGAAGACCCCGGACGGGAGGGTCTGTACTCTACGATTTTGTTGGCGAGAATTATGAAGCTATTTCGAGTGCCGGGAGAGCAGGTTCGAGTGATGGTCGAGGCCAAGGAGCGGTGTAAGCTGGTGGAAGTGACAGGGCAGAATCCCTTCCGGGCTTCGGCGCTGGCCATCACGCCGGAGGAGGACGCTGCGCAAGAGTATGATCATGCCATGATGCGCCTTCTAAGAGAAAGCTTTGAGGAATACGCGTCCCTGGTGGAGGTGGTGCCGGAGACTGCACAAAAAATCGAGGGAATCGAAACTCTGTCCGCCCTTACGGATGAGTTGGCGTCCGACTTAGCGTTGGAATATGGGGATAAGGTTGCACTGTTCACCATGGAAGATCCCCGTGAGCGAGGGCAGCGAATACTACAGCTGCTTCAGCGGGAAAAAGAAATTTTGAGATTAAAAAAAGAGATTCAGGGCAGCGTGGTGCAGGGCATTTCAAAAAATCAGAAAGATGCGTATCTGCGGGAACAACTGCACGTGATCCAGGAGGCTCTGGGGGAGGGTAAGCATCAAGAGTTGAAAAAATTTCAGCCATTGTTGCAGGATGAGCGGCTCCCGCCGGTGGTCCGAGAGAAAATTGAGAAAGAGCTGCACCATCTCTCTGAACTGTCCATCATGTCCCCAGAATACAGCCTCTACGCGGAGTATCTGGAGCAGATTGCGGCTCTGCCATGGGGAGTCAAGAGCGAAGAGACGATTTCCATCCCGGAGGTGAGGCGAAAACTGGATGAAGATCACCAAGGACTTCAGAAAGTTAAGGGACGGGTTTTAGAATATTTAGCTGTGAGGAAGATCAGCCCATCCGCCTCTAGCCCCATCCTCTGCCTTGTTGGACCTCCCGGCGTAGGAAAGACGTCCATCGCAGCGTCCATCGCGGAAGCCATTGGCCGCCGTTATGTTCGAATTTCACTGGGAGGCGTCCGGGATGAGGCAGAGATCCGCGGGCACCGCAAGACATACATCGGAGCCATGCCGGGGCGGATTATCAATGGCCTGCGCCTGGCGAAAACGGCCAATCCACTCATGCTTTTGGATGAGATCGATAAGATGGCCAGCGATCTGCGCGGGGATCCCACCGCCGCGCTGCTGGAGGTGTTGGATACCTCTCTCAATCACGAGTTTCGGGACGCTTACATAGAGGTTCCTTTTGATCTCTCCGATGTTTTCTTTATTGCAACGGCCAATAGTCTGACCAATGTGCCAAGGCCCCTACTGGACCGCATGGAGATCATTGAGATGGAGAGCTATACGCCTTTTGAGAAGGTGTCCATCGCACAGCGCCATCTTCTGCCGAAGCTTTTAAAACGATACGGATTGAAGAAAACGCAGATCAAAGTGCGAGATGCCGTCTACACCAAGATCATACAAGGGTATACGAGGGAGGCTGGCGTTCGGGATCTGGAGCGAAATTTAGATAAGATTTGCCGCAAGGCGCTTCAATTTTTGGTTGAGCAGAATAAAAACAGTGTGACCATAACGGAAAAGAACCTGGAAACCTATCTGGGAAGCCCGATTTACTTTGGGGACACAGCGCTGTCCGGCAACGAGATTGGACTGGTCAACGGGCTTGCCTGGACTTCCGTGGGCGGGGATATACTTCGCATCGAAGCGTGCGTCATGGGCGGATCTGGCAAGTTGGAGATGACAGGCCGGCTAGGGGAAGTGATGCGGGAGTCAGCCCACATTGCCTACTCCTACTTGCGCTCCATCGCTGAAGATCTGGGATTGCAGGAGACATTCTTTAAAAAACATGATTTTCACCTGCATATCCCAGAGGGGGCGGTGCCGAAGGACGGACCGTCCGCGGGGATTACGATGGCAGTGGCGCTGATCTCGGCGGCGACAAAAAAGCCTGTCCGGATGGATACAGCCATGACAGGCGAGCTGACTTTGCAGGGGAGGGTTCTTCCCATTGGCGGTCTGAAGGAGAAACTGTTGGCGGCGAAACAGCAGGGGATCGACCGCGTGCTTGTCCCAGAACAAAACCGGCGGCAGGTTGCGAAGCTGGAGCCGGATGTGACAGATGGAATGACGATTCAATATGTGAGCAATATGGATGAGGTCACAAAACTGGCCTTCGCGGAGGAATGAGATGATAGTCAATACAGTATCACTGGAAACCGTGGCGGGCATGGCCAGCCAAATTCCAGACACGAAGCTGCCGGAGGTTGCGTTTGTCGGAAAGTCCAACGTGGGAAAGTCCTCCCTTATCAATACACTGGTTGGCAGAAAAGCCCTGGCTCGAACTAGTTCAGCGCCAGGCAAAACGCGGACGATCAACTTTTATAATGTGGAGGATCTGCTATATTTCGTAGATTTGCCGGGATACGGATATGCCAAGGCGTCAAAACAGGAGCAAGAGCGGTGGGGGAAGGTTATTGAGTCCTATTTAACCAGACGGAGCCAGCTCAAACTTTTGTTATTCCTGGTGGATATCCGCCATGAGCCGGGCGCCAACGACCGGCAGATGATGGAGTGGATCCGCTATTATCAGTTCGACCCGATCATCATTGGGACAAAGAGCGATAAGATCAAGCGCAGTCAGATCCAGAGGCAGGTGGCGGTGCTGGCTAAGTCCTTAGGCGTGGAGGACCGGTCCAGGATTATCCCGTTTTCTGCGCTGGATAAATCAGGGCGGGACGCTGTATGGGATCAGATAGAAGCCGCCCTCAGAGTGCAAGGGTGACGAGGAAGCGCGCTATGAAACAAAAGGCCGGGATTTCCCTCCCCGGCCTTTTCCCATAGAAAAGCCCGCCGGGAGGCGGACCTAATTTAAGTTCGCGGGGTGCGAAGATCACTGCGATTTTAAATCCTGCAATAGATTTCGATACAGAGACATCCCCTTTTTTAACCAGTTGTTGCGGATGATGTTGGCTTCCTCCTCCGACGAGACGTTGACTTGGAAATCCAGAATCGTGCGGTCGTAATCCTTGACGCGGCATTGAACCTGGCGCCGTTCGCCGTCATCCATTTGATGAACCTCAGCCTCGATCCGCAACATAGAGGAACTGTTGAGCCGGGATGTCTGGACATATTCGTTGATCTCCATTCGAATGCTGTGTGGGATCCGGGACTTAAACAGCTCCAGTATCTCCATACCTTGGGGGTATAGCGTGTAGACAGTCCGGTTTTCATCCTTCTGTTCACAGATGAGCTTTGCCTCCGCCAACTCATTCACATATTGCTGCAATGTAAAATAATCCATGTATCCTTTAAAAAGAATATAGTCAAAAAGATCGATACGCGTCATATCGCCTTTTTTCTGTATGAGATAGAGCACAATGAGTTTGTTGCTGGTGAGATGGTTATAGTTTGCGTTCACTCGGAGTCCCCCTTTCCTAAGGAAAATATGTTCTCCTTTTTCTATTGTACTTGATTTACCCTTAAATGTAAAGGGGATTTTTGGATACAGGGTCAATATATAAAAGACACGGAGAGGGGACGTCTTTTCAAAATGGCCTTGACATTTTCCTGAGAACAACGTATAATAGTGGACAATCAAGGAAATCGTTGAGCAGTGAGGAGTAGCCGGGGAGAAGCTTTTCAGAGAGAGGGACGAGGGTGGAAGTCTCTCAAGCGTTCACCGCGTGAAGACACCTGGGAGAGGCTCTGGACGGGCACGGTCGCCGCCGTTATGGGCGTTAAGAGGAAGAAGGCGTATGCGTTCTTTAAGCAGGGTGGCACCGCGAGATATCTCGTCCCTTTTGGGGGCGTTTTTTTATTATTTTTTTGCGAATGGAGGATATAGCATGTTAACACAAGCGCCGAGAGGTACCTATGATTTATTTGGAAGCGACATTCGGACGTGGCAGATGATTGAAAAAGAGGTTTACACCCTTATGGAGGAGTATCGTTTTCAGGAGATTCGCACGCCGATTTTTGAACATACGGAACTGTTTCAGCGGGGGGTTGGCGATACGACAGATATCGTGCAAAAGGAGATGTATACGTTTTTAGACAAAGGCGGCCGCAGTATCACCCTAAAGCCAGAGGGCACGGCTGGGGCGGCGAGAGCCTATCTGGAGCGAAGATTGTTTGCCGATGCCCAGCCGACGAAGCTCTTTTATCTGACACCGTGTTTTCGATATGAAAAGCCGCAGGCCGGACGGGACCGGCAATTTTATCAGTTTGGCTGTGAGCTGTACGGGGCTGGTGGATATATGGCGGACGCGGAGGTTATATCCATCGCCTACAGCCTTCTTACCCGTCTGGGGATCAGCAATGTGACGCTGCACATTAATTCTTTGGGAGGGCCGCAGTGCCGAAAGGCCTACAATCAAAAGCTGGCAGAGTATTTTATGGACAACAGGGAAAAGCTGTGTCCCACCTGCCAAGAGAGATTGAATAAGAATCCCCTGCGGATCTTAGACTGTAAATCGCCGGTCTGTCAGGAAGTGGTGAAAGATGCTCCGTCAACCATCGACAATCTGGGAACGGAATGCCGGGAGCACTTCGACAATCTGACGAAGCAGCTGACGGAATTGGAAATTCCCTTTGTCATCGACAGCGGCATCGTCCGGGGACTGGACTACTACACGCGGACGGTGTTTGAATTCGTCTGCAATGATATCGGGGCACAGGGGACCATATGCGGCGGCGGGCGCTACGACGGCCTGATCGAAGAGCTGGGAGGCGATCCGACGCCGGCCGTTGGATTTGCAATCGGTATCGGCCGGCTGATCATGGCGATGGAAGCCATCAGAGGGAAAACTGTCTGGAAGGAAGAAGCCGATCTGTACATCGGCCACATTGGGGACAGCGCCGGAAAGACGGCGTCCCGGCTGGCATTTTTGCTCCGTTCAAAAGGATTCCGTGTAGAAACAGATCTGATGGGACGGAGTGTGAAGGCGCAGATGAAATATGCCAACAAAATCGGCGCGCGATTCACTTTAATTTTGGGGGATACGGAGATATCGCAGAAGGAAGCCGTGCTAAAAAATATGGCGGACGGCTCCACGATGCAGGTACAGTTTGAAGACTTGGAAGCCCTTGGGGCGGCAATCCGATAATACTAGGAGGAAAGACAATGGAGGAAGCATTGAGTGGAGTGAAGCGCACCCTGTACTGTGGGGAGTTGCGGGAAGAGCATATCGGCCAGCGCGTTACGATTATGGGATGGGTACAGAAACAGCGAAACAAAGGCAGCCTCATCTTTTTGGATATACGGGACCGGAAAGGGGTCGTCCAGGCAGTTTTATCGCAGGATCAGGCCACGGAGGAGACATTTGAGAAGGCCAGCCGTATCCGCAGTGAGTATGTGGTTGCTGTCACAGGGATTGTGAAGGCACGAGATGGCGGCGTCAACGAAAAGTTAGCCACAGGCGGGGTTGAAGTCGAAGTTCAGGAGCTTAAGATCTTATCACAGGCCAAGACACCGCCCTTCCAGATTTTAGATGAGGTGGAGGTGCGGGATGAGCTGCGCTTAAAATATCGCTATCTGGATCTGCGCAGGCCGCGGCTGCAAAAGAATCTCTTGCTGCGCCATCAGGTGGCACAGTCTATACGAAATTTCTTGAATCAGGAGAATTTTCTGGAGATTGAGACGCCCATGCTGATCAAAAGCACGCCCGAGGGCGCCCGGGATTATCTGGTTCCAAGCCGCGTCCATCCAGGAGAATTCTACGCGCTTCCGCAATCGCCCCAGATGTATAAACAATTGTTGATGATCTCTGGATTTGACCGCTACTATCAGATCGTTCGATGCTTCCGGGACGAGGATTTGCGCGCGGACCGGCAGCCAGAATTTACACAGGTGGATATGGAGATGTCCTTCGTCGAGGAAGATGACGTCATGGACGTGAACGAGCGGATGCTGGCACATGTGTTCCGGGAATCCGCCGGATGGGAGATCCAATTGCCATTGCCCCGAATCACCTGGCAGGAAGCCATGGATCGATTTGGGTCGGACAAGCCGGACATGCGTTTTGGAATGGAAATTACGGATATTTCGGAGGTGGTGTCCCACTGTGGGTTTCAGGTGTTTGAAAGCGCGGTGGCGGATGGAGGAAGCGTGCGGGGGATCACGGCCCCAGGATGTGCGGGGATGCCTCGCAAGCAGATCGATGCACTGGGAGAAATCGCAAAACTCTTCAAAGCCAAGGGATTAGCGTGGATTGCCTTTCTTGAGGATGGATCGGTCAAATCCCCCATCGCCAAGTTTTTAACGGACGAGACCGTAGCCGCTATCGGGTCCGCTATGGGAGCGAAAAAAGGCGATCTGTGCCTGCTCTGTGCCGACCGCAATCCAGTGGTGTGGAGCGTGCTTGGCAACTTGAGATTGGAGATGGGCCGAAGGCTGGGATTGACGGATCCTGAGAAGCATGCCTTCGTGTGGGTGACGGATTTTCCAATGTTTGAGTACAATGAGGAAGAGGGCCGGTACACGGCAATGCACCATCCCTTTACCATGCCGCGGGAAGAGGATTTGGTCTATCTGGAGAGCGCGCCCCATAAGGTTCGCGCGAAGGCGTACGATATCGTGCTCAACGGTGTGGAGATCGGTGGCGGCAGCATCCGTATCCATCAGCGCGACGTCCAGGAGCGGATCTTTAAGGCTCTGGGCTTTACCATGGAAGAGGCGGCAAATCGGTTTGGATTCTTTATGGAAGCCTTTACCTACGGAGCGCCGCCCCACGGGGGCTTGGCCTATGGCTTTGACCGCTTGATTATGCTCATGAGCGGGGAGGATAGCATCCGTGACGTGATCGCATTCCCTAAGGTGAAGGACGCCTCATGCTTGATGAGCGGCGCGCCGGATAAGGTTGATGTGCAGCAGCTGGACGAGCTGCATCTGGCCATCGAACAGGAGAAAACGGAGTAAACCAGCGCGGCTTTCGATAGATCAAAAACGGGAGTTTATGTATCTCGACATAAACTCCCGGGAAGTGCTAAAAAAAAAGACTGCTTACTTTGCCAGAAAAGCAGTCAGTTCCGGTAATACCTTCTCCGCCACGGCGTCGTCGTGGACGTCTAGACGAATGGGCTGGCTCAGATCTAGGCTAAAAATTCCCATGATAGACTTGGCATCGATGACATATCGACCGGAGACAAGGTCAAATTCGCCCTCATAGCGACTCACAGTATTGACAAAATTTTTAACCTTGTCGATAGAGTTTAATAAAACTTCTACAGATTGCATAGGATCTACCCCTTTCAAATTGGACATAATATGTTGATTCAATCTCTCTCCCATACCTCTTTATCTTAAGTGTTTCCCGAAAATATGTCAACTATTATTTTCACTAAAAATTTATGTTGTAATTCTTTGGTTTATTAGATATAATATAGGAATAAGAGATGTTGCGGAGTAAAAGCCTGCAAGGTGGAAATGCGGTAAAATACTGTATCAGGCCTTGCTATCAATCGAGGTGTATTTGTGGACGAAAGAAAAGAGCGGCATCAGGATATGGAGATGAGAGTCGCTTGTTGCACTTTGGGGTGCAAAGTGAATCAATATGAGTCCCAAACTGTTTTGGATCGATTTGCGGAGCATGAGTATCGCATCGTGGATTTCTCCGACTTCGCGGATGTGTATATCATCAACACCTGCACAGTGACCCAGATTGCAGCTAGAAAATCGAGGCAGATGATTCATCGGGCAAGAAAGCATAATCCCAATGCGGTGATTGCGGCCATGGGCTGTTATATCCACAAGGACGAGGGACAGATTTTGGACGGCATCGTCGATGTGGCGGTGGGAAATCGGGATAAGATGAACATCCTTTCTCTGGTGGAAGACTGCCAGCGCCAGCGTGGGCTTCGAGTGCCGGGGACTCCTGAGGCTTCTGAGAACCGCAGAGGCCCTCGGCGCGGCCCAGGCAGGGAGCAGACTCGGGCGTTCTTGAAGGTGCAGGACGGATGCCGCCAATACTGTTCTTACTGCATTATACCCTACGTTCGTGGGCCCTTGGCGAGCAAAGAGCCTTATCAGGCGGTGGCGGAAGCGCGTGACTTTGCAGAGGCTGGCTATAAAGAGATTGTGTTGACAGGAATACATTTGAGCTCTTATGGCAAAGATTTAGAAAAGCCTTCGTCCCTGGCGGAGCTCATCGGGCTGCTGGGACAGATTGAGGGCCTTCACCGGATTCGGTTGGGCTCACTGGAGCCCAGAATGATAACGCAATCCTTTTTGGACTCCGTGGGTGGAACTCGTACGCTATGCCCGCATTTTCATTTATCGCTGCAGAGCGGCAGTGCTGCAACCCTGTCGCAGATGAACCGAAAATATACGCCCGACGAATATGGAAAAGCGGTGGACCTTTTGCGGGCAACCTACGCTGACGCCGCCGTTACAACCGATGTGATTGTGGGATTTCCCGGGGAGACGGAGGCAGAATTTCTTGCATCCGCTGATTTTGTGAGAACCATTGGATTCGCCCACGTCCATGTATTTAAGTATTCCCGCATGGAGGGGACAAAGGCGGCGGAGCGCCCGGACCAGATTCCAGAGGAGGAGAAGCAACGGCGCAGCGAAGAGATGCTGAGGATTGCGGATGAAGGCTCGCGGCACTATCTGACCAAGTATATTGGGGCTGTCAAGGAAGTGTTGGTGGAAGAGTATCATGTGGATGGAAAATACTGGGAAGGATATACCGATAATTATATTAAGGTACGAATACCCGCGGAGGATGGGTACGACTGGCGAAATCAATTGCTGCACATCAAGCTTGAATCCATGGATGTCAGACAGCATGACTATTATATGTGGGGGGTGACTGTATGAGCGAATTTGACACACAGTATTTCCGGATTATCAATGATTCGGAAAATATGGTACGCAATACGCTGATCGATGTGTACCGGTCTCTGATGTTTAAGGGATATAATCCTGTCAACCAGATGGTGGGGTATATTATGTCCGGAGATCCGACCTATATCACCAGCTATGATAATGCGAGAAGTAAGATTACGCATATTAATCGGGACGAGATCGTAGAAGAATTGGTGAAAGCATTTGTGGAGCATTATCAGCTGGACAAGAAAGAAGATCCCCGGCCATGAGGTACATGGGGTTGGATTTTGGCGCGAAGACCGTGGGGGTAGCCCTCAGTGATCCGTCTGGTCTTATTGCCAGCCCGCTGGAGACCATCCATAGAGCGGAGGAGGAGAATCTAAAGGCGACGATTCGAAGGATCTGTCAGCTGGTTAAAGAGTTTGAAGTTGGCGCTGTCGTCCTTGGATTTCCAAAAAATATGAATAATACCCTTGGGCCTCGAGCGGAAAAGACCCAGGCGTTTCAGAGACGGCTTAACAGAGATCTATATCAGGTGGAGGTCACCTTGTGGGACGAGCGCCTCAGCACCAGGGCCGCAGAGTCTGTATTGCAGATGGCGGATATGGGAGATAGGCGTCAGCGGAAGCAGTACGTCGACAAGATGGCCGCTGCCTACATTCTCCAGGGATATTTAGATTCTCTGCACAATAAAAAACAAAGTGAGAAAGGACATGATAGGATGGAAGAGGAGATCAAAGTTATCACGCTGTATGATCCGGTTGAGCAGGCTTGCATTGAGATGGAGGTCATCGACGAGATGGAGTATGACGGCGGCATGTATCTGTTGGCGGCGGAATTTGATGACGAGATGGAAATGGAAGACGGGGAAGAACTGGACGAGGAGGACGAAGATTCCGATACCGCATATATTTTCAAAGTCTGCCCGGAAGCGGATTCAGAGTACAAAGTGATGGCGGACGATGTGGAAGAGTACTTTGTGACCACAGCGCTGACGGAAGAAGAATTTCACAGTGTGGCGCAGCAGTTCATGGAGTCCGAAGACTATGACCTTGAAGAAGAGGACGAATAGGATTCGACAGAGAATGCAGTCCGTATACTAGTTTGCCTGCTGCCGAGGGGCTTCTTCCGCGCGGAGCACATGGCGCGCGAGAGGCAAGCGGTGGACGCCGCATGATTTCTGATTGGGTCGGGACCCAAAGGTTTGGATGGATGAATGAGTTGAGACCAATACTAGCGCTTCTCCGGCAGGGAGAAGAACATGACAGGAGCATCCAGTACCGGCGCAGGCGTGAATTACGATATATTAGAAAGAGGAGCGAGTAAGCCTTGGCATACAAAGTAAAGAGAAAGAAAGTTAGAATTATTCCATTGGGAGGATTGGACCAGATTGGCCAAAATATGACGCTGGTCGAATGTGAAGATGAAATTTTGATTATTGATTGCGGTCTGGCATTTCCCGAGAACGAGATGCTGGGAATTGATTTGATTATCCCGAATTTTGAATATCTTCGAAAGAATAAAGAAAAGATACGCGGAGTTGTGTTGACACATGGACACGAGGACCACATCGGAGCTCTGCCGTATTTTCTGAAAGAATTCTCCGTGCCGGTATACGGGACGAGGTTGACCGTAGGGCTAGTGGAAAATAAACTGAAAGAGTTCAACTTGAAGCGGTACAGCATGACGACGGTAAAGCCTGGGGACGTGATTACGCTGGGCAGCTTTAAGGTGGAGTTCATCAGGACCAACCATAGCATCGGCGATGCGGTGGCGCTGGCGATTACCACGCCGGCAGGAGTTCTGGTTCATACGGGAGACTTTAAAGTTGACTATACGCCAATCCACGGCGATATGATTGATTTACAGCGTTTTGCCGATCTGGGACGCCGCCGGGTTTTAGCCCTCATGTCAGACAGCACCAACGCGGAGCGCAAAGGCTATACCATGTCCGAGCGCTCGGTGGGGAAGACCTTTACTGAGATGTTTCCCCATGCGCCAGGACGAATTTTGGTGGCGACCTTTGCCTCCAATGTTGACCGGGTTCAACAGATAATCGATGCCGCTGCAAAATATGAGCGCAAGGTCGTGATTGTGGGGCGGAGCATGGTTAACGTGGTCAACACCGCGATTGAACTTGGGTATTTGGAAGTTCCGGAGGGTCTTATCATTGATATCGGGGATGTTCGGGACTATGCGGACGAAGAGCTGGTCATCATCACGACGGGGAGCCAGGGAGAGCCAATGGCTGCGCTGTCGCGCATGGCCTCCGGCGAGCACCGGAATATTGAGATCAAACAGGGGGACACGGTGATCTTCAGCTCGAAGCCTGTCCCAGGAAATGAGAAGACGGTGTCGAAGGTGATCAACGATCTCATGAGCCGCGGGGCGGAGGTCACCTATGAGGACGCCCATGTGTCCGGCCATGCCAGCCAGGAAGAGCTGAAGCTGATCTACAGCCTGGTAAAGCCAAAGTATTTTATACCGGTTCACGGTGAATTCCGTCACCTGAAAAGCCATGCGGATCTGATCACGGATCTGGGCCACGATGGGAGAAATTCGTTTATTCTCCACAATGGCAATATTCTGGAGTTGGATAGCTACTCCGGTAAGATTACGGGGGAGATCGATGTCGAACCTGTGCTGGTGGATGGCTTGGGAGTTGGCGACGTGGGCAATATCGTGTTGCGCGACCGGAAGCATCTATCGGAGGACGGCTTGATGGTGGTGGTCATGACGCTGAAACATCAGACGGGACAGCTGGTCGCCGGACCGGATATTGTATCGCGGGGATTCGTCTACGTTCGGGAATCAGAGAATCTTATGGATGGCTGCCGCAATGTGGTCATCAAAACCTTCGAGCGCTGTAAAGAACAGCGGGTCAATGACTGGAGCAGCATCAAGAATGAGATTCGCGATAATCTCCGCGACCATCTGTGGCGGGAAATTAAGCGAAGCCCCATGATTCTGCCGATTATTATGGAAGTTCGATGACGCAATTCGCAGCCAGCAATTTACGACTGCGGATGCAGGGTAAAGGATGATAGGAATGGATTATCTCAATAAGATACTGGCTTGGATCGCCAGAAATTTGAAAAAGGGGATTGCGCTGGTGGCGGTGGTGGTCTGCATTGCCCTGGCGACGATGTTCGCCTACGATCTGGCGTACAACTTTATTCGGAAAGATGAAAATGTGGCATATGATTCCGATGGAGAGAAGGTCACGCTGACCATTCAAAAAGGCGCGAAGTGTAAAGAGATCGCGGAGCTTTTGGAGAAGGAAGGCATCATTGAGGATTCCATGGCATTTCGTCTGAGAGCAAAGCTAAATGGAGCGGAGAACAATTTCCAGTATGGCACCTACGCGTTTGTCAAAAATATGCCGGACACGGTGGTTATGGAAGAGCTGCAGGCAGGAACTAAGGTGGAGGGAACTCGAATCACCTTGGTGGAGGGCTGGAGCATCGCGCAGATGGGGGCATATCTGGAGGAAAAGGAAATCTGTCTGAAAGAAGAGTTCATTGAGGCTTGCAACAAGACCACATACAATTTCGACTACTACGAAGGGCTTGATGATGCGGGTGAGCGGCGCAATCTTCTTGAGGGGTATCTCTTTCCGGAGACCTACGATGTGATCCCACAAAATGGCGCGGAAGGTGTTGTCAAGCGCCTGCTTCGGCAATTTGAGAAGGAATTTGAACCCGGATGGGTGACGAAGGCGGAGAGCATGGGCTATACGGTGGATGAGATCGTGACCATCGCGTCCATCATTGAGAAGGAAGCTAGGAATGACGATGAGGAGCGAAAAAATGTCGCCTCTGTCATTTACAACCGCTTAAATTCAGGGATGAAGCTACAGATTGATGCCACGGTTCTATACGCCCAGGGGCGAGACGGCGAGAGCGTCGATAAGGTGTACAATGTGGATCTGGAGTACGATTCACCGTACAATACGTACCTCTATGAGGGTCTACCGCCAGGCCCTATCTGTAACCCCAGCCGCAAGGCCATCATCGCAGCGCTAAATCCCAATACGACGGAGTATCTGTATTATGTATTGGACTCAACGACGAATCAACATTTCTTCACGAGCAGCTATGACGAGTTTTTGGCTGTCAAGAATGGCGGATCTGCGGGATAATGGAGAGAAAGAATGCTTGAAAATGATATAACGCCGTCGTATATCCTGCAATATATTCGAGGGATAACGCCGGCGGCGGACGACCTGTCGGCGGCGGTGGAGGAGCGCTGCCGCCGGGAAGAGGTTCCGATACTCGACGAAGAAGTGAAGTCGTTGCTTCGTTTCCTGCTTCTGTTAAAGCCTCCGAGGCGGATCCTGGAGGTGGGAACGGCATACGGCTTTTCTTCTATTTTTATGAGTCAATTTGTGGCTCCGGAGGGGCATATCGATACAATTGAGCGAAACCCAGCGATGTGGAGGAAGGCGAAGCCCAATATCCAGAGCGCGGGGCTGGAGAATACCATTACGCTGCACATCGGCCATGCCCAGGAAATCCTGCCAACCCTGACAGGGCCATACGAGGTGATCTTGCTTGATGCGTCCATGGGACAATACGGGCTTTTCTGGGAGGAAATTAAACGGTTGCTGTGCCCTGGAGGATGGCTCCTGGCGGATAATGTGCTACACAGTGGAATGACAGCGAAACCAAGGCTGGAGATTCCGCGGCGGCAACGCACAATTCACAGCCGGTTACAGGCATTTCTGCGGACTGTCCTCGTGGACGAAGAGTTTGCCTCCAGCCTGCTGCCCATAGGGGATGGGGTGCTGTTATCGCTGAAACAGATGAGGGGGAGCGAGGAATGATGGGAGGACAACCGGAATTGCTGTCGCCTGCCGGCAGCCTGGAAGCGCTGAAAACAGCGGTTCTGTATGGTGCCAACGCCGTATACATAGGCGGTATGGAGTATGGGCTTCGGGCGAAGGCCAAAAATTTTACAAGGGAGCAGATGCAGGAGGGAATCGACTTTGCGCATACGCGCGGGGTAAGGGTTCACGTTGCCGTTAACATCATCGCGCACAATCGCCATTTTGAAGGGTTGGCCGAGCATCTTCAGGAGTTGGAGGCGATGGGGGCGGATGCCATAATCGTAGCCGATGCGGGGATCCTTGAGGTGGCCCGGGCGGTGGTTCCCGATATGGAAATCCATCTTAGCACGCAGGCGAGCGCCACGAATTTCCGCGCCTTTCAGTTTTGGCACAGGCAGGGGGTGCGGCGGATCGTCGCGGCACGGGAGTTGACCCTGGCGGAGATCCGGCAGATTCGGGAGCAGACGGCGGAGGAACTGGTGATGGAGGCTTTTGTCCACGGGGCCATGTGTGTGTCCATCTCGGGCCGATGCCTTCTCAGCAATTACTTCGCGCATCAGGATGCCAACCTTGGGGCCTGCGTTCACCCATGCCGCTGGAAATATGCCGTAATGGAGGAAAGCCGGCCTGGCGAGTATTTTCCGGTCCAGGAGGAAGAGGATGGGACGTACTTTTTTAACTCCAAGGATCTGTGCATGATCGAGTATATTCCCCAGATGGTAGAGGCTGGCATCGGGAGCTTTAAGATTGAGGGGCGAATGAAAACCCCTCTCTACGTCGCCATGGTGACGAAGGTATATCGGGAGGCCATTGACGCGTATATGGAGGACCCAGAACGATATCGGCAGCAGATCCCATATTTCAAGGGCTTGCTATCCCTGGTAAGCCACCGCGGATACAGCACGGGCTTCTACCTCGGAGCTCCAGGACCGGAGGAACAGGTGTACCATGAGAGCGCATACACAAAAAGCAGAAGTTTTGCAGCCAAAACTCTGATGTATGATCCCCGTTCCAAGCGGGCTCTTGTAGAACAGCGGGGAAAGTTCAGCGAGGGGGAGACCGTGGAGATTCTTCTCCCCAAGGGAGAGCCGATTCCATTCAACGTGGAGGACTTGCGGGATCAAGAAGGTGAACCGATTGCAAGTGCGCCACACGCACAGCAGACGGTTTCGCTGAGGGTTCCGGTGGAGATTCCAGTGGGTGCGATTCTGATGAAAGAGGTGGAATCCTCGCGCTGATTCTGAAAGAAAGGACACAGGGAAAGGCACTATTTCTGCCGGCGCAACATATAGTATAGCAAAGTCGGCAGAAGAGGTGCTTTTTTTATGTGGATTTTTTTGCTTTTTCAGGTGACCTTCCTTGCGTGCTATCTGGCGGGTACGTCAACATTTCAAAAACCATTGTCACCGGAGGAGGAAGAGTATTATCTTAAGCGGTATAAAGAAGGAGACAAAAAGGCAAGAACAATCTTGATCGAACGAAATATGCGACTTGTTGCGCATATAGTAAGAAAATATTCGGCATCGGCGGGGCGCTGGGAGACGGACGACCTAATATCCGTTGGCGCCATCGGACTCATCAAAGGAATCGAAACCTTTGATCCAGACAAAAAGGCAAAATTAAGCACATATCTGGCAAAGTGTGTGGAAAATGAATTGCTGATGCTGCTCCGCTCCGATAAAAAGACGAAGCAGGAGGTGTCGCTGCAAGACCCTATTGGGCAGGATAAGGAGGGCAATACGATTACACTGATCGATGTGCTAGAAGACAGCGATGATACGATTATGGAGCGAGTGGACTATAAGATGAGCCAGGGAAAGTTATATCAGGCGGTGAATAAGGTCTTGACAGGGAGGGAGCGGGAGGTCATCATAATGCGCTATGGACTTGCGGGGAAAACCCCTATGACGCAGCGCGAGGTAGCGAAAGTGCTAGACATCTCCAGATCCTATGTCAGCCGAATTGAAAAGAAAGCCATCCAGAAGCTTAGCCGGGAGATGACAGGTCAGGTCATTGAGTGGGTCGATGAGGAACTGTAATGGGATTTATTTCCAGGGAAATAATGGGAATCATGCAATGCTTGAATTTTCGGGTGGGGTGTGGTAGAATTTAGAAAAGTTTGTCCAAAATACAAATCGAGTATGAAGGAGGCACTTATGATTCCGAGAAGTGAGTATCCACGTCCACAGTTTCAGCGGGAAGAATCCAGCTGGCAGTGTTTAAATGGACCTTGGCAGTTTGCCTTTGATTTTGGAAACAGTGGCATTGATAGGAAGCTGTATATGCCGGAAGCAGAATTTGACCGGGAGATTGTCGTCCCCTTTTGTCCAGAGTCCAGGCTGTCCGGAGTTGAGTACAAAGATTTTATCAGCGCAGTCTGGTACCGGAGGACCATTAGGATTGCCAAGGCGCAGCTGGAGAACCGTGTGCTGCTTCATTTTGGGGCGGTAGACTATCACGCAATCGTCTATGTCAACGGAGAAAAGGCAGGTGAGCACAGAGGCGGCTATGTGTCATTTTCTTTTGATATAACCGCGCTGCTCAGAGAAGGGGAGAATCTCCTTGTGGTCTACGCTGAGGATGATAACCGCCATGGATTGCAGCCCAAGGGAAAGCAGAGCTCCCTTTTCCACTCCCATGGATGCGATTATACGAGGACTACGGGAATATGGCAGACGGTCTGGCTTGAATTTGTGCCGAAAACATATCTGAAATCTGTGAAAACCCAGAGCGACTATCGCAATCGGACGGTGACCTTTACAGCGGCTATGGCAGGTCAGGAGGCAGACGCAACGCTGAGGGCGTGCATCTCCTTCGAAGGTTGCGTGCAGAAAGAGGTGGAGGTAGCACTGAATACGGGTAAGACCACGTTCACTGTAGAGCTTGACGCGGTGAAGCTATGGGATGTTGGGCAGCCCAATTTATACGACGTAACGTACACGCTGTATGTAAAGGGAACCGCTGTGGACACGGTGGCAGGCTATTTTGGAGTGCGCACAGTGGAACTCAGGGACCACGCCATCTATTTAAATGGGCGTCCCGTCTTTCAGCGTTTAATTCTGGATCAAGGGTTTTATCCAGACGGAATCTATACAGCGCCTACCGACGAGGCTTTGCGCAGGGACATTGAGCTATCCATGGAATTGGGCTTCAATGGCGCGCGGCTCCATCAAAAGGTGTTCGAGGAGCGATTCCTGTACTGGGCCGATCATATGGGATATCTGGTATGGGGTGAACATGCCAGCTGGGGGCTGGATCTCCATAAGATGGAGAATCTGGCGAATTTCGGGGCGGAATGGATGGAGATTGTGGAGCGGGATTTCAATCATCCGGCGATTGTGGGATGGTGCCCTTTCAATGAGACGTGGGGCGGTCAAGATCCAAGACTTCTTCAGATGATGTATGCCATCACAAAAGCCATGGACACCACCCGGCCGGTCATCGATACCAGCGGCAATTATCATGTGGTGACGGACATCTATGACATCCATGACTATGAGCAGGATGTGGATATATTTGCCCAGCGATATGGCGCCGTCACGCGGGAGAAGGTCTACGACAAATTTGAAAAACAGCAATACTATGAAGGGCAACCCTATTTTATCAGCGAGTATGGCGGCGCCTCCTGGAATGCGTCAGAGGGGTGGGGCTATGGAAGCGCGCCTAAGACGGAAGAAGAATTTATGCAGCGGTACGCGGGGCTGACGACAGCTCTCATGACCAATGAAGCGATCTGCGCTTTCTGTTACACCCAGCTTACGGATGTAGAGCAGGAGCAGAATGGATTGTACCAGTACGACCGGTCGAAAAAATTCAGCGACGCCGTGTATCAGGCGATACGGGACACCAACCGGCAGACGGCGGCGATTGAGAGGCGGTAGGAGACCCTTTGGTCCCTCTCGCGGCGGATATGATAAAAACTCCATGGACTCCATGGAGTTTTCGTCTGCAATCAGCCCATAACCGGCAGCAACAGTTCAAAGCGATAGTCTCCGTGGCTTGTCGTGCTGGTACAGCTGCCCTCGTGGCGTCTGGCAATGATTTGACAGGTTTTCACGCCGATACCGGAGCTATCCCGGACAATGGCGGTTTTGCGGATGGCATTGCTTTGTATAATGTGCAGCATCTGATTCTGCACGTAGATCTTTAGACGAATCGGCGTCTCTGTAGCCGCGTATTTGACCGCATTGGAACAGAGATTATCAAAGACACGGCGCAGTTGATGAATGTCAGCTTTGAGTTTAAATGCGGTTTCAATGGAATCCTGAAAGTCCACTGTAAAATGTTGGTCCTCCAGCAGATAGATATATTCGGAGACGAGCTGTCCAACCAGCTCATTCCCATCCACGGTTTCATACTGAAATGGAATCGCTTCATTGGATGCCAGTGTGTGTTCAAAGAGATTATCCGCCATCTCTTTCATTTGATAGGCTTTGTCCCGGGCCTTGTGGAGATAGTCCTCCATTTTTTGAGGACTGTCATAGCGCTTGTCGCTGATCAGATCCAGATAACAGATGACCGAGGTGAGCGGCGTGCGGATGTCGTGGGAGAGAGACGTGACGATTTGACTTTTTTCTTGTTTTAACGATTCCTCTGCCTCTAAACGCTCATATAACGCCTGGCTCATGTTGTTGATGCTGACGGCGAGGGAGGCGAGCTCATCTTTTCCGCGGACGGGGATCTGATATTCAAGACTTCCCGTCTCGATGATCTTCAGACCTTTTTCAATGATTTTGATATAGCGAATTTTATGATGTAGTAGCAATATAAATACAAGAATAAAAATAATGAATCCAAGGATCAGGATGCCCATGCGCAGGGCGGTTTTAAAGAGAAGAGAATAGTACACCGTGATATTCGCTTGAATGGTCCTATCTTTAAAGATAAGAGGGTACCCGCCGTCTTTCGAGTACGACAGAAAGGGGCGAGTCTGAGAATTCTGCCCGGAGGGGCTGCGCATTTCCGTATCATAGAACACACGTCCCTCCACATATAGCTTTAAATAGACATAGGGATGCTCATTATTCCATGTGCGAATGCTGTCGCTGTCCTCAGTGGTCAGCTCGTTCTCGTTGATGTAGCTCTGTAGACGCTTTAGAATCTGTAAGTCACGTTTTTGGGGGTGAATGGGCATGTCGATTGTGACGGTAATGATCGCCTTGACGATGGCACCGCCTACGACTGCAACCCCGAAGGAGAGGAACAAATAGAAGATGATAACCAAGGAAAAACGGGAAAAGATAAGGGAAGGGCTGTGAGGTTTCAGCCTAGTCAATGCAATACCCCTTTCCCCAGATGGTTTTGATGTACTGTGGATTTTTCGGATCCTGTTCTAGCTTCTTGCGAAGATTCCGGATGTGAACCATAATGGTGTTGTTGGCAGAATAGAAGTAAGGTTCTTCCCATATGCTTTCATACAGGTTTTCCGCTGAGAAGACTTTGTGCCGGTGTTGCAGCATAAGAATGAGAAGCCGGTATTCAATGTCCGTCAACGAGATGGGCCTGCCGCGGAGGAGGACTTCCTGAGAATCGAGATTGATGGAGAGCTCTCTGTAGGTCAGCAGGGTTTCCGTCTCAGGGGAGTTCACGGCCTTCCCCTGATAGACGTAGTAGCGTCTCAGCAGAGATTTCACCCGGAAGACAAGCTCCGCATAGGAGAAAGGCTTGGCCAGATAGTCATCCGCACCGGCGGAGAAGCCTATAGTCTTATCGGAGTCATGAGTTTTCGCTGTCAGAAATAAAATCGGGGCCATGGTCCGTTCCCGAATCTGTGCGCATGCGTGAAAGCCGGATTTGACCGGCATAACAACGTCGAGTATATAGAGGTCGATGGAGTCGTCCGCCAGATCCACCGCCTCCTGTCCATTCGATGCCTTTACAACTTCATACCCTTCCCCGGTCAAGAGAATATCCACAATGTCGACAATCTCTTGATTGTCGTCTGCAACTAAAATCCGTTTTTTCCCTTCGTCTCTCATAAAGCCCTCCATGACCAAAACATTCTTAGATATTGTACCATATTTCGGCCTGAATCTCAAGGTTTAGACAAAACCATTGACAGGCAAAGCGGAAATATTGACAAACTACTCCTGTAGGAGTATATTATGTATAAAGAATGGAGATGATATACCTATGATCAGAGAGCTCTATCACGGTTCCTCAAATGTCATTGATAAGCCTTTATTTGGATATGGTAGGCCCTACAACGATTACGGCCTTGGCTTTTATTGCACCGACAGCCTTGAGATGGCAAAGGAGTGGGGGGTCGGCAAGAATCAGGACGGCTATGCCAACTGTTATGAAATCGATTGTGACGGTCTGCGGATCCTTGACCTGAATGCACCAGAATACTGCATCCTGCATTGGCTTACTGTGCTGTTGCAAAACCGCGAGTTTGATATTCCCTCCGGTCTGGCACTGGAGGCGAAGGAATATATGCTTGCCCATTTTGCCGTCGATTATGAAAGCTATGATGCAATCATCGGGTACCGCGCTGATGACAGCTATTTTTCGTTTGCACAGGATTTTATTAATGGCACGATCTCTTACCGTCAGCTTAACAATGCGATGCATCTTGGCAAGCTCGGTCAGCAGTTTGTTCTCAAGAGCAGAACAGCATTTGAGCGAATCAAGTTCATCGGCAGCGAGATTGCCGAAAGCAGCGAGTGGTACACAAAGAAGATGCTGCGCGACAAGACTGCCCGCCGCGAGTATTTCAGCATGGAGCGAAACCGTCGTCAGCGCGGCGATCTATATATCACACAGATTATGGATGAGGAGATGATGCCTGATGATCCGCGCTTACGATAGAGTGTATCTGGACAAAGCCCGCACTGCCCTTGGTCGTATGCTGGACTTTGCAGTATATGATCTCAAATACGATATTGCTGAATTTTTCCATCTGTTCATCAAGTCCGGCGTTGCGGAACGCTTTGAAACCGGCGATTTCGCTGTTATTGTTGGTATGTCCGGCGTGGAACTTGCTTATGAGGTGCTTGAGCAGTCCGGCGTGGAAAGGGAGCGCATGAAACCGAACTACACCGTCAACCGCAGCGAGGAATTTTGGGTGGGCTGGGCATTAGCGTATTATCAGTGGGAAACATCCATGAGCTTTGCGGAGATTGTGCGGTATGTTCCCATCAAGGATATTATCGCTCTTTACTCACCCTATCATGAAATGGACATCCGGCAGTTTGTCGATAAGGTAAATGCGATGTATAAAGCGGCGAAACCGGAAACCAATCTCAAACTTCTGCGGCAGAAAGCCGGTCTGAGTCAACGCGAACTTGCGGAGATGTCAGGCGTCCCAATGCGTACCATCCAGCAATACGAGCAGCGGCAGAAGAACATCAACAAGGCTAAGGCGGAGTATCTTGTGATGGTAGCTAAGGTTCTGTGCTGTACGGTTGATGATCTGATAGAGAAAACGGAATAGAAAAGGGCGTGATCCTCTCATTTTCTGAGCGATCATGCCCTCTTGCTTATTCTTCTTCAATTACAACATCCGGGAGGCGGACTTTCCAACGTTTGCGGATAGCAAACGTTTTTATTGATCTTGCTCACTGGGTTCAGACTCACTGGGCGCAGCGCTGTCAACTTGGACAGGGTTCGCGGTTTTGCCCAGAAAATCAGGCAGTTCCATGCCCGCCATATTCAGCAGATCCTGGATGGGAGGCAGGCTCTTCATGAGGCTGGATACAAAATTCGCCGTGCTGGAGTTTCCGTCTTTGTCATTGCCCGAGTCCCAGACCGTGATCTTATCGATCTTAAGGTTCTGGATCGCCTCAACTTGTAGTTTTACAAGATTTTCCAGCTTGTCGCTGATCAACAGGCGAATGGCGTCGTTGGCCTCACCGCCGGCTGCGGTTACCACCTGCCCGAAGCCCTGGGCCTGCTTGCTCAGGATTTCCTGGATACCGCGGGCCTCCGCCTCCATTTTCATATAGATAGCATCCGCATCGCCTTTGGCGCGGCGGCGAGTTTGTTCGGCCTCGGCTTCGGCCGCGATTTCAAGACGTTTTTTCTCAATCTCTGCCTTGACGAGCACATCGGCTTCCAGCGTCGCCTGTTCTCGAGCGGCGCGGGCGGATTCCGCTTCCTGCTCAGCCGAATACGCTTCCTGCAGTGCCTTCGCCGTTTGGATCTTCTCGGCGGCCGTGGCGCGGCGCAGCGCCTCCGCCTCCTTCTCACGGCGGGTAGCTTCCGACTGGGAGATGGCAATTTTCGCTTCATTTTCTCCCTCGATGGCGATGGAGTTTGCGTTGGCCACGCGGATACGCTGATCCCGGTTGGCCTCCGCCTCTCCGATGGCGCCGTCCCGATTGCGCTCTGACACCTGGATCTTCGCATCGTTGATCGCCTTGGCGGCGGCTTCCTTGCCGAGAGCGTCAATATAGCCGGATTCATCGTTGATGTCGGTGACGTTGACGTTGATGAGGCGCAGGCCGATCTTTTTCAGTTCGGTTTCCACATTGTTGGAGACCGCAGCCAGGAATTTATCCCGGTCTGTGTTGATCTCTTCGATGTCCATGGTGGCGACCACAAGGCGCAGCTGACCGAAGATAATATCCTTGGCAAGCTCCTGCACCTCCGCCATTTTCAAGCCTAACAGGCGTTCCGCCGCATTCTGCATGATTCCTGGCTCAGTGGAAACGCCCACGGTAAACCGGGAGGGCACGTCGATGCGGATATTCTGCCGGCTCAGGGCGTTGGTCAGATCGACGCTGATGGAGATGGGCGTCAGGTCTAAGTACTCATAGGACTGAACGACAGGCCAAATGAAAGCGGCGCCCCCGTGAATACATTTGGAGGACCGGGAGGTTCCGTCGCTTCCATTTCCAATCCGGCCATAGATGACCATGACTTTGTCGGAAGGACATTTGCGGTAGCGGGAGAGAATGACTAGCAGCGTGCTGAGAACGAGTATGACGATGACGGCGATCAAAACAAACGGTTCCATAGAATACACCCCTTCATAAAATGATTTATTTTGTCAGGAGTAAAATCTCCTGTACAACTGTGACTTACACCGGTTCCACGATCAGTGTCTCCTGGTCCACATCGACAACGCGGACACTAGCTCCCACAGGGATTTCCTGATCCGCGGCGGTGACAGCGTCCAATTCCCGCTGCTGATCTTGGATTAGAATGGTGATCTTCCCGCAACCCTGGCGATTGGCGGGAATCCGGAGGTAGACGCGCCCTGTCCGCCCGATGGCGTTGGACATCTGCAGTGTCCCGTTATCCTGAAGTTGAAGGGACTTTTTGAAAGCCCACGCCACAAAGATCATGGCGGCGAAACCGCCGGCTATGGACAGAAGGATGGATACAAAGCTGGGGAGGGCTGTGCTCAATAGGAAAACCCCGAGCCAGCCGCTGATGCTGAAAAAGGCCACGAAACCCCGGACGGTAAAGAGTCGCAGTCCATCGAGACCGTTTCCGTCCGCTATGTCATCCACATCGTCCAAATCGGCATCCACATCCGCATCGGAATCCATGCTGTCGTGCCCCAAGCCAAATAGGAGCATGACAGTCTGAAGAATCAGGACAGCGGTTCCCACCATGCCGAATCCAGCAAAAACCTGTTGTGTCAACGTTAAATGATTCCACCAATCCACCAATTGAATCTCCTCCTCATATAGAGAATTTGTGCCGGCAGGCGTGCTCACGGGTTCGCTCTCGACGAACTCTTATCCACGAATTGCCCATTGACCTTTAAGATTGTCCGGGGCAGGGCATCCCGGCTATTTTTCCAAGGCTGATCCTGGTATCGATAGTCAAATTTTAGCGTAAACCATTCCAGCTCATCTTCCACCCGTTTCAAGTTCTCTCTCTCCTTCTCTATGAGAAGCGTTCGAAACCCATTGCAGTCTTTAGGTTTTAAATGGCTGGCAGCGCGCTCATACAACATGAGAAAATGATTGATGCAAAATCCTTTGCAGGCATCCACTGTCTGATGAAACTCGGCATTTTTTTCCCACAGCATGAAAAATGCTGTCATCATCCGCTCAAACACTTGATCAATCCGCTTGCAGATATAACAGGAATTGATGAAATTCTGACGGTATGCTTCGATGGGGTCAGACGGGGAATCCGCATCCTTTTTGCGAAAGACCTTTTTAACCGGTTTCGAAGAGTCCTGCTTTTCCAGGAGGGAAAAGAGCTCCTTCTCCTGTTCTCTCAGATGAGAGTGGAGCATCAGTGCTAGCCCCAGGGCGTTGGCCTGTGAATATAATTGGTCCATATGGTGGTGACAGAAGCCCAAGGCATTGGTCTCGCCGCGGACATCCTCTTCCATGTAGGAGGGACTCAACACGAACGAGACCGTATCGGTCTCCAGCTTGCGGCGCATGGCGCAGAATGGACATTCACAGTCCTCGTGGAAACCATCCATCACCGGTATGGTGTAAATCTCTTCTTTTATATTGATCCCATCCTCTCTATCGTATGATAAGCGGATCTCCCAATGGGAGAACAAAGCGCATCGCGGGCATGTGCAATCGTGCGGGGCGTAATGGCCAGAGGCCATAGCGAAACAGCCGAAGCTTTCTTCTATTATACTACATTTTTTCGTATTTGCCTAGACCCTTTAGCAGAATTTGAAGCGGGAGGGAGGTTCAATTCGTGAAAAAAATAACGTAAAAATTTTCCGGGAAGCTCTTGTATACAATAAACATTTCGATTATAATAAGGATTTGAAGATGGTACGTAAGATCAATCCATACAATCAGAAAGGGGACATCGTCCGTGAGTAATTTTTTGGAAACGATTAAGATGAGAGCCAAGGCACAGAAGAAAACCATTGTTCTTCCTGAGACCTGGGATAGAAGAACATTAGACGCCGCCGCCGCAGTTCTGGCGGAGGGCATAGCGGATGTCATTCTCGTCGGCAGCAAGGAGACGATCTGTCAGTCAGCGCCGGATCTTGACCTCTCGAAAGCCACATTTGCAGATCCTGAGAATTTTGAAGGAATGGATGAGTTTGTGGCAACGCTGGTGGAGTTGCGCAAGAATAAGGGCGTCGATGAAGCCAAGGCCGCCAAGCTGTTGAAGAATCCGCTGTACTTCGGCGTCATGATGGTTAAGAAGGGACAAGCGGATGGCATGGTGGCAGGTGCTGTGACGGCTACGCCGGATGTGCTGCGCCCTGCGCTGCAGATTTTAAAGACTCGCCCGGGCACAAAGCTTGTCTCCGCATTCTTTGTCATGGTGGTCCCCGACTGTGAGTATGGAGCCAATGGCACTTTCATCTATGCGGATTCAGGCTTGAATCCCAACCCAACGGCGGAGGAGCTGGCGCATATCGCGGTGAATTCCGCGGAGACTTTCGAGACATTGGTTCAGGAGGAACCGGTGGTTGGAATGCTGTCTTTCTCCACAAAGGGCAGCGCATCCCACTCGGATGTGGACAAGGTTGTGGAAGCGACGAGAATCGCAAAGGAGCTGGCTCCCAATGTGAAGCTGGATGGAGAACTACAGCTGGACGCTGCAATTGTTCCCTCTGTAGGCCAATCCAAGGCGCCGGGCAGCGATGTAGCGGGTCACTGCAATGTCCTCGTATTCCCTGATTTGGACGCGGGCAATATCGGGTATAAATTGACGCAGCGTCTGGCGAAGGCTGAGGCGTATGGGCCGATCACGCAGGGGATCGCCGCGCCCGTCAACGATTTGTCCAGGGGCTGTGTTGCAGAGGATATCGTGGGTGTTATTGCAATCACAGCGGTACAGGCGCAACAGCAGAAGAGATAAATGGAAACCTTAGACGAATAGGAGATGGAGCAAGATGATGAAGGTATTGGTCATCAACTGTGGGAGTTCATCCTTGAAATACCAGTTGATTGATATGGAAACGGAGAGCGTTTTGGCGAAAGGACTGTGCGAGCGCATCGGAATTGATGGCTCTAGACTCAAGCACACGCCGGCAGGCAAGGACACCGTTGTGCTGGAAGAGGTTATGCCAGACCACAACAAAGCGGTCCAAATGGTTCTGGACGCGCTGACAGATTCTGAGTACGGTGTAATCTCCAACATGCAGGAGATCGGAGCCGTAGGACACCGCGTCGTGCACGGTGGGGAGGCATTTTCCGGGTCGGTTCTGATTACCGATGACGTGATCAAGGCGATGGAAGAATGCAGTGAGCTAGCGCCGCTGCACAACCCGGCAAATCTCATCGGGATCCGTGCGTGTCAGAAACTGATGCCGGATACCCCAATGGTTGGCGTGTTCGACACGGCGTTTCATCAGACGATGCCGGAGGAGGCCTATCTCTACGGAATTCCCTATGAGTACTATACTAAGTACAAAGTTCGTCGATATGGATTTCACGGAACGTCTCACCGCTATGTGTCGCAGCGGGTGGCCGCTGTTTTGGGCAAGCCCATTGAAGATCTGAAGATCATCGTCTGTCATCTCGGCAACGGAGCTAGCGTCTGCGCGGTTGATGGCGGTAAGTCTGTGGACACAAGCATGGGGTTGACTCCGCTGGAAGGGTTGATCATGGGAACCCGCAGCGGGGATATCGATCCGGCGATTATGCAGTACATCATGCATAAGGAAAATTTGGACATTGATCAGATGATGGACGTCCTGAACAAAAAATCTGGGATCCTTGGAATTTCTGGTATCTCCAGCGATTTCCGCGAAGTGGAAAGCGGCTGTGAGGCGGGCAATCCGGACGCCATCCGCGCCAACAATGCGTTTGTCTATCACGTTGTCAAATACATTGGATCCTACGCTGCTGCTATGAATGGCCTGGACGCCATTGCGTTTACCGCGGGTCTTGGCGAAAATAATGGCAAAGTTCGGGCACAGATCTGCTCCTATTTTGGATTCTTAGGCTTGACCGTGGACCCGGAGCGCAACGCGGTGCGAGGAGTGGAAACGATCATCTCCACCGAGGATTCGAAAGTAAAAGCGCTGTTGATCCCGACAGACGAGGAATTGATGATTGCACGGGATACAGTGGAGATTTGCCGGTAAACATTTTATAAGGAAACAGGGTGTCGGGGAGGCCGGCGCTCGGGGAAAAATAATTTCAATGCCGCAAGGAGGCACAGCCACAAGGCTATGCCCCCTTGCTTTTTCTTTTACTCCTCGCGGCAGCCACAGAGGTTGAGGGGCGGACCCCTACATTTTTTTCGATCGCCAGCCCATAGCAATTCCTGTAAAATTTGAAATAATTTGGCCTATTGCCAAACTGACTACCGCTTGATATAATAACGCCGACAGCTCTGATAGGGCTGTCAATCGATAAAAATAAATTCGAGGTGACGAAATGAGAAAACTAGTATCTGTTATACTGACCATTGTTGTGAGTGTAGGAGCAATGGCCTTTTCCGCCCCAGTAGAGGCTGCTACCCTTCAATCAACGGCAGGAGTTGTTTCAACATCAAGCGGACGGCTGAATGTTCGAAGCAATAGCTCAACTAGCGCTTCTGTCATTGCTTCTTTAGATAAGGGAAGTTATGTCACACTGCTCTCCAAATCGGGGTCATGGTGGTATGTAGAATATGCAAAAGGCCAGTATGGCTATTGCCATGCTGATTATATCAAAACCACAGCGGGAACCGCCGCTACGGTTAAAACTCAATCTGGAAATCTGAATGTCAGGAGTGGAGCCGGAACCTCCTACCAGATCAAAGACAAGTTGGCAAAGGGAGAAACGGTTGTCGTTTTATCCACTTCCAACGGGTGGAGCCGAGTTCTCTATCACGGTACCAAAACGGGCTATGTCAGCAGCCAGTATCTGTCGCAGAATGGACAGGCAGCGATTTCGCTGAATCTGCCGAATTACAAGCAGACTGACAGCCGCTGGGCCAACGCGACTCTTGGAAACTCCGGAAAGACCATCGCGAAAAGCGGATGTACCACCACTGCGATTGCGATGATAGAGTCTTACCGTACGGGTACGACAATCTACCCGGACGCCATGGCCAAAAAACTCAGTTATACCTCATCCGGCGACCTGTATTGGCCAAGCGATTACCAGGTGGTTACCCAGTATTCTCTGAGCGCCATCTATGATCAGCTCAAGCAGGGCAAGCCTGTTCTGTTCGGCGCTAAGACATCCGCCGGCAGACAGCATTGGGTTGTGATCAATGGCTACACTGGGGGGGACGGGTTCTCCGCGTCTCAGTTCACAGTGCTTGATCCCGGCTCGAACCAGCGCACAACGTTGCAGCACTTGCTCAACGATTACCCAGTGTTTTATAAATACTTTTATTATAAATAAGAAGTACGCGATTTCTACAATTCCGCTAGAACATTCCTCTTTTGCCACTTACAAATAAGGGCCAGGCGAACTTGTCAACGATGCAATGAACGGGCAACGCCCGCTGTTGATAAGTTCGTCTGGCCTTTTCTCCATTCCAGCTGCCATTCGAGAGAATGTCAGCGCCCTCTGTATATCCGAATGGCGTAAGATATTTCAGCCATTGTCGCAGGCAAGAGGAAGCCGGATATGATTATTTCAGCAAATCCAATACTTCATATAGGGCTTGTACAGTGGTGATGCCCTCATACCTCCGATTGCCACTCCTCTGCAACAGAACCGGTTGAATGCCAGCTGAGGCCGCGCCCTGCACATCTGATTGGAAGGAATCCCCTATATGGATTACTTGATCTGCACGAAATCCGCTGACGTCCAGAGCTTTTTCAAACAATTCCTTATGCGGCTTATAGGCGCGAACCATGTCGGCACATACGATCCCAGTTGGGCAAAGACGATTGCGTTTCATAGCCTTCTCCACATATTGGATTCCATTATTGCTGATCACATAGAGGGGCAAGGGACACGTCTCATAGAACTCTCTCACATCGGGGAAGAGAGGGGCGTTAACCCAGTAGTCCTGAATTAAGCGGTGTAACTCTGCCAAGTTTTCTTTTAGCTGAAAGGTTTTGACCAAGTCGAGGAGTGCCCGGTCAACAATTTCGTCCTCCGTTAGATAGGAGTCCCCAAAACTGCTGTTTTCATATTGCTTTACCAGGCCCCACCAAGCGTTCATAACGTCTCGCGGTTGGCGCAATGTACTATTCTTGCAAATTCTTGCCACGACTTCCTTCAGTTCCATGCCGCTCTCTTGAATTGTCGTCCCTGTATAATCAATAAAAACTGCGTGAATCATTGCGTGCATCTCCTATTTTATGATATAATGTATATTATACAGCCTTCTGTGATTCCTGTCCAGAGAACAGGAGCCTTTGACTCATTAAGAAAAGGTGGATTTAGATGAATACAATCTATTTTTTACCCCTGTCTGACTCGGAAGAAAATAATTCGCTGCATCAACTTTTGCCTTTTGTATCGGAGAAGAAGCAAGAAAAAATTAAGCGATTTCGGTTCGATATCGATCGAAAGCTTAGCCTATACTCAGAGCTGATGGTGCGAGTGATCGCAAGCCAGACTCTCAAGATTCCAAATCGAGAGATCGTTTTTGGGAGCGGGGAGTGGGGAAAACCGAAAATTGAGGGCCATCCTGAATTTCACTATAACATTTCTCACACTCGGAACGCCGTGATGGTAGCGATCGCAGACGGTTCTGTCGGCGCGGATATTGAGAAGATAAAGGAAGCGGAATACGGGATTGCCAAACGTTTTTTTACGGCGCGGGAACAGGAGTATATAGTAGAATCAGACGAGGGCGCGGCAGAGCGGTTTTATGAGGTTTGGACAAGAAAGGAGGCGTACTGTAAATACCTTGGGAAAGGCTTATCGCTGCCCCTTAATACTTTTGATGTAACCGGCCCCCTGCTTTGCGCATCGATTGTAACAGGGAATTGGGGCGAGTACATCTGGTCCGTCTGTGCGCGGCAGCCCGATATGCATTTTGCAGTCCAGGAATGGACGCAAGGTCAGGTGGAGCGCATGGCATTGTCTTCCCTGAGGAAATATGAGCTAAAAAACATGACGTTTCGCGAAAATGATTGACAAACGGCAAAAGCCTATGTATAATAGGGAGAGTGACTAAAAAGGGAGGATAACCATGTTACAGGTGAACGTGCGCAGCCTGCTGCTCGATCCCCGGACCGTCATGGAGGTACAAGCCTCTGAGGAGAAGGAACCCATCACCATCGGCGGTGAGATCATTCGGTTTACCGAGCCGTGGGATGTGAGGGGAACCCTCGCCAATGTGGGAGGCGCGGTCATTGAGTTCGACGCGGCGGTCGACACGGAAGTTCATATGACCTGCAGCCGGTGCATGAAGGATGTACGCCTTCCCTTGCATATTACAGTCAGACAGCGCTTTGCGCCCGAACAGAATCCAGATGGAAATCCGGCGGAGCCGGAGGATGACGTGATGCGGTTTCACGGATATCGGATCGATCTCCAGGAGACCATCGCCGAGGAAGTGCAGCTCGCCATTCCCATGAAGGTTTTGTGCCGGGAGGACTGCAAGGGGTTGTGCCCGTCCTGCGGCAAAGATTTGAACGAGGGGCCTTGTGGCTGCCACCATGAGGAGACGGATCCCCGCTGGGACGCTTTGAAAGGCTTATTGCATTAGAGAGCCGATGACCGTCAGGTCAAGGAATCAATAGGAGCAGGAGGTGTAACATCATGGGTGCTATCGGACCAAAGAACAGAACGTCCAAGGCAAGACGAAATAAAAGAAAAGCCAATTGGAAATTGACCGCTCCCAGTCTGGCCAAGTGCAGCAAGTGTGGTGCTTTGATCATGCCACACAGAGTCTGCAAGGAATGCGGCACATATAACAAGAGACAGGTAGTGAAAGTCGAGGAAGAGTAGTCATAGGGCTACTCTTTTTTCATACCGCAGGGAAAGTCCGCCGCGAGGCGGGCACAGATCCCAAGTTTGCGAAGCGAAGTTTTTATAGATTTCCTATGGCGCGTGGACGAGACGATGGCAGATGGGGAAAATTGCCAAGAAATCCCACAGCGGCATCCAAGATTTCTACCACATCCGAAACCCAATGGGTTGACAAAAGAGGAAAGATTCGGTATAATAAGGTCAGTTTAGCGATTTACTATGATAAAGTGATAAAATGAAAGGGGCCCAGGCATGAAGGACTTGATCTATACACCCTATGGATTTCGGGATTATTTATTTGAAGACAGTCAACAGCGGATGGAAGTGCGTGGCCGCATCCACGCTGTTTTTGAGCGCTATGGATACCGCGATATTCAGACGCCGGTGGTGGAGTACTTAGAGGTTTTTGACAAGGAGCGCGGCAGTATCTCTCCGCTGGACATGTATAAATTTGTTGACCGCGATGGGGAGATGCTAGCCCTTCGGCCGGATATGACGCCGGCGCTGGCGCGGTTGGCATCGCTGTACTTTCAGGACGAGGATCTGCCATGCCGGGTGACCGCCACAGGCAGCACATTCCGGTACAACAGCCGCTATTCGGCTAAGCAGCGGGAGTTATCCCAGACAGGAATCGAGTTTTTTGGCGATGAGAGCTTTTACAGCGACGCAGAGGTTCTGGCGGTGGCGATCGAGGCCCTGAAGGCCACGGGCCTGACTGATTTTAAGATCGCTGTAGGCCACGCGCGCATCACAGCCACGGTTTTAGAGCTCCTCCGTGGAACAGACCAGGAGCGGCAGGAATTGGTTTCCTGCCTGCACAGCAAGAACTTTGCCGCTATGGAGCAGAAGGTGGAGGAGATGGCGCTATCTCGGCCGCTGAGGGAATTGATGGAGATTTTAGCGGATTCCGGCGATATCCAGCTGATTCACCGTGGCCGCGTGCTGTGTGAGACAGAGGGAGAGGCAGAGTTGGCGTCGTATTTTACCAGACTGGAAGAAGTCCATCAGCTGCTCAGCGCCTATGGACTTGACGCCTATCTCGTGTACGATCTGAGCATGACAGCGGAACTGGGGTATTATACGGGTATCGTATTTAAGGGGTATGCCTATGGCAGCGGCGATTACATCGTCGATGGCGGGCGATATGATGACTTATTGAAGCAGTTTCAAAAGGATTGGCCGGCTGTAGGCTTTGGCATCTACCAGGACAGTCTGATGACAGCGCTAAAGAAGCAGGAAGTTGTGCTCCCGAGGCCCAATTTTTTGCTGGCCGCCTGCGACAGGGCGGGGGCAGCGCAGATGATCCCGTGGATTCAGCGGTGGAGAGAGAGGGGAATCCGAATCCTTTTCAAACCCTGTGTCAAGACCTTGGATCATGTCGCGTCCTACGGGAGGAACCACCAATGCTCCCGCGGATTATTTTTTAAGGACGGCCTGTTGATAGGGATGGACTTAGACACTGAGAGGGAAATGGAATTCGAAAGCTTTGCGGCGGCACAGGATTTTGTGTCCGCCATGGGGGAGGGAGAGACGAGATGAAATATTTGACCTTTGCCCTGACGAAAGGGCGGCTTGCCAACAAGACCCTGGAGCTTTTAGAGCAGGTTGGAATTCGCTGTGAGGAAATGTACACGGATACGAGAAAGCTAGTGTTTACGGACGAGCAGATGGGCGTCAAGTTCTTTTTGGCGAAGGCGACCGACGTCCCCACATATGTGGAGTACGGGGCCGCCGACATCGGCGTGGTGGGCAAGGATGTGCTGATGGAGGAAAAGAAAGACCTGTTTGAAGTGCTAGATCTTGGATTTGGCCGGTGCCGCATGGCAGTAGCCGGATTTCCCTCCGGCAGAGAACTGTTGGATATGCGCGGCGACTTCAAGGTGGCGACAAAATACCCGGAGATCGCCAGACACTACTTTTTGACAAGGCATCAACAGCCGGAGATATTAAAGCTCAACGGGTCCATTGAATTGGCCCCGATTGTCGGGCTGTCGGATGTGATCGTCGATATTGTGGAGACCGGAAGCACCTTAAAGGAAAATGGATTGATGGTTCTGGACGAGATCTGTCCCATATCCGCCCGCATGGTTGTCAATAAAGCCAGCATGAAGATTGAGCTGGAGCGGATTCAGAAGTTGACCCGGGCGGTGAGCACGATTTTAAAGCAAAAAGAAAGGGAGACGAGGGCATGATTCGCATTGTAGAGTATACGGGAGATGCCAACATTCTAAAACGGCTGGAGATCCCCCAGGAAGACTATGACCGTGTGGTCAAGGACATCGTCGAGGCGGTGCGGGAGAGAAAAGACGAGGCGGTGCGGGAGTATACGGCGAAATTTGACAAGGTGGAGATCACGGATTTCCTAGTGACAGAGGACGAGATGGAGGAAGGTTGTCAGTTGGCCGGAGAGTCTTTCATCGAGATACTGGAGAAGGCGAAAACGAGAATTGAGACATATCATGTCACCCAGAAGCGGCAAAGCCAGATCATGACGGAAGAATCAGGTAGCCTCCTTGGACAGCTGGTCATTCCGCTGCAAAGAGCCGGGGTGTATGTGCCAGGTGGGAAGGCGCTGTATCCATCATCTGTGTTGATGAATGTCTTGCCGGCCAAAGTGGCGGGGGTCGGGGAGATCATCATGGTTACGCCCCCAAATCGGGAAGGAAAGGTGGATCCGCGGGTTTTGGCCGCCGCAAAGGTGTGCGGAGTTCAAAAGGTCTATAAGGTTGGAGGCGCCCAGGCCATCGCCGCCATGGCATATGGGACGGAGAGCATCCCCCGGGTTGACAAGATCGTAGGACCTGGGAACATCTTTGTGGCAACGGCCAAAAAGCTTGTCTATGGTCAGGTGAGCGTGGATTCTTTTGCAGGCCCCAGCGAAATTCTCATTCTGGCGGATCAAAGTGCAAATCCAGCCTACGTGGCGGCGGATATGGTATCCCAGGCGGAGCACGATGAGATGGCTGGCTCCATTCTCATCACGGACTCTCGGGAGCTGGCGGAGCAGGTTCAAGAGCAGCTGGCGATTCAGACGGCCGCCGCGCCGCGCCGGAATGTCATCGAAGCGTCTCTGAGGAATCGCGGTATGATTCTGCTTGTCAAAAATCTGGAAGAAGGGATTGAGATGGCCAACGCGTATGCCCCGGAGCATATGGAAATCTGTACCGTTGAGCCTATGAGCTTCGTATCCCGAATCCGCTGTGCCGGCGCTATCTTTGTAGGACAGTATAGCCCAGAACCATTGGGAGACTATATGGCGGGACCTAATCATGTTCTGCCCACCGGAGGAAGCGCGCGGTTTTTCTCCCCCCTTGGCGTGGACGATTTTATCAAGAAGACGAGCCTTATCTACATGACCAAAGACGGGATGATGGAACTGGCAGAGGATGTCATCGCCTTTGCGGAGGCAGAAAAGCTGTATGCACACGGACAAGCGGTTCGGCTCCGGTATTTGGACGAAAGGAATGGGCAGTGATGGATATACGAACGTTTATACGCAAGGATCTCCGCGATATGGTCAACTACCAGGTGCAGCCTGTAAGGGGAATCAAGATGGACGCCAATGAGAGTCCCTTTCCCATGAGCCGGGAGCTGCGCGGGGAGATTGCAAAGTGGATCCAGGAGGAGGAGACCCTTCGGTTTTACCCTGATACGGATTGCGTCGAGCTTCGCCGGACCATCGCTGAGACAAGCGGTCTATCCGCGGACCAGGTCCTGTGCGGAGTGGGATCCGACCAGATTATTGATTTCCTCATGAAGACCTTCCTGGAAGAGGGCGACACCATCCTCGTGCCAGAGCCGTCCTTCTCCATGTATGCTCTCAGCGCCAAAATCAATCACGGGAAAGCGGTGGCCTTTGACTTGAATGCAGAGGATTTTTCCTACCCCATTGATACGATCCTCCAGCTGTGCCGGGAGCGAAAGCCCAAAATTCTCTTCCTCTGTACGCCGAACAATCCCACTGGCAGTCCGCTGGAGCGCTGTGAGCTGGAGAGAATTTTGGAGGGCGTATCGTGCATAGTAGCCCTGGATGAGGCCTACGGTGAATTTTCTGGTCAGAACGATCTTGACCTGATTGAGACCTATCCCAATCTGGTCTCCCTCAGAACCTTCTCCAAGGCTTTTGGGCTCGCGGGACTCCGCGTGGGATATGCGCTGGGGAGCCGGGAGATGATTCAGGCGCTGGACACAGTGAAGGCCCCGTACAATTTGAGTACCATCGCCCAGATCACCGCGGCGAAGGTGCTTCGCCGGCCAGAGTACAAGGAGCACATCGCCTGGATTTTGAGAGAGCGGGACCGGATGTATGAGCAGCTACGTCAGCTGGAGGGCAAGCAGGGATTTTACTGTTATCCCTCCAGCGCCAATTACTTTTTCATGCGCTCCAATGTGGAAAATCTAGGGGCTTTGCTGTTGGAGCGAGGGCTTCTGGTGAGGGCCTACACTGGATCGCTGAAGTCCTATATTCGCGCATCCATCACGACGCAGGAGGGCAACGACCTGTTCCTGGCGTCGCTGTGGGAAATCTTGGAGGGAATTGAATCATGAGAAAAGCGACAGTGCAGAGAAAAACCAACGAGACGGATATCACGGTGGATCTTGAGTTAGATGGAAGAGGGGATTCCAATATCCAGACAGGAATCGGCTTTTTGGATCACATGTTGACTCTCTTTGCAAGACATGGCTTCTTTGATCTGCATGTGTGGGCAAAGGGCGACCTGGATGTAGACTGTCACCATACGGTGGAGGACGTGGGAATCGCCATAGGACAGGCTCTCAGGGAAGCGCTGGGAGGAAAAGAGGGGATTCGCCGGTATGGCACCATGACACTCCCCATGGATGAGACCTTGATGCTCTGTGCGCTGGACTTATCCGGGAGGCCGTACCTCAATATGGATGTAACGTTTACAGTGCCGCGGCTTGGCGCCCTGGACACGGAGATGGTGGAAGAGTTTTTCTACGCCGTGGCGGTTAACGCCGGTATGAATCTCCATTTTAAGCAGATGGCCGGGACAAACAATCACCATCTGGCGGAGAGCATGTTTAAGGCCTTCGGACAGGCGCTGGATCAGGCGGTTGGAATGGACGAGAGGATTCAAGGGGTTCGCTCGTCAAAAGGGACTTTATAGGAGGCGGCCCATGATATTATATCCAGCAATCGATATGAAGGACGGACAGTGCGTCCGCCTACAGCAAGGACGATTTGATAAGGTTACCGTTTACGAGTCAGACCCCGCGAAGATGGCGCGAAAATGGGAAAGCCTGGGCGCCTCCTGGGTTCATGTGGTGGATTTGGATGGCGCCTTGAAAGGAAAAGGCGTCAATACAGAGGCGCTGCGCGCAGTAACGCAAGCAGTGTCGATTCCGGTCCAGACCGGAGGCGGCATCCGCAGTCTTGACCACATTGAGGAAAAGCTGGCGGCTGGTGTTCGCAGGGTGATTATCGGCACGGCGGCGGTCAAGGATCCAGCCTTTTTGAAGGCGGCGTTAGCGGAGTATGGCCCGGAGCGAATCGTGGTGGGAATCGATGCAAAGGATGGCATGGTTGCGCTGGAGGGCTGGGAGGAGGTCAGCGGGACAAGGTCGGCTGATTTAGGCCGGGCTATGAAAGATTTAGGCGTCACCACCGTGGTCTATACGGATATCAGCAGGGACGGAATGCTGTGCGGCCCGAATGTCCAGGCGACTAGCGCGCTCATGCGAGAGACCGGCCTCACCGTTATCGCGTCCGGTGGCGTGTCCTCCATGGACGATCTGGCGTCGCTGTACGAAGCCGGCATACCCGGCGTCATCACGGGAAAGGCGTTATACGAAGGCAGAATCCAGCTTGAGAAGGCGATTCTGCGGTTTGAGAAAGGGGAATCGGCATGATCGCAGTCGTAGATTACCGGGCGGGAAATGGCCCCAGTGTATTGAATGCGTTGGAAACCATCCAGGCTTCTTGCAAGATGGCAAAGTCTGCGGAGGACTTCGACGGCGCGACGGCCATTATTTTGCCGGGTGTAGGGTCCGCCGACGCAACCATCGCGTCGTTGAAGGAGCAAGGCCTTTTGGAGGCAATCGAGGAGAAAGTATTGCGGGATAAGATTCCATTTCTTGGAATCTGTGTTGGCCTTCAGATCCTCTTTGATCACAGCGAGGAGGGGGATACCCCCTGCCTGGGTTGGCTTAAAGGACAGGTCAAGCGCTTTCCAGAGACGGTCCGCGTACCGCAGATCGGCTGGAACCGTGTGCAGTACAGGAAGCCGCATCCGCTGACACAGGGCTTAGGGGATGGGGATTATTTCTATTTTGTCAACTCCTATTATGTGATTCCGGAGGAAGACGATGTGATCCTCGGCACAACGGAGTATGGGCAACCCTTTTGTTCCTTTGTCGCCAAGGGCAATATCATGGCGTCCCAGTTTCACATGGAAAAGAGTGGGGAAGGCGGCCTTCGGCTGCTTCGGAATTTTGTCCGTATTGCGGAGGAGGGGATCGAGCTATGCTGACGAAACGATTGATTGCATGTTTTGACGTGCGCAATAAAATGGTGACGAAGGCCCACCAGTTTCAGGACAATATTGACATCGCGCCGGCGGAAGAAGTCGCCAGAGCCATCTATCAGGAGCAGGTGGACGAGATTATTTTCTATGATATCCTCGCCAGTGCAGAGAAGCGGCCCATCGATCTGGATATGGTTCGAAAAGTTGCAAGGGAAGTCTTCGTCCCCTTCACTGTCGGGGGCGGTATCCGCAGCCTGGAGGATATGTTTCAGGTATTAAAGGCGGGCGCGGAGAAAATCAGCATTGATTCCATGGCGGTCCGCAATCCCCAGATTATTCAGCAAGGGGCGAAGGCCTTTGGCCGGCAGTGTATGGTTCTGAGTATGCAGGTTAAGCGCGTGGCGAGATCGGAGACGATCCCCAGCGGCTATGAGATTGCCATCGACGGCGCGCGAGTCTTTACAGGCATGGACGCTGTGGAGTGGGCGAGACAGGGGGAGGCTCTGGGAGCCGGCGAGATCTGCGTCAATTCCATCGACAACGATGGGACGCACCAGGGGTATGATCTGGAGATCACGAAGCTTGTTTCCGACGCTGTGAACGTTCCTGTCATCGCATCCGGCGGAGCCGGTGTGCCAAGCCACCTGACGGATGTTTTTACTAAAACGGGTGCCAGCGCGGGAATCATCAGTTCAATGCTGTATTCTCCCAGAATTGCCCGCAATTACACAGTTCAAGAGATTAAGGATGAGCTGCTGGCCAGCGGGATCCCCATGCGGCCCTACAGGGACTATGGAAAGGAAGTGGAAGCGTGATCCCCTTTCAAGAGCTAAAGCTGCTGGAGAATGGTTTAATCCCCGTCATCGTGCAGGCCCATGATACAAAAGCGGTTCTGATGCAGGCTTATATGAATCAGGAGGCCTATGAAAAGACCATGGAAACAGGCAGGATGCACTACTACAGCCGCAGCCGTGGCTGCCTGTGGCTTAAGGGGGAAACCTCCGGCCATTTCCAGGATGTGGAGGCGCTGTACGCGGATTGCGACTTGGACTGTATTCTCGCGGTGGTGCGGCAGACAGGACCTGCCTGCCATACCGGCAGTTACAGCTGCTTTTTCAATCGGATTACCGAGTAAAACAACGTTGCAACAGATTCTATCCTGTGCTATAATACACAGAGATCATACGGAGGAGGCAAATTTAAGTGGAACAAAAAGATATTTTACAGAGAATATATGACATTGTCGTGGACCGCAGGGAAAACCCCAAAGAGGGTTCCTACACCAATTATCTGTTTGATAAGGGAATCGATAAGATATTGAAGAAAGTTGGGGAGGAGACGGCGGAAGTCATCATTGGAGCGAAGAATCCCGGAAAAGACGAGGTGGTCTACGAAATCTCCGACCTCCTATATCATCTGACAGTTCTCATGGTGGAAAAGGGCGTGGTCTGGGAGGATTTATACCAGGAGTTGGAGAGCCGGTATAAGAAGTAAGAGAACCAACATAGCAGAAGGATGGCAGCATAGTAGGGTGTGAAAGTGTTTTCGTAGCATGGAGGTAAAGTCAATATGAAAGATAGACAGGCATTGCCCGCGCTTTTACAGGGAAGAACGGTGATCGTGGGTCTGGGACTCATGGGCGCCTCCCTGGCAAAGGGGATCAAGGATTTATCCGCCGCCGCCTTCGTGGCGGGACTTGACCGAAAGGAACAGCCCATTTTTCGCGGCCTTGAGGAAAAGGTCCTCGATCAAGGGGCTGTTTTGTCCACTCAGGAGGACTCTGTTCGCTCCCTGATTCAGGAGGCGACGCTCATTATTTTATCCATGTACCCCGATGGGATTCTGGACTTTGTCTCGCGCTACCGGGAGACCTTCTCGGAGGGGACAGTTCTCATGGATATCTGTGGACTGAAAGGATTCTTCCTGGAGGAGGCGCAGCGCATCCTGCCGGAGGGGGTGGAGTTTGTGGGAACTCACCCCATGGCGGGGAAGGAAAAGAGCGGATATGAGTATGGCAACGGGGAGATTTTTCTGGGCGCCAATTTTGTCATCACGCCGACCCTGCACAACAGGAGAGAGACTCTCGATCAGGTCCGCGCCATGGCGCGAGAGCTGGGTTTTGGGCGGATTCGAGAGGTGGAACCAAGGGAGCATGACGAGGTCATAGCCTACACCAGCCACATGCCCCATGCGTTGGCGGCAGCCCTGGTCAATTCCTGGTTGGGAACGGAGGATGTCATCTCCTTTGCCGGAGGGAGTTTTCGGGATGTGACGCGGGTTGCGGATATCAACAGCGCTCTGTGGGCACAGCTATTTTGTTATAACTCGCAGGCTCTCAGCGGTGAACTGCGACGGTTCTCCGAGATTTTGGATGAGCTGGCGCAGATGGTGGAGCAGAAGGACCGGCCACAGATCGAAGCATTTCTCACGCAGGCGGCGGAAAGGAAAGAACGATGGAACAGGGAAGGAGATCGCTATGATGATGGATCGCGTACACGTTGAGCCTGGCGCTGTGGGGGGCGCCGTCAGGATTCCCTCATCCAAGAGCATCGGTCACCGGGCGATCATCTGTGCAGGGCTGACAGATGGGGTATCCACAATCCACAATGTCACCATGTCGAAGGATATCGAAGCGACCATCGGCGCTATGAAAGCCCTGGAGGCCTCGATTGAATGCGGGAAAGAGGGGGCGCTGCGGGTCGTCGGCCTTCGATCGAGGACAGCGGCGCGGGACCGGATTGTTTCCATCGATTGTCATGAGTCGGGATCGACCCTTCGATTTATGATTCCCCTTGCCGCAGCTTTGGGGATACCGGCACAGTTTAGCGGGCAGGGGCGGTTGGCGGAACGGCCCCTGGATGTGTACTATGATTTGTTCCGCAAACAGAAGCTGCGGTATGAGACACAGAGCGGCGGCCTGCCATTGGTGGTGCTGGACCCTTTACAGCCGGGAACCTTTTCTGTGGCTGGAAATATCAGCTCCCAATTTATAACAGGACTGCTCCTGGCACTTCCGCTGCTGCAACAGGATTCCGTCATTGAGGTGACGGCGCCGCTGGAATCCATTCCCTATGTGGATTTGACGCTTCAGGTGCTGAGGACCTTTGGGATCACCGTTGAACACCAGGGGTATGAGCGGTTTCAGATACCGGGGGGACAGCGATATGAGGCGCAGGAGTGCACGGTGGAGGGGGATTACTCCCAGGCTGCCTTTTTTATGGCCGCCGCCGCTGTGGCGGGGAAGAAAGAGGGACTGTGTCTGGAGGGGTTGTCCCCGTGCTCTGCCCAGGGTGACCGGGTGATCTGTGATATTTTGCAATCTATGGGGGCTCGGATTGTCTGGGAGAGGGAGGATGCCGTGAAAGTGTATCCCTGTGAAAAATTGCGGGGAAGAACGCTGGACGTATCCCAGTGCCCGGATCTAGTTCCGATTTTGGCGGTGCTGGGCGCTTTCGCCGAGGGAACGACAGCCATCATCAACGCCCAGCGGCTGCGGTATAAAGAATCCGACCGTTTGGCGGCGGTATGGGAGGAATTGTCCGCGGTTGGGGTGAACATCGAACAGACGGAGGACGGACTTCGCATCGCTGGCCGGCCCAATGGGGGATATCCCGGAGGTGAGGCGAAGAGCTGGAATGATCACCGCATTGCCATGGCCATGGCGATCTTGGCGCTGAAGACGCAAGGAGGCGTCTCTCTGACGGGAGCCGGCAGTGTAGCCAAATCGTGGCCTTCTTTTTGGGAGGATCTGACTAGGATAGGGGGAGTGCTACATGAGTGACGTTTGGGGGAATGCTGTCAAGCTGTCGATTTTTGGGGAGTCCCACGGCCCAGCCATTGGAGTCGTCCTCGATGGAATCGAGCCGGGCGTGCGGCTTGACATGGAGGAAATCCGGAGGCAGATGGCGCGCCGGGCGCCAGGGCAAAGGCTGTCCACGCCGAGAAAGGAAGCGGATGAAGTCCAGATACTCAGCGGGGTTCGGGACGGCTTAACCTGTGGCACATCCATCTGCGCCATGATCGCCAACACCAATACCCGCTCAGCGGATTATGAGCGGACGGCGGCGCTGCTGCGGCCGTCCCACGCGGATTATACAGGGCATATCAAATATAAGGGGTTTGAGGATTTTCGAGGGGGTGGCCATTTTTCTGGCAGGATCACAGCTCCCATCGTGTTCGCAGGGGCGGTGTGCCAGCAGATTCTCAGAGAGAGGCTCGGGGTCGTGGCCGGCAGCCATATTCTCCAGCTGTACAAGGCGGGGGAAGGGGCATTTGAGGATGAAGATTTGACGGAGGAAACGCTGGACAAGCTTTCCCACAGGAGGATCCCCACCCTTCGAGCGGATCTGGAGAGCCAGATCGAGGCCATTATTGAGAGCGCCAGAATGAGCCTGGATTCCGTGGGCGGCATAGTGGAGACGGCCTTCCTCAATCTTCCAGCTGGGCTGGGAGATCCCTTTTTTGATTCCATGGAGAGCCGGATCTCCCATCTGTTATTTTCTGTTCCGGCTGTGAAGGGCGTTTCCTTTGGAAGTGGCTTTGGATTTGCAAAGATGAAGGGGTCGGAGGCCAATGATCCCTTCTATCTTGACGATGGTGCAGTCCGCACCCGCTCGAACCACAATGGAGGGATTTTGGGCGGCATTACCAGCGGAATGCCCCTTGTCTTTCAGACGGTGATCAAGCCGACAGCGTCCATTGCAAGGCCCCAGCAAACGGTGAATCTGACCGCGATGAAGGAAGAGACCTTATCCATCACCGGGCGCCATGATCCCTGTATCGTCCTTCGAGCCATTCCGGTGCTGGAGGCCATGGGGGCCATCGCAATTTATGATGCGTGGAGGAGTGATAGTTTTGGGCTGACGCCGGAAACTTCACGCAACGAGAACGGTTGAAGCGGTAGCATGGAGGTAAATATGAGTGAAGAGATACAATCCCTGAGACAGCAGATCAATGAGGTGGATGAACAGCTGGCGGAGCTATTTGACCGCCGTATGACCATATCTAAGGGTGTGGCGCTCTATAAGAAGGAGCATAATCTGCCGATTTTTGATAAAGAGCGGGAGCAACAGGTTCTCGCCCGGGTTGTGGAAGCCTACCCCCACCGGGACCAAGCGTTTCACAAGTCCTTGGTCACATTTTTTCAGACGGTCATGGATCTCAGCAAGGAGAGCCAGAAGCAGTGGATCACCGACCAGGTGGCGATTGGCTACTACGGAGTGCCAGGTTCCTTTTCCAATGAGGCGTTAGAGTGTTTTTTTGGCACAGACGGAGTCTATAAAAGTTATCGCACCTTTGAGGAGGAGTTTCAAGCGCTGGCGGAGGGGGAGATCCGGTATGGCGTATTCCCCATTGAGAATTCGACCACGGGTATCATCAGCGAGGTCTACGATCTCTTGGCCGCCTATGATTTCTACATTGTACGGGAAGGTTCCCTGCGCATCGAGCAGAATCTTCTGGGCCTTCCGGGGGCGACGCTTGAGGAGATCACGGAGGTGTACTCCCACGCCCAGGGATTTGCACAGTCGGCTGAGTTTTTCAGCGGCCATCCCAACTGGACCTTGATCCCGTTCTACAGCACGGCAAAAAGCGCAGAGCGGGTGGCGAAGGAACAGGATCCGAGGAAAGCGTGCGTGGCGGGAAAGAAAGCGGCGAAACTCCATGGGCTTGAAATTTTGCAGGCGGGGATTCAAGACAATTCGCAGAATTTTACCCGTTTTGTGGTGATCAGCCCCAACATGGAGGTTCCAACTGGAGCCAATAAGATCAGCCTGTACTTTACGCTGGAGCACAAGCCGGGCAGTCTGTTCGCGGCGCTGGAGGAGATCTCAAAGCGGGGGCTCAACATGCTGAAAATCGAATCGCGTCCCATCAAGGGACAGATTTGGGAGTACAGCTTTTTTGTAGACCTTGAAGGGAATGTGGATGATCCGTCTGTGGCGGATGCCCTGCGAATGGCGCGGCAACATTGTATCGATTGGAAGATCCTCGGCAATTACGCGCTAAAGCCCGCCGGCTCCCTGTCATCCCAGTGAGAGAGGAGAGGGAGACTTTGATGAAGGATGTGACGATCTATACGGACGGTGCCTGTCGAGGCAATCCCGGCAACGGCGGGTATGGCGTGGTCCTGCAATTTCGGGATGAACAGGGGAAACTCTTTCAGAAGGAGATGGCGAAGGGATACCGCATGACCACCAACAACCGCATGGAGATCTTGGCGGCGGTGGAGGGACTGGCCGCGCTCAAGATTCCGTGTCGGGTTGCGCTGTACTCGGATTCCCAGTACCTGGTCAATGCCATTGAAAAGGGGTGGGTGGAAAAGTGGAGGCGAAACGGCTGGTATCGGGACGCGAAGCGGAAGGAGACTGCGAAAAATGTGGACCTGTGGAAGCGGCTTCTGGAGCTTCTGGCGTATCACCAGGTGCAGTTCCATTGGGTCAAGGGGCACGCGGACAATCCTATGAACAACCGCTGCGATCAGTTGGCGGTGGCGGCCGCTCTGGACCAGAGCCATTGGCTGGAGGACGAGGAATTTCGGGATGAATGAGCGGAGTTATGGGGTGTCCTATGCCCAATTTGTCGCTGCATAGGAAAGATTCATAGAAGTGTTGTTGCAGCAAAGATAGGATATTGACGATATTCTAAATTTCTGCCTAATGGATACGATGGAAGAAGTGAACTTTTTTGTGTATAGTAGGCTTGGCTGCCGTGGAGGTGCAACTCCCTGGCGGCCTTTTTTGATGTAATAGTCTCGGGAAATTCAATGTGGAGAATGACGGATGCATTTGATGCATAAGCGCGATTTTATCCATATAATGGTGTATAAAAGTTTGAATTCAATGCGATATTTAGCCAAAATTTCTATACTGTGTCGAAATATGGCATTTTTTTATCCATATATGGCAGAAAATTGGGTTGTCTGATTACGGTAAAATATAGTAGAATAAGTATATTAATTTTAGAGAGAGATACCGTTGGTAAAGCGATTATTGATTTGGATTGATTGTATACATGATTTGGGCTGTGTAATACTTTTTAATCTGTTCTTTCAAACCGATGCGAGTTCAGGTTTTTAAGAAATAAAATAATGTGGAGGTGTACTGTTTATGAAAAAAATCAAGAAAGTTGTCTCTCTAATGCTGCTGACATTTATTGTGGCCTCTGTGGTGGCGGTTCCGGTCATGGCGGCGACAGATCCGCCCTATAGTTATGGGTGGCTAATGCCGGCTGAGTTCAAGGGAAGCGCGCGGTCCACCGCTTTGATGGAAAAAACATCTGCCTATACGACGCCCTATGTCAACCCATCAATTAATACCCTTCCGACGGCCTATTATCTGTCTCCGGCACGGCTTAGCACCATCAATGCAACCGATGAAATCACGCTTAACGCGCCAGGCAAGCGGAACTTTACATGGAGGTCCGGGTATGGAGGAGTGGGACAATCCTACTGTTTGACGGCATATCCTAATATGAATGGAGATTGGGACGAGTATACGATCCGGGGAACTTGGAGTCATTGACGGTGGAGTCTGAGACGGTAGGTTGACTTTTGTGCAGAAGGGGTCCCAATACTCGCTCCGGACTCCTTCTGCGCGATAGATCCTATTTTTCAATGGGGGAGGCATTTCCATGGGAAAGTCTAATTTTTATGCGAGAAGAAAGGGGAGCTTGCGGCGAACGGTACTTCTGTGTGGTGCCCTGAGTTTTCTGTTGACAGCCTGCACAGGCAGAAATCCTTCCCAGGAGGAGCCGCTAGTATTGCCCGACAGCTTGAAATTGACGGCGGAGCTGCCCGGGGAGTATCCAGATCAGGCCAAAACGTATACGGTGGATTGGCTGGAGGTGGAGGAGGAAACAGCGGTGCAGGCCCTGTTCAAGGGAGAGACAAGAGAGTGGACTCAGTGGGCGGTGGGAAGGCAATTGCTCTCGGAGGATGAGGAAGTCTGCGAATCCTTATTAATTTATGATGGCGTTGTTGAGGGGGGATTATCGTATTCATATGATACGAAAGACTTTTCACTCGGGGGAGTTGCAAGCTATTACCCGGGATATCCGGACACTATGGAACAGCTAAATGGATATTATGGATATCATGACATGCAGGATTATGCGACAGAAGGAGATCTTTCATTTAAAGGGCAATCCGAGGCTTCAGAGGAGATCGAAGAGCTGCTGTACGCCTGCGGATTTCCCCAACTTCAATTACAGCAAGCCTATCTGTTGGACGCAAAGACGATGAATGAACATCTGGCCCTATATAACGAGTATAGGACTCAGATTCAAGAGAGTCGAGAGGAGTACGAGTTTACCCAGGAGGATGAGTGCTATCTGTTCCATCACCGGCAGGTGCTGGACGGGATTCCGTTTGCTAACTTAATCTGGACAAAGGGAACGCGGGATATGTCTACAGAAACGGTCATGTATTCCCTGTATGGCAAGAATGGTATACTACAGATAGAGGCAAGACAGTTTTATGAAATACAGGAACCGCTTTCAGCGGATGCGGTCATCAGCCCAGAAGAGGCCGTTGCGGCCTATGTGGAGGAGTACACCAAAGCGCTCCAATTTGAAGAAACGGAGATCTTTGCCGTGGAGCTCAACTATATTGTCATGTATGATGAGGGCGCCATGTATGCCAAGCCCGCCTGGATCCTCTCGTCGAAACGTAAGACGCAGTATGAAGAGGCAACCGTGGATGAATATGGGGTGACGGCAGTCTCGGCTGTGACGGGGATTCTGATTCAGAACGGGACGGATCTACGGTAATCGGATGAAAAATAAGCTCGATCCCTTACTTTTATACTGGGCTATTTGTGTTGGAGCGCCACAGATGGCTCTGGTGGCAGAATTTGCCCCATCGCTAGCGCTCCAGAACGGAGGTTAGAATGAGATTCTTGCGTCTATTGAGGGAACATCTCAGACAGGCGCTATCCTGGCGGCTAGTCGTATGCGGGGTGGGCGTCACGCTTGTCATGACAGGAGCAATTTCGGGGTTGATCGTTGATTCGTCAGAGCCTTCTGTCTGGTATATGTTGAATAAAAGCATATTGGGAAGTGGAGCATTCTCGACAGCGATCTGTATTTTGCCGGCGCTGACCTACTCGGTCACGCTGCCCATGGAGTGGAAGGCGTCCGCAACTCCCTATTGGATCGTGCGGACGGGGATTTCGCCCTACGCCATCTCAAAGATGATTGTCAGTGCCGTTGCAGGGTTGCTAACCCTTGCCGTTGGGATGCTGCTCTTTGTCGGGATTTTCAGCATCAGGTATCCTATATATATATCGTCATGCACCGACACTGCCTATGACGCATTGCTGGCGGAGGGGAAGATCGCAGCTGGTTTGGCAGGCTATATCCTGAATTACAGTTTATCCGGGGCGCTGGCGGCTGCATGTGGTACGTTTGTGGCCACCTTTATCCCCGACCCGTTTGTGGCGGCCTCGTCGCCGCTCCTTGTGTATTTTACCTTGACGCGCCTGACATCGGGAAAGAACCTGCCAGGGATCTTAAATCCCCTCTTCTGGATGGAAGGAATCGTGGCGACGTCCTCCGCTGGGCAGGCGATTTTGGAGAAGTTCATCGTGATTGCCATCCTATGTACCGGAATGAGTCTCGCAGCAATCTGGCAGATGAAACGGAGGGTGCGAAATGCATAGCGTCAAGGCAATGGTTCTCTGTGTTAGAATCAGTCTATCCAAGCTTCTATCCAATCCGAAAACCTATGTCATGTTGGCCATCATGGCGATTTTTCATTATTACAGCTATGCGCCCCTGGCGACTATCGCCAGATACTATGGGATATCCGTGACGCCGTGGGTATTCCCCTTCTACATGTCGAGGGCGCCGATGCTGACGGTGTTTGGGGGGCTGTGTATCTTACTGTTCTCCGATGCTCCCTTCCTAGACGCCTATTCCCAGTTTATCATTGCGCGCTGTGGGCGGCGGCCCTTTATCGTAGGCCAAGTTCTGTATATCCTGGCCGCTTCCTTTCTCTTTACGGTGTGTATGGTTTTGCTGTCGCTGCTGTATATCCTGCCAGTGATGGAGTGGAGCACCGACTGGGGGACGCTGCTGAATACGCTGGCGCAGTCGTCGTTAGAGGTTCGGGAGCAGACAGGCGTGACCCTGTCCATCAGTGTCAGTGAGGAGTTTCTACAGCTAGTATCGCCCATAAGGGCGATGTCGGTGGCATTCCTCTGCATGTGGCTGGTGACAGCCTTCCTCGGACTCATAATAAGCTTCTTCAATGTGGTGGTGACGAAGATGAGTGGAGTTGTAGCGGCAGGGGTGCTGGTGAGTCTCTCGTTTTTTGCCGTCTATTGGGGTGCTAACAGCATCGGGCGATGGCTGCTGTTTATATCCCCGGTGTCCTGGAGCCGGATGGGCGACTTGGATTGGACTTACAGTGGAATGTGGCCGTCGCCGACATACGCAGTGGTGGTGCTGACAGTGGGGATTGTCCTGTTGGGGACCGGCAGCGCGATCAAATTTTGCCGGCGGGATCTGAACTGAGAGAAGGGAGAGAGGAAAATGGCAACATACGCGGTGGAGGTCAAAAAGGCAGTGAAGGAGTTTAAGGAGACGAAGGCGCTGGACGATGTTACGCTGTCCTTCGAATCGGGGAAAATCCACGGGATCGTCGGGCGGAACGGCTCCGGCAAGACAGTGCTCCTGAAATGTATCTGTGGGTTCATGGAACTGACGTCGGGACAGATTCTTGTCCAGGGACAGAAGGTGGTCCCCGCCAAACCTCAGAATATTGGGATTATCATAGAAAGCCCAGGATTTATCGGGTCGCAGAGCGGATTCAAGAACTTGTACCATCTGGCTTCTCTGAATGGAAAGTTGACGCGCCAGGAGGTGGAAGGGGTGATCAAGCTGGTGGGATTGGATCCCCAAAATAAGAAGCCGGTGCGGAAATACTCCCTTGGGATGCGGCAGAGGCTGGGAATCGCCCAGGCTATCATGGAAGATCCGCCACTGCTGCTTTTGGACGAGCCCATGAACGGCCTGGACAATCAGGGGGTGGCGGACGTGCGGGTGATTCTGGCCAGACTGCGGGACGAGGGGAAAACCATCATTCTGGCCAGCCATAGCAAGGAGGATATCGACATCCTGTGCGATACAGTCTGCGAACTGGACCACGGCCGTCTCATCCACAGGCGGGAGGCGGAGAGTCAAATCGATGCATAAAGTGTCCCCCGGCGGAATAGGCTACTAACAGAATGCGTAGCCGGACAAAGGCGCAGGGGGATCCAGCATGTGGGATAGAAAACGAAACGTTGGCTTTGGAAGGCTTTCCGGAACGAAAGAGACCGGAGAGCTTTTTTGTCCATGGAAAAATCCGCCGGGAGGCGGATTAAAATGAAGAAGCGAAGATTCTTCCAAAGTTCGCGAAGCGAACTTATTTGTCCTATGGAAAAATCCGCCGGGAGGCGGATTAAAACGAAGAAGCGAAGATTCTTCCAAAGTTCGCGAAGCGAACTTTTCTGTCCTATGGAAAAATCCGCCGGGAGGCGGATTAAAATGAAGAAGCGAAGATTCTTCCAAAGTTCGCGAAGCGAACTTTTCTGTCCTATGGAAAAATCCGCCGGGAGGCGGATTAAAACGAAGAAGCGAAGATTCTTCCAAAGTTCGCGAAGCGAACTTTTCTGTCTTGTCCTGGTCTGTATAGTCTATGGATGCAGCCTGCATCAATATGGAAAGGCTTACCGTGCCGCCGCGGCGCGGGAAATCCGGGTGACGGATGAGACAAAAGCCATGGGAACCATCTATTCGGCGCTGAAAGAGGAAATCCAGATTTTCCCGGTGGATGCCAGGCAGACGGAGTATACCTTTGAAGACTCCTGGGGGGCCTCCCGATCCTACGGCGGTGACCGCCAGCATATGGGGACGGATATCATGGACACGCAGAATAGCAGGGGGCGGCTTCGGGTTCGCTCGATGACGGACGGTGTTGTGACCTGCGTGGGATGGAATCAGCTTGGAGGCTGGCGCGTGGGGATCACCTCCGACAGCGGCGTATATTACTATTACGCGCATTTGGCCTCCTACGCCTCGGGGTTGGCTGTGGGAAATGAGGTCAAGGCTGGAGAGTGGATCGGTATGATGGGGGACTCGGGATACGGGGAAGAGGGAACCACAGGACAGTTCGCTGTTCATCTTCACGTTGGCATTCTGTTGGATGAACAGGGAAAGGGCGAAGAATGGGTGAATCCCTATCCATTCCTGAAATCACTAATTTCATAGGCAAGAAAACTGAGAAATCTCTTTACGAACGAACAATCTCTTGTTATAATTGAATCAAAAGGGGAAGCAAAAGCGGGAAATGTCGGAATACGGCGTATGAAGGTTAGTGTGAATTTGTGCCGGAGCGTCACAGATAGCTCTGGGGGCAGAATTTGCCTCTGTCGCTAACGCTCCAGAATGGAGATTACTATGGAGATACAGCAGTGGAGGGAATTTTTAATCCCTTACGAGCAAGCAGTGCAAGAGCTTGTGATCAAATTTCAGAATATTATTCGCGAGTATACAAGCCTTGGACAGTATTCTCCCATTGAACAGGTAAATGGAAGAGTCAAAAAGATATCCAGTATTTTAGAAAAAGTGGACAAGAAAAATATGGAACTCAGCGACGTGGAAGAGCGGATCGAGGATATCGCCGGCGTTCGAATTATATGCCAATTTGTGGAGGATATCGGGACAGTGGTGGACCTCATCCGAGGCCGGCAGGATATGGAGATTATCGCAGAGATTAACTATGTGGCGCACAAGAAGGCGAGCGGGTACAGGAGTTATCACATCATTGTAAAGTATCCGGTTCAGACAGTCTTCGGCCGGAGAATCGTCAAAGCGGAGATTCAGATTCGAACGCTGGCCATGAATTTCTGGGCGACCATCGAACACTCCCTGCGGTATAAGTACCAGGGAGGACTCCCGCAGGATGTCCAGGATCGGCTGCAAAAGGCGGCGGAGGCGGCGTACCACATTGACCGCGAGATGTCCTCGATCCGAAGCGAGATCATCGATGCGCAGGAGGCGTTTAAGGAAAAGTCCAATCTGGTAGGCGATATTCTGAGCAATATCGAGAATATCTATCTGGGAAGCGAGAAGATCGCCATGCGGGAAGCCCAGGCAGAGCTATTTGAATTGATACGGGAAAATAATCTAGACAAGATGCGCTCCTTTGGGGCCAGAATTGACGATGTGGCGCAGCACCACGGCGTGCAGAGTCTATCGGATTTCTGACTGCGCACCGGGGCAAGAGGAGGGACCAAAGATGAAATGTCCATATTGCGGATTTGAAGATACAAGAGTCATTGATTCCAGACCGTCGGAGGATCGCTGTGCCATCCGAAGGCGAAGACTGTGCGAGATGTGCCAGAAACGGTTTACCACCTATGAAAAAGTGGAGACTCTGCCGCTGATCGTCATCAAAAAAGATAACACGCGGGAGGTCTTCGACCGGGAGAAGCTCGTGGACCGGGTTATGAGGGCATGCCATAAGAGGCCTGTTCCGGTGGCAGCGGTGGAACATCTGGCAGATGAAATCGAAAATACAGCGCTCAATTCCTTCGACAAGGAAATACGCTCCCAGGAGATCGGGGAGATGGTGATGGAAAAACTGCGAGAATTGGACGAAGTGGCCTACGTGCGGTACGCCTCCGTGTACCGGCAGTTTCGAGACATCGATACGTTTATGCAGGAGCTGGAAAAGCTTCGCACAGACACAAAGAAAAAGGAGTAGGATGGATTGGCAGTGCAGTGGACCCAGGAGCAAAAAGCGGTCATCGACCATCGGGAGGGAAATTTACTTGTTTCAGCGGCGGCAGGTTCCGGCAAGACGGCTGTGCTGGTGGAACGAATTTTGCAGATGCTGATAGACCAGGAGGATCCTGTATCGGTATCAGATCTGCTGATTGTGACATTCACCAATGCGGCCGCGGCTCAAATGCGGGATAAGCTGTACAGGGGCATTCTAGCCCGGCTTGAAGAGGAACCCTCCAACGGGCATTTGCAGACACAGCTGAACCTCATGCAGTACGCTTCCATCATGACGATTCACGCTTTCTGTTTGACTGTCATTCGCGACCATATGACCCGGATTCAGGATTTGGATCCGGGGTTTCGTGTTGCGGACGAATCCGAGGCGGAACTCTTAAAGTCCGATGTCCTGGACGCAGTGCTGGAGGAATTCTATGGAAGAAGCTTGGAGGAGCCGGATACGCCGGAGGCCAAGGAATTCGTATCCTTTGTGGACTGCTATGGGGGGGCGCGGCAGGACTGGAAGATCGAGGACATAATCGCAGACAGTACCACCTTTCTTCAAGGATTGCCCGATTGGGAAGCGTGGCTCGATACGGCGGTGGAAAGTTACCAGCTGGAGACGGAACAAGCGATCTATGAGACAGGTTGGTACAGGGTGTTGAAAGAGACAGCCAAGAGAAAACTGCTCAAGGCTAGAGGACAATACCAACAGGCGGTGCCCCTTTTCTCAGCAATGCCGGATGCGGACAAAGCCAAAAAGGGGATCGCCGTCATCCAGACGATCTGTAGTCAGCTGGACGTCATTGTATCGGCCTGGGAGGATAGCCGGTTGGACGAGCTTTCCGCGCGGTTGCAGTCCATTGACTATGGGCGTATGAACTATAGTGCGTTTAAAGAAGATCCCGATGGGAAGGAGCGGGTGAAGGCCTTAGCTGATGGCGCTAAGGCGTTGATCCGGGAGGCAGCTGCCAGTTGGACGTGGATCTGGCCAGGAGAAGAGGCGAGGCAACACATGGCTGAGCTCGCCTATCCGGCGCTGAAGGGCCTTGCCAGGGTGGTAAAGGCCTTTGACAGGGCGTATGCCGCGGCAAAAAAGGAAAAAGGCATCCTTGATTTTCACGATTTTGAGCGCTATGCCATGGAAATTTTGCTCTCCAAGAGCGAAACAGGGTACGCGCCATCCCAGGCGGCCAAAGAGTACAGAGCGAAATACCGGTATCTTGTCATCGATGAGTATCAGGACAGCAGTGACGTCCAAGAGCTTCTTTTGAGCAGTATCGCTCGATGCGACGAGGCGGGAGGCACATCCAACATTTTCATGGTGGGGGATGTCAAGCAGAGCATCTATGGGTTTCGGCAGGCCAGGCCAGAACTTTTTCTTGATAAATATGAAGCGTACCGGGAGACGGGGGTGCCCAGAAAAATCATCCTGCAACAAAACTTTCGCAGCCGGCGGGAGATTCTCGAGGGGATTAATTTTATATTCCGCGCTCTGATGTGCAGAGAGAGTGCTCAGATGGAGTATACAGAGATGGAAGCGCTGTACGCGGGACTGGAGTTTCCTCCCTGCGAGGAGGAAGGCGCCGTGATAGGTGGACAGCCGAATGTCAGCGTACTGGAATTTCCCAAGGCTGAGGAGGAGAGACAAGAGGAGGATCCGCGGACGGCGCGGCAGCGCCTGGAGGTGGAGGCGGCTTTTGTAGCGGAAAAAATTCAGGCGATGGTCCAGCCGGAATCCCGCTATCGGGTGTGGGATGATACCATTGGGCACTACCGGCGGGTTCAGCGGCGGGATATCGTTATTTTGTTGCGCTCGGTCAAAGGCGTATCCGACATTTTTCTCCAGGCGCTTTCGCAGCGGGAGATAGGGTGCTATACGGAGACGGAAGCTAGTTTTTTCCAGACCCAGGAGGTTCAGCTGATGCTGAATTTACTCCAAATTTTGGACAATCCGCTGCAGGATATCCCCCTGGTGGGAGTCTTGTATTCTCCAATCTTTGGCTTTACCGCCAGTGAACTGGCGGCCATCCGGGTCGAGAAGAGGGAGGCGCTTTTTTATGATGCGCTGTGGGAATATAGTCAACGGGGACAGGAAGCGGCGTTGCGGCAAAAGGCGGAGGCGTTTTGCCAGTGGCTAGGGAAGTGGAGAAGTCTCGCAAAATCTCTGTCCATCCACGATCTGCTCTGGTCGCTGTATCAGGATACGGATTACTATGGTTATGCGGCGGCGATGCCGCAGGGAGAGCTGCGGAGGGCGAATCTGGACCTTCTCCTTGAGAAGAGCATCGAATATGAGAAAGGCATCTTCAGTGGCCTTTTCAATTTTCTCCGCTTTATGGAGAAGATGAAAAAACGGAGCCAGGACATTGAGGAGGCCAAAATCATGGGGGAAGAGGAGGATGTGGTGAGGATTCTCAGTATCCATAAGAGCAAAGGGCTGGAATACCCAGTGGTTTTCGTCTGTGGCTTGGGGCGCCAGTTCAACGCGCAGGATTCTAGAAAGGCGCTGTTGTATCACCGGGCGTTAGGGATTGGAGCGCAAGCGATTGACCCGATTCACTATATCCGGTATGAGACTCCGGCAAGGGAGGGAATCAAGGAGCAGATCCGAAAGGAAACCCTAGCTGAGGAGATGCGAGTTCTGTATGTGGCCATGACGAGAGCGAAGGAATATTTATTTTTAACAGGGACAAGCACGGATCAGAGAGGGAGAGAGGAAGAGAAAGAGCGGGACTGGAAACTGTCGCCCTACGAGGCGTTGGACGCCAAATGTTATCTGGACTGGCTGTTGCCCATTCTGGATCACAAAGAGGGATCGGCGATCCGCACAGTCTATAGAGCCTATACAAAGCCAGCGCTGGAAGGCGAAGAGGGGGAAGAGGCGGCAGAGGACGAGACGGTCCCCGAAGAGGACATTCAGAACTGGGATGAAATATTCGAAGAAAAATTCGGATGGTCCTACCCGCGGGTGTGGAAACAGAAGATGGGGGTGCGCATCTCTGTTTCCGAGCTTAAGCGTTCTTACGAGGAACGGCAGGAGGAGTCTGTATACTGGACGGCTGCCGTGCCACAATCGCCGGAGGAGGCAAAAGGAGGCGCCAGGCGGGGGACAGCTTTTCACGATGTGATTTCGAAGCTGGATTTACAGCGCCTGCGTACAGAAGAGCAAATTCGAGAGCAGCTGCAAGGGTTGGCGGCTCGGGGGAGACTGTCGAAAGAAAGCCTTGATCTGGTCAATGTACGGCAGATCCTTCGCTTTGGACACTCTGCCCTCTGTGGGAGAATTGGCGCATCGGAGAAAATTTGCCGGGAACAACCTTTTATCATGGCGTACACAGTGGAGGAAGTGAAGGGGCTGGCGCCGGAAATATTGCCCCCTGAGGCGGACGACTCGGACACGGCGCGAATCATGGTGCAGGGAATCCTGGACTGCTGTTTTCTGGAGGACGGGCGGTGGGTCGTTGTGGACTACAAGACGGACAGAAGCTTGGATGGAAAAAAGTTAGAGGAATACGGGCGCCAGTTGTCCCTGTATGCCGATGCTCTCGGGAAAATCAGCGGCATTGCCGTGAAGGAAAAAGTTTTATATCTCGTGCGGACTGGCGAATGTAGGAATTTCTAGGAACCAGAAATTCTCGTATAGAATTCTGTACGGGAATGGAAATAATTTAGCCCAAATGGATCATACTAAGGATATTCTTTGACCAGGAGGGATAGCATTTGAGTGAGAAGTGGAAAAGCCTGCTGTTGGGAGGGATTGCGGGAATCGTCAATGGACTGCTGGGTTCCGGCGGCGGGACGATTTTAGTCCCTTTTATGGAGCGGAGTTTGAAGGTCGAGGAGCATGAGGCTCATGCGACAGCCATCGCCGTGATTCTGCCTCTGTGCGTCATCAGTTCCTTCTTCTACATCGGGAAGGGGGTCATGGACTGGGGCGTCTTTTGGTGGGTGGCCGCAGGGGGCGTTGTGGGAGGCTTGGCCGGCGCGAAGTGGCTTAATAAAGTGTCAGACCGATGGCTCCATATTATCTTTGGAGGCTTCATGGTGATCTCCGCCGTGAGGATGATTCTGTGATGATCGCGCTGTATATTGTGATCGGAGCCCTTGCGGGAGTCATCAGCGGCATGGGAATCGGAGGCGGCGTGATTCTGATACCGGCGCTGGTTTTTTTCGCATCCATTCCCCAGCACGGAGCACAGGCGATCAATCTTTTGTATTTCTTGCCGACGGCGGTGGCAGCGCTGATCGTACACATTCGGAACAAACGTATTCGCAAGGATGTTCTGTTGCCACTGATTATCGGGGGACTGACCGGCGCAGTCGGTGGGAGTCTTTTGGCAAACCGGCTGTCGGGAGAAATGTTGCAGACAATCTTTGGGTATTTTTTGTTGATCATGGGTGGCATGGAGATCTGGAAAGGCTGGAAGCAAAAAGGGGGCAAGAAGCCGGGTGGGGGAAATTCGGCAAAACGAGGAGCAGATGGCGGCGATCCGGCACGGGAAGGGGCCTATGCTGGTGCTGGCGGGCCCAGGGACAGGCAAGACCACAGTGATCACGCACAGGATCGTTCATCTGATTCAGGAGTATAAGGCGGCACCGGAAGAAATTTTAGTGATTACGTTTACCAAAGCCGCCGCTGAGGAGATGCGAGCCCGCTTTCATGCGCTGTGGAATCGGTCGAATTGTGTAGAATTTGGAACATTTCATTCTATATTTTTTCGAATTCTGCGGGAGAGCGGTGTAAGGGCCGGCGTTTTCGATGAACAGACAGGGCGTATTGTGATGACGGCGTTTTTTGAACAGAGGTTGGGACTGGAACGTGAGGAAGCGCAGACGAAGGGGGAGGAATTTCTGTGCCACCGGTCGCGGCGAATCAATGCCGGGGAGATGGCAGTCCAAGACAATGCTCTGGATGCGGCGCTGTATGAGGACGCAGATTGGTATTACGAAGAGGAAAAAAAGAAGCGAAATTGCCTTGATTTCGATGACATGCTGTTGCGGACCCGGGCGCTGCTGTGGACAGATCCGGCGGCCCTTTTAAGATGGCAGATGCGATATACGTATATTCTGGTGGATGAGTTTCAGGACATCAATCCGATTCAGTATGAAATCGTTAAGCTTTTGGCTGCCAGGACGGAGAATCTATTTGCCGTGGGTGACGATGATCAATCGATCTATGGCTTCCGAGGGGCGAGTCCCCGCTGCCTGCTGCGCTTTCCCAAAGACTATCCCCATTGTCGGATTGTGCGATTGACTGTCAATTACCGCTGCCGGGAAATCATCGTCAAGGCGGCAGGCAGCCTGATCGCCCACAATGCGGAGCGCTTTGAGAAAACCATATCCGCCAACCGCAGGGGAGGGGCTGAGATTCGCCTGTTCGTGTATGGGACGGAGGAGGAACAGGCGGCGTCCATAGCCAGACAAGTGCTCCGGCAGCACAGGGAGAAGGGGGTATCGTTCCGAGATATGGCACTCCTGGTGAGAACACAGGAGCAGAGCCGGCCCGTGGCTCGCGCGCTATTGGAGGCGTCGATTCCGTATCAGTGCCCAGGGGCGGCCTATTCTCTCTGTGATCACTGGATTGCCAAGGATTTAACCGCATATTTGAGGCTGGCAGTGGACCGCCGTGACCTGGCGGCGCTCCGGCTGATAGCCAACCGGCCGAAGCGGGGGATCCCGGGATTTTTGATAGGGCCTTCCCAGAGCACCCAGGGGTATGGTCTCCAAGATTGGCTGGAGGCGGAGAAGCTTTCCTGTTCTTTGCGGGCGGAGGTAGAAGAGTTGTCCTATCATTTGCGGAAACTTCAGAGAATGAAACCTGGCAGAGGGTTGCGCTATCTGTGGTGGACTGTTGGATACGGGCATTATGCCTACGTCTATGGCGACCAGCATTATGTGACAAGGAGACATGTGAGACAGATTTATAAACGGCTCTGTCTGGAGGCGGACGCGTGCGAAACTTTGGAGGATTGGCTGGGCCGGCAGAGGGAAAGTGGGGCTTCCGAGATGACCGAGGAGGGCATACATATTATGACGATGCATGGAGCAAAAGGTCTGGAGTTCCAGTCAGTCTGGATTCCCGATCTGTCCGAAGGAATATGTCCCCATGAGAAAGCCGTGTCGGTGGATGCGGTGGAAGAGGAACGGCGATTGTTTTATGTTGCGGTAACCAGGGCGAGAGATGATTTGTGGCTGTCCAGGACGAAAAAAGTCGAGGGATTGGCGCGCAAGGCATCGCGATTTATAGAGGATTTGGGCGATCTGTAACATCTCTGTAATAATACTTAATAAAAGTTTAGTCATAATTAATTGGATTTCCGGCGTAAAATAAGCTATAATAAAAATACTATAGGGTGGCTGAGGCCGCAAAGAAATAGAGACGTTAGCCCGACGTTTCATTCGAGGTTGAACGCAGACATAGGGATATCGGAATCTGGAGGATTTGTGCCGGAGCGTCACAAATAGCTCTGGTGGCAGAATTCGCCGCCGTCGCTAACGCTCCAGAATGGAGAGTACTATGAAGAAGAAAAGAATCGCAGTCGCGGTCTGTGCCGTCGCACTGTTGGGCGCCGCAGGCGCTGGAGCTGGCGTCCTTTACGCCAGGCAGCAGGAAGGTAGGACTGCGAAGCAGCAGGAGGAAGCACTTGCCAATGAGATGAATTCCTTGCAGGGGACATATCAGACCTTGTGCGAGGAGGTGGATCATGAGAAGATTTATGAGGGCGTCACCGTGATGGGTCTCGATCTCTCCGGCATGACCCAGGAGGAAGCGAAGACGGCTTTAGATCAGGCATTTGATGAGACCGTCCTCTCGAAGACGATTCTTCTGAAATACGGTGAGAAGTCCTGGAAATACACCTACGCGGATCTCGGCTTTACAGCCAACACGGAGGAATTGGCGGCGAAGGCCTACGAGGTGGGCAGAAGCGGAGATGTGAAGCAGCGCTATGAAGCGCTTGCGAGGTTGTCCAGCGCGAAGGTCGATTTTGAGATGACGGACCAGTACGATACAGCGAAGTTGGAGGAGATCATCACCGAAATCAAGGAGGAGTTGGATCAGCCCGCCAAGGATGCCACCATCACGCTGGAGAGCGGGAAGTTTGTCATAGAGGACGAACAGGTGGGATATACCCTGAACGCTGACGATTGCCGGTCAAAGCTGAATTCTGCACTGGATACGCGGGATTCCGCAGAGCTGGAGCTGACGGTGGAAGAGGTGCAGCCCACCCGTACGAGAGCGGAACTGAGCAAGATTCAAGATATCATTGGAGAGTTTAGCACCACATACAATTCTGGTGAGGTGGACCGGAGCAAAAATTTGCAGGTCGGAAGCAGTAAGATCGATGGCACGGTTTTGATGCCCGGCGAGAGCTTTAATTACAATGACGCGGTATCCCCAGTCAACGCGGCCAGCGGTTATCGAAATGCCTCCACCATTCTGGATGGCGAGTACGTGCCGGGGATGGGCGGCGGGCTGTGTCAAGTTTGCACCACCCTGTACAATGCGGTGATTCGCGCGGAACTTGAGGTGACGGAGCGGTATGCCCATTCCCTGAAGCCGTCCTATGTGAAGTTGGGGCAGGACGCCGCCATGAGCATTGGAGGAAAAAATTTCCAGTTCAAGAATAACTCCAGCGCGCCGATCTACATCCAGGCATACGCCAGCGGCGGAAAGATCGTGGCGCGAATATACGGGGTGGAGGAGCATGACCCGTCCAGAAGCGTTTCGTTCGAGACGGTGGTTGTCAAAGAGTACGAGAAGCCGGCGGAGAAGGTGAAAGAGGATCCCAGCCAGCCGGAGGGATACCGGAAGGTAACGCACAAAGGCTATACCGGCTGCAAGGTTGATGTCTATAAAATTGTCACGCAGAACGGAAAGACGACCCGGGAGTATTTTTCTTCCAGCTCCTATATGTCCACGGCGGATGAGGTGACCATCGGCACGGCAAAGCCTGTCAGCACGACTCCGGAGCCGGAGGAATCCTCGGCACCGGCGCCGACATCGCCTGAGACATCCGAGCCAGCGCAGAATTCTGACAGTTCCGCGGATTCTACCGCACAGTAGAGATAACACGACCATCGCATACGGCATCAGGTCTACAGAACCGGCCGTGTGCGGTTTTTTTTCAAAAACTCTTTACGAATCCCTATAAAAATGCTACAATACATAAAATGAAGCTTAACGGGAGGTCATCAGATGAGAGAAGAGATATTAGACGTTTTAGAGAAGAATAGCCGAGCGACCATAACGGACCTAGCCGTCATGCTGGCACAGCCAGAGGAAGAGATCGCCAAGGAGATCTCCGCGATGGAGAAGGAAAAGATCATCTGCGGGTATCATACATTGATCAATTGGGATAAAACGAACACAGAACGAGTTGTCGCCCTCATCGAGGTGCGGGTCACGCCCCAGCGGGATGAGGGATTTGATTCGATTGCCAAGAGGATCTACCGGTACAAGGAGGTCACCTCTGTGTACCTTATGTCCGGCGCCTTTGACCTGACGGTCATCATCGAGGGTCGGACGATGAAAGAGGTCGCGCTATTTGTTGGGCAGAAGTTGGCGGTCCTTGATTCCGTTATCAGTACGTCAACCCATTTTGTCCTGAAAAAATACAAGGATCATGGGCTCGTCCTGGATGAGGAGAAAAAAGATGAAAGGATGATCGTATCCCCATGAGAGATTTCGTCAATCCAATGATCAAATCCATCCCCCCCTCCGGGATTCGCCGTTTCTTTGACATTGCGGCGGAGATGGAGGACGTGATCTCCCTGGGAGTCGGAGAACCAGATTTTGACACCCCTTGGAATGTGCGGGAAGAGGGGATTTATTCCCTGGAGAGGGGAAAGACCACCTACACCGCAAATGCCGGCCTCAAACAGCTGCGAGATGAGATTCAACACTATACCACTCGAAAATATGGCATGGACTATGATCCAGCCCACGAAATTCTCATCACCGTCGGCGGCAGCGAGGCCATCGATATCGGGCTGCGCGCCATACTGGAGCCTGGGGATGAGGTTTTGATTCCGGAGCCGTCCTTCGTGTCCTACAAGCCCTGTACAATTCTGGCTGGGGGAGTTCCGGTTCCAGTTGCCATGAAGGAAGAAAATGAGTTCAAGCTCATGCGGGAAGATTTGGAGGCGGCCGTCACGCCGCGGAGCAAGGTATTAATCTTTCCCTTTCCCAACAACCCCACCGGCTCCATTATGACTAAGGATGAGATGGGGGATATCGCCCGATTTGTGGTGGAGCACGATTTATTTGTTATGTCGGATGAGATTTATGCGGAATTAACCTACTCGGAGGATCCCCATGTGTCCATCGCAACGCTGGAGGGGATGCGGGAGCGGACCCTGGTGATCAATGGTTTTTCCAAAGCCTTCTCCATGACGGGATGGCGGCTCGGCTATGCTATGGGGCCAGAGTCGCTTCTAAAAGAGATGACGAAGATCCATCAATTCGCCATCATGTGCGCTCCGACGACGAGCCAGTATGCGGCGATTGAAGCCATGCGCAACTGCGATGTGGCGGTGGAAGAAATGCGGAGAGAGTATAACCGCCGGCGCCGCCTGGTGGTCAACGGATTCCGGTCGCTGGGATTTGACTGCTCTGAGCCCTACGGCGCCTTCTACGTATTTCCATCCATCAAAAAATTCGGTATGACGTCAGAGGAATTTTGTAAAGCTCTATTGGAGGCGCAGAGGGTCGCAGTTGTACCTGGATCTGCCTTTGGCGACAGCGGAGAGGGATTTATCCGTGTGTCCTATGCGTACAGCCAGGAGGATCTAAAGAAAGCCATCGCCAAGATCGGGGCCTTCGTGGATACGCTGAAATAAAAGAGGGGTGCCGTGAAATCCGCCTGGAGGACGGATGACGACACCTCTCTTGTTAATCGTTGACCGCTTCTCTTTGAGAGCCTTGACAGTCAGGACAGACGCCATAAAAGTAAACTTGCTGTGAGAGAACCTGAAACGATGTCGTTTGACGGATCTCACTGCTAACGTTCTGAAGAAGCGCCGGATCCAGGTCAAACACCCGGGTACACTGAACACACTGGATATGGGGATGGGGGTGCGTATCCGCGTCATAGCGGAAGCTGTCCTCGCCCACGTTTAGCTGTTGCAGCAATCCCGCTTTTTTCAGAGAGTCCAGGGTTTTATATACAGTGGCCAGGCTCATGGTAGGATGGGATTCGCGGAGGGTGCGGTAGATAGTCTCGGCGCTGGGGTGATCTTTGGAGTCCTCGAGATACTTATATATAGCGATGCGCTGTGGCGTCGCTTTCAATCCTTTCTCCTTCAGACGGATGGCAAGAGCTTGCATGGTTTCACCTCTTTTACTAAGAATTATAGTTAGATAATAATAATTATATATTACAAATCAATATTTGTCAATTGTGATTATCCATAAGGAGATGGAATATTTGCATATTGTTTTGCATGAACCGGAGATCCCACAGAATACTGGAAATATCGCGCGAACCTGCGCTTGTACAGGAACAGCGCTGCATCTGATCAAGCCTTTGGGATTCTCTTTAGATGAGAAGCATCTTCGCAGAGCTGGGTTGGACTACTGGGATGCGCTGGATCTCCACGTGTATGAGGATTTTGGAGAGTTTCTATCTCAGCACCGAGGGGCGCGGATCTATATGGCCACGACGAAGGCGCCCCAGGTCTATACGCAGGCATCGTATGGTCCGGAGGACTATATCATGTTTGGAAAGGAGACCGCGGGTATACCGGAGGAAATTTTGGCACAGTATAAGGCATATTGCATTCGGATTCCCATGGGTCCCGACTTTCGATCCCTGAATCTGTCCAATTCCGTCGCCATTATTCTGTATGAAGCGCTGAGACAACAGGGATTTGCGGGCCTCCAGGAGACGGGGGAGTTGCGGTCATACCGCTGGGAAGAGCTAGTTTAGCCGTTGGAGAATGGAGGATAGAATGGACGAGAGATCACTTCAGAAATTAGAATATTTTAAAATTTTGGATCGACTGCGGGATGCGGCAGATTCGACGACAGGAAAAGAGCGATGTCTGGAACTTCGGCCTTCGGAGTCGATCTTCGAGATTCGGCGTTGGCAGAAGGAGACGGAGGAAGCCTTTTCCTACCTGGTTATGAAAAATAAACCGCCCTTTGGCGGGATGAAGGATATTCGCATGGCGCTGAGCCGGACTAAGATTGATGGTGTTCTGACCATGGGCGAGCTACTGGATATCGCAGACACCATACACGCTGTGCAGAAGATGAAGGCTTACGGACAGCGTGAGAAGGATACAACTTACTACGAGTGCTTAGACCCAATTTTCAATGGGCTAGCGCCCATCAGCGGAGTGGAAAAGGAAATTACCCGGTGTATCCTGTCGGAGGAGGAGATGAGCGATAACGCCAGTGCAAAGCTTTCCTCCATTCGAAAGGAAATCCATATTACACAGGAGCGTGTCCGGTCGCAGTTGCAGAGCATGATTCATTCCAATACCTATAAAACCATGCTCCAGGATGCCGTGATCACCATGCGCAATGGGCGGTATTGCGTCCCCGTAAAAGCGGAGTACCGGGGAAGTATCAAAGGAATGGTCCACGATCAGTCGGGAAGCGGTTCTACACTGTTTGTCGAACCCATGGCCGTGGTACAGCTCAACAATCGATCGACAGAGCTTTACAGCGAGGAACAGCGGGAGATTCACCGGATTTTGCAGGAGTTGAGCCGCCTCGTTGGGCAGCATCAGGAAGAATTGGCGGCGGATTATGAGTTGTTGGTGCAGCTGGATTTTATCTTTGCAAAGGGAAAGCTGGCGGTGGAGATGAATGCCGTGAAGCCAGTCTTCAATGAGGAAGGGTATATTCGGCTGCCGAACGCCAGACATCCCCTGCTGGACGACAAAAAGGTGGTCCCCATCAGCGTTTGGCTGGGGAGAGATTTTACATCCCTCGTTATCACGGGACCCAATACAGGTGGAAAAACGGTAACCCTGAAAACCTTAGGGCTCCTGTCCATCATGGGACAAGCGGGCCTTCACATTCCCACCTCGGATAAGCCGTCGTTGACCGTTTTGGACGCTGTGTTCGCTGATATCGGAGATGAGCAGAGTATCGAGCAGAGTCTGAGCACCTTCTCCTCCCATATGGTCAACATTGTGGAAATTATACAGAATGTCACAGACCGGTCGCTTGTCTTATTCGATGAGCTGGGAGCCGGTACGGACCCGGTGGAAGGCGCGGCCCTGGCCAACGCAATTTTGGAGAATCTTCGGAAACGGAAGATTTTGACGGCCGCCACGACGCACTACAGTGAGTTGAAGATGTACGCCCTGTCCACAGAAGGCGTGGAGAACGCTAGCTGTGAATTTGACGTGGAGACCTTGCAGCCCACCTACCGCCTGCTCATCGGGGTTCCAGGAAAGAGCAACGCCTTTGCCATATCCAAGCGGTTAGGGTTGCCGGATGGGATTATCGGAGCCGCCAAGGACCTTTTGGAGAGCAATGATATCAAGTTTGAAGAGATGATCACGGACCTTGAACTGCGCCGCCGGCAGGTGGAAGTGGAGCAGGATCAGATCCGAAGCCTGCGCATGGAGTTGGCGGATTTAAAGAGGCAGGCAAGCCAGGCCAAACAAAAGCTGGAGGAGCAGAAGGCTTCGATTTTGAAAAAGGCCAATGAAAGCGCAAGGGATATTCTGCGCAAGGCGAAAGCGGAAGCAGATGAGAGCATACAGGTAATGAATCGGATGATCCGCGAGGGTCAGCAGATCGATATGCGCAGCCTGGAAGAGCAGAGAACGAAGCTTCGCGAGAAGGTCACACAGATGGATCAAAAGCTGGCGGAACCCATTCAGACGCCGGTACAGCGGGTGGACCGAAAGAAAATCAAGCCCGGTGTCAAGATCAAGCTGACAACCTTCGACCAGGAATGTATCGTACTCTCGGAGCCTGACGCGAAGGGAAATCTCCAGGTGCAGGCGGGGATTATGAAGATGCAGGTGAAGTTGACCGATATCGCCAGAATCATAGGGGAGGATGCCCAGGGGAAAGCCCAGGGGCGAAAACGGGAGCGAAGCCAGAGCGCCGGTTCTTTTGGCAAAGCGCAGACCATCGGTCTGGAGGTTGATCTCAGGGGAATGACCTCGGATGAAGCGCTGGCTGTTGTCGATAAGTATTTAGACGACGCGTATCTGGCTGGAGTGCCAAAGGTGACGATTATCCACGGAAAGGGAACCGGCGCGCTGCGCCAGGCGGTTCATCAGTATCTTAAGCGGAACGCTCATGTTGCCGCGTACCGCCTGGGGGCTTTTGGAGAAGGAGAAGCCGGCGTGACCATCGTTGAAATCAAGCAGCACTAACCAATACAGAAAGGATGATGGAACCATGAGTGGAAAACAAAAGATTTTGATTGCGGACGACGATACCAACATTGTAGAGCTGATTTCCCTGTATTTGACGAAGGAAGGCTATGAGACGAAAAAAGCGTACAATGGCCGGGAGGCCCTGAAGCATTTACAGAGCTTTGCGCCGAATCTGATGATCCTGGATATCATGATGCCAGAAATGGATGGCTATGCGGTCTGCCGGGAAGTTCGCAAGATGAGTTCGATTCCGATAATCATGCTGACGGCAAAGGGCGAGACCTTTGACAAAGTACTGGGGCTGGAGTTGGGGGCTGACGACTATATGGTCAAACCCTTCGATACGAAAGAGCTGGTGGCCCGGGTGAAGGCGGTGCTCCGGCGAACGGAGAGCAAAGAGTCCAACAACAAGCGGCTTATATTTCCAGGGCTGACCATCAACCTGTCCAACTATTCCGTCACCTTTCAGGAAAAGGATATCGAGATGCCGCCGAAGGAATTAGAATTGCTGTACTTTCTGGCCTCCCACCCCAACCAGGTCTTTACGAGGGAGCAGCTGTTAAATCAGATTTGGGGCTATGAGTACTACGGCGATACGCGGACTGTGGACGTACACATTAAGCGAATTCGGGAAAAATTGGATCAGGGGGAAGAGGAGAGCAGCTGGAGTATCAAAACCGTTTGGGGAGTCGGGTATAAATTCGAGGTGAAATAGCCTATGCAGCGGAGGTTTATGTCAATCCGTTTCAAGTTTATGGGAGCCTACCTTCTCATATTGTTTGCGGTCCTCATTTTAATCGCAGGTGTTCTCCCGTCGGTTATGAGCCAGTATTTCATCGACCTGAAGACAAAGAACTTGCAGAAGACCCAGGAGATTATCCAAGCCACCCTGGAGGGCCCCAACGATTTTCGCACAGATGAAAGTGCACAGTCAAAATTAGAGACGGCGGCGCAGGCCATGGATATCAATATCTGGATCTGCACAGATACGACTGTCACCAACAATATCAGGGTGTATACCTATGGGTCGGAGAATTCCCCGCAGATTGCCAACACAGAGCTTCAACCCCAAAGTTTACAGCGGATCCAGGATGTCATTCTGAATAAGGGAATGCGGCCGACGCAAAATGCGTTTCCCGAGATTTTTACTGGAAATACACTATCCATCGGGTATTCGCAGAAATATCTGAGCCGTGTCAACGTAATGACAGGCGACGGTAGCATTCTCAGCTACAACGAAACGAAGCAGGCCGCAGTCTTCCTGCATATCTCCATGGACGACATCTCCACGCCCGTCAGCGGTATGTACCGGATCGTGCTGTTTGCCATGCTGGCGCTGACCGTTGTCGCCAGTTTGGTCATCGGTGTCATATCCAACAATATTATCTATCCGGTCAACCAGATGAAGAATGCGGCGAAAGCCATTACCAACGGAGATTTCAGCAAGGAGGTTAATATCAGCACCAATGATGAAATCGGGGATTTAGCGCAGTCTTTCAATAAGATGGCCCATGAGCTACAGGAAGTGGACAAGCTGCGGAGCGACTTTATCGCCAATATCTCCCACGACTTTCGGTCACCGCTGACGTCCATCAAAGGATTTTTGGAAGCCATGCTGGATGGAACTGTGCCCCAGGAGGACCACGCGAAATACATGCAGATCGTGTTGGACGAGACCAACCGTCTAACGAAAATGACCAACAATATTTTAGACTTGACTAAGATGGAAAACGGGCAGGAGGAACTGCACAGGTCCAATTTCGATATCAATGAGATGATCGTCAAGCTTGCCATCGGATTTGAGCAGCGGATTGAGGATAAAAAACTGAAGATGGAGTTCCAGTTTCTACAGGAAAAGTTGTATGTCAACGCGGATCTGGATAAGATTCAGCGGGTCGTGTACAATCTGATTGACAATGCGATCAAGTTCACAGACGAAGGCGATCGGATCTCCATCGAGACGAGCATCGTCGGCAAAAAGGCATATGTTGCCGTGGCGGACACAGGGCGCGGGATCGATGAGGAATCGCTGCCCCACGTCTTTGAGCGATTCCATAAGGCCGATAAGTCCAGAGGTTACGACAAGAAGGGAACGGGGCTCGGATTGGCGATCGTGAAGCAGATTATGCTCAACCACCAGGAGGATATTCAGGTGACAAGCAAGGAGGGACAGGGAACAAAATTTGTCTTTACATTGCCGCTGGCGTATAAAATCAATCTTGTTGAAAAAAAATAGAGTGGGCTGGAATCTTTTACAATCAGTTCATATTCTGTTAAAAAAACGCCGTTATACTAGTTAAAAAGCGAAGATTCTCTGAGACTCCGGCCGCTGTGCAGGCGGAGGAATGAACCAGCGAAGGAGGAAATGGTATGGATGAGCAAGATCGTACTGATTTGACAGACAATACAGAGCAAACGCCGCGGAGTGAGCAGAATCCAGGGCAGCCGGAAAGCGCTGCTGTGAATTTCGTCATGCAGGACATTCCGGCAGGTCAAAACCATGAGGAGGTGCGGCCGGCCAGCACGCTACAAGGAACTTACGCTCAGCACCGCGCCCAACAAACGCCGCCGGGTTCAGATGGGAGACAGGCGAATTATAACAATATAGGGGGCTATCCGCCACAGAGCAATACCCAATGGCGGCAGAGTACGCCTCCACCTTTCGGGGGTGGCGGGCAGGTTCCCCCCATGGGACCGCGATATGGCGGCGGCATGGGGCAGCCTATATATCCGCCAGTCAAGACGAAATCGAAAAATGCGTGGAAGGTCTGGGTCGCGCTGCTCTGCATCGTGTGCCTATGCGCATCGGTCATCGGCGGAGTTTACCTCAGCAACAGCCTGTTGCAGAGTCATTCGGCGAGCGGGGACGGCGGCGAATTTCAATTCCCTTCAACGGCCGGTGGTACAGATGGCAGAGCGGATGTGACGAAGTTACAGAATTCCAACTACGAGACGATCTCTGATATTGCGGAAGATCTGTCCCTATCCGTCGTTACCATCATAACCTCAATTGAATCAGTGGATATGTTCAATATGACCCGCTCCGGCAGTGCGCTAGGCTCCGGTATCATAATCGGTGAAAGCGGCGATGAGCTGTATATCGCCACGAATCACCATGTTCTGTCTGATGCGAAGTCCGTGAGTGTCATCATTGGGATGGACGATGCACACGCGGTCAACGCGTATCTGAAGGGCAGCGACCAGGACACGGACCTTGCAGTGATCTATCTCAAGAAGTCAGAGATTCCGGACGAAGTGAAGGAGCAGATTAAAATTGCGACGCTGGGCGATAGCGACTCACTCCGCCTTGGAGATCTGAGTATCGCCATCGGAAGCCCGGTGGATAAATCCTTTGGAAACACAGTAACGGTAGGCAGTATCAGCGGACTGGAGCGGACGGTGCAGTTTCAGAATGATGATGGCACATCTCAGTCTATGATTCTGTTGCAGACGGATGCGGCCATTAATCCAGGCAATTCCGGCGGTGCTCTGGTCAATGGCCGTGGCGAGGTCGTCGGAATCAACAATGCGAAGCTGACCAGCACGGATATTGAAGGGATGGGCTTTGCCATTCCCATCAATACAGCGAAGCCCATATTGGAGCAGCTGATCAACGAGGGAAAGATTCGCCGGCCGTATCTGGGGATCACAGGGGTTTCTGTGGAGGACTTACAAAATACGTCCCAGTATAACCTTGTATACGGCGTCTATGTCGCGACTGTTGTGGAGAATGGGCCGGCGGCTAAGGCTGGTGTGCAGGCCAACGATGTCATCATCTCCTTCAACGGGCAGCCCATCAATGTGTTTGATGATCTGACGGCTGCGATCAAAGAATTGGGAATCGGTGGTTCAGCGGAGATGGAGATTCTCCGCGGATACATTGAGGGTGACGCTCAGACGGTAACGCTTCAAGTCACCATCGAGGAAAAACCCAGCAGCTATTAAGTAATTCAGCGGCATAGCAGCCTGACAGGGTTGCTATGCCGTTTGTCATAGATCGGAGGGGGATCGCATGAAAAGAATTCGATGTCAGGAATGTGATGGAAACTATATTCTGCGGGACGGAAAATTTGGGGTTTTCGCGGGCTGCTCTAATTATCCTCGGTGCCGGTCCACGAAAAAGCTCTATGAGGTTGTGTTAGAGTACATTCGCATCTATGGAATCGGGATTTACCGCTGGGACAGGGAATGCTGGAAGTGTAAAAAGAAGACAGCCGTCTATTCCTATTATCTCGATTACGAATTGGCGGAGCTGGACGAATTTTTTAATTCCGGGCTGCCGGCAGTAGGTTTAGGCGATCTGGCATATATCGATGGCCTGCTGTCCCAAAAGTATGCGACGATCCAAAAACGGTACAGCAATACGACACATAGCTCCTACATGGCCAATACCTGTAGTCACTGCGGGGCACTACAAGGGAGAAATTACGTGGTGGAGGATCCCCATGAGATTGTGGAGGAACTGTGGCACAGCCGGGGGATGGACAAATTTTGGATTGAGACCATCGCGTGTCCAGATACGAGTCCGCTGGTGTCCGACATAAAACGGATTTACAGCCAGGCACCGTGACCGCCGGTCTAAGAAGAAATTGATTTCCATGAAATTGGAAAAAGGGCTTTTTTTAAAGCCTTTTTTTTGGTATAATAATCGCGGAACCAATTCTATGCGCCGGATGCGCAGGGAGTGGAGAACAAATATATTGATAAGGAGCGTTTCATGATCTATATCGAAAATTTTCAAGAGGGACAGCATATTATCGGCCATTACCTCTGTAAAGATAAACAGGCGATGAAGACCCGCGCCGGTAAAACATACTATAATGTTCTACTCATGGATAAAACGGGCACTGCCATGGGAAAAATCTGGGATATGACGCCACAGATCGGGGATTTTAACAAGCAGGAATTTATCAAGATCGATGCCAATGTCACGGTATTTCAGGGCGATATTCAGCTGAATATCAACCGGGTGCGCAGAAGTGATGAAGGGGAGTACGATCCCGCAGACTACATGCAGGTGACAAAAAAGGATCCGCAGGAGATGTTTTTGCAGATTCTGACCCGGATTGATGAAGTACAAAACCCCTATCTCAAACGCTTGTTGGAATCGTATTTTGTCGAGGATGAGGCCTTTATCAACAAATTCATGATTCACCCCGCAGCGAAGAATGTACACCACAATTTTGTTGGAGGCCTTCTGGAGCATGTCAGCACTGTCATGGAAATCTGTTGCTATCTCGGGACGCTGTACTCAGGAGTCAACCGCGATCTGCTGATTGCCGGCGCTCTTTTTCATGATATCGGCAAGATGGAAGAATTAGAGCCTATGCCCCACAATGAATACAGCGACGCCGGGCAACTTTTGGGGCATATTGCCATTGGCTACGGCATGGTGCGGGACCGGATTCGAACCATCGAGGGATTTCCCGCGGAGCTGGAACAGCTGCTGGAACATATGATTTTATCTCATCACGGTGAGTTAGAGTTTGGTTCGCCCAAGGTCCCATCTTCCATGGAGGCTATGATTCTCCACCTGGCGGATAACGCGGACGCCAAGATGAAAATGCTAGAAGAATTTATCGGACAGGACAAATCCGAGGGCCGCTGGACAGCGTACAATCGCTTGCTGGCACGGAATTTTTATAAAATGGAGGATGAAACCGAGGGATGAGACAGGATGCGCTTCAACCGCCGGTCCAGAAGAATCAAACCATTGAGATTGAAATCGCGGATCTGGGAAATCAGGGAGAGGGAATCGGGCGCTACGAGGACTTTACCGTCTTCGTAGAAGGGGCTTTGCCCGGAGAGCGGGTGAGGGTTTTGATGGTCAAGGTGAAGCGCCGCTATGGATATGCCAAACTTCTCAAGATCCTTCAACCATCAAGAGAGCGGGTTGCGCCGCTGTGTCAGCTGGCGGGGCGCTGTGGTGGCTGCCAGCTGTCCCACCTGTCCTATGGAGGTCAGCTTCGCTACAAGCAGAATCGGATTGCCCAGGCGCTGGAGCGGATCGGAGGTCTTTCGGTTGTCGTGCCGCCGGTACTGGGGATGGCGGAAGCAGATAGGGCGTATTACCGGAATAAAGCTCAGTTTCCCGTTCGAGATGGGGAGAACGGTCTGACCGCGGGTTTTTTTGCCCCTCGAAGTCATCGGTTGATACCGGTGGAGGGGTGCCAGATTCAATCCCGGGCCAGCCATCGTCTTATGCCGGTGATCCTGAATTTCTTTCGGAAAAAAGGAATTGCGGCTTACGACGAGGGGCGGCATACGGGTTTGGTTCGGCATGTGCTGATCCGGGAGGGATATGCCACGGGCCAAGTCCTGGTATGTGTGGTGATCAATGGGACAAGCCTTCCCCATGGGCGGGAGTTCGTCGATCTGCTCAGGGGCGAAGGGGTTCAGAGTATAAGCGTCAACCGGAATCGAGAGCGGACCAATGTAATCTTAGGCCCCGAGACGGTGACATTGTGGGGGAATGGGTATATTGAGGATCGAATCGGGGATTTGCGGTTTCAGATTTCTCCGGTCTCGTTTTTTCAGGTGAATCCCATCCAGACAAAGGTGCTGTATGAGATAGCGCTGGAGATGGCAGGACTCACAGGACGCGAGATCGTGTGGGATGCCTACTGTGGGATCGGCTCCATCTCATTATTTCTGGCCCAGCGGGCGAAGCGAGTCTATGGGGTGGAGATCGTGCCGGAGGCCATTGCGGATGCAAGGAGGAACGCAGCGCTCAATGGCATGGACAATGTGGAGTTCTATGTGGGAAAAGCGGAGGATGTGATTCCAGAATGGCACGCTAAGCAGGGCGTCCGGGCGGACGTGATCGTGGTGGATCCGCCGCGGGCGGGCTGTGACCGAGCGCTGTTGGAGGCCATGGTGGACATGGCGCCGGAGCGGATCGTGTATGTGTCCTGTGATCCGGGGACGCTGGCGCGGGATTTGGGGATTCTGTGCCAGGAGCTGGGGGCGTATAGAGTGGAGCGGGTCCAGGGGGTGGATATGTTCCCGGAGACGGTGCATGTGGAGACGGTAGTAATGCTTTCCCACAAAAAACCCGATAGCGTAATCAACGTAAAAGTGGAATTTGGCGAGGGCGAAGGTAAAGTGCCGCTTGATAATATCGCCAAGAGAGCCGCAGTATATAAGCCGAAAGAGAGAGTTACTTATAAGATGATTAAGGAGTACATAGAAGCAAAATACGGCTTCAAGGTACATACCGCATACATCGCAGAGGTAAAGCGGGATTTAGGCTTGCCAATGTACGATGCCCCTAATGCGGTAGAGGAATTGAAACAATCGAGAAAACATCTGACGGCGGAAAAAGTGGAAGCGATAAAGGATGCGTTGAAGCATTTTGAGATAATTTAAAAATGATGTGATACAATGATGATATGAGAGGCGGATATTATGATTATACCTGTAAGTGTAAAAAACCAGAGTATTGATTCTTCTGGAATCACAAGCGATTACAAAGCTGCCATAAGTGAATATATTTGGAATGGTTTTGAAGCCAATGCTACAAAAGTTAGTATAGAATATACATTTAATGAAGCGTTTGGGATTAAGGAATTAATTATAAAAGATAATGGTGATGGAATAAATTACAATGAACTAGGGGAGACATTTGGTGCATTTCTGGCATCAAAGAAGAATTTGCTGTCGTTACAAATGAAATCTAAGGCAAATAAGGGAAAAGGTAGATTCTCTTTTATTGCTTTTTCTAATAATGCAGAGTGGCATACTGTTTATAAAGACAACAATGTATATAAAGAATATGATATTACTATGTCAAGTGATAAAAAAGAGGTGATTGATTGTTCAGAACCGCAGTTGTCAGAGCAAAATGCAACTGGAACAGAAGTAAATTTTTTCAATATAAATACATTAACTGTGGAGAATATGAGTTTTGAGGTAATAGAGCCAGCATTACTCAAAGATTTCGCTTGGTTTTTGTATCTATATAAAAATAAAAATGTAGAGATAGTAGTTAATGGAGAAAAGATTGATTATGAAAAATATATAAATACTAAGTTGAGTGAAAAATTTATGGTAACAATTCATGGATATAGGTTTGAGATTAATTTGATTGTGTGGCAGGAAACCATCTCTGAAAAATTCTGCTGTTATTATTTTGATGAAAAAAACGTATTGAAGGGAAATCGAACCACGACTTTTAATCATAATACTATTAATTTTAACCACAGTGTGTTTGTAAAATCAGATTTTTTTGATGATAAAGAAAATGTTATAGATGATCATGAAGATGCACAGATTAACCTGTTTGAGTCTCAAGATGAGAAAAAGATTCTGAAAAAATTGCATAAAGAAATTCAAAAGCTTATCGAGAAGAAAATTAGCGTATATTTATCAGACAAAGCAGAAGAAGCAGTTGAAGTTATGATAACCGAAAGAAAAACTTTTCCTGAATTTCCAGATGATGTATATGGACAAATGCGTAAGAATGACTTGAAGAGGGTAACAAAGGAAATTTTTAAATTGGAACCACTAATTTTTCATAAATTAAAACAAATTCAAGAAAAATCGTTGCTAGGTTTTTTGAATTTGCTTTTGAGTTCTGAAGAGAGAGAAAATGTTTTAACTATAATAGAGCAGGTTGTGGAATTATCACCTCAGCAGAGAACTGATTTTTCAATGATATTAAAAAAGACATCTTTGGAAAATATCATTGATACTATCAAGTTTATTGAGGATAGGTATAAAGTGATAGAATTATTAAAAAGCATTGTATATGATTTGACAAAGTTTGCAAATGAACGTGATCATGTGCAGAAGATTGTAGAAAGACATTTTTGGCTTTTTGGTGAACAGTACAATTTAGCAAGCGCTGATCAAAGAATGCAAAAGGCATTGGAGCAGTATAGGAATATCTTGTATGGAGAAGAGGATATTACAGCAAAATTGAATCCAGATGCGGAAAATGAACGACGTATGGACATTTTTTTGTGCAATACGCGAAATGTCGAAACAACATTTGAAACAACGCTGGAAGAAAATATTGTTGTTGAATTGAAAGCACCGAGAGTTCTGTTAACGAAAAACGTATTACGACAAGTGGAAGATTATATGGATTATGTTAGAAGACAGCCTCAATTCAATAGTGAATTACGGAAATGGAAGTTTATTGCTGTATGTAAAGAAGTAGATGACTATGTTAAAAGCCAATATAAAGCATTTGAAGATAAAGGAAAGGTTGGGTTAGTATTCCAGGTTGATAATTGTGAAGTATATGCGCTTACTTGGGATGATATATTTAAAAGTTTTGAAATAAAGCATAAGCCGATGTTAGAACGATTGAAGTATGATAGAGAGCGGGTGGCAAATGAATTAATGACAGAGGTAAGTGATACTGAAGGGCGAGAAAAAGCGGATACTCTCACAAAAATTGCTGTTGCACAAGTGTTGTAAAATATAACTTGATAATTTTAAAGAAGAGTCAAAAATAATCTGTAAAGAAGGATGGGGTTGATAAGATGAATGCATCTTTTTATAACAAAGTCAAAGAAATTTTAATTTACGCAAGAAACAAAGTCTATCAAACCGCCAATTTTGCAATGGTGGAAGCATTTGAAATATAGGCACATCAATCATTGAAGAACAAGATGGCAGTGAGAAAAGTATTGTCAAAACAAATGAAACAGGATTTTGGGAAAGGGTTTACCGCTGCTAATTTGAAAAATATGCGACAGTTCTATTTAACATTTCCAAATGGCTACGCACTGGGTAGCGAATTGAGGGACACATTATCGGCTTTTGATGCGAGTGGAGAGGCGGAGATTACAAGGCAGCCATAGGACTTCTGTACGGGATTGCATTTAAGAAGATTATGAGTGGGCTGTCAGAGAAGCGACGGAAAAGAAAAAGCAGGATTCATCAACCTGCCTGTGTCATCCGAACCTGTCGGATAACCTGTCGAACGAATTCTCTAGATGCCCAGAAATCCAGAATGAAAGCCTTTGCCGAGTACAACGACCATGAGATTGCCGGAGAGTATGAGGATGCCGGCAAATCTGGTTAGTCCATCGAGGAGGGCAAATGGAACGGCGGTTTTACTATGGTTATCGGCTGGAAAAAGGACGATTCGATAGTAATAGCTATTTTCGTAGAATGAGAAGACAAAAGCGAGAGGGTATACACATGGGTAATGATGCATTTGTACATATTTCAAAAAAGAGTTGTTCAAAAAAGATGGTAGAAAAATTGTTAGGAATGATGGATTATAAAAAGTATGGAGAGATTTTTTATTGCGGAAATGATGAGGAATATAAATATTATTCAGGAATTAAAGTATGGCAATGTGATGAGAGTGAAAATGAAGTAGTGTATAGGGTTAGGACACAAGCGTCTGCTAGTGGCTATGATATTCAAAAGCAAAATGATACTATTAGATGTTTGAAAAAGTATTGCATGGGATATTTTGAGAGTGATGTTGGAAAAAATAGATATTTTGAAATAGGACGGTTGGTTAAAGGGGCAGAAAGCGGATGTTATTTTGCTATACAAAATTTAGATAATAGTTTTTCACTATTGTGTCATTCATTAAGTCAGTATCCAGAGGATCAAGAAGGAGAGAGAGGAATATTAGAATTGGCTGGCATTCCAACACCAAGTATCTTTAATGCGAATGTTTACTTAGCATATTTATGTTCGGTAATTGAAGAGTATTTTCGATCGACATATATTTCATTGTTGAAATATTCTGAAAAAAAAGAAAAAATATTAAATATGAAATTTTCACCCTATGATATGGTGGATATTAGTGAGAGAAGAAAAAATGTTGAAGAAGTATATGCGAGAACTCTTTCATTTCAGAATATAGGAAAAGTGACTTCAAACTTTAAAGCACTTAATAGTAAATTGGATATCAGCAAACCGCTTAAAGAGCCATATCACAGGAGAAAAGAAAGTTTATACGACCAAATAAATAGGATTTTTGAGCGTAGACATGGCATGATTCATAGAATGGAGATAGACATAAGCTATTCTGCTAAAGAATTGGAAAAAGATATTAAAGATGTTAAGGTTGCTTTGAAAAGAGTGTATTTATATATATGTAACCAATATAATTGGAAAGCTGAAGAAATTATTATTTAATATACTCATTTATTTATGGAAGAAAATGTAGTTGTTCAGAAATTCCGAACAACTGCGGCTGGTGGAAAAAACTATAATACAACACACTATAATCTTGACACGATTATTTCGCTTAGGTATAGAAATGCCCGAAACATCAACAATTGTTGATGCTCACTTGAGAAATAGTTGAAACTACCAGGTTAAAATGAATGACATGGTTTTGAGACAGATTTACAAAGCAAGCCGCAGAGGCTATAATACTATATTGATGCGCGGACATCGTATTCAAAATAATCCGAGAACGATTCTGGAGGGTCACATATGCTTAAGATATTGATTGCGGAAGACGACAGGGAGCTGCGTCAACTTTTTTCTCATGTCCTTTTGAAGAACGGATATACGGTAAAGAGTGTTACGAACGGCAAGGAGGCCTTGGAAGCCCTTGACAATGACTACTATGATTTGATGATTTCGGATATTATGATGCCTGTCATGGACGGGTATGAGCTTGTGCGTGTGCTGCGCGAGGCGGGAGATAAAACGCCGGTGCTGATGATAACCGCAAAGGATTCCTATGATGATATGCGAGCAGGGTTCCTTTCCGGGACGGACGACTACATGGTAAAACCCATCAATGTCAATGAGATGGTGCTTCGCGTTCAGGCACTTCTGCGGCGCGCACAGATGATCAATGAGCGCCGGCAGATCATTGGCAATACGGTTATGGAAGTGGATTCACTCACGGTCACTACGCCGGACGAAGCGTTTGTGTTGCCGCAAAAAGAATTTATGCTGCTTTACAAAATGGCTTCGTATCCGGGAAAAATATTTACCAGGCAGCAGCTGATGGATGAAATCTGGGGCTACGACAGCGACAGCGATCCACACACAGTTGATGTTCACATAGGGAGACTGCGGGACCGCTTCCGTGACAGCAAGGATTTTAAAATTGTCACCATGCGAGGCGTAGGCTACAAGGTGGTGAAGACATGAAAACAAGGGAAGCTTTTAACCGGATCCGCAATCAAAAAAACAATAAATTCAGTCTGCGCGTGAGGCTGACACTGGCGGTAACGGCAGAAATCGCGGTGAGCATTGCAGCCGCCTATGGATGCGCGGCGCTGCTGAACAAGATTCTGCCGGCAGGCGTCAAAGTTCCTCTTCTTCTGGAGCTGATTGTAGTCAGCCTGCTTGTCGGAGTTCTGGTCACCGGCTTTCTATCCAAGTGGTTTTTTGAGCCGATCAAAAAACTTCGCATTGCAATTGAGAAAGTTGCCGACGGTGATTTTTCTGTGCGGCTGGAAACAGAGTCATCGCTGAAAGAAGTTCAGGAACTGTATTCAGGGTTTAATTTGATGACCAATGAGCTTGCCGCGACAGAAATGCTGCAAAACGACTTTGTGTCAAATGTGTCGCATGAATTCAAAACTCCGATTAACGCCATAGAAGGATATTCCACACTTTTACAAGGCGGGGATAATCTTGATGAAGACCAGATGGAGTATGTAAACAAAATCCTGTTTAATACAAAGCGGCTTTCTGAGCTTGTCGGCAACATATTGCTGCTCTCCAAGCTTGAAAATCAATCCATAGAAACGAATCAGACGAAATATCGGCTGGACGAGCAGATACGGGAATCCATCGTGGCCCTGGAACCGGAGTGGGTTAAAAAAGATATTGATTTCGATGTGGAACTTGATGAAATAAAGTACCTCGGGAACGAGAGACTGCTGCGTTATGTTTGGGATAATCTGATCGGAAACGCCATCAAATTCAATCCGCGCGGAGGTCTAGTGCGTCTTCGCCTTACATCCAGGCAGAGCACGGTTATATTTACGGTAGAGGATAGGGGCCCGGGTATTGCAGAGGAAGAAAAGAAACATATCTTTGATAAATTCTATCAGGCGGACAGTTCCCACAGGCAGGAAGGGCATGGACTCGGTCTGGCGTTGGTAAAGCGGATCCTGACACTCACGGACGGAGACGTAACGGTTGACAATATCCCGGACGGAGGCTGCAAATTTACCGTCACGCTGAAAAGGTAATGGCGAAGGGAAACGCATCTCGAGAAATGATACAGGGGCTGATCAAAACAGCCCTTATTTTATTTCGCGATAGTTTCCCCAAAAACAGACTTTTTCCACTGAGAGCGTATAGTTTTGGCGCGCAATAGGGAAATCGATTCTCAACAATTGTTGATGTTGAATTGAGGTTTAGTTGTAGTTCGCGCTGTATACTATTTATTACAGAGCATAAATGCAACGGCAAGGAGGGAGTAGAGTGAGATATGAAATTGATTATTTAAGCCGGTCCGAAAACACGAAAAAGCTGGCCGACGCGGTGGAAAAGCTGTTTCCGGTCAGGGACACGGAAATCATTGATCTTCTTCACGAGGAGCCGACAGCTGACGCCGATGTATATGTCATCATATTCAGCTTCAATAAGGGTACGGTTCCGCTGAAAATTATGGATATGCTCGATTTGCTTGAGGGCAAGACGATTCTGTTCCTTGTTACGCTGGGAGCCAACGTTCCCTCCGACTACCAGGACGTGGTTGAGCCAAAAATCACCCTGTTTTTACCTGCGGACTGTGATTACAGAGGGGTATTTCTCTGCAAGGGAGCCTTCCCGGAAAGCGTAATTGCCGCGGCAGAAAAGCAGCTCAAAGCGGACCCGGATAATGAGTATGCCCATATGGTAAGTGAGTGCTGCCACCAGGCAAAGGGGCATCCTGACAGAATCGATATGGAAAATGCCTGTGAGTTTGTCCGCAGTCAATTACAGCTTTGAAAAAATAGCAAGATCAGACGAGGGTAGGAGGGTTCAACTATGGACGAAATAAAGAAATCAAGGAAGCCGCTCATATTTTATTACAGCATTGTGCTTGCAATTCTGCTGCTTTTTAATCTGATCGCTATGCCGCGTATAGCAGAGCATCAGATTAAGGAAGTCGATTACGGAACGTTTATGACCATGACCGAAGAAAACAATATCGGGCAGGTTGACGTTCAGAACAACCGGATTGTGTTTACAGACAAAGAAAATGAGCAAATCTATAAAACCGGACGGATGGACGACCCAGGACTGACAGACCGCCTGCACAATTCTGACGCCGTCTTCTCCAGTGAGATTATAGAGGAGACATCGCCGATTCTCAGCTTCTTGCTGACATGGATTCTGCCGTTGGTCATCTTTATCGGGCTCGGCCAGCTCATGACAAAGCAGCTTATGAAAAAAGCCGGCGGCGGTCCGGACTCTATGATGTTTAATATGGGCAAGAGCAACGCCAAAGTGTATGTCAAATCCTCCAACGGCATCAAATTCAGCGATGTAGCGGGTGAGGATGAGGCGAAGGAAAACCTTGCCGAAATCGTGGACTATCTGCACAACCCGAACAAATATTCGGAAATCGGTGCTTCAATGCCGAAAGGAATTTTGCTCGTAGGCCCTCCGGGAACGGGTAAAACCTTGCTTGCAAAGGCGGTCGCAGGCGAAGCGGACGTGCCGTTTTTCTCCATGTCCGGCTCAGAATTTGTGGAGATGTTCGTCGGCATGGGCGCGTCAAAGGTGCGCGACCTGTTTAAGCAGGCAAAGGAAAAGGCGCCCTGTATTGTTTTCATCGACGAGATAGACGCCATCGGAGGAAAGCGCGACGGACGCGTCGGCGGCAACGATGAGAGAGAGCAGACCTTAAACCAGCTACTCACCGAGATGGACGGTTTTGAGGGAAACACCGGCGTTATCATTCTGGCGGCGACAAACCGCCCGGAAACCCTTGACCCGGCGCTGACCCGCCCCGGCCGTTTTGACCGCCGGGTACCGGTCGAACTGCCAGACTTGAGAGGAAGAGAAGAGATTCTCAGAGTCCACGCTAAGAAAATCAAAGTCGCTTCCGATGTTGACTTTGAACACATTGCCCGGATGGCCTCCGGCGCTTCCGGCGCCGAGCTTGCCAACATCGTCAACGAAGCGGCTCTCCGCGCTGTGCGCGACGGGCGAAAGGCGGCGACGCAGGCGGATCTGGAGGAAAGCATAGAAGTGGTTATTGCCGGTTATCAGAAAAAGAACGCCATTATGACCGACAAGGAAAAGATGATTGTATCCTATCACGAGATCGGCCACGCGCTGGTAGCCGCCAAGCAGACGAATTCTGCGCCCGTCCAGAAAATCACCATTGTTCCCCGCACCTCAGGCGCGTTAGGCTACACCATGCAGGTGGACGAGGGCAACCACTACCTGATGAGCAAGGAAGAAATCGAGAATAAAATCGCTACATATACAGGCGGCCGTGTGGCAGAGGAAGTGGCAGTCGGCTCTGTCACCACGGGAGCCTCCAACGATATTGAGCAGGCAACAAAACTTGCAAGAGCCATGATCACCCGCTACGGCATGAGCGATGATTTCGATATGGTGGCTTTCGAAACGGTCACCAACCAATATCTCGGCGGGGACACTTCGCTTGCCTGTTCGGCTGAAACAGCAAGCGAAATCGACCGCCAGGTGGTGGCGCTTGTCAAAAAACAGCATGAAAAAGCAAAGGCGATTATTACTGAAAACAGAACAAAGCTGGATCAGCTCGCACAGTATCTGTATCAGAACGAAACCATCACCGGTGAAGAGTTTATGAACATACTTAATTCATAAGAAGGAGAGTACCATGAATAAGGTTAAAATCATCACCGATTCCTGCGCCGATCTGAGCGGGGATCAGCTTGAACAGTATGATATCGACTATGTGAAGATGTCAACCATGAAAGACGGAAGGGAGTCTCCCGCGCTTCTGACATGGACGGATGCGGAAGCACATGAGCTTTACGAGGACATCCGATCAGGCAAGCGCATTACCACCGCGCAGGTTTCAGTGGAGGAGTTTTCCAAGGTATTCACCCAATATCTTGACGATGGGGATGATCTTGTTTACATCGCCTGTTCTTCCAAGCAGTCCGGCTCTGTCAATACCGGGCACATTACGGCGCAGAAGCTGTTGACAGACTATCCAGGTTCGCGGGTATTTTGTATTGATTCCCTGAATGCCACCATCGGTGAAGGAATGCTGGCTATAGAAGCTGCCAAGATGGCCGCTGATGGAAAGAATTCGGAAGAGATTTCTTCCTACATTCTATCGATCCGCAAAAATGTGCAGGAATTTGCCACCGTACATACCTTAGAGCATTTGAAAAAAGCCGGCCGTGTTTCGGCCTCCTCCGCTTTTTTTGGCAATCTGATGGGGGTGAAGCCGATTCTTGTGGCGGACGCAAACGGTGCGCAGGCAGCTTATAAAAAAGTAAAGGGCAGACAGAATTCTCTGCGGGAAATCGTGTCCTTGCTGAAGGAAACCATCACAGACGCTGAAAACCAAACCGTATATATCGCCCACGCCGACTGTCCACAGGAGGAAGTCGACGCACTGGTGGAACTTGTTAAGAGCGAGATTCCCTGCAAAGACATCTCGGTCGGATATATTGGACCGATTGTCGGCGCCTCTGTAGGACCTGACGCCATCGGCGTTTGGGGCTTCGGCAGAGAGGTTGCCTTCGCAGCCGATGAAAGGAAATAACAGGAATATAATTTTAATCATCATATGGAGGTCACTATGAGACAGCTTACCCCTTTTGATTTTGGTATTGCCGGAAACGGTCAGGTGTACCGAAATCTTTCAATTCCCACTTTGGTACAAAAGGCACTGGAGCGCAAGGAGGGCATCCTTTCCGACAAAGGCGCTTTGGTCGTAGAGACGGGCAAATACACAGGCCGCAGCCCCGACGACAAATTTATCGTGGATACTCCTGCGGTGCATGACAGCATTGCGTGGGGCAAAATTAATGTTCCGATTGAAGAAGGCAAGTACCGTTTGATCCGTGAAAAAATGCTGGCGTATCTGCAAGGCAAAGAGCTGTTTGTGTTTGACGGTTTCGCCGGCGCTGATCCCCAATACACGCAAAAATTCCGTATCATCAATGAGATGGCAAGCCAAAACCTTTTCATTCATCAGCTCCTCATTCGCCCTGAAGCAGAGCAGCTTGAGGATTACGTGCCGGATTACACAATTATCGCCGCACCTGGCTTTACGTGTATTCCCGAGGTAGACGGTGTCCACAGCGAGGCGGCGATCATACTCAATTATGAAGCGCATGAGGTGTTGATTGCGGGAAGTCAGTACAACGGCGAAATAAAAAAGAGCGTTTTCTCTGTCATGAACTATGTTCTCCCGCAAATGGGAATTCTGCCGATGCACTGCTCGGCAAACATTGGGGATAGCGGAGACAGTGCTGTATTCTTCGGTCTGTCCGGTACAGGCAAGACAACCCTATCCGCCGATCCGGCTCGCAAACTGATCGGTGATGATGAACACGGCTGGTCGGATAACGGCGTGTTTAACATTGAGGGCGGCTGCTATGCCAAGTGCATCGGGCTGAAACGTGAAAATGAGCCTGAGATTTACGATGCAATCCGTTTCGGAACGCTCCTTGAAAATGTAGTCCTGGACGAAAATGGAAAGCCCGATTATGATAACGGTTCGCTGACCGAAAATACCAGAGCGGGCTATCCAATCGACTATATCCCCAACGCTGCGATCCCCGGCATCGGCGGACAGCCCAAGACGATTATTTTCCTGACCGCTGATGCCTTTGGCGTCCTCCCTCCTATCGCAAAGTTGGATAAGGATATGGCCATGTATCACTTTGTTTCCGGCTATACAAGCAAACTGGCAGGTACGGAAAGGGGAATCACCGAGCCGGTGACCACCTTTTCAACATTATTCGGCGCGCCGTTCTTCCCGATGAACGCGTCGGTCTATGCAACGATGCTCGGCAAGAAATTGGAGGAAACCGGAGCCAATGTGTATCTCGTGAATACCGGTTGGTGCGGCGGAGCTGCCGGCACCGTGCCGAGAATGAAATTGAAATATACCCGTGCAATGGTGTCTGCGGCACTCGCCGGGGAGCTGAATGAGGTGGAATATGAGCTTGATCCTATCTTCAATGTATACATCCCAAAGACTTGCCCCAATGTGCCCTCGGAAATTCTGATCCCTAAGAATGTCTGGAAAGACCAAGGGGCATACGAGGAAGCCGCTCATTCCCTGGCAAAGAAATTTGCAGAGAATTTTGCAGCAAAGTATCCCGATATGCCGGATACCATTGTGATGGCGGGTCCGAGAGGCTGAAGTATAGAAACACCACTACTTTACGGAGCGAGGCAGATAAGCAAATGGATGATCGCTATGACGTGATTGTTGTGGGAGCAGGCAATGCCGGTTTATCGGCTGCCGCCGCCACATCAAAAGGCGGACTGAAAACCCTATTGTTAGAGAGAAATATACTTCCCGGCGGATGTGCCACCAGCTTTTGCAGAGGGCGATTTGAATTTGAAGCGTCCTTGCATGAGCTGGCCAATGTCGGGACAAAAGAGCAGAACGGCAGTATCCGCCGGCTGTTTGACAGTCTCGGCGCTGATGTGGGGTGGTGTACGGAGCAAACCGCGTTTCGCGTACTCGCGGACGGGCATGGCGGGTATGACGCCACGATGCCGTCCGGCATGGAAGCCTTTTGCGATGAAATGGAACGGCAAGTCCCGGGATGCCGGGATAGCGTCGTGACGGTTTTCAAACTCGCCGAAGAAATGAACGCCGCGATTGCCTATCTCTCTTCCGGCAAGGCAGACCCGAATGTTTTGATGAACGAGCACGCTGATTTTATGCGTATGGCGTCACACTCTGTGGACGAATGTCTGGAAGCTCTGCAGATGCCGGCCAAGGCACAGAATATCCTGAAAACCTACTGGCCGTATATCGGGGCGAAAACAAGCGAGCTGGATTTTGCACATTACGCTCTTTTGCTGGAGAGGTATATCCGTACCTTTCCCGCCATGCCGGAAATGCGCTCGCACGAATTGTCCCTGGCGCTGGAAAAAGCCATTCGGGACAGTGGCGGGGACATCTGGTATAACTGTGAGGTTACAGAACTTCTGTTTGACGGGGAAACGATATGCGGCGTAGCCGCAGGAGAGCGGAAGTGGTATGCCGGGCATATTGTGCTCAACTGCTTTCCCAGCACAGCCTACTCGCAGCTCATGGAGGCTTCCAAAGTCCCAGAAAAAGCAGCAAAGATTGACAGCGCAAGACGGCCCGGCAGCCTGTTTTTTACAGTCAATCTCGGGCTGAACCGTTCCTGTGACGAACTCGGTATAGGGGATTACTCCGTTTTCCTTTTTGACAGTCCGGATGCGGGGCAACAGTACGATACGCTTTTCGACACGGAGCGCAGCTTTATCATTGCCAACTGTCTGAACAAGGTTGTTCCGAATGCTTCTCCGAAAGGCACCTGCATGCTGTTTCTTACCACAATGCTTACCGAGGAAGCATGGGGAGAGGTCAAGCCTGAGGAATATAAGAGGGTGAAGAACCGCATTGCCAAGCGAATGATCGAAACCTATGAGCGCAGACTGGGCGCTTCCGTATCCCCGTATATTGAGGAAATTGTAATAGCCGCACCGCCGACCTTTGCACGCTATCTCAACACACCGGACGGGACGCCTTACGGGTATCAGATACAGCCTTGGGACACCATGATTTCCCGCATCATGAATGCTAGAAACGAAGGTTTTATTGACGGGCTGTATTTTGTGGGCGCCCACGCTGAACGCTCGGACGGCTACAGCAGTACCTATGCCAATGGCCGCTCAGTCGGCGAAAGGATTGTGAGGGAGGTGCAGAAGAATGTGGGAGCATAACCTGAATTCTTTAAATCCCGGCGAGTTTGCCAACCTTCTGAAATACAGGGAAGACAAAATAGCGGCCGCAGCGGGCAAAGGTAAGAGAGAAGAACGGCAGATAAACAAGTTGTCCAAGTCTCTCCATCCCAAAAGACAGGAGCTCCGCGTTGCTGAGGTTATTGAACACGGTGAGAACTGCAAAAGCTATATCCTTGTCCCTGACGCAGAGAGGGGGACAGCCGGCTGCGCGTATTTTTCGGCAGGGCAGTATCTTTCTGTATTTGTCGACATAGACGGAAACATCCACAGCCGCCCGTATTCGATTGTTTCGTCTCCAAAAGAGTCGCTGAGCGGAAAATATCAGATCACCGTCAAAGCGGAGGAGAACGGTCTTGTATCCTCCTATATCATTGATCATTGGCGGGAGGGAACGGCGGTGGAGGTTTCCGATCCCATGGGGACGTTTACCTACGAACCGCTTCGGGACGCGTCTCACATTATAGGAATCGCGGGCGGAAGCGGAATCACACCGTTTATGTCCCTTGGCAAGGCCATCGCGGACGGAGATGAGGATTGCAGTCTCACATTATTTTACGGCAGTAGAACCTGCCGCCATATCCTGTTTAAAGCCGAACTGGATAAGCTTCAGGCGCGCTGCCCGAGAATAAGAGTCATCCATGTGCTCAGCGATGAGCATGTCGATGGATACCTCTACGGGTATATATCCGCTCACCTGATTCGCGCGTGCGTACAGGAAACACCCTATTCGGTCTTTGTCTGCGGACCGCGGCCGATGGTCAGCTTTATGGATGAGGAAATAGAGAAGCTCGGTTTGGAACGGAAATATATCCGGCACGAGTTGCACGGTGAACTGTTACATCCAACGGAAGAAGGGGATTATCCGCAAAATGTTCCCGAAACAGTAAAAATTACCGTACTTTGCAGGGGCGTAACCACCGATATTTTCGGTTCTTCCGCAGACAGTATTTTAAGAACCCTTGAAAAAAGCGGAATCAGAGCGCCATCCCGCTGTCGCAGCGGAGAATGCGGGTTTTGCCGTACACGGCTGGTTTCCGGTACTGTCTATATCCCCAAAAGCATGGATATGCGCCGGAAAGCGGATAACAGGTACGGATATATTCATCCCTGCTGTACATATCCGCTCAGCGCTCTTGTAGTTGAAATAGCCGCAGACAATGAATTTCATGAGAGAAAGGAATAATTACGAGGAATGGAATTGACAAAAACAACAGATGGAAGTTTACTTGCCAATATGCTGCACGCCGCCGCCATAAATCTTCGGACCCACAAGCAGGCAATCAATAATCTGAATGTCTTCCCGATTCCAGACGGTGACACCGGCGATAATATGCTGCTGACCATGATGGGCGGTGTGGATGCTATAGACTGCGGTGAGACCAGCGTATGTGAAGTCTCCCGACAGGCGGCAAACGGCATGTTGCTCAGTGCAAGGGGAAATTCCGGAGTTATTTTATCTCAGCTTTTTGACGGGATCGCCGAGGGGCTTGACGGACTTGACAGCGCTGACAATGTGCAGATCGCGAATGCTATGCGCTGCGGTGTGCAGCACGCGTATAGCGCGGTGATGGAACCCACCGAAGGCACCATTCTGACGGTTGCCCGCTGTGGCAGCGAATATGCCGCAGAGCAGACGCCGCAAAATTTGGAGGAGTATTTGGATAATTTTCTCGCCGAAGCGAAACACACTCTTGACCGCACTCCTGAGATGCTTCCGGTTCTAAAAAATGCCGGCGTCGTAGACTCAGGAGGTGCGGGTTTGGTATATATCATTGAAGGAATGCGGAAAGCCTTAACCGGTGAAATAAATTTTGACGAATATAAGCTGTCTGCGGAACAGATCACGCAGGATATTGATCTGGATTTGTTTACCGAGGACAGCATTCTGGAATACGGTTACTGCACAGAGCTTTTGCTTCGCCTGCAGAAGAGCAAGACCAACCCCGAAAGGTTTGAAGTGAGTACAATCACCGAGTATCTGAAAAAAATCGGCGACTCGGTCGTTGCTTTCAAAACCGGGAGCATCGTGAAGATCCATGTACATACCATGACGCCGGACAAAGTTCTCGGTTTTTGCCAGATGTACGGCGAATTTCTGAAGATCAAAATCGAAAATATGTCTCTCCAGCATAACAATGCCGCGATTGAAGAAATACCTGTTTCAGTCAGCCCAAGACCCACCCGCCGCCGATACGGAGTGGTAGCGGTATGTTCGGGGGAAGGAATTAAAAAACTTTTCGCAGAGCGAGGAGCGGATGTTATCGTAGACGGCGGGCAGAGCATGAATCCCTCTGCCGAGGAGTTTTTAATTGCGTTTCGTCAAATCAATGCAGATACAGTTTTTGTACTGCCCAACAATGCAAATGTGATTTTGTCGGCAAAGCAGGCGGCGAGCCTTTACAGCGGTGCCGATGTCCGGGTAGTGGAGAGCAAAACCATCGGAGAAGGCTATGCCGCGCTTTCCATGTTGGATCCGAATGCTGACAGTGCCGACCAGCTGACAGAGGAGCTGCGAAACGCCATGCGCGGTGTTGTCACCGCTGAAATATCGAAATGCGTGCGGGACGCTGATATGCAGCAGACGAAGGTTCACATGGGAGACTATATCGGGTTTTCGGGCAAGGAACTTCTGACCACAGCGGATAACCGGTTTGACGCTTTGTGCGCAACAGTCGATAAACTGGATTTTGCGAAATATGATATTTGCATCCTCATACGCGGTGCGGGGGCAAGCAGCGAAGAGGCCGCAAAAGCAGAAGAATACATCCGTACACAGTATCCGGGAAAGGAGCTTTATGCGATAGATGGTATGCAGGAAGTATACGAGTACATCTTGATTCTTGAATAGCGGAGGGAAAATATGGAAATGTTGCTTTACATAGCATCGGCAGTGTGCGCCTATCTCATAGCGGGAATCAATCCGGCAATTGAGTTTTCAAAGAGGGTGTACCACAGGGATATCCGGTCCTGCGGAAGCGGGAATCCGGGGTTTACCAACTTTAAGCGTACCTTCGGAAACAAATGGGCATGGTGGGTACTTCTCCTGGATCTATCTAAAGCGGCCATTGTCACGGCTGTTTTCGCCTGGCTGTTTGGGCTGTATTTGGACAGCTATCAGTTCGGCGCCGCGTATACCGGCTTCTTTGCACTGCTCGGCCACGCCTATCCTGTTTGGTATAAATTTAAGGGGGGCAAGGGTTTCCTCGTCTATATGTCGGTCATTTGGTTCATCGACTGGAGGGCAGGGCTTGTCGCGCTGGGCATTATGCTTGTGCTTTTGGCAATCACCAGATATATGTCTCTTTCGACTGTAACGGCAATGCTCTCCTGTCCAATCACTTTGGCGGTGAGAAACGCTCCGGCCTCCGTCATCTTGCTTTGCACGGTTTCGGTATTGTATATTGCTTTTCGCCACAAAGAGAATTTCAAACGGCTGATAAAGGGCGCGGAGAGCAAATTTTCTATGACGACAAGCAAGTCGGCGGATTCAAGGGAGCAGGCGGTATGATTGTCGTATACATCATAATCATACTGATAGCCGTCCTAGTGCTATATATTGTTTTTCTGGCAATCTGTGCAGTTGTCATCGATCCAAAACGTGAATATGAGACAGACAGTCGGTTTTACCGCTTTCTGATAAACAGCGCTGCGTTATGTATTTTAAAAATCGTGCGGATTCAAGTGCAAACCTCCGGCCTTGAAAAAATACCGAACGATACGAAGCCGGTGTTTGTTTGCAATCACCGCTCCAACTTTGACCCCATCATTACCTGGTACATATTGAGAAAATGGGAACCGGCCTTTATTTCAAAGGATGCCAATTTCAAGATCCCGTTTTATGGTCGATTTATTCGAAAATGCTGTTTTATGCCCATCGATCGGGAAAATCCAAGAAAAGCCTTAAAGACCATCAATAAAGCGGCAGAGCTTGTTAAAAGGAGCGAGGTGGCGATCGCTGTTTACCCGGAAGGGACCCGCAGCAAAAACGGGGAATTGCAGCCATTTCACAACAGCGTATTCAAGATAGCACAAAAAGCGGGAGCACCGATCGTTGTCTTGTCAATTTCAGGGACAGAAGCGATACATAAGAACTATCCCTTTCATGCATCGCATGTTTTCCTAGATGTGATCGATGTGCTGCCTGCGGATGAAATCCAAGACATGAAAACAGCCGCAATCGGCGAGCGTGTATACGCTTCCATTGATCACCGGCTACAGACAATAGGGAAATAACAGGACAGGGAGATAAAAATGCTGAAAACAAGAATTATCACAGGTGCAGGTATATGCGCAGCAATATGCATTACAGTAGCGTTTTCCCATGTGACATGGTTTTTGAAGACCGTTGTGGCGTACCTTTGTCTCCAGTCGATTTTTGAGCTTTACCGGGCAACAGGGGCAAAGGAGAAACGGGCGCTCTATAGGATTACCTGCCTTGCAGCAGTGGCCGTATGCTACCTTGACATCCCGCATTATGAGACGGTTGTAAGTTTGATTTTTGTCATGGCCGTAGCAGTGTTTATATATATGCTGGTGAACATCAAACGGATACAGTCCATCCAACCGGCTATGTCAGTTGTAATAGCCTGTTTCATTGTCTGCTTCTATAAAGCAATGGTGACAATCCGCGGTGAAGAACACGGGTTTTATATTCTGACCTCAGCTATACTGCTTTGCAGCGTGACAGATATCGCGTCCTATTTTGTCGGCAGAGGGATCGGAAAGCATAAAATGGCGCCGGTTGTAAGTCCCAATAAGACCGTTGAAGGCGGCATCGGTGGAGTTGTCTGTTCCACAGCATTTTTTCTCCTGCTTGCCTTTGTCCTGGACAAGATTGGTTTGATTTCGGTTTACTACGGGAAGCTTACAGTCTATGTTGTTCTTGCGTCCCTAGTGGCGGAATTCGGGGATCTGGCTTTGTCCTGTATAAAGCGGATCGTGGGAATAAAGGATTACGGCGCGCTCCTTCCCGGGCATGGCGGGATTCTTGACCGATTTGACAGTTTATTGTTTGTGCTGCCATTTACCTGCCTGTTTTGCAGCAGCGTAGGGTTTTTCAGGATATAGGGTGAAATCTAACAGAGAGGAAGAAAACGAATGCTTGAACTTAAAAACATTAAAAAAGATTATCCCGCCGGTGACGGTGTCGTTGCCGCCTTGAAAGGAATTGATTTAAAATTCCGCGAAAGCGAATTTGTTTCCATTCTCGGCCCCTCCGGCTGCGGCAAAACGACAATGCTGAATATCATCGGCGGTCTCGACCAGTATACCAGCGGTGATCTTGTCATTAACGGAAAGTCCACCAAGGATTTCCGCGACAGAGACTGGGACAGCTACCGAAATCACTCGATTGGCTTTGTGTTCCAGAGCTACAACCTGATCCCGCACCAGTCGGTGCTGCAAAATGTAGAGTTGGCGCTCAGCCTCTCCGGCGTGTCCAAGTCGGACCGAAAGCGGCGGGCGAAAGAGGCGCTGGAAAAGGTAGGGCTGGGCGATCAGCTGAACAAAAAGCCAAGTGAGATGTCCGGCGGTCAGATGCAGCGCGTTGCCATTGCCCGCGCGATTGTCAACAATCCGGATATTATCCTGGCGGACGAGCCTACCGGAGCTCTTGATACCGAAACCAGCATTCAGGTCATGGATATATTAAAAGAAATCTCCAAAGACCGATTAATCATTATGGTTACCCATAATCCGGAGCTTGCGGAAAAGTATTCGACGCGTATCATTCGTATGCTGGATGGCGAAATAAAGGGGGATTCAGCGCCTCTCACAAAAATCGAGCTTGCAGGTGAGATGCAAAAGGACAGAGCAAGGCTTGAAAGCAATGCGCAAAAGGACAAAAAAGAAAAGAAACCGTCTATGTCCATGGGCACCTCTTTCAGCCTTTCCCTGAAAAACCTGTTTACGAAAAAAGGCAGAACGGCGCTGACATCCTTTGCCGGCAGCATCGGAATCATCGGCATAGCACTGATCTTTGCCGTGTCACAGGGCATGACAACCTATATCAATACGATTCAGGAGGAGACCCTCTCGTCCTATCCTCTGACGCTGGAAGCGAGCCATATGGATGTGGGAACATTGATGGAAACCTTTACGGGAAAAGCTCAAGCCTCCGGCAAGCATGAAAATGATGCTGTCTACCAGAAATCCATGATGTATGAGATGATGAACTCCCTCAATACCATGGAGTCAAAGGAAAATGACCTGAAAGCCTTCAAGGAATATATTGAAGCGGAACGCGCTGACGAAAACAGTACATCCGGAATCAGAGAGGCTGTCAGCGGCGTACAGTATACCTACAATATGGATCTACTGGTCTATACCAAAAATACCGACGGAACCATCATCCAATCTGATACGAAAGCGCTTTTGCAGGATATCCTTCTCGAATACTTCGGCATGGACATGTCAGGTATGCTTGGCCTCGGCGAGAGCTCTGGCGTGATGGAGAGTATGGAGGCTATGTCCAGCCTTTCCTCAAGAGGATCGTCGATTGTCCTGTGGCAGGAAATGCTTCCCGGCGATAACGGAAAACTGATCAGCCCTGTTTTGGAAAAACAATACGACTTGGTTTACGGCACCTGGCCCACACAGTATGATGAGATTGTACTGGTTGTGGACGAAAACAACGAGTTGGACGATATGACGCTTTACGCGCTGGGTCTGAAATCCAAAGAAGAGATCGACAAGGTCGTTGACGCGGCTCTGAATAAGACCGAGCTCGAAATTGAAGAGCACAGATGGACCTATGAGGAAATCTGCGATAGGGAGTTCCGCACCATTTTGAATTCTGAATGTTATAAGCTGGACGAGGGTACAGGACTGTATACGGACTTGAGAAACACCGATGCAGGACTTCGGTATCTGTATGACAGCGGCATATCCCTGAAGGTTTCCGGCATTATCCGTCCCAATGAAGATACAATTTCCACCATGCTCTCCGGGTCTATCGGATATACCAGCAAGCTGACGGAATATGTAATTGAGCAGTCCAAAGACTCTGCCGCCGTCAACGCACAGCTTGACGATCCTTCGACCGACATCTTCACAGGGCTTCCCTTTAAAGAGAGTACCGGCAATATGACAGATGCAGAAAAGGAAACCGAGTTCAGAGACTACATTGCGGCACTGGATGAACAGGGCAAGGCAGACGCGTATACTAAAATTATGAGCATTCCGTCGCAGGAGCAGGTTGACGGAGCCGTGACACAGACACTCGGCTCCATGACAAGGGCCGACATGGAGGCGCAGATGACGGCTGCGCTCACCGAACAGATGGGAATGAGCGAGGCGGACATTGAGGCGTATATCACGGCGATGAGCGATGATGAAATGAAGGAGCTGTTCGCGGAAATGATCGCCGGGCAGTTCAAAACACAGTATGCCGCCCAGGTAGAGCAGCAGTTGTCCGGTATGACTACAGCTCAGCTCGCCGGCGCTTTGGATATGGCATTGCAGGGGTATACCCCAGAACAGTGTGCTCTCTATCACGATGAGGTTTTGGAATTTTCGGAATCCAGCTATGACAGCAATCTGACAAATCTTGGATATGTGGATCTGGACAGTCCGTCAACCATCAATCTGTACGCGGCAACCTTCGAGGATAAGGACATCATGGAGGACGCTATTGCGGTATATAACGAGACAGTGGACGATTTGGAGGAAATCCAGTACACCGATTATGTCGGGATGATGATGAGTTCTGTCACTGCAATTATCAACGCCATAACATATGTGCTGATCGCCTTTGTCGCGGTCTCTCTGATTGTTTCGTCGATCATGATCGGTGTCATTACCCTGATATCGGTTCAGGAGAGAACGAAGGAAATCGGAATTCTCCGTGCGATCGGCGCATCCAAGAAAAATGTATCCAATATGTTTAATGCGGAGACAATGATTATCGGTTTGGCTTCCGGGCTGCTCGGCGTACTGATTACCTATCTGCTCTGCATACCGGTCAACCTTATACTGCATCATCTGACCGGTATCGGAAACCTGAGCGCATACCTGCCGGTCCCTGTGGCCATTGTGCTTGTATGTATCAGCGTTTTGCTTACCCTTCTATCCGGTCTTATTCCGTCGAGAAGCGCCGCCAAGAAGGATCCCGTCGTGGCTCTGCGCTCGGAGTAAATCTAGCTGTTTTGGATGCCATTTAAAAATCGGAGTGGCGATCCCGGTGGGGATTCGCACTCCGATTTTTTACAGGGGGACATATTCTATAGGCATCGAAGCATAGGCCAAACAGCGCTTGCATGGCTACTCCATACCGATAACCGTGTCGATGGGCAGAGAAAGCACAATCCCTTTCGCGTCACTGTGCATACCGCATTTGTCACCGATGGCCTGCATAATTTTCAGCTTGCTTTCGTTTTCGGCCACAATGAAAAGCATTTCCTTTTCCTCCTGGATGCTCATGCCCCAAAAGCCCATAGCCTCTTTATTTCCGATTCTTCTGCTGTGGACGACCGTTCCGCCGCCGGCACCGGCTGACCGTGCAGCCTCCATCACTTCTTCACTGTAGCCCTGATTGATAACCGCTGCTATCAGAGAATATTTTGTTTCCGCCATGTCTGTGTCATCCTTTCTGTCTTGTAGTTCGATTTTGCCGTTGTTCAGCTGTTCTAAAAGGCGCAGGATAAGAAGGTTTGCACCGGACAGCGGCAATGTAAAGGCAATCCCGCTGTTCACAGAACTAAGCTTTAGTTCATCTTTCATCTTTTTCAGCATCTCATCGGCAAACGGCTTTGGCAATGTGCAGAGCAAAATCCGTTTATCCGGGCTGCCAAGACCCAAAATGTCAATCATCTCGCTGGGTACAGTGCCTACAGCATTCCACTGGTACTGGAGTGGGATCGCGCCCCTCTGAAACATTTCAGCGGCTTTTTCGGATAATTTCGGAGTCGTTATCAAAAATAGCGCACGCAAAGGGGCATGCTTGTCATTGGGATTCATATAGGCTCACTCCTCCTCAAATTCTACGATCGTATCGATATCCTCCGGCAGCATATCGTCCGGCTTTGTCATCATTTGTTGTTTTTTCATTTTGAACTTATACTGCAACCCCATGATTTGAACGGCAATAAGCGGGGTAAGCGCAACCAAGGCAACTACGCCAAAGGCGTCAGTCATAATGTTACCGCCAAGCGCTTCACAGGCTCCGATGCAGAGCGGCAGCAAAAAGGTTGAGGTCATCGGCCCGCTGGCGACTCCGCCGGAGTCAAAGGCAATGCCGACAAATATTTTTGGAACAAATCGGGACAATATAAGGGCGATGATATATCCTGGGATAATAATCCATTGAATCGGAATCCCGGTGAGAATTCTCATTACCGAGAGCCCGATGCTGACAGCTACGCCGATGGAAAGAGCGCGATTCATTGCTTTTGCCGATACCGTCCCGTTGGTAACCGTTTGAACCTGACGGTTCAGGATTTGAATCGCGGGTTCCGCCTTCACAATAAAATAGCCGATGAGCATCCCGATAGGGACAAGCAGCCATTTTTGATTTCCGCCGGCAAGTTCACGGCCGAGCATTGTACCGACAGGGGCAAAGCCGACATTGACGCCGCAGAGAAACAGGACAAGACCTATGTACGTATAGAGAAAGCCGACCACGATTCGCCTTCTCTGTCTGCGCTGGTAGCGGTGGCTGGCTATTTGAAATACAAGGAAGACCGCAGCAATCGGGAGAACGGAGATGAAAACCTCTTTTGCATATTGAGGAATTTCCATTGCGAATGCCCTTGTCACATCCTTCATCGTGACAACATCTGCGACTTCTGCGGCGCTGTATACGGCATCTTTTGGGGAATAACAGCAGCCGAGTATCATAACAGCCAGCACGGGCCCTACACTGGAGAGAGCCACCAACCCGAAGCTGTCGCTTGATGCGTTTTTGTCGCTGCGGACAGAAGAAAGACCGACACCCATCGCCATAATAAACGGGACGGTTATAGGGCCGGTTGTCACGCCACCAGAGTCGAAGGCAACCGCGAGAAATTCCTTGGGCACGAAAAAGGAGAAAACGATAAGCACGGCATAGAGAATCATAAGCAGGAGGGATAGATCAATTTTTAGGATGATACGCAGGACGGCGAGGGAAAGAAAAAGGCCGACGCCGACCGCCACCGTAATGATGAGCACGCTGTTGGGGATAGAAGGAACCTGTTCCGATAGGATTTGCAGATCCGGTTCCGCTACCGTGATTAAAACGCCCATTATAAATCCGATTGCGGCCGCCAGCCCAATCTTGTTGGATTTGGACATTTCGACGCCGATGCCCTCTCCGAGAGGACTCATCGACATCTCAGCGCCGAGCTGAAACATGCCCATTCCCACAATCAGCATAAAAGCGCCGGCAAAGAACATGACAACGGTGCCTATTTCCAGCGGAACAAGAAATATGCTGAGCAAAAGAACAATCCCTGTGATCGGCAAAACCGCTGCGAGCGATTCCCGTATTTTTTCTTTCAGTTTAGGATTCAAAAATTGCATCTCCTTTCCGGCAAATTTTTGCGGCAACCCAATGGTCTCACGATTCACCCCTTTTTGAATGGAAGGACTCCCGCATATAATCGTTTGCATTGTCGTTCATACGTTGAATATAGCCTGCGATTGTATCTATTTCTTCTCTTGTGAAACCGCGGCTTATCACGGATAAAAATTTTTCCTGAACCTTTTTCCCCTCGCGGATGATTTCAGACGCGGTATCGCATAGCTGCAGATGAATCGTCCTGTGGTTACGGCCCTCGTAGCTGCCCTGTAAATATCCTCTTTCTTCGAGATCCCGGACCGATGCAGATACATGTGATTTCGTGATTTTAAGCTTATTCACGATGTCGGACGCTGTGTCGCTCCCCGCATTTTTAGAAAGGAAAAGTAAGACCAGCATTTCCGCCATTGTCAGCTTATACTTGTTACAGACGGGGAGTAAAAGCGACGAATACAATTCCTTGTTGACATACAAGTTCTCAATGATGCCTTCCATACAGATACCTTCCATATATTTTTCCTCAAAAGTCAATTATTGAACAGTTCGTTTATGAACTATTGTATAATATTACGTTTAAAAAGTCAATTCCAACCGCAAAAATATCATAGATTGTTTACAATTTTACAACATGTTTCGGTCCTTGTATTTTCAACAGACCGGCAGTCAAGTGACGGCAGACAATGAAACGTAAGGGCTTGACAAAAATGCCCTTTTGCGTATAATATATTGTGCTTGCTCGGAGGGCAAATCATTCAGAGGAAATGGTGAGCCGGATAAGGCAACAGGCTGAGATGCCTGTATGACTTATCCGGCTTTTTGTCCTATAGGAAAGACTGCCGCGGCAGTCCTGATAAAAGTCTCTGAGCGAAGAGGCATCAACAGGTTATGGAGGGCTCATATGTCGGAAGAAGTAATAAAAAACACCGGAAACACTGACTTTCTCACAGGAAAAATGAAACCGCTGTACTTTCACTATTTGACGGCCGCTTTCGGCAGCGCGCTGATTTCTTCCATCTACGGCGTAGTCGATATGGCGATGGTCGGTCAGTATCAGGGCCCGAACGGAACGGCCGCTTTAGCTGTAGTCAGTCCGATCTGGAACATCATATACAGCTTAGGGCTGCTCATGGGAATCGGCGGGTCTGTCCTTTTCAGTACCCTGCGCGGGGAGTCAAAGCAAAATCAAAAAAAGTCAAATGAATATTTTACAGCTTCTCTGATAGGAGTAGCGATTTTAGCGGCGATTGCTTGGATGGCAGTGATTTTCTTTGACCGCGAACTGCTGATCCTTTTCGGTGCGGAGGAAACACTGCTCCCATTGGCACAGCGCTATCTGTTACCTGTTAAATTTGCGGTGCCGAGTTTCCTTTTGACGCAGCTTTTGGCGGCTTTTTTGCGCAATGACGGCAATCCGGGGCTTGCCACCAAAGCCGTATTGTTCGGCGGTATTTTCAACGTGTTTGGGGACTGGTTCTTCGTGTTCGCTCTCGATATGGGGGTTATGGGAGCAGGTCTTGCGACCGTCATGGGTTCCGTGTTCTCTCTGATCATTATGCTTACCCACTTTTTCAGCAAAAAGAACACACTTCGGCTGGAAAAACCGGCAAAGCTGTTTTCCATGTTAAAATCGATCAGTGTGACCGGCTTTTCGACCTTCTTCCTTGACGTGGCGATGGGGATCCTGACAATGCTGTTCAACCGCCAGATCTTGCAGTATTTAGGGACAGATGCGCTGTCCGTTTACGGGATCATTATCAACATCAGCACCTTTGTCCAGTGCTGTGCTTACAGTATCGGTCAGGCGTCACAGCCGATTATCTCCACAAACTTCGGTGCGCATAAAGGGAAACGGATCCGCGAAGTTCTTCAATATGCTCTCGCAACAGCCGCCGTATTCGGTCTGATTTGGACGGCGCTCGCTGAGTTTGCTCCCAATCTCTTTGTCAGCATCTTTATGGCGCCAACAGACGGTATCCTAGAGATAGCGCCTGCCATAATACGCAGCTACGGCATTTCATTTTTATTGTTGCCGCTCAATATCTTTTCCACATATTATTTCCAGGCGCTGATGAAACCATCCATTTCCTTTGTTGTATCAGTGTCAAGAGGTGCTGTCGTAAGCGGCATTTTGATTTATCTGCTGCCCTCTATTGCCGGAGCGGACAGCCTTTGGTTTGCGATGCCCATCACAGAATTATTGGTTGCGATTTTCGTAGTGATCATGATGACACGCTATACAAAACAATTGTTGTCGGACGATAGAAAACAAAACGCATGAAAACATTTTGATGTTTGTGCTTGCGATTGTCAATTCCTTCTTCGGCGGGCCGCTGAAGGAACGGGAGATGAATCCGAATTTTGTCGGAACCTGGCCGAATATACTGCGGCAGTGCAGAGAAAAACGAAGAAAAGGGAGCTTGAGACGGATGAGCAGAAAGTCGATTTTGTGGCTTCTTTTGATTGGAACCGCATGACGGCTCAGGATGAAACGGTATGGAAGGAAATATTCAAAACATTGGCAGAACATGGCGTAAGCCTTTCGGAAGAATAGAGGATCTAATCGGCGGAAGAAAGGGACAGCTGGTACTGCTTCGGCGTCTGACCGTATTTTTTGCAAAACAGGCGGATGAAATAGCTGATGTTTGAAATGCCCACCTGCATAGCAGTTTCGGTGACGGTCATGCCTTGCCGCAGGCAGGCCACTGCCTTTTCCAGCCGAAGGTCATTTAGAAACGCAAACGGCGTCTGGCCGGTATAAAGGCGGAATACCCGTATATAGTGAGAGGGAGAAAGTGCCGCCTGCTCCGACAGCTGCCGGATGGTCAGATCCTGTCCAAAGTGGCGATTCATAAAGGTGATGCTTTCTTTAACGGCCCCGGCCTGGGGATTGTACGGGCGGATGACGGTTTTTGCCAAATGCCCATTCTTCCAGAATAATTCCAGCAAATGCAGCAGTCCCGTTTGTATCCGCAGTTCCCAGCCGGGTTCCTTTGTGCCGATACAGGAAATGCAGTCCATTAATCCCCGCGACAAATCCGAATAGCCTGCCTCGCTCCGGCCAATGCGAACCGGGAGAAGCAGGCTCCCTTTTTCCAGCTGGTTGAGGAAGAGTGATGCATCCTGTTCGAGCAGCGGCGAAAGCAGTATCCGGAGATCAAATACTAGAAGATCTGCCTTGCCCATAGGTTCACTGGTGCGATGGAGAATGCCTCTGTTGACACAGAGAATATCGCCGGCAGAATAGGGACAACTCTGTCCTTCCAACTCAATAGACCCTGCCGTTTCAGTCTGAATCAGCTCCAGCTCCCGATGCCAATGCAGCGGAATGAGGACCTCATCAAAATGATATGATGCCAGCGGTACGGCTAGAAAATCACGTTCCGAATGTTCTTCATACTGTTGTCGCGAAACCATAATCCCCTCCATGCGCATATTGTGCTAAAAATTGCGTATAAAATGCGCGCAATTTTATCCGTAAAGCGTTATACTTGTATTATATAGTGTAGGGAGATTCCTGTCAACAGAAGGGGAGTGGCAACGATGTATCAGCTTATTCAAAGACAGCCGGAACTTATTTTGCAAAGTCCTGATACCCTGCTTCGGCTCTATCCGGTCCATGAACGCGCCGTCCGCATAACCATGACCGGTCGGGATCACTTTCTGCCGGAGCCGGAACATGAAAATCTGACGCCTGTTGTTTTGAACAAAACTCCGTTTCCAGACTATGTACTGCGGGAAGAGGGGCAGACCGTCACTTTGAAATTGAAGTACTGCGCCGTGAGTGTGTGTCTGGAAACCGGAGCGATTGCATATCAGGATTCGACCGGCATGTTGCTGACCCAAGAGCCCCAACGGGGCGGTAAGCATTTGGTAGAAACGCGAGTATTGCGCAATATTTTTACCGGTGAGGGCGAACTGGTGCAGAGGCAGTCGGCGGATGGTGTGAAGGTTACCGGTGGAGAATATGAAACCGTGCTGGATCGCATGGCATATCAAGCCAAGGTGGAATTCATTTTCGGGGAAGAGGGTCTTTACGGGTTTGGGTCCCATGAAGAGGGGTATGGCAATCTTCGCGGAAAATCCCGCCAGCTGTATCAGCAGAATATGAAGGCCTGTGTGCCCTCCTTTGTTTCGACGAAAGGGTATGGATTTCTCTTCGACTGCCGCTCTCTCATGACCTTTGAAGACAATGCTTACGGTTCCTACGTCTGGATGGACACCGTGGATGAACTGGACTACTATTTTCTGGCTGGTCCGGATTACCCGTCTGTATTGCGGACATATCGGGATCTGACCGGTGCCGCCCCCATGCTTCCTAAATGGGCATTCGGTTACGGGCAAAGCAAGGAACGGTATCAGACCGCCGCAGAACTGATCGAAATTGTGGAAGAATACCGTCGCCGCAAAATTCCGCTGAGCTTTATCGTTCAGGACTGGCAGACCTGGGAGGAGGGAAAATGGGGACAGAAGAGCTTTGACCGCAGCCGTTATCCGGATCCTGCGGCCATGACGCGCAGGCTCCACGAACTGGGGGCGGCTCTGATGCTTTCCATCTGGCCTAATATGAATGGCATGGGCGAAAACCAACAGGAAATGTTGGAACACGGGTATATGTTGGGAAATCGTTCTACCTACAACGCTTTTTCCAAGGCGGCGCGCGATCTTTACTGGAAACAGGCCGACGAAGGAATTTTCCAATACGGTGTGGATGCCTGGTGGTGCGATTGCACGGAGCCCTTTGAAGCGGACTGGAGCGGTACGCTTCGCCTGGAACCCCATGAACGTCTGAAACGCAACGTGGAGGCGGCAAAAAAATATCTGGATGACGGGGAGTGGACCGCGTATTCGCTCTGCCATTCCCGCGGCATTTATGAGGGACAGCGCAAAACGTCAGAGGAAAAACGAGTGGTCAACCTGACCCGCTCCTCTTTTGCCGGTCAGCACCGGTATGGGGCGCTCACCTGGTCGGGGGATATTGGCGCAAATTGGGAGACCCTTGCCCGCCAGATTCCGGAGGGCCTCAATTTCTGTGCATCCGGTGAACCCTTCTGGAGTCTGGATATCGGCGCATTCTTTGTATCTCCGGGAAACGAATGGTTCCGCTGCGGAGAGTATCCCCATGGCTGCGAAGATCTCGGATATCGGGAGCTGTATACCCGTTGGCTTCAGTTTGGAACGTTTCTGCCGATGATGCGTTCTCACGGCGCGGATACACCTCGGGAAATCTGGCGGTTTGGCGAACCTGGCACTCCGTTTTATGATGCAATTGCCAAATTTATCCGGCTGCGGATGGAACTGTTGCCATACCTTTATTCCCAGGCTGCCGCTGTCTCCATGAAGGGAGATACCTTCCTGATGCCTCTGGGATTGGCATTCCCCAGCGATCCGGCATCATTTGATGTGACAGATCAGTTCATGTTTGGGCCGTCCATGATGGTCTGTCCGGTGACCCGGCCCATGTATTACGAAGCGGGTTCGAAGCCATTGGAAGGAGTGCCCAAATCCCGAGCCGTCTATTTGCCTGCCGGATCCGGCTGGTATGATTTCTGGACGGGAGAGTTCCATTACGGCGGTCGGAGCGTGGAGGCCGAGGCCCCGCTGGAACGGATTCCCCTTTATGTCAAAGCGGGCTCCATACTTCCCCTCGGTCCGGTATTGGAATATCCAGGTCAGGCACCGCATCCGGAATTGACGTTGCGGGTTTACCCCAGAAAGGATGGAAACTTTGACCTTTATGATGACGAAGGCGATTCTTACCGGTATGAAAAGGGAATGTACAGCTTGACACCTGTTCACTGGGATGATAGGCGCCGTACGTTGACCATCGGCCGGCGGGAGGGCTGTTACCCTGGAATGCCGCAATCTCAGGTATTCCATATTGTACTGGGGAAAATGGAAAAAACCATCCTTGTGGAACACGGTGAGGAGATACAGATTTCATTCGACAGTTTGTTGGGATAGGATAGAGGGGTAACCAGGAAAGATTGAAAACAACGGGAAGGGAAAACGGAATTATGATACACAAAGAAAACTGGGAAGAGACGAAAAAGCATTTAGAAGCGTTTTGGAACAAAGCGTATTATAAGAGATGCGACCTTGCCATACGTGTCCCGTGCGCTGTGGATAATGAGGAAGACCTCCTTCCGCTGGATTGCCAAAGCGTGGAAGAATCCTATACCTCGCCGGACTATCTGTACGCTTCCTGGAAAAATTCCAGTTTGCGCTATAAATTTTTAGGGGAGGGAATCCCGGTCTGCAATCTGAACTTTGGCACAGCCGGTCACGTGGAATATTTTGGGGCTACGCCCCACTATGCACCGGATACCATCTGGTTTTCTCCCATTTTGGACGAACCGGATGCCTCACTGCTGCAATATGACCTGGAGGGAGAGGCTTTTGAACGGCACAAAGAGATCACCCGAAGGCTCACACAAAAGGCAGCGGGGGAATTTATGGTATCAATGCCTGACAACTGCGGTATTATTGATGGCTTGGCCGAGCTGCGCGGTTCGGAAAACCTGTTGATCGATATGCTGGAAAATCCAGAATTCGTGCATGAATCCCGCCAGAAAATTATAGAGGCGTGGAAAGCCACCCAAAAAGGATTTTTTGAGATTCTCGCGGAGAACAACGAAGGCGGTTCTTCTCACAGCTGGATGCAGCTGTGGTGCCCCAAACGCCACGCGCAGATCCAGTGCGATTTTTCCGTGATGATTTCTCCGGCGATGTACGAAGAATTTGTATTGCCCGAGATTGAAGAATGTGTTCAATTTCTGGATACTGTCACCTACCATTTAGACGGACAGGAGCAGATCCGGCATTTGGACATGCTCTTATCGGTGAAAAAGCTGGACAATATACAGTGGACGCCTGTAGCTGGGCAGCCCAAAACATCCGCTTTTATCAGAGAGCTTCAGAAAATTCAAGCTGCGGGAAAAGGGCTTGTCCTGTTGCCGGAAAAGGGGGAGGTTCCATTTTTAATGGAAAATTTGTCCCACAAGGGGCTTCACCTCGTTGTCAATGATATTGCCGACCCCCGGGAAGCCGAGGATTTACTTCGGCTGGCAGAAAAGCTGGCACACGAGTAGGATCTGCGAGACTATCCAGAAAATAACCGGCATCCTAAGAAAAAGCGCCTCTCCAAAGGTGCTTTTTGTCATATCATCATAGCGGCCGCCCCTATATCTTTATTTTAGGGTAAAATGATTCCGATTAAAGGTCAAGATCCCTTCATCCCGCATTTTGCAGAGCTCATTTGACATAGCGCTCCGGTCAACCGATAGAAAATCTGCAAGCTGTTGGCGGTTGAAGGGGATGTCAAAGGATGGACTTCCGGATTGTATGGATTGCTCAGACAAGTAGGATCGCAACTTTTCACGTGTCGTGCGCTGCGACATATGACCTAGCTTTTGCGCGAGTCTCCTATTTTTGGAAGCTAAAACGGCAAATAGATTTTGAATCAGAAGACTGTGGTAATGGCATGTAGACGTGCACACAGTTAGAACATGGCGAAAGTCAAGAAATAGCGCGATGCTGTCATCGACTGCAATGGCGTTATTTACCATGGCATCGCTATCCGGCGCAGCGTAGGCCTCTCCAAAAATCTCACCCGGCAAAATCTCATGTAATATGCTGAGATTTCCCCAGTAGTCTTCTCTCTGAATGTGGACAGTTCCCTCTAATAGCAATCCTACGGCGGAGATGTGATCCCCGATACGGAAAATAGGCGCGCCTTTTGGAAAGCTGCGCTTGGTTGCCGATAGACAATCCAGCATTGTCTCAATCTCATGCTCCTGTAAACCATGGAACAGCTGAGACCGTTTCAAAATGGGCAGATAGTTTTTCATAACGTCTCCTCTTTGTTGTAAATCCAACGGATTTGTTTTTGTAATTGTACTATAATCACCTTGCAAAGTCAAATAAGGGAGGATACAATCCATGATTCGAAAAATTATACAGATTGATGAAGAAAAGTGCAACGGCTGTGGAGCGTGCGCAGAGGCATGCCATGAGGGAGCTATCGGCATGATAGGGGGGAAAGCCCGACTTCTCCGGGATGATTATTGCGATGGGTTAGGCGATTGTCTGCCGGCCTGTCCCACAGACGCCATATCCTTTGTAGAGCGGGAGGCGGCCGCCTACGATGAAGACGCTGTGAAAGCGGCGCAGCAAAAGAAAAATGATTCCATGCCCTGCGGTTGTCCGGGAACCAATATAAAACAGATTCGCCGGGAAAAAGAAGCCTGCGCCTGCTCAGACAGCGCTCCCATTGGCAGTCAGCTTTCCCAGTGGCCAGTACAGATCAAACTTGTTCCCGTAGGAGCTCCATACTTTGATGGCGCCAATCTATTGATTGCCGCTGACTGTACGGCATACGCATACGGCGATTTCCACAATCGATTTATTAAAAACCGTGTTGCCCTAATTGGATGCCCAAAGCTCGACAGCGTGGACTATACGGAAAAGCTGACTGCCATCATCCGAGAAAACAACATTCAGAGCGTCACAATCGTGCGGATGGAAGTCCCTTGCTGCGGCGGGTTGGAACACGCTGCAAAAGCGGCATTGCAGGCAAGCGGCAAGTTTATCCCATGGCAGGTTGTTGTCATCTCCACCGATGGGACGATCATAAAAGAATAGGGACACATCTTGCATTGTGGCCGTATTTCAGGTATAATGGACAGTACAAACAAACCAAAGGAAGACTTTGCATGAAGCTGATCAAACAAATCAAAGATGATCCGCAGCTGAGGGACAGTTTTAATGGATTGGCGATGAAAACCTTCGGCCTTTCCTTTTCCGAATGGTGGCGCAGAGGATACTGGACAGATTCCTATATTCCATATGTGTTCGTGGACGGGGGAAAGGTCGTGGCCAACGCTTCTGTCAATCTCATGGATCTGATGTGGCATGGGCAGCCAAAGCGCTACATCCAGATTGGGACCGTGATGACAGACGCGGCCTACCGCCATCAGGGGCTCTCGCGGACTCTGCTGCAGGAGATTATTGGAGATTGGGCGGACAAAAGCGACGCCCTCTATCTGTTTGCCAACGACACAGTGCTTGATTTTTATCCCAAATTTGGATTTCAGAGAGAGAGGGAATACCAGTACAGCTCGCCCGCCCACAGCAACCAAGGAATGGCGAGGAAGCTGGACATGGAGACAGAAGCTGACCGGCAGATATTGTTGAGACATTTTCAGATGTCCAATGCCTATTCCCAATTTCCCATGAGGCACAATGTCGGGCTGCTTATGTTTTACTGCGGCTCGTTTCTGAAGGAGACTATATATTGGATTCCAGAGTTTGATGCTGTCCTAGTGGCAGAAAAAGAGAATGACACCTTGCTGTGCTATGATGTTTTCTGTGACGGGGAGGTGCCCATGACAGATCTTCTCGGGGTTGTGGCAGCACCGGATGTCGCCAAGATTATATGGGGGTTTACGCCAAAGGACACGGCTGATTGTGCCGTAGCCCCCCTTGAAGAGGACGACAATGCCCTATTTGTGTATGCGGGAAAAGAGAATCTGTTTGCAGATCACAAGCTTATGTTCCCTTTGCTGTCCCACGCATAGGGAACTTCGATACCCAGATCGCATAGACTCGATACAATCTAGGGGAAAAAGGAGAGAGCATGAAGATCGCGGTGATATCGGATACGCATGGCGTATTGCGTACCGAAGTTATGCAGGCATTGGAAGGATGCGATTGCATTCTTCACGGCGGAGATATTGGGGACGAGGCGGTATTGATCGAACTGCGGAAGATTGCAACTGTATATGCCGTGCGCGGCAACAATGATAGAGGACCGTGGGCGGAGGAGCTTGCCAGGGAGCTGACGGTCAACCTTGGGGGATATCGCTTTTATATGATTCATGATCAAAAGGAGCAAACGGAGAAGGCGGAAGGGGCGGACTTCGCCATATACGGCCATTCCCACCGGTATGCAAGTGAAATGCGGGGGGATACCCTATGGCTGAATCCCGGAAGCTGTGGGAGACGGAGGTTTAAGCTGCCGTTGACTTTCGCCATGCTGGAGCTGACGAGGGCTGGCTATCGCCTTCAGCGGCGGGAGATCTAGGAAGGATGGAGGATTCACATGAACACGCGCCACGAGGTGATCGCCTTTTGTCTGACGCTGCCCGATTCATACGAGGATTATCCGTTCCATGACGCCAACTGGACAGTGATGCGGTATAGGAAGAACAACAAGGGCTTTGCCTTTGTATACAAGAGAGATGGGCGGATTTGGATCAATGTGAAGTGCAGTCCGGATTGGGCGGAGGTCTGGCGGAGGACATTTCCTGCGGTAATGCCAGCGTATCATATGAACAAACAACATTGGAACTCCATCATTTTGGACGGTTCCATGGACGATCAGGATGTGCAGACGATGATCGCGGAGAGTTACCGTTTGATCAGCCAAAATAAGCATCACTCATAGCAACAGGAAAGTTGCCCACTATATTCCGCACAGATCAGGCCATGTGCACAGGAAAGCAGAGGAGGAATCCATTTGGCAGTGGAAGATAAGCGATTTGCAGTGTTGATTGATTCTGATAATATCTCGTCCAAATATATCACATGTATTCTGGATGAAATGACGAAATACGGTGTGATTACCTATAAGCGGATCTATGGGGATTGGACGAGTACTCAGACATCGAAGTGGAAGAATGAGCTTCTGGAAAATTCGATTACCCCCATCCAGCAGTTCAGCAATACTGTGGGGAAGAATGCCACGGACTCCGCGTTGATTATCGACGCTATGGATATCCTTTACACGGGAAATGTGGAAGGCTTCTGCATCGTGTCCAGCGATAGCGATTTTACCCGGTTGGCCAGCCGTCTGCGGGAGTCGGGAATGGAGGTTATCGGGATGGGCGAGGAGAAAACGCCCAGATCGTTTCGCGCGGCCTGTACTGTCTTTACCAATCTGGAGATTTTGGTGGATCAGGACGACGAGGAGACAGGGGAGGAGACTGCCTATACCAATTCGGTCAACCAAGCGGCTCCTCAGGTAGGAGGACAGCAGCCCGGGGAAGATCCTCAGACCCTTCGCGGAATCATTGACCAGCGAGTTATCGAGAACGACATTACGGCGATCATCAATGAAAATAGAGACAAGGACAAAGATACCGGTCTGGGGGAGATCGGCAGCCGGCTGGTGAAAAAGTATTCGGATTTCGATGTCCGCAACTACGGGTATAGCTCTCTGTCCAAGTTTTTGGAGGAGATCGATAATTTTGAGTTGCGCAAGGCAAACAACGCCATTACAGTCCGAATCAAGGACAATAAAATTCCCAAAGAGCAGCTGGCCGACTATGTGATCCATCTTGTAAAGGCCAATGGAAAAGCGGGGATCAAGGTGGAAACTTTGGGACATAAAATTCATGACCGGTACGATCATTTCAAAGTTAAAGATTATGGCTATTCCACATTCCTCAAGTTTGTACAGAGCATCCCACAGCTGGAAGTACGAGAGAATCGCTACAAAAATAAAGTCGTGCATATCCGAGGATAAGGTGAGGACACATGCAGCAGCAATCAATCTTTGACGATCGGGCACAGAGCAATCCGCTGGCTAGCAGGCTTCGCCCTACTGCGCTGGAGGATTTTGTGGGGCAGAGTCACCTCCTAGGACAGGGCAAGATTCTTCGCCAGATCATCGAGCAGGATCAAATCTGTTCCATGATTTTTTGGGGACCTCCTGGCGTTGGAAAGACGACGCTGGCTAGAATCATTGCGGAGAAGACACGAGCCGATTTTATTGACTTCAGCGCGGTCACAAGCGGAATCAGAGAGATCAAGGACGTCATGTCGCGGGCGGAAGGCAGCCGGCTCATGGGCGGGAAAACCATTGTCTTTGTGGATGAAATTCACCGCTTTAATAAAGCGCAGCAGGATGCGTTCTTGCCTTTTGTGGAGAAAGGCAGCATTATTCTCATCGGGGCGACAACTGAAAATCCTTCCTTTGAAATCAACTCGGCGCTGTTGTCCCGGTGCAAGGTCTTTGTCTTGCAGGCGCTGTCCGTTGACGAGCTGGTTCAGCTACTAAAAAATGCACTGCAAAATCCTCGGGGATTTGGTGGGCAGGCGATTTTCATAGGGGATGAGATGCTCTACATGATCGCCGGGTTTGCGAATGGGGACGCCAGAATGGCCTTGAATACCCTTGAGATGGTTGTCCTCAACGGAGAACGGCGGGAGAGCGGAATTGTGATTGCAAAGGACATTGTGGAGCAGTGCACTAGCAAAAAGTCTCTGCTGTATGACAAAAAGGGGGAGGAGCACTATAATCTGATTTCTGCGCTGCATAAATCCATGCGCAACAGCGATGTGGACGCGGCGCTGTATTGGCTCGCCCGAATGCTGGAAGCCGGGGAGGATCCACTCTATGTGGCGAGACGGCTGATCCGATTTGCCAGCGAGGATATCGGGATGGCGGACAGCCGGGCGCTGGAAATTGCCGTGGCGGCCTATCAGGCCAGCCATTTCAATGGAATGCCAGAATGCAATGTCAATCTGGCACACGCAGTGGTCTATCTGTCCATGGCACCAAAATCGAACTCCCTCTACATAGCCTACGAAAAGGCGAAGGAAGATGCGACGAAAATGATGGCGGAGCCGGTACCGCTGGCCATCCGGAATGCGCCGACGCGGCTCATGCAGGAATTACACTATGGGGAGGGATATCAGTACGCCCATGACGCGGAGGACAAGATTACGACCCTCCAATGCCTGCCGGATTCACTGGCAGGGCGGACGTATTACACGCCGTCCGCCCAAGGGTCGGAAATCCGGGTGAAAGAGCGCCTAGATAAGATCGAGGCCTGGAAGAGAGAGCACGGTGCAGACGCGAAGTGATGTTTTCCGGCCTAACAGAAATTTGTATATCCATTTGTGTTTTATCCCAAGATCGTGTATAATAGAAGAAGACTGTTTTGGAGGGACGAAGGATGGACAACCATGATTTTTCAAATATAGGTCAACAGATTAAATCTATGGTGCAGGACGCGATCAACACGATGGATTTTAAAAAGTTGAATCAAGATATTGGCAGTACGGTCAACAGCGCGCTGAATGAGCTTCGGGAGGGGATTAAATCCGCAGGGCAGGGGGCAAGGCCGGAAGCCCAGCGCCCGAAGGAGCCGCCGGCGAAAGCAGCGCCGCCGCCTCCTGTGGCCCGCTCACAGGCCTACATCAATCCAAAGCCATCCGGAAGCGTATCGGGCGTTTTGTGCATCGTGTTCGGCGCCATCGGACTCGGACTTGCGGGGATCGCTCTGGCGGTATCCGCCATTGTGGGAGCTGTCAACAATAGCCTGGCGGCGCTGGGAGGTACGGCGCTGGGCTACATTGCTCCGCTGGCCGTCCTCTGCGGATGCCTGATGACGCGGGGGGTGTATCTGCGCAAGCGAGTGGCCAGGTTTCGACAGTATACCCGGCAGTTGCGGGGGCGAACCTACTGCCAGTTGAAAGAGCTGGCCGACCATTTGGGCAAATCAGTGAAATATGTGGCGAAGGATGTCCGCAAGATGATTCGGCTGGGCATGTTTCCGGAAGGTCGTCTGGATGATCAGCAGAGCTGTTTGATGTTGGACAATGAGACGTATCAACAGTATTTGTCTGCGCAAGAGGCACACAGGCAGCAGAAGATGGCACAGGCGAAGGAAGAGCAGGCGGTTCTTTCTCCCGAGGACAGAGCCGTTATTGAGGAGGGACGCCGTTACATCACACAGATCCGGGAGATGAACGATGCGATTCCCGGGGAGGAGGTATCGGCGCAGTTAGAACAGCTGGAGATGGTGACGTCGAAGATCTTCTCTCATGTGGAGCGGCATCCGAAGCAGATTCCCGAGATCCGCAAATTCATGTCCTATTATCTTCCGACGACGCTAAAATTGGTTAAGGCTTACCGGGAATTTGACTCTCAACCCATTGCGGGTGAGACGATTTCATCAGCGAAAGAGGAGATACAAAATACGTTGGACACGATCAACCTGGCCTTTGTAAAGCTGTTGGATAGCCTATTTGAAGATGCGGCTTTCGATATATCCACAGATATCACCGTATTACAGACGATGCTGGCCCAGGAGGGGTTGACAAAGAAAGATTTTGGGTAAGGCTTGTAGAGACGCGCGGGACAGCGCGTGTTCTTACTACGTCTTTGATTTAGGAGGATGGACATGACGGATAAAGAAATGTTTGGGGAAGCCAGATGGGTTTCGCCGGGGAGCGGGACTGATACGCCTTGTCTCCGCAAGGTATTTGAGAGCAAGGGGGGAGAGACTGGCAGGATCACCATCTGCGGGTTAGGTTTTTTTGAGTTGTATATCAATGGACATCGTGTGAACGAGGAGGTATTCGTTCCCGTCAACAGCGATTATCACCCGATGCCACACGCCCATTGTGTCCAGGCATTTGGTGAGGAGCTGCGGCATCGAATCTACTGTATGACCTTTGACATTTCAGAATGGCTTCGGGAGGGAGACAACTGTATCGGCGTCATGCTGGGACCGGGTTACTATGCCAGCGAACCGCGATACGGGGATGTCAAGGCATGCTGGACCATTGAACTCATCGATGAGGATTCCGGTGTGCGCCGTTCGGATTCTGACGAGACGGTGAAGTGGGCACAGGGGCCTGTCTTGACGAGCGATTTCTATAGAGGGGAGACTCAGGACGACAACTACCGGATGGAGGGATGGATGGAGCCGGAGTATGAAGATGCGGCGTGGCATGCGGTTGAGGTCGTGCCGGCGCCCGACAGCGAATATTATCTCCAGGATTGTCCGGCCGACCGTGTGATTCGCCACTGTGAACCGATCTTAATTCAAGAGACCGATACCCACCGGCTCTACGATGTTGGAGAAAATATCAGCGGCTATCCCATTATCCGCTGTGACAGCCGGACGCCGCAGGCTATCCTCCTTCGGGTTGGGGAGGAGCGCGCGCCGGAAGGAGGGCTAGAGGAAGCGAGGGTTCATTGGCAACAGAGCCGGTTTCAGACCGATGGAACACCCAGACGGTATCACACCCGGTTTACGTGGAATGCCTTCCGGTATGTGGAGGTCACGAAAAATGCCGTTGTGGAGGACTGTGCGGTCGTTCATTCGGCGGTGGCGGTGACGTCCACCTTTTCTTCCGGACAGGAAACGTTAAACTGGCTGTACGAGGCATATCTGAGAACCCAGCTCTGCAATATGCACGGGGGAATTCCATCGGATTGCCCGCATCTGGAACGGCATGGCTATACGGGGGATGGACAACTGACCTGTGAGGCCGCCATGTTGCTGTTGGATGGGCAAGCCTTCTATCGGAAATGGATCCGGGATATTTCGGATTGTCAGGACCGTCACTCCGGCCATGTGCAGTACACGGCGCCGTATTTTCACGCGGGCGGCGGGCCCGGCGGATGGGGCTGCGCCATCGTTGAGGTGCCCTATGTCTACTACAGGCAGTACGGCGATACGCAGGTGTTGGAGGAATTGTATCCTCAGATGCTTCGATATTTTGACTATCTGGATGCGCACAGCGAGGAGGACCTGGTCGTAAGCGATCAGCCAGGACTCTGGTGCCTTGGCGACTGGTGTACGCCGGAGCCCATCCAAATTCCGGAGCCTCTTGTCAATACCTACTATTATGTGAAGTCGCTACACAGGGTGATGGAGATTGCCACCATTCTGGATAGGCCGGACGACATTGTAGATCTTGCGCTGCGGGCGCAACAAAAATCCATTGCACTGGTGAAACAGTATTATGACCCGGAGACCGGGGATTTTGCCGGCAATGTACAGGGCGCCAATGCCTTTATGGTGGATCTGGGCCTTGGAGATGAGCGCACGCTGCACAATATGGTGTCCAGGTATGAATCCTCGGGGATGTATGACACTGGGATTTTTGGCACGGATGTTGTCACCCGTGTTCTCTTTGAGCGGGGGTATGGGCAGCTGGCCTATGACTTGCTGACCTCAGAGGGGCAGTATTCCTTTGCCAATTGGAAGCGCCAGGGGGCGACAACGCTGTGGGAATATTGGACTGGGGAGCGCTCTCACAGCCATCCCATGTTTGGAGCTGTCAGCCGGTACCTGTTCCAATACTTGCTGGGAATTCGACAGCGGCCGGAATCAGCTGGATATCAGAGCATAGAGATTGCGCCATATCCCATACCAGAATTGTCCCATATCAAGGGCAGCATTATGACACCTCGAGGGGAGATTCGGGTCGAAATCCGGCGAAAGGACGGAAAAGCGCGGTTTCAGATCCATGTTGCACCCAATGTCCAGGCGGAGTTCTCCTATGGGACAAATCGCCAGCGGTTGGAAGCGGGGGATCACACGATCTGTGTCAATGAAATCGGATAAGCTGTTTTCGTGACAGAAGCGGAGCAAATGTGGAAGCGGCGTTGCGCTGGACAGAAAAAAGGCACCTCCTATAGCAGAGTTGCGGAACTGCTATGGGAGGTTTGTTAGAATGATTTCAATGCACACTGTGCCTGCATTTTAAGGGAGTCATAAAAATAATAGTGGTAATACTGTGTCCATTATGGTACAATAGATGGAAAACACTCTATGAAGGAATGAAAAGTATGAAGCTTGCGTTTTCTACTCTGGGATGTCCTGACTTCGATTGGTCAGATATCTATTCCCTTGCAAAGGATTTCGGGTTTGATGGAATCGAATTGCGGGGGCTGGGAGATCAGATTTTTTCCATCCATGCAAAGCCATTTCAAGCGGATGTGCTGCCGAAGACGGTGGAATACCTGAATCGAATGCATTTGGAGATTCCATGTCTGTCCTCCGGATGCTGTATTAAATATAGAGAGACTGCTCAGAATACCTTGCAGGAATTGCTGGAATATATCGAGTTGGCGTCGAAGCTCCATACGCCGTATATCCGTATACTAGGGGATCTTCACGCAGCTCCTGAGGGGGATGTGGACGATGAGGTTGTGTTGAGTGCGCTGGGCGCGCTGATCCCCTATGCGGAGGAGAAAGGTGTCACATTGCTGGTGGAGACCAACGGGGTGTATTCCGATACCAGAAGACTCTGTGAGCTCTTGAATCAGATTCCCAGCGATGCGGTGGCCGCCTTATGGGATATGCACCATACATACCGTTACGGTGGCGAATCGCCTGAGCGTACCGTGCAGAATCTGGGTGCCTATATCAAATATGTGCATATTAAAGATTCTCTGGAGGTCGACGGCCACATCCAGTATAGGATGATGGGGGAAGGGGATCTGCCCATTGATGATTTCATGCGGGCGCTGCAATCTATCAACTATGAGGGCTATATTTCTCTGGAATGGTTGAAGAAGTATGCGCCGCATCTGAACAGCCCGGGAATTGTCTTTCCCCACTATGCCAATTTTATGCGCCAATACACAGGCGTCAGTCCGGAATCCCACCGTTTGTATGACAATCACGCAAAGACGGGACACTATGTCTGGCCCAAAGAGCAACTCATCGATCTCACATTTCCCCAAGTGTTGGACCGGATGGTGGAAGAATTTCCTGACCAGTACGCTTTTCGCTACACGACCCTGGACTATACGAGGACGTACGCTCAATTTCGCCATGATGTGGACACCTTCGCCAGGTCTCTGATCGCCATGGGAGTCAGAACGGGAGATCATGTGGCCATCTGGGCGACCAATGTACCGCAATGGTATATCACATTCTGGGCGGCGACGAAGATCGGAGCGGTTCTGGTGACGGTCAATACGGCATATAAGATCCATGAGGCGGAGTATCTGCTCAAACAGTCGGATACCCACACGCTTGTCATGATTGATGGATATAAGGATTCCAACTATGTGGAAATCATGAAGGAATTGTGCCCAGAGTTAGAGACGGCGTCAAAGGGAAGACCGCTGTACAGTAAGCGGTTGCCCTTCCTGCGCAACATTATCACCGTCGAATCCGTTCAAAAGGGATGCTATACCTGGGAAGAGAGCTTAGAGTTGGCGAAGAAAGTTCCCGTGGAGGAGGTTTACCGCCGCGCGAGCATGATCGATAAACATGATGTCTGCAATATGCAGTATACGTCCGGGACCACAGGATTCCCCAAGGGGGTTATGTTGACGCACTACAATGTCGTCAATAATGGAAAGGCGATCGGAGACTGTATGGACCTCTCTACGGCGGACAGGATGATGATACAGGTGCCCATGTTTCACTGCTTTGGGATGGTTCTGGCCATGACGGCCTCCATGACACACGGAGTCACCATGTCGCCCATCCCCGCTTTTTCCCCGAAAAAGGGGCTTGCCTGCATCAATCAGGAAAAGATCACAGCTTTCCACGGGGTGCCAACGATGTTCATCGCCATGTTGAGCCATGAAGATTTCTCCAAGACGGATTTCAGCTATATGAGGACAGGGATTATGGCGGGAAGCCCGTGCCCCATTAAGGTCATGCGGGAAGTTATCGACAGGATGAATATGACGGAAATCTGCATCACCTACGGACAAACGGAAGCATCGCCCGGATGCACCATGAGTAAAACGACGGATTCCCTGGATGTCCGGGTCAATACAGTTGGAAGCGCCATGTTCGGCGTGTCTTGTAAAATCGTGGATCCGGAGACAGGGGAAGATCTGCCGGACAATGTGGACGGAGAGTTTGTTGCCAAGGGCTATAATATTATGAAGGGGTACTATAAGATGGCAGAAGCCACCGCTGCGGCCATTGACAAGGATGGCTGGCTGCACACTGGCGATCTGGCAAGGCGAGATGAAAATGGAAATTATAAGATCACAGGGCGCATTAAAGACATGATCATTCGAGGCGGTGAGAACCTTTACCCAAAGGAAATTGAAGATTTCATCTACACACACCCGAAAGTATCCGATGTGCAAGTGATCGGCGTGCCCGATAAACAATACGGCGAAGCGGTTATGGCTTGCATTATTCTGAAGGATGGAGAGTCCATGACAGAGGACGAGATCAAGACCTTCGTAGAGCAGCATATGGCAAAGCATAAAGTGCCCCAGTATGTAGATTTTGTCGACAGTTTTCCCATGAATGCCGCTGGAAAAATACTAAAGTATGTCATGCGGGAGCAGGCCGTTGAAAAGCTGAACTTGCAGGACCAGAGTAAAATCGAGACGGCATAATCCGCGATTCTTTGTAATTTTTTGCGCATTTCACCGCAGAGAGTTGACGAGACATCGATTTTCCAGTATCATAGGATGAAGAGCTGGAAGTGCCGCTGGACCGCGGTGTTCTTTCGATGCGTTTTCTGCGTGAATACAGAGATGACATGGCTGCAATGCGAGACGGTTTTCGTTTTTAAATCCATGTATCGTTTGGGCTCTGACGCGAGGAAAGCGTCAGGGCTTTTTTGCTAAATACGGGAAAGCGGGGAATACTCTCTGGTAATTGGAAGGCGCCAGAGAACTGGAGAGGAGTTATAGGATCGCGATGAATGGGACGGATCGAGAGCGATATGCAATACGGGTCAAAAATGGCAGAGAGCTGCGCTGCGGATATACGACGGGAAGCTGTGCAACAGCGGCCGCAGCGGCCGCAGCCCAGATGCTATTGAGCGGAAAAAGAGTCTATACGGTCTCCATCGAACTGCCCAGTGGTCAATGTGCCTCCTTCGACATCGAAAATGCCGAAATACATGAAGATTGGGCCAGCTGTAGTGTGACAAAGGATGCTGGCGATGATCCGGATGTGACCAATGGTTTGGCAATTTATGCCATGGTGCGGTATGGAGCGAATAAGGAGATCACACTGACGGCGGGAGTTGGGATCGGAGTCGTGACGGGTGCGGGACTTCCGTGCGCGCCAGGAGAACCTGCCATCAACCCGGTGCCCCGAAAGATGATCCTTCACAACGTCAGGACTGTCTGCGAACAGCAATCCTACCGGGGAGGCCTGCTGGTGGAGATATCAGCACCCGGAGGGGAAGAGATCGCAAAGCAGACGTTTAACCCGCGACTGGGAATTATAGGAGGAATCTCCATACTTGGCACAACAGGCATTGTGGAGCCCATGAGCGAACAGGCGTTGGTGAAGACCATTCAGATCTGTGTGCGCAAAGCTAAGAGCAAGGACAGCGCCCGGATTCTGTTATCGCCTGGAAACTATGGACGGGACTATTGCCTGCGGCAGCTGGGCGTGGACCTAGAAAATGGAATTAAGTTTTCGAATTTTCTAGGAGAGACGCTGGACTATGTCGTCTATGAGGGTTTTACAGAAGCGCTGCTTGTGGGGCACATCGGGAAGCTGGTCAAGGTTGCGGGAGGCATCATGAATACCCATTCCTCCGTGGCGGACTGTCGAATGGAAATTTTGGCCGTCCACGCGGCGCTGGCTGGGGCAGACCGTTCCACCGTCGCTGCGATCATGGATTGTAAGACAACCGATGCTGCAATTCAGATTTTGGAGGAGACAGGGCTGCACGAGGAGGTGTATGCCTCTTTGCTTGCCAAGATTCAGTATCATATTGCCTATCGGACAAAGGGGCGCTGCCGCGTCGAACTGATCATATTTTCAACAGAGGACAAGCTCATTGTCAGGACGGAGGGAGCGTTGGCGCTGGCGGAATGTTTTAAGGAAAGAGAGGGAGAACAACATGAATAGACGAGGCGTGTTTTACAGCGTGGGGACAGGACCGGGGGATCCGGAGCTGCTTACCTATCAGGCGGTTAAGACCATGGAGAAGTGCGCCATCATCGCGCTTCCCAACAGCGGGGCTGCGGAAAATGCGGTGCTGACGATCGTATCCCACTATATTGAGGGAAAGACCATCGTATACTGCGATATGCCCATGGTGAGGGACAAAGCCCTTCTCGCTGCAGCCCATGAAAAGGTGGCGAAAGATTTGTCTGTCTACCTGGAGGCGGGACAGGATGTCGCCTTTCTGACTTTGGGGGATCCCAGCATCTATTCCACGGCCATGTATGTGCACCGACAGATTCAAAAGCTGGGGTACGAAACGTCCATGGTTGCAGGCGTTCCTTCCTTCTGTGCGGTGGCGGCGAAGCTCAATGTCTCTCTCTGCGAGGGAGGGCAGCAGCTTCATATTATTCCGGCTTCCTATCAGGATATCGACGGAGCTTTGGCGTATGAGGGAAATAAAGTTCTCATGAAGTCCGGAAAAAGTATTATACAAGTAAAGGAAAAGATTGATACCCAAGAGTATGACGCGTCGGCGGTGGAGCGCTGTGGCATGGAAAACGAAAAAATCCATCCGACGTTGGACACGTTGCAGGAAGACTCCAGCTATTTTAGCGTGTTGGTGGTGAAGGAGAGAAATGTTTTGGGTTGACACCCGAAACTATATGTGGAGGTCATTATGATAACATTTGTTGGGGCGGGACCGGGAGCGGCGGATCTGATTACCGTTCGGGGACTAAAGCGATTGGAGCAGGCGGATATTGTCATCTATGCCGGCTCTCTCGTCAATCCAGCGCTGCTGGATGGCACGAGAGAGGGCTGTGAGATCTATAACAGTGCCCACATGACGCTGGAAGAAGTGATCGACGTCTGTATCAGGGGGGAAAAGGAGCAAAAACAGGTGGTTCGCCTGCATACAGGAGATCCGTGTATCTACGGCGCGATCCGAGAGCAGATGGACCTTTTGGATGAAGCGGGAATCGAGTATGAGGTTATACCCGGCGTCAGCTCATTTATCGGAGCAGCGGCGTCGCTAAAGGCTGAGTTTACCCTGCCGGATGTGAGCCAGACTGTAATTTTGACGCGGATGGAGGGGCGGACACCTGTTCCGGAGAAAGAGCGCATTGAAGAGCTGGCCAGACATCAGGCGACCATGGTTATTTTCTTATCTGCCGGTATGCTGGGTGAACTGTCCCAGCGCCTTCAGGAGGGAGGCTATGCGCCGGAAACGAGTGCCGCCATTGTGTATAAGGCTACGTGGCCGGATGAAAAGATCATCTACACCACTGTTGCGCAGCTGGAGGAGGCGGCAGCCGCCAATGGAATCCACAAGACAGCCCTGATTTTCGTTGGAGAATTCCTGGGAGACCGATATGAGAGGTCCAAACTCTATGATCCCACCTTCTCCCATGAATATCGAGAAGCGTCCAAGTAGAGAGAAACTTCAAAGAATGCTGCGAGAGCGGCAGCGCGGAGGTCACGATGAAAAAGACAGCAGTCATATGGTTTACCAGTGCAGGGGCGGAGCTGGCGGAGAGGGTTGGACATCTGCCGGAGCTCGATATTTTGGAATATCGCCGGGAGGCTAAGCCGGCAAAGGATTTTGTCAGGGAAGCGTTCTCCCAATGTGATCAGATTCTCTTTATCAGTGCCGTTGGAATCGCCGTCCGGTTGATTGCGCCCTACATTCGGTCCAAAGCGGTGGACCCTGCGGTTGTCGTGATGGATGATGCGGGTCGGTATGTGGTTTCCCTTTTATCCGGTCACCTAGGTGGCGCCAATGAATTGACCAGGTATCTCAGCGCGCACCTTGGCGCTCAGGCCATCATTACCACGTCCACGGACGTCCACGGAGTATTTGCGGTTGATGTGTGGAGCCAGAAAGCAGGCTGCGTCATCGGTGAGGTGCCGCGTATCAAATGGATTTCCTCTGCGCTCCTGGAAGGAACGTCTGTGGGGTTTGTGAGCGATTATCCGGTTTCCGGTCTGCCGGAGTGCTTGCGGGAGAGCGATGGTGAGCTGGGAATCTGCGTATCATTGGACGAATGGAAATCCCCATTTCCGCGCACCTTACATATCATACCCCATATTCTCAGCGTCGGGGTCGGATGTCGAAAACAGCTGGACAGTGCCGTTTTTGAAAATACAGTGTTGGAGATCTTTCGGGGGCATCGGATCAGCCTTCGTGGGGTGAAAAGTATTGCCTCCATCGATATTAAGCGGGAAGAGCCGTGTATTCAACGGTTTTGTCAGAAATACGGGATTCCTTTCCTCACCTTCCGTGCTGAGGACTTGTCGCAGGTCGCGGGAGAATTTACCCCCTCTGACTTTGTGAAAAAGACTGTGGGGGTGGAAAACGTGTGTGAGCGCAGCGCGGTGCTGGGACTTGCGGAAAAAGGCTCACTGCTCATAAAAAAACAAGCGCGAAACGGTGTCACCGTTGCCGTCGCCTGTGAAAATTGGAGATGTGTATTTTGAATATACGGATGGCAGGAATCGATTATTCCATGGCGGGGATCGATATCCGAGAACAGTTTTCTTTAACTAAGTCCGCGCAGCGGGAGGTCTACCGAAGTCTAAAACAGGACAGACGCATTTTCGGCGCAGTGCTGGTCTCCACATGCAATCGTACGGAATTGTATCTGTCCTGTGAAGCGGGATATGAGCCCAATCCTTTCGAGATCTTGTGCCATATTGTGGGGCAAAACTATGAAGACTATACCCTTCTTCATAAAATGAGGTGCGGGGACGATGTCTTCTGGCATCTATCCCAGATGGCGTGTGGGGCGAAATCGCAGATCTGGGGTGAGGATCAGATCATCACACAGGTTAAGAACTCGCTTCTGTTTGCAAGGGAAAACCAAGGGACAGACGCATACCTGGAGGTTCTATTCCGTATGGCCGTTACGGCGGCGAAAAAGATTAAAACCACCGTTGCTTTTTCCCGGTCCGATCACTCGATTGCGGACAAGACCTTAGCCCTGCTCCGGAAATCGGCGAAGCCGGTGCGGCGGGTGTTGGTCATTGGAAATGGAGAGGTCGGAAAGCTGGTGGCGCGGACGCTGACTAAAGCAGGTTTTTCGGTGACGATGACATTGCGCCAGTATAAGCACGCGCTGGTGGAGATACCGCCCAACGTGGAGGTTATAGAGTATAGCCGGCGATATGAGAGGATTGGCGAGTTCGACGTCCTTGTGAGCGCAACGTTGAGTCCTCACTATACCATTGAGAAGGCACAGGTAGAGGGATTGGCAAAGCTCCCGCACACCATGGTGGATCTGGCACTTCCTCGAGATATCGAGGTCTCCATCGGCGAGTTGGAGGGAGTATCGCTGGCGGATGTGGATTCCATAGCCAAGGGGATCCTCGATGAAAATCATACCAGGCAGCTGGAAGAGATGAAGGGAATCATTGAGAAATATTTGGCGGATTATCATAAATGGTATCAATACAAGGAGAGGCAATGCGATGAAAAAGATCTATATCGTCGGGCTGGGACCAGGGAATGAGGCGATGATGACGGCGGCAGCCCGGGAGGCGATTGACAAAAGCAGCGTCGTCGTCGGATATGAGGTGTATGTGGATTTGATCCGGCCCCTCCTCGCGGGCAAGACCGTTGCCACAACCCCCATGAAAAGGGAGGTTGACCGCTGTCAGATGGCGTTGGAGTACGCGTTGGCCGGTGAGACGGTTTCCATGGTCTGCAGCGGGGATGCCGGCGTATACGGCATGGCTGGCGTCATGATGGAGGTGGCCAGAGAGCACCCGGAGGTGGAGATGGAAGTGGTGTGCGGGATTACCGCTGCCTGTTCTGCCGCCGCGGTTCTAGGAGCCCCGTTGATTCATGATTTCGCGGTGATCAGTCTGAGCGATCTTTTGACGCCGTGGGAGAAGATCGAGAAGAGGTTGCGATTGGCTGCCGACGCGGATTTTGTCATATGTCTGTACAATCCATCCAGCAAAAAGCGCAGCGATTATCTCCAGAGAGCCTGTGATCTTGTATTGCAGCACCAATCGCCCGAGACTTGTTGTGGGTATGTCCGCAATATTGGACGGGAGGGAGAGCAGGCCACCCTGTGCACCCTTTCCGAATTGCGGATGGCGAAGGTGGACATGTTTACGACAGTGATCATTGGAAACAGCCAGACGAAGGTGATCAACGGACGGCTCGTCACGCCTCGGGGATATAAAAATGTGTAAACTTTTGCTATTTGCTGGCACCACAGAGGGAAGGCTGCTGTATGAGCGCCTGTCTGCCAGGGGGATCGAGATGGATATCTCCGTGGCCACGGAGTACGGAAAAGAGCTAGTTGAACCGCTGGGCGGACGGATCTACGCCGGCCGCATGTCGGAGGAGGAGATGGAAAGTGCCATCCGTGCAGGCGGCTATAAGGCTGTCATTGATGCGACGCACCCCTATGCCGACATTGTGACCAAGAATATCCAAAGGGCTTGCCGGGAAACAGAGACACTCTATATCCGTCTGCTGCGCAAAGAAAGCCGTTCCTTCGGCCATCTGGTGTCTTGCCAGAATATTGGGGAAGCGGTGGAGTACTTACAGAGCCACAGTGGAAATGTGCTGTCCACCATCGGAAGTAAGCAGGTCAGCGAGCTGAAAGCGCTGCCTGGATATCAGGACCGGGTTTTTGCCAGGGTATTGCCTTTGCCGGAGGCTATCAATGCGTGTCTAGCCGCTGGTTTTTCGGCTAAAAATATCATCTGTATGCAGGGACCTTTCTCCCAGGAATTGAATACGGCGATGTTGCGCCAATATGACTGCCGCTATCTCTTGACGAAGAATTCCGGCGATGCGGGAGGATTTGAAGAAAAGCTCCGGGCGGCGGAGGAGGCGGGCGCCACGGTACTCGTCATAGAGCGACCCATTGAGGAGGAAGGGCTGTCTCTGGAGGAGACAGAGGAAAAGCTTTTGGATCTGTGTGGTTGGAAGCCTGCACCGTCGAAAAAAACACATTTCCCCCTCTATGTGTCCTTAACGGGGAGGAAGATTGTGGTCGCCGGCGGCGGCACCATCGCGCAGCGCCGCGTCAGCACTCTGTGCCGTTTTACGGGCGCAATCACGGTTATAGCGCCAGCCCTGACAGAAGAGCTGCACCGCCGGGAGCAGGCGGGAGAAATCCGGTGGGAGCCGAGAAAGTTTGTCGCTTCGGATCTGGACGGCTGCTTTCTGGCCATTGCTGCGACGGATGACCGGGCGGTCAATGCGGAAGTTGGTCGGTTGGCAAGAGAGCAGGGCATCTGGGTGAGTGTAGCGGATGCGAAAGAGGAATGCACCTTGTTTTTTCCAGCCATTGTGGAGACAGAGCAGGAAGTGATAGGAATCGTTGGGAGTGGAAATTCGCATCACCGGGTTTCCGCGTTGGCAAAGCGGTTGAGAGAGGTTGTAGAAGATGAAGATTCGAGTGGGAAGCCGAGATAGCAGGTTAGCCGTGATTCAAGCAGAAATGGTTATGGACTGTATTCAGCGGCATCATCCGGAAATGGATGTGGAGCTGGTAACCATGAAGACAACAGGGGACAAGATTTTGGACCGCACCTTGGATCAGATCGGTGGAAAAGGCCTTTTCGTGAAGGAATTGGACCGGGCCTTGCTGGCGGGAGAGGTGGACATTACAGTTCACAGCTATAAGGACATGCCCATGGAGCAGGATTCAAGACTGCCCATTGTGGCCGTATCGGCCAGAGAGATTCCCTTCGATGCTCTTGTTTTGCCTTCGGGCAGGCGGCAGATGGACCCGTCGAAACCCATCGGCTGTGCCAGCGCACGGAGACAAATCCAACTGGAGGCGCTGTTTCCCGGGACGGAAATCCGGCCCGTGAGAGGCAATGTGCAGACAAGACTGGCTAAACTTGAGAGCGGTGAGTATGGCGCGCTGGTGCTGGCCTGCGCAGGTCTAAAACGCTTGGGGTTGGAGGATCGGGTCAGCCGCGTGTTCACCCAGCAGGAAATGCTGCCAGCGGCTTGTCAGGGGATTCTGGCGGTACAGGCAAGAGAAGGCATGGACGTGTCCTTTCTGCGGGAATTTCACCATGCATCCGTGCACATCATTGCATGCGCAGAGCGCAGCTTTGTCGCAGAATTGAATGGCGGTTGCAGCGCTCCGATTGCGGCCTTTGCCACCATTGCCCATGATCAACTGACCTTGGAGGGGCTCTATCAAGAAGAGTCAACGCGGCGGGTCCTGCGGGATCGCATTACAGGTCCGTGTACAGATGCGGTGGAGCTGGGCCGGCGTCTCGCAAGAAGGATGCGGGAGGAGGCGGAGACGAGATGACAAAAACAGGAAAGGTTTACTTGGTCGGAGCAGGGCCGGGCGATGTGGGGCTGCTGACGACAAAGGGAAGAGAGATGCTGCAAAAGGCACAGGTTGTGGTGTACGACCGGCTTGTCAGCCGCGATATCCTGGAACTGATCCCGGAAGAAGCCATCCGCATCGATGTAGGAAAATATGCGGGGCGCCATCCAGTCCCGCAGGAAAGGATTAATGAGATCCTGCGGGAACAAGCGCTGGCTGGCCGTCAGGTTGTGCGGTTAAAGGGGGGAGACTGCTTCCTATTCGGCCGCGGAGGGGAGGAGCTGGAGCTTCTCTGGGAATCCGGGGTTCCCTTTGAGGTTGTACCGGGAATTCCGTCGGCGTTAGCAGCCCCCGCCTACGGCGGTATCCCCGTCACCCACCGGGATTTTTGTTCATCCGTCCACATCATAACGGGCCACAAAAAAGAGGATGGAGAGCTCTCCCTGGATTACGATGCCCTGATCCGGCTGCAGGGGACGCTGATTTTTATGATGTCAGTTGCCAGCGGCGCGGAGATCGCCAAGGGCCTCATGACACATGGAATGGCGGTCTCTATGCCCTGTGCCGTGGTGGAGAACGGCACGAGAAGTGAGCAGCGCACCTTTGTGACCACATTACAACACCTGGAAGGCATCATTCAAAAGGAGCGGATTCAGTCGCCGGCTTTGATCGTGGTAGGTCCTGTTTGTACCCTGGCGGAAAAATTCGATTGGTTTTCGAAGCTGCCCCTAAAGGGGGCCCGATTGTTGGTGACGAGGCCAAAAGAAAAGGAAGGCACTCTCGTGGGCCGGCTTCGGGAGCTTGGCGCCCATGTGACCAGTCTTCCGGCCATTGCGACAAAGCCCGTACCCTTTCCGATCCCAGACCTATCCCAATACGGAGTTTTAGTGTTCACCAGCGGCGCGGGGGTGAACAGCTTTTTTCAAGCTCTTTGGAGGGAGGGGCTGGACGCCCGCAAGATGGCGGGTTTGAAGATCGCTGTGGTCGGCAAGGAAACAGAAAAACAGCTTGCCACCTATGGGCTTCGCGCAGATTTTGTGCCAACGGTTTTTTGCGCGGAGACATTGGCCGGCGAAATGCTGGAGAGTGGATTTTTGGAGAAGGGAATTCGGGTTCTGCTGATTCAGGCGAAGATAGCGTCGGAAGAGGTATTCCAGCGGTTGTCGGCCCGAGGTATCCAGACTGACCGGCTGACAGTTTATGAGACGCAGTACGTTCAACAGGAAGGGATTGATCCGGGGGAATATGACTTCGGAATCTTCACCAGTGCCAGCAGCGTCGAGGGCTATGCCAGGGCATTGGGAGAGAAAGCGGAAGTCGAAGCCCTGGCGGCGGTCTGCATCGGGGAAAAAACAGCCGCGGCCGCCAGGGAACTTGGTATGCCGGTTTATGTAGCGAAAGAAGCGACGATCCAATCCCTAATTGAGACTGTATGGGAGCAATATAGGGATAAAAAGAAGGAGAACGAGGGATGAAGCTCTGGATGATTGGCGCGGGCCCTGGGGAACCCTCCCTTATAAGCGCATACGCCCTTGAAGTGATGCGGGGGGCTCAGGTGGTGTTGGCAACGGAAAGGCTTTATGAAGCCTTTCAACCCATCCTGGAAAATGTCCGTCTCGTATCTTTAACCGAGATGGAGACGTTTTTGGCAGACAATCCGGAAGACGTAAGCAGGGTGGCGGTGCTGGCTTCTGGGGATGTGGGGTTTTACAGTATTTCCAGAAGATTGACAGAAAAGTTAAGTGGGCGCTGGGAGATCGAGCGCGTCAGCGGGGTCAGCAGCCTTCAATATTTGAGCGCGAAGCTCAACATAGACTACGACGATATTAAGACGGTAAGCGTTCACGGTCGAGACCGGTCAGTTATTCCCTTTGTCAGCTACAATGGGAAGGTCTTTGTCCTAACCGGTGGGCAATATCGTGTGCAAGATGTGGCGGAGCAGCTGTATCAGGCGAATATGGGGCATGTGATTCTCCACGTGGGGGAGAATCTGTCCTCTGGGCAGGAGCGGATTCTATCGGCAGCGCCCGCCGTCATCCGGGAAATGGAATTTGGCAATTTGGCGGTGCTGCTCATTGAAAATCCCCATGCCGCGGATTGCCGGCATCAGCTCCGCGATGAAGATTTTCTCCGCGGCAAGGTCCCCATGACGAAGGAAGAGATTCGGTTGCTGAGCGTGGCGAAGCTGGATATCCATCCTCAGGATGTGATCTGGGATATTGGAGCCGGCACGGGCTCTGTGTCCATCGCCTTGGCCTACGCGGCTTCGGAGGGGATGGTGTACGCCATTGAGAGAAACGAGGAGGCTGTAGCCCTGCTTGCGGAAAATAGAAAGCGGCTAGGGGCCTATAATGTACAGATACGCCAGGCGACGGCACCGGAGGGACTGGAGAAGCTGCCAGCGCCGGATAAGGTCTTTATCGGCGGCAGCAGTGGAAACATGGATGCCATCCTGGAGGCGGTCCTTCGAAAAAATCCGACGGCCCAGGTGGTAATCAATGCGATCACCCTGGAAACGCTGCAAGCTGCGGTCAGTTCCATGGAGCAACGCCAGATGGAGCCGGAGATTCTATGCGCCTCTATGGCGAAGGCGGATGTCGTCGGCGGCTACCACATGATGAGGGGATTGAATCCCATCTATATTCTGAGCGGAAGGCGGCGAGCATGATGCGACAGAACATTCCGCGGTTTATGCTCGTTGGAACGGGAAGTGGCTGCGGTAAAACCACGATTACCTGTGCCATCTTAAAGGCGCTGTCCAATCGTGGATTGGCGCCAGCCAGCTTTAAATGCGGTCCGGATTATATTGATCCCATGTTCCACAGCAAAATATTAAAGACGAAATCTAAGAATCTAGACCTCTATCTGTGTGGTGAGGAGACTGTCCGCTTTTTGCTAGCCAGGAGTGCGGCCGGTCACACCGTATCCGTGCTGGAGGGAGTCATGGGGATGTATGATGGACAGGGATTTGAGGATGATACGTTCTCCTCGAACCATCTGGCAAGGGTAACCCAGACTCCCCAGATCTTGGTGGTCAACGTAAAGGGGATGAGTGTATCCGTAGCAGCCTTGATCAAAGGGTTTATGGAATACCGCCCCAATGAAATCAGAGGGGTCATTCTAAACCATTGCAGCAAGGGCATGTACCCGGTGTATCAGAAGATGATCCAGAGGGAGCTAGGAATTCCAACGTATGGATATATGCCACCTCTGCCAGAGGCTGCCATCGGTAGCCGGCATTTAGGATTGATCACGGCGGATGAGGTGGAAGACCTGATGGAAAAAATGAATCTTTTGGCGGCGACGGCGGAAGAAACCCTGGATCTCCATGGCCTTCTGGAGTTGGCCAGGACAGCGCTACCCTTAGTCTATGAGGATCTCTGGAAAGACTATACAGGGTGTATGGCAATGAATCCCCCTCTGCGGATCGGATTCGCCTGTGATCAAGCCTTTTGTTTTTTCTATGAGGACAATCTAGAGCTGTGGAGGGAGATGGGGGCAGAACTGATCCCCTTTTCTCCGCTGACAGATCGAGAACTGCCGGAGGAGCTGGATGGACTGCTGCTGTACGGGGGATATCCAGAGGAACACGCCCAGGCACTGGCGGAAAACGAGAGGATGCGGGCGAGTATTCGCAGAGCCGTCCGGGATGGATTGCCGGTTTTAGCCGAATGCGGGGGCATGATGTACCTGCAAGAGACGCTCACAGATGGAAAAGGAGAAACCTGGCCTATGGCGGGGGCGCTGGCGGGGGATAGCCATATGACGGCGGGGCTGACGCGCTTTGGGTATGCTATCTTGGAAGCCAATCAAGAAACGCCCATCTGTGAAAAAGGGGATACGCTGCGAGTCCATGAATTTCACTATTCTGACAGTACGTCCAATGGAGATGGATTTACCGCGCATAAAGGAACGAGATCTTGGCCCTGTGTCCATGTGACAAAGACTCTGATGGCGGGCTATCCGCATCTCCATTTTGGAGCGTACCCACAGTGCGCGAAGAAATTCTTGCAGACATGCCATACAGATGCCATTACGAAATGGAGATCAAGATGGAAATAGGAATTGCAGTATTGCTAGGTTTTTTGCTGGATTTGTTGCTCGGGGATCCCCACTGGCTGCCCCACCCTGTCCGTCTCATCGGATGGATGATTGCCAAAGGGGAAACGATTCTGCGTAAGCTGTTGCCACGGCATGAAAGAATGGGAGGCGCAGTCCTCACCATTTTCGTGACGGGGATTTCCTTTGCTCTGCCCCTGGGGATATTGCTGCTGGCAGGGCGGGTTCATGTGGGATTGCGCATTGGGATTGAGACGGTTTTTTGTTATCAGATTCTCGCGACAAAGTGCTTAAGGGTGGAAAGTATGCGGGTCTATACGTACCTAAAAAAAGGAGATATTCCCAATTCAAGGAAATACCTCTCCTGGATCGTCGGCCGGGATACGGAAAACCTCAACGAAGAACAGATTTCGAAGGCTGTGGTGGAGACCATTGCGGAAAACACCTCGGACGGCGTGATCGCGCCTATGCTATTTCTGATTATTGGCGGCGCCCCTTTGGGATTCTTTTACAAAGCGGTCAACACGCTGGATTCCATGATCGGATACAAGAACGATCGGTATCTCTATTTTGGCCGGTTCGCGGCCAAGCTGGATGATGTCATGAATTTTATTCCCGCCATTATATCCGCATGGCTCATGATTCTGGCCAGCTTTTTACTGCGCTTAGACGCCAAGAACGCCATTGCGATCTATAAGCGGGACCGGCACAATCACGCGAGCCCTAACTCTGCGAAAACAGAGTCGGTGGCGGCGGGGGCTTTGAATTTACAGCTGGCAGGGGATGCCTATTATTTTGGAAAGTTGGTCACAAAGCCAACCATCGGGGACTCGAATCGAAGGATTACCATCGAGGATATTCCCTTGATGAACCGGCTCATGTATATGACGGCGGTGCTGTCGCTGCTGATCATGAGTGCGGCACGCTGGGGGATTTTGTTTGGACTGGGTGTAGGACCTTTTTAGGAGTGGTGTAATAACGTCCGCTTCGCGAACTTTTCTTTAGGATAACAATGCCGCTGTCAAGCGGCAGTATGGAGGTAGCAATGGCAAAGGCAATTATGATACAGGGGACGACGTCCAATGCGGGGAAGAGCCTGCTGGCTGCTGGGCTATGCCGGGTCTTTCACCAGGATGGATATAAGGTGGCTCCTTTTAAATCGCAAAATATGGCACTAAACTCATTTATCACCAAGGATGGGTTTGAAATGGGCAGAGCCCAGGTGATGCAGGCGGAGGCTGCCGGAATTGCGCCGGATGTAAGGATGAACCCTATTTTGTTAAAACCTACCAGCGATAAGGGATCCCAGGTCATCGTCAATGGCGAGGTGCTGGGCAATATGAACGCCAAGGAATACTACGCCAAGAAACACGAACTCATCCCCGATATTATGAAAGCTTATGGGGAGCTGGACGCGGAATACGATATCATCGTGATCGAGGGGGCAGGAAGCCCGGCGGAGATCAATCTGAAAGAGCAGGATATAGTAAACATGGGAATGGCCAGGATGGCAGGCGCGCCGGTTTTAATCGTGGGGGACATCGACAAAGGCGGTGTTTTCGCGGCTCTTGCCGGCACAATGCTGTTGCTCACAGATGAGGAAAAGGCCATGGTCAAGGGAACCATTATCAACAAGTTTCGCGGGGATGTCTCCATACTAAAGCGGGGATTGACTATGTTGGAGGATATCATCCATGTGCCAGTGGTGGGGGTGGTCCCGTATCTGCGCATCCACGTCGATGACGAAGATAGTCTGACGGAGCGTTTTGAGCGCAGTCAGAAGCCGGCGCTGGTCGATATTGCAGTTCTGCGGTTTCCCCGAATTTCGAATTTTACGGATTTCAATCCGCTGGAATATATCGAGGGTGTGTCTCTTCGATATGTGGGCAGTGTTGCAGAGCTCGGCGATCCGGATTTGATCATCCTTCCCGGAACGAAAAATACGATGGCCGATCTGCTTTGGATGCGGCAGTGTGGTCTGGAAGCTTCTGTGCTTAAGCACGCAGCCAAGGGAAAACCCGTCTTTGGCGTCTGCGGCGGCTATCAGATGCTGGGGATGACACTCAAGGATCCCTATGGAGTTGAACACGGAGGCGAAATGGCGGGCCTCGGTCTGTTGGATATGGATACCATCTTTGAGAGGGCGAAAACCCGGACACAGATTTCCGGGAATCTGCCAGCTCTCGATGGAATCTTTTCCTCTCTCTCGGGACTTCCCTATACGGGCTATGAAATCCATATGGGACAGAGTGGCCGGGAGGAGAAGGTGGTGCAGAGCGGGAACGTGTACGGCAGCTATCTCCACGGATTATTTGATCAGGATGGGATCTCGAAGGCCATTGTAGAGGCACTGTTGAGGGCAAAGGGGCTGGACGCCACCGCAGTGCAGAGCTTTGATATGGAACAGTATAAAAATCAACAGTATGATCGATTGGCAGATGCGGTGCGGGAATCGCTGGATATGGAGTATATTTACCGCATCATGGAGGAAGGGGTGTCTCAATGAGTAAAGGACTGGTCCATCTATACTGTGGCGACGGCAAAGGAAAGACGACTGCGGCTATGGGCTTGGCCGTGCGCGCTGCGGGGAGCGGTATGAAGGTAGTGGTGGTGCAATTTTTGAAGGATGGGGACAGCAGCGAGCTATCCATCCTGTCCTCACTGCCCAATGTGACAGTGCTGTCGGGAAAGCCTGTGAAGGGCTTTTCCTTCTCCATGACTCCGGAGGAGAAGGCGTTGGTAGCGAAGACCCACAATGGGTATTTGGAGACGGCGATCGCGTTGTATCAGGAGGGCAAGGCACAGCTTATCGTGCTGGATGAGGCGGTGGCCGCTCTATCCCTGAATATGCTCAATCGAGAGAGGCTTTTAACCTTTCTGCGGGGAGATGAGCATCCCGAAGTGGTTTTGACAGGGCGAGGGCCTGATTCGGAACTTCAGGAGTTGGCAGACTATATAACAGAGATGACATTGCGGCGCCATCCCTATGATCGGGGCATTATGGCGCGAAAGGGTATTGAATATTGAACCTGATACGTAACATCGGAATCATATACTTTTTATAAAAATAACCGAGGAGTTTCAACATATGACGCGCAACCTAACGAAGGGAAATCCGGCAAAGCTCATTGTCCTGTTTACAATCCCATTACTGATCGGCAACCTCTTTCAACAATTCTACAGCATGGCGGATACGCTTATCGTAGGCAGGACAGTGGGAGTCAACGCTCTGGCGGCAGTAGGCTGCACGGGGAGCCTTTCGTTTTTGATTTTAGGATTTGCCCAGGGATTGACATCCGGCTTATCGATCATTACAGCCCAACGGTTTGGAGCGGGCGATGATACGAACGTTCGAAGTAGCTTTGCCGCGTCTGTGTTAATCAGTGTTGTGGTGACAATTCTCCTCACAGCGCTCTCCGCTCCGCTGGCAAAACCGGTCCTGCGGCTGATGCAAACGCCGGATGAAATCATAGAGGATGCTTATCAATATATTGTAATTATTTTTTGGGGAATCGGCGCATCCGTGTTGTTTAATCTGTTATCCAACGTGATTCGCGCTCTAGGGGATAGCCGAACGCCCCTGCTTTTTTTAGTCGTGGCCTGCACTCTCAATATTGCGCTCGATTTTTTGCTAATCCTCGTGTTTCACATGGGGGTAGCGGGTGCCGCAGTCGCAACGATAATTGCTCAGATTCTCTCCGGCGTTATGTGTCTTCTATATATGGTCAAGCGATTCCCGATCCTTCGGCTGACGGCAGCAGATTGGAAGATTCGAGGGGAGACGCTTCGAGCCCATTTACAGGTTGCGCTGCCCATGGCGTTTCAGTCCTCCATTATTGCCATTGGCGCCATTATTCTACAATTTGCCCTGAATCATCTAGGGGCGACATCCGTTGCCGCATATACAGCTGCACAAAAGATCGATATGGTGGCGACGCAGCCGATGGCGTCCTTTGGCATTACCATGGCGACCTATGCAGCGCAGAATTTTGGCGCGGGACAGTATCATCGCATACGACTGGGGGTTCGTCAGTGCTGTGTGATCTCGGTGGCGTTCAGTCTATTTATGGGAGTAGTCAACATAACCTGTGGACGGTGGCTGGTCGCGCTATTTGTCGGGGCGCAACTGGAGGTTATTTCTCTTGCAAAGATTTATCTCCTCACCAACGGAGCCTGCTATTGGATCTTATCCCTCCTGTTTATTTACCGCTACACCCTCCAGGGATTGGGCAATAGTTTTGTCCCCACTATAGCCGGAATTATGGAGTTGGGGATGCGGACCATTGCAGCGGTGGTATTCACGCAATTCTGGGGATTTACAGGAGCATGCCTGGCAAATCCGTTGGCCTGGCTTGGCGCCTGTGTTCCTCTGGGGATCGCGTATTTTTCTGTGATTCGAAATTTACCGCAAGATACAGGGGATTTGTCAACGGCTGGAAATCAGATAGAAAAAGATGAAGAATTGTTATAATCTAGGCAATGTTGTGCGCATTTGCACGTTTATAGGCCGTTTTTTTGCTCAATATGAAATATTGCCGCATTAACTAGCCAAATGAGCAGAAATGAGGTATGATAGAGAAAATAAACAGTGAGGAGAGAGCGCTATGATTCCCTTTCAAACAATGAGTATCACGGATTTTGTCAACACGACGTTTCCCTGCGACTGCGGCAAGGAGCATCGAATGGATATGGACCGGATTATGGTGTCGGAAGGAGCCATCCAGGACATTCCGGATCTGATGGCGCAATATGGATACGTGAAAGCGTACCTGATAGCCGATGAAAACACATGGAAAGCGGCAGGGCAGACAGTCGAGACCTGCATCCTGGAGAGCGGCCGTACCTGCCAGCGGTTTATTTTCCACGGGGAGAGCGTTGTGCCCGATGAACAGGCTATGGGAAGCCTTCTGATGGATATTCCCGTGGACTGTGATGTTGTCATTGCCATCGGCAGCGGAACTCTCAATGACATGGGCCGTTTTTTGAGCTATAAGCTGGGGCTGGACTATTTCATCGTGGCCACGGCGCCCTCTGTGGATGGATTTGCATCAGGGGTGGCAGCGCTGATCACAGACAATCTCAAAACAACCTACCCAGCCCATGTGCCCAAGGCGTTTATCGGGGATCTATCGGTTTTATCACAGGCGCCCATGGAGACGATTGTGGCCGGAGTCGGCGATATCATCGGGAAGTACACCAGCCTGTGCGATTGGAAGATGAGCGCCATCATCAATGGAGAGTATTATTGTCCTGTGCTGGTGGATTTAGTCGAGGAGGCGGTCAAACGGGTCTGCGAAAGTAAGGCAGGACTACAGAGCCGGGAGCCGGAGGCGATCCGCAGCCTGACGGAAGCGCTTTTGCTGTCGGGGATCGCCATGGGCTATGCTGGAAATTCAAGGCCGGCTTCAGGGAGTGAACATCATATGTCTCATTTCTGGGAGATGGATTTCCTGTTTAGAGGAAAGAAAGCTGTACTGCACGGGATCAAAGTAGGAATCGGGACCGTAGTCTCCTGTAAGCTCTACGAGTACTTGCGCAGCCTAAGCCTTGAAGAGATCAAGGGGCGGCAGATGGAGAGGGAGCCATTTAATAGACAGCGGTGGGAGAAGGAAATGAGGAGGGTGTACCAGAGCGCGGCGGATGGAATCATCCGTCTGGAGGTGGAAGCGGAAAAGAACGAGGAATCGAAACGCGCAGTCCGAATCAAGAGCATTCAGGACCATTGGACGCAAATTCAGAATGAAGCAAAGCGCCTTCCAGGGACTGCCCAGATTGAAGCGCTGCTTGCAAGCATGGGTGGTCCGATCCGGCCAGGGCAGGTGGGGCTATCGAGAGAAACAGTCTACGATAGTATCCTCTACGCGAAAGAGGTTCGCAATCGATATACCATCCTCCAGCTGCTGTGGGATATTGGACTGTTGGAGGATGCGGCAGGTAAAATCGTCGATGACCTATACTCTTAGTCGAAGAAAGGAGCTTACATGCTGAATATTCAGCGCCTGGATTATATTCTGAAGGAACTTCGGGACAAGAAGACCGTGTATGTGGCAGATCTCGCAGAGAGATATTACGTCAGCCCGTCCACCATTCGCCGAGACTTGGCCAGTTTGGAGAGGGAGGGGATTGTGCGCCGTATTTACGGGGGAGCGGTCCTCATCGAACGGGATACTTCTGAAATCCCGTATCTAATCCGTCAAAATGAAAGACAGCAGGAGAAAGATACGCTGTGTGCGCTAGCGGCGGAGCTAGTGCAGGACGATATGATGATCTATCTCGATCATACCAGCACAGCGGTCAATATGGTAAAATTTCTGGTGTCCAAAAAAAATCTAAAGATTTTGACGACGAGCTTGCAGGCAGCAGCTAGCTGTCTGGATTCGCTTTCCGCCAGTGTATATTGTACAGGCGGCTGGCTAAATCCTAAGCTTAGAGGGTTCACCAGCGAAGCGGCGAGACGGCAGCTTGCATGTTTCTATCCGGATCTTAGTTTTTTTTCAGCCCGAGCGCTCTCTCTGGAGGCTGGCGTTACGGATGTCAATGAAGAAGATATCTTTCTCAAGCAGGAGGTTCTCAAGCGCTGTAAAACATCGGTATTGCTCTGCGATGGCAGCAAATGGGGGAAGATCTCCTATCGAAAACTTTGCGAGCTGAGTGAGCTCGATGCCATCGTGACGGATCAGAAGCCGGATTCTCGTTGGATGACCGCTTTGGCTGAGCAAAAAGTCAGGCTGTATTATCCCAAATAACTCTTGACTTTCCTGTCGCTTTTTTATATAGTGAATGGGAATAAGGAAATACGAGGGAGGATACAAGATGGAGCAGAGTGAATATCACGGTTTTTTGCGGTTAGATTTTGAGTACCAGGGACGGGAGGTCATCGTCGTATGCCCTAAGCAGAGGGCAGCCGGAAATCCTTGGGTCTGGCGCGCTGAATTTTTTGGCGCTTTTGATACGGTGGATGTGGAGATGTTGAACCGTGGATGGCATGTTGTGTACTATCAGGTGAGCAATATGTACGGGTGTCCGGAAGCGATCTCTCTCATGAAAACCTTTCATGATTTTGTGACAGTTGCATATGGACTTAGCCAGAAGGCCGATATTTTTGGATTCAGCAGAGGCGGCCTCTACGCGGTTAACTATGCGCTTCGGTACCCGCAGGAGGTCTCTACCCTGTATTTGGACGCGCCGGTAGTGGATTTGATGCAGTGGCCCCGGGAAAGCGCCGGGGCGGAGTGGGCCGAATGTAAAGCCGTCTATGGAATTCAAGAGGATTCGGAGCCTATCGCGGAAAATCCCATCTCCCATTTGGAGGAGCTGGCCGCCACCCAGATACCAGTTATTCTTGTAGCGGGGGATGCGGATCAGGCCGTGCATTATGAGAGGAATGGAAAGATCCTGGTGGATACACTTGAGAGGAAAGGTTCAGAGGTGCAAGCCATCGTCAAACCTGGCTGTGACCATCATCCCCATAGCCTGGAGGATCCCACACCCGTAGCGAATTTTATCGCGCGCCGCCGGGGACAATGGGATGAATATACGCTGGAGCCAGGTGAGTGGACCAACGCATGGTATGAGCGTCCGTCCGAGGACCGTACGCGCGTTATGTTGATCGGAGATTCCATTACCTACGGGTATCGCCCCTTCGTCCATGTCAATATGGGCCAGGAGGTCTGCGTGAATATGTTGGCAACGTCCAAAGCCGTGGATAATCCATATTTCATACCGGAATTGGATTTCGCCCTGGATCAGTACGGGTTACAGTATGATCTGATTCATTTTAACAATGGGCTTCACGGGCATCACTTGTCGACGCAGGCATACGCGGAAGAGTATGAGAGAGTGATCCGGCATCTGCTGGAGCGGTATCCTGACGCAAAGCTGTGTTTGGCGCTTTCGACCCCTTGTTCAGAGACAGACAATATCATGGTGATCAAAGAGGATGAGGATCGCACGATCCGAGAGAGAAATGCGGTCGTTGTTGCATTGGCAGACAAGTATCATGTGGCGGTGGACGACTTATATGAGGCGATGCTTCCCCATCCGGAGTACCATGTCGAGGATGGGTGCCATTTCACCGATGAAGGACGGGAACAGCAGGGGAGACTCATAGCAGAGTTTATCAGAAGGAACTTGGGATTGGGAGAGAATTGACATGCAGTGCTCTCATGATGAGCTTATTCAGGGGAAAGGCCTATCGATATTCGGAAGGCGTTTTCCCTGTGATCTTTTTAAAGGCCCGATTGAAGTTTGCCGTGTTGTTGAATCCACATCGGCAGGCGATCTCTAGAATGGAGCTGTCGGTGGACTCCAAATATTCGATGGACTGTTCAATGCGCTTAATCGTAATATAATCCCATGGGGAGATTCCGTTTAAGCGCTTAAATATTGTAGAAAAATACGACCGGCTCATGTTGGCGGCCTTTGCGAGATCGTCTAAGCTCAAATCAGAGTCCAGATGGTCATGGATATAGTGGATGGCGTCCTCGATTTGGGAGAGGCTTTTGACATGAACCGCAGGCCGGGATGACTCGCGGGAAACATAATCATAATGGCGGCTGACCGTCACGAGAATGGTCAGCAGTTGAATTTTAACCATAAGCTCGTATTCGGGAAGCTGCTTGGCAAATTCGTCCTCCATTTGCAGGATTAGGCTGCGGATCACGGCCGTTGCAGGGTTCTGGCGGTCCAGCCGATTCTCAAAGGCATCGTTCCGCTCAAAAAAGATTTTAAGATATTTCGCGTCAAACAGATCATTGCCCGTTGACCAGATGAAGCGCGGCTCGAAATGGACATTGAGTAAAAGCATATCCTCACCCTCGTGGATTTCTGTAATACAGTGTACCTCGTGGGTGCTGAAAAGAAAAATATCGCCGGGCTGGATGGCATAGGCGGTATCTCCAACCGTATAGGTGCCACTGCCGGATTTGAATAATGCGATTTCAAATTCCGTGTGATGATGGCGGCGGTTCTGGCGCTTTCCCGGCTTTACCTGCGAGTGGTACAACTTAAGCAAGAACATATCCTTGGTTCTCGCAGGAATCAGTGCTTCCTGAAATTTCATAGGACCCTCCTTTGGTCGAAATATAATTTGCAAGGTTCATAACAAAGTTGATGCCATTCAAGGCCTTGCTGTATATAGTTATTATAGTCAGGCAAAATAAAAAGTCAATGGAGGGTCTATGGAAAATAGCAATATATTTGATGGAATGATGGGCAAAGTGCGGACAGAGTCCGCGCCCTCTCAGTTGAGAATTACGGATCTCAGAATTACCAATATCGATGGAGCGCCAAAGCACTGTATCCTGTTAAAGCTCTTTACCAATCAGGGACTGATTGGATATGGAGAGCTTCGGGACGCCTCCAGCGCCACCTATGCGCTGATGTTGAAGAGCCGGCTATTAGGGGAGAATCCCTGCAATGTCGATCGCTTATTCCGGCGGATTCGGCAATTCGGCGGAATGTCCCGGCAAGGCGGAGGGGTTTCCGCTGTGGAAATCGCGCTTCTGGACCTTGCGGGGAAGGCCTATGGGATTCCAGTTTATCAGCTTTTAGGAGGACAATACCGCTCTCAGGTCAGAATGTACTGCGACACAGATGTTGAGGGAAAGCATTCGGGGACACAGATGGGGGAGGCACTGAAGAGGCGCATCGAGCGCGGGTATACCTTCTTAAAAATGGATCTAGGGATGGACCTATTGTTTGACGAGCCAGGCTGCCTCAACGCGCCTCTTGGATTTCTGGAGGATGTGGAGAAATACTCTGCCAAAGCCCTTCGACATCAGAGCGGGTCCATCGCTCCTGAGGTGATGCGGGGAAGACACTATGAGACTTTTACCATTCCGCACCATGCCACGGGAATCCATTTGACGGAGCGGGGAATCCAATACTTAGTGCAATATGTGCGGGAAGTCCGCGACGTGATTGGATATGAAGTGCCCTTGGCAATCGATCATCTGGGACACCTTGGCCTCGGCGACTGCATTCGCCTTGCGCGGCAGCTGGAGCCGTATAACATCGCATGGCTGGAGGATGTGGCGCCGTGGCAGTATACAGAGCAGTATGTAAAAATCGCCAATGCCACGACTATTCCCATCTGTACGGGGGAAGATATCTATCTGCACGACACCTTCCGTCCTCTGTTGGAATCCGGGGGAGTTTCTGTCGTCCACCCCGATGTGCTGACCATTGGAGGAGCTATGGAGATCAAGAAGCTAGGAGATCTGTGCGAACAATATGGCGCCGCGATGGCGATTCATATGGCAGAGAGTCCCATCGGCTGCATGGCGGCGGTTCACGCGGCGGCAGCGCTTCCCCATATTTTGGCGGTGGAACATCATTCGACGGACATTCCATGGTGGAATGATTTGGCCATGGGAATTGCCAATCCCTTGGTGCAGAATGGATTTATTCAGGTTCCCGATACGCCAGGGCTGGGGATCTCAGAACTCAATGAGGAACTGATCCGGGAGCATCTTCACAGCCGCAAGGCCGGATACTGGGAAGAAACGTCGCAGTGGGATGAGGAATGGTCGAATGATCGAGTCTGGAGCTGAGAAAGGAGGGATTACAAATGCAATGGAAGGAATTGGAAGGCAAAAAAGCGTTGGTGACGGGATCGACACAGGGGATCGGAAGAGCGCTGGCGTTAGCTCTGGCGTCATGTGGCGCGCGGGTTACCGTTCACGGCGCATCGAGCCGTGAGAAAGCCATGGCTGTGGCAGAGGAAATCACGGCGGCAGGGGGAGAGGCCTCCTGCGCCATAGCGGACCTGCGGCGGCTTGACTGCGCCGCCACTCTGTTTCAGCAGACAGGGCCTGTCGATATTCTGATCTTAAATGCCTCTGTTCAATATCGCAGAGAGTGGGCTTGTATTTCACAGGAAGAATTTGAGGCGCAGATGCAGGTCAATGTCCACGCAACTCTACAGTTGATGCAGGCCTATGTGCCAGGGATGAAGCAAAAAGGGTGGGGACGGATCCTAACCATTGGAAGTGTCCAGCAATATAGACCTCATGAGCAGATGCTGATCTATGCCGCGTCGAAGGAGGCGCAGATGAGTATGATCAAGAATCTGGCAAAACAGCTGGCGCCAAGCGGAATTACGGTCAATTCTGTTGCGCCTGGCGTCATTGATACGCCGCGCAATCGAGAGGTGCTTGCGGATGAGCAGTACCGGAAGGCGGTGCTCGCCAAAATTCCCTGCGGGTATATTGGCGCGGCGGAGGATCTGGCAGGAGCGGTTCTTCTTCTGTGCTCAGAGGGAGGACGCTATATTACGGGAATTGATCTTTTGGTCGATGGCGGGATGCATTTGTAGTGCCGCAATTGTGAAGGAGGAAATGAATCGATGCATTTCAATGATCGAGAGGAAATCATAGCTCTCACTCCGCAGTGGACTGGGGAGCGTTTTGCGGACGGAAGGCCCAAAGTGGCAGATCGATATTTAGATGCCCTCTATGGCATGACGCTAGAGGAAGTTTGGAAGCCGATTTTCTTGAAAGGGTATGAAAATCAATTTGAGGGAAAGCTTTCGACGCTGCACCAAGGGAAAAAAATGGTTGGACGGGCGGTAACCTGTTCTTTCTGCCCCACGCGGCCGGATCTGCATGAGACGGCGATGATCACCGGAACTTCTGAGGGCAGGAGAGGAACATACAATCAGTGGGTGATTGACAGCTTAGTTGAGCGGGATGTCGTGGTGGTGGATATGTATGATAAGATCTATAAAGGAACCTTTTTAGGTGGGAATCTGACGACGGCGGTGGCTGCGAGAACAAAAAGCGGCGGTGCGGTCATCTGGGGCGGAGTGAGGGATCTGGAACAGATGAAGGCCATTTCCGATGTACAGGTCTTTTACCGCGGGATTGATCCGACCCCCATCCGAGATTTTGTCATGACAGGCTTTAATACAACGACTCGAATCGGAGGCGCTGTCTGTCTTCCCGGGGATGTGGTGTTTGGCGCCGGAGGCGGAGTGCTGTTCATCCCCAGCCATCTGGTAGCGGAGGTGGTAGATGGAGCAGCGAAAACCCATGTGAAGGACATATTTGGGTTCGAGATGATCTCACAGGGGGTATTTACCACGGCGCAAATTGATCAGAGCGTTTGGTCCCGCCATATGCTGGACCGGCTCATTCGCTTTATCCAAACGGATGCCCGGGGAGAAGAGTATCGGGAGCTGGATTGGACGCAGGAGTACGCGGCAGCAGAAGAGCTGACGGGAGGATACGGGCAGTCTGCCTTATAGGGAATATGCGGTTTTACTCGGGCGGTGTATGGCACCGGAATGGAGGTCAAGTATGGAATCACTGTATATTGGAACGTATACGGACAGGCAGAGTGAAGGGATCTACGGAGTAACGGGAGATCCGGAGACGGGGCGGTGGTCATCGCCTGCCTTGCTGGCCAAAACTCTGTCCCCCACCTATATGTGTTGGAACACGGATCGAAGGGTTTTGTACGCAATCTCCGAGGAACCTTCCGAGATTGCGAGTCAAGCGAGAGGGAAGGTCATGTCGTACCGGCGCGACCCGGAGACAGGAGCCCTGACGGAGCAGAGCTCTGTAACGGCGCCGGGATTGGCTTTTTGTCATCTGGCGGTTGACAGCCAGAGCCGGTATCTGTTTGCCGTAAGTTACCGTGAGGCCTCCATCCAAAGCTATAGGCTCCGGCCGGATGGGTCCATCGGGGACCTTGTCTGTCACACGGTTCACTATGGCAAGGGGGTTAACCCTGAGCGGCAGGAGAATGCACACGTTCACTCTGTGTGGTTTTCACCGGATGAAACACGGCTGTGCATCTGCGATTTGGGTCTGGACCGGTTATACTGGTACAGCGTGGATTGGTCAACGGGACGCTTTCTATATGAAAACTCCCTTGCCTTTCCTGGCGCCAGCGGCCCACGGCATCTGGTCTTTCACCCAAATGGGCATTTTGCCTATGTGGTGGCGGAGCTGAGCTGCCAGATTTTCGCGCTGGCGTACACCCAGGAGGGGTTTCAAATTCTCCAATGCTTAGAACTTTTGGATGAAGCGGATCCTGATTCCACTGCGGCGGCCGTGCGCATAACCGGTGATGGGCGATTTGTCTATGCCTCCACCCGAGGGCAGGATGTGCTGACGGCCTTTCGCTGTGGGGAGGACGGCTATTTGACGCGGATTGCGCAATATCCCGCCAGAACCGCCCATCCCCGCGATTTTCAATTGATCCACGGTGACGCCTATATACTCTGTGCAGGGAGGGATTCCGATTCCCTCGCTGTCTTTCAGAGGAAGGCGGATGGTGGGCTCCAGTATGAGCATTCGATTGCCGGTCTATCGATGCCCGTTTGCATACTGCCTTTTTAACCGAAGCAAGGACGGCCTGCGAAATCTGTCGCCAGTCTTGAAATTCGCCGCCGTTTATGATATATTTAGTTGAACTGCCAAATTGCGTTTGACGAAAGGAGATTACTATGGCACGGGAATCATGTATAAGCGGGCAAGGCGAGGAAATTGTTACCTTTGCGAGAGAAGAGCTGGAACACTATCTGTCGCTGGCGGGAGATACTTTTCAGCCTCCCCGCATTGTTGTTGACAAGGAGTATGCGAAACAATGCTTTCCAGACGAGACAAACGGCCTCAAACCCGATGGTTTTGTGATCGGAAAAAAGAACGGCGAGGTTATGATCGGGGCGATCAATGACCGCGGACTGCTCTACGGAGTGTATGAGTATATTGAACACGCCGTCGGAATCCGTTTTGTCGACGCGCCCTATGGAGAAGTTGACACCGGAGTGCGTGATCCCCAATGGCCAGCAGAAACCATACTAGAAAATCCCACCTTTCCATATCGCGGCGGCAATATGCACATGGCGCGGAGTGATGAAAATTTCTGCTACAATGTCGACCGCCTTCCTAAATTTCGGTTCAACAACGTCCTTCTCTTTTCCCAGCAGCTGGATTTGCTCAAGCGGCACATCGGGGAGTTTAGAAAGCGCGGTATCTGCGTCACGCTGGGAGGGCATTGCTGGCCCTATCTCTTCCGCAATCGCGGTCAGGTATCGCCGGAGGAGTTTATGCGTGAGCATCCCGAATGGCACGCCCTTGTTGACGGGAAACGCATGATGTGCGAGGATTCTGAGGGGCACTTTTGTCTGTCCAATGAGGAAGCGGTAACAAATTTTGTGAACAACGCCCTTTCGATGATTGAAGAGTATAAGGAATGCATCGACATCATCAGCCTATGGCCGAACGACACAGATGCGCTTTTCTGTGAATGCGAAAATTGTGCTAAGCATCGAAATTCCGACCTTGTGCTGCGCCTGATAAACCGCGTCGCTGACGAAGTCGCGGTCCGCTATCCGTATATGCAGGTGGAAATGCTCGCCTATGAGGATTTCACCGCACCTCCCGAACATACCGTTCCGTCTCCCAATGTTTTGGTCAATTTTGCCGCCATACAGCGCGATTACCGTCTTCCAATTTACAGCGCGGAACGCCGCAATATAGCACTGTTCCGTGACCTTCGAGGCTGGCGTGCACTCCGCAAGGATCTCCCCATGATCGTATACGAGTACTACCGTCTGGACGGCACCACAAAGTCCTCAGTCATCGAGTATGAGCTGGAGCGCCTGCAAGAGGAAGGACTCATGGGCGTGATGGAGGATACTTTCCAAGTCAACAGGCCCGACGATGTTCAGGAGGCGATTGGCTTTATGACCTATCTGGAGTCGAAGCTGCTGTGGAATCTTGAACAGAGCGCGGATTCACTGCAGCGCGAGCTTGTGGAGGCGATGTTTAAAGAGCAGTCGTCAGTGGTCTTGCGATCGCTGCACCGGTTGGAGCAGATCCATTCGGGACGGGCATATTACGATCTTACGTGGCACGACTGGCGCCTCCGCCCGATACGCAACGTACAAGTGCAGAAAGAGCGCCTTGCCTTTATCACGGGGGAGCTTGCCGATCTCCGTGAACGTATATCCGAGGCAGCGCAGAAGTCAGAGGGAGCGGTTCGCGACCGCCTTTCCATGATGCTGGCTTCGCTGGAACGTCAGTATCAGTTCATGGCCGCCATCGAGTACCAAATCAAAGCGCAGCTTGTTTTTTTAACAGACGGCCCTCAAGAGGAAGCGGATGAGTGGCTGAGACGCGCTCTGGAGGTGCGGGGCCTTGAGGCGAGCGATCTGAGTCAGGATGCCATCCGGGCCTATTGTAAAGCCTACGGCGAGCTTCCCGAATCCTCAGTCCGTATGCTGATTCCCATGGACCGCAAAGACCGTGTGGGTCGAGTTGCCATCATGGAGAAATGTGAACATATCTGCAAGCGCATAATGGAGTCCGGCGAATGTATGCGCTGCACAATGCCAGTATGCATTAAGGCTGTACGGAATACGCCTCTGCGCGGGTATATCTGAGCTTTACAACGTATCAAAAAGGGGGCTGGCGCGATTTTTAGCGGTAGCCCCCTTGAACATTCTATCACAAATGAAATTTTTTGCGCAGTTCTGCCGCCATTTCCTTATGCCGAAAGATCGCCACATATGCCAAGAAGACAAGGCTGGTGCCGATGCAGATGACGGACGGATAGCGAACGGTTAATTTTTGAAGAAGCAGCGGAATCAGGGGCAGGAGGCCGAAGACACCCGCCATCAGCCAATAGCTCATATACTCTTGCACGGGGAGGTGTTGCACGGTGGAGATTGTCAGCATGGATGCGATCGTGAGGATGCAGACGGCAGGGATGACATACTCCATCGACCAGCCAGCCCAGCCTGTCCAGACATCCCAGAGGAGTACGGCGGCAGAGATGACAATGAGCTGCCATATGGCGTTTTTTAGCAAATTATGGCGCTTGACGATTCCAACCGCCAGCGCGACCCACATACAGAGCATTCCACCTACAACAAACAGGGACCACCAATAGGCAGTGGAAATCATGAAATTGAGGGAGACCGCTGCGATAGCCACCACGACACATGCGAATGAGAACCAGCGAAAGAAAGGCATTCCTGGATAGGACGTCTCTGGTATTTCTGGAAAGATGGGGTCCTTTTCATCGCTGGTGCCGGTGAGCTCCCCCTGGCATAAAGGACAGTGGGTATGGTTTGTCCGAATCGAAACATTGCATTTATTGCAAAATAGCATGACACACACCTCTCATTTACGCCGGTCCTGTTTTGCGGCGATTTCCACGTCGATTCCGTGACCTGACAGCATCCGGAAAAAGTTTCGCTGAACGGTTGAACTTTCAAAGCAGGAGGTAAAGCTTAATGTCAGCACATCCTGGAATGAGCAGACGCACAGCTCAAGCTTCGGCGTGCTGGTGAAAACATCGAAAAGCCGTATATATGGCGAGAATTCCTCCGGGACATGCAGAACCCCCAGATTGGATAAAATCGCTGTGGTGGAGCTGGTTGACGCCTTGGCGGCAATCCGCATCCCCAGATCCTTCAATGCAAGAGGCAGGAGGCGGAGAAAAACATTATGCTCTAGCGCGGCCAAATCATTCATTCGCAGGGAAATATTCTCCGATGTCAGCTCTTGCTTAAAAACGGTGTCTAAGTTTCGAATCACATCCTCAAAGGTCTCCATTCCGGCAAAGGTGTATCCTGCATTGATCCAGCCGAAAAAATTGCGGGCGGATTCAGAGGGAAAATAGTTTCGAAGGTTTACGGGAATCATGAGGACAATGGGTTTCTTTTCTTGCCGGCGACTTACATCCTGGTGTATCGCCGATATGAGAAGAGCTGTCAAGAACACAGTCAAGCTCGTGTGATACTCCTTGGCTTTGGCCAAAATCTTTTTGACAGAAACACAGCCTTCAAGGATTTGCATGTGCCCGTACTCATTTTTATATCCGTGAAGCTGGTACGCGTGGACGCGATTCTTCGAGGCCTGTTTTCTGTTTTTGGTATAGTATTGCCGGAAGCTGTCGCCGGCGCGCTCTTCGTCCGTCGCATCGTAGGAAGGGAGGAGGGGCTTCGGGGTAGTTTGGTCAAAATACCGGAGCAGAAGATATTGACAGACTAGGTGCTTTAAAAAATGCATGGCGCCCGTGCCGTCAGTCAGCGCATGGAAGACTTCAAAATTAATCCGCTTTTTATAGTATGTCACCTCAAACAGCAGTGTTTTCTTGTCTTTAATATACAGATGGCTGCATGGAAGCCGGTATTCCTCTCGTACAATTGGTTCGAGATCGCTGTCTTCAAAGTAATACCAGAAAATTCCTTTCCGTATCACAGAGCGGAACATCGGAAAACGGTCTAGAGTCAACACTAGGGCCTGTTGAAGCAATGGAGGGTCGACTGGATCGTATAGCTCGCAGGCAAATCGAAAGACGCGGCTGTCCTTTTTTCCACTTGTAGCGGGAAAAATTTTAGCGGCGTTATCAAGACTTCTCCAGCGCTTTGTCTTGCTGATTCGCATAGGATTTACACCCCTTTGAGAAAGTGATTGATCAATTGATAGCTCTGCCGAACGTGGCGAGACTGGATCCCTAGGGCAAAGTATCCGTGCAGCGCATTTCGAATGCGACGGATTTCCACCTCGTTGCCAAATTGCCGCAGTTTTTCGCCGTAGGCTTCCCCCTCGTCGCGCAGTGGATCATACTGGGCCGTGATGATCAGCGTGCGGGGTTGGCGGCTGAGATCTTTGGCAATCAATGGCGCGAAGTAAGGATTGGACAGGTCCTCGTCGCTGCTGCGATACAGGGCGAGGTATTGTTGAAGTTTTTTGGCAGTCAAGAGATAGTCGGTTCCGTTTTCTCTGACAGAAGGGTAGGGAGACGTTTCCGAATGATCATTATTGGTACAGGGATAGATTAAAATCTGCCGTTGGGGCAGAAACTCTCCCCGGTCGCGGGCCATGAGAGACAGTGCTGCTGCTAGATTGCCACCGGCACTGTCCCCGATGAGGGTGATCCGTTTTGGATTCACCTTCAACAGCAGGTGATTGCCGTATACGGCTTTCGCAGCTTCATAGCAGTCTTCCAGACCGATGGGAAACGGGTATTCCGGGGCGAGGCTATAGTCGATGGAGATGACCATATGGCTTGTATGACGGGCCAGGTCCGCACAGACTTTGTTGTACGTCTCCACGCTCTCGGTAACCCAGCCGCCTCCATGGATGAAAAGAAGAACCGGAAAGGGGTCTTCGATTTCACAGTCTGTTTCCGGCAGATAGACACGCAAAGGAACCTCATGGTCCCGATTATAAACCTTGGTATCCAGGGTGTGGTAGAAGATTTTCAAGGGATCCAATGCCTTTATCCCAGCCAACATCCGGGATTTGCGCACATCGATGTCCGAATAGGACAGAGCCTTTAGCGCTAAGCGCATCGCTTTGTTGATTGCCATAATTAGCCTCCCTGGTCTGGTTTTTTGTGTCCGCAGTGCAATCGAGCCTGCCAGCAGGCTCGATCACGGGCTTCGCCCTATGTTCGTCCATGCCAGCGCCCCAAAATGAGCAAGCTCATTTTGGGACTCTGCCATTCCCTCACGCACTGCTCATGGCTTTCGTGTATATTGTACCACAAAGCTGGCGAAAAAACTAGCAGTATATTGGAAGGTCTGGGGCGGGAAAATAAAGGTTGCAACGTTTTGCAAATAATGGTATAATAATTAAGTTTATAGGAAATCATCCCGCTGTCACGGAGACTTGCAGGGTGGTACGTTTTAATGTTTGGAGGAGCGATTTTGGCAGGCAACAACCAGAAGGAAATTGATAAGAGGCGGACGTTTGCGATTATCTCACACCCTGACGCGGGAAAAACGACGCTGACAGAAAAATTGTTATTGTACGGTGGCGCCATCGCACTGGCTGGCTCTGTTAAGGGGAAGAAGACGGCGAAACACGCGGTGTCAGACTGGATGGAAATTGAAAAGCAGAGAGGAATCTCCGTAACTTCGTCGGTCATGCAGTTTCAATATGACGGATACTGCATCAACATTTTGGACACACCTGGACACCAGGATTTCTCGGAGGACACGTATAGAACGCTTATGGCGGCGGATTCTGCTGTGATGGTCATCGACGCGTCCAAAGGGGTCGAAGCGCAGACGAGGAAGTTGTTCAAGGTCTGTATGCTGCGGCATATCCCCGTCTTTACTTTTATCAACAAGATGGATCGGGAGGCAAAAGACTCCTTCGACCTGCTGGCTGACATTGAGACTGAACTGGGAATCGAAACATGTCCCATCAACTGGCCCATCGGTTCGGGGAAAGAATTTAAAGGCGTCTATGACCGCATTCGAAAAGAAATCATCTCGTTTACGCCGGGCAGCGGTCAGAGAGAGGTTGAGGCGACCAGCATTGACCTGGCAGACGCAGGCTTGGACGCCTTGATCGGTGCAGACAAACGCGGGAAGCTGGTGGAGGAAATCGAGCTGCTGGATGGCGCGAGCCACGAATTTGACATGGAGTTAGTTCGGGCAGGGCAATTATCGCCGGTCTTTTTTGGATCGGCGCTGACCAATTTTGGAGTGGAGCCGTTTTTGAAGGAGTTTCTCCGTATGACCACGTCCCCGCTTCCCCGGGAGACGGACAGCGGAACGATCGATCCCTTCAGCCCCTATTTTACGGCCTTTGTGTTTAAAATACAGGCGAACATGAATAAAGCGCACCGCGACCGTGTGGCGTTCATGCGAATCTGCTCCGGAAAATTTGAAAAGGGTATGGACGTCTACCATGTACAGGAGAACAAACGGATGCGTCTGTCACAGCCACAGCAGCTGATGGCACAAGACCGGTCCATTGTGGATGAGGCCTATGCCGGGGATATCATCAGCGTCTTCGATCCAGGCGTTTTTTCCATCGGGGATACTATCTGTGAAGCAGGAATGGAGCCCATCGCCTTTCAGGGAATCCCTACCTTCGCGCCAGAACATTTCGCCAGGCTGAGGCAGGTCGATACTCTTAAGCGCAAGCAGTTTATCAAAGGCACGACGCAGATCGCCCAGGAAGGCGCAATTCAGATCTTTCAGGAACCGGGGAAGGGCATGGAGGAAGTCATCGTCGGGGTGGTGGGAGTTCTGCAGTTCGACGTGTTGGAGCATCGCCTCAACAATGAATACAATATTGACATCCGCCTAGAGGGACTGCCGTATCAATATATTCGATGGATCGAAAATGAAGAGATCGACTTATCATCTCTACAGCTGACATCCGATACAAAAATCATTCAGGACTTGAAGGGAAATCATTTACTACTTTTTACAAATGAATGGAATATCACATGGGCTGTGGATCACAATAAGGAATTGCGGTTATCCGAGTCCGGACGATAAAGTGTAAAAGGAGGGATTTCATGAAACATGTACGACAGCTGGCGGCAGGGATGCTTATGGTTTGGATGCTCTGTATTCTGTCCTCCTGTCAGCTTAAAAGTCAAGAGGAGCTGTTCGACCAGTACTTGACAGACGTTTTTAAGGAATCCGTTGTATCGGATAGTATTACGCTACATTTCATGCTAAAAGACCCGGAGGCATATGGCATTGACAGGATTGAGCCGACTTTGGGTTCCATCTCGCTGGAGGCGGATGGAGAGGAATCGGCATCGGAATCACTCAAAATACTAAAGAAATTTAAGTATTCGCAGCTCTCAGAGGAGCAGAAGATGTGTTATAGTATACTAGAAGCTTACCTGACGGTGGAACAGATGGCGGAGGGGATGGAGTACTATGTGGAGATTTGCAGTCCAGGACAGGGAATTCAGGCCCAACTTCCCACTCTGCTAGCGGAGTACAAATTCTATGTGGAGGAGGACATCCAGGATTATGTAGCGCTGCTCCACGATACAAAGCGCTATTTCCAGGAGGTCATTGCCTTTGAGCAGGAAAAATCAGAGCAGGGACTCTTCATGGCCGATTTTTCTCTCGATGAGGTGATACAGGGATGCCAGGATTTTGTAGACGCTGGGGAGGACAACGTGCTTTTGGCGACTTTCAGGGAACGTCTAGACGCCTTCGATGGACTGTCCGGTGAACAAAAAGCAATCTATGAGGAGCAGAACGTGGAAGCAGTGGCTGTGGTCGTTTCCGCCTATGAGACTTTTATGGAAGAGATGGAGAAGTTAAGGGGAACTGGCGTCAATGACGGAGGGCTTTGTAATTTTGACAGGGGACAAGAGTACTATGAGTATTTAGTCGCCAGTGGAACCGGATCGTCCAAAAGCGTAGATGAAATCGCCAATGCTCTGCAAAAGCGGCTTATTGCAGAGTCTCAATCGATGTATGAGTATTTGATGATGGATGAGAGTATCCTCGACCTAGCGGATCATCCGCCCTACGATACGGATGATCCGGCTACGATGTTGGAAGAACTGAAAGAGCGGATTGCCGAGGACTTTCCAGCGATTCCAGAAGTCCACTATGAAGTCAAGGAAGTGGCAGAGTCGCTACAGGGGAGCACAAGTCCAGCCTTCTATTTAATACCGGCCATCGATAATGCGGCGGAAAATGTGATCTATATCAACCCTTCGGAAGAATATGCCCATATGGATCTCTTCCCCACCATTGCCCATGAAGGCTACCCTGGGCATCTGTATCAGAACGTGTACTATAATTCCACAAATCCTCCTCTCTTTCGCCATTTGCTAAGCTTCCTTGGCTATTCAGAGGGATGGGCCAACTATGTGGAAGGGCTGTCCTATGAGTATTTTGGCTTTGAAAATGAGGCGTTGGTGGAGATCTTAAAGTGCAATAGCTATATCAACATTCAGCTTTCAGCCCTCCTTGACATCGGCATACATTATTATGGATGGGATCTGGAGGATCTGCAAGACTATCTCTCCCAGTTTGGGATTGAAGATGAGGACGACGTCCGTGATACTTTTGAGTATATTGTCGGCAATCCATCGGCGTATTTGAGCTATGCGGTGGGCGGAATGGAGATCTTGGAGCTGCGGGAAAATGCAGAGAATGAGCTGGGGGATGCCTTTTCCCTTAAAGATTTCCATAAAGCAATTTTAGATGCAGGACCAGCTCCCTTCAGCATTGTGGAGGAGTTTGTCGACGCCTATATTGAGCAGGCGGCCGCCTAAGGGAGCGAAAGAGGATAAAAAAATTGCCTGTTGCATCATGCAACAGGCGATTTTTTATCCTATAGGAAAGCCGCCGCAGGACCTGATTCCGAAGAACCGAAGGTTTTTCTTGAATCAAAGGATTCGGAGGCTTTTGCCGGAGAGGTTTCAGATGCGAATGATTCCCAGCGCGTTGAGGATTGAGCTGATGAGAATTGCCACTATACAGACCGGCGCTGCATATTTGATGACGACCACAAATAAGGATTCCCGCTTGAAAGGACCTGAACTTTTCACTTCATCGGAGATGGTTTTCGTTTTGATGACATACCCGATGAAAATGGAGGTCAGCAGGGCAACGATGGGCATGATGACACTGTTGCTCAGAAAATCAAACATGTCGAGGATGGACATTCCCATGAACTGAACGCATTTCCAGGGGCCAAATCCGAGGGAAGAGGGAATGCCGATGGCAATGGCGCCCAGGGCCACGACAATACAGGTTGTGTGCCGTTTCCAGTGCAATTTGTCCTGAATGATGGAGACGACAGTCTCCATCAGCGAGATGGCGGAGGTCAGCGCGGCAAAGAAGACCAGCAGGAAGAAGACTCCACCGATGGCGGCGCCAAGCTTCATGCTGTTGAACACCTCAGGGAGGATGATGAACATGAGGCTGGGACCTGATTTTAGCACCGATTCATCCCCACCGGAAAAGATAAAGACAGCGGGGACGATCATCAACCCTGCGATGATGGCGATCCCTGTGTCAAAGAGTTCAATCTGTTTGACGCAGGATTCCAGATTCACATCCTTTTTCATATAAGAGCCATAGGTGATCATAATTCCCATAGCCAGAGACATGGAATAGAAAAGCTGTCCCAAGGCTCCCAAGACGGTGTTGATCGAAAATTTGCTAAAGTCCGGTTTAAAATAATAGGCGACGCCCTCCAGTGCGCCGGGGCGGGTTACGACGAAGCCCGCGATGAAGATGGATAGAATCACGAGCACCGGCATTAGGACTTTGCTGGCCTTCTCAACTCCCTTTTCCACGCCAAATAGGACGATGATCGCCGTTATGGCGATAAACAGACAGAGCCAAAATATAGGCTGTCCCGTCTGGCCGATAAAAGCTTCAAAATACTGTCCACCCGCTGTGGCGGCACTGTTGCCGGATACAAAGACAGTAAAGTACTTGATAACCCATCCGCCGATGACACAGTAGTAAGGAAAGATGATCATGGGGACGATGGAAGTCAAGTATCCAAGGAATGACCATTTGCGGTTCAAGGCTTTAAAAGCACCGATGGCAGATAATCCAGTCTTGCGGCCGATGGCAATCTCCCCGATCATCAAAGCGAAACCAAAGGTTACGGCTAAAAGTATGTAGATTAACAAAAAGATACCGCCGCCATATTTTGCAGCCAGATAAGGAAACCGCCAGATATTTCCTAGCCCCACGGCGGACCCGGCAGCGGCCAGGACAAATCCAATTTTTCCTGAGAAGTTACTGCGCTCTTTTCCCATTGAGAGAACCCCCTGTAATAGTATTGACAACCATTCGATTATGCCATAAAATTCTAAAAGATTCAATATATTTTTGTAAAAAAGATAAGAAGAAAAAATCTCAACGAGGCGGGCAAGGGAAAATTTTGGGAAAGACTAGCGCATCGGTGGAATTCATGCTATAATACAGACAATGTGGTTAAGCTGAAGAGAAAGGATCGGGAGCGATGGTAATTGTTTTGGTTATCGACCGGTATGACCAGTTGAACAATGGAACGACAATGACGGCGTACCGTTTTGCGAAGATGCTAGAAAAACGAGGACATGAGGTGCGTGTCGTTGCGGTAGGCGACCCGTCGGTAAATCCATATGCAGTTCAGGAATTCAAATCTCCTGTTTCGCCTATTGCACATAGCCAGGGCTTTTTATTTGCAAAGCCTGATAAAGCGGTATTCAAGAAGGCATTTGCCGGGGCGGATCTGGTGCATTTTCTGTTGCCGCTGCCCTTTGAGAAGAGTGCGTATAAATATCTTCGTCAGATGGACATCCCAATGTCAGCGGCATTTCATTTGCAGCCAGAGAATATTACCTTTATCACCCATACCGATTGGTGTCCCGCGCTGGCCAGGGGAATCTATAAATTTTTTAACTGGTATTTTTACCAGTATTTTACCCATATACATTGTCCGTCGCGGTTTATAGCCGATCAGCTGAAGATAAATGGATACGCCGCGAAAACTCACGTCATATCCAATGGCGTCGATGACGATTTTGTGCCGGCTACAAAGCGCCAGAAACATCAGGATGGACTTTTCCATATTTTGATGATCGGCCGGCTTTCCCCTGAGAAACGACAGAAGGTTCTGATCGACGCCATCCGCCATTCCAAGTTTGCGGACAAGATTCAGCTGCATCTGGCGGGAAACGGCCCTTGTAAGAAAAAATTGATGGAACAGGGGAAAGAGCTGAAACATCAGCCCACCTTTGGATTCTATTCCAAGGAGGAGCTGATTCAGTTGATTCACGCCTGCGATCTCTATGTCCATGCGTCTGTCATCGAGATCGAGGCTATATCCTGTATGGAAGCTTTTTCCTGTGGGCTGGTCCCTGTCATATGCGATTCAGACCGCTCCGCGACTCCGCAGTTCGCAATTGATGATCGAAGTCTCTTCAAACCGGATGATAGCAAAGACCTAGCGCAGAAAATCGACTATTGGATCACGCATCCCATGGAGAGGGAGAGAATGTCAAAGGAATATGCGAGTCAGGGGGACCGGTACCGGGTCGAGCAATCCATTTTAGAGGCGGAGAAGATGTTTCAGGAGGTCATAACAGAGCACGCAGCAGCCAAGGCAAGGCAATAGGGGATATAAGAAGGGGAGCTTTATGAGGATAGTGCTGGTGACAGACCGGTGGATGAAGCGGAAGTCATGGAAGATGACGCAGATTGAAGCATTGCGGGAGGAATTGGAGCGGCAAGGCCACCAGACGCTCCTGCTTTCTAACTGGAAAAAACAGAAAAATGGGACCGCGCTTCGCGGAAAGAGGGGCGTGCGCTCATTTCAGCTGTACCGGCGCTTTGGCGTCATTGCGGCGAAACCGAGAGATCGAGTGTTGCAAAAAGCCTTTGAGGGAGCAGACCTGATTCATTTCTGTAGCCCCTTTTTTTTAGGGCGGAGGGGGGAGGAAATCGCCCGGCAGATGAGGATTCCCACTTCCGCGTCCTTCTTTTTAAATCAAACCGAGCTGCCAAACGTGTGGGATCGCTGGTTGCAGTACTGGAATGATCACTTCTATAGCCATTTTTATCGGATTCTCTGCTTTGATTCCAGTACGTCGGAACGCCTCCATACCGCAGGCTACCAGTCTGTTCTTTCGGTGGCGGAGAGCGTGGCATCCTGGGAGTCCTTTTTCGAGGAATCCATACAAGATGTACAATCCCATGGATATCGTCCGATTCATCTGACGAAGTTCCAGCAGCTGTTCTGTCCTGACTTGTCAAAACAGAAGGGACACTATTTTCACCGGTCGGGACTTCGGCATCTGCTGAGCCGACTTCTGACCAATTGCCTTGCCGTCCTGCTTTTTATCATCAATCATATATTCTTTGGATTTCGAGTTGAGGGCCGGCGGAACTTGCGAAAGGTGTCTGGCGGCGCTGTCTCGATAATGAACCATATGCATCCCATGGATTGTACCATGGTTAAGGTCGCACTCATGCCAAGAACCCTTTGGTACGTCAGCCTATCTCGGAATTTTACCCTTCCCCTTGTGGGCTGGCTTATTAAGGCATTAGGCGCAGTCTCTCTGCCTGAGACCGCGCCTGAGCTGATTGCGTTTCAGAAGCAGGCGGTGACAGTGGTGGAAAAGGGGGACATAATCCACTATTACCCGGAAGGGATGTTGAGCCCTTACAATGTGGATGTCAGGCCATTTTACAGAGGGGCGTTTACCGTTGCGGCGGCTGCAAAAGCCCCCATTATCCCCATGACGCTGATCCCCAAAAAGACAGGCCTCCTCCGGCGATTGGTTACCTCAAAACCGAATTTGGTGCTTCGAATCGGAGCGCCTATCTACCCGGACGAGGGGGGCAGCATCCGCCAGAGGACAGATCAATTGATGGAGGAGGCATATTTGGCTGTGACGGGCACCATGGCTAAAATGAAAGGGACAGGGCGATTTTATGGATTACGAAAGGATGATTGAGGCCTTCAAGGCGGAGTCGGATCAGGAGGCGAAGGATCAGGAGACGATGTTGGCGTACATACGGGGAAACAGGTCCACAGTTCTCTACCGGGAGAACAAAATCGCCCACATGACAAGCTCTGGATTTATTATGAATCCGTCATTGGACAAGGTTTTGATGGTCTATCACCGGATCTACGACTCCTGGTCATGGACTGGAGGACATTCCGATGGGGAGAGGAATCTGCTCAAGACAGCTCTCAGAGAGGCGGAAGAAGAGACGGGGGTTGAAACCTTTCAGACGCCTATGAAGGAACTCCTTTCCCTGGCGATACTGCCGGTTCCCGCCCACTATAAGGGAGGGGGCTATGTCGGTGTGCATCTCCATTTTGCCCCTTCTTTTCTTCTGTTAGCGGAGGAGGATTGCCCCCTGCGAATCAAGGAGGATGAAGATGCGGGGGTCCGATGGCTGGACGCGGATGCCTTAGCGCGCTATGTGACGGAGAGAGAGATGCTGCCGGTCTACCAGTGGCTCATTGGAAAGGCCCGCGCGCTGCGAAGGAGCGGGAAGATATGAGGATCGTGGTGGACGCTGACGCCTGTCCGGTGAAAGACATTCTGATTCGAATAGCAAGAGAGCGGCAGATTCCCGTGATCATGGTCTGCGACACAGCACATGAGCTGTCCGATTCATACAGCACCCACATAACCGTGGATAAAGCCAGGGATAGTGCGGACATTTGCTTAGCAAATCTGTTGGAGAGAGAGGATCTTGTGGTCACTCAGGACTATGGAGTGGCAGCCCTGGCGCTGGGCAAGGGGGCTAGAGCGCTGAACCCTATGGGGCTGGAATATACCAACGCCAATATGGATCAGCTGCTCTTCGAGCGGTATGTGGGGCAGAAGATCCGGCGCGGCGGTGGCAGAGCGGGCAAAAATAAAAAGCGGACAGCGGCAGATGATAAAGCGTTTGAAAGAGCGCTGCTTCGCGCGGTGGATGGAAAAAATATGGAGTGATGACTTGATTTCTCTCCTGTTTTAGACTATAATAAAATGTAAACGATTACTCATCGAAGATTAAGGAGGGTCAACTATGAAGACGTTACCAGTTGCATTGCAGGTGTTCTCCGTCCGAGACGATGCAGAAAAGGATTTCAAGGGTACAATGCAGAGGATCAAGGAGATGGGCTATGATGGGGTTGAGCTGGCCGGCCTGTATGGACATACGGCGGAACAGATCCGCAAAATGTTGGACGAAGTGGGAATCCGAGCTATTTCCGCGCACATTCCCTACATGGATTTGATTGCCGACACGGAAGGGATCATCGACCAGTATATGGCCATTGGCTGTGAATATATTGTCATCCCCTATCTGAATGATGAATACCGTCCAGGTGTGGAGAATTTTGGCGAGGTTTTAGAGGCCATCGCCAAGATCGGGGCTGTATGCAAACAGAAGGGCGTTACCCTGCTGTACCATAACCACGATTTTGAGTTTGTCACAATGGAGGACGGATCTTTCGGACTGGACTATATGTACTCCCACGTTTCGCCGGAGTACCTGCAGACGGAGTTGGACTGCTGCTGGGTGAAGGTAGCAGGGCAGGATCCGGCCGCCTACATCAGAAAGTACGCGGGGCGTTGTCCAGTTGTCCATTTGAAAGATTACCGGGGAGAGAAATCGGAACATATGTATGAGCTGATCGGTTTGGAGGAGGACAGAAAAGATGAGGTGAAGAGCACCTTTGAATTCCGCCCTGTAGGATACGGTGTTCAGGATATGCCCTCAATCCTTGCCGCCTCTGTGGAGAGTGGCGCCGATTGGGTTGTGGTGGAGCAGGATGACTCCCTTGACCGGCCCCCCATGGAAGCGGCGGCGATGAGCCGCGAGTATCTTAAATCCCTTGGATGGTAAGGCGCCATGTAGGAAAACCGTACGAGGGTTTCCTTGCCCCAAAAGAGGCTCTAGAGAGGCTATAGCAATGGAAAGCCCCGTTTTCGGGGCTTTTGCCATCACAGAAAAAAAGGACGCCGAGGGCTGCGAAAGCGGTATCCAGGGTGTCCTTTTTGTCCTAAGTTCTGCTATAGTGAAATGCTCATGGCGTCCTTGACTTTCTTTACGGTTTCATCTCCCACCTTGTTGGCCTTCTCGCTTCCGGACACGATGATATCCCGAACCTCGTCCCTGTGCGCTTCGTAGTACGCCCGCTTTTCACGGAAGGGATCAAGCATGGTATTTAATTTTTCAGACAGCTGTTTCTTACAGGCGACACACCCGATGGATGCGCTGCGGCACATGGAACAGATATTGTCATAGTCTTCGCTGTTGAACACCTTGTGATATTGGCTGACCATACAGACATCGGGGTTTCCAGGAGTCTTGACGGATATGCGGTTCGTATCCGTGATGGCGGAGCGAACCTTTTCGGTGACAACCTGGGGAGCGTCAGAGAGGTAGATAGCGTTGCCTAGGCTTTTGCCCATTTTGCTATTGCCGTCAAGCCCAGCCAGTCGGGGACAATCGCTCAACATGGCCTGAGGTTCCTTCAGCGTCTCCCCATACATGTCATTGAAGCGGCGGACAATCTTGCGGGTCAGCTCCATGTGGGGAAGTTGGTCTTCTCCCACCGGCACCAAATCCGCGTTGCAGAAGGTGATATCCGCGGACTGGCTTACCGGATAGCCCAGGAACCCATAGGTGAGATCGTCATAGCCATACTGTTTTGCCTCCGTCTTGATCGTTGGGTTATGGCGAAGCACATTGACAGACACCAACATGGAATAGAAGACGGTAAGTTCTGCGATAGCGGAGATCTGAGATTGGAGAAATAAGGTCACATGCTCCGGATCCAAACCGACGGAGAGATTGTCGATGGCGACATCATAGATGCTATTGTGGATCAAGCCGGGATTTTCAAAGTGCGTCGTCAGCGCCTGGACATCCGCAAGCAGAATAAAAGTATCATAGTCGTGCTGAAGCCGAACTCGGTTTTGTAGGCTTCCCACGTAATGGCCTAAGTGAAGTTTTCCAGTTGTCCGGTCACCGGTTAAAATACGTTTTTTCGTCTCTGACATGGTTCAATCTCCTTCATGGTAATCTATTGTGTTCGCGTATCTGGCGCGTAACGTCCTATTCCTTGTACGGAGCGCGGCGCCCCGGACAGTTCAAGATGGGACAAAATTGACAGTTCTCGTAGGCTTCTTTGCTGGAAAAGAAGAAACCGGAAGAGGATTTGGAGGGAAGCATTAAAAAACTGTCGGTCAAGGCAACGCCGATGTCTTCCGCCCCATTGCCGAGAATCCGAAATAAGACAGCCTGTTGGGTGAGAGGCCATTCTTTGAGAGATCCCGGATTCATGGAGGACATGTGGCCGACAGGGAAGAAACGCTTGCGAATCTGATCGCTCATGTAAGAGCGGATTTTCCCGAGGTAGAATAGTTTGACCTGATCCGCCCAATACTGTTCTAAAGGATCAGAAAAATTGTGAGACCATGCCTCCAGTTCTGTTCCACAGGTGGCGATGTAGGGAAAGACGCGGTGTGTATTTTCTAGATTATGCATGACAAGGGGAGAGGTGATGCGTATCCCCTCGATTTCGATCCAATCGCTGGAGCGGGCTGTGATTTCTGCGATACAGCACACCGCCTTTGGGCTGGCGATTGACATTGCATCCTTCGCCATCCGGTGGATCATATTCAGATCTTCGTCATCATCCAAGATCGATTTGCCGACAATGAAAGCGAGAAGAGCATCTTCCGAATCGTCCAGCCATATGTCTCGAAACAGTATCGTTTCCATCGATCGATGCCTCCTAAAGGAATCCCTTCCATGGATATGCCGCGATCGGCATTCATTGTCTTATTATACATGCTCGCCATAGGAAATGCAAGAAAATCATAAGAAAAAATCCAGTGGGGTACAAAAAGAGAAGGATGCATTTGTCAACCTTTTTTGAAAAATGTTGACAAATGAAATTAATCTGGTAAACTCTAAGTAGATCGATATGTGACACGCGTTGCTTTTTTGTATTAGCAAAAGCAAGCAATCCAGTAGATATGAAGCCTTCATAGAAAATGAGATAGAAGATACGGAAAGGAAATGGAGAATTCTATGTTAGATGAAATACACAACCAGGCTCGCACAGCAATGATGGAACTCCTAAAGGTTGCGAACGTACAGAAGGAGGATATCGTCGTGGTGGGATGCTCATCCAGCGAGGTAGGAGGGCATGCCATCGGCACGGAGTCCAGTACAGATATTGCGGATACAATCTTTGCCGGCATATACCCTATTTTGAAGGAGAGAGGCTTATATCTGGCAGCGCAGTGCTGTGAGCACCTCAACCGCGCGCTTATCGTGGAGAGGGAGGCCGCCCAGCGCTACGGACTTGAGATTGTCAATGCGGTTCCGAAACCGAAAGCGGGGGGCTCCTTCGCGACGGCTGCGTATAAGGCCTTTGCGTACCCCGTGGCTGTGGAGAAGATTCAGGCGAGGGCCGGGTTGGATATCGGGGGAACGCTGATCGGTATGCATCTGGCGCCGGTTGCGGTTCCTGTCAGGATCAGCGTAACCAAGGTTGGAATGGCCAATTTAATCTGCGCCAGGACCAGGCCGAAATTTATCGGGGGCAGCCGGGCACAGTATGACGAAAGCCTTCTGTAAATAAAATGGAGAGCTCCTATGTTAAAAGATAAAATTCAGGCTAGACTTAAAATCCGTCACCTGGAGATGGAACATCTAACCCAGTTCAATGATTTGCTGCGGTATGCGTTCCAGGTCACCTATCAGGAGTTGCTCGACGCGGGTTGGCAGGAGGATGAGATCCGGCAGTCCAAATCCCCGGTTCTGCAAAAGGCGGATGTTCTGGGATGGTTTGATGAAGAGAAATTGGTATCGCAGATTGCCGTGTATCCCATGCGCGTCAATATTCACGGTCGAATCTTTGAGATGGGAGGCGTCACGGGGGTTGCCACTTACCCTGAGTACGCCGGTATGGGGCTTATGCATGAGCTGATGACCCGCAGCCTTCAAGAGATGCGGAGCCGGGGGCAGACGATTTCCTTTTTATATCCCTATTCCATCCCATTTTATCGGAAGAAGGGCTGGGAGATCGTATCCGATAAGATGACATTCTCTATCCGGGATACGCAGCTTCCGAAGCAAGTGGATGTTTCGGGTATGGTGGAGCGGGTTGATTTGGAGCACCCAGATTTAAAAGGCGTACACAATCGATTTACGGAAATTCGCCATGGCGCTCTTGTCCGCGATGATCTAGCGTGGGAAGAGTATTGGCGATGGGATTCTGAGGATGTTGTGGCGGCCCTTTACTATAATGAGCGGCATATACCCCTGGGATATGTGGTCTATTGGATTCGGAATGAAGTCTTTACCATCAAGGAACTAGTCTATCTGAATGAAGAGGCGCGTCATGGCCTTTGGAATTATATCAGCGCCCATTTTTCCATGATCCGCAGGGTGCAGGGGGATAACTACACGGGAGAACCGTTGGCATTTTTGTTGGAGGACAGTGAGATTACCGAGAGCATCGCTCCGTATATCATGGCCCGCATTGTCGATGTACAGGAATTTTTAAAGAGGTATCCTTTTTCGGGAAGTGCGCAGAGGAAGAGTCATACTAAGCTGACGTTTTCCATCGCAGATCCCATGGCGGAGTGGAACCGTGGGATCTTTTCAGTCCAGTGGGATGCGCAGGGAGTACAGCATATCTCGCGGGAAGTGATCGGTGAGCCAGTGGAAATGGATATTCAAACCCTGACGGCTATGCTATTGAGCTATAAACGGCCGTCGTATCTATATCGGATTGAGAGGATCAAGGCGGCGCAGGAGGATATCGAGGTGCTGGAGACGTTGATCAGGCGAGAACAGCCGTATTTTTCAGACTATTTTTAAGAGGGGAGTTGCGCGCCAATGAGCCCGGGGATATGGGAGATCGACATTCATAATCTAAATCAGTATCAGGCTAAGATTCGGATTGAAAGCCAGCTTCGGCGCGCGGACCGCGCGGTATATGTCCTCAGAATCATCCATGGCTATAATCAAGGAACAGCGCTGAAAGATATGATTCGGACACAATTCAGCGGGCATCAAAAGGTCAAGCGGATTGTCCCCGGGTCCAATCCAGGCGTTACAGAATTGATTTTGCGGGAGTTATAATGTCAACACGCGGGGCGGCAGCAATGCCAATATACTTGCAAACACGTGGCATAGGAGACATAATCTTATGATTCGAGAAATTAACCATGAGGATCTTCCTTCCTTGCTTGAACTCTACACGCAGCTTCACCATAACGAAATGCCCCAAGAAAGTGAACAGCTCGTAGAACTTTGGAACAATATTGTAAATGATAGGAATCATCATATTATAATTGCAGAAAAAGATAGAAAAATTGTATCCTCCTGCGTTCTTGTCATCATTCCCAACCTCACTCATGGCCAGCGGCCATACGCACTTGTGGAGAACGTCATAACGGATCGTGACCACAGGAAACAGGGCTTAGCATCAGCTTGCCTTGATTACGCAAGACAGATAGCCGTTGAAAGCGGTTGTTATAAAATCATGCTTTTAACAGGTTCAAAAGAAGAAAGTACGCTAAATTTTTATGAGCACTGTGGATACAATCGAAACGATAAGACTGCATTCATCCAGTGGCTGAATTCTTAAAATGATGTGAAGGGATATTCATGAGCCACGGCGGCGAAACTGGTTCGGCGTGGCCCCCATATAGCTCTTAAACTGGCGATAAAACTGTGTTTTATCGCCATATCCTACATCTGTGGCAATCGTCTCAATGGGCCAGTCGGTGTCCTGTAGCAGACGACATGCCTTTTCAATGCGTTTGCGCTGAATGAAATCGGTCAGGCTCATGCCACTGTACTCTTTAAAAACCCGGCTGAAGTAGGAGGGGTTGTAGAAACATTGTTCCGCCAACTCTGGCAGCGTAATTTTTTCAGAGCAGTGTTCCTCGATGTAGGCTAAAAGATCGGGAGTCAGGGGGCTGGATGAGACAGGAGAACTTTCATTTGCCAGCTGCATCCTGCGCAGGATATGGACAAGGAAAACCTGCATATAACCTTTGAGAATTGACTGATAGCCGGTTTGCTTTGCCTTAAATTCCCGATGCATGGCATCGGTGATTCCCTCGATCTCCAAAAGTTCTTTCCCTGAAAAGGAGACGAAAGGCGTTGTGGGGTTGAGGCTGCGAAATTCCTCAAATGCTGTCAGCGCCAACAGCTCAAAGGCGTTCTCCGAGTTAATCAGTTCCATGCTGATAAACTCTGGTTTTAGCAGAATATTATAATACTCAATGCTGGTTTTTGTCGAAAATGCATGAGTCTGCCCATAATTGATAAAGAGCAGTGTGCCCTTCTGTATGGGATAGCAAAGCCCGTTGACCGATTGCTGCCCGTCTCCGGATAGAACATAGACGATTTCGATGAAATCATGGGTGTGAACGGCCTCTGTACCTGAGGTGCGGGTCTTTTGGATGGTGATGGACTCGTTCCGGCTAAAGAGCTGATCCGCGCGGTATTGAAACATGGCTCCAACCTCCTAAAGCGTCGACTGCGCCCATTTTTTTCGATACGCTAAGGGCGTCATCTTTTCCCGATTCTGAAATAGGTTGATGAAATGATTGACGTGATGGACGCCAACGAGTTCTGCAATGTCTGCAACGGATTGATCCGTACATTTGAGAAGTTCTTTGGCCTTGGTAATACGCAAATTGATCAAATATTCATGGGGAGGGGTCCCGATGTACCGCTTGAACTGCTTTGCCATGTGATATTTGCTAATACTAAACTGCTTTGCCAGATCATCGAGACAGATGGGGGATGCCAGGTTCTGCTGCATATAGTCTGCGCACTGCCGGATATAAGACGGGATTGACTCCCTGTTCAAGGAGGAATCCTGGGCCATGATCATATCCGTCAACAGATCCACGAGATGCCGCTGCATCAAGATATCATAGCGGGACAGGGGCATGCGGGCGAGAGCAAGGAGAGCGCTGAGGGTGTGAACAATGGAGCTATCGCGGTCGGTCAAGATCACGGGGCAATCGTGTTCCGCGTACTGTTCATAAAAATAGGGGGCCATGGCGCCGTTAAAATGAAGATAGAGGAAAGACCAGATCCCATCGCCTCGATTACGATAGTCGTGATCCTCCATACAATCAATCCAAAATATATGCCCTGGAAGAAGCGTATACTCGCGCTGATGATAGCACAGAAGTCCTGTTCCGGAAAAGGTGTAAAGCAGAAGATGAGAATCCAGACCGCTGCGATGGGTAAAATAGGAGGGATACGTGTGATACTCGCCGATTCCTTCCAGGCAAAGTCCGGAGAAGCGGGCGATGATACTGGGAACAGGCGAAATCCCGAAGGATTCAGGTGTAATGCTTAGATTATATTGAATAGACTGCATGGCTACCTCCAGGACCAATCACAAGATCCTTATATATTATCACAAGATTCTGACTTTCTTTCTCCATTATAATGAAGTATACTAAAAAAGTAAAGACTTTTATTGTACCGGGTTACATCACAAGATAGTTTACTTCGGAATATGAAAAGAGCATGGAGGGATAGGATCATGGCGATGACCTTACGAGAGAATTCACTAGCAATTCTGCGCTATGAAAATTATGAGAAGCTTCCCATCGTCAATTTCGGATACTGGGGAGAGACACTGCAAAAGTGGGTGCAGGAAGGGCATTTGACCCAGGACGAGATTCAAAATGCGGGGGATGGGTCTGAAAATGATCGCAGGATAGGAAGAAAATTAGGGTTTGATTTCAACTGGTATTCTTGCTTTGGCGGGAGCTGTGGGATACACCCCCCCTTTGAACAAAAGGTGCTGGAGGTGCGGGAAGATGGCTCCAAGATCATGGTGGATTCCAACGGAGTCATTGTGAAGGTCAAGGATGATATTGTTTCCATACCATCGGAGATCGATCACATGTTAAAGGACCGGGAGTCATGGGAGAGGGATTTTAAGCACCGCCTTCAGTACAGTGAGTCGCGCATCAATCTGGATGCGCTGGCGAAGATTCCGAGGCCGGAGGAGCGGGAGACGCCTTTGGGCATTCACTGTGGCAGTCTGTTTGGCGAGATTCGGAATATTTTAGGAGTCGAAGGGACAAGTTATGTATACTGTGACGATGAAGAGCTCTATGATGAGATCATCGACACAGTGGGAGAACTATGCTACAAGGTTGTCAAGCGAATTCTGGAATCCGGTGTTCAGTTTGATTTTGGACATTTCTGGGAGGACATCTGCTTTAAAAATGGTCCACTTGTGATTCCATCGGTCTTCGCGGAGAAGGTCGGTCCCCACTACAAGAAAATTACGGAACTTCTGCGGGAGCATGCTATCGACATCGTAAGTCTGGACTGTGATGGCCAGATCGATGCGTTGATTCCAATCTGGCTGGAGAATGGAGTGAACACCATGTTCCCCATCGAGGTTGGTACTTGGGGGGCCAGCATCGCGCCGTGGAGGGAGAAGTATGGAAACGCAATCCGCGGGGTGGGAGGCATGAACAAAACAGTTTTCGCCCAGGATTACGCGGCGGTGGACCGAGAAGTGGAGCGCCTTAAGCCTTTAGTCGCGCTGGGGGGATACATCCCCTGTATGGATCATCGGATACCGCCCGATGCGAAATGGGAAAATGTACAGTATTATTGTGAGCAGATGCGCAAAGCCTTTCAATAATCATGGCGTATGAGGCGGTTAGGAGTATGTAGCTGCATATGAGTCAGACTTTTGGATGGAATATATTTCCTGGGAAATAATGGTAAAAATCGGGGGGATTCATTCAAGCTTGCAATTCTCTCCTTTCCATGATAAAATAAGATGGGATTATGGTTTTGACCATATGGGAAAGGAGAATACAGAAGATGACCATTACTCTGACTGATTTTATACAACAGCTCTTTTCGAATCCAGTCCTCTTCGTTACGGTTATCCTCACGCTGTCTGTTATTCTGGTCAATGGTTGGACTGACGCCCCCAATGCCATTGCAACCTGCGTATCGACCAGAGCCATGACGCCAAGAGCCGCTATCATGATGGCCGCCATCTTTAACTTTCTTGGCGTACTGCTGATGACGTCCCTCAATGCGACCGTAGCGATGACAATTTACAATATTGCGGATTTTGGTGGAAATTCCGCGGATGCACTTATTGCTCTCTGTGCTGCCCTTTTGGCCATTGTGGTCTGGGCCACCGCAGCATGGATCTTTGGGATTCCTACCAGTGAGAGCCATGCGCTCATCGCCGGTATTTCCGGCGCCGCCATCGCGCTTCACGGGAGTTTCAAGGGGATTCACGGCCAGGAATGGATGAAGGTCATCTATGGTCTGCTGTTGTCAACCGTATTGGGTTTCGCAGTCGGCTGGTTGGTAGTCAAGTTCACTGGATATCTATTTCGAAGGTTTGACCGCCAAAAAACAGATCAAGTTTTTAAATACGCGCAGATTGCCGGCGGAGCGGCCATGGCCTTTATGCACGGCGCACAGGACGGACAGAAATTCATGGGTGTTTTTCTGCTGGGAGTGTTTCTCGCCAACGGAGTGGGAACCGTGGAATCCTTTCAGATTCCCATATGGCTTATGATCCTATGTTCACTGGTCATGGGACTCGGCACGTCCATTGGCGGATATCGGATAATCAAAACTGTAGGGATGGATATGGTCAAGCTGGAGCGGTACCAGGGTTTTTCGGCGGATGTGGCCGCTGCCGGCTGCCTTCTCCTATGTTCCATCGCGGGCATTCCGGTGAGTACGACGCACACAAAGACAACGGCCATTATGGGCGTCGGAGCAGCTAAGCGGCTTTCCGCCGTCAAGTGGTCCACTGTCAAGGAGATGGTGTTAACCTGGGTCCTTACCTTTCCAGGATGTGGATTGATTGGATTTTTGATGGCAAAACTGTTTATATGGATCTTTTAGAGCGCGGTTGTTGAGGAAAGGATGAGCACATATGGGAGATAAGGAAAAAGACAAAAGCAAAGAGAAAGAGAAGGCCAAGGAAAAAGATAAAAATAAAAAGAAGAAAAAAAAGAAACAAATGAATTATTTTGAAGCGTTCATCGACGCGGTGGAATTATCCTGTCTCGCTGCGGAGATGTTGCAGTCGGTTCTAGAGAATTTTGACCGGTCGCAGATTGAGAGTCAAGTGAAGGAGATTCACAAGATTGAGCATACCGCGGACTTGGAACAACATGTGGTGGTGCAGAAGCTTATGCATGAGTTTATCACACCGATTGACCGGGAGGATATCAACCGTCTATCCCATGAGATCGACGCGGTGACGGATTCGGTGGAAGAGGTGCTGATGAACGTGTATATGTATCGGATCGAAGAGATTACACCGGCGGCCAACGAGATGGCCGCCCTGATCGTGCGCTGCTGCCGCGCCCTCAAAAATGCCATGGAGGAATTCCAAAATTTTCCTAAAACCAAAATGCTCCATGAAAAGTTGGTGGAGATTCACGATCTGGAGGAGCAGGCGGATCGGATCTATTCCAAAGCAGTCTATGAGCTATACGGAAGCCAGGACCCCATCAAAGTGCTGGCGTGGAATCAGACATACGACCACATGGAGAGCTGCTGCGATGCCTGCGAGCATGTTGCTAACGCAATCGAGAGCGTCATGATGAAGAATACGTAATGTAAGCATTCAAATAAAAGACGAAAGCTTTCGCAGCTTTCGTCTTTTGTTTTTCTCGTCCTATCGGAACGTCCGCCGTGAGCGGACCGGATTCCGAGGAGCCGAAGATGTGGAATGGGGCAGCTCACTCTTGAATGTTTGTGACAAGATTATACATCTCCCCTGGGTAATAGTCCAGCGTAATGGTGTCGCCCACAGAGTACCGGATCACTTGAACAAAATCTTTTACGGGGATGTCGAATATTTCCTTGGATTGGCTCAACATGAGATAATAGTGGGAGTTTCCGTCGATGACGGCTTCCGCAATCCTCTCAATGGAGCCGGTTATGGTTTTGCCCGTCCCCTCAGAAGGCTCCGCTTGAATTCCATTGCTGTTCATGAGCTCGATATAGGTTTTTTCACATTCCTGCACGCTATTTCCCACGGCGACGATGGTATACTTTTCAATATTGACCATGGCGTACATTTTGACAAGACCGGCATTATCCTTCAGCGCCATGAAATACGTGGGTTCGTCCGCGATGTTGAGGAGGAGAGGGAACGTGGCCTCATATCCCAAATGCTGGACTTGGCCTTGGGCGGAGTCCATTGCAGAATATTCTTTTGCGCCGGGGATGACGTAATACCGCGTCTCCATCGTGCGCTGATTCATCAAAACGAAACCGACGATGGACTGATCCCCGCTGACGGAGGTGACACCGGTATAAACCCATACGTCATCGTCCAGGGCGATGTAATTGTATCCCTCCGTTGTCTGGAGACAGTCCTTTTGCCCGAGTACGCTGTTGAAAAAGCCGTGTTTCAGGGTTCCGTAGTAATCGTATAAACCGACGAGCAGATCGGCGGAGTACACGCGGTCGATCCAGGTGGGTGCCTCCTCCACGGCATAGTCCTGAAGTTCCCCTGTGATGGCGTTGACCAGCACGACCCGTCCGATGGTGACGCCCCCAAAAAGGCCGATGTTGTATTGCTTGACCGGGCAGATCCAGTAGGGCGTCCCGGTATCGTCGATCTCAAAGCTGGGGTCATCGAAGATGTAGGTGGGAAAATTAAATCGCAGGTGGCGCTTTAGATTGCGGTTAAAATGGTCAAAAGGGGTGTATTTCATGCCCTGCTCGAGTATGATGCATTCCACATCCTGCGTCGCCATGTTGATACGAATGTACGCAGGAATTCCATCGCCGGAGTTCGTCAGCCATTTGATGGTATTGGCATACCGCAAGGGCGTCACCCGATAGGGGGATTCCTGAAAATTAATCTGCGTATACAGATCACTGACTTCAAACTGGGAGACCATGTCCACCAGGCTCCCCATCTTTCGCTGCCCTAGGACAGTGGCGGAATCCTTGTCCAGCAGCGGAATCTCGTTGAAACTGATTTCCTGGATATCCTCAGTAAAATTTCGCTCCTCAACAGCCATCAGCTGTTGGTACTTCTTCGCATTGACGATGGGGGAGGAGAGAAGGCTTCCAATCAGAAAGATGGCCAGAATAGCGCCCAACACGATGATGCCAGTCAGTTTGACCTTTTTGATGGGAACTCCCCGCTTTTTATAGAGCCCTCCATAGATTGCGGCGAAGATCGCAGCGCAGAGCACAAAAATGAAGATCCAAAATCCGGACGCGTGGATATTGATCGCCGGAAGGGTAATGTAATAGTACAGAAATGCTGCCACTAGGACTAAGATAATCCCAAGACCGGTCTTGCCCTTTTTTTTCATACATATCCTCCATTCGCCATTCTCCAGGGCGCATTTTGTTAAGTAGGGCTATTCTACCATTATTCGTGGAAAAAAACAAGGCGGTATCGATAAAAACTTGCGGGCAAAGGACTTGCTTTTTCTCTGAGAAGCCAGTATAATAAACCCTTGACATATGGATGTTTCTATACCTTTTGTAAAAAAGTTGGAGGGACCATGATTACAGTAACAGATGTAAGCTTAAATTTTAACGGACAGAAACTCTTTTCCGACGTAAATCTAAAATTTACCAATGGAAATTGCTACGGAATCATCGGCGCAAACGGCGCGGGAAAATCCACCTTTTTGAAGATTCTTTCTGGAGAGATTGATTTTTCAACCGGTGAAGTTAGCATCACACCTGGCACCCGTATGTCCATTTTGAAGCAGGATCACTATGCCTATGATGCCTTTACGGTGCTGGACACCATCATTATGGGCAATGCCAGGCTGTATGAGATTATGAAGCAGAAGGATGCGCTGTACGCCAAAGAGGAGTTTACAGAGGAGGATGGAATTTTGGCCTCGGAGCTGGAGGCGGAATTCGCGGAGCTGAACGGTTGGGACGCGGAGCTGGAGGCCTCCAAGCTTTTGCAGGGATTGGGCATGAACGCGGATGAACTTTTATACAGTCCCATGTCGTCTGTCGCTGAGAAGCAGAAGGTTAAAATCCTTCTAGCGCAGGCTCTGTTTGGGAATCCGGATATCATCCTTTTGGACGAGCCCACCAACTCGCTGGACATCGATTCTGTGAGCTGGTTAGAAGACTTTTTGATGGAGTACCCGGGGACTGTTATCGTTGTATCCCATGACCGGTATTTCCTCAATACAGTCTGTACCCACATCGTGGATATCGACTATAATAAGGTCAAGATGTATACGGGCAACTATGATTTCTGGTATGAGTCATCCCAGCTGATTCAGCGGATGATCCGGGATCAAAATAAGAAAAATGAAGATAAGATCCGGGAGCTTCAGGCTTTCATCCAGCGATTCTCAGCGAATAAATCCAAATCCCGCCAGGCCACTAGCCGGCGAAAGCTGTTGGATAAACTGACAGTGGAAGAGATGCCGGCGTCCTCCAGACGGTATCCCTTTGTCGGTTTTACCATGGACCGGGAAGTTGGACGCGAAGTGTTGACGGTGGACAATCTCACCAAGACCATAGATGGCGTGAGAGTTCTCGATCATGTTTCCTTCCGCGTGAACCGGGAAGACAAGATTGCCTTTGTAGGAGATCAGGAGATCGCCGTTACGACTCTATTCCAGATTTTGATGGGCGAGTTGGAGCCCGACGAGGGGAGCTTTAAATGGGGAGTCAGCACCTCCCAGGCCTATTTCCCGAAGGACAATACCCAGTTTTTCCAGGGCAGCGAGCTCAATCTCTTGGAGTGGCTAGGGCAGTATTCCAGGACGGATCTTACGGAGACCTATCTCCGGGGCTTTCTGGGAAAGATGCTCTTTTCCGGCGATGAGGTCTTTAAACCGGTGAAGGTGCTGTCCGGCGGTGAAAAAGTCCGCTGTATGCTGTCGAGAATGATGATGAGCGGTGCGAACGTTCTACTGTTGGATCAGCCGACCAACCACCTGGATCTGGAATCGATCACGGCTGTGAACAATGGCTTGATAGATTTTAAAGGCGTCGTCCTGTTTGCATCCCATGATCACCAGTTCATCGACACCATCGCAAACCGGATCATGGAATTCACACCCGATGGGTTGATCGACCGTTCCGTAACGTATGAAGAGTATCTGGCCATGAAGAGCTCACAGAATGCAAACTCTAACAGAACATCCGGTTCTTTGGAATGAAAAAAGCCTGACAGTATCAGGCTTACGTGCGATCAGCCAGCTTTTGCAGGTGTTTGAGGAACCGGCGCTCCTGTAAGTCATGCCGGTCGATCAAAGTAATTTTCATTTCCTGCGCCCGCTTGAGTATAGTGGGCGCTTCCTTTTGGGCGTCGCAGGTGGTGATCATCACCGTCTTGGAGAAACTTCCGCCGAAGCGCTTTGCGTAAAGCTCAATCTCATTGAGTGCCGCGGTGGATGGCACAGAACTTTTGCAGGAGATGAAAACCGGTGTCGCGCAAGAAATTAGGAGGGCGTCGATCTCGTTGACCGCACAGGCAAAATCATTTTCTGGACCGTCCCAATCGATGATGACGCTCATGCGATGGGCGGCAAACAACCCAGATCGCTTTGCTAAAATATGCACATACATTTCCAGCCAAACTCCCTGGGAGGTAAGGCACTGGTGGTAAAAGGGGCTGGCGTAGGTAATCTCAATGGTTTTGGCTGTCAGGCTATATGTCTGAATGAATCCGAGGGATCGGGCCAGCTGAAGAAACTCCACATTTAAGGATAAGAGACGGCCGTTTCCCGTCAGGGAGGAGCGGGGACCATAGAATTTCGTGCGGCTGGGTTTGCCCTTATTGGTTTCAGGCTTTAATGACTGTAGATACCAGCAGAATTGTTGCCATTGTTCTGGCTTTTCCACAGTTTTATGGAAAAAGGGCAGGATTTGATCATAGTCTTCTTCCGGGACATCCATATGAATGTGGCCGCTGATGGATGCCCCGGCGGCTTCGATGAAATCTTCCAGATACAAAGTGGGAAGATGAAAGGAAGGGAGAAGAGCTGAGGCAAAGCCCAGGTCCAGCATCCGTCCCGACGGATAATCGATGGAAAAATGGGGAATCCTAGTGGAATGACAGAAGTGGCTGGCACAGACAAGTCCGCCGTGGCTGTTGCCGCCGGTGCAGTCCAAGACCATATCCGGATATTTGGCATATAGCAAGGAGAGGGCCTCAACAATGGTATCGGGTTTGTGATAAGAAATAGGGCGGAGCGTTATGTCCATGGCGGGAAATCGCTTTGTCAGACTGTGACGGATATGATGCAGCTGTTCTGTGTCGTCCTGGGCAGGGTCATACAGATAGACGCAGCGCGCAGGGGTCATGCAGTGAACGGATACGATATTATACAAAATCTCGGAGTCATAAAATTTAATCAGCGTATTCACGGGAGGCCTCCTATATCAGAATAAAACTATTATACTGCAATTTGTCCAAGGCGGCAAGGCTTATTCGTGTTGGACGGGCGGGATAAAAAAGTCGGCGGAACGCGAACTTTTGTTAAAAATACCCTTTTCATTTTTGTCGGATTATGATATAGTTATAAGCATTCGGGAGTTATACACCTGAAAATAAAAAAGGAGGAGACATCGCATGGCTGAAGAGAAAAAGCTATCCCTGCCGGAAGCGGAAAATTTTATCGAACGTGAAATTAACAGAGATCTATCGGAAGGTGTGTATGCGCAGGTGTGTACGAGATTTCCGCCGGAGCCCAACGGATACATGCATATCGGCCATATCAAGGCCATCTGCATTGACTTTGGCACGGCCCAGAAATATGGCGGAAAATGCAACCTTCGCTTTGACGATACGAATCCTGCCAAGGAAGATACGGAATATGTGGACTCAATCATGGAGGACATCCGTTGGATGGGCTTCCAGTGGGATAAACTTTTTTATGCCTCGGAGTACTATGATAAACTGTATGAATTTGCGGAGATTCTCATCAAAAAAGGCGTCGCCTATGTGGACGATCTGTCGCAGGAGGAGATGCGGCAGTATCGCGGCACGCTGACGGAGCCGGGAAAGAATAGTCCCTACCGGGACCGCTCCGTCGAGGAGAATCTGGATCTGTTTCGCCGGATGCGGGCAGGGGAATATAAAGAGGGGGAGAAGGTTCTCAGAGCCAAGATCGATATGGCTTCCCCCAATATGAATATGCGGGACCCCGCCATATACCGAATCGCCTTTGCCCATCATCACCGCACGGGGGACAGTTGGTGCATCTACCCCATGTACGATTTTGCCCATCCGCTGTCCGACGCCATCGAGGGGATCACCCATTCCCTGTGCAGTTTTGAATTTGAGGATCATAGACCTCTGTACAATTGGTTTATTGAGCAGGTTGGACTATTTCCCACTCCGCCAAGACAGATTGAGTTCTCCCGCATGGAGATCACCAATGTGGTCACCAGCAAACGCAAGCTGCGGGCGCTGGTGGAGGACGGCGTCGTCGAGGGGTGGGATGATCCGAGGATGCCGACGCTGGCAGGACTTCGCAAGCGGGGGTACACGCCGGAATCCATCAAGACCTTCATCACCAGCACCGGGGTGTCAAAATCCAGAGGGGCCACCATCGATTACTCCTATCTGGAATACTGCATCCGGGAAGACCTCAAAATGGGCAATAAACGGCTGATGGCGGTTCTGGACCCCATCAAGGTTGTCATCACCAATTATCCGGAAGGACGGGTGGAGTATTTTGATGTGGACAATAACCCGGAAAATCCAGAGCTTGGCACCCGAAAGATTCCCTTTGAGCGGGAGCTGTATATTGAGCGGGGGGACTTCATGGAAGAGCCGGAGAAGAAATTCTTCCGCCTGGCTCCAGGGCGTGAGGTGAGGTTTATGAATTCCTACTTCATCACCTGCCAGGAGGTTGTGAAGGATGAGAGGGGAGAGATTGTGGAGCTCCGCTGCACGTACGATCCCGAGACCCGCAGCGGCAGTGGCTTTACCGGCCGGAAGGTCAAGGGGACGATCCACTGGGTCAGCGCCAACGCCGCTGTTCGGGCTAAGGTTCGTCTGTATGATCAGCTCTTTTCGTACAATGAGGAGACGAAGGAATACGAGATCAATGCCAATTCCCTTGCAATCCAGGAGAACGCGTTGATTGAGCCTTCTATTTTGGAGGAACCTCTCGGCTCGCGGTTCCAGTTCGTCCGGAATGGATACTTTATCACGGACCCCCAGGAGTCAACGGAAGACTCTCTCGTCATAAACCGCATTGTCGCGCTGAAGAGTTCGTATAAGCCAGTGGAGGCATAGAAAGTGGAGATCAGATGAAAACAGCGGCACGGAAGGGATACCCTACCGTGCCGTTTTGGTTGTAAGATTTGAAAGCGCAGCAAATTCTATTGACTCTTTATCTAAAATAGAATATAATAATTTTAGCTAAAATGGAGGTGCTTATATGATTACGGCAACAGCAACCGAGGTTCAAAATAATTTCGGAAAGTATTTAAATATAGTGCAGACCGGGGGCGAGGTTATTGTCCTTAAAAATGGAAAAGAGGTAGCCAGGCTGATTTCTCACGATAAAAGTGTTTCTTTTCTTACGGATTCGTTGGTCGGCGTGTTGAAAGGCAATTATGATGACAGAGAAGCAAGATCGGAGAGAATGACGAAATATGAAAGTGTTGATTGATACAAATAGTATTCTTGACGTACTGTGCAGCCGTCGGGAGTTTCTTGAAGACTCGGTCAAGATATTCAAGCTCTGTGAGATCAAGAAAATTGACGGCTGTATTTCTGCGCTCTCCATTCCCAATATCGTGTATATAATGCGAAGAGAGTTGGACGCAGAAAAAACAAGGGATATTCTTGGAAAACTGTCTTTGATTTTTACAATTGCTGATTTGAGAGCAGAGGATCTAGTAAGAGCAGCAGAAATGGATTTCAAGGATTATGAGGATGCTCTCCAGAGTGCCTGCGCGACGCGCATCAAAGCGAATTATATCATCACAAGAAATATAAAGGACTTTGCCAATAGTAAGGTGGCGGCAATCAAACCATCAGAATTGTTTGACAGGCTGGAATTCAAATTTTCAGAATAACAGCGGCACGGAAGGGATACCCTACCGTGCCGCTGTTGTTGTCCGCCATATTACCCTTCTATAGGGGGATTGGGATCGTCCTTGACAGGAGCGTCAGGCGTCGCAGAGTCGAAAGGATTCCAGCCCGGCTGTCCCGCAGCAGGTGTAAGGGACTGACTCGTCTGGAGAATGCTCTGCATGTTCATAACCGTTGTCTGAGGAGTTTTCGTGATCTGGCCCCAGCTGATCAGGATGCCTAAGATCAGGAAGATGAAGGAAGTGCCCATTTCTTTGACGATTTCCGCTAGAATATCCGGCTGAATAAATAACTGGAAGCATTCCACCGGTGAGAAGATGCCATATTCTTGATAGACGCCAAAGACGAGGACGACATACTCAAGGACGAACAAAAATACGATGGACAGCACAATGACCATGGCGATTGCAGCTTTGTTAAGCTTGCCCTTGCATAGCTTATATCCCCAGTAAATGCACAGAGGAATCAGCGCATACAGCAGACTATAGATCCGCTCCATAAATAGGATGGTCAGGACCGAGGGAATGATGCCAACGAAACCACCCAAAAGCCCACCGATCAGGCCCAATAGATAGCTGCCATTCTGCTGGTTGCGGGCGGCAGCGTCGGAAACCTGCTCCATGGCGGTATGTAAACACTGCGAGTGAACTGCGCGGTATCCACCGGCATAAAATGCCGCTGTGTCACAATTCTCCCCGTGACATATGGGACACTGCGAGATGGGAGCCAGTCCGTTTTGCTTGAAGAAAGCCAGGGCAGTGTTCTTGACCGATTCAAACTGGTCATCGACATCGGAGTCCCTTGCGGTGATCTGAAACCGAATCGTACCCTGATTGACATATAGGCCGGCGGTCTTAGCTAGCGATTCGCGCAACTCCTTCTGCTGCATTTTGTCCAAAGGCGCCTTCAGCATGAATTGCAGGATCAGAACGCTGCGCTTTCCATTGCCATTCGTGTATTCTAGGCTCACAGGATATTGATCCAAAATTCCGAAAGCCATCTTGCCGGAAGTTAAAAACCCCTTCTGCCCGGCAAAGGTTTGAAATGCTTGAATTTTCATTCTAGTCACCCCTTTTTAGTATCGGCTCTAGTATATCATAAAGTCTTACAAAAAAACAGATAAAAGATAAAAAAAAATACATAAAAAATTAATAAAGCATTTTATTTTGCGGAAAAATTCGGGCTTTATGTGCAAATTGCATAATGATTCCTGCTCAAATTTGTATAAAAGAGGTATCAAAATTCAATTCACAAAAATTTAACATGGTAAAGAGTTTACAAAGTGCGAGATTTACGGTATAATAATTAGACATATCTTTTGTCGCATATAGAAAAAGTCCCAGTGGAAAAGAAGGGATAAAAGGAAAGGGGCAACAACCAATGGCATATGAGAACTACTACGATATCACGCCGGAGATTTTGAGATTGAGCAAACTTTGTGAAGATAAAGGAAAAATCGATCCAGAACTATATATTCAATATAAGGTAAATCGGGGCCTTCGCGATCTAAATGGAAACGGGGTTTTGACAGGTCTGACGGAGATTTCTGAGGTCAAGTCATCCGAAGTTGTGGACGGCCAATCGGTCCCATGCGAGGGAAAGCTGTACTACCGAGGAGTCGATGTCGAAGACATTGTCCGCGGATTTGTAACGGAAAAGCGCTTTGGCTACGAGGAGGTCTGCTATCTGCTCATTTTTGGAGCTCTGCCGGACGCGGACCAGCTTGCGGAGTTTAAGGATCTGTTAGCGCTCTATCGAACGCTGCCCACCAGCTTCGTGCGCGATATCATCATGAAAGCTCCGAGCTCCGATATGATGAATACTCTGGCGAGAAGTGTGCTAACGCTGTACTCCTACGACGAGAAGGCGGACGATATATCCATCCCAAACGTGCTGCGGCAGTCTCTACAGCTAATCGCGCTATTTCCCCTGCTATCTGTATACGGGTATCAGGCATACAGCCATTATATAAATGGAAAGAGTCTATTCATTCATGCGCCGAAACCAGAGCTCTCCACTGCGGAAAACATATTGCGCCTGTTGCGCCCGGATAAACAATATTCAGAGTTGGAAGCGCGGATTCTGGATATTGCGCTGGTCCTGCACGCGGAGCATGGAGGCGGCAACAATTCCACATTTACGACCCATGTAGTCTCATCCTCCGGCACTGACACATACTCAGCAGTAGCCGCTTCCCTCGGTTCTCTAAAGGGGCCGAAGCATGGGGGCGCCAACATCAAAGTTGTCCGCATGTTTGAGGATATGAAGGTCGCAGTAAAGGACTGGAATGATGAGGAAGAGATCGAAGAGTATCTGCGCAAGCTTTTACACAGAGAGGCCTTTGACAGAGCAGGTCTGATTTATGGCATGGGCCACGCGGTGTATTCCCTGTCAGACCCACGGGCCAATATCTTTAAAAGCTTTGTCAAACGATTGTCGCAGGAAAAGGGAATGGAGGAAGAATTCAACCTGTACTCCAGGGTAGAGCGGCTAGCGCCCAAAGTGATCGGGGAGGAGCGCAGAATATACAAAGGCGTCAGCGCCAACGTAGATTTTTACAGCGGCTTTGTGTATCACATGCTGGGCTTGCCCCTGGAACTGTACACACCGATCTTCGCCATTGCGAGAATTGCCGGATGGAGCGCACACCGCATCGAAGAATTGGTCAACGGCGGCAAAATCATCCGGCCCGCCTATAAGAACGTTCAGAGCCACTTAGAGTATGTGCCCATCGGACAGCGATAAATCCAAATAATCGATACTGCTACACAGACGGCCGGCCATGCCGGCCGCCTGTTTCATGTCAAACTATCGAGAGAAATGGGAAAATTTGTTCGCATTTTGGGGAATTGGCATTGACACTGCTATGAGGATTGATTTATAATAGTACCGTTAGCTTAGCAGGAATAGCCAGCAGGGGGAGGGCGTGGCCATGGGAAAGGCGGAAGTGCGCCAGCTTACGCGTGTCCTGTACTCGCTGTACCCAAAGGTTCAGGAAGAGTATGGGCGGTATACGCAAGATTACCGAAAGATTCTGGCGGATATTTTTCAGCAGGACCCGGAGCGAATGGCCGGAATCTGGCTGGAGCTCATCAGCGTCTACCCGGAAAGCATTCGGGAGATGCGGAGCGCTTCCTATCTGACGGAAGATATTTTAGAACAAATCATTCCGTTGCAGGGATTTACAGAATTTTTAGAGTCGAACGATCGGCTCTGCAAAAAATTATTTGCAGAATCCGCCAGCGTAACCCAGGTCTGTGAGACGGCGCTGTGCGTCTGTCTCCAAAAGGGAAAGGCAGCGCTTTTTGATGAGTTGATGGAATACCGGCAGGAGAATTCTCTGTGCCGCCGGGACGATGCGCTGTTCGCCAAACTTTTAAAGCTATCCTTCTCCAAAGAGATCTTTGAGGATATCCAGGCTGTGATGAAGAAGTGGGGATTCAAGTTGGCGCATAACGCCCAGCAGGGAAAGGAATGGGCTATGAGAATGCTGACGGCGGATGCTGTCAGCCGTATGACAAAGGGAAACCAAGCCGGTTCAATCGCGGAGGCGCAGGAACAGCTGATACTGGAGTTGCCTGGCGAGTTGGGCGGGTATAAGTCAGAACCCATTCCGCAAAAGATGAAAAAAAACGAAGCCGACCCATACAGCCGGATGCTGGCCATCGCCCCAAAAAGACGGTCGGGCAGCCGGATCTATATCGACCCAAAAGAACAATTTTACCAGCAGGCCGAATCGATGAAGGACTTTGAGGGGATTCCCTGTGAGGAAGTCCACTGGACGAATTATTGGGTTACCGTTCCGACCTACGCCAAGATGAATCGAAAACAGTTGCAGTGGTACTTCTACTGGAGGGCGAGGGTGCGCCAGGGGGAGCTTCCGCCTGCGGACATTGAATTCGTCTACCTGTATGCATTCGAACTTCTGAATCAGATCGGCGTGCAGGACGCGGACGATGGAATGCAGCGGTTAGTTTCCCTGTATCACAACTATGGAAGAGTCTATGGGATATGCGATCGATACCTATTTGTTTGGATCCACGATTATATCCTGTACTATGGTCTGGATATGGAGTATCTGCGCTCATTTGTCGCCGGCGAAAAGGATATGGACACCTTTCGAATGGAAGAGATCGCAGTGGCCTTGGAGACCGATCGCTGGGATGGATTTTTAGGCCTGGTTGAGGATATTTCGTCCTACCATTTTGAGAAGAGTCGATTTTATAGAGAAAAAGCGAGCTGGCTGGAGGAGGCCTTCCGCTATGTGGTCAGAGATATAAGGGGATATTTTCAAGATAAGTCCCAATCTCTGACAGAAAAATTTATTGGAAAGCCGTACCCAGCCAACTGGACGCCCTTTGGCAATGCACCGGTCCTGCTGCCTTCGGAACCTGACACAGTGAAGATTTATGTCAACCGGTGCGAGAGCTACCGGTGGAAGCGGGGCCGCTGGATGGGGTGGCGTTATTATGACGCTGACGAGCGGTTTGTGGGTCAAATCATCAGAGAGACGGAGCGAATCCTCCGGCAGCTGACAGGATATCCGTATCAACTGAAAGCGACAGAAGGTTTGTCCACGGAGATCGCCGGTATAATCCAAAAAAGTGTGGAAACCTATTGTCTAGAATGGGATCGCATGGATCTATACAAGCGGCTTAAGTCGGAGGCTAAGGCAAAAAAGAAGGAAGAGAAACAGCAGAGACCGCCGGTGGTCGTGGACCCAGCAAAGTTTCAATCGATACGGGAGGCGGCCGACAAGATTCAGGAGAAGCTTGTGGTGGAGGAAGAGGAGGAAGAGATGCCGGCGCCGCAGGGAGCTCCCGCTTCCCCTGTGGATATGGAACCAACCTCTACCGAAACCTGTTTCACAGAGAGGGAGACGGCCATTCTGAAAAGGGTCTTAGAGGGGGAAGACCTGTCCGCTCTCGCAAAAGAAATAGGCGTCATGCCGCAGGTTTTGGCGGAGGAAATCAATGAGAAAGCAATCCAGTGGCTTGGAGACACGGTGTTGGAAGAGGTGAATGGCGTGTTTCGGATTCTGGAAGACTATGTGGACGATGTGCGATCGATCTTGTAGGAGGATTGGAATTCTATGCAGGGTAAGGTGCCAAAAAGAATTGCGACAGCAATTTTGAACTCATTAAAGGGGGGCGTAGTTCCCCGAGTCGGACTGGGGTATATCGCGGTGGGCCGCGAGGCGGAGATCAGCGCATTGCTGACGGACATTGATATTATTGAGGAGGGCGGCGCGGCTTTCCGTTTTATTGTCGGCCGGTATGGCAGCGGTAAGAGCTTTTTACTTCAGACAATGCGCGGGCACGCCATGGACCGCGGTTTTGTCGTAGCCGACGCCGACCTCTCACCGGAACGGCGGCTTATGGGGACGAAGAATCAGGGGCTGGCTACCTACCGGGAATTGATCCAGAACCTCTCCGTCAAGGCTCGACCGGAGGGCGGCGCGCTGCCCTTGATACTGGAAAAATGGATTTCCGCCATCCAGGCGAAGGTTGCGGCTTCCACCTCTTTTGACGTGGGGGATCCGGCTTTTGAGAGGGCTGTAAAGGCACAGATTTTTGAGACCGTCGATGCCATGGAGGGGATGGTCCATGGATTTGATTTTGCCAGAGTAATCTCTCTGTACTGGGAGGCGTACCGCAGCGGGGACGAGGAGATGAAAACTAAGGTTCTGCGGTGGTTTCGCGGCGAGTACGCCACCAAGACCGAAGCCAAGCGGGATCTTGGCGTTCAGGTCATCATTGGGGATGAGGATTGGTATGACTACATCAAACTATTTTCCGCTTTCTTTGTCAAAGCGGGATATAAAGGACTTCTGCTCATGATCGATGAGCTGGTCAACATCTTCAAAATTCCCAATGCAGTCACAAGACAATATAACTATGAAAAAATTCTCACCATGTACAATGATGTGCTCCAGGGAAAGGCGCGGCATCTCGGAATCTTTATGGGTGCAACGCCGACCTGCATTGAAGATACGCGCCGGGGGGTCTTTAGTTATGAGGCTCTCCGCTCCAGGTTGGAGGAGGGGCGTTTTGCGTCCCAGACCTCCCGCGATATGTTGGCGCCCATCATACGCCTACAGCCTCTATCCTATGAGGAGATGTACGTTCTGATTGAGCGCTTAGCGGACATTCACTCGCAATTATATGGGTATGAGAAACGACTGTCGCAGGACGACATGATCGGCTTTATCAAGACGGAGTTTGGGCGGGTTGGCGCCAACCAGAACTTGACGCCGCGGGAAATCATCCGGGATTTTGTGGAGCTGCTCAATATACTGTACCAAAATCCAGACAAAACCGTGGGAGACTTGATGTCGGAGAAGGAGTTTCCCAGCGAGGTGTCGGACCCTCAGGGCGGGGAAGGTGTCAGCGAGGATTATGCGGAGTTCACTCTATGAGCGGGTTTTATGAACGGCTGGCACCCTTTATTCAAGACTATATCTATCGCCATAAATGGGATGAGCTGCGGGATGTACAGACGGCAGCTTGTTCCATCCTTTTTGATACAAATCTCAATCTGCTGTTATCGTCTGGAACTGCGTCTGGAAAGACGGAAGCCGCTTTTTTGCCGGTTTTAACGCTGCTTGAACAGAATCCTTCCCGCTCTGTGGGCGTTCTATATGTGAGCCCGCTGAAGGCCCTGATCAATGATCAATTTTACCGCTTGGAGGAGCTGCTGGAGGAGGGCCATATACCGGTAACAAAATGGCACGGCGATGTGAGTAGCGCCGCAAAAGATCGTTTGCTGCGCAATCCGCAGGGAATCCTTCAGATCACCCCCGAGTCCCTGGAAGCGATGCTGATGCGCCGGAGCTCCACGCTACACCGCCTGTTTGGGGATCTTCGCTTTGTGGTCATCGACGAGGTTCACTATTTTATGGGAGCTGAGAGAGGGGCTCAACTGCTGTGCATTTTAGAGCGATTGGCCAGAATCATTGGATACAGCCCCCGACGGATCGGCTTGTCCGCCACGGTGGGCGACCCGGACATGGCAGGGAAATGGCTCAGCCAAGGTTCGGGGATAGGGTATAAGGCGCCGCGCTTTTCGTCGAAGGGTCGGCGTGTCCGGCTGAGTGTAGAGTATTTCCCTCTGTCGGATGAGGCGGGGCCGGGACTCTACAGAAAGGAGGACTACTATCAATACCTGCTTGACATTACGAAGGGTCGGCGCTGCATTCTTTTTTCCAACTCGAAAGCGGAGGTGGAAGAGAATATCGCATATTTGAAGCGGTTGGCTAAGAGACAGCATCTTCCGGATATATATTTCGTTCACCACGGAAATGTGTCGGCGTCTCTGCGGGAAGTGGCAGAACAGAGGATGAAACAGGAAACGGGACCCATGGTGACGGGCGCTACTGTGACCCTAGAGCTGGGAATCGATCTCGGCAATCTTGAGAGGATCGTGCAAACAGGGACCACCTATTCGGTGTCCAGCTTTGTGCAACGTCTGGGCCGAACAGGGCGGCGGGGAAATCCCTCCGAAATGTGGTTTGCGTTTCGGCGGGAAGTGGAAGAGGAAGATGATGTCCTGTATCGAGGAATTCATTGGGAATTTCTATACGCCCTGGCAGTGATAAGGCTGTACCTGCGGGAGCGATGGATCGAACCTATCGCTGGCGATCCATTGCCCTATGGACTTTTGTACCATCAGACCATGAGCTTTCTCGCGGGGGCGGGGGAGGCAAGCCCCGCTGTTCTGGCGCAGAATTTGTTGACCCTCACCCCATTTCAGAAGATCACGAAGGAAGAGTATCGTGAGCTGCTCCTGTACATGCTGGACAGGGATCAGTTGGAGAAAACGGAGACGGGGACGCTGATGATTGGCCTGCGGGGGGAGCAGAAGATTAACGATTATGATTTCTTCTCTGTTTTTGAGACAGGAAAAGAGATCACCGTGTGCCATAGGGAGACGGTCATTGGGACGATCCAGGAGTTCTATCCACCGGGAACAAGATTTTCTCTGGCTGGACAGAACTGGGAGGTGCTGGAGGTTGAATCAAAACAGGGGCGGGTATATGTGACACCGGTTCGAGGTTTCTCGGCCAACACGTGGGTCACCCCTTTCGCAACAGCCGTCCACACGCGTATTATGAAGACGATGCGGGACGTGCTGTGGGAGGATACGGTGGAACCCTACCTCCAGCCGACGGCGGCGCTTCATCTACAGGAGACGCGCAATCGTATGCGGAGAGCTCAGGTGTCGGATACAGGATTGCTGCCGCTGTCAGGGAGTGAATACGCGCTGTTTTCATGGCTTGGCACAAAAGCTCTCATGGCGCTGTCCTACGCCTTAAAACAGGCCGGGGTGGAGAACACAATCTATTTCCAAAAGTTTATCCCCGTCTGCCTACTGATTCACTGGCCCAAAGAAGAAAAAGCGTTAGCCGCCCTCATACGGGATATGAAAAGCAAACCCCTGGACAAGTTTTCCTTTCCGATTCCCCCGGAGGAGGCGCCGCCCGGTAAATTCAATGAGTTTATTCCGGCTTCGATGCTGCGCAGGCAATATATTGAGAATTACATTGATGTAGAGGATATGCAGGCCAATCTACTGTTTTGGAGACAATAGTGTTCACGGCAATTTGTGCCGGAGCGTCACAAATTGCTCTGGGGGCAGAATTCGCCCCGCCGCTAACGCTCCAGAATGGAGAGATGTATGAGAAAAACCCTTTGGATTGCGGACTTGGATGGAACCCTGCTGCGGTCGGACGCGACGCTGGGAGACGATTCCTTACAGATGCTCAATTCTTTGATCGATAGGGGGCTTGATTTTTCCATCGCAACAGCGAGGACGCCAGCGACAGTATTTCCCATATTGCGGGGACTGCATCTGCGGGCTCCCATGGTCATGATGGGAGGAGCGCTGGTCTATGATCCGGTGGTGCAGGAGTACAAACGGACATACGAGATCGATATCAATACGGCGCGGCGAATCTATGAGATTTTATATCAGCATGGAGTCAACGGATTCGTCTACACAATGGAAAAGGGATTCTTGACCGTATATTATGAGACTTTAGAGCCCTCCCAGATGTATCAATTTTATGAGGAACGGGTCCGGCTCTACAACAAGCCCTTTTCATTCATTGCGTCTTTTTCTCAGATTGGCCGAGGGCCGCTTTTGATCAGTATTCGGGACAAGAAGGAGAGACTGCGGCCTGTGCGCCATGCCGTTGAGGACCTTGCGGGGATCCAGATTTCTTTTTACGAGGATGTCTATCTGGATGGGTACTGGTATCTGGAGATATCCAGCGAGGAAGCATCAAAATGCAAGGGGATTCAGTATATTCGTGAGCAGTATGGGTATGCTCGCATCATCGGGTTTGGGGATACTATAAACGATCTATCTCTGTTTGAGGGCTGTGATGAGGGGTACGCTGTCCGGAATGGCAGGGATGAGTTGAAACAGGCGGCTACAGGGGTTATCGGTACGAACGACGAGGAGAGCGTTGCCAGATGGATATGGGATCACGCAGAGATGGAGGGATAGGCTTGCAAAAGCGATCCGTGCTGAAAGAGTATTTTGGGTATGACTCTTTTCGACCAGGGCAGGAGGAATTGATCGATAAATGCCTGCAAGGGCGGGATGTGCTTGGGATTATGCCGACGGGAGCTGGAAAGTCCATCTGTTATCAAGTGCCAGCCATGATGTTTGAGGGGATTTCGCTGGTCATATCCCCCCTGATCTCTCTGATGCAGGACCAGGTGGAGGCCTTGATTCAGGCCGGAATTCCTGCCGCCTATCTCAATAGCTCACTGAGTCCTTCACAATTCCGAAAGGCGTTGGCATTTGCCCGACAAGGCCGGTATAAACTGATCTATGTAGCTCCGGAACGGCTGCTCACCCCTGATTTTTTGGACTTTGCGTTGCACGCTGCCATTTCCATGGTGACCATCGATGAAGCACACTGTGTCTCCCAGTGGGGCCAGGACTTTCGGCCAAGCTATCTGAAGATTCCTCGGTTTATTGAAATGCTTTCCACCCGGCCTGTTGTATCGGCGTTCACGGCGACGGCGACGCAAAAGGTGAGGGAGGACATTATGGAGCGGCTGGAGCTCCAGTCGCCATTCCTTTTGACGGCAGGATTTGATCGAAGCAATCTTTATTTTGCTGTTGAAGCGCCGAAGGATAAATTGGAAGCCGTCAAAGCGTATCTTCGGAAGAATCCCGGCGGAAGTGGGATTGTGTACTGCATTACGAGGAAATTGGTGGAGGAGGTCACCCTCGCCCTCCAGAAAGCCGGCTATGCCGCCACCCGGTATCACGCTGGCTTGAGCGACGAGGAGCGAAAGCGGAACCAGGAGGACTTTCTGTATGATCGCGCTCGAATTATGGTTGCCACCAATGCCTTTGGCATGGGGATCGATAAGTCCAACGTCTCCTTTGTCATCCATTATAATATGCCCAAAAATATGGAGAGCTACTATCAGGAGGCGGGGCGAGCTGGACGGGATGGTTCAGACGCAGACTGCATTTTGCTCTACGGGGGACAGGATGTGGTCACCAACCAATTTCTCATCGACCGGGAGCGAAACAATGAAGAGCTTTCGGATGAAGAGAAGGAGACGATCCGCCAGAGGGAGCAGGAGCTGCTGAAGACTATGACTTTCTACTGTCATACGCGGGAGTGTCTGCGGCAATATATTCTGCGGTATTTTGGAGAGAAGACGGCGTCCTACTGCGGCAATTGCAGCAACTGTAAAGCGAATTTTGAGGAGGTCGATGTCACCAGAGCGGTCAAGCAGATTTTGCTGTGTGTGCATCAGACGCGAGAACGGTTTGGCGTTAAAATGGTGGTTGACGTTTTGCGGGGCAGCAAGGGGAAGCGTCTCCAAACTTTGTCGCTGGATGAGCTGTCCACCTACGGATCTCTGGCGGATGAGTCGGAGACAAGGATTCGGGAGATCATAACGCAGCTGGAATTGATGGGATGCCTGGAGGTGACGGCGGGAGAATACCCGATCCTTCGGCTGTTCCGGCAGAAGGCAAAGGAGGTGCTGCACAGCGAGGAACCGATACGGATGAAGATCGTCAAGGATGTGCCAATGGACAAAGGGGGACATGGGCGAGAGTCGGCCATGTCAGCGGCAGGAACGGCTACGAGCCGCCTGTTTGAGCGGCTGCGCCGGCTGCGAGCCTCCATCGCTGCATCATCCCATGTGCCATCCTATGTGGTATTTTCCGATGCCACGCTCCGGGATATGTGCAGTAAGATGCCGATTACAGAGGAAGAATTTCTGAAAGTGTCAGGCGTTGGACAGGCCAAACTGGAGAAATATGGCCCCTTGTTCTTGGATGAGATCAAAGCATTTTTGATGGAATCGGCTGGCGGCACACAGTAGTGGAGGGCACCGCAAAATCAAGTCATATCCTGAAAGAGCAGGAGATTTGATGCCGCGGCCGCCTCCTTTTTCAAAGAACAAAAGGTTCTTCCAAAGTTCGCGGAAGCGAACTTTTTTCGCGGAAGCGAACTTTTTTTCGCGGAAGCGAACTTTTTTTCGCGGAAGCGAACTTTTTTTCGCGGTTGGCATCCAGAATCCATGGATAATCTTGATAGAAGAGGAAACGATAAGGGAGATAGATCTGCATTATATGACAATCGATTGATATTTAACAAAACAAACAAAATAGGAAAAAAATGAGATGCTTGGGATAAAAAGCGGACAGATTGACAAAATATCAATATAAATCTATGAATTTATGGAGATAAAATAAAAAATTTTATAAAAATTTTATATCAACCGATTGACATATATCTGCGATTATGATAGACTAAAGTTAACACTAGGGATGATATGGGAGGCTTGTGAAGGGATGAAAAATGAAATCATGCTTATCACCTATGGAGACAGTATGGGGCGCAATCTAAAAGAACTAAAACAGGTGCTGGACCGGCACTTTGCCCGTGCGGTTGGAGGCGTGCATATTTTGCCATTTTTTCCTTCATCTGCAGACAGAGGCTTTGCGCCGATTCAGTATGACCAGGTGGATGAAAGGCTGGGAAGCTTTGATGACGTGAAGGCTATCAGCGAAGACTATCCGGTCATGTTCGATTTCATGGTGAATCATATATCGCGTAGTTCCTTATACTATCGGGACTTTCAGAAAAACAAGGACGAATCGCCATATCGCGATTTTTTCATACGGTATAAGGATTTCTGGGAAAAGGGGGAGCCAACTCCAGAACAGGTTGACCTCATATACAAGCGAAAGCCCAGAGCGCCGTATATTGAGGTGGATTTTGCCGATGGAACATCAGAGAAAATTTGGTGTACTTTCAGTGAAGAGCAGGTGGATCTCAATGTGGAGTCTCCGGTGACGAAAGCCTTTATCCAAGACACACTGCGCCATATGTGTCAGCGAGGCGCATCCATGATTCGTTTGGACGCTTTTGCCTATGCGGTCAAAAGGCCCAACACCAGCTGCTTTTTTGTGGAGCCTCAGGTTTGGGACCTGTTATATGAGATCGAGGAGATTGTAAAGCCGTACGGCGTGGAGATTCTGCCGGAGATCCATGAGCATTACTCCATTCAGCAGAAGATAGCGGAAAAGGGGTTTTGGGTGTACGACTTTGCACTGCCGATGCTCGTCCTCCACGCCTTATATACCGGCCGGGGCGACCGCCTTAAGCATTGGCTGGACATTTGCCCGAGAAAACAGTTTACGACGCTGGACACCCATGATGGGATCGGAGTTGTGGATGTAAAGGACCTGCTGTCCGACGAGGAGATCGAAGAGACGAAAGAATTGCTTTTTGCCAAAGGAGCCAACGTCAAAAAAATTTATAATACGGCGGCGTACAATAACCTAGATATCTACCAGATCAATTGCACCTATTACTCCGCTTTAGGAAACCGGGATCAGGACTATCTTTTGGCGAGGGCGATTCAATTTTTCGCCCCTGGAATTCCACAGGTATACTACGTAGGGCTTCTCGCCGGGGCCAATGACATTGCGCTGATGGAATCCAGCAGGCAGGGACGGGACATCAACCGGCATTATTATTCCATGGAGGAGATTGAGGAGACGGTAAAACGGCCTGTCGTACAGAAGCTCCGTGAACTCATGATCTTTCGGAATGAATTTCCGGCGTTTTCTGGAAGTATATCCACCACGCTGCCCGACGATCACAGCCTTCGTATTGTGAGAGAATCGGGCGGCTATACAGCGATTTTGCAGGCGGATTTGCGAACTCATGAATTTACCATTGAAACGGGCACTCCAGAGACAAACCACTTAGGATAAGGAGGAATGAACATGCGCAAAAAAGGACTTTGTATCGTATTGGCGGTGTGTATGATGGTGTTCTCATTGACTGCATGTGCCGGCACATCCGGCGAATCAGGCGGCGCATCAGTCACTCTCACCTTCCTGAATTCGAAAGGTGAGATTCAATCTGCCCTGGAGGATCTGGCAAAGCTCTATCGGGAGAAGACGGGAGTGGCCATTGAAATCATTGCCTGCCCGGCTGGCGGATCCCCTTTCGAAAAAATTTCAACCATGTACAACTCCGGTACACCGCCTACAATGGCGATGCTGGACACCACGGATATCGTCGCCCTGTACAGAGAGAGGGCGCTGGATCTGTCTGGCGAAAGATGGGTGGAGGACGGCGGTGGTCAGGTCTATCGCATTGAGGGAAGCGTATACAGCTTTCCTCTAGGGGTCGAGGCGAAGGGCCTAATCTATAACAAAACGATTATCGAAACCACATTGGGGAGACCCTTTGACCCAAAGGAAATCAATACACAGGATAAGCTTCGAAGCTTATTCGAAGAACTCCAACAGGCAGGAGTGCCGCCCATGTGCCTTTCGAAAGAGGATTGGTCTCTTGGCTCCCACGTCATCGGGTACTTCTATGAGTCCCAGTCGCAGGAGCTGGATGAGATCACGGAATTCACCAACTCCCTTCGAAGAGGCGAGGTGGACGTGGCGGAGGATCCGCGGTTTAATGGGCTGATGGATACCTTCGATATCCTGCGGGAGTATAATATTAGTAAGGACAATCCTCTGGCAGCAGATTATGCAGTTGATCCCTCCTATATCGCAGATGGAGAGGTGGCCTTTTGGTTCAACGGCAATTGGGCGTGGCCCAACATCGTCGATTTTATTGAGGGAGAACAGGAGCTAGGGCTCATGCCCATGCCGATCAGCAATGATCCGGAGGATTTTGCAAACCAGGTTCTGCTGGGGACAGGTTCGAAGCAGGTGATGATCGATAAAGTTAAGGCGTCAGAAGAAGAAGTACAGGCGGCAAAAGATTTCCTAAATTGGCTGGTGTATGATCCCGATGGGCAGAAAGGAATGGCGCAGGATCTGAACCTAGTTCCAGCATTCTCCAATATCCAACTCTCCCCGACGGATCCTCTCGGACAGACAATCCAAGCGTACGTCCGTGAGGGGGCGACTGTCTTCGGCCCTATCATCCCCTCGGATCACTGGTCCATCGTGGGGGCGTACATGCAGCAATATCTAGCGGGAAAATCAGACCGCGTGGAGCTAGCCAACAATATTGAGAAGTATTGGATGTCACTTGAATAAATCAGGAAGGGGAGCGCAATGCGATGAATGAAAATACAAAACGCGGGAAATTTCTACTATTCCTTATTTTCGTCGGCCCAGCTTTGCTCTGTTTTTTCGCTGTTGTGATCGTGCCATTTCTATACGGCATCTACTTAACCTTTACCAATTGGGATGGAATCAGCCCAAATCACGATTTTGTGGGCTTTACGAATTATGTTGCCGTGTTTCGGGATTCGGAATTTTGGAAAGCGCTGCTTTTGACATTACAGTATGTGGTCTTTTCGGTGCTGTTGATCAACGTGATCGCATTTATCCTCGCCTATCTCCTCACAAGTGGGGTGAAGGGGCAGAGTTTTCTGAGATCCGCATTCTTTACGCCAAACCTTATCGGTGGAATCATCCTGGGATTTATCTGGAGCTTTGTTTTTTCCAGAGCCCTTGTGTCCGTGGGACAGACACTTAACATTCCTCTATTTAGCCAATCTTGGCTGACGGATCCGACGAAGGCCTTCTGGGCTTTGGTCGTCGTCACAGTTTGGCAGTACTCTGGATATATGATGATTATCTATATTGCGGGATTTACCGGAGTCCCGAAGGATGTGCTGGAGGCGGCCAGTATCGACGGTTGTACCGGATTTCAGACAGTTCGCCATATTATTTTGCCATTGATGGTGCCCTCCTTCGTCATCTGCCTGTTTTTGTCGATCCAGCGCTGCTTTATGGTCTATGATTTGAACCTTTCCCTGACGGGAGGCGAACCCTATGGCAGTACGATCATGGCGGCTATGCATGTGTATCAGAAGGCGTTCCTGTCAAAGCAGTACGGGACGGGACAGGGGGAAGCATTTATCTTATTCCTGGTGGTGGCGGCAATTACCTTAACCCAAATCTATCTTGGCAAGCAGAAAGAGGTGGATGCGTGATGAAACAAAAAATCAACAACACAATCGGTGGGAAGAAGGCAAAAGCGTCCAGCGCCGTGAAGACGGTTATATTGTCTGCTCTGCTGCTGGTGTACATGCTGCCATTTTTGATCATCCTTGTAAATTCGTTTAAAGGGAAGCGCGCCATCGTTCGGACGCCATTGGTGCTCATCGATCCCCACGGGCCGACGGTCCAGAACTTTGTCAAGGCATTTGAGAAAATGGATTTCGTAAAGTCCTTTATGAATTCGACAGTGATTACGGTGGTGAGCGTGGCGCTGATCATACTGGTCGCCTCCATGACAGCGTATTTCTTCGTCCGAAAGAACTGGATGATTAATAAGGTGATCTTCGCCATGATGTTGACGGCTATGATCATTCCCTTTCAGGTCATTATGATTCCTTTAGTCTCGATCTATGGCGGTCAGCTTGGACTTTTGGATCACCGCGCCACGCTGATCTTTATGAATGTGGGATTTGGGGTCGCCATGGCGGTGTTCATCTACCACGGATTTATTAAGACAGGGGTTCCCGTTTCACTGGAAGAGGCGGCGACCATTGACGGTTGTAATCAGGTCCAAATCTTTTTTAAGATTGTATTTCCCCTTCTGAAGGCGACCACCGCCACCGTCACAGTGTTGGATGTCCTGTGGATCTGGAATGATTATCTATTGCCCTCCCTTGTGTTGACGAAAAAGAGCCTATTTACCCTGCCCTTATCCACGTACGCTTTCTACGGGACGTATACCATCGACTATGGGGCGATTATGGCAGCGCTGGTGCTGACGACGATTCCGGTCATCATCCTCTACATTTTTTTACAGAAGCAGATTATCAGCGGAGTGGTTGCGGGTGCTGTGAAAGCGTGATATAATACTTACATTGATTGGGGAAAGAGGAGGTGTGCCAGAATGGACAGGACAATTCAGATTATAAAGAAGTACCTGTGGTTTCCCATTTACACGGGAGCAAAACAGACCGTCATAGAACTGTGGAGTCAAGGTGAGAAGGTGGCTGAATTTAAGATTGGAGTTCCAGAGGATGGAATCCCGGAACCGGACTACTGGGCACCCTTTCTCGCAGAAAAATGGCGTGGCAGTGACCTTCACGCAAGGGGAGATGTGCCCGCTGCCCTGTGGGAGCAAATCCGTCAGGAGGATGCCCGCCCAAAGCGGGAGGGCGTCCATCCACAGCTGCATTTTACACCGGACGCGGGATGGATCAATGACCCCAATGGATTGGTCTTTCACGGGGGATGGTATCATCTTTATTTTCAATACAATCCCTATGATACTTCGTGGAATGATTGTCACTGGGGGCACGCCGTTAGCCGGGATCTGCTGCATTGGGAACAGAAGGATACGGTGTTATATCCAGATGGCGACGGGACTGTGTACTCCGGATGTGGGCTTGTGGACCGTCGCAATGAATGGGGGCTAGGGCAGGACGCGCTGCTATTCTTTTATACCTCTGCCGGCGGGGAAAATCGATGGTCCCAGGGAAAGCCCTATACACAGTGCATGGCCTACAGCGTTGATGGCGGCAATACCTTGCGGCGAGAACCGGCGATGCGCATCCCCAACTACGCCAAGGGAAACAGAGATCCAAAGGTTTTCTATCATGAGGACTCGAAAGCGTACTGCATGGCCTTGTACTTTGATGGCAATCGGTTCGGCATCTTTCGCTCACCGGATCTTCACACCTGGCAGTTGTCCCAGGAGATAACGCTGGAGACGGCCTGGGAGTGCCCGGATCTCTTTCCCCTGCCGGTCGAGGGGGAAGACGGGGAAAAATGGGTATTTTGGTCCGCGGATGGGTTTTACTTTGTCGGGGATTTTGACGGATATGGTTTCTATCCTCAGCAGGTTAAGAAGTCGGCCTATCTGGGGACGGTGCCTTACGCGGCGCAGACCTATTGGGGGACAGGAGAAAGGCGAATCAGCTTAGCCTGGCTGAGGACGCGACCACAGCAGAAGCGCTATACAGGGGCCATGTCCCTACCGCATGATCTGTGTCTGTGTAGACGAGATGGGGAATATCGTTTGCGGCTGATTCCATCGGAGGAGATTGAAGCGAGCTTGCAACCCGCTGAGACGTATGAGTTCACATCCTCCGGTGTCTTGTTGAGACAGGGGGAGGAACTCGCCTGGCAGATAAAGCTCCGGTGGAGGCCGGGCGCTGTGGGCGCCACGGAACTAAAAGTTGGCGAGGCCTTGATTCGTTTTGATGTAAATGAAAAAGAGGCGATGGTTGGCGAGGAAAGGTTTGCATTTTCAGAGCAAGAAGGGGTTCGGCTCATTGTGGATGGAAATATCTTAGAACTCTCGGCAGACCATGATTTGATCTATTTAGCCGCAGAGATTGCGCAGGATATGGAACCGGTGGGAGTCCGGATTCAGACAGACCCGGCTTGCCCGGTGAACATAGAGCTGCGCCGGAGTAAAACCCATGGAAAGGAAGATGGAATAGACAATGGCAACCCTTAAGGATGTAGCGGAGCGGGCAGGCATCACCGTGACAACGGTTTCCCGGGTCTTAAATGATCGTGGCTATATCAGCCAGCAGACGAGAGAAAAAGTGTATCAGGCCATGAAGGATTTGAATTATCAGCCCAACGAAGCAGCTCGTTCTCTGTCCAAAAAACGAATGCAGGTGATCGGCGTTATCGTGCCCTCTGTCATGCATCCTTTTTTCAGCAAAGTCGTCAACTATCTGGAGTACTATGCATCGCTGAATCGGTATAAGATCATGCTGTGCAATTCTTTCCATCAGCGCGATAAGGAGGCGGAGTACCTGGAGATGCTTCGCTCCAACAAGGTATCCGGCATTGTACTGTGTAGCAGGACAGAGGAGACGGAGGCCTTTTCTCAGCTGGACATGCCCTTGATCACCTTTGAACGGTCCATCGCGGGCGATATCCCCTTCGTTGGATGCGACAACTATCAGGGCGGCCAGCTGGCAACAGAACATCTGTATGGAAAGGGATGCCGGATTCTGGCCCATATCGGTGGAACCATCGAGGTGCCCATGCCAGCGGATGCCAGGCGGCAAGGATTTTTGGACACCTGTGCGCGGTACGGTTTGCAGGGGACGGTCTTTAACACCTATGAAGCGCAGTTCCAGGCAATGGAGTACCAAGAGTATATCGTCAAAATTTTGCGAGAGAATCCACAGTTCGATGGCATTTTTGCAAGTAGCGATGTTATCGCAGCCCAGGTTCTACAGGCCTGTTCTCTTTTAGGGATCCGAGTTCCCCAGGATCTAAAGCTAGTCGGATTTGACGATGTGGAGGTGGCTTCCCTTACAACGCCCAAGATCACCACTATCCGTCAGCCGGTGGAAGAGATGTGCCACTACGCGGTGTCCAATATTCTGCACAAGCTGGAGCAGAAAGTGATACCCAACAAGACAGTCCTGCCGGTCCAATTGATTGAACGGGAAACGACATAATGAGAGGAATGAGCAAGATGTTGGATTTAGTATCCCTAGGGGAGTTACTCATTGATTTTACGCCGGTAGGCATTTCGGAACACAACAACCCTATTTTTGAGCGCAATCCCGGCGGTGGACCAGCCAATATGCTCTGTGCGGCTTCCAAGTTGGGGCTTACGACTGGTTTTATCGGGCAGGTGGGCGATGATGCGTTTGGCCATGCCCTCAGGCGAACATTGCAGGAAAATAAGATTGACACAGCGAATCTTCTCTTATCGAAGCAGTACAAGACCACGCTGGCCTTTGTCCATCTGGATGAAGCGGGGGATCGATCGTTTAGCTTCTATCGAAAAAATGGAGCGGATACCATGCTCCGATTCGACGATGTGGATCTGGAGATGCTGGAGCGGACGCGCTGCTTTTTCTTTAGCTCCGTTCTGTTGTCCGAGGGGGATTCCCGGGAGACCAGCTATCGCCTGGCGGAGTACGCCAGGGAACAAGGGGCGCTGACGGTGTTTGATCCGAATCTGAGGGAGAATCTGTGGGAGAACCTGGACGATGCGAAAGCATGTATCCAAAAAGCGTTGCATCTGGCCGATATTGTCAAGGTCTCAGAAGAGGAACTTTATTTTCTGACGGATCACGCTGGGCTGCTGGATGGTGGGCGGATGCTTTTGGAGAGGTATGGGCTAAAAGCGCTGCTGATCACCATGGGAGCGGCGGGGTGCTGTGCAGTGCTGCCGGAATACAGCTTGACAGTTCCTGGATTCGACGTAAAGGCGGTGGACACCACCGCCGCAGGGGACTCTTTCACGGGAGGATTTCTCTATAAACTTCTCGCAGGCGGTTACGACATCGACAGGATTGAGAAGCGAGAGTTATTGCCGATTCTTCGCTTTGCGAATGCGGTGGGAGCGCTGACGACGACAAAAAAAGGCTCCATCCATGCGCTGCCGGATGGAGAGGAAGTGCTAACCTTTTTGCGCCGGCAGGAAGCAACGGAATTCTAAATGAATAGCGCACAGACAATATAGGAATTTCTGTACTGTCTGTGCGCTATTTCCCTATAGAAAAGTCCGCCGAGAGGCGGACATGATTCCGAAGAACCGAAGGTTCTTCCAAAGTTCGCGGAACGCGAACTTATTTCTCCCTATAGAAAAGTCCGCCGAGAGGCGGACCTGATTCGAAGACCCGAAGGTTCTATCCATATGAGAAAACAGAGAATGAGTGGAAGGGCTCTCCTATTTTAAGACTTGCTTTTTAGAAGAATTTGCCGTATAATGATTACGCATATGTTTAAAAAGTGTTTTTTCACTGTATACTAGAGGAAGATACAGGATTGCGCAAAATTGTGGAGGAGGAATCAACAAATGTTAGTTTCAGCAAAGGATATGCTGCAAAAGGCCAAGGCGGGCAAATATGCCGTCGGTCAATTTAATATCAACAATTTGGAGTGGACGAAGGCGGTCCTTTTGACGGCGCAAGAGAATCAGTCTCCGGTGATTCTCGGAGTGTCGGAGGGCGCCGGTAAATATATGACAGGTTTTAAGACGGTAGCCGCCATGGTCATAGCCATGCTTGAAGAGTTGAATATCACCGTGCCGGTGGCCCTACATTTGGACCACGGCGGATACGAAGGTGCGAAGAAAGCCATCGATGCTGGTTTTTCATCGGTTATGTTTGACGGATCGCACTATGACATTGAGGAGAATGTGGAGAAGACGAAGGAGATTATCAGCATCGCCCATGCAAGGGGAATCTCTGTTGAGGCGGAGGTTGGCTCCATCGGTGGCGAGGAGGACGGCGTCGTGGGTGCTGGAGAAGTTGCGGATCCCGATGAGTGTAAACGGATTGCAGATCTGGGCGTCGATATGCTGGCCGCCGGAATCGGCAATATTCACGGAAAATATCCGGCAAACTGGGCGGGCTTGAATTTCCAAGTGTTGGCGAAAATCCAGGAGAAGACGGGGACTATGCCCCTTGTGCTGCACGGCGGGACGGGAATTCCCGAGGATATGATCAAGACTGCGATTTCCCTGGGAGTATCCAAGATCAATGTCAATACAGAATGCCAGCTTTCTTTCGCGGATGCCACAAGGAAATATATTGAAGCGGGTAAAGATCTGGAGGGGAAGGGCTTTGATCCCAGAAAGTTGTTGAAACCTGGCACAGATGCCATTATGGCTACGGTGAAGGAGAAGATGGAACTGTTCGGTTCTGTTAATCAGGCATAATTTTGGATCGAATCGCACAGAAGTTTGCAAAAAATGCACGGGCGCGCCGTTTCTATGGAGGATGAACGCTTCGTGCATTTTTATATAGGGGAGGGACGGTAGATGGGTTGGATTGACTGGTTAGCGGGGTATTGTGCGCTGATGAGCCTTGTATCCTTCATTCAATTTGGCATGGATAAGCGCAGAGCGCAGAAGCATCAGTGGAGAATACCGGAGAAGATTCTGTTTCTGACGGCCATGGCCGGGGGATCACCGGGAGCGATACTGGGAATGGTCTTCTTTCGCCATAAAACGCTGCACAAGAGTTTTCGTGTCGGCCTTCCCATGATTCTGATTTTGCAGGTTAGCGCTCTTGTGGGGATTTATTGTCTACTCCAATAGTTTTGGACTATTTGGGCGCAGACGTCCATATACTGTCATTGTATATTGGACGGAAAGAGCGAGCTAACGATTCAAGAAATGCCGTGAATACGGCAGCATGGAGGAGATTATGGAGACGATTCTATTTTTGATAAAATCGGCTATTTTGGGCATTGTAGAGGGGATCACAGAGTTTTTGCCCATCTCATCGACTGGCCATCTGATCATCGCGGAAAAGCTATTGGCCTTTAGCGGTCCATCGCCCAATTACGTTGAGATGTTTACCTATGTCATTCAGCTGGGGGCAATTCTCGCCATCGTGTTGCTATATTGGAAAAAAATTAAGGACACGCTGATTCACTTTTTTCCAAAGAAGGTTGGATTTGAGCGGTCGGGATTCAAGTTCTGGCTTATGATTGGAATTGCGTGTATTCCAGGCGCCGTCATCGGGATCGCGCTGGATGACATCGCGGACCGCTATCTGTTCAATCCGTACACAGTTGCCATCACTTTGTTCGTAGGAGGGTTCCTGATGATCTGGGCGGAAAAGCGTTTTCGCAGCAATCGTGTGGGGGCGGACCTGTCTGTTTCTCCAAAGCAGGCGATCGTCATCGGTGCCTTTCAGTGCCTTGCCATCATACCTGGCATGTCCCGCTCTGCATCGACCATCATTGGAGGATGGGTGGCAGGCCTCTCGACAGTGGCAGCGGCAGAGTTTTCCTTCTTTCTGGCCATCCCTGTGATGATTGGTATGAGCGCCTTAAAATTGATTAAGATCGGCGGATTGACCAGTATGACATCCCTTGAGATGTACGGCTTGGGAATTGGATTTTTTGTCTCGTTTTTGGTGGCGCTGTTTGTTGTGGATCGTTTTATCGCATTTTTGAAAAAGCGGCCTATGAAGTATTTTGCCTTCTATCGAATCGGATTTGGGCTGCTGGTTCTATTGGCCGGTTATTTCGGGCTTTTTTAATCATATAGCAGGGGGAAGAGGAATGGGACTCTCTGAATTACGCCATTGTAGGCTCTGTCCGCGGCAGTGCGGAGCGGACAGGCTTGCGGGGAAGGCTGGCTTTTGCGGCGCGACGGGGGAGACTGTCCGAGTGGCAAGAGTGGCTCCACACATGTGGGAGGAACCGGTTTTATCCGGGGAGAAAGGTTCCGGCACGATCTTTTTTAGTTCATGTAGCCTGCGCTGTGTCTTTTGCCAAAATATTCAGATCAGCCGCGAAGCCGTTGGAGAAAATTTGTCCATTGAGCAGCTCGGCGACTGTATGTTGGAGCTGCAAGCGCAGGGAGTTCACAATATCAATTTCGTTACGCCGGGGCACTATATACTCCACATCCGGGAAGCGCTTCAAAAGATTCGAGGGCGGGACCTTACGATTCCAGTTGTGTATAACAGCTCAGGATATGAGAGGCCGGAGTCTCTCAGCTTGCTTAAAGGGCTGATCGATATTTATCTGCCGGATTTTAAGTATATGAGCCCAGCGCTCTCGGAGCGGTATTCTAACGCCAGAGACTATAGCCAAGTGGCCAAAACCGCCATTGCGGCTATGGTGGATCAGGTGGGGGCGCCAGTCCTGAGCCGGGAGGGCTATATGGTCCGGGGCGTCATGGTGCGCCATCTCGCCTTGCCAGGCCAGGAGATAGACTCGAAGCGGATTCTTAAGTATTTGTATGAATCCTATGGGGATGAAATCTATATCAGTCTGATGAGCCAGTACACGCCGATGAGCCAGGTCGCGTCCAAATTTCCGGAATTGAACCGCAAGCTCAGCCGCAGGCAGTACGCAAGACTGGTGGAGTATGCGCTTACCCTTGGATTTGATAATGGTTTTATTCAAGAAGGGGATGCAGCCCAGGAAAGTTTTATCCCTCCTTTTATGTAAGGGAGAGATTGTTTATTTCATGTAAAATGTGAACAAAATATGAATTTATTCTTGCGTAGTACCCCAACCTATGGTATACTTACTTTTAGTGAAGTTACATATTTTTATTAGAAAAGGGGTCATGTTATGGAACATTCTTGGAAACTGAATACCATAGCCCTCAGCGTGCTGGCCATTATTCTGGCATATATGGGCTATACGACTCTAGTTTTCCTAATTCTGGGATTTGCGGTCATCGCGCTGAAGGATGAGGAGCTGACTAAGAACATCCTGGACGTATTTTTACTTACTTTGGTCATTTCCATTATTACCAGCTTGCTGAGAACGATCTCCAACGGAATCTACAATTTCTTTGCAGGGATTGTCAGCGATGCCGCCCTTGATGCATGGTATTACGGCATGGCGCGGGCGTTTTACTCCTTTGGCTCTTTTATTCGCAAGGTCTTTAATTTTATTATCGGCCTGATCAATTTGGGAGAGCTGGTGCTCGTCATTCTGTTCCTGCTGGATGTTATCAAGCACAAAAATAAAGGCATTCCCTTTATTCGGAAGTTCACCAATAAATTCTTCATCGGAGTGCAGGAGAGTGTTGCGAAGGAAGAAAAGCAAGATCCGCCGGCATCCTCACAGCAGTAATCGAGATGTTTCTATAGGAAACGGCATTCTTCAACGAGAAGGATGCCGTTTCTAAGTCTGTAGATTATTCCCCTGTGATGGTGGATCGAAGCTGAAAAGACTTCAATGCTTCCTCCAGGGATTGTTTTCCGATGCCGGAAATCCCATTATGTTCTGCATCGGGGTCCAGATGCTCCTGCAATTCTTCCTCCTCGCGCTCCCTGCGCTGTTTCCAGCGGAGGTATCGTATGTAATCGTTGACCTGATTGCGCTGCTGGGCATTCATGGTTTTGACATAGCAGAAGCGGCTGGGGCAGGTGGCCTCTTGGCGCACCGGATTATCCAAAAGATAGTCCAGAGAGACTTGAAAGGCCTTCGCTAAGTCGAGGAGAATGGTTTGATTTTTAGGAAAGCGGTCATCGGCCTCATAGTAGCCAATGACACGGGCGGATACGTGTATTTTCTCTCCCAACTCCTCCTGAGTCCAGCCTGCTTCCTGGCGAAGCGTCTTCACTCGTTCTCCAAATGTCATGCTCGTACCTCCTTATCCCTTTTTTGTTCCGGTCTTTCTCACAGAGTAACCAAAATGTCCCAATTGCTGGCCCAGAGCATAATAGGTTCCGTGGGAGTAGGCGAGAAGATCCGCTTCCTCCAAGTGAAAACGTCCGGCGTCATCGAGGTAGCGATCATCCGCTGCGACACATAGGATGTCGGCCATAAACATATCATGGGAGCCAAGGGGAATAACCTGCCGGACACGACATTCCAGGCTCAGAGGGCTTTCCCCGACCAGAGGCGCGCCCACGGTGAAACCTGGAACCGCTGTGAGGCCCAAGGCATCAAATTTGTGAAGCTCCCTGCCGGATCGGACACCACAAAAATCTGCTGCTTTTGCTAAACGCCGCGTCGTCAGGTTGATGACAAATTCTTTTGTGCGAGAGATCAAAGCGTAGGAATGGCGTTCAGGGCGAATGGATACATAGGTCATGGGCGGATCGGAGCACAGAGTTCCAGTCCAGGCGGCTGTAAAAATATTATAATTATCAGGTTGATCTCCACAGGAGACCATGACGGCCGGCAGCGGGTAGAGCATGTTGCCGGGCTTCCACCTGAGCTTAGACATGATGTAACCTCCTCCATAGCGTAGAAGTCTAGGAAAATCTGTTCATTATTATACCACAAAACAAGTGAACATCAAAGAGATTGAAGGAAAATTTTTTGTTTTAGTTCTGCGTTTGCCAGTGATGGGACCTAGGGATAAAGGAAAGAGGCCAGAGAAATACTGTTGGAGCAGCGTTCTGTCCTACATCGAAATACAATTTTACATGCAAGAATTTGTAATCAAGTTTCTGAGGAGGAATACTATTGCCAAAATTAAAGAAAAGTAAAATAATTATGATTTTAGCGATGGCCTTTATTATGATTCTACTTCTATTTCCAATCAAATTAACATATAAAGATGGAGGAACTACGACATATAATGCAGTTCTTTATAAGGTTATTGTCTGGAATATATTAGATCAAAATGAGCCGGGAGGGTATCGAAGGGGAAGCGAAATTCATCTATTCCCGAATAACTTTCACGATTTGAAGTATTATGAGGAGATTACCTTTCCAAATCAGGAGCGTGATCAGGAGGACGAGAGCGAACATAAAAATAACAGCGATGAGGAAGGAAGTATTCCCTTTAAGATAGCATGAACATCATGCTATAGTGGCGACATACGTAGCTAAGGAATTCGGGGAGCCAAAGGCGTACAACCCACAAACACAGGGATAGGAATCTTAAAAAAAGGATTGAAAAACGAAAAACATTGTGGTATACTATACAGGATTAGCACGTATTTATTGGTCGGAAATCAATATCTACGAATATCCATGAAAGAGGTGAATGGCGTGAAAGAAGGAATTCATCCGAATTATCAGGAAGCTACGGTGAAATGCCACTGTGGAAATGAATTCAAGGTAGGATCCACCATGAAGGAGATTCGAGTTGAAGTCTGCTCCAAGTGTCATCCATTTTATACCGGCACGCAGAAGGCTGTTGCTGCTCGCGGACGTATTGACAAGTTCAATCGCAAATATGGCATTGGCAACACGGAACAAGAATAAGAGAGCAAATAACCGGCTGGAGCATGACTTCAGCCGGTTATTTATGAACGGCGAGGCTAGGAGGTTGTTATGGGAGAGAAGAATACATCATGCAGTACTAAGCTGCTCAGCATAGGCGGACAGGCCGTAATGGAGGGCGTGATGATGAAAGGGGATCATCACTATGCGGTGGCTGTGCGCAAGCCTGATGGAGAGATTCATGTGGATAGCTTTGACTCGGACTCGCTGACGGTTCGGCATAGGATACTGGGATGGCCTTTTATACGGGGCGTCATTCGCTTTGCGGAGTCCCTTGTGATCGGAATGCGAACACTGACATATTCCGCAGGCTTTATCCTGGAGGAAGAGGAGGAGGCTAAAACTCCGGAGACGAAATTTGGCAGGTGGAAACAGGAGCATGGAGACAGTGCGGTGATGGCCGGGACTGTCTTCGTGGCCGTTCTGTTTGCCTTAGCGCTCTTCATCGCCCTTCCAGTCTTCCTATCCCGGCTTCTCAGCAATGTGATCCCATACACTTGGGTCCTAAATATTTTTGAGGGCGTGATTCGCGTTTTACTATTTGTGCTCTACATTGTGGCAATCTCTCAGATGAAGGATATACAGAGAGTCTATGAGTACCACGGGGCGGAGCACAAGACAATCGCCTGCTATGAGGCCGGAGAGAAGCTGACGCCGGAGAATGTAAAACATCATTCCAGGCTGAACCGCCGCTGCGGAACCAGTTTTATCTTTCTGGTCATGGTGATTAGCATCGTAGTCTTCATGTTCATCCAGGTGTCCAATCCATTTCTCAGGATAGGCTATCGGATTTTGCTCATTCCAGTGGTGTCGGCAATATCCTACGAGATTCTGCGGCTGTCTGCAAGGTCAAAGTCAAAAGTATTGGGAGCGTTTGTATATCCTGGTCTTATGCTACAAAAACTAACCACAAGGGAGCCGGATTTGGAGGAAATCGAGGTGGCCATCGCCTCCACCATCCGTGTGCTGGAGACGGAGGACGCGCTGCCTGACAATTTGAAAGTGGAGACGGCGCCGGAAGGATGAGAAAGACTTTGCGGCAAGCCATGATGGACGGCGTACATTTTTTGCAGAGCCATCAGATTGAGGACGCCATATCCGATGGCCGGATCTTATTTGAGGCCGCCTTTTCCATAGATCGAACTCACTATCTGCTCAATGGGGATCAGGAGGCAGATCCAGACAGGGAAAGGGTATACCAGCAGTATTTACGGCAGCGGGTTCAAGGTAAACCAGTTCAATACATCATCGAGGGGCAGGAATTTATGGGACTGTCGTTTTATGTCGATCCGCGAGTTTTAATTCCACGGCAGGACACGGAGACCTTGGTGGAGGCAGTGTTGTCTGACATGGAGGAGCAGAAAATAACCCTTAAAGCAGCGGATATAGGGACTGGGTCTGGCTGCATTGCAGTCAGTATTGCGGCCTTTCGAAAAGAGGCAGTCCAGATGACAGCGACGGACTTATCCGCCGGCGCGCTCCAGGTGGCGGAAGTAAATGCGAGGCGCAATGATGTTTCCCTTCGGCTTCTACAGGGAAATCTATTGGAAGCTCTGCCAGAAGAAGAGAAAAGGACATGGCATTACATTATATCCAACCCACCGTATATTTCAGATCGTGATATGCAGAATTTAGAACGAAATGTTCGAGAATTTGAGCCGCGTTTAGCCTTGAGTGGAGGTGAGGATGGCTTGAAGTATTATCGAGAGTTGGGAGTCCAAGCGAAAGACCATCTCAGGCCAGGGGGACAGTTGTGGTTAGAAATCGGATGGGATCAGGGGAGTTCCGTTTCTCAGATACTGGCGCAGGAAGGATATCAGAATGTCCAAATTCGCAAGGATTTGGCCGGACATGACCGTGTCGTGAGCGCAAGCTATTTAGGGATTGAAAAAGATCGAGGTGAAAATCGTGTTTGAGAGGTTAGAAGGGTTAATCCATCGCTATGAAGAGCTGGGGCACCGCTTGAATGACCCTGCGGTCATCGGAGACCAGGCGCAATGGCAGAAGATTATGCGGGAGCATGCGTCTTTGACTCCCGTGATCGAGACATACCAGCAATATAAAGCGGTGAAAGCGAATATCGAGGATAGTTTGACAATTCTCGAGGAGGAAAGTGATGAAGAGCTGCGGCAGTTGGCGAAGGAAGAACTATCACAAAGCCGAGAGCAGTTGGAGAGGCTGGAACATGAGCTTAAAATATTGTTGCTGCCGAAAGATCCCAATGACGAAAAAAATGTATATGTAGAAATCCGGGCCGGCGCCGGCGGCGACGAGGCGGCCCTGTTTGCCGCTGAGCTTTTTCGCATGTATGGACGCTACGCAGAGCGGAATGGATGGCGGGTAGAGACTGTCAGCTCCAATGAGAATGGCATCGGAGGGTTGAAAGAGATCATTTTCATGGTTCAGGGACAGGGAGCTTTTTCCAAACTGAAATACGAGAGTGGAGTTCACCGTGTCCAGAGAGTACCCGCTACGGAATCAGGCGGAAGGATCCACACTTCGACAGTAACGGTGGCCGTCCTGCCGGAGGCGGAAGACGTGGACGTGGAAATCAATATGAATGACGTGCGCGTGGATGTGTTCCGCTCCTCAGGCAACGGAGGGCAGAGCGTCAACACCACCGATTCCGCCGTCCGCGTCACCCATATCCCCACGGGGATTGTCATCAGCTGTCAGGATGAAAAGTCACAGTTAAAAAATAAGGACAAAGCATTAAAGGTTCTCCGCGCACGGCTGTATGAGATTGAACTGCGAAAACAGCAGGAGGCAGTGAGCGCAGATCGAAAGAGTCAGGTGGGGACAGGAGACCGAAGTGAAAAGATTCGAACCTACAATTTTCCCCAAACGAGAGTCACGGATCACCGGGTCAAGCTGACAACCCACCGGCTGGAAGAGATTCTGGATGGGGATCTGAATGAATTGATTGAGTATATTATCACAGTTGATCAGGCGGAACGCCTGAAACATATGGAATAAAGAGGGAAGGGAATTTGACAATGAACACGGCAATGGGCAGTTTATTGTCTGTGATTGAATCACTAGGGGAAAATGGTTTTTTGGTGGAGATCGCGATTCTAATTATCGCGGCCTTTTTGGGAGGAAAGCTGGCCTCCTTAGTCCGGATGCCGGAAGTGCTGGGACAGATACTTGCCGGTATTCTTGTGGGCCCCACGGTGTTGGGCTGGATACCGGCACAGGATGAACTGATCTACACGTTTTCACAGATCGGCGTCATTTTTCTCATGTTTTTAGCTGGATTGGATACAGATTTAAAGCAACTTCGCGAGGCCGGGAAGCCGGCCACCGTCATCGCTTTGGGCGGTGTGGCAGTTCCCTTGCTGCTCGGCACGGTCATCCCACTGTTTGTATTTCGGGAGCAGGTATCGCATGAGGAGGTGTCGCCGTTCTATTCCGCCCTGTACATTGGAACAATTTTGACAGCCACCTCGGTCAGCATTAGCGTCTCCGTCCTGCGGGATATGGGGAAGCTGAGAACGAAGCAGGGCGTGTCGATTTTGGCGGCGGCGATTATCGACGATGTAGTCGGAATCATCCTCTTAGCCGTTGTGTCCGGGTTTGCCAATCCGTCGGGCACCTCAACCAATATCGGACTCCTGTTGATTAAAATCGTTGCTTTTTTTGCCATCGCATTGCTAGCCGGATTTCTGATTTCCAAATTCTTGACGAGAATTGCCGCCACAAGGCAATGGAGCGATAAGTACATCTCCATCGTCATCGTTTTTTGCTTTGTCATGGCCTTTATGTCGGAGCTATTCAGCGTCGCTGCCATCACGGGCGCGTACTTTGCCGGTGTGATTTTGTCGACGACGCCTTTCAAGAACAAGATAATCCGCCGGATTCAATATATCGCCTACGCGCTGTTTACTCCGATTTTCTTTGTCAGCATTGGAATCAAGGCCAATATCAGCGCGGATATTTTCACGCACCTAGGTTTTTCTTTGACTATCGTGCTCATCGCCATATTGGGGAAGATTGTTGGCTGCGGTTTGGGCGCCAAGGTGATGAAGTATAGTGGTAAAGAGTCGCTGCAAGTTGGAGTCGGGATGATCGCCCGTGCAGAGGTGGCTTTGATCGTCGCGACCCAGGGATTACAGCGCGGCATTATCAATGATGCCACCTTTACAAGCGTCGTTTTGCTAGTGGTTGTCTCTACCATCGTGACGCCGCCGCTATTGAAACTTCTTTTTAGCAGGGAAAAGCCGCCGCTCAGTGGAGAGGAAACTACAGCTGGTGTCAAATCATAGTGGAAAAGGAGGTTTTTGTATGTATGTCGTTTTCATTGTACTGAATCAACGGGAGAAGCTACCGGAGATATTAGAGGGAATGAGCCGTCTTGGGTCCCATGGCGCTACTGTCATCGATTCCATGGGATCGCGCGCCTTGGACAAAAAGGTTTATTCCATGCCGATGATCGGAGGCGTGTTGAAAGGATTGGACGGGGAAGTTGCATACAACAATACAATCTTTTCAGTCATTGAGCGGGAAGAACAGGTGGAACGGATTCTAGACTATGTAAAAGGTGTGCTGGCGGAACCTGGGGCCGGTATATCCTTTGCTCTACCTGTTACCCACATGTGCGGCGGAGAATTGGAACGGCATATCGAAAAGCGTGAGCGAAAACAGCGCAAAAAGAAAGAAGACTCGTCGATTTCAGGTTGACACATTGGAGGTGGTCGTATGCAGCAAGGAGTAATTCTGTTTTTCGTATTGAACGATACCAAAAAAACGAAAAGGGTATTACAGGTGTTACGAGAGCGGCGGATCGAGCAGTATACGGTCCTGAACACCTTTGGCTCCTATGGGCTATATCATCACGGATATGTGAACTATGCGCCGTCGGTCGCGGGCGGCATGAATAGCAGCAAGGAGCTGGACGAGCGGAGATATAATAAAACATTTCTAATTCCCGTTCCTTCGGAGGAAGAATCATTGGCGATTATGCAGCAGCTGGCGGAGATTACCAATATTCAGGAAGGGACCGGAAATGGCATTCTGTTTACCGTTCCCATGGTGAAGACGGACTGACAAAAGTCGGGATTTCTTCTGGAGCTGAATAAGAATGGCAAATCGTCTTATACTATCCTTGGAGGTGAAGGAAATGAGCCCTAAGGAATTATTGTATATCGAAGATGCGCTGGGACATGAGCAGTTTTTGAAAACCACCTGTCAGGAAACCGCGCAGAAGCTTCAGGATGAAGAGCTGCGCAGTTTCGTGAACCAGATGTATCAAAAGCACCAGGAGCTGTTTACACAGCTGTATCAATTAGTATAAGGAGGACGCCGGTAAATGGATGACAAATGTTTGATGGAAAATATCCTGATGGTCGAAAAGGGCGTGTGTGATCTATATCTTCACGGGACGATCGAGTCCAATACGCAGAACGTACACGCCGCCTTTGACAATGCCCTGGAACAGTCGCTGCAGATGCAGGATGCGATCTATAAAAAGATGGCGGCGAAAGGCTGGTATCCCACAGAGCAGGCCGATCAGCAGAAGATTCAAAAGGTGAAAGCGAAATATAGTCAGGGACAGATGAACTAAGATTCTGACAGATAAAAAGGTCCTTAAAGGGTGGAATGCCACATCTTTAAGGGCCTTTTTTGCGGAAGCGATTATGACTCAGATAGATCATCTTGATAATACTGGGTTAAGCTGCTATAGATTTTCTCATCGAGATCAAGGACACAGCCATGCCGCTTCGCATCGTAGTGAGCGCAGTCAAGACAGGAACCGGGGGATAGGTCAGAATCTTCGTGGGTCCTGTATGCGGCACAGTTCATCGCAATTTGTTTACAACGCCGTTCCACACTCATGGAAATCCCTCCTCTTGCTAAACATATCCTTAAATAGTATAGACGGGGAAGGAATTTTTTAATCAGAGGTCAGACGGGATATACCGTATTGTCCTCCGATAGAATGGTTAACACATTGTCGACAAAGCATTGACTTTCGATTTTGGCACTGAACAGATCCATATCTTCAAAATTGCCGCAGTCTTTAGGGGAAGCGCCAGGGATAACGCCCTCAAAGGAAGCCATGGCGCGAAATAAGCGGATCAACAGCTTCTGAATGTCCATCGGGGACAAATCTCCCTTGAGTATGGCATAAAAACCCGTCCGACACCCCATTGGCCCCCAATAGATCGTCTTATCGGCGTATTCCGGATCATTTCGCAAAAATGTAGCCCCCATGTGTTCGATGGCATGACAGGTACCAGTTGACATGACGATCTCTCGATTGGGCGCTTTCATGCGAATGTCAAATGTTGTAAGAACTTCATTCCCAACCGCATCTTTCCGTGAGACATAAACACCTGGATTTAATTTTAAATGATTGACAGTAAAACTGGGAATTTTTTGCATGAGGCTTCGTCCTTTCGAATGATAAATAGATTGCCGATTTGGGCCACAGCGCTTTCTTTTTATTATATCATAGTTTTAAAGAAGAGGTGATACATTCCTTAAAAAAATAATAAATATTTTTTTTTGAAAAAAAGGAAAAGTTTTGGGAAAGTCGAATAAGAAAATATAAGGCGTAGAGGGTAAGCATATGGTAATCTAGATGAAATATTCGATCGACGGTGAGAGCTGCCTGGACGACCATACAAACTTTGTGCGCGGAATCGACAATTTAATCCAAGATTGGAGGAATGTTTATGAAGGTCTATTCTTCAGACAAGATTCGCAACATTGTATTGCTCGGCCACGGTGGGGTTGGCAAGACGACCGTGGCAGAGGCAATGGCCTTTGCGTCGGGAGCCATAACCCGACGTGGAAGCGTGAATGATGGAAATACGATCAGCGACTTTGACGCAGAAGAAACAAAGCGGCACTTCTCAGTGAATACTTCCATCCTTCCCATTGAGTGGGAAGAGTATAAGATCAATATCTTGGATACACCCGGTTACTTTGATTTTGTTGGCGAGGTTGAGGAAGCGCTTCGTGCGGCGGAGGGCGCGGTTATCGTTGTCTCCGCCAAGAGTGGCGTTCAGGTTGGCACAGAGTTAGCGTGGGAGAAGGCGGAGGCGGCTGGCCTGCCAAGGTTTATCTTTGTCAATGGGATGGATGAAGAGGGCGCCAATCTGGTGAAGGTGCTGGAAGATTTGCAGAGTACATTTGGCAAGGCAATCGCTCCATTTCAAGTTCCGATCAAAGAGAATGGGAAATTTGTCGGTTTCGTAAACGTTGTGAAGATGGAGGGGCGTAAATTCGAAGGCGACCGCGTCGTTCCATGCGAGATACCGGATTCGATGGCGGATGAGATAGATCCTGTCCGGCAGATGATTTTAGAGGCAGTGGCGGAGACGGACGAGGAGTTGATGGAGCGCTATTTCGACGGGGATGAGTTCACGGTGGATGAGATTCAGGACGCTCTGAAGAGCGGTATCGTCTCCGGCGATATCGTGCCGGTTTTGTGTGGGTGTGCTATCAATGGGACCGGTATCGGTGTGCTGATGACGTCCATATGCCGTTATTTTCCTGTGGCTGAGATGGTTCATCCCACGCTGGACGCGGTGGACAAGGACGGGAAACCGGTCAAAGTGGAGTGCGGGGAGACGGCGCCTTTCTCAGCGTTCGTATTCAAGACGTCTGTGGACCCCTTCCTCGGCAAGATCACCTATTTCAAAATCAATTCCGGCATCCTCCGAAGGGATGATCCGGTGGTCAACGTGACCAAGGACGCTGTGGAGCGGATGAATCGATTGTATGTCATGCGGGGGAAGGAGCAGATTGAGGTCCCGGAGATCCATGCCGGGGATATAGGAGCCGTGACGAAGCTCTCCGTTACGACGACAGGCGACACGCTGTGTGGTAAGAGGATCGCGGTGAATTTCCCCCCGATCCAGTTCCCAGATGCGCTGATGTGTATGGCGGTTGAGCCGAAGAGCAAAGGGGATGAGGACAAGGTATCGGCCAGCTTACAGCGGCTGATGGAGGAGGATCCCACAATCCGTCTGGTCGTTGACCGTGAGATGAAACAGCAGCTGTTGTATGGTGTCGGGGACCAGCACCTGGATGTTATCGTGAGCAAGATGCTGAACAAGTTCAAAATCGGAATTGAATTGAAGAAGCCAAAAGTTCCCTACCGTGAGACAATCCGCAGCAAGGTGCAGGTACAGGGGAAGCATAAGAAGCAATCGGGAGGTCATGGACAGTACGGCGACGTACATATAATCTTTGAGCCATCCGGGGATCTGACACAGCCCTATGTTTTTGCGGAGGAGGTATTTGGCGGCGCGGTTCCCAAGAACTATTTCCCAGCCGTCGAGAAGGGAATTCAGGAGTGTGTCAAGAGCGGCGTTCTGGCGGGGTACCCCATGGTGGGAGTCAAAGCGACCTTAGTGGATGGCAGCTATCACCCGGTGGATTCCTCCGAGATGGCATTCAAGCTAGCCACAGCCCTGGCATTCAAGAATGGCATTCCCCAGGCAAAGCCTGTGATACTGGAACCTATAATGACCGTTCACATTACCGTGGATGAGGCTTACATGGGCGATATTATCGGGGATTTGAATAAACGCCGCGGCCGTGTTCTCGGCATGGAGCGAGTTGGTAAGAAACAGGTGATCGAGGCGGAGGTTCCCCAGGCGGAAATGTTTACCTATCCGGCGGACCTGCGCTCCATCACCCAGGGGCGCGGCATGTTTTCCATGGAATTTGCCCGGTACGAGGAGACGACCAAGGAAGTACAGGACAAGATCATCGCGGACAGCAAACTGCAAGACGAGGCGAAATCGTGAAGACGGGAATGGAATGTGGAACAGCGCGGTATGCGCTGTTCCTTTTTGAGAGCTTTCGCGAACTTTTTTTCAGCTATGGAAAAAAAGAACAGAGCCTGTATTTCTACAAACTCTGTTCTCGACAGTAGGTCCTTCAGTTTGGCACAGCCTAGGCGGTGAAGATGCTGCCGCATTCAAAACATTTGCAGCAGCGTCTGCATTTTTTGGCGTTCCTGAGGACTCAAGTTTTGCTGAAGCGCGTTCAGCAGCAGGGACGATTCTTCGGATGTGAGGGTTAGGCCATTATTTTTCATTCGAAAGCCGTAGGAGATCATAATCTGCATTTTTTCATTGGTCGACTTATTCTCCATCATGTCGACCATTTCCCGAATCAGTTTTGCTTTCGCGGGGGCCAATCTGCGAAAAGCAGTACTTTCATAGAAAGAATTTAATTCGCTACTCATTGGGAGCTCCTTTCGGTGGTGTGTTGTTCATAAAAGAGGACAAGTTGTCAAACATTTGCTGTTGTTCCGGCGTCAATCCCTCTTTCAGCTGTTCGGACAGCGAGGGATTGGAAATGGCTGAACTCTGTGGCGATGCTTTGAAGGGCTCTGGCCGCAGATAGGAGAGAGCGGATCCCAGATCCGGCTGCGGGTTCGAGGGGGGGCTGTCTTGTCTGGAAGCAGGGGCCGCCTCCTGGGGCTGAGCCGAGGGATCTGCGCCATGCTGAGTCATTTTCATGAATTCTTGCATTTGCAGCGTCTGGAGCGCCATATCGATGATATGCTGTTTGTCCTTCCCACAGACATCGCGGATGGATTTTAGCATTTCTCTTTGCTTTCTCGGAGAGAACTCATTTTTGGGTTTTGACGAAGCGGACCGCTGAAAGTCCGCCGTATCCTTTTTTTTCACTTCCTGTTCGTAGCAGGAGACTGTATTTTTTAACTCCATACATTTTAAAAGAATTCCCAGTTGCCCCTTTGCTGGACTTTCCATGAAGGGCATGACGGTTTTGAGAATTCGCATGGATTCTGGCGTGCGATCATCCGATTTTTCAGACTTGGGTGAAGGCGTTTCACGAGGTCCGGAGAAATTGGAGAACATATTGATCATCTGTCTCATCTGTTCAAAATTAATCGACTGGTCCATGAGAACGGCTCCTTTCTTTTGAGTCCTGCTATAGTATATGCATCATCGATGGGAATATTGCCCATCGATTTTATCAAAACGCCGGGCCTCCCCCTCCATCGTCTCAATACCGGCAGCCGAAGCCTCCACTCAGAATCAAGATCAAGACAAGCCAAAAAACGAGATCGTCGAAGTTAGCACAGCCGGCGCCCACCCCTGTTCCCTGGCAGCAGCTTAGAAGTAAAAGCAGAATCAGCAAGGAGTTATCCTTTCCACATCCCTGCATCATGTCGCTCATGTCAATCCCTCCCACATTCTAATACCTGGTTTCTACTGTATACATATGAGTCTCCCATTGTCCAATATGCATTGCGTCAGTTTATGCGGCGGCTTTTTTTCGCAAATGAGCCTTGTAATCTCACGGGAAATGCAGTATGATAAAAAGGCAGAAGTCTACTGCCTGGGACGGATCAAAGAACAATCATGAGTTGACAAAAAAGAGGGGAAGCGCAGATGGAATACTGTTATGTTGGAACGTATACGGAGAAGGGAAGTAGTGGGATCTACGGCTTGGCGGTTGAACAGGGAAAATTCACCGGCAAGCCTGAGCTCTTGGCGGAGCAGGTCAGTCCTTCCTATCTGTACTTAAACCGAGAGGGGACGATCCTATATGCGGCGTCGGAGCCGACGGACGGAAGTCGAGGGATGATCGTCGCCTATGATGTTGACCCGCGGACAAAGGCTTTGACGCCCCGCAACCGCGTAAAGGCACCGGGAGGGGGCATCTGTCATCTGGCGATGGATCCTTCCGAGAGATTTCTATTTGCTGTGGCGTATGAGGATGCCACCGTACAGTCCTACCCCATCGACGAGAAAGGAAACCTTACGCCTATGTTTTGTATGCGCCGCCATATCGGGGGCGGCCCGGATAAAAGCCGTCAGGAAAAGGCTCATGCACATAGTACCTGTATTACGCCCGACGGTCGGTATGCCATCGTCTGTGATCTGGGAATGGATCAGCTAGTGGTGTATGATGTTAACCCCGCTTCCGGCAAGCTTAAGCTAAAGTCGGAGATGTGCGTCCCTATGCCGCCCGGAAGCGGACCCAGACATATGGTGTTTCATCCCAATGGAAAGTATGCGTATGTCTTGACGGAGATGGGCTCATCCATTGTGGCGTTTGAGTATTCAGCGGAGGTCGGGTTGAGGGCGCGACAGGAGATCAGCAGTTTGGAAGCGGGATTTCGCGGGACAAGCTGTGCAGCGGCGATCCGAATTACAAAAGCTGGCGACCGGATTTACGTGTCAAATCGAGGTGAGGAGAGCATTGCATGCTTTTCTGTTGATGAGGATGGAAAACTGTGGAAGCAGCAATCGGTATCCACACATGGCAAGCATCCCCGCGATTGTAGCCTGACGCCCCAGGAAGATTTTCTGTTGGCGGCCAACCAAAATTCAGATCATATCGTCAGTTTTAAGAGGACAGAGGAAGGACTACAGGAAGTGGACATATGCCATGGAATCTCCATGCCAGCCTGCGTATTATTCTGGCAACAGAGAGTGGGGGAGCGAGCTTATGAAAAAGGCAAATAAAATTTGGATCGCGGTCCTTTTATTCCTTTTGGTGGTTTCGGCAGCTGCAGGCGGACTGTGGGTCGCATCTAGGAGGCTTCCCGCTGAAGGGGATGAATCCGAAGTCCGGCTTTTTTTGGCGGATGGGATGCGGTATACGCCAACTGAACGCTTGGAGGGGACGGCATCAGGATTTGCGATACCTTCGACGGAACTGTCGCCTTTGCTTGAGGAGGCCAAACGGGCGGTGGAAGAAAAAATGGCGGAGGAGCAGGCGAAATCACGCCTTGAGGGACTTGTGATCGGAATCGACCCAGGCCATCAGAACAGGGGAGATTCGACAAAAGAACCTAACGCACCTGGCTCAGCGGTGATGAAAGCGGCGGTTGCCAGCGGTACAACGGGCCGTTTTACGAAAGTGCCGGAACACCAGGTCACCTTGGCAGTTGGCCTGCTTCTGCGAGATATGCTGGAGGAGGCTGGCGCCACCGTGGTCATGACCCGCGAGACAGGGAATGTGAATATCAGCAATGTCCAGAGAGCGTTGCTGTTCAACGAGGCTGAGGTCGATCTGGCAGTCCGGATCCACTGTGACGGTGCGGAAAGCTCCGATGTTCACGGTGCCAGCATGTTGGTTCCCGCCGGCGATTCTGTGCGCGGAATCGAGGAAGCTAGCTATAAGGCGGGGCGTATTGTGATGGATTCTTTCGTTGCCATAACGGGAGCGAAAAATAGGGGGCTATCAAAGCGGGACGACCAGACGGGCTTTAATTGGTCAACGGTGCCCGTTATCACCATTGAAATGGGATTTATGTCCAATGAACAGGAGGATGTGAAGCTAGTATCAGAGGACTATCAAAGACTCTGTGCCCAGGGACTGTGTGAAGGAATCGCTCAGTGGTATGACCAGGTGCGCTAAGAGTATTTCGCTAAATAGGCATATTGGGGATGGGGGTCAGGGAATACGAGTTGCATATGTACATAATTTTTTGAAAAAACCAATCTTTTACAACAAATGAATTAATGCGTTTTATTTCCTTCGATTTACAGTGGATTGTGGAATGTTTCTCTGATATAATGCAATCATATGAAGTAAGCAATTCATTTTTTGAAGGGAGTAAAAGAATGAAAAAGATCATAGCAGTTTGTCTTTTGGTCATGATGACCATTACGGCGGCGGCGTGTTCCAATACAGGAACGGATTCCAGCGGATTGCCGAATGAAAATTCAACCCCACCAGCCTCGTCAGCGGCCTCGGGGCAGCTGATTGTCGGCTCTGTGACAGACTTGAATTCTGACTTTATGTCAGGTTGGACTAGCGGACGGGCTAACGCCGACGCTATGCGGCTCATCTATGGCTATTCGCCTGTTGTGTACTCAAAGGAGGGCACCTTTGTCGTAGATCCGACAGTTGTGAAAGATGGGGGCATCGAGGTTCAAGAGAACGAGGATGGATCGAAGACCTATACGATTTCCCTACAGGATTCATTGCAGTACAACGATGGGACGCCCATCACAGCAGTGGATTATGTGTTTTCGATTTTGCTTCAATCCTCGCCGGAATTTGCGGCGCTGGAGGCGGACGCCACGGCGGGCATGGACTATGTTGGATATAAAGAGTTTAACGCAGGGGAGACCAAAACCTTTGGCGGAGTCCGTCTCCTGGGTGACGACCAATTTTCCGTGACCGTAGCGGCGGAAAAGTTTCCGTATTATTATGAATTAGTCTGGTGTGACGTAAAGCCGCTGCCTATGCATGTTTTAGCGCCGGGGGCTTCAATAGAGGACACGGGAAATGGCGCAACGCTCTCCGATAATTTTACAGTGGATTTGATCCGGGAGCCGATTCTGAACTCAGAGTCCGGTTACCGCTATAAGCCCACCGTTACCTGCGGACCCTACCGGTTTGTTCAGTATGATCCGTCGACGAAGCAAGCGATTTTGGAGCGCAACGATCGCTACCTAGGCAATTACGAAGGACAGACGCCTTCCATCGGCAAGATTATTATGAAATCCGTCACCACGGCCACCATGATGGATGAATTGGCGGCGGGGGCAGTGGATTTGATCACCGGTGTTTCCGGTGGAGAATCCATTGAAGCGGGGCTGGATTTGGAGGAGGCTGGCAAGGTCAGCTATGTCCATTATCCTCGAGCTGGATATGGAAAGATCGCATTTTCCGCTGATTTTGGCCCAACCCAGTTTCAGGCGGTACGTCAGGCCATTGCCTACCTATTAGACCGGGATGAATTTGCCAGACAGTATTCCGGCGGTTACGCGAAGGTCGTGGACGGCTTTTACGGGCTATCCCAGTGGGAATACAGGGAGACGAAGGAACGCCTAGAGAAGGAGCTTCAGCACTACACTTTGAATCCTGAAAAGGCAAAAGAGCTTTTGATTGCGGACGGCTGGACTCTCAATGAGACAGGCGGCGAGTACGTGGAAGGCTCCGATTCCGTTCGCTACAAAAATGTTGACGGAGATCTGATGCCGCTGATCATTGAATGGGCCAATACTCCAAACAATCCTGTGTCTGACCTGCTGAGCACCATGTTGCCCAGTGAGATGCAGAAGGTCGGAATGAAATTAAACGCAACGACGGTCGAATTTGGCGTTCTGCAGAACCACATTAACCGTCAGGGGACCGACCAGCCAAAGTATCACATGTTCAACCTGGCGACGTCCTTTGCGGAGGCAAACTCGCCCTGGTATTATTACAGCACAGACCCGCAGTTTTTCGGACTCTACAACACCAACTTCATTCAAGACGCTGAGCTGGAGCAGCTGGCGCTGGCAATGAAGGCGACGGAGCCTGGTGACGAGGAGACATGGGTGGAAAACTGGTTGGCATTTCAGAAGCGGTGGAATGAGGTGCTTCCAGATATTCCGCTGTACTCCGATGATTATCACGATTTCTTTACAACGAAGCTTACGGGGTATGATGCGCAGGCGCTGTGGAACTGGACAAATGCTATTTTGTACGCCAGTTTAACTGCATAATTTCTATGCCGTTGTCGCATACTACAAAGTAAGAAGCATACAAGAGGTGCTTCAAATTCAGGGACTTCCTGAATTTTGAAACGCCTCTTTTTTGTCCTATATGCGGAGGAAAAGTTTGCGTTTCGCAAACTTTTCTAGTCAGTAAAGAAGGGGAACAGGAGCATGATTCGATATATCGCAAGGCGGTTATTGTATGTTGTCTTTGTATTTTTTATCGTCTCGATCCTCATGTTTGGAATCTATAAGATGGTGCCGGGGGACCCGGCGAGGATGATGTTGGACACATCCATCGCCAACACAGACCCGGAACAGTATAACAAACTATACCAGGAAGCGAGGGAACGTCTCGGACTGGATAAGCCCATCGTCGTACAGTATGTGAGCTGGATTGGCAATATGCTCCGGGGAGATTTTGGCTATTCTTCCCAATATCGGATGCCTGTCATCGATATGGTCAAAACTCCCATGAAAAATACGATTCTGCTTAATCTTGCCTCTCTTGTTTTGGTGTTTGGAATTACAATTCCCTTGGGGATTGTCACGGCTGTAAAACAATACAGCGTATTCGATACAGTGGTCCAGGTAGGGACCGTAGTCGGCTATAGCCTGCCTGCCTTTATCATCTCCCTCGTCTGTATTTTTTTCTTTGCCGTCAAGTTTCCCATCTTTCCCATCAGTGGAGTGAACACAGCCGGTTTCACGGGGACCGGATGGGCGAAAGTGCTGGACACAGCCAAACATATGGCACTGCCCCTGCTGGTTATGACCCTCAGCTCCCTTGGAGGTATTACCCGCTATGTACGGGCGGCGATGATTGACGTGCTGCGCATGGAGTATATTCGAACAGCACGGGCAAAGGGGCTTCGGGAAAAAGTTGTCATCTACTCTCATGCTTTCCGAAATGCCCTGATTCCGGTGGTGACTATTGTGACAGGTTGGTTTGTCGGTGTTTTTGGCGGTTCCGTCGTAATCGAATCCATCTTCATGTGGAATGGTATCGGGAATGTCCTTTTCACAGCACTCAAGCAGCAGGATTTTGCCGTTGTCCTGGCGATGCAGATGTTTTATGTTGTCCTGACGCTGGCAGGAAACCTGATCATGGATCTGGGATACTGCCTGGTGGATCCCCGCGTTAAACTGGAATAGGAGCAGACGTGAGAATTTGTGCCGAGCGTCACAAATTGCTCTGGTGGCAGAATTCGCCCCGTCGCCAGCGCTCCAGAATGGAGATGACTATGAGAAAAAAGAGAAATACCGGTTTTTTTCGAAATCTATTCCGAGGGTTATTTTTTGGACAAAACACAATGGATCCGCCCGTAATAGAGGAGGAGCCAGTCCGAAGCCCTATGCGGATGATTCTTATTCAGTACCGAGACAATAAGGTCGCGATGACGGGACTTGTGGTATTCGTTCTGATTTTTTTGGCCTGCTTTATCTTGCCTATATTGTATCCCTTAGACCCATCCTATCAGGATGTGACGCAACAAAATTTGCCACCTGGATTCTCCCAGCAGAAGGTTCCCAGAGCGCTGCGGCAAAATGCGAAACAGATTGACGCGGGGGCCGCCTTTAGTATCGGCATCGATCAAAATGGAACCGTATACCTGTGGGGCATACTGGATGACAAATTAAAAGCAGTTCCGGAGGACTTGAAACCCGTATCACAGGTATCTGCCGGATTGAGCCATGTATTGGCGCTACAGGAGGACGGAACTCTGCGCACATGGGGAAATAACCGATTTTCGCTGGATCAAGTACCGGAGTCCGTGCAGGGGCGAAGTGACATAAAGCAAATTGAAGCGGGATACCAGATCTCCATGGTTGTGACAGAGGGCGGAGAGCTATTCGTATGGGGAAATGAAAATCTCATCAGCATTGAGACAGGAAAGGTGCAGGGAAACGTTGAGAAGATCGTGTCCAACACGACGACGGCACTGGCTCTGACCAAGGACCGGCAGGTGGTGAGTCTTTCCGCAAAGGAGTCTACTTTTGACGCGGTGCCACAGGAGATTCAAGGCCGCGCGGTGGATTTGGCCGCGACGGATAAATCCGCAGCAGTGTTGACAGAGGACGGAAGAATTACCGTTTGGGGGAGCCAGGATTTCGGTGTTCAGGAGATTCCACAGAAAGTTCAGGGGGCTACCGTAGCGATTGAGGCTGGGCGAAGCCACTTTACGGTTCTGCTAAAAGACGGCCGGGTCGTTTCCTGGGGACGGAATAATTTCCACCAGACAGATGTTCCGGCAGAAGCTGAGACAGCGGCATCGATCCATGCCGGTTACTATCAAAACTATGTCATTCGGGAGGATGGCAGCGTTGCCTCCTGGGGATTGAAAGGATATCTCATGGGAACCGACGATTTTGGGCGCGATGTCTTCACCAGGCTTGTGTCCGGTGGCCGGCTGACGATGACCATCGGAGCCATTGCCGTTATCATTTCCACTTTGATTGGCGTCCTGATCGGAGGTTTCTCCGGATACTACGGGGGAAAGATTGACAATATTCTCATGCGATTTGCTGAAATCGTCGGGGCAATTCCCTTTCTGCCGTTGGCTATGATATTGTCCTCCATTGTCGGCAACAATGTCTCCGAACTTCGCAGGATTAGTCTGATTATGGTCATTCTTGGAGTTCTGAGCTGGCCGGGTTTGGCCCGTCTTGTCAGGGCGCAGATTCTGGCGGAGAGAGAAAAGGAGTTTGTCACGGCGGCAAAGGCTATGGGAATCCGGGAACTCTCCATTATTTTCCGGCATATTCTGCCCAATGTGGTGACGGTCATCATTGTCAACACGACACTGAACTTTGCCTCATGCCTGTTAACAGAATCTTCCCTATCTTTCTTGGGATTTGGTGTGGTAGAGCCAAATCCAACCTGGGGCAATATGCTGACCGGTTCACAAGCCTCCACGGTGATTGTAAATTTTTGGTGGCGCTGGGTCTTTCCAGCGCTGGCCTTAAGTCTTGCCACCATCAGCATCAACCTCATCGGGGACGGGCTTCGGGATGCCATTGATCCAAAATCCAATGAAAGGTAGGTGCGGCTATGTCCCTTTTAGAGCTAGTGGATCTGCACACGTATTTTCGAACAAAGCGGGGCGTCGTAAAGGCAGTCAATGGGGTATCCTATAGGGTGGAAGCGGGCAAGACATTGGGAGTAGTCGGGGAGAGCGGCAGCGGTAAAAGCGTATCGGCTATGAGCATATTGCGGCTATTGGACGGCAATGGCTATATCCATAGCGGAAAGATTCTCTTCGAGGGCAGGGATCTGACGAAAATTCCTATGAACGAGATGTATGCCATACGAGGAAATGAAATTTCTGTAATCTTTCAGGAGCCGATGACGAGCTTGAATCCGGTTTTCACAATTCAAAGACAGCTTCAAGAGGTATATCGGACCCATCAGAGGGTATCGAAGAAAGCGGCGGAGGAGAAGGCAGTACAAAGTTTGCAGGACGTCCGAATCCCCAATCCGGAGACGGTACTACGCCAATACCCGCATCAATTGTCCGGCGGAATGCGGCAGCGAATCATGATTGCCATGGCCTTGGCCTGTGAGCCTCGGGTTCTGATTGCAGACGAGCCAACCACAGCCTTAGACGTAACGATCCAGGCACAAATTCTCAACTTAATGCGGGATCTGCAAACCCAGAGGGGAACCGCGATTCTTTTCATCACTCACGACTTAGGTGTGATTCGCGAGATGGCAGATTCTGTGGCAGTCATGTACTGCGGGGAAGTGGTGGAGATGGCGCCGGTTGCTAAGATATTTGGGGATCGAGTCATCTCCCATCCCTATACGGAAGGTCTGCTGGAATCCATTCCAAGATTGGATACGGAACCAGGTGTCCGCCTGGAGGCCATCCCCGGCTCCGTTCCACACCCTCTAAACCTGCCAAAAGGCTGTAAGTTTGCACCTAGATGTAAGTTTGCGACACCCTTTTGCCGAGAGCAAGAGCCGGCGCTGGAAGAGGTGGCGCCAGCTCACTCTATCCGCTGTCTGTATCCAGATACAGAGAAAAGAAGGAAGGAGATCGAGACATGAGTGAAGGGTCCTCAGCCCTGCTTGCAGTTCGGAATCTGAAAAAATATTTTCCTTTGAAACGAACATCCCTTAGACAGAAGGAGCAGCTGTATGTGCGGGCCAATGATGGAATTTCCTTAGATATTAAGGAGGGAGAAACCTTTGGCCTTGTGGGCGAAAGCGGCTGTGGGAAATCCACTTTTGGCCGAGTTCTGCTCCAGCTGTACCCTCAGACGGAAGGAGAGACGATCTACTACGGCCGCCGGCCGGAGGAGTTTCAGCCGGAGTATCGCAAAAAAGCCCCATCCAATGAGCCAGGGATTGACCTCACACAATTGAAGCCCAAGGAAATGCGTTTGCTGCGGAGGGATTTGCAGCTAATTTTTCAGGATCCGTATTCCTCCCTGAATCCTAGAATGACGGTAGGACAGATCATCGGAGAGGGGGTGTTGGCTCATGGGATGTTCACGCGCAGAGACCCGGGTTTCTCTGAGTATATAGTTGCGATCATGGAGCAGTGTGGCCTTTCCCCCTATATGTTTCACCGGTATCCCCATCAGTTTTCCGGCGGTCAGCGGCAGCGGATCGGTATCGCCCGATCCTTGGCTGTCAAACCTAGATTCGTTGTGTGCGATGAAGCGGTATCGGCACTGGATGTATCAATTCAATCGCAGATTCTAAATCTTCTTATGGATTTAAAGCAGGAACAGAAGCTGACCTATCTCTTCATCTCCCATGATTTGAGCGTTGTTAAGTATATCAGCGATCGAATCGGCGTAATGTATTTAGGCAGCTTAGTGGAATTGGCGGCGTCAAAGGATCTATTTCAGGAGCCGCTACATCCCTATACGGAAGCGCTGCTGTCTGCAATCCCCACAACGGATCCACAGAACAACCGAAAGGTCATCCTGCTGGAGGGAGATATTCCGAGCCCTGTCAGACCGCCGTTGGGCTGTAAGTTTCACACGCGATGTCCCTATGCTACAGACATTTGTAAAACAGATCCCCCCGAATTTGTGGAAGCGAAGCCAGGCCATTACTCCGCCTGTCACCACATAGACCGGGTAGGGGAGAAGACAAGGAGAGTATCATGAAAAAAAGATGGAAGCCTTCTGTAAAGACGGAACAGGGGACGGAAAAGATTCAATTGGAAAAACACGATATTCCCGCACTGTTACTGGCGGCGGCGCTGGTGTTTATTCCGGCGCTAGCAGCGGTGGCTGGTTTTTTTGTGCTGTTGGCATACTGGGTGCTGTAGATATTGTGAAGTATTGTACACAAAAATTGTTCTACTTCTTTACAGTCAGAATCTGTTTTTTTCGCATATTGTCTTTCTCTATCAGATATCGAATGTAGCCCTTCTGTCCCAGCTTTTTCAGAGATAGGAACGCATCCCATACTCATTTGGAAAATAGCTGTACACATGACTGTAATAGAGCAACAGCACCGTCGATTCCAAATAAACCGCTATCAAGGCAGAGATTATAGCTATCGGCTTCACCCCATTGCTGATCGGTATAATAGTTATAATAAGAAGCCCGTTGTTTATCCGTATTTCGGATTCTTTTTTTGGCTTCATTCTCGCTAATACTATTTCTGGCTGCAACACGAGCGATTCTATGTTTCATGTCCGAATGTATAAAAACAGACAACACATTTTTTTGGTCTTGCAGCACATAGTCTGCGCAGCGGCCGACAATAACGGCTGCTCCAGCTTGTCCGATTCGATAAATCGCCTCAAACTGGGACAAAACAGATTTTAAGGGAACCGGCAGCTGCTTCACATCACCGGTAGTGCTGGCAAGCGACAGATTCATCCATTTATCTGCAAGACGTTCGTCATACCTTTCGACAATAGACTTTGACAAGCCACTTTCTTGTGCTGTCTTTTCTATTAGCAGGGTATCGTAATACGAATAGCCCAGAAGTTCCGCTAATTTTTCACCGATTTCGCGACCGCCACTGCCATATTGCCGTCCAATCGTAATAATCATCTTTTCCATTCAGTTATTCCTCCTTGATTATCTTTTTGAGCGTATTTTCTAGTAATACAATCTTTGCGTTAATATCCATTTTTTGTTTCCTTTCTTTGTTGTGACCACCGCTATCATAATTGCGGCCAGTCGTGATTATAAGCCGTTCAACTTAAGTTAAATATTTACTTCTCAGATTTTTTTCCAGTACATTTTCAGCATAACGAGCGCCATAATGAATGCCATAGTCTCTGCTAAGGGGCTTGCCCACAATGCACCCTCTACGCCTATGAACATTGGCAGCAAGATGGTAGGGATCACAAGAAACACAATCTGTCTTGCCAAAGACAAGAGTGTTGCTTGTCCAGCTTTTCCAATAGACTGGAATAGGATGCGCGTTACCATTTGCAAGCCGTTGATCGGTATGACTAAAAGATAGATCCTAAAGCATTTCACTGCAAATTCATTATACAGATCAGATTCAGAACCAAAGAGCCGAACGATGCTCATAGGAGCAAACTGGAATACAAGAAATGCCAAAATCAGGAATACAGTGGCAATCGTCAATACAAAACGGAAGGTTTTTTTCACTCTGTCTATTTGTCCACTTCCATAGTTGTACCCAAAAATTGGCTGTACACCAGTGGATAAGCCCATCACAAAAGCGGTCACAATCATATTGACCTTCATGACAATTCCCAGAGTTGTCAGCGGGATATCTGAACCGTAGATGGATTGAGCGCCATAGTATACCAGTACATTATTCGACACAGCCATAACGATAACGATTGAAATCTGAGTGATAAAACTGGAAGTTCCCATACTACATATTTTCCACAGTGTTTTGCCATGTAAGATAAAGTGGGATTTGTTCAGCTTGATGCTCTTAAATTTTCCGATATAGGCGACACATACAATAGCGTTTAATATTTGCCCGATCACGGTTGCCCAAGCGGCGCCTTTTACCCCCCAATGACAAACGAATATGAAGATAGGATCGAGGATAATGTTTGTGATACAGCCAACCAATAAACCAACCATGCTGTACTTCGGACTGCCGTCAGCACGAATAAGGCCTGACATGCCGGAGTCAATGGTGAAAAAGAGTATGCCGCAAGAAATAATTCTTCCATAATCGAGGGCATAGGGAAGATTGTCTGCGGTTGCTCCAAACAGCACACATAAGGGCCTCAAAAAAATATTGAACAGCACCGTTAAAACCACGCCAATGATAAGTAGCATTGTAATAGCATTTCCCACACCCTTTGCAGCTGATTCCTCATCTCTCTCTCCAAGTTTTAGACTCAAATATGACGCAGCGCCTTGGTCGATGAGTAGAGCTAGCGCCATTGCCAGAACGGTAAGCGGCATAATAACGCTGGTGGCGCCATTGCCAAGATAGCCAACACCTTGCCCGATAAATATCTGATCAACAATATTATATAGTGCGTTGACCACCTGTGATATCACGCTGGGTATGCCAAAGGCTACAATCAATTTTCCAATTTTTTCTGTTCCCAGGGGATTTCCTCCCTGGTTTACATTTGTTACTGCCATTCTAGACCTCCTTAATTTTTATATTCTTGAATATCATAAACCCTATTATAATAATAGAGTCAATAGACCAATCAAAAAAATACAGATCATATCATAATTCAACAATAAGGGGTTATCCACTGAAGTCGTGGGTTTACAAACAGCATGAACTCTGTTAGAATAACAGAGTATAATTGGTAAGGAGGACAAAATGAAACAGTATCTAACTATCAGTGAATTTGCCGGATTACGGAATGTAAATATAAACTCAATTCGCTATTATGAAAAGCAAAAATTCTTGATGCCTGCATGGATAGATCCGCAGACGAAATACCGTTACTATTTGCCAGAACAGCTGGGGATGCTGGATATGATTCTTCTTTGTATCAAACTCGGAATCCCCCTGAAAGAGTTGAAAGAATATATTGACCAGAGTGGAAAACTGGACGAAAAAATTTTTTTGGAAAACGGAAAAAGAATTATGCAAGAGCGAATTTCTGATATTCAGCTTGGATTGGAAATTACACAGTTCAATTTGAACAATATGGAGCAAAACTTAAAATATCGAGATCAATCTGGTCTTTATACTCGCGAAATTGAAGAACGTTTTTATATTGAAGTTCCATTTTGCGGAAACTGGAATGATCTTGTGCAGAAAGAGAAGACGGCCATGAAGCTCTTCCAGGATGCACAAGCACAAAATATGGCGCCTGTGTTTCCAGCTGGAATTTTAGTCCACTGTGATACGACGCCTGTATCGTATTCATTCTTTGTCCAGATTTTGCATCCCTCTAAAGAGAACAAACAAATTGTCCGGGTTCCCAAAATGTCATTTTATTGCATGCAGGTTGACCTGACAAGTGAAACTGATATCCAAAAAGTGCTAGAACAAAACTTTCCAATGCAAATCCAATGCACAGCTATCATATCCAATATGATTCTGGATAAATTTTATTTCAACAGTAGGCATAGCGAGATACAAGTTCCCCAATTTGCATTTTAGTAAGATTCTTCTGTTCCAATCTGTACATTGATTTCATAGGGAAAATCAGGTGAAGCGGATCATCTTCAAACTTCGCCCGAACACTTAAAAAGGTTTGGGAAGAAAAAGCCTTGAAGACAACGAAAGTGGAGAGAGCCAATCCCATGGTATCCGGGATCGGCTCTCTCCACTTTATGTATCGCTTTGCGGCAGCCGGTATTGTTTTGGGGAGTATGTGGTGTACTTTTTAAAAGTTCGATAGAAGTGCTGTAGATTATTGAATCCACAGGCAAAACAGATTTCACTGATGGAGAGGTGTGTATTCATTAGAAGTTTCTGCGCCTCAATGATTCTGCGGCAGTTAAGGTATTCGATAATGGGAACTCCGGTCTCCTTTTTAAAGATATGACATAAATAATATTTATTTACATAAAACGTCTCTTGTAGCAAGTCCAGGGTAAGCGGTTCTGAGTAGGACTGGTCCATATGCTGAATCACATTCTTGATCAGCAATGACGGTTTTGAGGTAGGAGTGGAAGATGGATATTGATTTAGCAGGCAATAGACTTCCCAAAAAAGAACAAGCAAATGAGATTGCTGCATAGCCGTGAGCTGTTTTTCTGAATAATTGCCAGGGTTCGACTTACACTTGTAGACAGCTAAGAAGAGTGCCAAAATCCGGCTATAGACATCTGGTGGAAGAGTTAACAGGCGCGTTTCCAATTGATCCAGTATAGAGTCCAGACCCTGTATCGCTAGATAAGGGCGAAGAATGTCAGCTGAAAAGTTGATGACGAATCGACTGTACTGAGAACCGGCTTTGTAATGTAATATGTGCATATCCCGCGGACAGATAAACAATAGGGAAAAATCCTGCAAAGGATATCGGGTATTTTTGATAAAGCAATCATTGTCGGATTTCACAAATAAATCTAGTTCAAATACGTTGTGATAATGGATTACGGGGGCATGCTTCTGTTCGATGATAGCATCGACATAGGTTATTTTGAATTCCGGCACCTCTACGTAATATTGATCCCATTCCATTTTCATATCCTCCGATGCGCAATATATGTGAATATCTTGATGAAAAACACAAGATACAAGTAGAAATGTATCCCTGAAAAAGATTATAATATAGGCCAAGGAATTAAGCAACCGAAGAGACACTTTTCTTGCTGAAATTCCTCGTCATTGGAACATACAATAATCGGATTGGAGGATATCACATGACGAACAGAGAACGCTTCCTCAGTGCACTTACCTTTCGCCCCATAGACCGCATCCCATTAGTGGAGTGGAACATACGAGGCAGCACCATGCGGGAATGGGTGAAGCAAGGGTATCCGGAAGGGGTCCCTCCTGCCATATTTTTTGATTTAGATCCATACAATGTAGGCGTACCGATTCATTTGGGAATGCACCCGGAATTTGAAGAAAGAATCATGGAAGATACGGGAGTCTACAAAATCTGGCGGGACAAACAAGGCGCTGTGCGCAAGGATTTTTCTAAGGATATGAATCCAGGATTTGTCACCCGGACATGGCTGTCCTTTCCGGTTCAGAGTCGGGACGATTTTCTCAAAATGAAAGAACGATACGACAGCAAGGATCCAGAGCGCATCCCGCAAAATTTTAAAGAGCGAGCCAAGATACTAAACCTTGGCGTCACAACGACGCACCTGAGCGTTCCCTTTCTTTTTTGGACCGCGCGGGATTGGATTGGATTTGAGAATCTCTGTATGATGTTTTATGATGATCCGTCTCTGGTCCATGAGATTTTTGCGTTTCTCACAGATTTTTGCATTGACGTTTTGCGGGATCGAATCCGACAGGTCGATATTGATGTGGTTGAGCTTAAGGAAGATATGGCCTATAAACACGCGCCAATGATCTCTCCCCACATGTTCCGCACCTTTATGTTTCCACATTACAGAAGGTTCATTGAATTCTTAAAGGGAAATGGCGTTAAACTTGTCTATGTGGACTGTGACGGTTATCCCGGAGGGCTCATTCCAGAATTTTTGGAGGCGGGCGTCGACGCCATCAGCCCGGTGGAAATCGCGGCGGGCAATGATGTGATCCAACTTCGGGAAGAGTATCCCCGCCTCGGAATGTTAGGGGGGATTGACAAGCGAGAACTTGCCAAAGACCGGAAAGCAATTTATCAGGAGGTAATCTCAAAGGTTCCGGTCATGTTGGAAAAAGGCGGATATATTCCCCACGTGGACCATGGAATTCCCCATGACGTCCCGCTGGTAAATTATCTTTATTATCGAGAGTTGTTGACGAACCTTGCCCTTGGCAAAAGCGTTCGGGAACCATAACGGTCGAAACGTATTATTCCGTATTTTAAAATATCAGAACAAGATGTGAAGGCCTGTTGCCATATCCGGACTCTTCTGTACCGATAGACAAAGGGGAGTAACACAGATGTTCAGTGGCGTTTATATTGTCTCTCACGTGATTTTCTTTTCCCGAGCAACGGGGGAATCATGATGAGCCCTGTGAGGCTGAGGAACATTAGTACAAACCACAAGATGAGGTTGCTATTGTCGCCGGTCTGGGGGGACGTGGGATTGCCCGGATTATCCGGCTTGCCGGATTCGCCGGGCGTATCCGGGTCAACGGGCTTGCTCGGATGGTAGGTATTCATTAAATCATATCCGTGAATGGCCTTATCATAGCCAGGCACCGCCGCTTCATTAACGGTATAGACAATCTTGTGGCCGTCCTCTGCATACTGGGGCATTTCAAAGGCATACTGCCAACCGTCGCCTGCTGTCACCAGCCGTTGGGCGGCAAGCTGGCCGTCCGCGTAAACTTCCACGATGATGGAATCGGGCCACTTATCTTCCGGGTTGTCCCCGTGATTCCATGTCTTGGTGCCTGTAATCTTCACCGTCTCCGGCTCTGTGATCTTCTCGCGGTAGCGGTTGGTAAACAGCGCGATATCCGCCGATTCCTCGTCTCGCATCAGGGCATAGGAACCATGGAGTGTGCCGTCCTCCAGCGTGACGGTGTAAGTGAGGGTGTAAACGGTATTGTCGTACTCCCAGCCCTCCGCGCCGGTGTTCAGTTCCGAGAGGGTATAGGTATAGACGCCGACATTCTCAAACGTGAACCAGCCCAATTCGGCTTTGCCACTGCCGGTAAGGGTGACGATTTTCGTATTGCCCCTGCTGCCCTCCGGCATAGGCGCGGTGTTGCTTTCGCCTTTCAGCAGGAAGGCGAACGGTGTTGCAGGCTCGTTCTCGCCTTCCACTGCCTTTTCAATGATAGGCGAGGCGATTTCTATGGGAGGAATGTAGGTGTTGAGAATATTGAAGCCGTCATAGCTGGGGACAAAGCCTTCAATGGGCAGTTCCTCCACGGTGTAGGCAATTTCCTCTCCGTCCGCTCCGTATTTGAGCGCGGTAAAGGTGTAATGCCACTCGCCCTTTTCATCCGGGGTAACGGAGATTTCCTCCACCAGCAAAGCCCCATTTTTAAGCCGGATGGTGATAGATTCGGGCAACACGCTCTCGTCATATCCGCCCAGCGCCCACGTCTTTTCACCCTTGATTTCCCTCTGCACTTCGCCCACAAAAATGTTGGTGGCGGTGACAGTTATCGTCTGACCGGAAAGGGGAGTGCCGTATCCGTTTCCCATAGTCAAGGCGTACCCGTCCGTGAAGTAGTCGTCCTCCCACACTTCGTAGGAGGTGCCCGCCGGGATCTCAAATTCCTTTGTTTCGCTGGGCTTGAGGGTAAACGCGGTTTCCACACCATCCACAAGCAAAGTAAAGTGAAATTCTTTGTTTTCGTCCGCTTTCGGGTATTCGCCCGCAAGCTGCTTGGTAACAGAGAGGGTAATCGGTTCCTCCGGTTCGTTCGGCGCCCGATTCTTGAATAGGATAAGGGGGTTTTGACCGCTTGCAATAGCGCCGGAGATTTCCTCAACCGTAGCGAGATACCCAGCCGCGTTGGTTTCTTTCACGGTGTAGGTTACGCCATTTGGGATATTTTCAAATACTTTTTGTTCTCCGGTTTTCAAAGTAAAGCTCTGCGGAGAAGCAGGCGCATCCTCGCCGGTAAAGGTGATTTCAAAGGTAAATTCTTTGGCCGGGTCGGGGCTCTCGCCCACAACTTCTTTTTGCACCGTCAGGCTGCCCGGTTCCTCGGCTGGTCCATACACATTGACAAAGGGCAGGAGAAGATTTTCCTCGCCAGTGATGGCTCCGGTATAGGATTTTGCCGTGGCGGTATATCCCTCCGCCGTGTAATCGGTTTCGGTGATGACGTATTGTGTCCCCACCGGCAGATTGGAAAAGGTTTTGCTCTCGCCGTGCTTTAATGCAAAGGTTTCCGTCTGCCCGTCGATCACGGCGGTAAAGGCAAATTCCTTCTGCAAATCCGCGCCGGTGCCCTTGACCTCCTTGGAAACAGTCAGGCTTCCCGTCTGGCCGGGGATGTAAGTGTTGGTAAACAGCGCCGCACAGCCTGCTTCGGTGATGGTTCCCGTATGGCCGGTGGAGGATATGATATAGCCGGGGACAGGCTGCTCCGTGACAGTATAGAGCACCCCCATGGGGATTTGTTCAAACAGGGCGGTCTGGTTGTGCTTCAATTGGAGCGTGCCGCCACTTGTAAGCTCCTGCGGTTCACCGCCGTCCACCGTGTATTCATAGGTGCCGCCGCCGGAAAAAGCGACGGTAAAAACAAACTCCTGTTGTTGCTGCGCATCGGTGAGGGGCGAACCGTCCGCATTTCGGACAGTCTTTTCTATGGTGAGCGCCCCTTGCAGCCGGACGTTGTAGGCGGTGACGGTGACAGGCTCCGTTTCCTCTCTGGTGACGGTAAAGGAGTAGCGGGTAAACTGTTGGCCCTGTTCGTCTTTATCAAAGGTGAAGCCGGGGGCTGGTGCGGATTCTTCAAAGTAGTATTCACCCGGCTCCAAGGAAACGGAAACTTTCCCGTCGCTGTCGGTAACATACCGCCCGCCGAGCTGGGTTCCGTCCTGGGTAAACAGGTAAAACGCCGCGCCGGGGACGGAATTTTCTGTTTCGGTCCCGTCCGGCAGCTTTTCCAGCTTCAAAAGCTCTACGTCGATATTGGCGGAAACTTCGCTTTGTGCCTCGTTCTTTGCCTGCTGGCCAAGGCTTTGCCAGCCCAGCGTGCCGGTGATAAGGCTGGAGAGAAGGAACAAAGCCGTCAGGAGCATACTTACCGACCGATATATCCCTGCTCGCATGGCAAAGCCCTCCTTCCGTTTCAAAGTTCTTTTCGTTTATCTTTCTGCTCTCTGCCACGCGCTCTCCGGAAAAGGGAAAGCGCATGGCAGGGAGCAGGGGCGGCGGACGCCGCCCTGTTCCCTTTATGGCAATGCTCGTGCTGTATCTCGTACAAATGCAATCCGCGTGCCGTTGGTTCTAAAACTTAACCGGCCAGATTCACCCACAAAGCGGGACGCACGCCACGGCCACCATAGACGACGTAGTAATAGCCAAAAGTGGACTCACCATTGGACGCACCCCCCAGCGCCACATTGCCGGAATCGGCGCGCGGCGAACGCAGCCAATAATACTTGCCGACTGTAGTATCGCACTTCTTCATGTTCACATCCGTTACCAACCGGCTTGTTCCGTAGGTGTAATCTCTCGCGTCGCTGGTTGCCGTACCGTCAAAGGTTCCGAACAAGTCGGCCTCGGAAAGCAGGAACACCTTGTCCTGGGTTGTAATCCATGTCGTCGCATTGTACTCGCTGCGGGTGGTGATTGCGGTTTGTACGGCATGACTCTGGAGAGTGCTTAAGCCGGTCAAATAGGTTCCGTTCAGCCATTCTCTCGCACTGCTGGTATCCCATACGTTATCGCCGGAACCATAGACACCTGCTTCACCGTCAAACACGCCGATGCCGTCTGTTCTAAAGGTCGGCTCCATTTCTTTTGCCCAAAGCAGCGCCTTGTTGCCGTCCCTCGCCAGCAAATACCAGTCTCTTCCGTCAATCGTCACCGTTTCCAGTGTGCCCGGCGTCATACTGCCGAAACCCGTTGTATCCCAGCTTGACAGCACCGTTACGCTGTAGGTTGCAAAGGTGGTATTATCCACAGTGGAAAGCGCGCGCACCGTCAAGGTTCCGCCCACGTATTCATCCGCGCCTACGGTCAGAACGCCGTCTCCGGTGATTCTGGTGCTGACAGACGTACCGCCGGATACGCTCCATGTTACCTTCTGGTTCGGATGCACCGCTTCGCCTGCCGATACCGCTGCCGTAAAGGTTGCGCTTTCCCCCAGCTTCACTTCATCTGCGGAGGCCGTTACCTTCACCGTCAGTTCGCGTCCCGCCGCCTGATTTAACAGGAACAGCGCGTCCGCTGTGGGAGCCGGGCCGTCATTCTCGCCAAAGAAGCCGTCACTGCCTTCCGCCGTGCCCCAGTCGCCCATGGTGGCGAACTGGCCCACTACATTAATGCCGTAATACCAGTTGTCTCCCGGCTCTTTCTGGAGGCTGATTCCGTCCAGCAGAAGGCCCGTGGCGGTGCCGGGTTCTATAGCCTGTGCCCAGTATGCCCAGCCGTCCACGTCATACACCCAGTATGCGCCAGGCTTCGAACCGGCGGCCTTCCACTCCGCCATGGTCATCACCGTGCCGTCTATGGTGCTGGTGGCCGTGTGGGTTTCTTCCACCGTCGTGATGTTTGTCCCCTCTACCGCAGCGTCGCCTTCGTCAATCTCGTTTTCGTCCGCGTCATACACCGCGTTGGCTGTTTTCTGTTCCCCATTGGCATAGGGCACATAGTCGTCGTAGTGGATATCGTCCGCCGCGTCTGTGCCGTCGTATGTACCGTTGACATCCGCCACGAGGCTGTCCTTGTTTTTGTTGAAGGTGGGCATATACGTCGTCTGTCCACCCAGCGTCCAGCTCCAGTAATCGTCGTGGAACACATCGGTTTCATCGTCCGGGATATGGGTTTTCCATGTAGAGACATCGTTGATGTCCGCTCCGGCTACCAGAGAAACGGCTTCCTTGCTGTCATAATCCGCATCGCCGGTTTTTAGCCCTGCGCCCAAGCCGATTTCCATGTACTCGTCCAGCCGGACGCGGGCGTAAATCGCCACGCCGCCTTCGGCTGCGCTCATGAAGTTTTCCACGTACACGTCCTTGTTGGTGCCGTCAAAGTCGTCGTGCAGCCGGGCACCGGGGTTCACTGTTCCCGTTTTCTCGTTGAGAGCCGTCTGGCTAATGCTCTGCCACGCGAAGGTGCCGGTTAGCAGAATGGCCGCCGAGACTGCGACTGCCGCCACCGCCGAGATGACTTTTCGCTTTCGGGTTGTTGCCGTCATTTTTCTCATCCTTTCACTTGAATTTCATATTATGTATAAAGGAGGAAAAGTGCCTCCCATACACCGTGAGGAGTTTCAATGTTCCGCCGGTTTCTTCGGCGGGCTCTTGAAGATGCGCCCCAGCACATAGAGCAGCCCAAACGCCACCGCCAAAATAAACAGCAGAAGCGGCCAGTATTGCCCGATAAAGCTAGCGACGGTTCCCAGAACTTCGCTGTGGAACACCACCTTGCCCACCACGTTGATGGCGGGAACCGTCTGCTTGTCCGGCTCGCGGTTCATGATCCCCTGCGTCTGGAAAGCGCGCTGGCCCGTGTTCTCGTAGTTTTCCGTGATGCCTACAATCCGGTGGGTGACGGAGGTGGTCTGGTTCGCCATGTAGGTGATGTCGTCCCCGATTTGCAGACTTTGGGGGTCTACGGTTTTCGTGATCACCAATGACCCTTTGGGTATCTCACTCTGCATGGATTCGGTCAGCACAATCATGCCGGTGAAGCCTGCAAAGCTGCGAGGCGAGCCGTCGCTCGTAGTGCGGACGAATACGGCGCTCAAAATTAACAGAAGTAACAGACTATAAAAAACACACTCCCCAATGATTTTTCCTGCCCGGACTTTTTTCGGCCCGGCGTTGGCGCTGTGCTGTGGTTTCGATTCCTGTCTCACAGGTTTTTCCTTCGCCTCCGGCTTGTCCGGCATGGGCGCGCTCAAGGCGAGTGGGGGAGCGTTGCCCTCAACTCTTGCGATATTCTTCCTCAGCTCTTGCTGCCGGGCCAGTTCTGTTTCCAGCTCTTGGATTTGCTCCTGCAACAGATCCACTTTCACCGCCAAATTGCGATAGGCCCCAATCAATACATCGATTCGGGGATCCTCCCGCGGCGGGGGCGTCTTTTCTTTTATGCTCTGTTCCTGTTCGTCCCTCATACTCATTTCCTTTAGTGCTATGGCTTGCCCCCTTTACAGCAGAAGAACCCTTCTGTTGTATTTTTTCCATCAGGAAACCGGAAGAGACCTCTAGAATTCCGTATCAGGTGTTTTCAGGGCGCACTAAAGCAACCTTTTCCAATCATTCTGTTGAAAAGGTTTGTTTGCTATGCTCAAATTGTCACAGTCTTGACTTTTTTGCCCCAATATGATATAAATGTATATAGGTCAGTATGTAACTATATCTCCCGTTTACAACAGAAGGGTTCTTCCGTGATCACCCATAGACCGGCGTTTCAGGCGCTGGTTTTTTTGTCCCTTTTTCAGATGACGAGTCGCATGGTCTCCATCTTCCTCCGGTGTTCCGCTCCCGTGGTGATGATGTATATCCGGGTCGTATTGATGTTCGAGTGGCCTAAAAGGTCCGCCAGCTTTGCCACGTCGTGGTCGATGCTGTAAAACGTCCGGGCGAACAGGTGGCGTAAGCTATGGGGAAACACCTTGCTTGGCGCAACCTGCGCCCGTTCGCATAAAGCCTTCATCTCCCGCCAGATGTTGGAGCGGTTCATAGGCTTGCCCGTGCGGGTAATAAACACCGGACCGCTTTGGATTTTCTGGCGTTGCATATACCGCCGCAGCTTCTTTTGCAGGGCGGCGGGCAAAAAGACCGTCCTTGTTTTTCCCTTGCAGTGAACCACCGCCTCGCCACGGGCGACGGCCTCCACTGTGATATACGGCAGTTCGCTCACCCGGATTCCCGTGGCACAGATGCTTTCCAGCAGCAGGGCCAACCGCTCGCTGCTTTTTTCTTTGGCCGCCTTTACCAGCCGGATGTATTCCTCCCGGCTTAATTCCCTTTCTTCCGGGCAGTAGAGTTTTTTCTGCACCTTAAAAGGCTTGACGCCGCAGCTTTCAAAGCCCCAAAAGCGGAGAAAGCCGTTGACCGCCGCCAGCGCAGCGTTGGCGCTGGAGGGGGCGTAGAGTTTCTCCAGCCTCGTCTTGTATTCCAGCATCAAAGCCTTGTCAATTTTCCGGCCCGCATCGTGGGCGACAAACTGCCGGACATGGCGCAGATATTTTTCAATTGTGGCTGCGCTTTTCTCCGCTTCCCGCAAGGCTGTTTCATATGGCGGTATCATGCTTTCCTGTAGCTTTTGTCGTTTCATTTTTTGTCCCTCCTGTACTTAGTAGGTAGTGTCAAAAACTACCTGTTTTTTTGTTGCAAAATCTAATAAAAACCTTGATTTTAAGGGAAATTTGCTATAAAAAGAGCATTGACCTCCCTTTTCTGGTATAATGTCTATCGCCA
>NZ_JACRSQ010000002.1 GCF_014384895.1 Bianquea renquensis
GCGATCTCCAAGCGGTTGCCGGAACTGGACAAGCTGATCATGTCTGCCTATGAGGACAAGGTGCTGGGGCGTGTGCCGGAAAGCGTCTGTATTCAACTGCTCAATCAGTACGAGGCAGAACGCAGAGAAAAGCAGGATCGCCGCAGGGAACTGACCGAGCAGCTTGCCGTCAGCCGTGAGAATGAAAAGTCCGCGGACGCATGGCTGGATATGATGCAGGACTACGCCCAGCTGGAAGAACTGGATCGCCCGACACTGGTGCGTCTGATTGAGAAGATCGTCATCGGTGACCGCTACACCGTGGACGATCACGAAGAACGGGACATTCACATCTATTACAACTTCGTCGGTTACATTGAAATCGAAGAATAATGCTGTCATACTTTATGCGAAGTGAACTAAAAAATTATACCCAGAGTAATCACGATTTTTTCTCATGGTTAGTGAAGCAACAAATTGGCATGGCGTTTCATCTGCCGGATATATTGACAAACAACCGGATGTATAGTATACTGATAGTTAGCAACAACTAACTATGGAGGTTAGTATTTTGGTAGGAAATAGTTAGTTTAAACTAACCTCTATATAAAAATTGGGGATGCAAAGCATAGAAATAACAAAGGCTTTTGAAAAAGGGCGGCATTCTCTCGCGGATATGGATTTTGAGGGCGGCGGCTGTCGCTCTGCTGGTTTGGTGCGGTATATAGAAAAGACGGAATCTGCCGGTGAGATAACGGTATGCAAGATAAAGGAGAGATAAGGATGCTGATACGCGTAAAGGATGCTGTAAAAAAGTACGGCAAGGGAGAGACAGAGGTATATGCGCTTGACCATGCGGAGCTGGAACTGGATGAGGGCAAGATATGCGTCATCCTTGGCCCGTCAGGGTCTGGAAAAAGCACGCTTCTGAATATGCTGGGCGGACTGGATACACTGGACAGCGGAGAACTGACGGTAGCAGGCAGGAAGGTAACGGGACTGTCGCAGGAGCAGCGCACCGATTACCGCAAGGAGGATGTGGGCTTTGTCTTTCAGTTTTACAATTTGATTCCCGATCTGACGGTGGAAGAGAATATTGAAGTGGTGGCGGATATCTCCGCCCATCCACTGGATATGGATGAGGTGCTTCGGGCGCTGGACATTGAAAAGTATCGCCGCCGTTTTCCCAAAGAGCTGTCCGGCGGACAGCAGCAGCGGGTGGCAATCGCCCGCGCGATGATCAAGAATCCCAAGCTGCTGCTCTGCGACGAGCTGACCGGGGCGCTGGATACCAAATCCTCCAGGCAGGTGCTGAAATTTGTGGAGAAGATGAATCGGCAGTTCGGCACCACAGTCGTCATCATCACACATAACGAAGCGATTGCAGGTATGGCGGATCAGGTGATCCGGCTGAAGGACGGGCAGGTTTCGGAGAGCCTGCTAAACCAGCGGAAAATTCCGGCGGCAGAGCTTGTGCTGTGAGGAGGCGGTGGGATGAAGCTGAACAGACGCTATACCCGGAATATCCGGGAAAACCTGTCCTTTTATATTGCTTCCACGATATTGACCATCGTAACGCTGTTGCTGTATTTCCTGTTCAATATCGCCGGAAACGCAATTCTGGATTTCAGCGAGGATTTTTATGAGCGGAATCAGGTAGAGGACGCGCATTTTACCACCTATATGGCCATTCCGGAGGAAGAGCTTGCGAAGCTTTCGGATACATATCATGTGACCACAGAGGCACAAAGGTATATCAATATTGAAACGGACGGCGTGACCGCCCGTGTGTTCAGCAGAACGGAAAAAGTGGACCTGTATGAGGTTACGCAGGGCAAGGACGCTGAACGTGATAATGAGATCGTCATCTCCGAGGGATACGCCGTTGCCAATGCCGTTTCCATCGGAAGCCGTATGAAAATCGGTGACAAGGAATACACGGTCGCCGGTTTTATGCAGCGCCCGGATTATCTGTACATGCTGGAGAGCGAGGAGGATGCCTACAAAAATGTTTCCACCTTCTATCTCTGCTACATGACCGGCAGCGCGTTTGAAGCTCTGGGCGATACAGGCTGCCAGTATCTTGTGAGATATACAGGGGATTCCGACATCACGGGATTTCGCAAGGCCGTGCATGAGCAGTACTATATGCGCTCCTATTCCTCCGCCGCGGAAAATCCCCGGATCACCATGGTGGAACAGCAGGCGCAGATGTTTATCGTAATGGCGTATGTGCTGTTGTGCATCCTTCCTTTGATCGCGGTGGTCCTGATCAGTATTATTATCAGCCGTAAGGTGAAATCCGAACAGCGCATGATCGGCACGCTTTCGGCTCTCGGCTATAAAAAGGGACAGCTGATGCGCCATTATGCCGGGTTTGCGGTGATTCCGGGACTTGTGGGAGGTGTTTTCACGGCAATCATCTCCGCAATCGCAGCCCAGCCGCTCAGCGAAATGGGGCTCCAGGACTATGAACCCATGCACGTTGCGGGACATTTGAATCCGCTTGCCGCGCTGCTTGGCTTGCTGGTTCCCACGGCCCTCTATGTCATTGCCGCGCTGCTCTCTGTCCGGCGGCTGCTCAAAAAAGATACGGTGCTGCTGCTCAGCGGCAATGCCGACGGCGGAAAGAAAAAACTGAGACGCGTTTTGGCAGGAAACAAGATGTCCTTTCGAATAAAGTTGGCAATTCGCTCCCTCCTCGGCAATCCCGCGCGGAGTCTCGTCATTCTCTTGGGCGTGTTTCTCGGCTTCTTTATTATGCTGCTCGGCCAGGGCTTCTTCGATTCCATCAACCGTATGGGCGATACAGCAGCGGAAGCGGCCGGAAGCTTTGAACACCAATACATTTTAAATGAGATGCTGACGGAAAATCCTTACGGCGGGGACACCATGCTGGTTTCCGCTGTGGAACACGACGGCGGAAGTAAGCTGTCCGTCATCGGAACAACAGACTCCAATCCATACCTTGAGCCCAAGGATGCGGACGGAAACATCATCTCCATTGAGAACGGGTATTATATTACCAGTCTTGCACAGCTGACTCTCGGCTGGCAGACGGGCGATACGGTGACAGTATACAATCCGCTTTCCCTGGAAAAGAAAGAAATTCAGATCGCGGGCGTTATTCAGAATCATGTGCAGAAAAGCATTATCACCTCTAAAAGGCTTGCCGCGGAGCTTACAGGGCTCGACGAGAACAGCTTCAACTGTATAGTCAGCAGTGGTGCGCTGTCCATCCCCGAGGCGAAAATCGCGCAGGAAAGCCAAAGGTCGGATATCACCGAGCAGGCGAAAACCATGACAGCGCAGATGGATTTCCTGCTCCAAATGATTATCGGGCTGGGCATTGTCATCTGCATTGCGGCGGTGTATGTGGCGGTAAATATGCTGGTGACAGAAAGCCGCAGCAATATATCCATGCTGAAAGTGCTGGGATATCGGGATAAACAGATTAACAAAATTGTGCTGCGGACGCACCATATTCTGCTGCCTATAGGCATTTTGCTGGCAATTCCGTGTACCTACGCGGCGGCTCACGCCTTTTTCCTGATGATGGTGGATTACGGAGTGATGCTGATCGACACCTATATATCGCCTAAGAGCTATATTCTGTCCATTCTGCTCACGGCCGGCTGCTATTTCGGTTCCCTCTGGCTGCTGCGCCGAAAGGTGAAAAAGGTGGATATGATCGAAAGTCTGAAAGATAACCGGGAGTGAAACGCTATGGAAAAGGTGAATATACAAGGCGTGCCGGAAACCATGCTGCAAACACTGTATGCCCGCGCCACCTATTCCAAAAGTAACAGCCGCATCTTTTGCGATGAAAAATCCGTTGAGGTGGTCAAGGCGCTGGACTACGATTTTTCAAGCGCGGAGAAGGATATGCTGATGAGCAAGGGTGTGATTGCCCGCACGCTGCTGCTGGACCGCATGGTGAAAGTATACATAGAAAAAAATCCCAATCTCACAGTGGTGAATATCGCCTGCGGCATGGATACGCGGGTATACCGGCTGGATAATGGAAAGCTCCGCTGGTACAACCTCGACCTCCCCGAAACCATCGAGGTGCGCCGCCACTTTTTTGAGGAAAACGGGCGGATTTCCACCATTGCCAAATCCGCTATGGATGACAGCTGGGCGAGAGAGGTTGAACCGACAGAAGAACAGGTGCTGGTCATTATCGAGGGGCTGACCATGTATCTGTGCGAAACAGATGTGCGGAAGATTCTTTCCATTATCGCGGATGCCTTTGCAAACGCGGAGGTGATCATGGAGATCATGTCGCCATTCGCAGTAAAACACATCAGGGAAAAATCGATTTTGGACTCTAAAGCGAAGTTTACATGGGGACTGAAATCCGGCAAGGAATTGGAGCAGCTTGCGCCGTCCTTTCGCTGGGTAGAGGACGTCAGCCTAGCGGAAGGCATGAAAATGATGACGCCCTCTTACCGTCTGGTATCATGGATCCCTGCCGTGCGGAACATTTCTAACAAGCTGGCGGTGCTGTCTGAAAGAACTTAATACACGACAACGATTTCCACCGATTGCTTGCCGCGTATGGTATCGTAAGGCAGGAAGTTGCTGTCCAGCGTTTCCCCGTCGACGATGATTTTCTTTGCGCGCGCGTTTTCCACAGGGAGCTTGGGGGATTGAACCGTGCAGGAAATTCCCCGGTAAATTCTCGTGTAGGAGAAACCGTCCCATTCCAGCGGCACACAGGGATCGATTATGACCCCATCGTAATCCGGACGGAAGCCCAGGATATACTGAGAGGCAGCGAGAAACATCCACGAAGCCGTACCGCTGAGCCATGAGCATTCGCCGGAGCCGTAGCGCTCGTGCGACGGACCCACCATGGAGGACGAGTAGATATACGGCTCAACTTTGCATACATCCGCTCGGTCATTGCGAACCGTGGGGAGTTCTCTGTGATAGAGGGAGTAGGCATCCTCGTTTCGCCCGAGAAGCGTCTCCGCAATAATCGCCCATGTGCTTGCGTGGAAGAAGAGTCCGCCGTTTTCACGTATGCCGGTCTTCATGCCAAAGAAATATTTCTTTTGAAAATCGATTCCGGAGGAAGCGGGGGCGTGGGAGACAACGCCGAGATCGCAGAACAGATATTGTTTGACGTTTTCAAAGCAGGAATTCCCCTTTTCCGCCGATGGGAGACGGCTGAGGACCGCCCATGACTGCGGATTTAGGAATATCTTGTTGTACTCATCATCGTCGGTACCATACTTCTCGCCGTAATCGGTGAAACCTCGCAAATACCACTTGCCGTCCCATAGGACTGGTTCCACACTCCGGCACCACTCATAGTACTGTTTCGCCCACTGCGTGTTTTCGGTATCCTTCAGGTGCTCGAAGAGGTGGATCAGCTCGTAGGCTGCATGCGCGGCCTGGAAAAAGACAAATGCGCTCTCCGCCTTATGCTTATCCCATGAAATTTTCGAGAGGCTGTCGTTCCAGTCGCTTCCGAGAAAAAGCGGTACGCCGTGCTCTCCGAGATGATGTTTTGTGAATTCAAGCCCCAGCTTCAGATGTTGCAGAACCGTTCCCTCTCCGCCGTCGATAAAGGGGATCAATTCTTCGAGAAAACCGTAATCTCCAGTCTCCTTCACGTAGGTGCAGACAGAGAACACCGTCCAGATATGGTCGTCCGAGCGCCCCCCGCCCATGGACTCACCGGTTCCGGGAAAATAAAGGGTGCGAGCGTTACCATCCGACTTCTGAATGCCCATAAGGGTCCGCAGCCGCTCCTTCACTTTATCTGGAGCGGAGTGGACAACGCCGAGAACATCCTGCATACTGTCGCGGTAGCCCCATCCTCTGTCCAGTCCGCGCTCATAAAATGAAATAAATCTTGACCAATTAAAGGTCATGCGGCACTGGTAGGGGTGCCAGATATTGAGCATTGTATTCATCTGCTCATCGGGGGTTTTGACTTGAAGATAGCGGCTGTTCTTCCTCCACGCCGCCTTGAGCTCCTCAAGCTGCTCATGGACGAGGGGGTAATCTGACGCGCTTGCCACCTGCTCCTTTATCTCCTCTTCGTCGCATGCGTTTCCTATGGTAAAGACGAAGCTTTTTTCTTCCCCCGGTGCAAGGGACACCGGACAGCAAAAGCTTCCGCACGCATTATCGCCGTTTATATCGGAGTTGCCGCACACACCCCGCTCCACCGCAATGGGGTTGGATTCGTCGCGGCATGTTCCGAGAAATTCAATGCGCGCGCAATCATGCCCCTCTATGGGCAGGTCAGTGGCAATATAGCTCAGCAGCCGCTTTTCTCTGATGAAATCGTCGGAAGGATTGAAGATGATTGCGTTGCCCTTTCTCCGGCAGTCAAAAAAGTATCGCGGCCAGTCGCATTCGATATCGTATTTTGCAATATAGCAGCTGAATTCAACATAGCTAAAGAGTTTTAGATTCTTAACGGTTGCCGATGTATTTTTCACGGTTCCCTTCCAGATTTCGTACTGTTTTCCCTCTGGAATAAAATATGTGATCTCGCTTTGGATTCCGTCCTTTTCCGAAGAAATTCTTGTATAGCCCATTCCATGGCGGCAGCTGTAGCTGTCCAGCTCAGCCTGCACCGGCTGCCATGTGGGAGACCATACCGCACCGCTGCCCATATCCTTAAAGTAAAGGTATCTTCCGGGACGGTCGTAGGGAATTCGATTAAAGTTATAGCGCGTGATGCGAAAGTTTCCAGGATCTCTGTCGAACACCAGCCCACCGGCGGTATTGGAAATAATCCCGCTAAAACCGCCGTCGCCCAGATAATTGAGCCACGGTGTAGGCGTGTCCGGCCGAGTTATCACATATTCCCGATTGTCATTGTCATAATATCCATACTTCATCAAGCGATTCCTCCGTTTTTGAATGACGTACTTTGGCTAGATTATAACACAAATGAGTGTTAAATTCAACAAAGTTTGAACTTTGGTTCTGAATAAAAATTCATGAAGAATTTTTGATTTCAAATTCTTGTTTCCACAGTCATGCTGCGATTCCACCAGGCGCAGTTTTCTAGTGGTACTGGCTTTCCCTCCATACCTGGACTTTTATCAACGGAAAAGGCGGTATACTTTTATGTGATTCCCATTGTGCAGCATATGTTTTATCTATGCTTCCAAACAGTTCTGATTCAACAGAAAATCATATAATCCAATATGCAAAATGCCGTCCTCATCTGTCCATGGTTTCGCATGTGTTTTGGTTATAATAATTTTTTTAAAAAAATCATTTGTGTTTTTTAATGGTCTTAACTCTGTTGTCAATTTATCTTGTTCGCTGACGGACAAGGCAGACTGAATATAGTACCTTTTGGAACCCATATTTACAACAAAGTCAATCTCGCATTGCTTTCTTACCCTTTTTCCGTCACTTGTTTCCGAAACCTCAACAACGCCAACATCCACAGCATAACCCCGATATATTAATTCATTGTATTCACTTATATCCTTGAAATACACTTCTGAAAACAGGTTCTTGAGATAATTCATTTTTTCTTTATCATGTTTAAAAAAAATAAGCTGCGGCATACCTCCATAGAGAGCATACTCCTCATAGGCTTCTGATTTATCTCCGCCGACATACTCAAAATATTCCTTAAAGGTCAGTGGAAATACTTGAAGCTGGTCGCCTCTGCCTCTGAAAGCTGTCATTACATCTTGCGATAAAAGCTTTGAATTACTTCCCGTTACATAAATATCAACATTGCGAAGCCGCATTAAACCGTTTAAGACATTATACAACTTAATGTTTTCCGGATTTTCAATTTCCTCTTTTGAAATGGCGTACTGCGCCTATACAAAAAAATTATCAATAGTTCTTGACTTTCTCGCGAACCTGGTATAGGATAAAAGGCAGATATAGATATCGATTTCTATTAGATTCGATTGGCAAAAAAGGAGGCTACCATGAGAGATAAGGATGGACAGTATACCGCAATGTTTAGCGTCAGACAATTTCCAACGAGAGACGCATTGGGAGCGGCTTCCTGTGATGATGTGGTCAACACCATCGCAGAACTTCTCAAAGTGAAAGAGACAATTTCTATGATCTTTGCCGCTGCGCCATCACAGATGGATTTCCTGAGCCGGTTCCGGCAGGATTCCAGAGTAGACTTTACTAGGATTCACGCCTTCCACATGGATGAGTACATAGGCCTGGCGGAGGGAGCGCCCCAGGGATTTGCCCAATTTCTGAAGGATGCTCTGTTCGACCACGTTCCCTTTGCATCCGTGAACTGTCTGAATGGAAACGCGGGAGATCCGGAGGCGGAGTGCCGACGGTATGAGGCCCTTCTACAGGAAAATCCGGCGGACATAGTGTGCCTTGGCATTGGGGAGAACGGTCATATTGCCTTTAATGATCCCCACGTGGCGGATTTTCACGACCCGCGGCTGGTGAAAATTGTGGAGCTGGACCAGACGTGCCGCACCCAGCAAGTCCATGACGGGTGTTTTCAGGAGATATCCCAGGTGCCGGCCCGCGCCATGACGCTGACGATCCCCGCTCTCATCTCTGCGCCCTACCATTTCTGCATGGTGCCGGCGCCGACAAAGGCTCAGGCGGTGTACCGCACAGTCACCGGCCCCATCGAGGAGGCGTGCCCTGCAAGCATCCTGCGCACATGTAGGCAGACTGTGCTCTATCTGGATCAGGATAGCGGCGCACTTTTGTAAGGGGGCTCGTGTGAAAAATAAGCTCGATCGCGTATTTTTCGCACAGCTATTTGTGCCGGAGCGTCACAAATAGCCGTGGTGGCAGAATTGCCCCGTCGCTGACGCTCCAGAATGGAGATTTTTATGTTCAAGATAGGGGTTATCACAGATGAGGTTTCCCAGGAGTTGGAGCCCTCCATTCAGTTGGCAGAGCGTTTCCAATTGGATGGCCTGGAGCTTCGCACGGTAAAGGACAAGGGCGTTTTTGATTTTACCCCACGGGATATAGCAGAAGTCAAGGCCAAAGCGGAGGAAGCAGGTTTGTCCATCTGTGGCATCAGCGCTCCCTTTTATAAATGTGAATTGACAGATGAAAAGGAGATTGCGGAGAGTCTGCGGGGGCTGGAAACCTGCCTTCGAATGGCGCAGACCTTTCACACAAAGATGATTCGGGGATTTACCTTTTGGCGGCGGAAACCCTTTGAGGAGGTCTTGGATACCATTCTTCGGCGGTTTGAGGAGCCTGCCGCAATGCTGAAGGGAACTGGCGTCACCTTGGCGCTGGAGGCGGATCCCAGTGTGAACGCTTCCAATGCATCCCAGCTGGCGGCGGTCATCGAGGGGGTGGGATCTCCCCAGATTCAGGCGCTCTGGGATCCCGGCAATCAGCTTTACACGCCTGGCGCAGAGGTGCCGTATCCAGACGGATACCAGCGGCTGCGTCCCCATATCGCCCATGTTCACCTTAAGGACGCGGTCTTGAACCCAAAGGGGGAGGCGGTGGGCTGCGCCTTCGGAAGGGGGCTTGTGGATTACCCGGGACAATTTCGCGCCCTGGCGGAGGACGGATATGACGGATATGTGGTGATGGAAACCCATTACCGCAAGAAGGGAACTTTATCGGAGGAGCTTTTAAAGCGACCCGGCGGGGCGGCATTTTCAGCCGATGGGTATGAGCCCACGGCCGAGTGTCTAGAGAACCTGCGGGAACTGCTTACAAAACAAGATAGCGCTGGGGCGCTGGAATGGAGGTTAGTGTGAAAAATAAGCTTGATCGCTTATTTTTCACACGGCTATTTGTGCCGGAGCGTCACAAATAGCTCTGGGGGCAGAAGAGAAATCGCCTTCGCGAATTTCTCTTCGCCTCTGTCGCTAACGCTCCAGAATGGAGGTCACTATGAAAAAATTACGAATCGCAATCATTGGACAGGGCCGAAGCGGACGGGATATCCATGGGAAGTACCTGCTCACAGATACCGACCGCTTTACCATCGCGGCGGTTGTCGATGAGCTGGTGCACCGCCGCGCTCGGGCGGAGAAAGAGTACGGCTGTGAGTCTATGGCGGATTACAGGGAACTTTTTGGCCGGGACGATATTGATCTTGTGGTCAATTCCACTTTCAGCCATCTCCACATGCCAATTACGGTCGATCTGCTCAACCATGGATTTAATGTTCTGACGGAAAAGCCATGCGCCAGAACAGCGGACGAGATGCAGGCGATGATCGACGCCGCCGAGAAAAACCATCGGATGCTTGCGGTTTTTCAGCAATCACGCTTCGCCCCGTATTTCGAAAAGGTGAAGGAAGTGCTAGCGTCCGGCGTTCTAGGGCGTACAGTGCAGATCAGCATCGCATTCAATGGGTACAGCCGGCGCTGGGATTGGCAGTGCTGCCAGGATTTCAACGGCGGTAATCTGTATAATACCGGCCCGCACCCGGTCGATCAGGCGCTAAATCTATTGGATTATTATGAGGGGACGCCGGGAATCTTTTGCAGGATGGACCGGGCGAACACCTTTGGCGACGCGGAGGACTATGTAAAGCTGATTCTGACTGCGCCGGACCGGCCACTCATCGATGTGGAGATCAGCTCCTGTGACGCGTATCCGTCCTATACCTACAAAATCCAGGGAACACGAGGTGGACTCAAAGGCTCCATGACCCACATCGACTGGAAGTACTACAGTGAGATCGATGCGCCGAAACAGCATTTGATTCGCGTGCCATTGGAGAATGCGGAGGGATTGCCGGCCTATTGCTCCGAAAAGCTGACATGGACGGAGGAAAGCTGGGATACCAGCGATCCCAGGACCTTCACATACGCGGCAAAAAAGCTATACAGCAACCTCTATGATCATCTGACAACGGGAGCACCGCTGATTGTCAAGCCGGAACAGGTGAAGCAGCAAATGTACGTCATGGAACAGTGCCATCTGCAAAATCCCCTTGGCCCGGTGGAAGAATAAGGAGGACTCGTCCTATGTATCGAATCGGAATTATTGGAACGGAAAATTCCCACGCCATCACCTTTGCCAAACTTCTGAATTTGCCCGACGAACAGGGGCGGTACCGGCACGAGGATGCCCGGATTGTCGGAGTTTACGGTCCGGATATGGAGTCGGCACAGGAGATCGTGGAGAAAACAGGGGTCTCCTTTATCGCGGATAAACCGGAAGACTTCATCGGGAAGGTGGACGCAATGATGATCACATCCCGGCGGGGGTCCGTCCACGCACAGTACGCCATGCCGTTTATGGAAGTGGGAATCCCACTTTTTCTGGATAAGCCGGTGACATCCGACCCCGCCCAGGCGGCGGCGCTCATGGAGGAGGCACGAAGGAGAAACGTACCGGTTATGGGAGGTTCGGGCTGCAAGCTGGCTGGCGACTTGAAGCCGGTGGTCCAGGAAGTGAATGCGCTGCGGGAAAAAGGAGAGTTCATCACGGCCGCCATGAATTTTTCCGTTGACTTTCACAGTATCTATGATGGATTCTATTTCTATGCCCCCCATTTGACAGAGATGGCGCTCACGGCCTTTGGCTATGATATGCGAAGTGTTTTGGCCTGTGAGACAAATGGAACGGTCTCCGCCATCGCCCGGTATGATGATTTTGACGTGTCTCTGTGTTACACGGCTGGCAGCGCACAATCCGGATGCCTGGTGTTCGGAAAGAAGGGGAACGCCTACCACGAGATCGGGATCTCCGATATCTTTGCGGCGGAGGTGGATCATTTTGTCCACATGCTCCACACTGGGGAGATGCCCCTACCCTATGACAAGCTCATTCGCCACGTGCAGGTGATCGACGCGATTTTGACGTCGCTGAAAACCGGGAAGGAAACGCCTATTTTGGCATAGAGTTTGAGTCGAGAAGGGGCTATTTGAGAAGATAAGAAATGATATGCTCCGCATTTGAATCAAATAAGCTGTGGCCGCGGATATCTGTCATACGGATATCCGCGTTTTTTGAAAAGCCTCGTCTGGCTAGGAGGGCCAGGAGTATCCCGCAGGTAAGCGAGGGAATCCGTATACTTGTACAATACTATATCATTGACTTCTGGTGTAGTTGACAATATAATGATAGTACAGAATTCAGAGAACGGTATGGTGCCTAGTATCGATTTGAAAATACAACGTAAGGAGGCGCACTGTATGAGACTTTGCGTGCCAATCCCCTGTTTCTTTCATGAGATGGATTTCGTTTCTTCCCTCTATAAAGTTCGAGAGTTGGGCTTTGACGCCGCGGAGACCTACAATTGGAGGGGGCTTGATCTGGACAGGGTCCGAGAGGCTTGTCTGGAGACTGGTGTGGAGCTTTTGAGCATGTGTACGACGGAGTTCCGGATGACCGACCCGGACTGCCGCGGGTTATGGCTTGCGGGCTTGCAGGAGAGCTGCGAGGCGGCAGAGCGCATGGGAGTCAAGCGGCTCATCACCCAGGTGGGGCAGGATACGGGCGCTCCCCGGGAAGAGCAGTATGCCAGCATTGTGGCGGCCTTGACGGCTGCAAAGCCCATTCTCGACGCATTCGGCGTTACCATCATGATTGAGCCGCTCAACACTCTGTTTAATCATCCGGGGTATTATCTCTGGTCTGCGGTGGAGGGCTTTGACATTATTCGGGAGGTTGATCACCCCTTAGTCAAGGTTGTCTACGACATTTATCACCAGCAGATTATGGAGGGAAATATCATTCCCAACATCACGAACAATCTGGATTGCATTGCGCACCTCCACAGCGCGGGACATCCAGGACGCCATGAGCTGCAATTTGGCGAGAGCGACTACAAAGTTATTTTTGCGGCTGTCGATAAGGCAGGCTACACAGGAGCGTGCGGACTGGAATACTCGCCGCTCATGGAGCCGGTGGAGAGCTTACAGGAAGCTCTCCGGCTTTACGGTCAAGCTGAGAGGGGAGATTTAACAGCGGAACTTGTTGTAGGATGAGCCCCAGCGTGGTATACTATACATAAGTTTGACCGGTGGAGGTAGAAAATCAGATTATGAAGACGACGCGAATTGCAATCATAGGCGCGATGGAGGAAGAGACGCGAGAGATTGAACAGTTTTTGACACATGTGGAGAAGATCGAGGGAAAAGCTGGACTTGCGTTTATGGAAGGCGAATACGGCGGGCTTTCGGTCATTGCAGTGCGGTGCGGGATTGGGAAAGTGAATGCCGCTCTGTGCACGCAGATTGTACTGGACCTGTATGACCCGGAATTGGTGATCAATGTCGGCGTGGCCGGCGGGATCGCGCCGGGACTTCGTGTTGGCGATGTGGTCATATCCGACAAGGCGCAGCAACACGATGTGGATACCTCGGCCTTTGGCGATCCAAAGGGAGTTATCCCCCGCATGGAGACGAGCGTATTCCAGGCGGACCCTGAGCTAATTCAACTGGCACAAAAGGTAGGGCACAGGCTGGGTTTGTCCGTCACCGTAGGAAAGGTCATCAGCGGAGATCAATTTATTGCGGATGAGGGATTGAAAAAAGCTCTATTTCAAGATTTTGGAGCCTCCTGTACCGAGATGGAGGGGGCCGCTATTGCCCATGTGTGCGCTGTCAATCAGGCGCCCTTCTTGCTGATACGATCCATATCCGATGCGGCCGGAGAGCAGGCGGTCATAAGCTACCAAGATTTTGTCACCACTGCTGCCGCCAATGCAGCTGCCCTAGTCAGGGGAATGCTGGATGAAAAACTTCATGGCCTCCAGCCTTGAGAGTGCGCCGCGAGCACGATCGATAACAATGGATGATTTTCCATAAACCTTGAAGATTCTCTCTTTTCAAGGTTGCCTCGGTATGTTACAATGAAAAGGAAATTGAGATAGGAGAAGAAAGGGAGGAGATTCGAATGATTTTAGTCACTGGAGGCGCTGGATATATTGGCAGCCATACCTGTGTTGAATTGATGAATGCCGGTTATGATGTGGTCATTGTGGATAACTTTATAAATTCTAAGCCGGAATCACTGCGCCGAATCGAAGCCATTACAGGTAAGCACGTTCGCTTTTACGAAGTTGACTTGCTGGACCAACCGGCCCTGGACGCCGTATTTGCGGAGAACTCCATCGAGGCGGTTATCCATTTTGCTGGACTCAAAGCGGTGGGAGAGTCGGTTTCCATTCCGCTTCGCTATTATCACAACAATATCACGGGCACATTACTTTTGTGTGAGACAATGAAGAAGTACAATGTAAAACGGTTGGTCTTCAGCTCCTCCGCCACTGTATACGGAAGCCCGAAATCTGTGCCCATTCGGGAGGACTTCCCGCTATCGACGACGAATCCATACGGGAGCACGAAGTTGATGATCGAGCGGATTTTGGAGGATGTCCATGTCTCAGACGCGGAGTGGAGCATCGCTCTGCTGCGCTACTTCAATCCCATCGGGGCCCATGCCAGCGGCCTGCTGGGGGAAGATCCCAACGGGATCCCCAATAACTTGGTGCCTTATATTGCAAAGGTTGCAGGTGGACAGCTGGAGAAGCTGCATGTATTTGGCGATGATTACCCGACGAAGGACGGTACCGGGGTTCGCGACTATATCCATGTGGTGGACTTAGCCCTCGGTCACATCAAGGCTGTGGAAAAGGTGATGAAGAGCACGGGAGTGGAGGCATACAATCTTGGGACTGGCGTGGGCTACAGCGTGCTGGATGTGGTGAAAGCCTACGAGAAAGCCAGCGGGCAATCGGTGCCCTACGTCGTGGATCCCAGGCGTCCCGGCGATATCGCGGAATGCTACGCGGATCCGGAGAAGGCCGCTACGGAGCTTGGGTGGAGGGCGACCCTTGACCTGGCGCAAATGTGCAGGGATAGTTGGAATTTCGTTCAAAAGAATCCCAATGGTTTATAATCGAGAAAGTGTTCTGTGCGGGGACAGAAAAAGGACGAGTGGGAAGTGATGGCTTCTTGCCCGTCTTTTTTTATCCTATAGGAACAAGCGCAAAGCGGAACAAGAAATAGGAAAGGGGGGAGGTGTAAATGTAAATATGATATGAAATTTTCTTTTCATAAAACTTAAACATCGCCCGGAAACCTTTCAATTTTCGTAATCTAATTGACATTGGATGGAATATCCATTACAATAACGGATGTTTATTGGAGTCCAATAACGGGAATCCTGTAAATACACAGAGAGATAGAGTAGCGGGCGATTGAGGGATTGTTGATGAAAATTGGTTTGATTGGAGATGAGTATATGGCAGTCTATGAGTGGAAGACAAACGTGGCGCCTCTCTATAAGAAAGAGGCGCGGACGCGAGACAAACGGTGGGGTTATACATCGGTTAAACGGGGCACGGATATTCTAGTATCGGCTGTTGGCTGTGCGGTGGGCTTTATACCCATGGCCGTCTGTGGACTTTTGATTAAATTGGAGGACGGTGGCCCCATCGTCTATCGCCAGACGCGACTTGGACAGGACAAACGGCCATTTCAAATTTATAAGCTGCGCACCATGAGGACCGATGCAGAGAAAGATGGCGCGCAATGGGCAGCTAAGGATGACCAGCGCGTGACCAAAATTGGCCGGTTTTTGCGCAGAACCCACTTAGATGAACTTCCTCAATTTTTCAATATTTTAAAGGGCGATATGAGCTTGATCGGCCCACGGCCGGAGCGGCCGGAACTGACCGATCACTTTGAGAGCGAGATTCCTGGATTTACGAACCGGCTTATGGTAAAGCCGGGCTTGACAGGGCTAGCGCAGGTCAATGGCGGGTATGATATTTCACCTGAGGAGAAGCTGCGGTATGATTTGGAGTATATTTGGAATCAAAATGTTTTCCTGGATGTCAAAATCTTAATGCAGACGGTCTGGGTAACACTGACCGGTAAGGGGGCTCGCTGACAGAAATGAAGTCCGATCACAGTCCCCTGATAAGCGTTATCATGCCGGTGTACAAAGTCGAGCCCTATCTCCCGTCCGCAGTGGAAAGCGTGCTGGCACAGACATTTCAAGACTTTGAGCTCATACTGGTGGACGATGAATCGCCGGACAACTGTCCGGCTCTTTGTGATGCATATGCAAGGCAGTATGAAAAAGTTCAGGTTCTACACAAACCAAAAAATGAAGGGCTCGGGGCGGCGCGCAATACGGGAGCCGCAGTGGCCCGAGGGCGATATCTCTATTATATGGACTCAGACGATTGGATTGATCAGGATCTATTTGAGCGGGTCAGCGCGTCGATCCAGACGTATCCGGCAAAAGTCATTATGATCGGATTGCTTGAGGAATACTACGAGAATGGGGTCCTTAAAAAGACAATACCGGTAACAGTGCCGGGGTGGACCGCCAAGACGGCAAAAGAAGTCCACAAAAAGGTGGCGGCTCTAGAGCGGGCGGGCCTCTATGGATATGCCTGGAATAAATTCTATTCCCGTGAGCATATCCAGGCGCAACAGCTGTCATTTTCGTCCGTCACCCTGATTGAAGACATTGAGTTCAATGTTCGTTTTTTTGAATCCATTGATTCCTGTACTTACCTGGATTGCACGCCGTATCATTATGCAAAGCGGATGAAGGGAAGCCTGACCGATAAATTTGTGGCCGACTATTTTTCCCTGCATGAGACGAGAATTCGAATGGTAAAAGAGCAATTACAGCGCTGGGGCGAATATAAGGGAAAGAGCCGCGAAATTCTGGGTGAGCTGTATTTGCGGTATTTTTACTCTGCGATCTGCCGAAACCGTCAGAAGGAATCTGGCATGAGCAGAAAAGAGCAGAAGACATGGGTGCAGGCGCGATTTCAGGATGCTTTTTTTCGGGACATATTGGGGGGAATCCATCCGTCAGAGCGGATACTTCGCTGGATGTTGTATCCAGTTAGAAAGCGGTGGGCTGGCGGATGTCTGGCACTTGGTGCTGTAATGTATGCAGCAAAGCAAAAAAGTCCTGTTTTATTTGCTAAGGTGAAACAAACCGGGCGGCAATAATAAAGATAAAACTGAGGCAATTAGTGTGAAAAATAAGCTTGATCGCGTATTTTTCACACGGCTATTTGTGCCGGAGCGTCACAAATAGCTCTGGGGGGCAGAATTCGCCTCTGTCGCTAACGCTCCAGAATGGAGAGTACTATGAAAAAGCTGCGAAACAGAGAAACATGGGTGACTCTGTTTAAATATATGTATCTCGTACTGCTATTTTGTTCTTTCTTAAATTTTACATGCGAACATGTCTCGGGGCTGGCGTATCTTGTGACAGGGATAGGGGTGGCCTTGATTGTCTGGGATCTTTTGACAGACCGAAACTGTCTGCACTCACGGAATATGGTATTTCTGGCTGGGCTGTTGGCTGTTTACGGAATCAGCTCCCTTTTGAACGTCCGATATGGGCTTTTAGAGAACATAAAGGGTTTTTTGTGGATGGTGTTGCAATACGGGCTCCTTTTCAGCTATAATGCGTCGGCGGAGAAGAAGCTCTATCAGAGGCAGGCGAAAGGTCTCATGATCGCGTTCTGCTTTTTAACCTTCGCCGCATCCTTAGCGGGAATCATCATGTTTTGGCAAGAGTATGGGAGAGCTTTTGAGACAGATAGCGGAAAACTTATCATCCGAGGATTTATGTATGGCCGTCTGTGGGGGGAGTATACCGATCCAAACTATGGAAGTATTTTTGCAGCCCTTTCCCTTTTGTTTTCAGGGTATTTATTTTGCCAATATCGCAAACTGGGAATCCGGATTGTACTGATACTGAATGGTCTCCTTCAGCTGTCCTATCTGGCGCTGTCCGATTCTCGCACTGCTCTGGTCAGTTTAGGCGCCACTGTCGGTATCGGGGTGGCAGGTCTGATCTATCACCGGTTTCACAAAGGGTGGAGAGCCGCAAAAACGGCCATTGTCGCGGGGGTATGCCTGCTACTCAGCGCGGGGGTGACTATGGGATGCATTCGTGGCATACAGACGGGATGGTCCTATTTGTCAGCCTTACACCAACAGAGGGTGGAAGAAGGGGAATCGGGGTCTCATACAAGTACAAAGCCGTCACTATCCGAAGTTGAAGTTGGCCGGGAGGATATGCCGGAGGATGTCAGCAACCAACGATTCAATATATGGGGCAGCGGTTTTGAAATTCTGTGGACATCGCCTCTTTTTGGCACGTCGCCCCGAAATATGCTGGCCTACGCCCAAGATAAGCTGCCGGATACGTACGTCGTGCAGGAAAATTTTAACAGCTTTCACAATGGCTTTTTCGATGTGCTCTTTTGTCTGGGAATCGCGGGAATCGTGATGGTGGTCCTGTTTGTGGTTGGCCAGCTTCGGTTCCTTGTCCCCAATCTACTACAACATATTCAGGAGCAGGATTTTGCCTTTATCTTTCTCTCTTTTCTGACAGTGCTGCTGATTGCGTGTTCCGCTATGTTTTTGACGGAGATCTTCTTGATTAACTCGGTGGGAGCCTTTTTCTTCTGGAATTTCTTAGGCTATTTAAACCAATATTTTGAGAGAGCCCGGCCCTGACCTGTCACGAGGAAAAGAGCCCATCACAAGAATATCCCACCGCCCAGATAGGCAGTGGGATATTCTTGTGATGGATTTATTCCGTTGGGGGCGTTTCGGACAGTGTACTGACGTAGTCAGCTTTCCACGTATCCATCTGTTCCATCGTTGCGGTACGGATACCATCCGAAAGGGTTTGCATGTAAGCTTCCTGTGCTTCCGGTGTATCATAGAGGACCGTGGGCATCTGGAAATCGCCGAGCTCCGAGATCAGAGGCATATCGTTGAAGGTAAGGGTCGCCCAGTCATTGACTGTGCCGACGGATATCTCGTTGTAGACTTTGTTTCCCGTTGGGTACATGGGGTTGAGAATATCTGGCTCATCCACGTCGCGCAGACTCTTATCCGGATACATTTTTTGATGTGTATCGCTCCAAACCTCAACAAGATGCCCGTCTGTGGCTGCCAGCTTCGGATATTTGGCCGCCCAGTATTCGTTGGTGATGGGGACCTGTTTATATGGCTCTGAGACAAGATCTATGTTGAACCAATCGCTGAAGGTGCGGTCGTTGGCACCGATTTTCCAGCCTGGCGTATCGATGTAAATATTGTCGTGGATTTTGATGTCGCGTCCGCCGCCCAGGCATATACCCTGCATCCACCAGTTTGAGATCACGTTGCCATAGACTTCCACGCTGCTCAGAGCATCGTCCAGGTAAATGGCAAAAATGACATGGCCGTTGAGCCATTCCATACCATGGAAGAAGTTGTAGCGCATGACATTACCGCGGCAGGTCCAACTGCGTCCACCGTAGATCGCGCCGGCATCCGAGGTGTCGTAACATACGTTTTCAATATCGTTGAATTCCATGAGATGGTCATTTCCGTACCAGCCGATGGCGGTGAGGGGCAGGTCGTAAATGTGATTCCGGCGGACAATCTGGCCTACGCCTGTCACGGTTACGCCGTTCCCCGAGACACTATAGATATCGCTGTATTCGAGGATGTGTTTGGAGTTATCTAGGGTTGTGAAATCCCCGCCATCTAAGGTTACACCGCTGTTTGCTATATCATGGATACGGCATCCGCTGACCACCACATTGTGACCGCCGCTGACAGCAATACCGTCCTTGCTGCAGCCCTTCACTTCTGCACCTTTAATCTCACAGCTTTCACAGTTGTTTAGCTTCACGCCTGTGCTCAAGGTGTTGCTGAAATTAATTCCCTGGAAGGATACATAGGATACCGCATTCATCGTCAGCAGCGTTTCATTCAAGATGGCCATTGTCACCGTTTTGTCGCCAAGCCCGTCGCCGACATACAGGTACAGCTTGTCGGCTCTTTCACCGTCGACTGTGGAGCGGTCGATATAAAACTCGCCGTCAGTGTCCAGCTCGCACAGCAGATTGAAGGCATAGAATCGACACATACTCTCGTCACAGGTCAGATTCGTGAAGCCCGTCAAGGTTTTTTCCGTTGCGTTTACTTTTACCTGCAATGTGCTGAGGAGCCATTCATAGGCAAAATTACCGCGCAGGAATACTTCGTCTTCATTGGCCCATTGATCGATGCGTGCCTCCTCCGTGTGCCCTTCATATCCCATAACCGGAGGTCTCTGCCCCAGGCCGTCACCTTGGTCCTTGTCATCGATGGGAGACCAGCCTTTATCGATAATGCGGGTCGGCTTTATATAGTTAGCCGTCCCGTTTTCTGGCTGATTTGGATATTCGGCCAGCCTCTGAACTTTGCCGGCCACATAGAGGGTGGGAGATGCCGTAAGGATTTCGCCCGTGGGAATCCCCTCCTGTCCTAAATCATACACAGCGATCTTACCCCGGGCAGACTCAGGAATCCGGTCCCAGATCCCTGGATCGGCATTCTCCTCCGTGACCACAGTAAAGTTTTGATTATTCAGCGTAACTTGACCGGTCAAGGTGACGGTCTCGTCTTCGTATGCGGCATACACAATGGGAGCTTCCGCCGTACCGGAATCCTCGCTCGTCAGCTCAAAGCCGGCAGTCAGCAATCTATAGTCGCCTTCCCGCAGGTAGACGGTGACACCGTCTTTCTTCTCACTGTCCGATAAATTGCGGATTGTATCCCGGGCCTTCTCCAACGTGGCAAAGGGCGCTTCTATCGTTCCCGGGCCATTGTCGTTGCCGGTGAGGGATACAAAGTAGGTTTTGCCAGGCGCTTCTTCTGCCTCGGCAACGCTCTGATTCAGCAGCGGTATAGCAGCGCAAAGTAGCGTCAAGGTCATAATCCATGAAATGATCTTTTTCAAGCTCTTCCTCTCCTTTTTCATTATAGTGAAAATTCTCATGATGGAAATCCGGCCAGCCGATTGTCTGGCCCACCAATCACCTTATCGGTCAACCTTTTGGCCTCTCTTTTTCATGATGATAACCGCTGCTAGACCGCCGCCACACACAATGAGCAGCAGGCTGTACAGCCAAATGGCGCTGTTGTCGCCGGTTTTTGCCGGTGCTTCCGGATTGGATGAATCCTCTGGATCAGATGAGTCTGCGGGTTCGGATGAATCTGCCGGATTGGAGGAGTCCTCTGGGTTGGAGGAGTCCTCTGGATTGGATGAATCTGCGGGGTTGGATGAATCTTCGGGAGTGGAGGACTCTCCGGGCTTATACTCAGGATCCGCGTCGCCACATACAGAACACGTTCCATTTTCAAATTTGTGGCCCGTGGCCTTGATAATAGTCTGTTCCTCGGTTATGAGGCTTGTGCCATTCTCATCGCTGAAATACTGATCGCACTCCTCGCAGAACCAATATTCTACATTGCCATCCTCGGTGCAGGTAGCCTGCTTTGCTTCAACCTTAGTCAAAGTATGCTCGTGGAGAACGTCTCCAGAATAGTCGCTGACGGTTGCTGTTCCCGCGCTGACGGTCACTGTCATGGTCACAGGCTCGCTGGAAAAATCTGCGTACAGGTCGCCGTTGGCTTCTTCTGAGAAGATTTTCAGCGTATATTGCCCTTGGGCTATACCCTTTACAGGGATGGAAAGGGTTCCGGATGAAGCTGTCTCACAGCTGGCCAACTTGGCGTAGTACGCGACATCGCCATTTTCGTCGGCCAGAACGCAGGAGACGAATTGGCCTCGGCCAGTGGTGGCATTGTGATAGCGAAAGCGAAGAACCGCGCTTGTCTGGTCCTTTTGCTCCTTAGTGGCTATGACACTCAGGGTCTGGGAGCTGTCGAGGATTGTGAATTTCATTGTGTTGGCGGGCGCCGGCATTCCGATGAAGCCATCGCCAACCGAGACAGCGGATTTGTCAGAGCTTCCAGTTGTCAAGAAAATTTTGGATCCATCCAGGCTAAAGGCTGGACGTACCGCCAGCTCAGCATAGGCTGCGGAGTCGATGTATGTACTGATCTTTGGAGTTGACCGGAAATGCTGCTGACCTGTTTCATCATGGACGCTCATGACTCTTGTCATGACAGCTTTTCGGATTCGGCTGTAATAGGGGTACGGTGTGCGGAGCAGGTAATCGCGGTCAAAGGTGCGGATGGTATCGTTGCCCAGAACTTGCCATTCCTCCTGAGACAGAGCCCAAAGCTTTTGGGCGATCTCCGGGCCTGCAATGCCATCGGCACTTGGCGCTGCCACCGTTCCGCCGCCTTGCAGGACTCTGTCCACAATGGCAGCCTGCTCTTTTTCTGAAAATCCCCCGGCAATAGCCTCCATCGCCTGTTGCAGCGTGCTCCCCGCGTACTCCGTAGGCGATATCCAAATGCTTCCGTCCGGGTTGGCGGCATAGTACATGTCGTTTTCGCTGTCATACTGGGAGCCATCAAACTCTGCGCCGTGTCCTTGACGGAATACGCTGTCCCCGTACACGTCCTCCTTGGCTAAAAGAGTGATATTGCCTGGCTGCTGGTTGATACCGGTTGTGCCATCGCCTACCACCCACCATTCGTGGCCAGCAAAGACAACAACGCTATCGTTCACTGTCACCTTAGGGTTCTCCTGAGGTTGGGTCGCCCAGGCCGGCGTTGGCAGAGCCATGATACAGGCCAGTGCTGCAACCATAGCTGCCATGGGTTTCTTTCTCGTTTTCATGTCCTTCTGATTCCCCTTTCATAAATTTATACTATATTATCATTTCTATTTTGCCATAATTTTGTGTGAAAATGCAACACAATATCCTGCCATAAAAGAGGAAAATCTTGCCATTATGATTTTGATACTGTCTAATTCCACATAAGAATAAGAGAAAAAATTCTGTATAAAGGCAATATTCAATCATATCAAACCATAGTATCGGTAGTTTTGGCATTAAAATTGCGCATTTTGATCCAGCCTTTTGTGATTTGACAGCCTTCCGAGAGAATAGTAGCGGTGATTGCCTTGTTTTGTGCGATTTTGAGAAATTTTTGGTGTGATCTCCCTTTGCATCGATTTTTTGGACAAAAAGCGCCAAACTAAAAACTGTTGCCCAACCATGAGATGGGCAACAGTTTTTAGTTAAGATTGGATGCTTTTACCGGATATAGAGGGATGTTCCGTCATACTCTACCGTGAGACAGGTTCCGGGATTGATGGCTCCCTCGATGATTTTGCGGGCGATCATTGTCTCCACATGGCGCTGGATGAAGCGGCGCAAAGGCCTTGCGCCGTAGACTGGATCATACCCCTCATCTACGATATAGCGCCGCGCTTCCTCGGTGAGGGTTACACTCAGCTGCTGATCCTTCATGCGGGCCGACAAATCCTGAATCATGAGATCCACAATTTTCGAAATTTCATCCTTCGTCAACGGTTTATAAAACACGATCTCGTCCAGCCGGTTTAAGAACTCAGGCCGGAAAGATTGCCGCAACAGCTGTTCAACCTGTTCCCGGGCTTGGGGCGTGATCTCGCCGCTGGCCGGGTCGATCCCTTCCAGAAGAGCGCTTGAGCCGAGATTGGAAGTCATGATCAGAATGGTATTCTTGAAATCCACAGTACGGCCATGGGAATCGGTGATCCGCCCGTCATCCAACACCTGGAGCAGAACGTTGAAGACATCCGGATGTGCCTTTTCCACCTCGTCAAAGAGGACGACGGAGTAGGGGTGACGCCGGACGGCTTCCGTCAGCTGTCCTCCTTCATCATACCCCACATATCCCGGAGGCGCCCCGATTAAGCGGGATACGGAGTGCTTCTCCATATATTCGCTCATGTCGATTCGAATCATGTTGTGCTCATCGTCAAACAAGGCCTGTGCCAAGGCCTTAGCCAACTCTGTTTTGCCGACGCCGGTGGGGCCAAGGAACAGGAAGGAGCCGATGGGACGTCTAGGGTCTTGAATTCCGGCGCGGGACCGGAGGATCGTCTCTGTGACTTCCGTCACCGCCTCATCCTGGCCGATGACGCGCTTGTGAAGTTCATCGTCCAAGTGCAGTAGCTTTTCGCGCTCGCCCTCCATCAATTTCGCCACCGGAATTCCTGTCCAGCGGGCTACGATCCTAGCAATCTCTTCATCGTTGACGCTATTGCGGAGATACTCATTGTGCGTGTCATTCTTAGACGCAGCCTCCGCTTCCTCCAGCTCCTTCTTCAAGGCGGGAAGCCGACCGTAGTTGAGCTCCGCGGCTTTGTCCAGATTATATTCCAGCTGCGCTCTCTCGATTTCCGCGTTGACCTGTTCAATCTCTTCGCGCAGTTTCTGAACTTTTGTGATGGATTCCTTTTCTTGCTCCCAGTGAGTCTTCATCACTTTGAACTCATCCCTAAGCGAAGCGAGCTCCTCCTGCAATTCCGAAAGATGTTCCTGGGAAAGCGCGTCCTTTTCTTTTTTTAGTGCCGCTTCCTCGATTTCCAGCTGCATGATCTTTCTTGAAATCTCATCCAGCTCTGTCGGCATGGAGTCCATCTCCGTCCGAATGACAGCGCAGGCTTCATCCACCAGATCGATGGCCTTGTCAGGCAGAAACCGATCCGAGATATAGCGGTGAGACAGGGTGGCAGCGGCGATCAGAGCGTTATCCATGATTTTTACGCCGTGATAGACCTCATACCGTTCCTTTAGACCTCGCAGGATGGAGATGGTATCTTCGACGGTGGGTTCCTCCACCATGACCGGCTGAAAACGCCTTTCCAATGCGGGATCTTTCTCAATATACTGTCGGTATTCATTGATGGTCGTAGCGCCGATGCAGTGCAATTCTCCTCGGGCGAGCAGTGGCTTTAACAGATTTCCCGCGTCCATCGCGCCGTCTGTCTTTCCGGCCCCCACAATGGTGTGCAGCTCATCAATAAATAGAATGATCTGCCCATTGGAGCTCTTGACTTCGTTCAAGACAGCTTTTAGTCGCTCCTCAAATTCTCCCCGGAATTTTGCGCCTGCGATGAGGGCGCCCATGTCGAGGGAAAAGACAACCCGGTCCTTCAGGCCTGCCGGAACGTCTCCACGCACGATTCGCTGTGCCAAGCCTTCCGCGATGGCGGTCTTGCCGACGCCGGGCTCACCGATGAGGACAGGATTATTTTTAGTCTTTCGGCTCAGGATGCGGATAACGTTTCGAATTTCTGAGTCCCGGCCAATGACAGGATCTAATTTCTGCTGGCGGGCTAGTTCTACCAGGTTCTGCCCATACTTCTTAAGAGAATCATAGGTATCCTCCGGAGTATCGCTGGTCACCCTGGTATTGCCCCTGGCGGTGGCGAGGGCCTGTAAGAAATTATTTTTTTCGATGGAATAGTTGCGGAATATATCCTTGACCTCCGCGTTTCCGTGTTCCAGCAATCCCAGGAAGAGATGCTCCACCGAGATATACTCGTCATTCATAGATTCCGCGGTGCGCTCGCTGGCGGTCAGCGCACGGTCCAGCTGTGAGGAGACATAGATCTTCCCCTCCTCACGCCCGGGACCGGTGACGCCCGGTATTTTGTCCAGCGAGACTTCGACGGCTTTGCGCAAACTCGCCGTGTCAACGCCCATGCGCTGAAGCAATGCGGGAATTAGACCGTTTTCTTGGATTAGAAGAGCTTCCAGGAGATGTTGACAATCGACATTGACATGGCTTCTTTCTATAGCGAGATTCTGAGCCGCTTGTATGGCTTCCAGAGATTTTTGCGTTAATTTTTGCAAGTTCATAAGAATAATCCCCCTTTCCGGATTCTGTCATAATTTTAATACATGCGATTTAATTTGTCAATACTATTATATAATAAAAAATGCAAAAATTTGAGCGGGAATATCAGTATTATGCACTGATGGGACTTGAAATTTAGAAGAACCGTCTGTCTTTTCTGTGGAATAAAAAATCCCCATCAGCAAGAACTTATGGGGATTGGTGGCTAATGGTGGGATAAATGGTCAGTTGGCGGATGAAGTCATCATGTATAGAAGTTTCATCTGTTCCTTTACGACGTCGGGGTCAAAATCGCTGCCGGCAATGGAATCATAGCCATGTTCCAAAAAAGAATTGCCGAGGTCCCGCAAGTAGGCTGGAAGCGAGGGATTGTCCATCAGCTCATGGATAATATTGGACGCCTCATAGTATCGCAGATCATTGCTTAGCTTCCATTCTTCGTAGATGGTAAAGTCGCTGAGTCCGTAAAAGGGGCTGATTACATTCAATAAGAATGGGTTGGACGCCAACTCTTGCCGATATAGACTCAGGTACTGCTGAAAGTTCTGGCGAAATACATCGTACATACCATTCACCTCACGATTTGTCCTGAAAAATAATCTATCTATAGCACACCTATTATAATGAAGGAATACTACAAAACAACTTGCAATGTATGAATAAAGAATGAAGTTTCATTAAGGAAATATTAAGTTTTTATAGTATATAAAATTAATATAGATTATGCACAGACCTCATAGGAGACTGCCAATTGAGGATGCAGAAAGAGTATATTCCCGTTTGAATATTGGGTGGCAATATGCTATACTTATGTTGCCGTTCTTAAGCGGAAATATTGCGCCGCTGCTGAGGTGCTCATTTGGAAAGGACGATCTAGATGCAAACCATATTTGTAGAGACGTTGATACTAGGAGCGAGTTATGCGGCGCTGGGATACGCGGCGGCGCATCCCGGCACGTTGATTGTAGAGGAGACGGAGGGGACAGGGGTAGAGTATGCTGGAAATATGCGTCCTTCAGACCTTGTCGATCTCCCAGTTACGGAGTTAGGAAAACAGTTCTATGCATTTTTAAAGGAACATGAACTTGTCACAGAGGAAGGGCGTCTGGATCTCTGTGGAATGACAACAGCGGTCAACCGCTATGCTGTAGCCCACAAACTATGGATTTTGTTGGATGCCGCCGTGGTATCCGTGAAAAAATCAGACAATGGGTATGTTGTGGAATGCCGCACGAACAGCGGCCTGCGGGAGATACAGGCCCGTATCTTGCTGGATACGACGTCCCGCCGTATCTCTTCCAGGGGCGCGGCGGCGGTGACGAGACAGTGGCTGCATGTATTGTGCAGCGAGGCCATGGAAGACCCATATCACCAGTTGAAGGAGGTCAATGGGGACATCATCACAACCCCTGGGTTTTGGCCTGGAGAATGGACCGTGTCGTTCCCCTTTTCGGGGGAAACCAAGCTCCCAGAGGCTCGTTTAGCGGTTGAGAGGCAATGGAGGGCGGCATTCCCCGGTGGGGAGACGTTGATTGATGCAGTGGGATTTGACTTCGATGTGGAGGCTGTTGATAGCGGAGATGAAGGAATATGCGCCTGGGTTGGCCCTCACCGCTATGGGAACCCGGTTGCCGCCTTTGACGGAGGAGCGGCCTTGTCGGTCAATGACGGGGAGGGGGTGCCAGGCCATGACGTATTATGAGCTGCGAGACAACCAGTGCTGCGCCTATCCGTGTCCTATACCAGAAGCAGACGAGTCCGTGGATTTGGTTGTGGTGGGAATGGGTTCTGCCGGCGCGTTTTGTGCACTTTCCGCCGCCCAGGAGGGACTGTCGGTGCTGGGGTTGGAGCGGGGGAGCTGCTGCGGAGGAATGTCGGTGCAGGGGGCAGTCAATGGCTACTATAATGGATATCCCGGCGGGGCCTTTGAGGAGATCGATGCATCGGTGCAGGAGGTGCTCGGCACGGTATATCGTCCATTTCTGAATCATCCCGACGCCAAAAAGCTGCGCATGGAACAGAAATTGCTATCAGCTGGGGTAAAAATCGAATACCACACGGTGGTGCTGGGGATCTACGCAGATGGGCAGCGCGTGATGGGAGTTCGAGCTCTGTGCAATGGGAGCAAGAGGGAGATCCGGTGCCAGTTCTTGTCCGATAGCACCAGCGACGGCCATCTGCTGCGTATCCTAGGAATCCGAGGATGGTTTGGGAGGACGACAGATGGCACGGCTCAGCCGTTTTCCAGCGTGCGGGTATATCGCCGGACGGATGGAAAGCTGGGACGGACTAATGATGACAGCGGGTATATAAATCCATACGAGGATGCTGAATTTTCTAGCCGAGTCCTGAAAGCCAATGCAAAGCATACGGAGGATGCAGTGGGATCGGAGGAGAGGCTGCTGTATCTAGCCCCACAAATCGGCATGCGGGAGGGGATGCGGTTCGAAGGGGAGGAGACCGTAACGCTGCAGGATGTTTTGGAGGAAAAGCTGTATCCCCATACGCTGTGTTGCGCGTATTCCGATATCGACCGGCATGGGCAGGATCGCGCCTTTGACGGCAGGGTGTATCAGGACTGGTATGTGTTGAGCAATCTAAGCACCGTGACAATGAAAATCCGATTGCCCCTTGAGATCCTTATTCCGAAAGGGTGGAAGCGCCTTGTATCCGTGTCGCGCTGTCTGGCCCTCGATGAGTATGTCTCCGCTGCGGTGCGCATGAATCGGGATATGTACCGCCTGGGAGAATCGGCAGGAGTTGCCATTGCCATGGCAGTTCAGGGGGGTGTGGAGAGTGTGCAGCAGATTGACATCGAGGAGCTGCACAGAAAACTTAAGAGCCGCGGTTGTTTTGACCCCCGCCCAGAGCAACTGCGGGGATTTGTCGATCCCAAGGCAGATCCTCCGTATCAACCTGTGGAGTGGCTTGAGGATTGGGAGGCAATTTGCCGGGAGTTAGCCACAGATTGTCCCGGAGTGGGAATCTGGTCCTGCCGCCGCCTGGGAGCTGCGAAGGTGGGAGATGACCTGGCCAGACTGATCCAGGAGACAGAGGACACAGAATTGCGTTATAATGCGGCGATTGCGCTGGGTGTTCTTGGAGATCGCCGCAGCCTGCCAGTGCTGCGCGAACTGGTGAAAGGCCGCAAAGCATATTTTTATGAGGATTGCCGCCGGTCCAACCAACTGCGAAGCGTAATCGCCATCTGTCTGTGCGGCCGTTTTGGAGATCCAGAGATCGTACCGGAGCTGACCGCCATTCTTAGCCCGGAAGAATATGAGCGACCGATGTATCATCAATATCTGGCGCCGGATTATAAGTATTCCATAACAGACCACCTCAATATGGTGTACTATCAGCATTTTTCCTTTGCCCTGGCGGCGCTGGCACAGATTGCAGATCAAAATCCAGATTTAAGGGGGCCGCTGTCTGAAACAGTCAAGAGTGCCCTTGCCGATGGGCGGTATAGGAGGCGAATGACTGCGGATCCCCCCGATTCTTCCTACGATCTGATTGTGCGGGCTTTGGGAGAATTTGCGGATAAAGCATTCTAAAGCAAGGGATGTGCAGAGGGAACGAGAATCTTGGCTACCAATCAAAAAAGGAGACAAACTGTGAAACGACCGATATACGATAGTTTGCGGCAAATTGCCGGTAGAGGATACCAATCCTGGCACATGCCGGGGCATAAGGGCGGCCAATTGTTTTCCCTAGACCAGCTTTACGCGCTGGACGTCACGGAGCTGGAGGAGACAGACAACCTCCAGCGGCCGGTGGGGATCATTCGGGAAGCAGAACAGAGGATGTCCGCCTTTTTTGGCGCGGAGGAGAGCTTCTTTTCTGTAAATGGCTCAACAGGGGGAATCCTGGCGGCAATTGCGGCTGTATGCAGACCCGGCGATCGAATCATTGCCTGCCGCAATGCGCATAAAAGCTTTTTCAACGCCTGTATTCATGTGGGGGTACAGCCCATCTATGTTCAGCCGGAGATCATAGAGCCTTTTGGTATCCCAGGTGGAGTTTTGCCGGAGCAGGTGAAGACGATCTTGCAGAACAATCCGGAGGTCAAAGGCATGTACCTCACAAGTCCTACATTTGAGGGGGTTGTAACGGATATCGCAGAGATTGCAGAGCTTCTGCATGAACAAAATAAAGTCCTGCTGGTAGACGAGGCTCACGGTGCGCATTTCTGCTGTATTCCCGGTTTTCCGAAATCAGCCCTCTCCATGGGAGCGGACATCGTAGTCCAAAGTCTTCATAAAACACTGCCATCGCCAACCCAGACAGCAATGGTTCATATTCAGGGAAGCCGTATATCGCAAGACAGGATGCGTCTGGCCCTCAATGCGTTTCAGAGTACAAGTCCATCGTATATTTTTTTGGCGGCCATGGATTATTGCAGGGCCTTTCTAGAGGGACAGCCAAAGGAATTTTTTCAATCCTACCGGGATATGCTAATGGAATACCGGGAAAAACTGCAAAGAGTGCCATCGTTTATTCTATTAGAAAAACGGGAGCAGCGATGGGATCTGGATCCGGCTAAAATCGTGTTACACTCTCGTGCAAAGGTTTCTGGCTCGGCGCTGGCCCACTGTTTGCGCAAAGACTACGGGATTGAGCTGGAGGGGGCATTTGGCGGAAATCTCGTTGGCATCTCGACAATTGCGGATTCCCGGGAGTCGTTTCAACAGTTCTATCAGGGGATTCGCGCTTTGGATTCCCGGATACAGTCGGGGGACAAAACATTATTTGAAAAATCAGGTAATTTCAACAAGAAAGAATTTGAAAATAATCAAAACTATGATATAATAGAGCTACCGAAAGTAAGCAGAACCTTGCGCGACGCATTCTATCGCCCATATGAGGCTGTCTCTCTGGCGCAGGCCAGAGGTCGAGTCAGCGCCGCATTTGTGACGCCCTATCCGCCAGGGATACCCATTGTTTGTCCGGGTGAGTTTCTATCTGAGAGGGAACTGTCCGTGATACAGGAAGCTTTAGGGCGCGGAGAGGACGTATTGGGGATGGAAGGCCAAGGGGAAATCCTCGTACTTTCGGAGTACTAAGCGGTCAGGGGAAGCACCTCTGAGGCTGGAGCAGGAGTAAGGAAATAATAGCATAAAGGAGGAATTCTTATGAAACTCGTACTTGCAATTATTCATGATGAGGACGCGCATAAACTGATGACGGCGCTCAATAAAAGCAATTTTCAGGTGACAAAGCTGGCGAGTACTGGCGGATTTCTGCGAGTTGGAAATACCACAATGCTGGTCGGCGTGGAAGAGGATAAATTGGATCAAGTTTTGAAGATTATCAATGATAAATGTCAGACGAAAAAACAGATGACGGTGGCGAATCAGCCGTATACAACAACTCCGGAGGGATATATCCCATATCCCATCGAAGTGACCGCCGGCGGCGCAACGGTGTTTGTCGTCGATATTGAACAGTTCCACAAATTCTAAAGGATTTCCGATACGGTAAAGAAGGAGGCTTTTTGGTGAATCGCCAGCAAAGCCACACACAAGATATATTTCCCTCGGTCGTTGGGCACCACGAGATAAAAGAGCATTTGCAAGCGGCGCTTGTCCACGATACGATATCCCATGCGTATCTGTTTGAGGGGATGGAAGGTATAGGGAAGAGAACCTTGGCGCGCCAGTTTGCCAAGGCTCTTCTTTGTACCCAGCCGCTGGAAGGGCATCGGCCCTGTGGGAAATGTGTCTCCTGTCAAACCATAGCGTCGGGCAATCATCCGGACGTCATCTATCTCAACGCAGGGGAGAAAGCAAGCATTTCCGTGGAGACGATTCGAGAGGGGCTGGTTCAGGATATGAGCGTCATGCCATACCGAAGCCGGTTCAAAGTTTATATTGTCGAGGAAGCCCACCGCTTGACAGTCCAGGCGCAAAACGCCATGCTCAAGACAATTGAAGAACCGCCGGAGTATGGCGTCATTTTGTTGTTGGCGACCAATATACAGAATTTTCTGCCGACGATTTTATCCCGGTGCGTTCGGCTGCGGTTTGTGCCGTTACCCTATGGGACAATCGGACAAGCCTTAACAGAGCGGTACGGCGTGTCGGAGGAGAAGGCGGCGCTCTGTGCGGCCTTCAGTCAGGGGGCTCTCGGCAGAGCCATGGAGTTGGCGGCATCGGAAGAATTTGGGGCGTTGCGCCAGGAGCTAAGCCGTTTCCTCATAGAACTGCCCACGAAAAAGGAGTCAGATGTCTTACAATTCGAAGACTTTTTTGAACAGCACAAGGACCAGCAGGAGCAGATTTTTGGGTTGCTGCTGCTATGGTTCCGCGATCTGCTTGTATGGAAAGAGATGGGGGATGAACGCTGGATTCTGAATCGGGATATGCAAAGCGCCATCGTGGATTCGTCTGCTATCTATTCCCGGGGAGAATTGATGACCATTCTCTCTGTCATCGGGGATATTCAAGATAAACTGAAACGGAATGGAAATTATTCATTGGCGGTGGATTGGCTGCTTCTGAATATGGTGAGGAGGACAATGCATTGATTACGATAATTGGCGTTCGATTTCGCCATGTGGGTAAGATTTACTATTTTCACCCGGGACGTCTACAGATTGATAAGGGAGAGTATGTGATCGTGGAGACGGCCCGCGGCGTGGAATATGGACTTGTGGTAACAGGGCCGCGGCTGGTTTCGGAGGAGGACATAGTCTCGCCCCTTCGGACCGTGATCCGGAAGGCGACGGAGCAGGATACGGAGACATTTCAGAGGAATCGGGCCCTTGAGAAAAACGCATTTTCCGTCTGCCAGGAGAAAATTGCGAAGCATAATCTGGATATGAATCTGATCGATGTGGAATACACCTTTGATGCAAACAAGATTTTATTTTATTTTACTGCGGACGGCCGTGTTGATTTTCGGGAGCTGGTCAAGGATCTGGCGGCGGTATTTCGCACCCGCATCGAGCTGCGCCAGATCGGAGTGCGGGATGAGACGAAGATGAGCTGCGGAATCGGTATCTGCGGCCGAAAATTTTGCTGTAGCTCCTTTCTGACGGATTTCGCGCCCGTCTCCATCAAGATGGCGAAGGATCAGAATCTATCCTTGAACCCCACGAAGATTTCTGGCACCTGCGGCCGCCTGATGTGCTGTCTCAAGTACGAGGAGTCGGCCTACGAGGAGTTGAATAAAAAGCTTCCGGATGAGGGGGACATTGTGCAGACGCCGGACGGAGCCGGCGAGGTGCTACACATCAATGTGTTGCGGCAGCTGATTAAGGTCGGCGTCAAACAGGAGAAGGGCGATGTGGCCATTGCAGAGTACAATTTGAGCGATATTAAGATCTTGCAGCACAAGAAGGGGCGGAAAGCGAATCAGGAGATGATGGACCAGGAGGAACAGCGGCAGCTGAAGGAATTGGAAAAAGAATTTCACGAGCAGCGCAAAAATCGATAGCGGTGACAGCGATGGTGAGAGAAGAGGAGCGGGTGGATGCCTTGCACCGCAAGGGCTATCAGATCATTCAAAACCCGTCGAGGTTCTGCTTTGGAATGGATGCGGTTCTCCTGTCAGATTGGGCAGTGGTCCACAAAGGGGATCAGGTGGTGGATCTGGGTACGGGAACCGGCATCATCCCCATTTTGTTGGAGGCCAAAAGTCCGCCCGCTCGGTTCTATGGGCTGGAGATTCAGGAGGAGATGGCCGATATGGCCAGGCGGAGCGTCGAGTTGAATCAATTGGAGCCAGCGATTGAAATTCTGCACGGCGATCTGTGTGAGACAGAGCGGTTCTTTCCGGCGCATTCAGTGGATGTGGTCACCTGCAATCCGCCTTATATGAAAGCGCCCGCAGGATTAAAAAATCGGGATGCGTCCGTTACGGCATCCCGGCATGAAATCTGCTGCACCTTTGCCGATGTGGCGCGGGCTGCGTCCCGTCTTCTGCGGAGCAAGGGGCGATTTTACTTAGTGCACCGGCCGGCGCGGCTGGTGCAGATTTTTGAGGAGTTGCGGCGGGAGAAGCTGGAGCCGAAACGCCTGCGGTTGGTGCATCCATTTCGAGACCGGGAACCGAGCATGGTTCTGGTGGAAGCCGTCCGCGAGGCGGGGGAGGAGCTGCGCACCGCGCCGCCGTTGATTATCTATGAAAGGCCAGGACAGTATACAAGGGAAATCTATGAGATCTATGGGTATCCATATCCTGGGGAGGAGACGGAATGATCAGCCTATATCGTTGTGACCAATATGAAGAGGGAAGGGTTATGGAGTCGCTGCGGCAGGCAATTGCCGCGCTGGGCGGTTGGGAAGCCTACTTGACCCCCCAGGATACGGTTCTTCTGAAACTCAACCTTGTGATGAACAAGCGGCCAGAGGCGGCGGCGACAACCCATCCGGTTTTTGTCAAGGCGCTGATCCGTCTGTTGCAGGAATACGGCTGTCGAGTCGTCATCGGTGACAGCCCAGGTGGACTCTTTAATGTGACGGCCCTTGGACGTATCTATAGGGGGACGGGCATTGAGTCCATCGCGGAGGAAACAGGGGCAATTTTAAATCATAACACTGGCTCCATGGACGTTCAGAACCCTGATGGCCAAGTGATGAAGTCTCTGACCATGACGGCCATGTTGCGGGATGTGGACAAGGTAATCTCTGTGTCCAAATTGAAGACCCACGGCATGATGACGTTTACAGGCGCTGTCAAGAATATGTTTGGCGTTATTCCAGGCACCATGAAGGCTGAGTATCACGTGCGAATGCCCCAGGCGGATGACTTTGCTGACGCGCTGCTGGATATCTGCCATGCGGCGGCGCCTGTCCTCTCCTTTATGGATGGCATAATCGGCATGGAGGGCAATGGGCCTACAGGGGGACGGCCGCGCGCGGTGGGCGCTGTCCTCGCATCGAGTAACCCGTATCAGCTGGATTTGGCGGCCTGTAGCCTCATCGGTCTGTCGATGGAGCAGGTTCCAACGCTGCGCCGCGCCTATGCCAGGGGATGGATCCCTTCGTCCGCCGATGAACTGGAGTGGAGCGGCGATCCGAGGGAGGAATTTTATGTGGGGGATTTTAAGCTGCCGGATCACATCGAGTCCGATTTGATCGGAAAAAATCTGCCGTCCTTTCTGGCAAAGCCTGTCAATGCACTTCTCAGGCCGAAGGTGACCTTTCATCACGATATCTGTGTCGGGTGCGGCGCCTGCGCTGCCAACTGTCCGGCCAAGGTGATCACCATGAAGGACCATCGCCCCTATGCGGACTATTCCAGCTGCATCCGCTGCTATTGCTGTCAAGAATTATGTCCGAAGAATGCTGTCTCGGTCCGGGAGTCGAGACTATTCAAGCTAGTGCGAAGATGGTAAGGAGAAGGTGGAGGGAAGGATGCAGGGAAAATTGTACGTGTGCGCTACACCCATCGGGAACCTGGAGGACATCACCCAGAGGGTTCTACAGACTCTTCGGACGGTGGATTTGATCGCGGCCGAGGATACGCGGCATACGAAGAAACTGCTGAATCACTATGAGATCCATACGCCGCTGATCAGTTATCACCAGCACAATGAGCGGGAGCGATCCCTTGAGCTTCTCCAGATGCTGCGGGATGGAAAACAGATCGCCCTGGTCAGCGATGCGGGTACGCCCGCCATATCGGACCCAGGCCAAATTCTCGTCCGGCGCTGCCGGGAGGAGGGCTTGGCGGTGACAGCGCTGCCGGGCGCGTGCGCTTTGATTACAGCCCTATCCATGTCGGGACTGGACTCCCGGCGGTTTGTCTTTGAAGGGTTCCTGCCGGCGAATAAGAAAGAGAGGGCTGTGGTGCTGGATAGACTGGTGGAGGAGACAAGAACGGTCATTCTCTATGAAGCGCCTCATCGGCTGGTTGAGACGTTGCAGGCCTTGTATCAGGCCGTTGGGGACCGAAAAGCAGCCGCTGTCCGCGAATTGACAAAGAAGTATGAGGATATCCACATGGCGCCATTGGGTGAGCTCTGTGCCTTTTATGGGGAGACGGAGCCGAAAGGCGAATTCGTGTTGCTGTTGGAGGGGCGAGAAGAGGCGCAGTTGACCCAGGAGAGACAGGCGCAGTGGGAGACCCTGTCTTTGACAGAGCACATGGCGGTCTATGCCCATCTACCGGAAAAAGAGGCGATGAAACAGGTGGCCAAGGATCGGGGCGTCTCCAAGCGGGATATCTATGAGCAGCTGAAGACGTAATCGTTAAGATACATTTTTACACAAAAAAGGGGCTGATAGCCCCTTTATCCATCACGTAAAAGTTATGTCTTACTTGTCATAGCTGGTATATTTGTAGAAGCCCTCTCCAACTGCGATACCGGTCTTGCCCTCCGCAATATACTTGTCCAAAAGCGCCACGCTCTTACCTAGAGTGGAATTTGGATCCTTTGCGCTGGGATCCATTCCCATGATATTCCGGCAAAGCGCTAGGCCGATCTTATCCATCTTGCGAAATGGCGTCTGCGTTGGATCCGCTCCCGTTGCAAGCTGCCACGTCATATCAATCGTCTCCGGATCAGAAACGCCGTTGGCGTAGAGCCCCATTGCGGCCTTCAGCCACGGGATCAGCAAAGTGTTTAAGATATATCCCGGCTGCTCCTTGTTCAGCCTCATGGGGAGCATACCGATTGCTCTGGCAAACTGATCTGCCAGCTCAAAGGATTCCTGAGAGGTTTTATCGGTTTTCATCAGCTCGGTCAGATTATTTCTCCAAATCTGGTTTGCAAAATGCAGTGTCAGAAATTTTTCCGGTCTGCCCGTGGCGTCCATAAACATGCTGGGAAGCATCGTCGAGGAATCCGTCAGGAGGAGAGTGCGCTCCGGAAGATGCTTGGCAAGTTCAGAATAGAACGCTTCCTTTTCCGCCTTATTCTCGTTGATGCACTCGACCACCACATCTGCGTTTCCAAAGGCTTTATCAAAATCGGTCTCAAACTGAATGTCATGCAACCGTTCTTTCGCCTGCTCCAAAAGCTGATCCACCTCTTCCGGCGTTAGGTCGCTTTTATCGGCCAAACCGCGACAATAGGCTTTAGGATCCGTTTTCATTGCTTCCAGCGTATCAATATACTGCCCGTAAATGGAAGCAAATCTGGGTTTTGCCCGTTCAATGGAAGCCTCGCTTCTGACCCATACCGTAACATGAAAGCCTTTATAAGCAATTTGAGACGCAATCTGGCTTCCCTGAGTACCACCGCCTGCAACCGTTACATTTTTAACATCCTGGATATTCATCGTAATTCCTTTCTGTGCGGTCATTTCCCGCGCACCCATAGATTGTCTCGTCTGCATTTGACTGGGACTGTTAATATTTTATCACTCTTGCCCTAAATGTCAAGCCCGTCTGTTTAAGCAGGAGAATTTTGTGGGCATTCGTTGAAACATTTGGCAGTCAGCCGGAGCTTTACGGCAGTATCATTATTAATGCTGTCGCAGTGTTGGCACCTCTGGTTTCAAAGGTACTGAGAAAAGCGGCGAAATTATCAAAGAAATTTTTCCGCACAGACAGCAGAGGCGGCGGCTTATCCTAAACTGCATAAGATTTACAAGGAATTAGTTAGGCAGAACGAGATTGACCGAATAAATGGCCCAGCCCTGTCCGTAAAATCGTACCTAAGTTTCCTGAATCGCTGGGGTTGACCAAAACAACATGCGACTTTCCGGGTTCAACATTCAATTGTAAGAGCCATTCCCAATGTATAGGAATAGGCAGCATCATGTTTATATCGCCCAATTTTCATAGTGTTCACTTGTCCTCCCACAAAAGTGACCCATTCATGCCTATCAGCTTATTCTTTCTTCCAATACGTCCATTTCACCGCAGACTTATAGCCAATTTTTTTATAGAACTCATTATCTCCGCCAGTCATATGGGTCGCACCTAACTTTTTCGTTTTGCGGTACATTTCCGATAATGCTGCAGCTGCCAGACCTCTGTTCCGATACTCCGGAATCGTGCAAAGGGGTTCCAAATAAGCTAGTTTATTCTCTGGAGTCCACCACATTCCCGCGCAGCATGCATACTCACCTTGTTCATCCGCGATTATGACGCCAAGCTCCATTGTTGCATGGGGGGCTACCTGTAGCTGGTAATTGTTCTGTTCATGTTGATGATCCCATGCGCCCTCAGTTTCCTCGTGATTAAAGCCTTTCCAGCAACACTTGCTTATTTTATCCATGTCATATTCTTCCGGCTTAACAAAATGAAAGCCTTCCGGCAACTGGTAGTCCAATACGTCCTCAAAATCGAATTGCATATCGGTTCGCTCATAAATCTGACAGTATCCCAGCTCTTTTGCAGTATTTATTAATGCGGTTTGTTCACCAAAAAGAATCAGTTGATTTTTTCCATCTTTCTTGGGCATATGCTTGTCCGCATATGTTATCATCTCTGGGGCAAGTTCTTCATATCCTGGCTTTAGACTGAAATAAATATCTGTCACGGGGTTTTCATAAAAACAAAATGCCACAATCTCTCCATTGTCTTCCCAGATACGATCCTTGTAGGAACAGGATATGTCCATCCAACTGTAAAACGACGAGAAAGCATATTCAAAGAAAGGAGCTGCCACACCGTTTCTCCAATCCCTCTCATAGATGTCCAACATAAACTGATAAATTTTCCCACAATCACCCAATACGCTAAATTGTCTGGTCGTAATATTTTTCATTCGTCATTTCTCCTTCCGTTTAGTGCTACCATACCATTGTATGAAACATATTGCTGAACCACAAGTAGAGAGAATGATTATAATCGAACTTGCTACTAAAAGACGCCCGTGTTGCATCACACAGGCGCCTTACGATTAACAATATACTATTTTTTTGATTGTACTATATGCCAGACCATATTGATTGGCCAAAGATTCTACGGAAGATCCCGATTGAAAAAGCCTTTGAATTTCCTTGTTTCTCTCTTGGTAAAATATCCGTGAACCATTAACGGCTCCCCATTCTTTTTTTGAGGAGGTCTTTGGAATATACAGGATCTCTCCTTCGACATACATTTGAAGCTCCTTCAATAGGTGTTCCGGCAATATTTCTGCTGCATTTAAATATTTCACCTTCACCGCTCCTTATTTATTGTAGAATAAATAAAGTGCAGAAACAGCAGAACATATAGTTTTTTCGCCCATACAGATTTCTATATGTCTGCTATTCTGCATGGGCAAAGAAGTTCTTGACTCCGTTTTGATACAACGCTTGTTCTCTTCGTCTCATAAAATCACTCCTCTCCTGCGAGTTTTCTTTTATCACTCATTTACGCACATATCATTTATGTACCTTCCTATGGATACATTATACTTTTCAGGATTAAGAAAGTCAACCGAATCTTTCCTTATAATCTATAATATTCAGCAAGTAAATATATCATAAAAGCTAAATAGTAAAACCAGCCGGAACAGTCAACGGTAAGATGAACGCCGCTTTGCACCACAGTTGACAGTCCCGTCTTGTTTTACTGGTGGGTAATCGAGACGCAGCAGCCGAAAGGTTTCTACCCCTTTGAATTATATATAAAAAATAGGGTGCTGTACCTTAAGTCTTGCTTATTACCATAATTCCAGAGAACCCTTTGCATATTACCCTCAAGTACGCTTTGGTAAATCATATCTGACTGATTCTGACTTAACGTAAGAAATTAGAAAAACGACATGAGTCAAACCCATGCCGTCAGCCTTTTTTTAATACGGTATAATGCATTTTGCTAAATCACCCCAAATGAGAAGTTCGGCGTAAACACAGTATTTTGTTTAAAGCGCCTTCAAAAATCCCATAAGCCGGCTTGCAATAAGCCGGTTGCCGGCATTGTTGGGATGGATGCCGTCCGGCATGTAGGTTTCCCTAATGACCGGAACGTCCGGCTGAATTCCGCTCGTTGCGTACAAGTCGAGCACAGGTACGGCGTAATACTCGCATACCTCCTTGAGAATATCGATGTATACCTTGAGAGGCTTGCCGTTACCAATACTGGGAACTTCTTCCATACATCTGTGCAGAGGCGTCATGACAACAATGACGGCCTCGGGATACTTTTCGATCAGACCGCGGAGCAGGACGTGCCACGCGCCGTAATAGGTTTCTTCCGTTCGATCATCGAAGGTGCCGAGCGGCGCTTGACCGTGACCGTGATCGTTTGTGCCTCCGAATACTACGATGACATCCGCATCATCATCCATCGACTGATACCGGTCACAAAAGGCTGGTTCTGTGCAGCAATCGTTCTCGACATGCTGTCTGGCTATGCGCGTGCCGCTGATTCCGTAATTCCTTGCGGCGGCAAGGCCGCATTCATTCTTCATAACATTAAGATAAATGTATTTGTCCTCCGTGGTGCCGACCCCTTGGGTAATGCTGTCCCCCAGAAAATTGATCTTTTTATTCTTGAGTTCCATAAAGCTCCTCCTCAACAAATGATGTCAAAGCGCCTTCAAAAATCCAATGAGACGGCTCGCAATCAGTCTGTTCCCCTCATCGCTGGGATGCAGACCGTCGGGCATATATTTTTCGCGGAGAATCGGTACTCTGGGCTGTATCCCACTCATCGCATATAGGTCAAGCACGGGTATGGCATAATACTCGCACACCTCTTTGATGATCCCGCGGTATGTCTTGAGAGGCTTTCCATTTCCCGGACTGGGAGTATCCTCATCATGGCGGTGAAGCGGCGTCATTGCGACGATGGTTGCCCTCGGATATTTTTCCATGAGACCGCGGAGCAGGACGTGCCACGCGCCGTAATAGGTATCCTCCGACCGATCCTCAAACGCGCCAATGGGAGCTGTACCGTGACCGTAATCGTTTGTTCCTCCGAAGATGACGATACTATCGGCGTCGTCATCCATGGATTTGTATCTGTCGCAGAAAGGATGCCCGTACTCAAATTCATCCGCCTGGCGGGCGATACGAGTGCAGCTGATACCATAGTTTCTAGCCTCTGCAAGATTACATTCTGCCTTTATGACATTGAGATATATATTTTCCGGTGCGCTTGTGCCGACCCCTTCGGTAATGCTGTCCCCCAGAAAATTGATCTTTTTGTTTGTCAGGACCATATTCCGTTCCTCCGTGTAAATGGTATATTCGAGTATTGGCATTGCGGCTATACTGCCGGATTAACCCGGCATGAGAGAGAGCACGCCTTGACCCAGACATTATAACAATTATACTTTACACCCTTCGCTCTGTCAATATACAGCGGTATAATAAGCTGCCAATGGATTTATTTATGTATTGACCATCATCCCATCAAAATACGTATCAATTTTTTGCTTAGCATAGAATAGATAGTCATAATTGATTCGATAGTAGTGTTCCCAACCATCCCTGTAAGAAATCAAGATTAATTCTTTCTCTAATGCTTGCACGAGTCGGATAATACTAGTTCTGGACACATGAAATATTCTCGATAATTGCGATACCGTTGCATCCCCCTTTTTTAAGATTTTAAGCATCTTCATCGTATACTCATGGCCTAAGAGCTGCATTGTTCTTTGAGGTTTAATATATCGATACCGGTATGCATACTGAACATAGCCTCCAATATGGTCTAACATTCGATTTCCAAAAATAAATATATAGCCATTCTCTTTACCCTGATACATTGTTATATATGGATTCATATAGCATATTGAGTAGGTTTGAGACTCTAAACGAAGGTTTTCCTCTAAAGAGTGGGCCTTTTTAAACTGACTCACTTTAATGTCATCGATAAATAATTCTTGCAAAGTCCTATGGGAATCCGCCAGCCGATTTTTATGATACTTTACCATATAGAACATGACGTTGTCCAAATACCGAATCAACTCCTCTACTACATTTTCAAAATGATAGAATAGCTCGGTATAGGTTTCCATGTAAGAATCCTCCAAGTCATATGTTTTACACAGATGCATCAAGCCATTTGCAATAGCTTCCGCATCGCCATCAAGAATTTTATCCATGTCGGCGTTTGGGATTTGCTCAAAATAATACGATATAATAAAATATTGAAAATCAAGAGGATTTGAACAAAGGTAGGCTCTAATATTTGTATGTGAAGTTGCAAAGTAACTTAGGTTTTTATCGCAAAAATCAGACAAAGGACAAGGCCGTTTGCCATTATAATAAAAAAATGGATAGATACTTTTATCTGGTATAACTTTATACTTTTCAAAAAAGTCAGTATAAGAAGAATACATCTCTTCCTGATCCTCCGTTATACTAGATAAAGTATTGGTACACATAGTACGGCAAAAGTATATTTCAGCATAGAAAATGGCATCATAAAGGCAAGCGGGTCCAGATACATAGTTCACAACTAAGCACCTCCATTTCGTTCAACAACAAATTTATTTTACCATTATTTTACTAATAATTCAATATATTTTAAGATATAAATACGCAAAATATTTGAATTCAAATTCAATGAATACATTTGGGATATAAACGAGAGGGTTCGATGCCATTGTATTTTTTGGCATAGCTTTTGCCCTCACAGGAGATGGGAGCCGACTAAAAATCATAGCGCTTGGAAAGAATAGATAGCGTAGTATCAATCGCCATCTGCGAAATCGTCAATGACAAGGAGCCTTACGCTATGGAACAAATACAATACATGCAAGCGCTATATGAGATGGATGTGGAGCCGCAGGAGATTTCCAACACCTTTGTCGATCACTTTCTCATCCACTTTTATCAATATTCGAAAAAATTTTACCAGGAGCCTCCGGAAGTCTTTTTTTCAAAGTATCTTTCGTTTCATTTTCCGAGGGACTGCGGCGGTCTTTTGCCGCAACAGACACTGGATTGTATTCGCGCGCTGGAAGAACGGCACAGCCAATGTGAAGGTAAGCTGGACCGCAGAACGATTAGAGCCTGTCGGACAGCCTGCGAGGAGGCAAAAACTGTACTCCCACGCTTACTGGACTTAAAACGGCGGCTCCGGATTCTAACCGGAGAGGCGGTGGTGCAGTATGCGCCACTCATCATCGATATCAATAAATACCGGCAACAGCGGCAGCCTGCGCGGAAGAAAGAGGACTTTACAGAGCGGTCTTATGTTGAGACCGGATATTTCCAGGTATTGGCCGTTCTATCGAATCAAATGGTTATGTTGACCAAGATCGGGGAAGAAGAGAAGAAAATCAAGGTGGTTCTTGAGAGAGAGCAGCTGCGCCACATGCGCACAGGGGATATTCTCCAGCTAAAAGTGGTGCGCCGTCTGTTTTACACCACATGGGATATGGAGGAAGTCCGCGGGTGCTACAGTCCCGTGGGCAGAAGCTTTTTGCCGGTATAATGCAAGGAAAGCCTGCATAAATATAGACTATCTGCCATATGCAAGTGGCAAAATTCGGCCTATGTCTGGGGGAATTCTGATGGAACCTAAGGTTATGCCGCCCCATTCTATGTCTGTGACCGAAGACGGGGGACAAGTGGTCGTGGAATGGTTGCAGGATCTGATGCAAGAAACGGATCAATACTGCGGGTTATACGAAATGTACGTCTATGGCGGCTCTTACAAGAAAAATCCTTTACAACAGAGGATGATGGAGAAGAATTGGATGGATAAGATCTACCAAGCAAAATTGCTGCGCCATCTGGAAAAAGATGCCTGTCACTCCGAGGCGGAAGAGAAATTGGGCATTAATATACAAAAAAGTAACAAATTCATTACATTTTCTTGTGAAAAGGAAGTTGTCGAGCTGGAGATTTTGTTGTATAATGAAATAGAAAATTTGAGCATCATGAAGGCTGTATGTTGCGGTATGGCCGGAGAGGCCCGCTCCATAGCGTTGGATCTGATCAGCTCGCAGCAGCAGATTATCGCCAGGACGACGGCCTTTTTGCTTCCGAAATAAGCAGACCGCCGGGAAAGGAAGGGTATCATGAGGGATTGTATTTTTTGTAAAATTGCTGCTGGGGAGATCGGGTCTCAGACAATCTATGAGGATGACGCGTTTCGCGCGATTTTAGATATTGGACCTGCGAGCAGAGGGCATGTGCTGATTCTGCCGAAGGAACACGCGGAGGATTTTTTTGCGCTTCCGGAGGAGACAGCCGCTGCCGCCATGAAGCTGGCCTCCAAGCTGGCGAAGGCAATGCGGGCGGCGCTTCATTTCGATGGATTGAATGTCTTGCAAAATAATGGAGAAGCGGCGGGACAGACAGTGAAGCATTATCATCTCCACCTCATTCCACGCTATGAGGGCGATGCGGTAACGGTGGCATGGCCGCAGGGAAGCCCCTCCGCCGAGGAGCTGAAGCAGACGGCAACCTTGATCAAAGGAGCGCTGGAAGAATGAAGAAGTGCGTTCTGCTTACTGGCGGAGGCACTGCCGGCCATGTCACGCCCAATATGGCGCTGATACCACATTTGCAGGAAGCCGGCCTGGATATCGTCTATGTGGGCAGTTATGATGGGATTGAAAAGAAATTGATCGAGGGGATGGGAATTCCCTATTATCCTATTCAGTCAGGTAAGATGCGGCGTTATTTTGATATCAAGAATTTTACGGATCCTTTCCGGGTCATTCAGGGATGGGGCCAGGCGCTGAAGCTGATTAAGAGGCTGAAACCCACCGTCATTTTTTCGAAGGGCGGTTTTGTCAGCGTTCCAGTGGTCATGGCCGGAAAGATGGCCGGTGTGCCCTGCGTGATTCATGAATCGGATATGACGCCAGGTCTGGCCAATAAGCTGGCGGTTCCTTTTGCAAGAAAAGTCTGCACCAATTTTGAGGAGACGCTTCAATATTTGCCTGAAAAAAAGGCGGTTTATACGGGGACGCCCATACGGGAAAGTCTCCTGAGGGGGAGTCGGTTCGAGGGGTTGCGGATCACCGGCTTTCCCGAGGATAAGCCGGTGATCCTGATTATGGGCGGCAGCATGGGAGCGGGGGCAGTGAACGAGACCGTCTGGCAGGCGGCGCCGGAACTGGTGAAAGAATACAGCGTGATCCATCTCTGCGGAAAGGGAAAGCGCAATGATAGTCTTGCCGGCCTTGCGGGGTATCTCCAGATGGAATACGCTGATACAGAATTGCCTCACCTGTACGCCATTGCGGATGTAATGGTCAGCCGGGCAGGAGCCAACGCGCTGGCTGAGATCATAGCCTTGCGTGTGCCCAATATTTTGATCCCGCTGCCTTTATCGGCCAGCCGCGGGGATCAGATTTTGAATGCGAGATCCTTTGAGAAAAAAGGGTACAGCTATGTGCTGGAGCAAGAGGGAATGACGGCTCAGCGATTGCGGGAAGCGATTGACACGGTGTATCAGAACCGAGGGGTATATAAGAGCGCCATGAGCGCGACCCATGTTAAATCGGGAATCGAGGAGGTTATGAAAATCATACTTCACTATGCGGGGTAGGAATCATAAAAAAGTCCGCCTCTCGGCGGTCCCTCCTATAGGATAAAAAATACGGAAGGATAAGGAAGATAGGGAATGGATTTAAAAAACAAATTTCTTGAGATGTATGGCGGAGAATTGCGTGACATTCACGAATATTTTGCTCCCGGGCGCGTCAATCTCATCGGAGAACACATTGATTACAATGGGGGCAAGGTGTTTCCCTGTGCGCTGGATCTAGGGACCTGGGCGGCGGTGAGCCTTCGGGACGACGGACAGGTTGCTTTTGCGTCGCTGAATTTGCCTCTTCAAGTGCAAGTGTCTCTGTCGGATATGGGCTATCAAGAGAAGGACGGATGGGCTAACTATGCGAAGGGTGTGATCCAAGAATTTCAAGCCCGCGGCTGCCGTCTTAAGGGGATGAACATCCTAGTCTATGGGACGATTCCCAATGGCTCAGGACTCTCGTCCTCAGCCTCCTTAGAAGTTTTGACGGCGGTGGCTTTGAACGATCTCTTCCAGTGCAATTTCAGCATGGTGGAAATGGTTCAGATGTGCCAGCACGCGGAAAATACATATGTGGGCGTGAACTGTGGGATTATGGACCAATTTGCTGTTGGGATGGGGCGAGAGGCCCAGGCGATTTTGCTGGACTGCAATACGTTGGACTACCAGTATGCACCGCTGAGGTTAGGGGACGCGAGGCTTGTCATCGGAAATACGAAAAAGCGCCGCGGTCTGGCGGATTCGAAATATAATGAGCGCCGGAGCGAATGTGAGACGGCGCTACAGCAGTTACAGCGTGAGCTTAGCATTTCTTCCCTATGTGAACTTACGCCGGCGGAGTTTGAAGTGCATCAGGCACTGATCCAGGATGAGACGTGCCGCAGGCGGGCGCGCCACGCAGTCTATGAAAACCAGAGGGTGTTGGAGGCGGTTCAAGCGCTGGAGGCGGGCAATATCCAGCGATTTGGACAGTTGATGAATGAATCTCATGATTCGCTGCGGGATCTGTATGAGGTCACAGGTCCAGAGCTGGACACCATGGTGGAAGAAGCCCGCGCCGTCCAAGGCACTTTGGGATCTCGCATGACGGGGGCTGGTTTCGGCGGCTGCACGGTGAGCATCGTTCGTGCCGATGCGGTGGACGCCTTCATTGAACAGGTGGGGCAGAGGTATGAACAGAGGACGGGGCTAAAACCGGAATTCTACGTGGCCCAGGTTGGAAAGGGAGCGGGGCCTGTCTATCCGCCTGCCGCCTATCAGGTTGAAGAGTTGATTGCCTACGCCATGGACCGGCACCTCATTCAGAGATGCGATGCGGTATACTGCCGCAATGCGCTGCTGGATTTGCTGCATTTGGAGGAGCCGTGGAATGAGGTGGATGGGATTCTTCCCTGTCAGGAAGCGGTGGAGTCCATGGCGGACAAAGTGAAGGGTGGGTCGCCCGAGCCGATTTTGCGAGGTCTTTTGGAATACGCCTATGAGACCGGCCTTTTCCCTGAGAATACCACAACGCACCGGGATCTATGGGACGCGCGGATCATGGGGATTTTTACAGCCAGACCGTCGGATACAGAAAAAGAATTCCGCCTGCGGTATGAGCAGAGTCCCGCCGCTGCCACAGAGTATTTTTATCATCAGGCGCAGGACAGCCATTATATCATGACGGAGCGGGTGGCGAAGAATCTGTATTGGGAGGCGCCCACCCCCTATGGCGATCTGGAGATCACAGTCAATCTCTCCAAACCGGAGAAGGATCCACGGGAGATCGCCAAACTGAAGTTTTTGCCATCGGCCTCCTATCCCAAATGTATGCTCTGCCCGGAAAATGTGGGGTATGCAGGTAGGCTGAACCACCCGGCGCGACAGAATCTACGGCAGATTTCGCAGACATTGGACGGGGAGAACTGGTATTTTCAGTATTCACCCTATGTGTACTACCAGGAGCATTGTATTGTGCTCAAGGAGGAGCATGTCCCGATGAAAATATCGGAGGCAACCTTCCGCCGGCTGTTTGATTTTATCGAATGGCTTCCCCATTATTTTTTGGGTTCCAACGCCGGCCTTCCGGTGGTGGGAGGCTCCATCCTCAACCATGAACATTATCAGGGCGGACACCACGTGTTTCCCATGGAGAAGGCGGCTGTGCGCTGGTCCTACTCCCATCCAGACTTTGACCATATGACCATCAGCGTGATTCACTGGCAGATGTCCGCCATCCGGATATCCGGTGCGTCCCGGCAGAGGGTGATTGCGTTGGCGGCCCACATTCTGCACAGCTGGGAAGCCTATGAGGATACAAGCGTCGGCGTCTACGCCTACACAGAGAAGGATGGCGTGAGGACTCCACACAACGCCATCACGCCCATTGCGCGCTTCAACGCGAAAGGTGAGTATGAGTTGGACCTGGTGCTGCGGAACAATCGCACCAGCGAGGAATTCCCCGACGGGATTTTCCATCCGCACCCGCATCTGCACCACATCAAGAAGGAAAACATTGGATTGATCGAGGTTATGGGGCTGGCGGTGCTGCCTGGACGGCTGGACAAAGAGCTATCCTTGATTTCTCGGCTTCTGACGGGGGCAAAGGCGTGGGAGGATTTCTCACAAGGGGAACAGGAGGCGCTGGAAAAGCATGTGCCCTGGATTACCGATATGCAGTCCCGGTATGGACAAGTTTCTACGGAAGAAGAGGCGGACGCGATTTTGAAAAGAGAAGTCGGAGAGATTTTCTCTCAGGTGTTGGAGTGCTCCGGAGTATTCAAAAATACGGAGGAAGGCTACGAGGCCTTTGCGCGCTTTATGGCGTCCTTGGGATGCATTCGTCAATCATAAACCTGTGCTGTAAAAAAGAAGGCGGATATACAATCTAGGAAGAGAGGGTCATGATGAAAACGTTTAGGAAAACAGGGATTTGCTTCATTTTAGTTTTGACCGTGGCATGTCTGTCTCTGGTGGGGTGTAGCAAGAGCTACGACTACCAGTTCTCCATGCCAAAGAAGGGCGAGACCATCGCCGTTTTTAAGACCTCCATGGGTGATTTTACCGTGCGTTTTTTTGAAAAGGAGGCGCCAAAGGCCGTCGAGAATTTTGTGGAACACGCGAAGGCGGGATACTATGACGGCGTAACCTTTCACCGGGTCATCGAAGATTTTATGATCCAGGGAGGGGACCCTGAGGGAACGGGGAAAGGTGGGGAGAGTATATACGGCGAAGCTTTTGAGGATGAGATTGTCTCCTACCTGTCGCCCTACCGAGGGTCGCTGTGTATGGCCAATCGGGGTGCTGACAACACCAACACCAGCCAGTTCTTCATCGTAACCTGTACGGATACGGATGTGTCCAGGGCAGAGCGCTTGAATAAGAGTGACAGCACGCCGAAGGAGAACAGAGTGGCCCAGGAGAAGCTGGATCTGTATGCGGAGAAGGGCGGCGCCATATGGCTGGACAATGAAGTCAGCACGCTGTATAATCTATCCACAGGGGATCGCGCCAATAAGCATACGGTATTTGGACAGGTGATCGATGGGATGGACGTGGTCGACGCCATCTCCCAGGTGCCGGTGTATTCGGAGGAAGAGTATATTGACGCGCAGATCGATGACAAAAATCAGACAGAAGTTATGGAGAACAAGCCCAAAGAGGATGTGATTATCAACACTATTGAGATCACGGAGTACTCGCCAAATTAAAGTTTTGGAAAATGGGAAGGGGACTGTGTCAAGACAGAATTTTTGGATCCGGTGTGATATGGCGGATCAAGATTCTTGTTTTGAGACAGCCCCTTTTTGCGGCACAAAAATCCAGGAGATAAACAAATTTTTAACATGTTGTCTCTTTACATCTCTGCGAAAAAATGATAGAATAGGGAATAGGTTAAGGGGAGACTGCCTTTCGCACAGACCCTTGGCAAGTCCCTTCCGAATACTACTGTAATCGGCAGCCTCTTCTGGCTGCCGAACATTACGAAAGGAAGTACAATCATGGCAAGAAAAATGAAAACCATGGATGGCAATAATGCCGCAGCGCACGTTTCCTACGCATTCACTGAAGTGGCGGCCATCTATCCGATCACTCCTTCCTCCACCATGGCTGAAGTAGCCGATAAGTGGGCAGCTGAGGGCAGAAAGAATATCTTTGGAGAGCCGGTCAAGATTGTGGAAATGCAATCCGAGGGCGGCGCCGCTGGTGCTGTGCACGGATCCTTGTCCGCAGGTGCTCTGACGACAACGTTTACCGCATCCCAGGGATTGCTTCTGATGATCCCGAATATGTATAAGATCGCTGGAGAATTGCTTCCGGGCGTTATCGATGTATCCGCCCGCGCGCTGGCCAGCCATGCTCTTTCGATTTTCGGGGATCACTCCGATATTTACGCCTGCCGCCAGACCGGCTTTGCGTTCCTCTCCTCCGGCAGTGTACAGGAGGTTATGGATCTGGGCGCCGTGGCACATCTGGCTGCCATCAAAGGACGCGTCCCCTTCGTTCACTTCTTCGACGGGTTCCGTACCTCCCATGAGATCCAGAAGATTGAGATGTGGGATTATGACGATCTGAAAGATATGCTGGACATGGATGCCGTCAAGGCTTTCCGCGAGAGAGCCCTCAACCCCAATCACCCTGTTCTGCGCGGATCCGCGCAAAATCCTGACATTTTCTTCCAGGCGAGAGAAGCGTCCAACCCCTACTATGAAGCGGTTCCCGCCATTGTGGAAGAGTATATGGACAAGGTCAATGCGAAGATCGGCACCAATTACAAGCTCTTCAACTACTACGGAGCTGAGGACGCCACGGAAGTCATCATCGCGATGGGTTCTGTCTGCGACACCATCGAGGAGACTGTCGATTATATGAACGCTCACGGATCAAAGGTCGGACTTGTAAAGGTTCGCCTGTACAGACCGTTCAGCGCAAAGCATCTGATCGATGCGATTCCGGACACCGTGAAGAGAATCAGCGTACTTGACAGGACAAAAGAGCCGGGCGCCATGGGCGAGCCGCTGTATTTGGATGTGGTCGCCGCGCTGAAGGGCTCCAAGTTCGATCAGGTTCCCGTCTTCACCGGCCGCTATGGACTGGGTTCCAAGGATACCACACCGGGTCAGATCAAGGCCGTGTTTGATAATACTGAAAAGCAGCAGTTCACCATCGGTATCAAGGATGATGTCACCAACCTGTCCCTCGATGTGAAGGAAGAGATCAACACGGTACCGGAGGGGACAACGAGCTGTAAATTCTGGGGATTAGGCGCTGACGGAACGGTGGGAGCAAACAAGAATTCCATCAAGATCATCGGAGATCACACAGACATGTACGCCCAGGCCTACTTCGACTACGATTCTAAGAAGTCCGGCGGTATCACCATGTCGCATCTCCGTTTTGGTCACAAGCCGATCAAATCCACATATCTGATTTCGACGCCAGATTTTGTTGCCTGCCACAATCCCTCCTATGTCAATAAATACGATATGGTTCAGGAACTGCGCAAGGGCGGTACATTCCTGTTGAACTGCGGTTGGGGCGAAGAGGAGATCGAGAAGCACCTGCCGAACCGAGTAAAGAAATATATTGCCGACAACGACATCAGCTTCTACACCATCGATGGTGTGGCGATTGCCAAGGAACTAGGGCTTGGCGGACGTGTCAACACCATTCTGCAGGCAGCCTTCTTCAAGCTTGCCAACATCATCCCGGAAGCAGATGCAATCAAATACATGAAAGATGCCGCGACCGCTTCCTATGGCAAGAAGGGCGAGAACATCGTCAAGATGAACCATGATGCCATCGACAGAGGTATGAAGGATGTCAAGAAATTCGAGGTTCCCGCATCCTGGAAGAGCGCTGGCGAGGATAAGCCGGAGACTGCCGCCACTGGAGACCGCAAAGATTTGGTGGATTTCGTCAACGATATTCTGAGACCGGTCAGCGCGCAGAAGGGCACGAAGCTTCCTGTATCCACCTTCGTAGGCCGCGAGGACGGTACGATGCCCCAGGGCTCAGCCGCCTATGAAAAGCGGGGAATCGCAGTGGATGTCCCCACCTGGAATCCTGACAATTGTATCCAGTGTAACTTCTGTTCCTATGTATGTCCTCACGCGGTCATCCGTCCTGCCGTTATGACGGAGGAGGAGGCGGCGAAGGCCCCTGCGGGAACGAAGCTTTTGAATATGACCGGTATGCCAGGCTATAAGTTTGCCATCAGCGTATCCGTTATGGACTGTACTGGATGTGGCTCCTGCGCCAACGTATGTCCCGGCAAGAAGGGGGAGAAGGCGCTGACCATGCAGCCCCTGGAGAGCCAGCTGGCTCAGCAGGATGTCTTCGACTATGGCATCGACCTGCCGGCCAAACCGGAAGTCCTGGAGAAATTCAAAGAGACAACGGTTAAAGGAAGTCAGTTCAAACAGCCGCTGCTTGAATTCTCTGGAGCGTGTGCGGGCTGTGGCGAGACGCCCTATGCGAAACTGGTCACACAGCTCTTTGGCGATCGCATGTACATTGCCAACGCCACCGGATGCTCTTCCATCTGGGGTGGATCTGCCCCCTCAACTCCTTACACCGTCAATAAAGAAGGGCATGGGCCTGCCTGGGCTAACTCCCTATTTGAAGACAACGCGGAATACGGATACGGTATGTATCTAGCACAGGCTACCATCCGGAACCGTGCCATCAGCATGGTATGCGATACCGTCAAGAATACCACCAACGAGGAAGTCAAGGCGGCTGGCGAGGAATTCTTAGCGACAGTCGATGACGGAAAGGCCAACAAAGCAGCGACGAATAAGCTCGTTGCGGCGCTGGAAGCCTGCGGCTGCGATTCGGCCAAGGAGATTTTGGCCTACAAGGATTATCTCTGCAAGAAGTCCATGTGGGTATTTGGCGGTGATGGCTGGGCCTATGACATCGGCTTTGGCGGTTTGGACCACGTCATCGCGTCGGGGGAGGATGTCAACATCCTCGTCTTCGATACGGAGGTGTACTCCAACACCGGCGGACAGTCCTCCAAATCCACACCCACCGGCGCCATCGCGCAGTTTGCCGCGGCCGGCAAGGAAGTGAAGAAAAAGGATCTCGCCGGAATCGCCATGAGCTATGGCTACGTCTATGTTGCCCAGGTTTCCATGGGTGCGGATTACAACCAGTGCATCAAGGCGATCACAGAGGCGGAGAGCTATCACGGACCGTCCATCGTCATCGCATACGCTCCGTGTATCAATCACGGAATCAAGGTGGGCATGAGCAAAGCGCAGACGGAAGAGAAGAAAGCTGTGGAGGCAGGGTATTGGAATCTATTCCGCTTCGATCCCCGTCTGGCTCTGGATGGAAAGAATCCGTTCTCGCTGGACAGCAAGGCGCCGACCAGCAGCTATCAGGATTTCCTTCGCGGTGAAGTTCGCTATGCATCCCTTGAGAAGGCGAATCCGGAGCGCGCGAAAGATCTGTTTGCGAAATCGGAGAAATATGCGGCGGAGCGCTATGAGCATTTGAAGAAATTGCAGAGCATGTACGCTCCTGATGCAGAATAATACAAGAGAAGCGCCGCAGTGGAAAAGAACGGGTCGTATGATTCGTTCTTTTCTCTGTCTCGCGGCGGGATAGGAAGGGGATTGTATGCAAGCTTTTTTTGAATCCATGCCAGGAATTGTGCTGACGGTTCTGATTGCCTTTGTGGCACTTCTTGTGGGAGTTGGCTATTTTCATGCCAAGGAGAGGAAGCGGAACAGCGTCAAGATACTCGTATTTTCCGCCGTGGCGATCGCTTTGGGGACGGCGCTGAGCATGGTCAGTATCGTGAAGATGCCCCAGGGGGGATCGCTTACACTGTTTAGTATGTTTATTGTGTCGATGATCGGATATTTCTTTGGCCCGGTGCAGGGAATTCTGTGTGGCATCGCCTACGGCATGCTGCAACTAGCCATCGGCCCTTATGTCGTGCATCCTGCCCAGCTGTTGCTGGATTATCCCATCGCCTTTGGTATGCTGGGGCTCTCGGGATTTTTCCACAAGAGAAGCGATGGACTGATTCCAGGGTATATTGTGGGAGTCTTTGGCCGGCTCGTCTGCTCGGTTTTGTCCGGCGTTATATTCTTTGCAGAGTATGCAGAGGGAACGGGCTTGTCCCCCTTTGCATACTCCCTGGCGTACAATTTGGCCTATATGGGCGGTGAAGCGATGTTGACCTGTGTTCTGCTGATTCTGCCGCCAGTCCGAAATGCCATCGGGTATATACGCCGTTTTGTTTTGTCAGAATAATGGGGAAACAAAAAATCCGTGGGATGTTGACGCACATTCCATGGATTTTTTACTCCTAATAGGAAAGCCCGCCGTAAGCTGGGCCTAGTTCAAAAGTTCGCGGTTACGCGAACTTTTTATGTAAGGGAAACTTAATTTATTTTCCGAATTTCCCATTGAACTCAGTCACAATATGTTATATAATAAACTAAATGGTATAAAGTCGTGATATTTGCCAAGTATGGATGAAATCTTGCAAATTTTGGCTCTTTATAAAATAAGTTCGCAGGATTTTGTCAAAGTATGGCGGATATCGTATTAACAACGAGGTGGGATTGAGCATGGACAATGAACTAAAAATATCCGCGTTTGCCTTGTCCGTAACGGGAGACGGCCAAAATCTAGATAATGTGTATGTAAATGGGCGCTACATGACAGCAGGGACCGAACCTCGAACCAGCATCAATAAAGTTTCCCATGTGGATTTTCAGGTATACGGTGTGTGCGACGGTCAGGCGGAGGTTGCGGAAGACCAGGATCAGGCGGCTTCCCCGGCCATGGTGGTCATGCAGCGGCTTCAGCGGCTTCAAAGCGTGCTGGCGGAAGAGGGAAAGATCGAAAAAGACCGCATATGGCAGTTTATGGTCGATACCAATGACAAGATGGTGGAGTATCGAAATTCCTTTGAATCCGATGAGGTTGGGTCCACCTTTGCGGCCCTGTTTCTCCATGGAAACCGCGGGTTGGCAGTCCATCTGGGAGATAGCCGGATTTACGTGATCCGGGGTGGCCGGATGCTACAGATTACGGAGGATCATCTGGAATCCAGCGATCTATATAAAATGGGGATTATCTCTCAGCAGCAGGCGGAGATACATAAAAGGGCGTCTCATCTAACGGCCTATTTTGGAATGGACGATCTCTATGACGTGGAGGATGACGTCTTTTCTAAGTATTTTGTTTTTTATCCCGGCGACACATTTATCATCTGTACGGATGGAATCACGGATGCCATATCCAATGAGGCCATGGAGCGCATTGTGCGATCCCTTAAGGATGGGGCCAGGGATACGCTGGCAGCTCGCATTCTACAGGAAGTGGAGGATAGAAGTCAGGACGATCGCACGATCCTGGTTTTGGAGGTGGAGGACGCGCCGGGTGAAGCTCCTGTGCGGGGCGCCTCGACGATTCCGCGCACGGAAAATTACAAGCATTCGCCACAGCCCCAGGAGAAAGAGGAGGTCCTCCGCGCAACAGAGGAAGAGCCGTCAAGGCCAGTCAAGCGCCGTAAAGACCCGGAGATGCCTCCCGTGGAAGAGACCTATGATGGGGAAGATGACTACGAGGATGACGAGGAAGAAAGTGTCATGGATCGGATTCTTGGGAATCCGAAGATGTTGGCAGCTGTCCTGGGCGGCGCTCTGATTATTGTGTTAATCCTGGTGGTGATTCTGACATTGGCGAAGAGGGGAGATAAGCCGGATTCGGGGTCAACGCCCCCGCCTTCCCAGTCCTCCTCCCAGGCCGTCGATTCAGACGCCACTGATTCGTCTGCGCCGGAGCAGGATTCTTCTGATGAGTCCACGGCCATGTCGTCGCCGGAGGACAGTGGAGAGTCTTCCACAGAGTCATCCCAGGCGCCCTCCGATTCCAGCGATTCTACACCGTCGGATAGTGTCACAGAGTACACGGTGCAGAGTGGGGACAGTTTTTCCGCCATCATCAACAGACATTATAACGTAAACTACGATGAGAAGCTGATGAAAGCGGTTGCCGAGTACAATAATATCGAAGACATGAATAAGCTTCAACTGGGGCAGATCATCAAACTCCCCCCCAGGGAACAGCTGAACCTAGAGTAGAAATTTCCAGATTTTCATATTTATTCACAGCGGGTTCACATTTTTGTTAAATCTTATGTGTATACTATACGTAATCAAGGCGGTAAGGCCAGAAGGCCTTGCCGTCATTGTTCTAGAAAACAGAGTTAGCCTTGGATAAGGAGGATGGATATGGATTGGGATTTAGAAAAAGACGATGGGCAGAAGAAGGCAAAAAAGGGGAAGAAAAAAGCTCTAACCGCTGTCGTAGCTGTTTTAATCACCATTCTTGTGGGCGGTGCCATCGGCGGTGGCATTGGCGTTACGACTTGGTATTTAAATAAGGAAGATTCCTCTTCCACTTCAACCGGTTACTCCTTTGCCCAAAATGGATATAGTGGAAATTCTGTACAGGCCTTGCTTTCCGTCCCTCAAGCAGATAGCAATATTGCGGATATCTGTGGAAAGATGGAGGGGTCAGTTGTGACGGTGGTGACACAGATTATGATGCAAAACCTTTTTCAAGCCACGCAGACGGCGGAAGGGCTGGGCTCCGGCATTATTTTTGAGGAAGATGCAGATCACGTGTATATTGTCACGAACGCCCATGTGATTGAGGACGCCAATACGGTCTATATATATTATAACGATACGCAATCGGTGCCGGCCTACGTGCGGGGCGCTGACACGTCCGCTGATTTGGCGGTGCTGTATATGAAGAAATCCGAGATTCCGGAGGACATTCGGGCGGGAATCAAGGTTGCCACCCTTGGCGACAGCGATGCGATTCGGGTCGGGGAATTGGCGATCGCCATTGGAAGTCCGGAGGGAAAAGCTTTTGGAAATACGGTCACGGTTGGATGCATTAGCGGTACACAGCGGGAGATCACCGTGGATGGAAATTCTCTGAAAGTCATCCAGACAGACGCGGCCATCAATCCGGGAAATTCTGGCGGCGCTCTTGTCAATGCCAACGCAGAGGTCATCGGGATCAATACGGCAAAAATTAATGATACGGAAGTCGAGGGAATGGGGTTTGCTATCCCTATGGCGGTGGCCAAACCTATCATGGAGGAATTGCTGGATAAAGGGTCAGTGGAACGGCCGGCGCTGGGCATCAGCGAGTACGCGCTAATTCCGGAGGCAATCGCGGATGCCTATCATGTCCCGGTAGGAATCATGGTGTATGAGGTTTCCAGGGGCAGCGCCGCAGCCGATGCGGGAATCCGTCAGGGCGATATCATTACAGAAATTGACGGTCGGGACATCACATCGCTGGAGACCGTAACGGAGATTTTATCAGAGCATGAGGTTGGGGATGTGGTGGAAGTGACGTTGATCCGAAATCGCAATACCCATGAGCCGATCAAAGTGATGCTGACGCTGCAGAACCAGGAGGAAACCACCGGCGGAACAGAAGATTTCTGGGGACGGAGCGAGAGGGAGGACGACAGTGGGAATCGATCTCCCTTCACCATCGAATAATCTTGAACTGTTGAAAAGGCGGCTATTGGCCGCCTTTTCTTATAGGAAAGTTCGCCGTTAGGCGGACATAATTCCGAAGAACCGAAGGTTCTTCCTTTTTCGAGATCCTGTGTCGATAAGTACAAAAGGGACGGACTTTAGTATTTTAATAAATTTATAGAAAATAAACAAAAAAATTTCATGACTGAATTTTATGTGTAAAATTACTTTAAATTGCGTAATGAGTATGATATAATACTCCCAGAGTCGTTGAAGATTGTCTGTAGGCGAGGTCCCGCAGTTACTATTTTGAAAGGAATGAAAACAGATGATAACGGTATTGATTCTTGAAGCGGATCCGATGGTGCGCAGTATATTGGAAGATTTTCTTTCTAAGATGGAGGGGTTCGACCTGACAGACAGTGTTGCGTCGATTTCGGAAGCGAAGGACTCGCTTGAAGAGGAGATACCGGATATTATCATTTCCGATCTGCATTTTCAGGATGGTGACGTTCTGGACTGGATAGCCCAACTGCGAGGAGAGAATGTGCCACTGGATTTTATTCCTGTTACGGCGGACAAGAACTATGCAACTTTTATGAAGTCTATGTATCTCGGAGCCGTTGACTACATCCTAAAGCCCTTTACCTTTCTTCGATTTAAAGAGGGGCTGTTCCGGTATCGAGTTCGCAAGGATTTTATTTCTCCGGATCATCCTTTGGAGCAGAGGGTTTTGGATGAGTTTTTCTTTGCGGAGAATGTGCTAAAGGGCGGAGCCCCTGTCACCGATGAGACAAAAAATTTCAGTAAACATACATACGATATGATCTACCAATATGTCAAGGAGCGGAGCGATAAAAATTTTACGGCGCAGGAGGTGGCCGACGCGCTGGGGGTCTCCAGGATTACGGCGAGACGCTATCTAGAACTCTTGGAAAAAGAAAAAGTTCTGGAGGTGGAATTGCAGTATGGGAAGGTGGGCAGGCCGAAGAATAAGTATCGCTTTCGCAGAGCAGAATGATCCTGGAGGTAGGACCGGGAGGAGCGCAAACTTGAGAGAGAGAATAGGGGAAATTCGAGCGATGGATAAAATTGTGTTTGCAACGCGGAATCAGGGGAAGATCCGGGAGATCCGGGAGATCTTCCGTGGGATTCCCGTGATGACTATGGATGAAGCTGGCGTGCATATTGAGATCGAGGAGACGGGGACGACATTTGAGGAGAATGCCCTACTCAAGGCAAGAGATGTTTTCCGCGCACTGTCCAGCTCGGCGGAAAACGCTCTGGTCATGTCGGATGATTCCGGGATTGAGATTGACTTTTTGGGGGGAGAGCCGGGCGTGTATTCGGCGCGTTTTCTGGGTGTGGATACCCCATACGAGATTAAAAACAGAATCATTTTGGAAAAATTGGCGGAAGCCAAGGGGGAGGCCAGAAGTGCGCGGTACGTCTGCGCCATCGCCGCGGTGGCACCGGATGGCCGTGAAGTCTGCCTGCGCCAGACGGTGGAGGGTTTTATCAGCGAGGAGCCAGCGGGAAATGGCGGTTTCGGCTATGATCCTATTTTTTTTGTACCCGAGTATGGAAAGACCATGGCGCAGTTGAGGCCGGAGGAAAAAAACCAGATTTCCCATCGAGGGAAGGCGCTGCGGAAAATGCGAGACCAACTGGAGAGGGAGCTTCTGTGTAATAAGAGAGGCAGAGAATGAAATTTTTAGTGATCAGCGATACCCATGGCGCCATGACCCCCTTATGGAAGATTCTATCGCAGTGGGGGGAGTCTGTTGACGGCGTGATTCACCTGGGGGATTATGTGCGGGACGCCAGGGAGGCGGCGAAGGTGTATCCGAATCTGCCATTTTATCTAGTGGCTGGCAATGGTGATTCTGGCACGGCCGCTCCATCAAACCAGATTTTGGAACTTGAAGGACACCGCCTGTATCTCTGCCATGGCCACAGGCATTTGGCGGGGGGAGAGTACCAGGGATTCCTCCAGTTTGGACTCGATCAGGAGTGCGATGTTCTGCTGTGCGGGCATACCCATGTGCCGCATTTGGAAGATCGATATGGGGTCCTGATTCTCAACCCGGGAAGCCTATGTTTTCCCAGATCCAGCGCGGGAGCGTCCTACGCGATTTTGGACACGGGTGGGAAGAGGGCGGATGCCAGGATCCACTATGTGGAACAACAAGCTCCCAGCTCGAGCCATGCTGGGAGGGGTGGCGGGGCAGCTTTTTTGTGGCGGCATTGATCGCCACATTATATTGTTTTTTAAAAAAGTCCTTGACAAGCCTGCTATCTTTGTTATATAATAATCTCCGATGCCGTAAGACGGGATTTGTTCCATGAGAGGGAAGTGCGCCGCGAGGCGGACGTCATTCGAAAGAACCGAAGGTTCTCCCAAAGTTTGTGGAGCGCAAACTTTTTCCACGGGGTGTAGCTCAGTTTGGCTAGAGCGCTTGATTTGGGTTCAAGAGGCCGCAGGTTCGAGTCCTGTTACCCCGAGACGCGCGGGTGTAGTTCAATGGTAGAACACTAGCCTTCCAAGCTAGATACGAGGGTCCGATTCCCTTCACCCGCTTATGTGCCTGTAGCTCAGTCGGATAGAGCAGCGGCCTTCTAAGCCGCGTGTCCGGGGTTCGAATCCCTGCAGGCACGTTTGCCTGGGCGTTGCACAGGTGTATAATATATAATATGGTGGATGTAGTTCAGTTGGTTAGAGCGCCAGATTGTGGCTCTGGAGGTCGTGGGTTCGAATCCCACCATCCACCCTTTGAAGACAGGTCCCTTTGGGGACTGTTTTTTTATCCATGGGAAAGACCGCCGAGAGGTCAACCTAAAGGAAGGTGGGGAATTCCCCCCTCAAAAGGTAACGCAGAAAATTTTTGATTTCCCCTTGCCAAACCAATTGAGATATGCTATAATCTCTTTTGCTGATGTAAATCGCCAGCAATTTTGGGTAGTCGCCAAGCGGTAAGGCACAGGATTTTGATTCCTGCATGCGAAGGTTCGAATCCTTCCTACCCAGTCGATGAAAAAATTTTGAAAAGGCTTGACAAGCAGTATGATTTGCTGTATACTGATAAGGCTGCGGGGCATTAGCTCAACTGGTAGAGCACCAGACTCTTAATCTGGGTGTTCGGGGTTCGATCCCCCGATGCCTCACTTACGGACAGACTCCAACGGAGTCTGTTTTTTTGCATTTTTATATAAGTTACAAAATGTTGTCTAAAGAAAAAATTGAGTTCTGGTAAAATATGGGATATAGAAATTGGAGGATTGATCAGAGAAGCGCATTCTAAGAGCGATATTCCATATAATAAATGGATAAAAATGGGGTATATGTATAATTTGACTAAACAATTTGATTAGTAGTATTCAATTTGTTAATATATAATTATTTGACTTGAAATTATGGTATAGTAAAAAGGTGAGTAAGTATTACAATCGAGAAAGAGGTGTTTCTATGGAAAAGAAACAGAGTACTATTGCAGGGCGGTTGCGCAGTTTAAGGGAAGAACGCAATATGATGCAGAAGGAGGTTGCACAGTTTTTGCGCATTACGCCTCAAGCGTATTCTCACTATGAGCTTGGAAAACGTACGCCAGACATAGAGACATTGGAGAGGCTTGCAGGCTTCTTTCATGTATCATCAGAGTATTTAATCTTAGGCAAGGAAGTCCCCTCACCAACGGAGATCGAAATATATGGATATCTGGTCGAAGATAGGAATGATTTACCTCCCGAGGCCATAAGAGAACTGACAACGTACTATGAATTTCTCAAACAGAAATATACAAAATCATAAAACTTCTGTTACATTTTCATCGTCTTCGCTGTTATATAGATAGAAGGCAAAGACGGAAAGGATGATGGGATGAAATGTAAATGGTACGTCGCAGTGGGAGTCGCAATTTTACTTGTTGCCATCGGCCTTTTAATAAGCTTAACATTCCATCTGAGTGGACGGGATACATACGCGATAACCTCATTTATACATACGGGGGGTACTTTTTATCAGGGTATCTAGAGGCGCTCCGCTGAAATAAAATGCGGTACCGGTGAGGGAAAAATAGAAAAATATATTGACTTCTGAAGCCGATTGTGGTAATATGTATTTCGTCGCGCAGGAGAACTGTGCGGTATAGCTTTAGGCTTTGCAGTTGTGGCGGAACTGGCATACGCGCTAGACTAAGGATCTAGTGTCCCTTTTCGACTTGAGGGTTCGAGTCCCTCCAACTGCACTCGGAGAAGCAACCTTGTTGGAATGAGGTTGCTTTTTTTGTCTCATGGGAAAGGCCGCCGCCATCCCTTGCGAGATAATGGTAGAATTGGAAAAAAACAGAAAAATTTAAAAAATCTCTTGACATTGGCCTCCAGGAACGCTATTGTTCTATTTGGGGGTTTTGCTCCTTTGAATTTTTTGTCTTGAGTTTATCCGTTTGCAGATACGACGGAATGAAATTAAAAGAGAGGAGGAGTACAGTGAAGAAACTGCCGGTTGTCTTACCTCCGAATATTGTATCGGAGTGCTGGAATGTCTATAAAATGGCTGTCATTCAGACACATCCTAATGTGGAGGAGTGGCTAGCCTCAAAACGATTGGATGTGTTTTTGGACGCCGAGAACCGGCCGCTCTATGGGGAGTATGGAGAAAACGGGGCGATGTATCCGCTGTCTTATTTCAACGACATTTTACAGTACCATGAAGTTTCAATAGCAAGCCCCGACGATATCGTAGAGCGGGTCGAACGGGAGATTGACCAAGACCACTATCTTGTTGTGGATTTGAACTTTACAACGTTGATGGGCGACACAGCCCATGAAGCGCCGTATATACATGAAATTCTGATCTACGGGTACGATGAGAAGCGAAAGGTATTGTATTACGGGGGAGCCGAGGAGGATGAACTCGCATATGATGTCTTTCAAGAGAATTTTGCCTCTGTCTGGGAGTTATACAGGAGAGACGCCAAGCGGCGGTATTGGCGGAGAATGTGGCATTTTCCGGTTACCAGCTTATCCTTAAGGTTGGACTATCACAATGATAACGCCTGCTTTGATCTGTTGAGAAAGATCGAGCGGGAGTGGAAAAGTGGCACCTTTACGGAGACTCGGTATACTGCTACAGGAGATATAGAAAAGCAATGCACCTGTCACACGGGAATCTATGCCCTTCTTTACCTTCGGGATCAACTCATTGCGATGCTGGGGCAAAGTCCTTCGGAACAGGACCGCTACAATGGGATGCTTACAATCCTCAAATTCTGTGAGCATCGCGCTATGTTGCTGAAGTCCATGGCTTGGTTTATCAACCGAAATGGTTTTCTGGAGAGGGAAGATTCGGCGGAGCCCATGCGTGCCGCCTATGCGCGATATGAACGGTGCGTCGACGAAATGACAATCAGCCGTTTGAACTACATGAAATATATGGAGACAAAGAATTCCGCAACACTTCAAAAGGTTATTGATCGTCTGCATGTCCAGTATACCTTGGAATACGGTGCGTTAGAGCAATTTTTGCAGACGGCTAAGGCGTTTTATCACTGATGAGGAGAGTATTTTGATTGAACATAATATAGGAGGGCTTATCATGGATTTCCAAAAATTAAAACAGTTTATGGATCGGTTGACAGAGGAAAAGGTGCCCGGAAATGCTATCTGCGTGTATCAAGACGGGAAAAGGGTCTTTGACTATGCGTCGGGGTATGCGGATCTGGAGACCCATACGCCCATGACGGGGCGAGAGCTTCTCAATATCTATTCGTGCTCCAAGCTGACGACGGTGACAGCGGCGCTGCAACTGTACGAGCAGGGGGTATTTCTGCTGACGGACCCGCTTTCCGAATATATGCCGGAATTTCGCCAGATGGACGTCTGCACAGAGGACGGACACTGTGAAAAAGCAAAAAATCCCATAACTATAGGCAATCTATTCTCCATGACGGCTGGATTCAATTATGACATTGGCCTTCTCAACACGGAGGAGCTCAGGGAGCAGACGGGAGGGCGATTTGATACAGAAACCGTGGTGCGGAGTCTCGCTAAGCAGCCGCTTTGCTTTGAGCCAGGGACGCGCTGGCAGTATAGCCTTTGCCACGATGTCCTGGCAGGACTTGTCTGCGTGCTGACCGGCAAACCTTTCCGCGTCTATGTCCAGGACAATGTATTCGATCCGCTGGACATGAAGGAAACCTATTACCACCGGACGCCGGAGGTTGAGAGCCGGATGGCCAGCCAGTACACGTTTGTGGAGGAGGGCGGCGAGCTGGCGGATGCCGTGGAGGCGCAGCGGGCTGGCGGAACCAATAACGGTTACTTCAAAAAGGTGGATAAGTCCGTCGGGAATTTTATTCCAGGCTGCGAATATGACAGCGGCGGCGCAGGGATTGTTACGGCAGTTCCCGATTACGCCAAGCTGCTTGCGGCGCTGGCAAACGGTGGACTGGGGCTGACGGGCCAACGCATTCTGTCCGATGCAACGGTCCGGCTGATGAAGACAAACCATCTCACGGCGCAGACTGCTCCATCCTTCAACTGGGATCACCTTGCTGGCTATGGCTATGGGCTCGGCGTGCGCACCATGATCGACCCAGTGCGCGGTGGCTCCAACAGTTCCATCGGGGAAATTGGCTGGGGAGGTGCTGCCGGTGCCACAGCGATCGTCGATACTTCGCGCCGGCTCGCCGTATTTTACTCGCACCACATGCTGAATCCACAGGAGGGCTACTATCAACCCAGGCTTCGGAATGTGGTCTACTCCTGCTTGGAAGGCTGAGAGCAGAACCATTCTCCTTCCCAGATGGCGGACATGCGAAGATTTGACGTCTGCGATTTGCATACAGCCAAACAAAAGATCAGCCTCTCCACGGTGCAGCGCCTGGGGGAACTGATCTTTTTCGTCCTAGAAGAAAGTCCGCCGTGAGGCAGACCTAGATTAGAATAACCTTGGTTCTTTCAGCGTTCGATTGAGCCTTTAATCTGACTGATAAAAGGTTTAAAGCGTCAACTCCACGGGAGCGGCCGTCATAGAATAGATGGTCGCGGTAGCATCGGAGAGATAGAAAACTTCGAATTTGCCATCGTCTAAGCTGTACAGGCCTTGCAGGCTGGGATACGCGTCCAGCATGGCAGCTTTGGCTTCAGAAGAGGGATCGCGGTTGACGGCTCCGGCAATCCGAATCCAGCGGCCATCCTCGGCGGTGGCGGAAATTTCAATCTTAGGATTGGCTAGCATCTGCTGATACACTTGTTTTTCATTGCTTGTACAGATATAGATGCGGCCATTCCACTCCATAACAGCACCGAAAGGTCGTACCCTGGGCTGATCGAGGTCCATAGTGGCAAGGTAAAAAGTGTTAGTTTCTTTTAGAAATTGCACCGCTTGATTCATAGGAAGGACTCCTTTCTTAGATGAAGGTTATATCTGATATCATACTCGTATTCAATCGGTTTGTCAATTTGGTCGAACACAAAAGGAGGGAAGAATATGAGCCTATCCATTGTAGAAAGTGCGAGACAAACGGAGGTTCTGGGGAAATATGACGTTCTGGTGGCTGGAGGCGGTATTGCCGGAGTTGCCGCGGCGATAGCTGCTGCGAGGGAAGGCGTCAGGGTGCTGCTCGTAGAACGAGAGTGCATTGTCGGTGGGCTTGCCACTGCTGGCCTGATTGCCATTTATCTGCCCCTTTGTGACGGGGAGGGGCGACAGGTGAGTTTTGGTATCAGCGAAGAACTGCTGCGGCTCTCCATCCTCCATGGGGCGGACGGCGATGAACCAAAAGCCTGGCTTTTCGGTGGAACACGGGAGGAGAAAAGGGAAAAGCGCTATCAGGTCCAATTTAATCCTCATTTTTTTGCCCTGGATATGGAAAGACAGCTGCTTGCGGAGGGGGTTTCCATTCTCTATAATACCCTGATCTGTGATACGGTCGTGGAGGAGGGTAGAATCACCCATGTGATCGTGGAGAACAAAAGTGGTCGCACTGCGTATGCGGTGAAATCAGTGGTCGATGCCACAGGCGATGCGGATGTCTGCAAGCTTGCCGGTGCGGAGACAGCTCTATTTCAGCAAGGAAACGTGTTGGCACAGTGGTATTATTATGCCAGCAAAGGAAAAATTGGCCTGCGCGGACTTGGCGCGGCGGATATACCGGATGAGGAGAAGAAGGAGCAGCAAGTGGAGATGCTGGTTCCCCGGCGATTCTCGGGCCTCGACGGGGAGGAGATCAGTGAGATGGTACAGCTGGGACATGAGAAGATGTACGAGGATATTTTGCAGCATCGCCGCTCAGAGCCAGACTTCCAGCCAGTCACGATGCCTACGATTCCACAGATTCGAATGACGCGGCGTATCGTAGGCGTTAAAACGCCTGACGCGGCGCAGATGCATCACTATATGGGCGATAGCATTGGCATGGTTGGCGATTGGCGCAAGCGCGGTCCCGTGTATGAAATCCCCTTCGGCTCCCTGTACGGCCGAAAGATTCGCAACGTGATCACTGCGGGCCGTTGTATATCGGTGACGGATGCCATGTGGGACATCACCCGAGTGATTCCGGTTTGCGCTGTCACAGGCGAGGCTGCGGGATGCGCCGCCGCCATGACCGATGATTTTCAGGGGCTAGCTGTGGAGCGGTTGCAGGGGAAACTGATGGAAAAGGGGATCCTTCTGCATGAGCAGGATATAGAGGAAAAACCGTGATGACACAGCGCATATTACCTATACCCAGAGAATATAAATAGGTATACTGACGGTTGGAGGCCGCTATGCCAGAGAAAAAAAGTGGAGAAGAGATCATCCAGGGAGGTCATATCGATCCGCAGATACTGGGATTCGAGGAAGGAGATTGCCCGAAATTTAAGACTAGCATTCAGGACGATGTGTTGACGGTTACCATCTATCGGGGTTTGCTGAAGAGGGAGAAGCGGTATTTTGACATTGAGACGGGAAAGGAAATTTTCCGCTGATCAATTTACATTTTTCACGAGGCGTGCTATAATGAAGCGTAAACTGGTATGATCAGCCGATGGACTAATTGGCTAAACATAAGGAGGAAAACCATGGCAGTAAAGCGCGTCTATGTTGAAAAAAAACCGGGCTTTCGGGTCGAAGCGGGAGGTCTCTTACAGGATTTGAGGGATAATCTTGGCCTGTCAGCGCTGGCAGAAGTCAGAATCTTACATCGATACGATATCGATCCTATATCGGAAGAGGTCTATGAGCGGGCCCTGGGCAGAATCTTGTCGGAGGCTCCTGTCGATATGGTGTCGGAAGAAGAGGTTGAATTCGGCGGAGACACGAAGGTATTTGCCGTGGAATACCTGCCCGGGCAGTATGATCAGAGAGCGGATTCTGCCCAGCAGTGTATCCAGATTTTGGGGGCGGAGGAGCATCCGTCTGTGAGCTGTGCAAAAGTCTATCTTCTCAGGGGAGATCTGACAGGGCAGGAGGTGGAGCGGGTCAAGGAATACTGCATCAACACCGTGGATTCACGGGAGGCAGCGCTTGAAAAGCCCGAAACCTTGGAGGTGGAATATGGAGTGCCCTCCGATGTGGCGGTATTGACAGGCTTCATTCAGAAGACGGAAGTCGAGATCGAGGCATTGGTGCAGGAGCTAGGGCTTGCCATGAGCAGCGCGGATCTGCTGCATACACAGCGCTATTTCCGTGATGTCGAGGGGCGAGATCCCAGTATCACGGAGATCCGTGTACTGGACACGTATTGGTCGGATCACTGCCGGCACACAACCTTTTCCACTGTCATCGAAGGGGTGCAGATTGAGGAGTCCGCTTTTACCAAGCCCATTCGTGACGCCTATGAGGAATACAAAGCTGGCCGGCGATCCCTGGGGCGGGAGAGCAAGCCGGAATGCCTGATGGATATTGCGCTCATGGCTATGCGGGAACTGAGGGCGGCTGGCAAGCTAGAGGATCTGGAAGAATCCGATGAGATCAACGCCTGTAGCATCGTGATCCCTGTGGATGTAAACGGCCACAGGGAAGAATGGCTGCTGATGTTTAAGAACGAGACGCACAATCATCCGACGGAGATCGAACCTTTCGGCGGCGCAGCGACTTGCCTGGGCGGCGCGATTCGAGATCCGCTGAGCGGGCGCTCATACGTGTATCAGGCCATGCGTATCACCGGAGGGGCAGACCCCACGGCGCCTGTTAAGGATACCATCAGCGGAAAGCTCCCACAGCGCAAGATTGCCAGGGAGGCGGCGAAGGGATATAGCTCCTACGGCAATCAGATTGGCTTGGCCACAGGATATGTCAAGGAGATTTATCATCCAGGCTACATGGCAAAGCATATGGAGCTGGGGGCCGTTGTTGCGGCGGCTCCCAGAGAGAATGTCGTCCGCGGAAAAGCAGAGCCGGGGGATGTGGTCATCTTGCTGGGCGGCCGGACAGGCCGGGATGGATGCGGCGGTGCAACCGGTTCCTCGAAAGCCCACACAAAAGATTCCCTGGCCACGTGCGGCGCGGAGGTGCAGAAGGGAAATCCGCCGACGGAGCGGAAGATCCAGCGGTTATTCCGCAACCCGCAGGTGAGCCGTTTGATTAAGATCTGCAACGATTTTGGAGCTGGAGGCGTCTGCGTTGCGATTGGAGAGCTGGCGCCAGGCTTGTTTATCCATCTGGATCAGGTTCCTAAGAAGTATGCGGGATTGGATGGAACGGAGCTTGCCATCTCGGAATCCCAGGAGCGAATGGCTGTCGTGGTTGAGTCGCAGGATGTGGCGGCTTTTTTGGCGGCGGCAGCCAAAGAGAATCTGGAAGCCGTGCAGGTTGCAGAGGTGACGGAGCAGGCAAGGTTGGTCATGCAGTGGAGGGACCATATCATCGTCGATATGAGCCGTGACTTCCTGAATACCAACGGAGCTCCCAGCTATACAAAGGTGAAGGTGGCAGCGCCGCCGGACACGCGGCCTGTGTCGATACCGGAAGCGGCCGAAGGAAAAGAGTTGGCTGATGCGATGAGAGAGATCCTGTCGGACTTGAATGTTTGCAGCCAAAAGGGCCTGGTGGAGATGTTTGATTCGTCCATCGGCGCGTCCACTGTGCTGATGCCATACGGTGGCAATTGTCAGCTGACTCCCATTCAGACCATGGCGGCGAAGATTCCGGTGGAGAATGGCGAGACGACCACGGCGTCGATGATGGCCTACGGGTATGATCCGGTGCTGTCCTCGTGGAGCCCTTTCCACGGGGCCATCTATGCGGTCATGGAGTCGGTGGCTAAGATTGTGGCCGCTGGAGGGGACTACCGGAAGATTCGATTTACATTCCAGGAATATTTTGAGCGGCTGGATCAGGACTATACCAGGTGGGGGAAGCCCTTTGCAGCTCTTTTGGGCGCGTATGTGGCGCAGATGCGCCTGGGCCTGGCCTCCATCGGGGGCAAGGATTCTATGTCGGGATCCTTCCAGGAGCTGCATGTGCCGCCGACCTTGATTTCCCTGGCAGTGACGACAGAGTCCACGGAGCACATCTTGACTCCGGAGTTTAAGCAGGCCGGCCATCGGGTCATTTTGTTGGAGACGAGAATTGGCGAGGACGGTGTGCCGGACTTTGAGGCGGCTATGGGGATGTACGACAGAGTTGTGCAGGCCATGCGCCAACAGAAAGTGCAGGCAGCCTACGCCGTAACGGCCGGCGGAGTTGTGGAGGCCGTGGCGAAGATGGCATTTGGAAACAAAGTCGGTTTCGCCTTTGAGAAATCCGCCGCGGAGTATCTGACCAAGGCGCCGGTCTATGGTTCCCTGGTGCTTGAACTGGCGGAGGGGGTCAATCCACGTGAGGTCTTTGGAAAGGATTCGCCGGTCCTTCTAGGCGTTGTGGCGGAGGACAGCCTCTTTGCCCTGGACGGACAAGTTGTTCTGCTGGAGGATGTGTTAGGAGCTTATACGAAGAGGCTGGAGAAGGTCTACAAGACTCAGACGAAGGAGACTGCGGACTGCGGGGGAGTGCCGCTGTACACCGGTGCTCAGAAGCGTGTATATGTGGGAAATCGCAGCGCAGGAAAGCCGAGAGTTTTCATTCCAGTCTTTCCCGGAACGAACTGTGAGTATGATACGGCCAGAGCCTTTGCCATGGCAGGCGCTGAGCCGGATGTGTTTGTATTCCGGAATTTGTCTTCGAGCGATATCACCCAATCCATCGAAGAAATGGAAAAGAGAATCCGCGAAGCGCAGATCTTAATGTTAAGCGGCGGCTTCTCGGCCGGTGACGAGCCGGAGGGGTCGGGCAAGTTTATTGCCACTGTCTTTTCCAATGCGCGTCTCCAGGAGGCGACAATGGAGCTATTAACAGGCCATGACGGTCTGGCGCTGGGGATCTGCAATGGATTCCAGGCTCTGATCAAGTTGGGACTTGTCCCCTACGGGGAGATCCGCCAGTTGAGTGAGAACTCGCCGACGCTGACCTATAACACCATCGGCCGGCATGTATCCTGCATGGTCCATACCCGAGTGGTGTCGAGTCTGTCACCGTGGCTGGCGAAATCCGAGCCTGGCGAGATTCACACCATCGCGGTTTCCCATGGAGAGGGACGTTTTGTGGCCCCGAGGGAAGTGCTGGAGGAGTTGAAGGCGGCGGGACAGATCGCCACCCAGTATGTGGACGCCACGGGAAACCCCTCCATGGAAGTTCCGTACAATCCCAACGGATCCATGTGGGCGATTGAGGGCATCACGTCGCCTGATGGCAGGGTGCTTGGCAAGATGGGGCATTCCGAGCGTATTGGAAACCAGGTGGCAAAAAATATTCCCGGCCAGAAGGATCAAAAGATATTCCGCGCCGGCGTGGAATATTTCCTAGTATAAGCGAGAAAAATTCTGAGACGGTTCCGCAGGAGAACCGTCTTTCCCATATCCCAGGTTTACAGCCCATTGAGGCGGAAGGAGGCAGACATGGCAGGAAAGGAGCGAGTGGAGGCACTTCGCCTTCGCATGCGGCAAGAGCAGATCGATACGTATATCATCCCCACCGAGGATGATCATCAGAGCGAATATGTGGCCGATTATTGGAAAGTTCGCCAATGGCTCAGCGGGTTTACAGGCTCGGCGGGAACCTTAGTGGTGACGCAGGAGGCGGCTGGCCTTTGGACTGACGGACGGTATTATATTCAGGCGGAGGCGCAATTGCAGGGGACGGATATTTCACTGTTTCGGGCCGGAGAGCCAGGGGTCCCGAGTTATATGGCCTGGGTGAAGGATCACACGCCCGCAGGCGGGACTGTCGGATTCGACGGGCGCACCTTTAGCGCGGCGGCCGTCAAGTCTATGAAGCGATTGTTTCAGGACAAACAGCTCAAATTGGATGGCTCCAAGGATCTGGCGGGCGCGCTGTGGGAGGACCGGCCCGCTCTTCCTGGCGGAATGGTGACGGATTTGCCAGTGGAATATGCGGGGGAGACGAGGGCGGATAAGCTTCGCCGGCTGCGCACTCACATGGAAGCACAAAATGAGGCATACTGGATTCTCGCCTCCTTGGATGCCATTGCCTGGCTCTTCAATATTCGGGGGGCGGATGTCCGCCATACACCGGTTGTATATGCGTATGCGTGTATTGGCCGTACAGGTGCGGCGCTGTTCGTAGATTCTGCAAAGATACCATCGGCGTTGGCGTTGGCGCTCCTGGAGGATCAGGTGGTTGTGGAGCCTTACGACGGCCTCCCGGAGTTTCTATCCAAGCAGCCGGAGGGCTGTGTTGCCTATGATCCGAAGGAGCTGAACCAGCGCCTTCGAGAGGCGATTCCTGTGCTGTGGCCCACCAAGGAGGAAGGGAATCCGATTGTTGGGATGAAGGCGCTGAAAAATTCTATTGAGCAGGCGCATATACGGGAGGCGCATCGAAAAGATGGCGCTGCCATGATCCGTTTTATCCGGTGGGTGAAAGAGACGGTGCGGCGGGAGCCAGGACAAATCACCGAATCCGTGGCGGCGCAGTATTTGGATACACTTCGCTCGGAAACAGAAGGATGCCTGGGCCCCAGCTTTGACACCATCGTAGGGTATAATGCCAATGGAGCCATTGTGCACTACACGCCGGAGGAAACCACCTGCGCAGCGCTGTATCCGGAAGGACTTTTGTTGGTGGATTCGGGGGGACAGTATTGGGGGGGAACCACAGATATCACAAGAACCATCGCCCTGGGGCCGCTGACGGACGCCATGAGGGAAGCGTATACCCTTGTTCTGAAAGGCCATATCGCCCTGTCGAGAGCGGTTTTTCCCTATGGCACGGCGGGCTGCAATCTGGATGTCCTTGCCAGAAGGCCTTTGTGGGAGCGCGGTAAAGATTTTAAACATGGCACAGGCCATGGGGTTGGGTATTTTTTGAGCGTGCATGAGAAGCCGCAGCGGTTTAGCCAGGCGGTGGGCGGCAGTGTGAAGTTGGAGGAGGGAATGTTGACCTCCAATGAGCCTGGATATTATGAGGAAGGACAGTACGGAATCCGCATTGAGAATCTTGTCTTGACACAGGAGAGGGAGACGACGCCCTGGGGCCGGTTTTTCGAGCTGGAGACAGTTACGCTCTGCCCCTATGAGTGGGACGCCATCGATGAGACGCTGCTACAGCCAGATGAGATGCAGTGGCTTTTCGAATATCAGCGGCGGGTTCTGGAGGAGGTCGGCCCTCTCTTGACAGAAGAAGAGCGGAATTGGGTGTTGCAGGAGTACCACTTGCCGTATAGGCAGAAAAACGAGCTCCCCCTTACGTCCGTATAAGGGGGAGCGATACCACTTTATTCTTCCGCGCTGAATTTTTGAATCATAGCCTGCTTCAAATCATACAGAGACTGGGACAGATCCACCGGGATCGTCTGTGCGTTGACTAAGCGTTTGGATTCGGGCCGCAGGGTCGCCTGCTCCGCCTTGCAGTACTGCTGGATTTCCATCACTGAAGGGCGCGAGTACACCAGCTTACCGCCCCGAAAGATGGGGGTCAACAATTCTCGAAGCGTATAGGTGCCAGGCTTGAACCGCATACGCTTCCACGTATTCTCAGGGTCGAAAATTTCCAGCGGCTGCGATTCATCAAAGATCTCGTCCTCGAGGGCAATCAGGTCACCCCGGAGATAGCCGGTCTGCTTATCATAAATGCGGATAATCTTTTTGACACCGGGGTTGGTGATTTTCACGGCATTGTCGGAGAGCTTGATCTTAGGTTCCATGACCCCTGTGCCGTCATCCTCCGCCGCCAGCTTGTATACGCCGCCGAAAGAGGGACAATCCTTGGCCGTGATCAGGCGAGTGCCAACGCCCCACAGGCTGATTTGAGCGCCCTGGAGCTTCAGGTCCCGGATCAGGTACTCGTCCAGATCGCTGGAGGCGCTGATGATGGCATCGGGGAATCCTGCCTCATCCAGCATCTTCCGAGCTTCCATGGAGAGATAGGCGAGGTCGCCGCTGTCAAGGCGGATGCCATACATCTTGGAGGATACGCCGGCATCCCGCATTTCCTGAAATACCTTGATGGCGTTGGGTACGCCGGAGCCCAGTGTATCGTAAGTATCCACGAGGAGGATGCACATGTCGGGGAATAGTTCCGCGTAGGCGCGAAAGGCAGTCAATTCGTCGTCAAAACTCATGACCCAGCTGTGACTGTGGGTTCCTTTTGGCGCGACGTCGAAGAGCTGTGCAGTCAGGACATTGGAGGTGCCGATACAGCCGCCGATGACAGCGGCGCGCGCGCCTAGCGTGCCTGCATCCGGTCCCTGTGCACGGCGAAGACCGAACTCCATAACAGGATCTCCCTTGGCCGCCCAGACAACCCGGGACGCCTTCGTTGCGATCAAACTTTGATGATTTATGATGCACAACAGTGCTGTCTCAATGAGCTGGGCTTCAATGATGGGGGCCTTGACCCGGAGCAATGGCTCGCGGGGGAACGCGATGCTGCCCTCGGGGATTGCATCTATATCGCCTGTAAAGCGAAAGTCCTTCAGATACTCCAGAAAGTCGGCCTCAAAGATGTTCAGACTCTGCAAATATGCGATGTCCTCCGGAGAAAAGTGGAGGTTTTGAATATACTCGATAGCCTGGTCCAGACCGGCAACAATGGAAAAGGCGGCAGAAAATGGATTGTCGCGGTAGAATAAGTCAAACACGACGGTGCGGTCCTTTTTGCCATAGTGATAGTATCCCTGCATCATAGTCAACTGATATAGATCCGTCATCAAAGTTAAGTTTTGATCGGTAAACATCGGTTCGTTCCTTCTCTCTTCATGAAATCAAAATTTATTTGTCCCCCATTATAGCATGAATTCCAGGGCAATGCAACTATTTGACAGATGGAATCGGAAATCGTATACTGTGCAAAGGAGATGAATGTACATGAGAATTCAGGTTCTAATTGAAAACGGAGATATTGAACGTCAATGCGGCGCACTACATAAAGAGCACGGTCTGTCTCTACTCTTTCACAGAGATGGACGGCAGTATCTGTTGGATACAGGGGATACGGGATACTTTTCGCAGAACGCAGAAGCCATGGGGCTGGACCTCGCGCTGTTAGATTCCGTGATCATATCCCACAACCACCACGACCATATAGGCGGATTGGAAGAACTATTCCGCGTGAATCCACATGTCCAGGTTTGGCTCCGGGCGGAGGCGAAGGGTGAGTTTTACGCGGAGGATGTCGAGGGCGAGTACCGGTATATCGGAGAGCAGAAGGGATTGTTTCAGAGATATGCAGGGCGGTTCCTCTGGCTGGAGGAGGACTATGAGCTAGCGCCAGATCTTTGGCTCATGGGAATTCCATTCCAAGATCCGGACTTCGTCTGCCAGGATCACAGCTTGCGGGAAAAACTGGGGGACCAGTATAGACAAGACCGTTTCCTCCACGAGCTCTTTATCGTCGCCCGAGAAGAGCAGGGGCTTTGTATTCTGAGCAGTTGTAGCCACAGCGGAATCGTCAATATCGCCCGCGCGGCGCGGTGGCGGTTTCCCGAGGATCCCATTCAATGTATCGTCGGAGGATTTCACATGCAAAGAGTGTCAGAGCCTGAATCCCTGAACTGCTCGCCAGAATTCGTTGACCGGACGGCGCAGGAGCTAGACAGGCTGGCGGCGGAGAGCGGAAACCCAGCCTTGCAAGTTTATACGGGGCATTGCACGGGGGTGGCTGCGTACCGGCGACTGCGATTGACCTTTGGCGATAGGTTACACAGCCTGGCGCCGGGGTTGGATTTTGAGGTGTAAGCCCCCAGAAGAAATGCCATCTATAGATAGCCGATACCCATTTCTAGTAAACCACCATGAGGTAAATTTTGAAGACTGACAGAGGATAGGAGGAAATGAAATGCTGCTACAGGAGGAAGTACACCAGCGGGGACAGTATGACATCATCGTTGCCGGCGGCGGCGTGGCGGGAGTCGCGGCGGCGGTGTCGGCGGCAAGGCTGGGAAAGAAAGTACTGCTCATTGAAAAGAGCATGAAGCTGGGAGGCCTTGCAACACTTGGCCTGGTGAATCTTTTCGTCCCCATGTGTAATGGAAGGGGAAAACAAATTATTTTCGGGATGGCGGAGGAATTGTTGCGGGTATCGCTGCGCTACGGGTATGGCGATGTGCCGGAACAATTTGAAAATGGCGCGATTCCAGAGAAGATTTTGGAGCAATACCGGCAGAGGAAACAGCTCCCACCGCGATATATGGCGCATTTTTCTCCAGAAATCTTTGCGCTTGTGCTGACGGAGTTTTGCCACGATGCGGGAGTCGAACTTCTCTTTGATAGTATCCTGTCCCGGGCGGTTTTCAACCCAGAACAGCAGGGAATCCTGCGGGAAATTGTAGTGGATAATAAGTCCGGAAGGGAATCCTATGCAGCGGATATGTTTGTCGATGCCACCGGTGACGGCGATTTGCTGTATTGCGCTGGAGTGCCGACCCAGAGTCGGGGAAACTATCATGTATATTATGGGCGCAAGGTCACGCTGGATACCTGCCGGACAGCTCTGGAGACCGGCGACATCGGACGGGCGTTCACTTCGGCCTGTGGTGGAAACGCTAGCCTTTACGGCAAAGGACATCCAGAGGGGATGCCGCTGTACAATGGCGCCGACAGCGCGGATGTGACCCGATATATCATTGCCAATCAGTTGGAGATGCTGGAAAAGCTCAAAGGTGAGAATCGAAAGTCCCGTGAGGTTGTCACTCTCCCGGGAATGGCACAGTTTCGCACGACACGCTGTATCGACGGAGAATACACCCTGAAGGAATCCGATGCGTATCGCCATTTTGACGATTCGGTGGGGGCCATCTGTGATTTTGACCGGAGAGATTACCTCTTTGAGATCCCCTTCGGAACTCTAGTGAAAAAGGGATTCCACAACCTGCTGACTGCCGGGCGGTCGGCGGCTGGCGAGGGATATGCGTGGGATGTTCTGCGCGTAATTCCCCCGGCCATCATCTCCGGGCAGGCGGCTGGAGTGGCCTGTGTCCACGCCCTTGAAGAAGAAAAGCCCATATGGGATGTGGATATTGCCTCACTTCAGGAAGAGCTGAGCCAGGAGAATGTGACGATTCACTTCGATGATGCCGACGTGCCGGAGTACAGCGAGGATATCCACGAAAACAACGATTGATCTACTATATAACCGATGATACAAACGGTGGATTATGTGGCGTGATCGGAAGGATAGTGACGTATTACAGGTCCATCTCCAGCCCAATGGGGCAGTGATCGCTGCCGGGGATCTGGGAGTAGATTGTGGCTTCGCGGATTCCATCTTGTATCCGGTCGGAGACTAGAAAGTAATCGATGCGCCATCCTATATTCCGGGACCGGGCCTGTCCCATGTAGGACCACCAGGTATACGCGCCCTCGCGGTCCGGATAGATGTGCCGGAAGGAATCAACAAATCCTTGACTCAGCAATTCTGACATTTTTTCGCGTTCCTCGTATGTAAAACCGGAGTTGCCAACATTCGATTTACAATTCTTCAGATCGATTTCCTGGTGGGCTACATTCATATCACCACAGACGATCACCGGTTTGCGTTTATCCAGGGCGAGGAGATATGACCGAAAGGCGTCCTCCCATTCCATTCGGTATGGCAACCGCTCCAGATCGCGCCGGGAATTGGGGGTATAGACATTGACCAGATAGAAGTTTGCCCATTCCAACGTGATTACGCGCCCCTCCTGGTCGTGGACTTCCTGGCCGATACCATAGGAGGCGGAGAGAGGCTCGTGTTTACAAAAAATTGCGGTGCCAGAGTACCCCTTCTTTGCGGCAAAGTTCCAATATTGGCCATATCCTGGCATATCCAGGGTGATCTGTCCCTCCTGAAGTTTTGTTTCCTGGATACAGAAACAGTCGGCGTCCACCGCCCTAAAAAAATCTTGAAAGCCTTTCCCCACAGCAGCCCGAAGTCCGTTGACATTCCATGATACAAATTGCATATACGATCCACTCCTTTTCCGTACTAGTATACCAGAGATTTAACCTCAGCGCCAGTGCTTTACCATGGAATTCCCGGCATATTTTGGGGATTTAGCGAAAGGCTTTTTTCTGGTTTCGTATCATGAGAACCTTGAAATTGCCGGAAATCTATGATATGATTAAAACCATAGTATATAGAGGAAATCTTAAGAGAAAAGGGGAAGTCTCGTGAACGACAAAAGTAAAAGAATCTTTACCATTCCGAATATTTTGTCGATGATTCGAATCCTCTTGATCCCTGTATTCATCGCGTTGTATATGAATGGATATGGGCTTCAGGCGGGGATTATTCTTGTAGTATCAGGGTTGACCGATACAGCGGACGGATACATAGCTAGACATTATGACCAGATCACAAACATTGGCAAGGTGTTGGACCCCATTGCGGATAAATTGACGCAGGGAGTGACTGCCATCTGTATGTGCATCCGGCATACCTATATAATACCGCTCCTATGTCTACTGATTGTCAAGGAACTATTTATGGGCGTTGCAGGTCTTGTTCTCCTTAAGATAAAGCACCGTCCCTTTGGCGCCTGCTGGTGGGGCAAGGCGGCAACGATCATTTTCTACCTGTTCATCTGCATCAGCATTATCTTTGAAGGCAAGATATCGGAGAATGTAATGCGGGCTATGGTGCTGGGGACAGCCATCGCGCTAGGATTTTCCCTGGTCATGTATGTTTTAAAGTATATCAAGATATTCCGAGGCGAGGAAGAGATCTAGTGGAACAGGAAGAGCGCTTTGAACTGGCGCGCCTGCGGGCACAGAACGCCCTGGCGGCGAAGAATGAAATGGGAAAGGGAATCGGCACGCAGATGGAGCGAACGCTGCACTGCGTGCTGAAATATTATATAGAGCCAGATGAGAGCCGGCACGAGGTTCGTGTGGGAACTTTTATCGCGGATATTTTTCAGGCGGAGCAGAATCGCATCATCGAGATCCAGACTCGAAACTTCTCGGCGCTGCGGCAGAAGCTATCCTATTTCGTACAGGATCATAAGGTTACCGTGGTCTATCCCATCGCCAGGCAGAAATGGATGAGCTGGGTTGACCCGGCGACGGGGGAGATGAGCGGCCGGCGCAAAAGTCCCAGGAAGGGGGAACCGTGGGACGCCCTTCCAGAATTGTACCGCTTGGCCCAGCTAATACAAAGTCCGAACCTAAGCTTTTATTTGATGCTGCTGGACATGGAGGAATACCGGCTTCTGGATGGCTGGAGCGAGGATAAAAAAAAGGGATCCCATCGGATGGAAAGGATCCCTCTGCGAATCGATGAAGCGATCGAGCTGCGCGCGGGCCAGGACTACGGGAAGCTGTTGCCCGCTTTCTTGCCCGACCCATTCACGAGAAAGGATTTTATAAAAGCCACCCGGCTTTCCCCCAAAAAAAGCAGTTTTGCGCTGACCGTTCTCCTGCGCATGGAGGCCATACGGCAATCGGGAAAAGAAGGGCGCGCCTTCCTCTACACCCGTGAAGGCTGAGGCAGCACAGCCTCCAGAACTCTCGTCACATTCTGGAGGGCGATCTTGTCAATGTCGCTGGAGGTAAACCCTGCTGAAGCCAATTGCTCCAGCAGAATGGGCATATCTTGGACGCCCGAGATTTCAAGTTCCCCGCTGATGCCATCGAAATCCGAACCGATGGCAACACAGTCGATTCCGCCCACATTGGCCAGATGTCTTGCATGGCGGAGTAGCGCGGCTATGGTGCTCCGGGGAGCTCCCCCTTCAGGGGCAGTTTCTAAAAAAGAAGGACAGAAATTTAACCCGATAACCCCGCCGGCGTTGCCCAGGGCCCGAATCATATCATCCGTCAGATTGCGAGGATGGGGACAGAGGGCGCGCGCGTTGGAATGGGATGCGATAAAGGGCTTTTTCGCAATTTTCTGCACATCCCAGAAACCACCGTCGGAGAGATGGCTGACGTCCACCAGAATCCCCAGCTCATTCATGCGGAGCACCGCCTCTTTTCCAAAATCCGTTAGGCCGCGGCTCATCTCAGCGGGTGAGGTGGAATTGGGATAGCCAAAACAGTTGGCGTAATTCCAAGTCAGGGTGATCAGGCGGATTCCCATTGTAAAGAGGCGATCTAGATTGTCAAAGGAACCGTCCACCAGGCGGCCATCTTCCACGGTTCGTATGGCGCTGGCACATCCATTGTGAAGATTTCGCTGGAGATCCTCCGCGGTTAAGGCCAGGCCAATGCGGTCTGGTTCCAAGGCTAAGGCCTGATCGAGGAGCAGGCAGGCATCCTGGACACAGGGAAACTCGTGGGGATAGCCGGCAGCGGCAAGCCGTTCTACGGGCGGTAAAAAGATAGCAAAGAACTGAATGGCGGCGCCCGCTCCCAGAAGTCTGGTCAGATCCAGATGTCCCTGATTTCTCCACAGATGTTCGGGCGATAGGCCGTTTTGAGTTAAGACCGATAGCAGTGTATCGCAGTGCAAGTCCGCAAATTTCATGTTGGCTGCCTCCCTATTGGTATCGATAGTATGAGTGTACCGGTTTCGCGCTGGAATGTCAAGAACAATCGCCTTCCTTTTCCAGCGTTACATTTCCTAAATTCGCATAGACTAATGTCGAAATAAGGTTTTAGGGGGTGTGTGATGCATCGCGTACATTTGCGTATTGCCGGTCGGCCCAGCAGGCTGCAAAATAGTCTGCGATTTTTAATTTTATGGATGATCACGGGAATGCTATACTACACAGTGGAGGGTATCTGGAGAATCGGAAATGGCGGTTGGGCCAACATTGTGATGCTTCCCATTGGAGGACTTTGCGGTGTTTTAGTAGGAAGTCTTCACAAAATTCCGCGTTTTTATTCCATGCGGGTTATAACACAAGCGCTTCTCGGAACTTGCATCGTCCTGACAATCGAACTTTTGACTGGGATTGTGCTCAATCGATGGCTCGGCTTACAGATATGGGATTATACCGGGCAGCCAGGCAATATCATGGGGCAGATTTGTTTGCCCTATGGTGTCTTATGGTTCGCCATCATGCCCTTCACCATCTGGCTTGAAGACCGGTTGCGGTGGAGTCTGTGGAGGGAGGGATCGCCCTATTCACTGGGGGATATCTACAAAAAACTTTGGACTGGCGGCCGTTTATAAGCTTGTCTATTCCATATAGATGTGGTACAATCGACAGATGGAGACAAGCATTTGTGCCGGAGCGCCACAAATGCCTTCAACGCAGAGCCAAACTTGAACTTTCACCTCACATAAGCGCTCCGGAATGGAGGATATCATGATAAACCAGTCAGTTGGCCTTACGGACGCACTTTGGTCTGTCAAGGCAGGTGGCTATGAGGCCAAGATTTTGCCGGAGATCGGGGGAAATCTGATCTCACTAAAGAAGGGTGATGCCGAGCTGCTGCACCAATACGACACCTTAGAGAGTATTGCGCAGAAGCCCACCTGGTACGGGCTGCCTGTCCTGTTTCCGCCGAACCGCATTGAGGACGGCGTCTTTACCTTCGATGGACGGCGGTATGAGTTTCCGCGCAATGAAGTGACGCGGAACAATTCGCTTCATGGCTTTCTGCAGGATCGCCCGTGGAAGCTAGCGGTGGTGAAGGACAGTGACGGGGAGGCGCAGGTCTGTCTTACCTATGAGGCGAGGGAGGACTCGGATTTCTATCCATATTATCCCCACCTGTTTACAGCCCAAATCCTGTACACCCTCAATCATGAGGGGCTGACGCAGGAGTTCAAGCTGCGCAACGATGGGACAGGTAAAATGCCCTTTGGGTTGGGCTGGCATTCCGCTTTCCGCGCGGCGCTGGATACCACCATCCAGGTCTCAGTGGACAGCAGAATTGTCATGAGTGAGAGAATGCTGCCGACGGGGGATGTGCTGGCGCTGTCAGAGGATGAAGAAAAAATGAGAACAGAGGGACTGTCGCCATTTTACGCGGACCTGGATGGTCATTTTACATCGAAGCCATTGGAGGGCAATTTCCACGGAGCGATTATCACGACGCCGAGCTTGGGAATCAAGACATGGTATGAAGTGGACTCCGTGTATAAACATTGGATGATCTGGAATTGCGAAAGAGAAGGAAGTTTCATCTGTATTGAACCGCAGAATTGGAGAGTCAACGCGCCCAATCTTCCCCTTTCCCAGGACGAATCCGGTATGGCCTCCCTATTACCAGGAGAGAATTTTGTGGCGAGAGCGAAAATATGGGCCGAATGTCTGTGATTTTTCACGACAAAAGATTACATTTATATTACAATTTGTAACACAAATTTCAGCGTTTTTTTATTGTGCTAGGCGAAGAAATCCTTTTATTATGCGGGATTCCTTCGCTTTTTATTATGCGGCGCCTTGCTGTTGCCATTGGCAATTATAGAAAAACCCCCCTTTACATTTTTCGATATTTTTGGTAAAATGATTGAGTTGTTACAAAAGTATTAAAAATGTTTCGCCGCTCAGGAGGCTTTATCTATGTTCGAGAAGTGGAAACAACGAGGGATGGGATTCGTTCGCGGACTGTTGAAGCAGTATCGTGTTATTTCGCTGGTTTTCGTCGCGGCGGCGGTGGGCGCCGCAGGCTATTATGTGGCGACGAGCGGACAGTTCGCCCCGTTTCAAGAAAAAGTTTGTAAAAGTTTCGATTTAAATATGAGCGCTTATGAGGTCTTTGTGGATGGGCAGAGCGTGGGGATTGTGGAGGAGGCGGACTCGGCCGGCCAGGTTTGGGTTCAAGTTGTCTCCGAAATCAATTCCGGGGAGATTCATTACCAAATTCCCAATACCCTTTCGATTGAGGAAGTGGAAGCGAAGCCCTCCTCGTTTATAGAGCCGGACAAGCTGGAAACTCCCATACGTCAGGTTGTGAAATCCAAACTGAAAGATCTGTCTGTGAGCGCCTATGTTTTAACAATCGATGGCAAGGAGCCGATGACGTTTTCAACGAAGGAAGAAGCATATGCCCTCTTAGAAATGTTAGGACAAGCCTATGTGCCAGAGGGATCAGTGGTTGTCTGTAATGGCATCTCCGAGGGCACGGCGGAGTTTCTGCTCATCGATAAGGAATCCGATAAGAGGTTATCCGCGCTGAGCGCGGCTTCCATGGAGGACTTGGCGGAAACCGCTGCCGGGGAGGATCAGGACGCGACGCAGCTGATCAGCTTGTCCCTTGGGCAGTCTGTCCAATTGCAGGAGGCCTATGTAGACCAGAGTGCCATGACCACCATTGAGGACGCGTACGCAGCGTGTATGGAATTGAAAGAGGAGGAGCAAGTCTACACGGTGCAGTCCGGTGATTGTATCGACAGCATCGCGTACAACCATGGCATGACCATTCGAGAACTGTTGGCCATAAATCCTGAGTATAGCAGCGCGGAAGATGTGATCCACGCGGGCGATGAGTTCGTTATATCGCAGTCTGTTCCCAGCGTTGATATCCAGACGGTAGAGCGGATTTCCTATACGAGGGAGGAGGCACAGCCCATCACCTATGTGGAGGATGACAGCCAATATGAGGACTATTCTGAGGTGCTAGAGGAAGGCGCCCCAGCTGTCATCCAGGTTGAGGCTGACGTCCATAAGCGCAACGGCGTTGAAGAGTCCCGGGAGGAGATCAGTACCGCCGTGGTCTCCGAGGCGGTTCCGAAAGTGGTTAAGATTGGAACGGTGCCTCGCCCCCAATTTATTTGGCCCACCAGTGGCTACGTCTCCTCAGAATTTGGAAGACGCTGGGGCAGACAGCACAGGGGGATTGATATTGCGAATTCTAAGGGGACGGCAATCTACGCTGCCTGCTCTGGAACTGTTACCTTCGCAGGTTGGAAAAATAGCTATGGATATGTCATCGTCATCAACCATGGGAACGGATATGAGACATGGTACGCCCATAATAGCTCTTTGGCAGTTTCTGCTGGCGATTCCGTGAAGCAGGGACAGTATATCGCCGCCATGGGCAGCACGGGAAATAGCACGGGTCCTCACTGTCACTTTGAAATTCACGAGAATGGTTCCATCGTCAATCCTAGAAAATATCTCGGGTAGCACATTGGATGCGGAGCAGAATAAAAAGCCCCTTTTTCTAAATAAATGAAAAAAGGGGCTTTTCGAATATTCTTTTTTTTGTTACAATAGTAGAGAGACGATACTGGGGATCTTTGGAGAACGGAGGTAGGCTATGCACGAAAAAGTTTTAGTTGTGGACGATGAAAAGAGCATTGTAGATATAGTCAAGTTTAATCTGGAGAAGGAAGGATATCAGGTGCTGACGGCTGGGGACGGCAGAGAGGGTCTGGAGCAGTTTGAGCAGAACAATCCAGACTTGATCCTGCTGGACGTGATGATGCCAATCATTGGCGGTTTTGAGATGTGCCGAAAGGTGCGGGAAAAAAGCAATGTCCCTATCATCATGCTTACGGCACGGGCGGAAGAGGTGGATAAAGTTCTAGGCCTTGAGCTGGGCGCTGATGATTATGTGACCAAGCCTTTCAGCATCCGAGAGCTGATGGCTCGAGTCAGGGCCAATTTGAGGCGCACAGCCACCATGAGTGCGGCGCCTGAGCAGCAGGGACAGGATCTCAGCGCCGGCGATCTGAAGATTGATATGGACCGCTACGAGGTAACGAAGCGGGGCGAGGTTGTGGAGTTGACGCTGCGTGAACTCGAATTGTTGAAATTCCTCATGGCGCAGAAGGGTCAAGTCTTCTCAAGGGAATATCTCCTGGAGAAGGTGTGGGGATACGAGTACTATGGGGATGTCCGGACAGTTGATGTAACGGTTCGAAGGCTTCGGGAGAAGATCGAGGATGTGTCGGGAACGCCGGAGTATATTTTGACGAAACGGGGAATCGGGTATTATTTCAATGAAAAGGTGTGAGCGATTCGTCGCTCACACCTTTGAGAATCCAGTGCCTCAAAATCCACAATAAAGAAGTGGGGGAAACTGTGGGAAGTATAAAATGGAAGCTCGTGCTTCTGTATGTGATTTTAGTCGTGTTTGTCATCGTCATCAGCGGTGTCTACATTGTGGTCAACATTCAACAGAGCGAATACAACGACACATACAAGGAGCTTGAATACACAGCCAAGAGGATAACGGAAACTTTGATGATGGCAGGAACGGATGAAAACAAGACTGTCACGGACATGTTCAAGGATGTCATCTCGGCTCTTATGTTGGAATCCATCAATATGGAGAGCAAATATATTTATTTGCTAGATGAAAATGGGAATGCCATCTACTATCGGGACGAACCATTATCGGCGGCTGACCGTTCTTCTAGGACCATCATAGATGCCATGGACGGGAAGACGACCACGAAGCTGTATGTCCATCAGATCAGTGTGCCATTGGGGGATGGGAGCCCGAACACGGTTACAGTTGGGGACTATGCAGCGGCTTTTCATGTCTCCGAGGCTGGGGGTACTGACAAACTCTACATTCTGTTTCTTCGCCAGTCTATGGCGGAAGTTCAGGAGACGATGAAGAACACCACCATGATCATCATCGCGTCGTCGATCATTGGAATTCTAATATCCGGCGTTCTGGCATATTTTCTGGCCAGCAGCATTTCGAGGCCGATTCAGCGGCTGACGCGCAAGACGCAAGAGATGGCCAAGGGAAATCTGGATATCACAACGAAAAAGATGCTTCCACACGCGCTGGAGGCGCAGGATGAGCTGGACGAGCTGGAAAATAATTTTAACTATATGGCGCAGGAATTGAGCAAGATGCTGCGGGAGGTTAACAGTGAGAAGAATAAACTGTCCACAGTCTTCGCCCATATGGCGGACGGCCTTGTGGTGTATGATCTTAACGGCAATGTGATCCACTTCAATCCAGCTGCGAGACGACTCATGGGGCGCCGGATTATGAAGAGTTCCTTCTCCCAGATCTTCTCCCCTCTGAGCCTGGAAGCCCTTTTACAGCGCGGCAATGACACATACTCCCAGATGATTCAGTTTCAAGATTCCTATATTAATGCGGTGTTCGCCGCCTATATGGATGAGGAGCGTCAGTCGGCTGGGCTTATTGTGGTGCTACAGGACATGACAGAGCAGAAACAGTTGGAAGAGATGCAGAAAGAATTTGTGGCTAATGTATCCCATGAGCTCCGCACGCCGATTACGACGATCAAGAGTTATGTTGAGACACTGCTGGACGGGGAAGCGCAGGACCCGGAGATTCTCTCCAATTTTCTGGGGGTCATCAATAATGAGTCGGACCGGATGGCGGGGCTGATAACGGAATTGCTTGAGCTGTCGAGGATTGATTCCCGGCAGGTGAAGCTGAAGATAGAATCCGTCAATCTGGCGCAGCTTGTGGAGGACAGCGTGCTGCGCCACCAGATCCACGCGGAGAAAAAATCTCAGACGCTGCTCTATGAGACTCCTGATGTGGAATGCTGGATTCAGGGGGATCCCAGCCGAATGGAGCAAGTCTTCCGCAATCTGATTATCAATGCGGTTAAATATAGTCCTCCGGAGGCCACGATTCGGGTTGGCATCCGAGTGGATGAGAGTAAGCGGCAGGCCAGAGTGTATGTGCGGGATAACGGGATCGGGATTGAGCCCAAAGAGCGGGACCGCATATTTGAACGGTTCTATCGGGTGGATAAAGCGAGGTCTCGGTCCATGGGCGGCACAGGCTTGGGGCTTTCCATCGCAAAGGAGATTATGGAGCTGCACGGCGGTTCGATTCAGGTGGATAGCATCTATGGCAAAGGCAGCACCTTCTGGCTGACCTTTCCCTTCGAAAGCAGGAGGGAAGACATGGAAGAAAAGTAAAAGTTACGTCATGAATTTGTAACGTTTGATGGATATAATAAAAATAGTGCGTCTGAAATTCTCAAAGTTCGATTGATGGATGTCACAATAGCAGAAGCTTTCCGCTTGTTATTCTAGTATAATTTTGCTGAACTTATACTGTTATTATAATATGGAAGAGAGGAGCAAAATGAAAGAAGTAACCCAATATATAAGAGAAAACTTGTTGGAGAAATTTGAGTTTCAAAGTTATGGACATGCCTTAGAGATATTGAGCGAAGCGTTTCCAACAGAATGGAATGAAATACAAGACAGTTTAGAGCGGTTGTCTATTTCGATTGACGATCTGAGAGCCGCGGGCGGCAATGAAACTGCGATACCCAAAAAATTTGATGATGTTTTATATCCATTAGGATGGCGAGAGATTAGGATCACAGGCGATTTATTAGTAAAGCTATATCCACGGAGGGCAAATCAAAGGGGGCGCTTTGCAGAGGAGCCTTTCCATGAGAAAACAATTGAGGGATATATAGATGGACATAACATTGACTTTATTAAAGATAAGGTCGCTTTTGACTTAGAATGGAATAGTAAAGATCAAACCTTTGACCGCGACTTATTGGCAATGCGAACTTATTTTGATTGCGGTTTGATCGAAGTTGGAATAATCGTAACCAGATCAAAAGAGCTAAACGATGTTTTCAAAGAAATTACAGATAAGAACGGCAAGCCGCTTATACCAAAGTATGGGGCAAGCACGACTTGGTTGGGAAAATTGGAGTATAGGCTAAAATCCCGTAGAAACGGCGGTTGTCCAATTTTAGCTATTGGCATTAAAAAGCCTTGTGTAGAGGGGTATTAACTATGGAAAAGACAGAACTCGAACTCACGATAAGAGATTTTAGAGGCTTTACCGCTGGCAAGACATATAAAACCATTTATGCAGATCCTCCTTGGCAGTTTCAGAATCGAACGGGCAAAGTGGCGCCAGAGCATAAAAGGCTTACTCGATATGGCACAATGAAGTTAGACGAAATAAAACAATTGCCTGTTTCGGAAGTAGCAGACGACAAGAGCCATCTGTATTTATGGGTTCCCAATGCTTTATTGCCAGAAGGTCTAGAAGTTATGAGAGCATGGGGCTTTGAGTATAAGACGAATATTATTTGGGAAAAAGTCAGAAAAGATGGTATGCCAGATGGCAGAGGAGTCGGCTTTTACTTCAGGAATGTGACGGAAATGCTTTTGTTTGGAATCAAAGGCGATAAGAATAGAACATTAGATGCGGGAAGATCACAAGTAAATCTAATAAGAGCAATGAAAAGGGAACATTCGAGAAAGCCCGATGAATTTATCCCTCTAATTGAAAGTTGTTCGTCTGCACCTTTTTTAGAGTTGTTTGCAAGAGGAAATCGAGAGGGTTGGGATATGTGGGGCAATCAAGCCACAGAAGACTATGAACCAACGTGGAACACATACGCAAATCATACAATCGCGGCAAAGGATCATCAGCAAGAGTTGGCGGAAGTCCAGTGATATAGTATTAATATCTTGGGAGGAACATGGGATGGAGCATGGAGCAGGAGGCCGGATACATTCAACAGGCTTTATGGTCATGGCGGTGCTCATAGGCACCCTATTTTTACTCAACTGTTCCAGGGCAGACACTGTGGCGCCTGAGCAGCAAATCCAGACGAAGCTCAGCGCTATCTATGGCGAGAGGTATCGGGACGCCCAGTGGAGGACGGAATCTCTGGAATCCATTGCGTTCCAGCGTGAATTTGTACAGCCGGTTGAGTATACCTTCACCGAGCAGATCACATTAGTCGGCGAAGCCGCAGCGGGCACAAGTGTAGCGGTGTGTGTGTATACAGTCGATGATCAGAACGCGGCGGAGATCTGGTATCACGCAGAATATGCCGTGGGAGCGTCTGGCATTTTTCAGGAGAATATTACACTGCCCCGGACAGGACGCCAGTATCTGATGATTCTTGCAAGCCGGGATGGGCATTCAGAGGGAATCAATTACGAATTTTACCGAAACAGTGAAGAAGTCTGTAGACAGCTTCTAGGCTATACGCTGAATATCTATGCGCGGTTCAAATCGTAACCGTGACTTGCACGGAGGGAGGCGGATATCCATATGAAGATGCCCCATTTACAGAAGCAAAAGGTAAAGCGAAGCGGATATATCGCCGTTGTCGTATGTCTGATTCTGCTGAGCATTGCACAAGTCTACCAGTTGTGGCAGACTTCCTATTCAGAGGGACGTTTGAGTAGACCAACGACCCAAGATCCGCCCAGGGATACGTCAGCAAATCTTTTGGAGCCAGTCTCCATCTATATTTCCATGGGAGCGTCGGATGAAGGGCGGTATGGCAATGTGAGCCGAAATGTGCAGTACTTTTCACAGCTTTTTTCCAGTTCGTATTCCCTTCTGCAGGTTCTGCTTACCCAGGAGGATAGCGCTCTGGAGGAGGTGAAAGAAGAGGACTTGCCGTGGGATAAAGCAGTCTGTGTTTATCGCTATGCCTTTTCCATGGATTCCCGCTTGGTTGAGGCGCAACTATCCACGAACCTGGGAAAGTCTTTTTCTTTCCAGGAAGTTTGGATTTTGCCTGCGATTACCATGGCGGAGGAGCCATATTGTTATTTTCTCGATTGGGAATCGGGAGCATACTATCGAATTTCTGGGAATGTTCACCGGAGGCAGGGAACTGTTCAAGCCTTTCTGGAACAATTCACGGGAATCAACGAGTTGATTTCAAAAGATTACATTTCTTCCAAAAGAACTCTTCCAAACCGCTTTGCAGACAATGTATTTTTGAAGGATAAAGAGAGCAAGATAGTCTTGTACGACGTCTCACTCTCGGAACCTTTTCTGACCCAAGATAAGGTGCTGGATGAAAATGCGGCGCAGCGCTATGCCATGCATTTTTTTCAGCATCCCGACATGGTGCGCCAGACGGCAGATGAGAATGAGATTTTGTATGCAGATGAGAAGATAACATTGAAGATTCAAAGCAGCGGCCTAGTTCAATATGTGGAAACGCTGACAGACGGCGATCGTGCTTCCGTATCGCTCAAGGATGCGTATGAGCTAGCCTGCGGTTTTTTGAGAGAGGACATCGAGGCCGATGCAAATCGTGTCTTTGAAACGTATCTCTGCGGCTATGAGGAGGGGGACAATCCCGACAGCTATTCATTTTACTTTAATTATCGATTTAACGATATCCCTTTTGTGATGGACTCCCAAAGATTGCAAGATTGGAAGATGCAGGCTCCGGTTGAAATCTATGTCGAGGGCTCCAAAGTGCGTGCCTATAAACGCTATATCGTAAAAAAAGAAATGACTCCCTACCACATGATTGAGCTTCAAACCTCCTACATTCAGGCGTTGGATATGTTTTTCGAATCCTACCCCAATTGGTCAGACCAGCGGCTGACAGATTTTACACCGGTCTATCAGCAGCACGGGGACCAGGTTTCCCTGATTTGGATGATGGAGATGAACCAACAGCGCTATTATGGCTGGAGTGGACAGGAGGCAGGTTCATGAACTGGAAAAACATACGATTCGTCTTGCTGTGTCTGCTGCTTCTGCTCAATGTGTCCCTGTTCATTTTTAACCGGTATCAGGAGATCCGCAATTATACGGTTCCGCAGGAGCGTATTGATGGGATCCGGGGCTTATTTGAGGAAAATGGAATCTCCATCAACGTGTCCTTAAATAGAAAACACGATCCAAAGCCTTGGTTGAAAATATCGCTAGCGGATGAGGATACGTTGTCGGGCATCATCACATCCTATTTTGTGGATGGGTTTCAAAAAGTGTATTATGTGGATAATATGATGGCGCAGTTTACCAAGGATTCCGAAGTCTTCGTCATGGATTATCAAAATAGCAGTATCGCCTACACAAATCAGAGCAACAGCGAGGAAGATGAAACTGTCCAAAGCTTATCTGCCAGTGACGCCATCCGATTTACAGAGGAATTTGCGGAGCGGTTGATAAAGGGGGACATGGAGATGATTCTGGACAGCGCGGTGCAGCAGGAGGACGGCCGGTATAAGGTTACGTTGAGCCAGCGCTATAAGAACACGCAACTCTTCTTTAATCAATTGGAGGCGGTCGTCGGGGTGAAGGGTATTCATACTGCAAAGTTAACGTGCTATAACGTGGAGGGGTATACTAAGGAGAAGTATTATACGTATCCCGTTGACGAGGTACTGTACTCCTGTCTTACACAGATTACGGCGGAGGGTGATAGTATTCCCGGCCTGAGTGTAGACGATATTCGGTATGGGTATGATTTTTCTGGCAAAATCGATAGCAATCTGCGCTCCTCCTTGTTTATGAAAGTTTTTTTGTCCGACGGAAGGATGTATAAAATCAATCTTATGTACAATACAATACAATGATTGCAAAAAAGGTTGCCTTTTTCCCAAAAGGTGATATAATGATAAAGTAATTTTGTATTTTTTATTAAGATTCTGAATGAGATTGCCGCTAGTGGCAATGATTAATATTGAATAAAAAAAGAGAAAACGCTAGAGGTGCAAAGTATGGAAAAGTTATTGATTCACGGTCAGCGTCCGCTTTGCGGGCAAGTATCGATTAACGGGGCGAAAAATGCGGCGCTCGCTATCATAGCGGCTTCGCTGCTGGCGGATGATATCGTTACGCTTGAGAATATTCCGGACATAGATGATATTAAGAATTTAGTGATGGTGCTCGAAAAGATGAATGTTCGGACCACGTATTTGGACAAACATACGCTGAGGATTGACAGCAGGTATATGAGCAACGGCTGCGCAGATTCGGAGAATGTGCGGAAGATGCGAGCTTCCTACTATCTTCTCGGCGCGCTTCTGGGGAGATTTAAATGCGCGCGCGTCGCGTTCCCTGGCGGATGTGATTTTGGGGTCCGTCCCATCGACCAGCATATCAAGGGGTTTCAGGCCTTGGGCGCTGAAGTGGATGCGAAGGGGATCATCAGCATTCAAGCCAGAGAATTGCGGGGAGCCAATGTGTTCCTGGATATGGTCACAGTGGGAGCTACCATCAACATTATGTTGGCGGCAGTCTTGGCAAAGGGTACCACTGTGATTGAGAATGCGGCCAAGGAGCCCCATGTTGTTGACACTGCGAGTTTCCTCAACAGTCTGGGGGCAAACATAAAGGGCGCTGGCACTGATGTTATCCGCATTAAAGGTGTTCAAAAGCTTCATGGTTCCACATATGCGATCATTCCGGATCAGATTGAGGCTGGCACGTATATGGTGGCAGCCGCCATCACCAAAGGTGATATTACGGTGAAGAACGTGATTCCGAGGCATATGGATGCCATTTCCGCCAAGCTGAAGGAAATCGGGGCTTCCGTTATCGAGCGGGATGAGGAGATCCGTGTGATTGGCTGTGAAACGATGAAGCCTGTGAAGATCAAGACGCTCCCGTACCCGGGTTTTCCCACGGATATGCAGCCACAGATCACGGCGCTGCTGTCTACGGTGCCGGGAACGAGTATCATCAATGAAAGTGTCTGGGACAATCGCTTCCGCTATGTAGAGCAGCTGAAACGGTTTGGCGCGAATATCGATGTGGAGGGCCGAATCGCCGTGGTGGATGGCGTGGACAACCTAGTTGGAACCGAGGTGGAAGCGGTGGATCTGCGGGCCGGTGCCGCTATGGTGCTAGCCGGGCTTGCCGCGCAGGGAGAGACATATATCAACAATGTCACATTTATAGACCGGGGCTATGAGCAGCTGGTCAATAAATTGAACGCCATGGGAGCATGGATCGAGCGGATTGATTCCGATACGCCCATCCAAATTATGCAGGAAAAGGTAATATGAAGATTACGATTCTTGCGGTTGGAAAGTTAAAGGAACGATTCTATAAAGACGCTGTGGCAGAGTATGTCAAGCGTCTTTCTGCATACTGTATACTGGATATTGTGGAGGTCGCAGATGAGAGGACGAAAGAAAATCTTTCAGAGGCTGAGCGGGAGATAATTTTGGACAGAGAAGCGGACCGCATACTCGAGCGGATTCCAGAGAAGAGTTACGTCGTGGCCCTGTGTATCGCAGCGAGACAGCGCAGCTCTGAGGAGATGGCCGAGTGGCTGGCAGATCGGATGAATGGGGGAAACAGTCACCTAACATTTCTGATCGGTGGTTCCGTCGGGCTGTCGGCGAGAGTGATCCAGCGCGCACAGGAGCGGCTCAGCTTCTCCCCCCTGACATTTCCCCATCAGCTTATGCGGGTCATCTTGGCAGAGCAGCTGTACCGCTGGTTTCGCATTCTAAGAGGAGAGCCGTATCATAAATAATATCCTGTAAATTGGGGGAGCCAATCCTTGAGACCCCCGCGTCGATGAGGGTGCTTGGTCACAAAATGGCCGCTTTTATCATTTGGCAAGAAACTATAAGTCTGTTACAGGTCGGATACGGATTCTAAGGCTGAAAAGGATTTGGATTTGGCAATGTATAGTACTTTTCTGCCATGCTTAGAGTGCCGTGTGTGTCCAAAAAAACCGTTAAGATCCATAAATATCAGTCTGTTTCTGGTTGTCATAATATTATAAAATGGCAGAATGTTCTATGGAGTATCATTTTATCGTCGTTCACAATATTAATATTCTGCCAAATCTCATATGGAGGATGAGATATAGAAACAACCCTGATGGAGGGCGGTCCGGATGCGAGTATGTACCATTATGTTGAGCGGGATCGTATTAAAATAGAATAGGATGAATTGTATGAAGAACACACAGTTACCAATCTTCGATTACATAGATGAGGTCATTGCCATACGCGAGGCAAAAGAACCGATTTACCGGCGGGCGGCGCAGGATCTGGCCGATTTCTTTCGGAGCTCTCTTTTTACCAAAGTGCAGGATGAGATTTTGGAGATCCGGACCCGGGTCAAGGCGCTGGACAGTCTGCGGGAAAAGATTATTCGAAAGAAATTTTATAAACAATTCAACCGGCCAGAGGATGTGCTGCTCAACTTGTCCGACCTCATCGGCGTCCGGATTCAGTGTCGGTTTAAGATAGAGGAGGAGGAGATTTTCAGCTTTTTAAAAGAAGTTATGACGGAGGTCGGCTCCGACGGGCTGTATTATAGTCGAACCAACCCCGCCGTACGGCTGGAGCTAGCGCAGGATCAGCCGCAAGTGCAGACAAATGGATTTACAATCTATAGAATCGACGGGTTTTACGCCGTCGGGGAGGAGGTCGTAAGGTTCGAGCTCCAGATTAAAAGCATGGTCTCAGATTTCTGGGGAGACATCGAACATAAGTTGATCTATAAAAACAATAACTATTTGATGATGGATCAATTTCTCAAGGAGCTCATGTCCTCGGTCTACGAATCGCTTTCCGTGACAGACCGGCAGCTCTATCTGATCAATGATCGCCTGGGCGGCGGCAGCAATGCGTATGTCGGCGCAGAGAGAGAATCCATGAAGGCGTTGATTGCGAAGACGTTAAATGATTTATTCGTGGAAAAGATGGATACATCCATGGGATTCACCGTGGATTTCAAAGAGACATGCGAGATCATAAGTATATATTACATGGTCTGCCGGAACGTGGAAAATCAGGAGGATTTCAGCAAGGCATTTCTGGAATTGTTTCAGCGGCTCAAAACCATCCAAAAACAGGATATCTCCTTCCGGGAACCCATCAGCATGGAGGGTGAATTTCGACCCTGGAATCGTTTTTCTAAGATTCTGGGAGAGCGGCTGTTGGCGCTGATTAACCAGGATTTTGAGTGGAACCTATTTTTCCGCATTTTATTTCTCATCGAACCCGGCAACAACATGGAAGATTTCTGTGTCTTTCTTCACGTGATGCAGGATCAGACCCTGTCCCTTCTGATGGAGTCAGAACTCAACGATCGGCTGGTGGACCGGCTGGGGGCCAGCGCCGCCCAGCGTTTCCACCAGGAGGTCGAGGAGATTTGCGCCTACGTGTTAACGGATCTTGAGGATATTCGAATCATATACACCAGAAACGTCAATCAGGTGCGAGATGTCTTTTTGCAGTTCGTCTCGGAAATTTTGGACAACCCCGACTCCGTTGAGGAGTGGAAAGGCGATAAGGAATCCGTTCTGGAAAGACTGGAACAGGCGATTCGCGGGATTTTCTAGGAACCTAGCTTTTCGCGCATCTTGCCCAAAATTTTCTTTTCAAGGCGTGAGACCTGAACCTGTGAGATGCCGATGATTTTCGCCACCTCCGCTTGGGTTTTGTCATCATAGTAGCGCATCGTGATAATCTGCTGCTCTTTTGGGTCGAGCTGCCGGATATAATTTCGAAGGGAGATGGTCTCAATCATGTCCTCCTCCCCGTCGCCGCCATCGTGTACCTTATCGATGAGGTAGACCGGGCTGCCATCCCCTTCATGTATGGTTGTATATAGAGACTCCACCGGAACGCCAGATTCCAGCGCCAGGGTGATTTCCTCCGGACTCACGCCCATCTCGTCGGACAGTTCCTGGAGAGTGGGAGGACGGTGGAGCTGGCTTTCGAGTACTTCGCGGGTCTGGTGGATTTTAATCGAGAGCTCTTTAAGAGTCCGACTTACCTTGATCATGCCGTCGTCCCGGAGAAATCGTTTAATCTCACCGATGATCATGGGAATCGCATAGGTTGAAAATTTGGTTTCAAAGGAGAAATCGAATTTGTCTACCGCCTTGATGAGGCCAATGGAACCGATTTGAAACAGATCCTCCATCTCATAACCGCGGCCGGTGAATCTCTTGACGATGCTCCAGACCAATCCCACATTCTCTTCCACAATCAGGTCCCGCGCCGTATGATCACCACTGCGTGCTTTTTTAATGAGCTCCAGTGTACGGTCCATATTGACACCTTTCCTTTCTAGAGATCGGCCGGAGAACTCTGAAAGGTTTTCGTCATCGTAACGGTCGTACCCTTGCCGAAGGTCGTCTGTACATCCAGGGAGTCCATAAAGGTCTGCATCATGGTAAAGCCCATGCCAGACCGCTCCAGTTCAGGTTTTGAGGTGTAGAGTGGTTCCATGGCGAGCTTGACGTCCGGGATCCCTTTCCCGTGATCCTCCACCGTGATGGAGGCGGTCTGGCCATTCAATGTGCAGGCGACGTAGATGACGCCATCCTCATTCTCATAGCCGTGAATGATGGCGTTGGTCACCGCCTCGGAGACTGCAGTTTTGACGTCTTCAAGTTCTTCAAGGGTTGGATCTAACTGTGTGATAAACGCAGAAACCGCTACGCGCGCAAAGGCTTCGTTTTCGGACCGGCTGGTGAATTCCACCTTCATATAATTTTGTCTGTTCATCTGTGTATCCTCCTTAGAGCAACCCTAAAGCGCTTGGTATATCCGGCGCTTTTTTTAGTATTTTATACAAGCCTGACAGGGAAAAGATCCGGTCCAGTTGCGGAGAGATATGTGTCAAGATTACTTGCCCGCCGAGAAGCGAAGCTTTTTTGTATCGGCCCATGATCAAACCGATACCGGAGCTATCCATGAAATCAATTTTATGAAAATCAAAGATGATATGAAGTGCTCCTTGTTGGTTATATTCATCGTCAATAATATGGCGTGCACTTTCACAAGTATGATGATCCAATTCACCTGTAATGGAGACGATGAGGCAAAGTCCCTCACGCCGACACTGTACATTCATATAGACCCTCCTATGCGATGGAAAAATATACCATAATTGTAATCGATTTGGGACAAACTTTCAACACAAAACTTTCGACAGGGGAAATCGACATAATGAGACGTCCTACTTTTACCAGTTATATTTTGCCGGAAATGGCGGAAAATACAGACGTAAAGGATTAACAAAAAAGGGGTTTTTTCTATGAAAAAAGTTTTCCTATATATGCATCGCTTTCTTCTATTCACGGCCATAGCCGCATTAGCACTCCTTATCGTCCTGGGGATCTGGCGGGACGTGCAGGCAGGACGCGGCGGTGAGGAATTCCAGCCGCAAAAGGGGCAATTTGTTATGCGAATCCAGGATCAGGAGGTACAGTATGCCGCAAACACAGACAATTTATGTGAAGGCTAAAAAACAGGCCAAGATCGTGAGAAAACGGCAGATCACAGTTGGCGACGTGGCTGACCTGGAAGGCGATCCTGTCCTTGTCAGCAAGATCAAGGACCTGACGGTAACGCAGCTAAAAGCCAAGGAGAAGCATTCGGTTCTGATTACGATCCTGGACATCGCCAAAACCATTCGCCAGAATACGGAAAATGTGTCCGTCGTCAGCGTGGGGGCCAGTGATACCATTATTTCGTATAAGCCGGACGCGCAGCGCCCGGGTCCTTTGTTTGAGGCGCTCAAGATTCTATTTGTATGCTTTATTCTCTTTTTTGGCGCCGCGCTGGCTATTATGACCTTCCACACAGATGCAGCGGTTCCCGATGTCTTCGTCCAGGTCAATAAAATATTTACTGGGGAAGAAGTGACCCGCCCCGTTTTGCTCATTGCATCGTACTCCATTGGAATCGCCGTGGGAATTATCGTTTTCTTTAATCATTTCAATAAGAAAAAAATTACCGATGACCCGACGCCGGTGGAGGTGGAGTTTGCCTCCTATCAAAAACAGGTGGATGAGTGCATGGTGGATATTCTCAGCGACCAGGATGATTTTGGGCAGGGAATCACCGGCCAAGATAGCGCAAAGGTGGATACGAAATGACCAGCTTTTTCAGTGTCGCGGCGAGAATTCTCATCGGATTTGCCAGTGGCCTTGTGATCTCTGGCGGTGTGTTTGCCTTTATCGTCATTATCGGAATTGTCCCCAGGCTAGCGCAGAAGACAAGAACGGGCCGGTACATTTATCTATATGAAGATATGATTTCCTTAGGTGGAATTGCGGGAACCTTGACCATGCTCTTTGATGTGTCCATCCCCATATGGCAGGTGGGCAACATCCTCAGCGGTTTCTTCTATGGGATTTTCGTCGGCACGCTGGCCATCTCCATCGCAGAGGTATTGGACGTGATTCCCATTCTCTGTAGAAGAGTTCAACTTACAAAGAAAATTTCATATCTCATGCTCATGCTGGCGCTGGGCAAGTGCGCTGGCGCTCTGGTGTACTTCTTTATTCCGGGATTTATGCAGCTCAAATAAATAGATTCTATAAGTTTAGAAGAGGAGAATCAAAATGGATATTACGATGGAGCAAAAAAAGCAGTATCAAAAGAGGGTAGAGCAGGTCTGCCCCCAAACGAATCTGTTGACAGGATGCCTGAAAGCCTTTGTAGTAGGTGGATTGATCTGTGTGCTTGGACAGATGATTAACACCTGGATCATGAATTTTGGCGCGGATCGACAGTTGGCAGCTACGTGGACGAGTATTTCCTTGATCTTTCTTGGATCCTTTCTCACAGGCGCCGGTTGGTATGATAACCTGGGAAAATTCGCGGGTGCCGGGTCCATTATTCCCATCACAGGCTTTGCCAATGGAATCGTTTCCTCGGCTATTGAATTTAAAAAAGAAGGATTCATCCTCGGCCTGGGCGCTAAGATGTTTACCATCGCAGGGCCTGTGTTGGTCTACGGAGTTTTGGCTTCCGCGATTGTGGGACTGATTTCATATTTTGTAGGGTAGGAGGCGAGAGACAATGGGGAAACATGTTGGGAGACAGACGGTGGTGTTTGACCGCCCTCCGGTGATCGCTTCAGGAGCTAGCGTCGTCGGACCGAAGGAAGGGCAGGGACCTCTTGCATCCTATTTTGATGAGATCTGGAAGGATGAGATGGACGGCGAGAAGTCCTGGGAGAAGGCGGAGAGCAAGCTCATGAAGCGCGCCATCACCCTTGCCATTGAAAAGGCTGGGCTGAAAGAGGAGAACATTCAATATATTTTGGCTGGGGACTTGCTGAACCAGCTGACGGCGTCGCATTTTGCAATCCGCGATTTCTCGATTCCTTTTTTAGGTATGTATGGAGCGTGCTCCACCATGGGACTCTCCATGGAGGTGGGCGCAATGCTGCTTGACGGGGGATTTGCCGATTATGTGGCGGTCTCCGCCTCCAGCCATTTCTGTACGTCGGAAAAACAATTTCGAATGCCGCTGAATTATGGAAGCCAGAGACCCCTCTATGCAACCTGGACTGTGACGGGAAGCGGAAGTCTGGTTCTGGCGGCCAACGGAGATGGACCGCGCATTACCGCGGCCACAGCGGGCAAGATCGTGGACTATGGGATTAAGGACGCTTTCAATATGGGGGGAGCCATGGCGCCGGCTGCGGCCGACGTGATGAAGGCACACTTTCAAGATCTGAACCGGGGGCCGGATTATTATGATCTGATTATCACCGGTGACCTGGGATACTATGGGACGCAGCTGACGCGGGAGTTGCTTGAAAAAGAGGGATTTCTGCTGGATGAGCGGTACACGGACTGTGGAATCCAGATTTACGATAAGGAGGCACAGGATACCCATGGAGGTGGAAGCGGCTGCGGCTGCTCCGCTGTCACCATGGCAGGATATCTTCTCTCCGAGATTCAGAAGGGTGCATTTCATCGAGTGTTATTGATCCCAACCGGCGCGCTGTTAAGCCCTCTGAGCACTCAGCAGGGGGAGAGTATTCCCTGCGTGGCGCACGCGGTTGTCATTGAGAAGGAATAGGAGGAGTTTGCGATGGAGTTTGTAAGAGCATTTATCGTAGGAGGACTCATTTGTGTGGTGGGGCAGATTTTATTACAGCGCACGAAGCTGACGCCGGCAAGAATCGTCGTCATTTTTGTTGCGGCGGGGGCCATTCTGACGGGATTGGGATTGTATCAACCCCTGGTGGATTTCGCGGGAGCCGGCGCGACTGTTCCGCTGACGGGGTTTGGGTATACCCTGGCCAAGGGTGCCATGGAAGAGGTGCAAAGTTCCGGTATCCTGGGCGTATTTACAGGACCTTTTAAGGCAGCCGCCGGCGGTGTCGGCGCCGCCATCCTATTTGGGTATTTGGCGTCCGTATTATTTAACCCTCAATCAAAGAAGTAGATATGCCGTCGGAAGGGCAAAAAGATTCTCCAAATTTCTAATATTATTATTGACGTTACATCCAAAAGCTGATACCATAAATTCATAAAATGAATTTAGGAAAGGGGCAATCGGATGTTCTATACAGAGGAAAAATTCGCATGTCGAGTGAGAGAATTGGAGGACCGCCGGTACGTGGATATGGTTAGCATCGCGCCGATGACGGCGATGGAGGGGACATTAGGGGCTGATGCCGTATACCGTTCTATGCCTGCCCTCATTCAAGGCGGAACACTGAATGTGGGAGATTCTTTTCAAGGCCGCGACCGCTATCTGTGGGTGCAAAAGAAGGTGGTCATGCCACAAGCCCGTGAGGGGTACGAAGTCGTGGGGCGGTTCGATTTCGGGAAGACGGGAGGCGGACATAACAGTGGATTTGAATCGCTATTATATGTCAATGGTCACCCGTATCAGGGGGTCGATACGAATCATCCGGATGTTGTATTTCAGAGCTATCAAGGCCAGGAGACGGAACTGACCTTTATGCTGTGGACTGGCCTGGAAGGAGGGGGACCCAGGAGAGAACAGCACCATCGCTTTTCCAGAGCGGAGATAGGCTATCTCCACAAGGCGGCGGATCAATTCTATTATTATGCGAAAGCGATTGCTGAGACCATCCAGCTGCTGGAAAAGGACCGCTGTGAGCGCTATGAATTGATGAGGGCGCTGGATAAGGCACTCATGGCGGTGAATTGGGACGTGGATAAATTTCATGGCACTGTGGAGACCGCACTCTCAGTTCTGCTGGATGAACTTGGAAGGCTGGACAAGCGGAGCGATGTCACCGTTCACTGTGTCGGGCATACACATATTGATGTGGCGTGGCTTTGGAGATTAAAGCACACGAGAGAGAAAGCCATGCGTTCCTTCAGCACCGTTCTCAGATTGATGGAGGAATTTGACGAATATGTTTTCCTCCAGTCGCAGCCACAGCTGTATCGGTATATCCAAGAAGATTGCCCGGAGCTTTTCGCTAAGATCAAGGAAAAGGTGAGAGAGGGAAAATGGGAAGCGGACGGCGGCATGTGGCTAGAGGCTGATTGCAATGTCACGTCCGGAGAAAGCCTTGCCAGACAGTTCCAACACGGAATTCGATATCTCAAAAAAGAGATGGGCGTCACCTGTCAGTATCTGTGGCTTCCCGATGTTTTCGGCTACAGCTGGGCATTGCCACAGATCATGAAGCTCTGCGGCCTCAAAACCTTCATGACGACGAAAATCAGCTGGAATCAGTTCAACACGATTCCGAACGACTTATTTTGGTGGCGTGGGATGGATGGATCGGAGGTTTTGGCGTACTTTATCGAGGTGCCAAACGATGGCGCTAGCTTTGACAATCGGTACTCCACCTACAATGGCTATCTGAATCCACACAGCGTGATAGGCAGCTGGAAGAAATTCAAGAATAAAGAGATTAGCCATGATACATTGATCTCCTACGGATATGGCGATGGCGGCGGCGGTGTCAACCGGGATATGCTGAAGATGCGCCGTGCCATGGATGCGATCCCGGGACTGCCCCATGTAGAAACCGGGACGGCGGCTGGCTTTTTCGATACGATACACCGGGATGCCAGCGCTGCGGGGGAGGAAGTGGCAACGTGGGACGGAGAGCTGTATCTTGAGTACCATCGCGGTACATATACGACCCAAGCCCACAATAAAAAGATGAATCGCCTATTGGAATTCAAGCTTGCACAGGCGGAATGGCTGTCCTCCATGGCGTATCTTTCGGGTGGCATCTATGAGGGCGATGCGCTGTATGACTGCTGGGAAACTGTGCTCAGAAATCAATTTCATGATATCATCCCGGGTTCTTCCATTCGGGAAGTGTATGAGGACAGCGCGAAGGAGTATGCAGAGACACTACAGCAGGTGGAGCGCCTGGAGTCGGAGGCACTGAATAGCTTATCCCAGGCGGATGCGCGGGCATTTACCGTGTATAACTTCTCCAGCTTCCCTCGGAAAGACCTGGTGAGGATTCCTGTCTCCCATGGGTTTGAGACCTATACCGATGCCCAGGGGCATGTACTTGAGGCCCAGGTGGCCGATGGATTTGCAGAAGTTTTCGTTTCAATCAAACCTCTCTCCTGTGAAACTCTCCATTGTATCTCCGGGCAATCCCTGAAGGGCGACTCTTGGTTTTCTGTCGATCTGACGGGGAGAAGGTTGGAGACCTCCTACTATGAGATCGCTTGGACAGAAAATGGCGCGCTGAGCCGGATCTATGACAGAGAGGAAGATCGCCAGGTCTTAGCGGAAGGTGGCCGCGGAAATATTCTTGAAATTTTTGAGGATAAACCCATAGCCCACGATGCCTGGGACATTGATATTTTTTACACACAGAAGAGGGAAGAAGCGACCTTGATCGAGCCGGTGCGCGTCGTCGAGAGTGGACCTTTGAAGGCGGTGCTAGGAATGGTCTACCGTTACAACCGCTCTACAATCTGTCAGAGGATGGTGGTGTACAGGGATAGCCGCCGCATCGACTTTGAAACGCAGGTGGATTGGCACGAGGACCATAGGCTGTTGAAGACCGCCTTTGAGACGAATATCCGCAGCACGAAGGCTACGTATGATATCCAGTACGGCCATGTCGAGCGCCCGACACACTTTAACACCAGCTGGGATTGGGCGCGATTTGAGGTGGTTGGCCATAAATGGGCGGATCTGTCGGAGGCTGGGTACGGTGTCAGTCTTCTGAACAATTGCAAATATGGGTACAATATCAAGGACCGCACCATGAAACTGTCGCTGCTGAAGAGCTCTAAGAGCCCTGACACGGAGGCGGATATGGGAATGCATTCCTTTACCTATTCCCTATATCCCCATGCTGGCGGCCTTTTGGAAGGCGGGACAATAGAGGCGGCCACGGCGCTGAACCTGCCTCTGATCTGGGCAGAGGGAGGTTCGCTAGCCGCAGGGCGGCAGATCGTCTCCCTATCGTCAAATCAGATCTGCGTCGATGCGGTTAAAAAGGCGGAAGAGGAGGATTGCCTTGTGCTGCGTGTCCACGAGTGCCATGGCGGCAGGGCGCCGGTGACGATCACATCAGATTATGGCATCCAGGCGTTCGCGCTGTGCAATATACTGGAGGAGGAGCAGGAGGCATGGCAAACGGGAGATAGAATCCAGACAGTGCTCAAGCCCTTTGAGATCCGAAATTATAAAGTCAAATTTTCGCAGATGAAGTCTGGTAAATAAACGGAGCAGGCCTGTCACAAGTCCCTCTTTTTGCTCATAGACTAGTGGTGAGAAAGGAGAGGACGAAAAATGATGCATCATCAATGCGAATTCAGTCACGTTACAAAGAAGTATCTTACCCGTTTTTATGAAATCCTGGACGAAATGGTTTGCGGTATGACGGATGCGAAGCTGGAGGACAGCATCTCCCATAATTTTATTGTCCAGATGGTCCCTCATCATAAAGCGGCCATCGATATGTCATACAATATCCTGCAGTATACAACGTTTGTCCCCCTGCAAAACATCGCCTCCACTATTATAACCGAACAGATGCACAGTATTGAGAATATGATGTGCGCGCTGGACCGGTGCAGCGCACTGTGTAGTTCGGAACAGGATTTGTGCCTTTACCAGCGCAGATTTGATCAAATTGCAGAGACCATGTTTTGCGAGATGCGAACCGCTTGTGCCACTAATGACATCAATGCCAATTTTATGCGGGAAATGATTCCTCACCACCGGGGAGCACTTCGGATGTGCGAAAATGCCCTGCGGTTTTCCATCTGCCCGGAGCTTGATCCGATTATCCAGGCGATTCTCGTATCCCAGCGCGCCGGGATACGAGAGATGGAACGTTTACTGCGATGCCTTGGCGCTTGCGCCTAAACAAAAGGAACGCCGGTCGTCCAGAGACGATTGGCGTTCCTTTTGTCGTCCACCGGAAGGCGGACTCTGATCAATGCCGCGATTCCTCATTAGGAGAGGAGGAATCGGAGTGAGCCGGTGTGGACGGTGTCGCGCTGTTTGAAGGTGAAGAGGAAGTGTTGGATTCGGAGCTGGAATCGCTTTCCTCGGGCCACCACGGCGGCAGAAACGGGAGATCGGGAATATTGCTGCTGTTATTTTGTTGCTCATACCATTCTTTCGTGTGGATATTGCATTGGACATCGGAGGAGGAATCATCGGGGGTCTGGCCAGCGGGAAGCTCGTCGGCAAAATCCTGGATCTTGCCGTAGTCATCCGGGTTGATGGCTTCTAGCTGCTCCGCGGTCCGTTGGATGAAGATTTTTGTCTCGATCAGGTCCTCCGGACAATACTCCGTTGGCGGCAGCCCGCTTTCCGTACAAACAGTGACTGCCACATGGGTCTCGCAGCTGTCCGTGGGAACCGTGCCACTGGCAAAATACTCAGAATAGGCGCAGCCGGCCTCCTCGCAGAGGTCCGTGGCCAGCAAACCAGATTTTTTGCAGACCCGGGCCTGCACGATTCCATCGGGCTGGTCGAAGGTTTTGGCCTCTAAGCCCTCATGGATAGCTCCCATAACCTTGCCCCAAATGGCAATCTGGAAGGATCGCTTCAGCGTGCGGGACTGAGTATCACCGTCGAAATCCCGGTAAACATTTTGATCGAAACCCGTCCAGATGGCGGCGACATAGTAAGGCGTATAGCCGGCAAAGACTTGATCGTTTACCTCGGAGGTGGTCCCTGTCTTTCCCGCGATATCCATGCTCGAGCTAAACCGCGCCGCTGTTCCAGTTCCACCGTTGGCGCCTTTCACCACGTCGCGCATCATATCGGTCAGCAGCCAAGCGGTGGTGGGTTTAATGACAGCATGGCTTTCCGGTACATTTTCCAGGACGAGATTGCCCTCACTGTCCTCCACTCGGGTGTATAGGATCGGTTCGATGTAGACGCCTCCGTTGGCGATGGCGCCATAGGCGGCAGTCAGCTCTAGGTTTGTCACCTCCGCCGCGCCGAGACAGAGGGAGGGAACCATTTTGTCATCGGTCAGTGTTGAAAAGCCAAAGTTTTTTGCATACTCGAAATTCGTCTGCACGCCGGTTTCCAGCATGGCTTTCACGGTGACAATGTTCATGGATCGAGCGATACCTCGCCGCACGTTGCTGAGGCCCTCATAGGAGTTGCCCCACCAGTTGCCGGGAGACCAGTCCCCGTAGGTGAAGGGGACATCATCAAAGACGGATGCGGCAGTGATCGTCCCTGTATCCAGCCCTGCCGCGTAGGAAGCGATAATTTTGAAGGTTGAACCAGGCTGCCGCTCTGCATCGACCGCGCGGTTAAACACACGGTTCTGGGTTTTCTCCCCGCGTCCACCGTACAGGGCCAGAACGTGGCCGTTGTGATAGTCGATGACGCTCATGCTGGCCTGGGGCTGAGGGACGATCTCGGTCCGTTCAGCATAGTCCTCCCCCACCTCAGCGCCTTCCGGCAGCTTCATCTGTTTATACTCTTCAATGGCGGCCAAACACGCCTCCTCCGTCCTGTGAAGTTGGACGAAAGAGTAGTTGTCTGCCAGTCCCATATTGTCAGGCTCCTTTTCGTCAAAGACGGTCAGATAATATGTGACCTGATAATACGGCGTGGTCGCGGAAAATGTGCTGGCATCATTTAGGATGGAGTCCACCTTTTCTTGAATGGAGGCATCCTGCGTGATATAGATCTTAAGTCCGCCGTAGTTTAGCTTATTGGAGGCTTCGGAGCTGGTCATGCCCAGCTTGTTGACGAAATCCTCCTGCACCTGATCCAGCACGGCGTCCACAAAATATGAATAGACATCGTCATTGCTCTGTTGATAATCATCGTTGAGCTGTACAATCCTATCAAAAACCGGATCCGCCAGGGCCTCCTGGTACTCCTCCTCGGTGATCAGTTCCTGATCCCGCATACGCCTTAGAACCAACTGCTGGCGCTGTTGGCTCTGTCCGTTTTTATTTGTGATGGGATCGTACCGGGTGGGGGCATTGATGACGCCAGCCAAGATCGCTGCCTCTGACAAGGTCAGGTCCTTGCAGCTTTTGTTGAAATATCGATTGGCCGCGGCCTCCACACCATACGTCGAATTGCCTAGATTGACAAAGTTTAAATACTTTTCCAAGATCATATCTTTAGCGCGATCATGGCCATATTCCTGCGTTAAATCGTATTCCAGACGCAGCGCCAAATACCATTCCTGAATTTTGCGCGTCCAGTTTTTATCGGTGGTCAGGGCCAGATTCTTGATCACCTGCTGCGTGATGGTACTGCCGCCCTCAGCGGAATCACTGGCTTGAAGATTCACGACCCCGGCGCGAAGGATCCCCTGGATGTCAATCCCGTTGTGTTCATAAAATCGAGAGTCCTCCACGGCAACCACTGCTTTCAGTAGGTTCTCAGACATCTCCTCGATGGGAATATAGACGCGCTGAGTTTCGGTCCGTATCTTGTTGATTTCATTTCCATCCTGATCATAGATGTACGTGCTCAGCTTGTCGATCTCTAACGAGTCCATGGTGATATCAGGGGCCGTATCGATAATTCCCATAAAGCCGCCCAGCAGGATGCCCGCCAGGGAAAAACCGCAGACGAGTACGCTGACGCAGGCAACTCGAAGAATGTTGAGCCAGATCCTCGAATAAATCTTATCTGGATGCTTGCCCTTATTCCACTGCCGCTTTCTATTGGAATGTTTGCTATAATCCATTGAAAACCTCCATTCATTGCAACGCCAAATGCAAAGGCCATACAATCACTCTACGGGCTATTATACCAGAAGACTAGGGAATAAAAAAGGTGAATCCATAAAAAAAATATTAAATTTGAATGAAAATGCGGTGAAGATGCATATAGTGGAGTAGTGAGCGATGGCGGGAGGGACGGGAATGGCATCCAGGGATTGGGGAGCGGGTGCGCATAAACGGGGGCGCAAATCGAATCATGCTGCCTGGAAATGGCGGATTCTTATACTGGGGCTTATTTTGGCGCTTGGCGTCTTACTTCTGCGGCTGTATCGCAATATCGTTCCATCCATTGTCTCAGCGGCCAAAGTGCTAGCGGAGAGTACCGCCACTGACATCATGAACGCTGCCATGGGAGAGGCCTTAGCGCAATACAGCGGTACGGCGGAGGATTTAGTGGTATATTACCGGGATACGCAGGGCAATATTGTTGCCTGTGGCGTCGATACGGTTGCAATTAACACCATCTCAACAGTCACGCTCAATGCTATGAATGCGGCCTACAGCGAGGCCGGGGATCTCACGCTGTACATCCCTATGGGACAAGTGACTGGAAATCCGCTGCTGACAGCGTTTGGACCGGATATTCCTGTAAAGCTGCGGCCTATTGGGAACTCGGGGATCAATTATCATCAGGAATTTAAAGCTGCCGGGATCAATCAAGTCAATCACCGGGTGTGGTTGCAGATGGAGTTTATTATTCAAATTATGGCGCCACTGATCACCGACGAGCTGAAAGTCACGCAAGATTTTGTGTTGGTGGATCGCACCTTCGCAGGGGAGGTTCCCGATGCGTATCTGCAATTTCCACAGGATGGCAACGGGTATGAGCCAACGAAGCTGCCAGTATCGTAAAAAGCTTGCAAACCTGGAACGGGAAGGCTATAATAGAAGTTGGGTTGACATTTTACATGGAGATAAGAAAGGATGTACCTTATGGAATACAGTACCATCTGCCGGCGCAGCTTTGCGGAGATCACGGAAAAAAAGTCGCGATTTTTGGCGCAGGCCATTCCGGTTGAATCGGAGGAGACGGTTCGGGAAGCCTTGGAGGAGATTCGAAAGACGTATTGGGATGCCCGCCATCATGTTTTTGCCTATCGAGTTGGCGTACAGACCGTGACGGAACGTTTTTCCGATGATGGAGAACCGGCGCGCACAGCGGGACTTCCTATTTTGAATGTGATCAAGGGAGCCAATGTTCAAAATACGTTGATCGTGGTTACCCGCTATTTCGGCGGCACGCTTTTGGGAACCGGCGGTTTGGTCCGCGCCTATACACACTCTGCCAAGGCCGCATTGGAGGAAGCACGTATCATGAAAAAAGCTACCTATGTGCGATACACACTGTCTATGAGCTATCCTTTTCTGGGCAAGCTCCAGTATGGCCTGACAGAAGCTGGCTATGAGATTGAGGCAATCGAGTATGAGGATCTCGTTTCAATGCAGGTACTCGTTCGGGAGCCTGACACCCCGCGTTTCGAACATGTGGTCAGTGAGCTCAGCGACGGAAAGATACAGCCGCTGGAGTCGGGACGAGAATTGGCCGCAAAGGTAGACTCCCAGTGGGTATTTTTCCCATTCCCGAAGGATTAAAAAAAGGAGCGGTAGAAACGGTCTCATTACAGACGGCTTCTATCGCACCTTTTCTTTCTCATATACATGCGGCATCCAGCGCATCATTGGAGGCCGTATTTGTTAAATCATCCATAATATCCTTCAGGCCAATGGGTGTAACTTTTCCGCTGATGAATAGATTCAGGAGGGAAATCGCCTTGTCCATGCTGGCGTCCTCCAAGAAAATCTGATCGCTTTCTTCTAGAATCGGTTGATTCTCTATGCTCTGTGTTTTCACGATTCGTATGCCATAACATGGGCGGCTATTCTGGGTATCTTTCAATAGATAATAGTGTAAGACAAATTGGATTTCTTGCTCATGGACATATCGTGTTCCCTCCAAACAAGACGTTTTCATAATAAAACCCTCCTGAATTGTTATGTACCCGTGCTCACCCGTCTTTTTATGCGAATCCCCAGTCGCATCATTTGCTTGACAGCAAATTCTAGCAAAATATTCCATTTTCGATTTCTTATTATAGCACTGTTTTACTAAAATTACCAGATTAAAAATACCGCAAGTTTCGACAGATCATGTCGAATTTTGTCGAAACGGGGGCAATGGGGAAAGGGCTTGCTATTTTAACGCAAAGATGATAGAATAAATTTTGTAGAAGATTGCTAAGGAGAGATCGTGTATGTCAGGACATTCTAAATTTGCGAATATTAAACATAAGAAAGAGCGGACCGATGCCAAAAAGGGAAAAGTCTTTACCAAACTGGGGCGAGAGATCGCCGTCGCTGTAAAGGAGGGGGGATCAGACCCATCCGTCAACGGCAAGTTGCGCGATGTCATCGCAAAGTGCAAGAGCAATAACATGCCAAACGATACCATTACCCGCAGCATTAAGAAGGCGGCCGGGGAGGATTCCGGAGTGGTCTACGAGGCGATTACGTATGAGGGGTATGGGCCCGGGGGCGTCGCGGTTATTGTGGAATGTTTGACGGATAATAAGAATCGGACGGCTGCCAACGTGCGGCACGCGTTTTCTAAGAGTGGTGGCAATATGGGCACCACGGGGTGTGTGTCTTTCATGTTCGATAAGAAGGGTCAGATTCTGGTTGAGCTGGCGGAGGGCATGGATGAGGAAGAACTGATGATGCAGGCACTGGAAGCCGGGGCGGAGGACTTCAACTCGGACGTTGATACCTGTGAAATCATTTCGGCGCCGGAAAATTTTTCTCAGGTGCGGCAGACGCTGGAGGAAGCCGGTATCGAGATGCTGGAAGCGGAGATTACCATGATACCGCAAACGATGACGGAAGTGAAGGATGCCACCATTATTGCGGGAATGGAAAATTTATTGGATATGCTGGAAGATGATGACGATGTTCAAAATGTATGGCATAACTGGGAAGAGGAATAGGGCCTTCCCGAAGATTTTTGCTTGGATCGGTGGATTGATCTGCCTTTTGGGGCTGACCTCGTGCAATCAAATCAGCGGAAAGGACGCAGAGAGTGAGGAAGCGTATTTACAGAAAGCGGACTCAGGAGCGCTATCCTCGACTGCTTACGAGGAGACCGTGACGATCCCGGAAGGGGGCATCACGTTTGTCATTCCGCAGGATTGGCAATATGAGCAGCGCCAACAGGGCTACCTCAATATCCGGCCGGTGGAACAGAGTATGGTGGAGCTGTCTGTGCGTTGGTTCTATCGGACAGGATCCATCCAGGAGTATCAGGAGACGTTAAAACAGGCGTGGAGAGAGGTTGTCAGTGACTTTGACGAGACGCTTGATGTAAAGCCATCCAGTATCGGGGCGCTGAACGGATTTGTCATGACCTTTCAGCAGAGCAGTGACGATTACAAGGCGGTTTGCTATCAGGATTATACCCTGTGGGACAGCGCGACACAGATGTACTACAATATTCTGTTTGTTGGAGCGCAGGAGGACTTTGAGAGTAAGGCAGAGGCCGTGGAGGCTATGCTGGATTCCTTTGTGATCACTCCGCCGGAGGCGCCATCGACCCTGACATATTCTGATACCGAGCTGGGAATCTCCTTTTCGTATGATGGGAAATGGAGGCTTTTGGATACCAGCACTGTGACCATATTGGCGCCAGATCTTCTGAGCACCATCAGCTTGGAGTGCACACAAAGCCAGGAGACTCTCTCCAACGACGCGATTATGGAGGAAGCGAAGAAGATGATTCTGGAGTCCACATCCAATCCGAGTGATATCCGATTGGAGCCGGTGACGATCTTAGGATATGATGGGATTCGGGGTAATTTTGCTTCGGAGTACCAAAGCTACGAGGGTATGGCTGAGGCAATGTACCAATTTTATATTTTTTATGGGGAGGGAATGCGCTACTATCTTGTCTATGCGTCTACCCCGGAGCAATTCGATATATACTTACCGGAACTGGAGCATGTGATTGAGTCGCTGACGCTGGCATAAGCTTTTGAGATGCTACGAGCGTGGCAATGGAAAATGAGTGAGGAGCGTTTGCTTTTCGCTTATTTTTTATCCACTACTAAATATGAGAATATAGGTATATTTGCAAACAAAATTTACATTTACAAAGATAAATTGTACAATTTGACATGACCTATTGACAAAAGTAGGTCTGCGTTGTATTTTATGTATAAAATCTATATGATATGGTCGGCGATGTAAAAATCAGTACGGCGGAACGACAAAAATAACGCATAAGGAAAATTTCTGATGAAAAAGATAATCGGAATCGTCTGCACAGTATGTCTTGGTATTGCGGCTATCATGGGGATTGTGTGTTGTACCAGCAAAACTGTCAAGCTCAGCGGCCACATCACTGAAAATGGGACAACAGCGGAGGGGAATATTCTGGTTGAGCATAAGCGATACAATTCGCTGTTTGGCTTCCAGAATATAAAGGGAGGAGTCTCCGTCTGTGGAGAGGACCAGGATGAAGATTCGATTCACTATGATTTTTTTGGCCCTGTTTTTAAAGCGGAGGACTGGTATATGACGTCTGTCAATCGATATTGCGGGGAATTAAATCACTTTGTGTTTGGCTCTTTCTTTTTCGACAGTGATATGAGAAATGTTGTTTTAATTACGGACGAGCTGGAAGTTATTGCAGCTGAGGACGATTTTTATGAGCGCATCAAAAATGTGATTGCAAATTAATCGGCGTGACGAATGCGATTCTGAGTTGCCTGCGGGGCTAGTGTAAAAAATAAGCTCGATCGCTTATTTTTTACACGGCCATTTGTGCCGGAGCGTCACAAATTGTCGTGGTGGCAGAATTGCCCCGTCGCTAACGCCCCGGAATGGAGATTAATATGGCAGTAAATTTTCAGAAAATCTTGACAGAGCCAGCCTGCATCTGCTATAATAACAACCATTAGAAAAGGCTTTGATGGAGACATAGGATCGTGCCGTTTATGCGTTTACAGAGAGTTGTCGGTGGGTGTGAGACAATGGCGCTGGCAGATTTCATCCCTCCGGAGCCTTTGCCCGGAACCTCGCAGAGAAGTATGGGTTAGACGGTATGCCCCGTTATCGGCAAGGGTTTTGTTAGAGACCTTTGAGTTGGCCTGCTATGCCGGGCAAACAGGGTGGTACCGCGGAGTTGTCACGTCCCTGCAGAATACGTTTCTGCAGGTTTTTTTATTGATGCAGTGAAGTTTGAACAAAAGGAGTGTATCAGCATGTATGACAAAGTGTCTCCCGATTTAAAATTTGTTGAGAGGGAGCAAGAGGTCCTGTCCTTTTGGGATCAGGAAGAGATCTTCAAAAAAAGCATTGCACAGCGCGAAGGCGGCCCTGTTTTTACTTTTTATGACGGACCGCCAACGGCAAACGGTAAACCCCATATAGGGCATGTCCTGACACGCGTGATTAAAGATCTGATTCCCCGGTATCGCACAATGAAGGGCTACAAGGTGCTGCGCAAGGCAGGGTGGGATACCCATGGCCTTCCGGTGGAACTGGAAGTGGAAAAGGCGCTGGGATTGGACGGGAAAGAGCAGATTGAAGAGTATGGGATGGAACCGTTCATCGAGAAATGTAAGGAAAGCGTCTGGAAATATAAAAGCATGTGGGAACAATTTTCGGCGCGGGTCGGGTTTTGGGCCGATATGGAACATCCATATGTGACGTACGAGAATGACTATATCGAGTCCATATGGTGGGCGCTAAAGAAAATGTTCGATGAGGGACTGTTGTACAAGGGGCATAAAATTGTTCCCTATTGTCCTCGCTGTGGGACGCCTCTGTCCAGCCATGAGGTGGCGCAGGGCTACAAGGATGTGGAGGAAGAGACCATATTTGTTCGCTTCAAAGTGAAGGGCGCGGAGGATGAATATTTTATCGCCTGGACGACGACGCCTTGGACGCTGCCTTCCAATGTTGCGCTCTGTGTCAATCCGCGGGAGACCTATGCCAAAGTGCGCTATGAGGGCGCTCATTACTACATGGCGGAAGCGCTACTGGATTCTGTGATGGGCGAGGGATATGAAATCGAGGAGACCTTTACCGGCAAGGATTTAGAGTTCATGGAATATGAGCCGCTATTTCCCTATGCGAAGCCCGATAAAAAAGCTTGGTTTGTCACATGTGGCGATTATGTTACACTCAGCGATGGTACTGGCATTGTCCATATCGCGCCGGCTTTCGGTGAGGATGACGCGCAGATCGGTCATCGGTATGACCTACCGTTCGTTCAGCTTGTGGACGCGAAGGGCGCTTTTGTTGGTGGAACGCCTTGGGATGGAATATTTGTGAAAAAGGCGGACCCAGACGTAATCGAAGCGTTGAAGGCGGAAGGCAAGTGGTTTAAGTCCCTTCGCTATACACATTCCTATCCACATTGTTGGCGTTGTGATACACCTCTTCTGTACTACGCGAAGGATACCTGGTTTATCGCCATGACGAAGGTGCGGGATCGTCTGTTGGCAAATAATAAGACAGTCAACTGGCTGCCCAAAAGCATCGGGGAGCGCCGGTTTGGCGATTGGCTGGAGAATGTCATCGATTGGGGTGTCTCCCGCGACCGGTATTGGGGTACGCCGCTCAATATCTGGGAGTGTCCCTGTGGACATCGCCATGCTATCGGCAGTATCGCGGAGCTGAAAGAATTAGGCGATGATGTGCCGGACAATATTGAATTGCATCGTCCCTTTATCGATGCTGTCTATTTGACATGTCCGCATTGTGGTCAAAAAATGAAACGGGTGGAGAATGTCATCGACTGTTGGTTCGATTCTGGAGCCATGCCATTTGCACAGTGGCACTATCCGTTTGAGAATGAGGAGACTTTTAAGGAGAATTTTCCAGCGGATTTTATCAGCGAGGCTGTCGATCAAACACGAGGCTGGTTTTATTCTCTTTTAGCGATTTCCACGGTTCTTTTTGATGAAGCTCCATACAAAAATGTAATTGTGTTGGGGCTTGTACAGGATGAGGATGGACAGAAGATGTCCAAATCCAAGGGGAACGCGGTGGACCCGGTAGAGGTCCTGGATAAGTTCGGGGCTGATGCGATTCGCTGGTATTTCTACACGAATAGTGCGCCCTGGCTTCCCAATCGTTTTTATGATGAGGCGGTCTTAGAAGGTCAGCGGAAGTTTATGGGTACACTCTGGAATACCTACGCCTTCTTCGTCTTGTATGCCAATATTGACAGTTTTGACCCGACGCAGTATGCGTTGGAGTATGATAAGCTTTCCATCATGGATCGGTGGCTGCTGTCGAAGCTGAATTCCCTGATTGTGGCGGTGGATTCGAATCTGGAGCAGTATCGCATCACTGAAGCAGCAAAAGCTTTGGATGATTTTGTCGATGAGTTGAGCAACTGGTATGTTCGCCGAAGCCGGGAACGCTTCTGGGGAAAGGATATGCCGCAGGATAAGATCAACGCGTATATGACTCTGTACGAGGCATTGGTTACCTTGGCAAAGCTGTCTGCACCTTTCGTACCATTTATGGCAGAACAGATTTACCGCAATCTTGTGGTGAATGTGGATAAATGTGCTCCTGAGAGCGTGCATCTCTGTCTCTTCCCGGAGGTAAAAACAGGGTGGATTCTTCCAGAGCTGGAGGCGAGCATGGAGGAAGTGCTCAAGATCGTTGTGGAGGGGCGCTCTTGCCGGAATACAGCTTCGATTAAAAACCGTCAGCCCATTGGAACCATGTATGTGAAGGCGCCGGGAGAGGCACTGCTGCCGGAATATCAGGCCATTATTGCGGAAGAACTGAATGTGAAAGAGGTGATTTTCACACAGGATGTTCGCAGCTTTACCACGTATAGTTTTAAGCCTCAGCTGCGGACCGTGGGGCCTAAATACGGAAAGCTTGTTGGCAAGATTCGGCAACTGTTATCCGAGGTCGATGGAAATGAGGCGATGGATCAGCTGCGATCTGGAAAGCCTTTGACATTTGACATCGATGGGCAAGCGGTGGAGCTGTCGGAGGAGGACCTTTTGATTGAGTCTGCGCAGAAGGAGGGTTTCGTCGCAGAGACCGAAGGCGAACTGACAGTTGTTTTGGATACGAATTTGACCGCAGACTTGTTGGAAGAGGGATTCGTTCGAGAGATCATCAGTAAGGTCCAGACGATGCGCAAGGAAGCTGGTTTTGAGGTTATGGATCATATCTGTTTTGCGTATGGCCACAATGAGAGGATTACCAGTGTCGTAAACCGAAATCAGAAGGCGATTATGGAGGAAGTGTTGGCGGATTGTGTGCAGGCGGATGTGGAAGAAGGTTTCTATGAAAAAGAATGGAATGTCAACGGCGAGACGGTGACCTTTGGCGTTCGGAAACAATAGTTCTTATATCGCCCAATCTCATTATGGGATCGGGCGATTTTTTTAACCTAAGCTGAGAGGTGGACCTGATTCCGAAGAGCCGAAGGTTCTTTCAAAGTTTGCGAAGGCGAACGATTATGCTGAGCAGGTGCTAGAAGTCGAGAAATGGCGGGTAGAGGAAACTGGGGCAAAGGGGAGATAAAGTGATTGGAAAGGCAAAGGTTGTTGGCTGGCCGGCGTGCAAAAGAGAGGAAACGAGGCGGGAACAGGGGACAAGGCTGGGAAAAATGAACGCCGGAGGAGGAAGATAGAGAGAAAGACCGGCGTGCAAAAAAGAGGAAAAGAGGCGGGAATTGGAAACAAGGCGGGGAAAAATGAACGCCGGAGATGGAGATAGAGAGAAAGACCGGCGTGCAAAAAAATAGGAAACGAGACGGGAGCAGGGGACAAGGCTGAGAAAAATGAACGCCGGTGTTGGAGATAGAGAGACAAGCCGGCGTGCAAAAGAGAGCAAACGAGACGAGAACAGGGGACAAGGCTAGGAAAAATGAACGCCGGAGGAGGAAGATAGAGAAAAAGACCGGCGTGCAAAACAGAGGAAAAGAGGCGGGAATTGGAAACAAGGCGGGGAAAACTGAACGCCGGAGATGGAGATAGAGAGAAAGACCGGCGTGCAAAAAAGAGGAAACGAGGAGTGAACTGGAAACAAGGCGGGGAAAACTGAACGCCGGAGATGGAGATAGAGGGAAAGACCGGCGTGCAAAAAAGAGGAAAAAAGACGAGAACGGGGGACAAGGTTGGGAAAAATGAACGCCGGAGGAGGAAGATAGAGGGAAAGACCGGCGTGCAAAAAAGAGGAAACGAGAAGGAAGCAGGGGACAAGGCGGGGAAAACTGAACGCCGGAGGAGGAGATAGAGAGACAAGCCGGCGTGCAAAAAAGAGGAAACGAGACGAGAACAGGGGACAAGGCTGGAGAAAATGAACGCCGGAGGAGGGGGATAGAGAGAAAGGCCGGCGTGCAAAAAATAGGAAAAGAGACGGGAGCAGGGGATAAGGCTGGGGAAAATGAACGTCGGAGATGGAGATAGAGAGAAGGACCGGCGTGCAAAAAATAGGAAAAGAGACGGGAGCAGGGAACAAGGCGGGAGAAACTGAAGGCCGGAGGAGGAGATAGAGAGACAAGCCGGCGTGCAAAAATAGGAAACGAGACGGGAGCAGTGGACAAGGCGGGAGAAACTGAAGGCCGGAGGAGGAGATAGAGAGACAAGCCGGCGTGCAAAAAAAGAGGAAACGAGGCGAGAACAGGAACAAGGCGGGGGAAAATGAACGCCGGTGTTGGAGATAGAGAAAAAGACCGGCGTGCAAAAAAGAGGAAACGAGGAGTGAACAGGAAACAAGGCGGGGAAAAATGAACGCCGGAGGAGGAAGATAGAGGGAAAGACCGGCGTGCAAAAAAGAGGAAACGAGGAGTGAACAGGAAACAAGGCGGGGAAAAATGAACGCCGGAGATGGAGATAGAGAAAAAGACCGGCGTGCAAAAAAGAGGAAACGAGGAGTGAACAGGAAACAAGGCGGGGAAAAATGAACGCCGGAGATGGAGATAGAGGGAAAGACCGGCGTGCAAAAAAGAGGAAACGAGGCGAGAACTGGAAACAAGGCTAGGAAAAATAAACGCCGGTGTTGGAGATAGAGAGAAGGACCGGCGTGCAAAAAAGAGGAAACGAGAAGGGAGCAGGGGACAAGGCGGGGAAAAATGAACGCCGGAGGAGGAGATAGAGAGACAAGCCGGCGTGCAAAAAAGAGGAAACGAGGAGTGAACAGGAAACAAGGCGGGGAAAAATGAACGCCGGAGGAGGAAGATAGAGGGAAAGACCGGCGTGCCAAAAAGAGGAAAAAGACGAGAACAGGGGACAAGGCTAGGAAAAATAAACGCCGGAGGAGGAAGATAGAGAGAAAGAGCGGCGTGCAAAAGAGAGGAAACGAGACGAGAACAGGGGACAAGGCTGGGGAAAAATGAACGCCGGAGGAGGAAGATAGAGAGAAAGACCGGCGTGCCAAAAAGAGGAAACAAGGCTGGAGAAAATGAACGCCGGAGAGGAAGATAGAGAGAAAGACCAGCGTGCAAATAAATAGAAAAAGAGATGGAGAAAGTGAACTAAATATCTTGACATTTCTGTATAAAATGGTACTATAAGGGGCGATCCACCAAATCTGATGCTACATTGGGAGGTAGATAAAGATGAAGACATTTTTTGTTTCACCAGTAGGAAATGACAAAAATGTAGGGACAGAGCGGGAGCAAGCATTTTATACGCTCACGCGCGCGCGCGACGCCGTTCGGCTGGCAAAACAATCGGATGAGTTCGATGGAGCATGTATCACAGTACTCAGTGGCAAATATTCAATGGCGCAGGGGCTACACCTGGACTGGCAGGATAGCGGTACTGAAGAGGCGCCCGTCATTTGGAAGGGAGAGGGGAAGCCGATATTTTCTGGTGCGATATCCATACAGGGCTTTCAGCCTGTAACAGACCCAGAGATTTTAGCGCGACTCCCGAAAGATGCGGCTCCCTTCGTTGTGGAGTGCGACTTGTTTGCACAAGGGGTACGGGACTTCGGTGTCTTTCGGAGCCGGGGAGGCGGTTTTACACTGCCCTCCCATATGGAGTTCTTTTATAAGAATCAGAGACAGACTCTCGCAAGGTGGCCCAATGATGGCTTCACACGAGTTGCAGGCTTAGTTCCGGGCCACATCAATACCTATGAGGAGCATGGGCATGAGCAGCAAGGTTCTGATACACATTTCTATTTTGAAGAGGATCGCCCGCTTCACTGGAAACATCCGGAAGAGGTGATCTTACATGGATATTGGTCATGGGATTGGGCGGATCGATATATCAAACCAGTGCATTGGGATATGGAGAAGCACATTGTGGAAGTGGAAAGCCGGGTTGGAACTTATGACATCCGTACCAATGCTAGATTTCGGTATATTAATGTCTTAGAAGAACTCGACTGTCCAGGAGAATGGTACGCGGATCGTCGAAGTGGAAAATTATATTTTTGGCCGCCAGATGCATTTGAAGAGGGGTATGCAGAAGTGTCCATGCTGGAGGAGGCATTTCTTACCCTCGATCATGTCAGCCATGTGGCGTTGGAAGGGCTAGCCTTCTGTTCGGGGAGAGCGACGGCAGTGGAAATCCAGGGCGGTCATCACATAGCGCTGCGCGATTGCCATTTTTACAATCTGGGCAGCAGCGGTGTCAACGCTGTGGATACGACGGAGACCCTTTTGGATTCCTGTTCATTTGCCAATATGGGCGACGGGGGGATTACGATCTCCGGCGGGGACCGAAAGACGTTGACGCCTTCCGGCAACCGGATCACCAACTGTGATATCCACCATTTTGGAGAGTGGTCTCGCTGCTATTGTCTAGGAATCTCGCTGAGTGGGGTGGGAATTCGAGTCGATCACAATTCCATCCATGACGCGCCGCAGGAAGCGTTGCATTACCATGGAAATGATCATATTATCGAATACAACGACTTCTATAATCTTTGTCAGGACGCGGACGATTCGGGAGCGACTCACACGGGCCGTGATTGGACACAGCGAGGAACCGTGCTGCGGTACAACCGAGTCCATGGCGTTCAAAACCTAAGCAACGCGGATCGAAAGGTCGGGATTGTTGGTATCTATCTTGATGATTGGGCTAGCGGGCAGATTGTGTACGGTAATCTTTTTGAAGATGTTTTTATGGGAGTGATGGTGGGCAGTGGGCGCGACAATCTTTTAAAACAAAACGTATTTGTCAATTGTCACCGTGCCATAAGCTTTGACGCAAGAGGACTGACATGGGCACAATACTACTTTGACGGGCGAACGAATACGCTATTCGATCTGTTGGCAGAGATCGCGTACGAGGACACGCCGTATCTACAGCGATACCCACAGCTCGCATCTTTGCTGGAAGACGAACCAGTACTTCCGAAACATAACGCTTTCCTGGAGAACAAGGTCTGGGGCTGTGAGACCTGGATTCGCTTTGTCGATGGAATGTCAGAAGAAATTTTGCTTCTAAAAGACAATGAAATTCTTCCGGAAGCACCGTCGGGATGGCAACAGCGGACGGACCTGTATCCGGCGTTAACGGCAGGTAGCACTTTAGATCAAAATAGGAAGACAATCTGAAGACATACATTTAAAAGTCCCTCCTATCCGGCACAATACCTGATAGGAGGGACATTTTCAGATGTGCAAAGCACAGGATAAAGCTTTATTCAGCTTTTCTTCTTTTGTGGTAAACCGTAATTCCGGCAATGCAGGTTCCAGACACAAGCAGCAGAGCAAACCAAAGCCACATTATGCTGCTATCGCCGGTGTCTGGATTGGTTTCACCGGGATTTGTCGGATTGGTGGGCTGAGTCGGATCGGTTGTGTTGCCCGTTGCTGGAATCTCAACGGCAGCCTTCTTGTAGCCGCAAACCTCACATTCTTCATGCTTGCTGCCCTTTTCAGTAGCAGTCGCTTCCTTGTCTACCACCCACTTGAAACTGTGAGCTGTCGTGTCAGCCTTGTCACCGCAGTATGAGCACTCATGCCAGTGCTTGTCGGCATTGCGGCTCCATGTGGTTGCATAGTCGTGACCAAGAGACGGAATGACAACGCTGTTGTGATTTGGGTCTGCAAGCCACTTGCCGCAGCTGGAGCAGGTCCAATATGCGATGTTTCCGGCCTCGGTGCAGGTGGCATCTTTGGGTTCAACCTTTATCAAGTGATGTCCCTTGGCGGGCATTGTGCCGCCGCAGACGGAACAAGTTGCGGAATTATCGCAGGTCGGCTGGTTTACCGACGCGCTGTGATCGCACTCTGTCCAGTGTGCGTAGATGGTGGTGTTTTCGCTGAACTCGGTGTTCTCGGTGACCTGTGTGCTGTCCTCAATCTCCATGTACCAGCCGTCAAAGATGTAGCCGACACGGGTGGGAGTGGGCAGAGAGGTCAGCTTGCCGTCCGCACCAGTGGTCAGCGATGTCGTTTCACATTCACCGCCGTTGGCATTGAGTGTGACGAAAATCAGTTTTGCCGTTCGGGTAATGTCTTTCTCGACATTCACGGCATAGCCGATGGTAACGGTTTCACTGTAGGCTTCGTAACCTTTCACCTCGGCAATATCCAGCGTATAAGTGCCCATCAATACTTGCTTGCCGAAATTGTATTCGCCGTCCGCATCTGTTTTAGCAGTGTATTTTACCTCATTGTCCTGAGAAAGCGTAATCGTAACATTGGCACTGCCGTCAACCAGCTTGCCGTGCAGGTTGGATTTGAAGTTTGGCACTTGACAATCAGCCTCGGCGAGAGTTACAGGAGTGAGACTGGCATTATTTGTAACCCTACCTGTGTCGGTATTCGACACTTTGACCTCGGTGCTATGGCTTACCTTGCAATTTGTGACCGTTATTTTTGCATCATAGCTGTCGCTATATGGACGATACAACGGGTCTGCATAGGTGCCTCCCTGAATGCTGTCACTGTAAACTACGCAGCCCTTTAAGGTTGTATTTATATAAGAATCACATGTGCCGATCAAGCCGGCCGCCGCATAGGCTGCCGACGTGATCGTTCCTCCCACCATGCAGTTTTCATAAGTATCCGCCAAATTTAAACACTCGATCATACCAATCAGACCGCCGGTTCTGTAGTTGGTGCAGGTAACATTTACCGCCGCAGTGGAAAAGCAGTTATAGACACCGAACGCATTTCCCGCACCGACGGTCATGTTATAGTAGTCCTTATAATAATCATACACATCGCCGAACGCTCCCACAAAACCACCGGTGTACATTTTGGTTGCGTCACCGCCGACATTGATACTTCCACCCTGCACGGAGCAGTTGGAAATGTGGCAAATATCCGCATAGGCCACCAGACCGGCGGCATAACCGAAATTAGTCGGCTCGCCGTTTTGGGTGACGGTACAGTTCACCACAGAGATGTTTTCAAAGCTGGAAGCGACGGCAGTACCGGCAACGACAGCGGCATAAATATCCCGCTCGCTTTCGGGTTTAAGCCCATCAGAAACCGTTGCTGTACAGTTTTCAAAATAGAGATTTTTGATGTGTGCATGGATTAACTGGCTGAAAAAGCCGGCTTCATACTGCTGGCTTTTATATTCGTTGTTTCCCGGATTTGCGGATTCAAAGAAATTCTGATTCAGTTGCAAATTGGAAATCGTATATCCAGCACCGTCCAGTGTGCCGCAGAAGCTGAAAGGAACCCAGTCCTCCACATCGGACATATCAATATCCTTGGTCAGTTTGAAGTAATACCCGTGATAGCTGCCAAGACCGCAATCGTCCACTTTATCCAACTCGGCACGAGCATAATCATCCAAACTGTTAAGATATTCCTGCAATGCAAGGATATCTTCTTTGCAGGAGAGCAGATACGGGTCTGCTTCGGTACCGCTGCCGCCGCTGTAAGTGGGGGCGGTGGAGGGATCTGCCGCAAACGCCGTTATAGGCATAAGCCCCAGCACAAGCGCACAGCAGAGCAGGATACTCAGCAGCCTGTGCAGTTTCTTTTTCACTTTCATAAGAAATCCTCCTTGTTTCTTTCCGGCATTTAACCCGTTAATTTATCCTTGACGGCATTTGCTGTTGGGCAACCAAGAGAGCGCGATTCAGCGCTATTTTTTGGCAATCTGGTGAAACGCATGGCTTGACATTTCCTGGGAAATAATTTTACCTTATCCTCTGTAGATTTGTTCGATCCGAGAAGACTCATTAATTCCATAGTACTCAATATAATCCACGCCAGTGAATTCATGGCGATTTTCGCCAAAGAGCCGCCGATAGTCTGCCAATGTTAGGACATCGTTTTTCGCGCCCATAGCAATGCCTTTTAGACAGATGGCAAAGCCCTTGGGGCACCCAATGAGTTTTTCCAGACGGTCATTAAGGAATCAAATTTATTATACACCGGCCTCGCGAGTTCCGTCAAGGAACTCTTGTAGAGAAGAACTGTATTTTTGAGGGTCAGCTTTTTTTTAAAACCCTCTTTTCTGAAACAGGAAGGCATGGTATAATTATACAAAAGATGTCTGTTAACTAAACTAATATGATAAGAAAGGAAAATAACATGTACAGCTTCAATGACAGAAAAAAAGAGATAAAATTCGATAAGAGCAATCCACCGACCCCGTGGATGAATTATCTCACCAACGGCGTATTCACAACCATGATCTCTCAGGCAGGGGGCGGAGTCGCATTCTACAAGTCACCCCAGATATGGAGAATCAACCATTACCGCTTCTTTCATCTGCCCACCGACCGCAGTGGCTTTTACACCTATATAAAGGACGGAAAAGACTACTGGTGTCCGACAGCAGAGCCGGCAAAAACTCGTCCGCAGTCGTGGAAGGCAACTCACGGTATGGGGTATACTGTCTACGATGCCAAAAGGCGTGGTCTTGCGGTGAAAGCCACATATTTTGTTGGAGAGTACGAAAATTGCCTGATCTGGAATCTCAGAATCAGAAGCAATACTGACCGCAAAATCACCATGTTCCCCTTTGTCGAACTGGGGATGATGGAATTTCAGCGCGAGCTTCAATGGCAGTGTTATAACAAGCATCAGCTTTCGGTATACAACATGGACGATGTCCTTGTATATAGGTACGGGGTCGAAATGCAGCCGCGCCCAGAGCAGACGCCCCTTGTATATTTTGCCGCGAATGTCCCGGTATCCGGGTTTGACGGCGACAGGGATGAGTTTGTGGGAAGCTATTCCAGCGAGGAAAATCCCAAAAACGTCCAGGCCGGAAGATGCACGAACTCAACGCTTGCCGGGGGTGATCCCTGCTTTGCACTCCAGCTGGACCTGGACCTCAAGGCTGGCGAGGAAAAAACCGTGAACATTTTCCTCGGCGTCGCCATGACGGAGGAGGAGATCAAGCGCTCGGTGGCGCACTGCCGTCAGGAGGACTTTGTGGGCCAATCCTTCAAAGCGCTCCAAAGACACTGGAACAACTATCTCAGCCGCTTTCACTGCGAGGTTCCCGATGAAAACGTGCAGCGCATGGTCAACATCTGGAATCCCTATCAGGCGGAGCGCAACTTCCTTTTCTCAAGAAATATCTCCTACTACGCAACGGGAACCTTCCGTGGCGTGGGGTACCGCGATACCGCGCAGGATATTCTTGCGATGGTGCCATTCAGCCCAGACCGGGCGAAGGACAAAATCCAATTGCTTTTGGGCCAGCAGTACAGCGATGGTCACGCCAATCATTACTTTTTCCCCGTGGAGGGATTTGACCCTGTTACCACGGTCCATTCCGATGATCACCTGTGGATCATCATGTCGGTGTACGCTGTGGTGATGGAGACAGGCTCGCTTTCCTTCCTCCATAAGAAGGTTCCATTCTATGACGGAGGAACGGCAACCGTCTACGAGCATCTACAGAAATCGGTGGAGTTTACATGCCGCAATCTGGGCAGCCACGGGTTCCCACTTATGCTTCGATCCGACTGGAACGACATGCTCTACAAGGTTTGTCGTGAAGGAAAGGGCGAGAGCATCTGGACCTCCATGCAGTTTGGCACTGTTCTTCGCATGATGGAAGAGCTTGCGAAACTCATGGGCGAGGACGGCTCTGAATATGCACGTCTCTATGAAGAGCAGAAAAAACTTGTCAACAGCATTGCTTGGGATGGGGAGTGGTTCCGCCGCTGCATCACAGACGACGGCACCTTCATTGGCTCTAAGGAGCAGCCACAGGCGAAAATATGGCTGAATACCCAGTCGTGGTCCGTGATTTCCGGCATGGGAGACAGAGAGAAGTCCGAGAAGGCTATGGCAAGCGTTAAAAAGTATCTAGATACGGATCTCGGAATCAAAAAAATCGATCCCTCAATGAAGGACTATCCGTCGGCGGAGGATCCGCTCACATACTATAACAAGGGCTGTGGGGAAAATGGGTCGGTATTCTGTCACGCCAACACATGGGCGATCATTGCGGAGTGTATGCTCGGCAACGGAGATGCCGCATACAAATACTACCATCAGCTCCTTCCCATGGTCGCGCAGGAGAAAGCGGGCGAGTGGAGATACAAGGCGGAGCCGTATGTGTACGCCTCAAATATTTTTGGCCCGGAGAGTGATAAATTCGGCCTTGCAAACGTAAGCTGGCTGACCGGTACAGCCGCCTGGATGTACATTGCCATAACCCAGCATATACTTGGGATAAAGCCCACATGGGAGGGGCTTGCAATCAAGCCCTGCCTTCCCAGCGAATGGAAGACAGTGACGGTGAAGCGTACTTTCCGCGGCTGTGTGTATACCATTGAAATTGAAAACCAGGGCATTGGATCGAAAGAGGTGGTGATCCCCCATGTCAAGGGGCGCAGAAGCCACAAAGTAAAGATAACCGTGTGACATGCAAATCGTGATGAAAAGCCGGGAGGGGGACATTCCATGGGGGAAGAAGAAAAAATAATGAAAGGGATCCTATTTTGTCCGGGGGATCCCGAGTTAAGACGTATGAAACTGCGCTCGCACAATCTTTGCGCAGAGTATAACAGAACCTATGAGGATGAGACAGAAAAGCGGCAGGAGCTGATCAGCCAGATTGTTGGAGAGATAGGGGAGGGCGGCTTTATGCAGGGGCCAATTTTTTTCCACTATGGACGCCATACGAAGATCGGTACGCATTTCTTTGGCAATTACAATCTGACGGTGCAGGACGATGCCAGTGTCACCATCGGGGACCACTGCAATTTTGGCCCCAACGTGACCATCGTTACGCCAGTTCACCCGATGCTGCCGGAAGAGCGAAACGCCATGCTCGACAGGGATGGCAATGTAAAGCGCTTGTGTTATGCCAAGCCGGTCAAGATCGGCAACAATTGTTGGTTTGGCGCCAACGTTGTCGTTTGCTCCGGCGTCACCATTGGAGACGACTGCGTGATCGGAGCGGGCAGTGTGGTTGTGAAAGACATCCCGCCCCACACGTTTGCGGCAGGGTGTCCGTGCAAGGTGATCCGGGAGATAACGGAAGCGGACAGTATGAAATACAAGCCCGAAATCCTGGCCGACAACCGGGTCATAGAATAGGCGGAAGGCGGTCCCCCTCACATCAGGGGGGCCGCCTCCTGTACTTCGCAGAGTTTCATTGCTCGCCCGCTCTATATCGTGACCCCTTCCGCACAGAAATCTTGTTTCGCAGACTGTCCAGCCGATTCAGCGCTTCATACAGGGTGGCATCCTTCTTCGCAAAATGCAGCCGAATCAGATGGTTGACATTTTCACGGAAAAAACTCGATCCCGGAACTGCGCCAACCCCCACATCCCGGGCAAGGACCTCGCAGAATTCTAGATCGGAATCGAACCCGAACTCTGAAATATCCAGCAGGATATAGTACGCCCCCTGAGGCACAGTGTGGGAGATGCCCAGATCGTCAAGGCCGCGTAGGAACAAATCGCGCTTTTTTGTGTATTTGTCCCGGAGCCATGTATAATACGCATCTCCGAATTTGAGGCCAGTCACCGCTGCCTCCTGCAGAGGGGCGGCGGCGCCGACGGTTAGAAAATCATGAACTTTTTTGGCGACGTCCACAATAGGAGCGGGGGCGATGATATAGCCCAGCCGCCATCCCGTGATAGAATAGGTTTTGGAGAGAGAACTGCAGGAGATGGTTCGGTCCCACATGCCCGGCAGAGAGGCGAAATAGACATGCCGGTTTGGCTCATACACGATATGTTCATATACCTCATCGGTGATAACAAAGGTATCATAAGTCTCCGCAAAATCTGCAATGATCTTCAGTTCGTCATAGGTGAACACTTTGCCACAGGGATTGGAGGGGTTGCAGAGGACCAGTGCCTTGGGATGCTGCCGAAAGGCCGCCTCCAGCTCATCCGCGTCGAAGTTGAATTCCGGTGGATACAGGGGCACATAAATTGGTTCCGCACCGGAGAGGATTGTATCGGCACCGTAATTCTCATAGAACGGTGAGAACACAATCACCTTATCTCCGGGATTTGCCACCGTCATCATGGCGGCCATCATCGCTTCTGTGCTTCCGCAGGTGACGACAATCTCACTGTTGGGATCAATCCTTCTCCCCATGAACCGCCACTGCTTTTCTGCCAAGGCTTCCCGGAAGTTTTGCGCGCCCCAGGTGATGGAGTATTGATGGAAGTCCTCTCGGGAAACCTCGGCAAGCCGCTGAAGAATCTCACGAGGCGGCTCAAAATCGGGAAATCCTTGGGATAGATTGACTGCGCCGTATTGAAGGGATACCCGCGTCATCCGACGAATGACGGAATCAGTAAACGTCGCGGTCCGCTGTGAAAGCTCTGGCATGGTATGCACCTCCGCTTAAATGGTAAAGTCCAATTTGCGCTCGTCGATGATGCGCCTGGATTTATGTTCTGAACGAGTATCCAGCCCACCGTCCGGGTGGACAATTACGCTGTAGGGTTTCACTCCGATTCGCGCTTTCAGCGCATCGGAGACCCTTGCCGCCACTGTATCGTCAGATTCAGGAGAATCCGCATTCTTTTCAATTTCAACAGAATACTTGCATGTAAAGTCTTTGTCGAATACACGGATGAGGTATTCGCCGGTGATGCCGGATAGTTCCCGAATCACCGCCTCAATATCGCTGGGGAAGACATTGACCGCGGACACGATGAACATGTCGTCTTTTCTGCCGCTGATATGAATACGGCCATGCGTGCGGCCACAGGAGCAAGGGGTATTGTCAATCCAGCCGATATCGCCTGTGCGGAACCGAATCAATGGCCGGGCATGTTTGCGCAGCGTAGTGAAGACCAACTCACCCACCTGGCCGGGCTCCAATACCTCGCCTGTGTGGATATCCACTGTTTCCACAAGAATGTGGTTCTCGGCAATATGTAAGCCGTCCTTAGCCTCGCACATTGCCGCGCAAGCGCCGAAGATATCCGACAGCCCATAGAAGTCATAGACTTCCGCGCCCCACAGATCTTCGATTGCCTTTCTTGTGGCGTCAATGGAGCCGCCCAACTCTCCCGCGACAATGATTTTCTTGATGGATAGATCCTTCTTGGGATCGATGCCACATTTTAGCGCCTTCTCACCGAGCTGCCATGCATAGGAGGGGCTGGTCCAGATGATAGTTGGCTGATAGGTCTTCAGCACGAACAGCAGCCGTTCGCTGGGAAGAGTGCCGCCCCAGATGCAGAGCGCACCTAGATTTTGTGCGCCGATGACGTCCGGTCCACCGACATACAAAGAAAAGTTAAGGGCGTGGACATACCGATCCTTGGGCCGCATACCGATCTGCCAGAACCAGCGGCTCTCGGTATCCTGAAATTCATCGAAGTCTTTCTTTGTAAACGGGCTCATGGTCGGGACGCCCGTGGAGCCTGACGATGTGGAGATGAAGATAACGTCCTCCTCGGGAACAGCACACAGTTCTCCGAGGAAAGAGCCTACGCCTTGCGTATCGCGCTGTGTCTTCTTGTCAATAAACGGGAATTTCTGAATATCCGAAAGTTTTTTGATGTCCTCCGGCTTAACGCCAGCTTCGTCAAAAGAGCGCTTGTAATAGGGGGCGTTGTCATATGCGAATTTGACGATCTCTTTCAAGTCCGCGAGCTGACGCGTTTCCAGTTCTTCCCTCGGGAGCGTCTCCAGTTCTGCATCCCAATATTTGTTTGTAATATCCCTCTTCATGATGAAATCCTCCTACCTGATTTTAAAGTTTTTACTAAGCGCATCCCATTTTTGGTCACGGGAGCGTGTGATGGTTTCGATGTCGCCTTCGGTCAGATGCTTAAACCGGCCTTGTTTTTTTAGATACGTGCGGATATCAGTAAATTCTTTTGGTTTGTGGTTCAGGGTAAATTCCCCATTTTCGAATTCTGCGAGATACCAGAGGCCGCAATCCACAACCTCTTTTGCGATTTCCACTGTCTCGTCGGTGGCGATTCCCCAGCCAGTGGGGCAGGGGGCGAGAATGTGAATGTATTTTGTCCCCTTGATCGTTGACGCCTTTTCTACCTTTCCCATGAAATCGTTGAGATATCCGATGCTGGCAGTGGCCGCATAGGGGATGCCGTGGGCGGCGACGATCTCAAACATGTTCTTTTTGGGGCGTAGGTTGCCACGGATATTGCTTCCCGCCGGCGTTGTGGTGGTTTTGGCGCCGAAGGGCGTCAGAGAACTTTTCTGAATGCCGGTGTTCATGTAAGCCTCATTGTCATAGCAGATATACAGGATGTCGTCGTTTCGGTCGATGGCGCCGGATAGGGCCTGAATTCCTATATCTGCCGTTCCGCCGTCTCCGGCAAAGCCGACGGCGTGAAAATCCGTGATACCCTGTGCTCTGAGTCCGGCCTCAATGCCCGTAAGCATGGAGGCGGTTCCTGCAAAAGTGGAGATGATGGCGTTGTTGCCGAAGCAGAGCTGAGGAAAATTGAACCCTACCGCCGACATGCAGCCTGCGGGGAGAACTGCGATGGAGCGTTCGCCTAGCACCTTTAGCGCAATCCGCACGGCGAGGCTACCGCCGCAGCCGGCACATGCCTTATGCCCGTAAAAGAACTCATCCTCCTGCAAGGTTTTCACTGAAACGCTCACTCGTCCTCACCTCCTATGCCTAAAAATTGAATTCTGACGGTTTCCTGTTTCAGATCTCTAAAAATTCCTTCTATCTCTGTCTGCGAAATATTTTTGCCGCCAAGCCCGCCGATATAGTTGGAGCTTGGCATCGAGAGGCCAGCCTTTAGCAGGGCGGAGTTCACGTTGGTGTAGACGGTCCCCTCGTTGCCAAAGGAAATGTCTTTTTCCAGCACAGCTACCGCTTTCGCATGTTTTACTGCCTCGGCTATCTCTGCACCTGGGAAGGGACGCATATAGCGCAGCCGGAGAAGCCCGACGCGTTCCCCCTGTTTGCGTAGCCTGTCAACCGTTTCTCTGGCCAGCCCGGCGATACTGCCGAGAGTGATGAGAATATAGTCGGCATCCGCAGTCCGATAGTTCTCTGTTAATCCGGTATACTGCCGCCCAAAAATTTCTACAAATCGCGCCTCTGCTTCGGCGACCGCTTTCTGTGCGTTCAGTAACCCGAGGTGCTCTTTATACTTGAATGCTGTGTTGTGGTCCGGCCCCGCTGAAAAGGCAAGATTTCGGGGATGCTCCAGATCCAGCTTATTTTCTGTCTGATAGGCCGGCAAAAAGGCGTCCGCCTGATCCGGTGTGGGGACATCCACCATCTCATAAGTGTGAGTAAGGACAAAGCCATCCAAATTTGCCATAAAGGGGGTGGAAACTTCCGGGTGTTCGGCTACAAAATAGCTCATCAATGCGAGATCCAGGCTCTCCTGTGCATTTTCCGCATAGGCTTGAATCCAGCCACAGTCCAGCTGCGACAGCGAATCCCGCTGGTCGCCGTAGATGTTCCACGGTAAGGCGGTGGAGCGATTGGCATTCATCATGACGATGGGAAACCGGCCTCCGGATGCGTAGGTCAGGCATTCTGCCATATATAGAAGGCCCTGGGAGGAAGTAGCGGTAAAGGCCCTGGCACCCACTGCCGATGCCCCCATGGCGCAGGAAAGAGCGGAATGTTCGGATTCAACGTGGATGAATTCAGATTGAAGGCTGCCGTCTTCTACCATTTCGGACAATCTTTCCACAACAATAGTCTGTGGTGTGATGGGATAAGCGGAGATGACCTGTGGGCGAGCAAGGCGGATGCCCTCGGCAAAGGCCTCATTTCCCGATAGAAATTTTTTTGCCATTATGTTTCCGCCTCCATTTCGATTGCACCGGCTTTACAGATCGTTTTGCAGATGCCACAGCCCTTGCAGAAGTCATAGTCGACGGCCACCTTGCCGCCGTCCTTATAGATCACTCCGTCAGGACAGTACAGATAGCACTGTAGACAGCCTACACATGCCTCTACGTCGATGACAGGGCGCACATTGCGCCAGCCTGCATTTTTTGTCACCAGATATCCTGCCTCATACGCGGTGGTATTCGGTATGTCGGATAGCGTTGTCGGAACATGTTCCCGTAAGTATGGTTTCATCGTCTAGCCTCCCTCGCGGCTGTTTCCGCTGCCGCTGTCACCGCCGCAATGTTTTTTTTGTGAAGTTTCTCCGGCATATACTGCCGGATGGCTTCCACGATCTCGGCAAGGGTTATGTCGCGGAAGATAGCAGCAAAGGTGCCGAGCATAATGGTGTTAGTGATCGGTAACTTCAATACCTCTGCTGCGAGAGTGTCGCCGTCGATGGCAATCACACGGCTGTCAGCGGGAGATCGCTTCGTATTTAGCAGTATTTTGCCTTCCGGCTTTAATTCTGAGAAAGCGGCCTCCGCAAATAACGTATCGTCGAGGAAGATGCTGTAATCCCCTTTTTCCACTTCACTTCGGTCTCCGATGGGTTTGTTGTCCAGCTTGGTGAAGGCACGGATGGGCGCGCCTCGCCGTTCTGGTCCGAAGGAGGGAAATGCAAGGGCATACCGATCATCACCGCGCATGGTGTAGGCCGCGCCAAGTAATCTCGCCGCTGTGAACGCGCCTTGGCCACCGCGGCCGTGCCATACTATCTCTGTCATATACAATCGCTCCTTTTACCGTTGTTATTTCCTGAAAATGGTGTTAAAAAATAGAAGCCTTCGCCCCGGCTTCCTAAGATTGCGTTCACTTGATTCTGTGTCGGGCGTGACCATACGCATCACATTCGAGACATGCAGCATCGCATGATACAGCAATCGTAGGATTGCATCATCATCCACATGCACATGGTTTCGCCTCGACTTGTGATAGCTGTCATGATCCGGTACCTCCTCTTTTTCTTTGTTAGTATTTTACTTTATACTTGATCTTTTGTCTAATATGGGATAGAAATAGGCAGCTATAGATTTTTTCTATTATACTTTTCAGAGGCATAGCGATGAAGATAGCTTTTAATCTCATTGATATAGATCTCCCCCATTTTGCTGAGAATCACATTTTTTTTCACAATATATCCGATCTCCATTGTGCTACAGAGATCATCACCGGCGGCATCAAAGGGGACAGCGACATAATCTGTTCCGTTCAGTTCTTCGCAAATGATGCCCGAACACAGAGTATACCCGTTCAGGCCGACCATTAGATTGAGCATGGTAGCCCGGTCACAGGCCTTGATGATTCGGGGATATTCATTTGTGCTAAGGATTTCCTCCGCGAAGTAAAAGGAACTGGTATCGCCCTGCTCAAAGGATAAGCAGGGATAGTTCTCCAGCTGTGAAAACTGGATGGTCTTACAGTTCGCAAGGGGATGCCCCTTCCACAGATAGACATAGGCGTCACAGGCAATCAACTTGTGAAATTCAAGATCGTTGGCATTGAGCAGTTTCATCATGATCTTTCGATTAAAATCGCTTACATAGAGGATGCCAATTTCACTTTTCAGAGTGCTGACATCATCAATGACATCCCGTGTCTTTGTCTCCCGGATGGCAAATTCATATTCGGAGATATTGAATCTTTTCACCATCTCAACAAAGGTTTTTACGGCAAAAGAGTAGTGCTGCGTGGAGACGCCAAATTTCTTTTTCAGGTTTCCCAACTTTCCGTACTTATCCAAGAGGGATTCATACTGTTGGTACACCTGGCGTGCATAGGAAAGAAACTCAACGCCGTCATTGGTAAGCGTTACGCCTCGTCCGCTCCGGTGAAAGATCGCGATGCCAACCTCTTTTTCTAACTCTTTTATTGCGCTGGTCAAGGAGGGCTGTGCCACATAGAGAATTTCCGCCGCCTTATTCAGGGAACCTGTCTCTGAAATAATGATTGCATAGTGTAATTGCTGTAATGTCATAGGGGTTCCTCCCAGTCAGTAGTGATGCAAATGTTCCATGAAGTAAAAAAGAGCCGCTTCACTCGAGGCTCTCAAAAGGCTTGCGCACAGCATTTCAAAGAAGGGGTGGATCGTTCGCCTTTTAATTACTTACTAGATACATAGGCTTTATAAACGTAATATAGCATAGGCCTTATGGTTTGTCAATACGATTTTGCGTAAAGATGTCCCCCCTATTTTTCGGTTCGCACGCTTGAATACCTATAATAAATATGGTATTATAGGGCTATCGGTTGAAAATCAACTGAGAATGGAAATGATAACGAGGTGGCAATCATGAAGATTTCAACGAAGGGGCGGTATGCGCTGCGGATGCTCCTGGATCTGGCGGAGCACCAGAATTGCGGTTTTGTGGCGCTTAAAGATATAGCGCATCGACAAAATATTTCCAAAAAATATTTAGAGCAGATCATACCGGTTTTTAATAGATCGGATATTCTGAAGACGAACCGGGGCTTTCAGGGCGGTTACAAGCTTGCCAAGACGCCGGACCAATATACCGTCGGGGAAATATTGCGTCTGACGGAAGGCAGCTTGTCGCCCGTTGCCTGCCTGGAAGAGGAACCCAATCAATGTGAGCGCAGCGGGGAGTGTGCTACGCTTCCGGTATGGCAGGGTCTAAAGCGCGTAATCTGCGAGTATCTTGATGGGATTACATTGCAGGATATCTTGGATCAGCAGAGAGAGCGGTATACCAACGATTACATGATATAAGAATCACCGTGGGGATCGCAGCGAATCATATCACGTATATTGAGGGAAAAGGAATGGATTCTAAGATAAAAAGAGAAACCATGGCGCACCATTCAATGGCTGTGGTGGGGGGCTTTTTCGGGGTTTATGCACTTCTGACCAGAAATGCGACGTTCGGCTCTTCGGAGACTTCCAATTTGATCTATCTTGTGGTGGCGGGATTGAGCGGTTCCGCTGAGGCGTTGCTTATCCGCATCGGCGCGACGCTTTGCTACATTATAGGCATCGTTTTCGCTACAGTGGGAATAAGGTTCCTTAAAAAATTTGACTTTCGCTATATTGCGATTTTCGTTGATGTCATTGCGTGCCTATCCTTGGCGCAGATTCCAGAAAGCATCGATCCAGTTCTAGCGCTGTATCCTATGTTTTTTGCAACATCGGTACAATGGCAGGCCTATACGGAGGCCGCCGGATTTAACAGTGCGACCATCTTCTCCACCAACAATCTAAGACAATGTTTTGTGGGGTTGACAGACTATCTTTGCCGTCATGAAGGAAAGAGTCTGCACAAATTTAAATTTTATGGCGGTACGCTGCTCAGCTTTCATGTAGGGGTCGTTTACGCATGGTGCTGTCTACAGCTCTGGGGAATTCGAAGCATTTACGCGTGTCTGCCGTTACTTGCTGTCACAATGGCAACCACATTTTTGGATGACGATCACGCTATCCCGTTCAAATCCCATGTTGCCAGGGCTTTGCACATTTCAAGATAACAGCCATCAACAGAACAGAGGTTGCGTTCCGCTTTGCATATCCTATTTTTTACACTGCTTACGCGACAGAACTCCGCCTGCTTTCCCAGATAAGCTCCAGACGAGAGCTTGATGTGAAATAGACGGAGTTCTGTCGATTTGCTATCTGTAGTTTACAGCGAGGACCATTATTCTGCGAACATGGGTGTGGAAAGGTAGCGCTCGCCCGTATCAGGAAGCAGGACGACAATGAGTTTGCCCTTATTTTCAGGGCGCTTTGCAAGTTCCGTCGCCGCGAATACAGCAGCGCCGGAGGAAATGCCAACTAACAGTCCTTCCTTTCGAGCGAGGGTCCTGCCAGTTTCAAAGGCATCTTCGTTTTCCACGGTGATGATTTCGTCGTAAATCTCTGTGTTCAATGTTTCTGGAACAAAACCAGCGCCGATCCCCTGAATCTTGTGAGGGCCTGGCGTGCCTTGGGAAAGCACTGGAGAACCGGCGGGCTCCACAGCAACGACTTTGACATTGGGGTTTTGGCTCTTCAAGTACTCGCCCACGCCGGATACAGTTCCGCCGGTGCCCACGCCGGCAACAAAGATATCGACTTTGCCGTCGGTATCCGCCCAGATCTCGGGTCCCGTGGTATTGCGATGGGCCGTTGGATTTGCAGTGTTGGTAAACTGACTCGGGATAAAGCTGTTGGGCGTCTCAGCCGCCAATTCCTGCGCCTTAGCGATGGCGCCTTTCATCCCTTTAGCACCCTCAGTTAAAACAAGCTCTGCCCCATAGGCTTTGAGCAAATTGCGGCGCTCAATGCTCATGGTCTCCGGCATGGTGAGTATAATCTTGTAGCCTCTGGAGGCGGCCACCGCTGCAAGCCCGATACCCGTGTTGCCGCTGGTGGGCTCGATGATAATAGAACCTGGTTTTAACACCCCTTTTGCCTCAGCATCGTCGATCATTGCCTTCGCGATTCTATCTTTTACGCTGCCTGCCGGGTTGAAATATTCCAGCTTACCGTAAATCGTGGCGCCAAGTTCTTTCTGCTGCCCATAGTTTGTCAGCTTTAGCAGAGGGGTTCCGCCGATGAGATCAGTGATTCTTTCAAATGTTTTCATGTGAGGTCTCTCCTTTTCATAATGTGATATGCCGGCTTAAATATTTCTGTGCGCATCAACATCGCTGCGCCGTGGATAATGGTTTCATTGGTTTTCCCTCAATTCCTTGCTGTATTAAAAACTTATAAAACCTATTTAATTTATAGGTAATTATAGCACTGTGTTGTTGGTATGTCAATCCCCTTTAGAAAAATTTTCTAGGGCACCTCTTGACAAGCGTATGCGTTTCCTTTATGATATACATCAATTACATAGGTTTTATATGTTTACATTGCCGCGTGTACGCGGAGCCGAGGGAGGGAGCAAGGATGGAAACGATCACAAGGGAAATGGCATGGGAACTGCTGAATGAATACAATAAAGAACCTTTTCACCTAAAGCATGGGCTGACGGTGGAGGGCGTCATGCGCTATTTTGCTCGAGAATTGGGCTATGGCGATGAAGAAGAATTCTGGGGCATTGTGGGCCTTTTACATGACTTGGATTTTGAGCAGTATCCAGCGGAACATTGTATCAAGGAACAGGAGATTCTGCGAGAGCGCGGGGTTGACGAGCGGATCGTCCACGCCACCGCCAGTCACGGTTACGCGCTGACCGTGGAGATCGAGCCGGAGCATGAGATGGAAAAGGTACTGTACGCCGTGGACGAACTGACAGGTCTCATAGGCGCGGTGGCGCTGATGCGGCCATCCAAAAGCGTTTCGGATCTGGAGTTAAAATCCGTTAAGAAAAAATTTAAGAGCACAAATTTTGCTGCTGGCTGTTCAAGGGACGTTATCGAGCGCGGTGCGGCTATGCTGGGCTGGACGCTGGACGAGCTGATTGAACGGACAATCCTTGCCATGAGGAGCTGTGAGGATTCATATGAAGGGGATAGAAAGTAAAAGTGGACGAGAATGTGGTCCTGTCAGAGTTCTTGATATAGTATAAAAATTATGTAAAGGAGTGCATGACGATGAAAAACAATCGATTTGAACTGAACAAAAATTTGGCGCAGATGCTCAAAGGCGGAGTGATCATGGATGTCACGACGCCGGAACAGGCCAAAATCGCTGAGGCAGCTGGGGCCTGCGCTGTAATGGCGCTAGAGCGCATTCCCGCCGATATTCGCGCGGCAGGCGGGGTATCCCGGATGAGTGATCCGAAGATGATTAAGGGTATTCAAAATGCTGTGACCATTCCGGTTATGGCAAAATGCCGTATCGGTCACTTTGCTGAGGCACAGATTTTGCAGGCAATCGAGATTGATTACATCGACGAAAGTGAAGTGCTCTCGCCTGCTGACGATAAATATCACATCGACAAAACGCAATTCGATGTGCCCTTCGTGTGTGGGGCAAAGGACTTAGGGGAGGCTCTGCGGCGCATCAATGAGGGCGCATCCATGATCCGGACCAAGGGCGAGCCCGGCACCGGCGATGTCGTCCAGGCAGTGCGCCATATGCGACTGATGCAGTCAGAAATTCGCCGCATTGGCTCTATGGCCGAGGACGAATTGTTCGATGCCGCCAAGCAGCTACAGGTCCCCTATGAGCTGGTGCTCTACGTTCATGAAAATAAAAAGCTTCCGGTTGTCAATTTCGCCGCGGGCGGCGTTGCAACACCCGCGGACGCGGCATTGATGATGCAGCTGGGGGCAGAGGGTGTATTCGTCGGCTCCGGCATCTTCAAGTCTGGCAATCCAGAAAAACGTGCAGCCGCCATTGTAAAAGCAGTGACCAACTTTACCGACGCGAAAATGTTAGCGGAATTGTCGGAGGATCTGGGGGAGGCAATGGTCGGCATCAACGAGCAAGAAATCGAGCTTCTCATGGCAGAAAGAGGAAAATAATGATACAGATTGGCGTACTAGCCTTGCAGGGAGCATTTATCGAGCACGAACAGATGCTTTCCAAACTCGGCGTTTCCTCCTTTGAAATCAGGCAAAAGAAGGATTTGGAGATTCCCATTGACGGGCTTATCATCCCAGGCGGAGAGAGCACTGTGCAGGGGAAACTGCTGCGGGAGCTGGATTTATTTGATTCGCTGAAACAGCGGATTGAACAAGGACTGCCTGTATTCGGCACTTGCGCGGGACTGCTTTTGCTCGCAAAGAAAATCAAAAACGACGATCGCTCCCATCTGGCGACTATGGATATCACGGCCGTGCGCAATGCCTACGGCCGCCAGCTCGGCAGTTTCTATACCGAAGAGGAAGTGAAAGGGATTGGCGTCATTCCCATGACGTTTATCCGTGCTCCCTACATTGAATCCGTATCGAACGGTACAGAAATCCTTGCACGGGTCGAGGGGCATATTGTCGCGGCGCGGCAGAAAAATCAGCTTGTTACAGCCTTTCATCCGGAACTGTTGGAGGATCTGTCTGTGCACCGTTATTTTGTTGACATGGTAAAAGGCGCCCTAGGGCAGCAATGGGGAGGTACCAATGACAAACAGAGACCGTCTGCTGATTCTGTTTGAGCAGCTTATTGCCTTCGACAGCCCTTCCTATGGAGAGCGGGAAATCTGCGATTTCATCAAAGGAAGGCTGGCCGATCTCGGAATCGCTGTCTGTGAGGATGGCACAGCGAAAAAGATCGGCGGCAACTGTGGAAACTTATATGCGTATGTGGACGGAGCGCTGAATCTGCCGCCCCTCCTTTTCTGTGCCCATATGGATACGGTAGAGCCCTCCCGCGGAAAGCAGATGCGGATTGCCGCGGACGGCACCATAACCTCGGATGGAAAAACCGTTCTCGGCGCGGATGACTGTGCGGGCATTGCCGCGATCCTTGAAGCGCTGACGGCGGTGGCGGAATCCGGCCGCCCCCATCGCCCTGTTGAGATTCTATTCACTGTTGCGGAGGAACCGTACTGCGTGGGCATTCAACAATTTGATTTTTCAAAGCTCCGGTCCAAAGAGGCGTATGTGTTTGACCTCACAGGCCCGGTTGGCGGTGCCGCCTATCAGGCTCCTACCATCCTTTCGTTTGAAGCTATTTTTACCGGGCGGTCCTCCCATGCGGGGTTTGCGCCGGAGAAGGGAATTCATGCGGTCAAGGCCGCCGGAGCGGCTGTCGCACAGATTCCCTGCGGAAAAATCGGGGATACAACGGTCAATATTGGGACGATTTCCGGTGGTACAGCGGATAATATTGTGCCCGACCGCTGTACGCTGACCGGTGAGATACGTAGCTTTTCCGACAAAGAGGCCCATGCTCAGTTTGATGAGATCTGTAATATTATGAAGGGTGCTGCAAAGGATTACGGCGCGGCAGTTGCGATTCAGGGGACCGCCAATTGTACAGCTTACCGCACGAATCCGGTCCATTCCGCAGTACAGCGATTTGAATCTGCCTGTTCCCGCTTAAATCTAAAAGTGGATCTAGGCAAAACGTTTGGCGGCAGCGATAACAATCATCTCGCCCTGCATGGAATTAACGGTATCGTGGTCGCCACGGCGATGAACAACTGTCATTCCTGCGCCGAATATACGACGGAACAGGAACTGGTGAATGCCGCAAATCTGGCCCTTGCTCTGATGTTGTCAGAGGATTTGTAATGTAGGCGCACCAAAAAAGCCCCTGAAAGTCCTGCCATTTTCAGGGGCTTTATCCGCTGTAATTTATGGAATGGAGCCATCATAAAGGATTTTACTTAGATTTCTTAAACAGAGCGGCTTTAACCGCCCCCTTTGGATCTTGGATCAGTAGAATCACGAGCCAAATAATAAGGCCGAGTGCAACGACTGAAAGGCCAAGATACAAATCATTGAGCATCTGGGCTGGAGCTGGAGTAAAGTATTCCTCGCGGAGTTCTGCGTATTCAAAAATGGCATCCACAAACCACATAATAGAAGCGCCCCAATACATCCAGCATAGGATGCCGACCTTCATTTCACTGTGGGGAGCATTTTTGTACCAGACGATTGTGCAAATGATGGCGGCAAAAACAGTTGTCAGTAGTGTCATCGGAGAGGATTCCTCACTTTAGAGAAGACTGTGCCTGTAAAATCTTCTTTTCCATAGCGCTGGTAACGGCAAGCATTCCCAGCCAAATCACCGTGACGAGAACGGCCATCGCTACGCCTGTGGTAGCCATTTCGTTCAGCATCTCAGCGGCATCCGCCGGATTGCTTGCCGCCGTCAGGAATGGGAACCAGGGAACCACCTCCCCGTGCCATACATGTTCAAAGGCAAGCAGGGCAGAACCGCCCCAAAGCAAATGGGAGAGCCATCTCAGCTTTCTTGAGAGCGGGACCTTTCTTACGATTTCATTGCCGCCCTCTGTATCCAGTTTGATGGTTTCAGGCTCTTTCTCTCTGGACTGTATCACTTTTGCTGCGACTGTTGTAATGACGGCCTCGGCCGCCGTAACAAGAAAACATGACATTGAAAAATCCTCCTTCTACGGTTGTATTTTAGACCCACTTGAAATTAAAAAAAGGTATGCGGCTTCTCTTCGGGGAAACCGTATACCTTCTTGGCATACATTACGAAAACGATGGGACTGATAAAACACGTCTGTGTTTTTCAATCAGCTTCATGCTGATTGTCTTTATTATAGACGAATGAATCCGGTTTGTCAAGATCGATCAGATCAGAGCTTGTATTTCCGTGACGGCATTCTTTACGAGTTTTCCAATGTTGAAATCAGAAACACCCACGAGGATTGTATCGCAGTGGTTGAAGGGGATTAAGATCCGTTTGGCACGGCTCTGGCCGACGGCAGCGGCCATACTAGGTGTAATTTCTCCCAGCAGAGAATCTGCGATCACAATACCTATGGGGCCCACAATGACATCGGCCTTGCGGCAAGCGACCACGACGGCATTTTCTCCCGTCGCCGCATTGTCGGCCCCTGCTTTCAACATAGCAGAAGTGGCGGCGCTGTTTGTGCCGACCGCAGTTACCAGAACATGGGGGATGGTCTGCTTTATGGCGGTCACCAATTGTTTCCCGACTCCGCCGCCCTGTGCGTCTATAACAAGAATGTTCATAGCTCCTCCTGTTGATTTGAATTTATACGGGCAAGGTATACCGGTTCATAGTATCACATTGTTGGATTTTTTTCAACTATCAGCCTATGACACGGACCCGAAAAGTCAAAGTTGCTGTTGTCGTATTCTTGCTTTTACAGTATAATAATTTGTATAAGCTCTTGGAAAGGGAGATGAATACCAATGCAAACCAGCGAAAATCGATGTAAAGAGGATTTTGAATCCTTCCTTCTTTCTCCCGGCGGCGGCTATACCATGGGAGCAGATACATACGATGCGGAGCTTGGGGTATATGCAGACACCTTGATCGATTTTATTCAGCGGACTCAGCCGAATACGTGGGCATGTTTTGTTAATGGATATCGAGCGAAGGCGAAAAGGAAGTTTTGTCTTTCCTTCAACAAGGCCTGCAATGAAGAAGGTTTACTCTCTGTTCTCCGGCATGGATTCCAACATCGCAGGCTTCACTTTCGGGTGTGCTATTTTAAACCGGAGTCTGCCTTGCATCAAACCTCTGTAGAACTTTGGGCACATAACAAGGTCGAGTGCTACCGTCAGTGGAATTATTCTGCTGATAGGAAAAAGAGCGGTGATATGGGACTGACGCTCAACGGCATTCCTGTATTTGCTTTTGAGTTCAAACACCAATCCATCGGTCAGGCTGTGGACAATGTGAACCGGCAATGGATGTACGATCATGGTCCAGATGAAGTCTGCTACAAGCGCGTCCTTGCGTATTTCTGCGTTGACAATGCTGAAGTGTGGATGACCACAAAACGGGAAGGCCTAAATACCGATTTCATACCTTTTTATCAAGATTCTAACGGTGCTGGCAGTTGCGGGAAAATGGTGAATCCTGCCACTCCAGATGGCTATCCCACGTATCGTTGGGAGACTGTCTTCCAGAAGGACAGGATGATGGAGGGGATCCAAAAGTTTATGAGTTTGCAGGGCGGCGAAACGCTGATTTTTCCGCAGTAACCTATCGTTTCTATTCTAATTCAAACGCGCCGGTATAAAGCTGATAATAAGTACCTTTTTCTGCAATCAGTTTTTCGTGATTGCCACGCTCAATGATTCGCCCGTGATCGAGTACCATAATCACATCAGAATTTTGGACAGTGGACAGCCGATGCGCGATAACAAATACGGTTCTGCCTTTCATCAACTTATCCATACCGTCCTGCACCAACGCTTCGGTGCGAGTGTCAATGGAAGATGTTGCTTCATCGAGAATCATAACCGGGGGATCGGATACAGCGGCGCGGGCAATGGAGATAAGCTGTCTCTGGCCCTGCGACAAACCGCTGCCGTCGCCTTTGAGCACAGTATTATATCCCTGGGGCAGCATACGGATAAATCCGTCAGCATTGGCAAGTTTGGCGGCGGCAATACATTCTTCATCGGTAGCATGGGGATTGCCGTAGCGCAGGTTTTCCATAACGGTTCCCGTAAACAGATTGACATCCTGCAACACCACGCCGAGAGAACGGCGAAGGTCTGCTTTTTTTATTTTATTGATGTTGATACCGTCATAGCGGATTTTGCCGTCTGCAATATCATAAAAACGGTTAATCAGGTTGGTGATCGTAGTCTTACCTGCACCGGTAGCGCCGACAAAGGCAATTTTCTGTCCGGGCTCTGCATATAGGGTGATATCGTGCAAAACCTGTTTTTCGGGAACATACCCGAAATCCACTCCGTCCAGAACAACCCGGCCTTCAAGTTTCGTATAGGTGAGAGTGCCGTCATGATGGGGATGCTTCCAAGCCCACATTCCGGTATGGTCTGCGGTTTCTGTAAGGACACCATTTTCTTCTTTCACATTTATAAGTGTCACATATCCTTCATCGGTTTCGGGTTCTTCATCCATAAATGCAAAAATGCGGGAGGCTCCGGCGAGTGCGGTGACAATGGAGTTGAACTGATTTGAAATTTGCGACACGGGATTCGTAAAGTTGCGTGATAGCGTAAGGAAAGAGGCAATCATACCAAGCGTGAGAGTTCCCGTTCCTGTAAGACCAAGGTTTGGTATCCCTGAAATCGCCATAAAGGCTCCGATAATCGCAATAATAACATACTGCACATACCCCAGAGCGTTCATCATCGGCATCATAGAGTTCGCATAGCCGTTCGCACTCGCAGCGCTTATTGCCCAAGCCTTGTTTTTCTCACGCAATGCCTCTTTGGCTTTTTCTTCATGGCAAAATACCTTGATTACCTTTTGCCCGTTTACCATTTCTTCCACATAGCCGTTTACATCAGCAAGGGTTTTTTGCTGCATGACAAAGAATACTCCGATCTTGCCCGTTACGATCTTTACGATCTGCAAGATAAGAAATATTGCGACAACCGCAACAAGTGTAAGCCATACGCTGATGTAAAGCATACAGATAAATACCGCAACGATGGTAAACACAGAAGAAATGAGCTGTGCCATCGATTGTGCAATCATCTGGCGGAGTGTATCGGTGTCATTGGTGTAAAGGCTCATAATATCGCCGTGAGTCCGTGTATCAAACGCGCGGATGGGAAGCCTTTGCATTTTCTCAAACATCTCGTCCCTGATCGTCTTCAATGTACCTTGTGCTATCGTAACCATCACACGATTGTAGAACAAGGTAGAAAGCACTCCGATAAGATATACGATGCCAATTACGGCAAGAGCTTTTAAGAGATCCGTAAAAATGGGTTCTGCTGTGCCGAGCAAAGGCGCAATGTAATCATCAATAAGCGATTGCAAAAACAGTGAGGAAGCGGCCGATGCAATGGCGCTTAACAAGATGCATACAACAACGAAGAGAAGCTGTCCTTTATAGTCCCTCATATACGACAGTAATCTGCCCAGTGTTTTTAGGTCAAACTGTGCTTTCGGCGGCGCACCGGCAGGGATTTCGCCCATTGGTATGGTTTTCTCCTTATTCATTTTTGCCATCTCCTTTCTTCTGCGATTCATACACTTCACGGTAGATATCACATGTTGTTAGCAATTCTTCGTGCTTGCCCGCGGCAACCATCTCGCCATCATCCAGAACGATAATTTGATCTGCGTGCTGCACAGAGCTCACACGCTGCGCAATGATGATTTTTGTAGTATCGGGGATAAACTCGGCAAAGGATTTTTGAATGGAAGCGTCAGTCTTTGTGTCCACTGCACTTGTGGAGTCATCCAGAATCAAAACTTTTGGTTTTTTGAGCAAGGCACGGGCAATACAGAGCCGTTGTTTTTGACCACCCGATACATTGGTCCCCCCTTGCTCGATATGTGTGTCGTACTTATCGGGGAAGGTTTGAATAAATTCCTCGGCGCAGGCAAGCTTGCAGGCATATTCGATTTCTTCATCGGTGGCATTTTCATTGCCCCAACGCAAATTTTCTTTTATGGTGCCGGAAAACAGTTCATTTTTTTGAAGTACCATTGCAACAGCGTTGCGGAGGGTATCGAGATCATACTCCCTCACATCCACACCGCCGAGTGTAAGTCTGCCTCCCGTAACATCGTAAAGGCGGGGGATCAACTGAACAAGGCTTGATTTTGACGAGCCTGTTCCACCGATAATACCGACAGTTTCACCTGAAGCAATGGAAAGATTGATATTGTCGAGTACCTTTTTATCTGCTTTTGCAGCATAAACAAAATCAACGCCCTCAAAGCGAATAGAACCGTCTTGAACGGTCATTTGGGGATTCGCTGGGTTTGCAATATCCGTTTTTTCTTCTAATATTTCTGCAATACGGCGGGCAGAGGCAATGGAAATCGTGATCATGGCGAAAACCATTGATAGCATCATAAGGCTCATGAGTATCTGTGTTGCATAGGAAAACAGAGCGGTCAGATCTCCTGTTGTCATTCCCAGTGCGGCGTTGTTCCCGCTTGCAACAATCGCTTTTGCTCCAATCCAAGAGATAAGTATCATACACGCATACATAAAGAACTGCATAATCGGTGAGTTAAACGCAAGCAATCGTTCGCCTTTTGCAAAATCGGCGTAAATCTTGTTTGATATCCCTTTGAATTTGTCGATTTCGTACTCTTCACGATTGAAAGATTTTACTACCCGGATACCCCGCACATTTTCCTGCACCACATTATTGAGTTGGTCATACGTGTGAAACACACGGTTAAAAATCGGGTTTACATTTTTGATAATCAAAAGCAGTAATGCTGCCATAAGAGGGATAACAGCGAGGAAGATGCAGGCAATCGTATTGTTTATGCGGAAAGACACGATCATCGAAAATACGAGCATCACCGGCCCCCGTATCGCCATACGGATCAGCATTTGATACGCATTTTGAATATTCGTTACATCAGTCGTGAGACGGGTAACGATGGATACGGTTGAAAATTTATCAATGTTCGAAAATGCAAAGGTCTGCACATTGTCGTACATGTCCTGCCTGAGATTTGCAGAAAAACCGACTGATGTACGGGCAGCAATGTGAGCAGAAAGCATGCCTGTGACAAGTTGAAAAAACGCAAAAATGAGCAGGGCTATCCCGTATTTCCATACAGCGCTCATATTTCCCACATCAATCCCCTCATCGATAACGTTTGCCATACAAAGGGGGATTAAAATTTCAAATGCCACTTCTAATAATGACAATACAATGGTGATAACTGAGCCTTTTTTATATTGGCGTAGGCTCCGGCTAAGTGCTTTTATCATAGCAATTCTCCTTTCCTTAATGTAGCACGCTACACTTTATGTCTAAGGTAAAGCCGGAAACTCCGGCTTTGCTTATTCAAGATTTTTATAAATGATAGCAAGCATTCTTCTGAGCTGCTCAATTTCTGTAGGGGTGAGGGAGGTCAACATTTTTCTTTCGTTATCGAGAATGTTTTGCTCCATATCCTGTCCTATAATTTCTGCTTGCTCGGTCAGTTTCACGATTTTGTTTCGTTTGTCCGCTTTATCGATCCAAGTGATTACGTGCCCGTTATGCTCCATTCGGGAAACAATACCCACGACTGTAGGGTGGGATACTTCCAAAAAGACTTCGATTTCTTTTTGAGTCGCACTGCCACCTTTGTTTTTTAGAAAGGCCAGCACGCGGCCTTGTGCCAGAGTGAGATTATAATGTTTCAAATCTGCATCAGCGTTGACCTTCAATTTATCGTTGATGTTTTTTATAAGATACCCGATATCTTTTTTTGGCATATCACCACATTCTTCCACCATAAAGTATAGCACGCTACATATTATAGCAGGTTGCCGATTTTATGTCAAGAGTTTATTGAGTGGTTGCCTTCAATCAAATCCGAAAACAGTTCCGCACTGTAACGAGGTCTGTACTTATCAAACTGCTCGGGTATCGTATCGAATACTTTTCTGAATTCCATCTTGATTTCGCCTCCTCGTATCAAGTGTTTGCTTTACTAATATACAATTCCTTCTCCAGAACGTCTGCAAAGCGTTGTATTGGCGCTGCAAGTGTTTCTGCGTAGTCGAAGGTCTGTTTATCTTCCTCGTGTTCCAGCGGGATCCTGCGAACCTCCAGAGCGATTCTGAGGGCATCAGGATCCGGGCAGAGATTGTTTTCTAATGCCCAGTCTGCGGCATCAGTCTTTGCAATGATCTTGCCTGTACGCAGTGTGTAGATGCACCGTGCAATATCCAGCATCCAACCAAACGAGTAGAAGCTACGTCCCGTTTTCTGCACATATTTCCTTATGGTTTCGTAATGGTACTTTACATCAGCATACAATTCGCTGAACTCAGGTGCCTTCAACTGATTTCGTATGTCGTTGCCGTACAGTAAAACACTGCTTTCTATCAATTCGGTCATACCGAAGCTATCGAACATATATGTATCGGTTATTCTTTCGCCACTGGTGCCCCAGTAAACTACGCGGTCAGCCTTTCCAGTGAGGAAGGCATCCAGTGTGAGCATTCCGCCCTCAAAGGAACGATAATATGGAGTGCCGGGTTCTCTCTCAAGCATCGCTTGTCGTAGACTAACGAGTTTTTGAGCCTGTTCTTCCGTGATCTGTTTATCCGTCAAAACCAAGATATCAATATCGCTCCATCCCAGTCTGAAGTCATTCAGAACAGAGGAACCATACAGGTAAATTGACGATTCGTTGCCATGCAATATGCTTCTGATCTCTCGCACCATTGTATTGATCGCGATTTGTCTGTCCTTTCGCTCCGAATCCACAGGATGAAGAACGTACTTCTGATTCGGATAATCCATCTCCTCGATTAGAGCATCCTCTACAAATCCGTATTTCTCATATAGTGCTCTCGGGGCAGGACCTTTCTCATCATCGGCTCTGAAAGTGGAAACCGATATTTCTTTTGTTCTATCCAGATTACGGAGAGCTTCGTCCATGAGCATAGAAGCAATACCGCACCGCCGATAGTCGAGAGATACGGCAAGGCAGCAAATCATGTTGTGCCCACGTGAGAATAGCATGACACCCGCGATCTCATTTCCCTCTTTGACACAGATAGCCTGCCGCTTGCCCATAAATCTGAGAACGGTGGCTTTATGCTCATCCAACTTCTCCTGAGTCTCCAGACCGGGAAAATTCCATCTGACCCGTGTTACAAGACGCATCCAGTTTTCAATATCTTCAGGTACTCCATAAAAGAGCTGCACTGCATTCCGCCTCCAGTCCTTAGACCAGCTTTTGAAGTTCAGCTAAAATGCTTTCATTTGGAACTCGCCGCATACATTTTGATGGATAACAATTCGTCCTGCATATCATCATTAAAGATATACTGACGCTGATGTAGTCCATTTACACACCTCGTTTGTACTTATGTAAAAATATTATGTCCCAAATTATGATTTTTGTCAACGGATCGCTTTTGATATTTTTCCAAATATCGTTTACAAATCGGCGCGCTTCCTGTATAATCTAAATTGTGATTTTAGATTTGTATAAAATCTGTTGGATTGTAAATCATACCAAACAGGAGGGACTGCCTTATGTTTTATGAAAGAACGATTACTGAAACGATCCGGAATGTCAGCGAAACTTTTCCAGTATTGCTTCTAACCGGGCCGCGGCAAGTGGGCAAGTCAACCATATTGGAACGCCTCATGGAACCTGAAAGAAAAAAGGTTTCTTTGGATAATCCGACTGTACGGCTGCTCGCAAAGACGGATCCCGAGATGTTTCTGCAGCGCTATGCGCCACCCGTATTGATCGACGAGGTGCAGTATGCGCCAGAGTTATTTCCTTATATTAAAATTCTCGTGGATGAACGGAAGAATCCGGGCGATTTCTGGCTTACCGGTTCCCAAATGTTCCGGATGATGAAAAATGTGGCGGAAACCTTGGCAGGCCGCGTCGGCATTGTACCCATGCTCGGACTGACAAACAGCGAACTGCAAGGGAACCATTTTCCTGCTTTTGAGCCGGATATGCCCGCATTGCTGGATCGAATGAAGGCCTCTCAACCTATGACAGTGTCTGAGGTGTTTGAACGCATCTACAAGGGTTCCATGCCACGGCTGTATGAGGTGGATCATGTGAGTTTAGCAACTTACTTTGAATCCTACCTGGACACCTACCTGAGCCGGGATATACGGGATTTGGAACAGGTGGCAAACGAAACGGATTTTATTAAATTCATACAGGTTGTCGCCGCCCGCACCGCTACCAATGTCAATTATGAAACACTCGCAAACGAAGTTGGAATCAGTGCGCCAACAGCGAAAAACTGGCTGTCGATCCTGGTTTCGTCCGGAATCGTGGCATTGATCCAGCCCTATTCCAACAATGCACTGAAACGGGTCATTAAAGCGCCGAGAATGTATTTTCTCGACACGGGCCTGTGTGCTCATCTTATGGGATGGGGCAGCGCAAAGGTGTTGGAGAATAGCGCCATGAGCGGAGCCTTCTTTGAAACCTGGGTTGTGTCCGAGATCTACAAAAGCTATCTCAATGCCGGAAAACGACCACCAATGTATTTTTACAGGGACAGCAACAAGAAAGAAATTGATGTGATCCTTTATCAGGACGGCACAGTATATCCCATTGAAATCAAAAAAGGGGCATCTCCAAAAGACGCAACAAAGAACTTTTCCGTTCTTGCCCCCATTGAGGCAGAACCGAAGGAAGACGCTATTTCAGGCGTTTCCCATTTGAAAACGCAGATTGGCACAGGCATTGTGATATGTTTGTCGCCGGATATTCTGCCTATTGACAAAAAGAACTGGTATGTGCCGGCTTGGATTATCTGAGCCGCAGCATATGGCAGGTAAAGGAAGGGGCAGCAGGAAACAGATTACAAGTACCTCGACGAGAGGGGCGGCGTTTACTTACGGTAGACGCCGCCTATATTTTCTCCAGAATCTGACCAATATCTCCATTGATACAGATGGAACGATCTCTGATTTCCTTTGGCACATAAGCCTCCCCTGCATTGACGCAAGCATAGACCGCCTTCGGGTTCGCTGTGGTCATGTTCCAGAAGGGATACTTGATAATAACCGGGGTGTTAGCGCCAACGCCAAGTTCCAAAAACAGAATGTGTAGCCTCTTGTGCCGCCTGATAAAATCCTCATAGCGGCTTGCAGCCGCATACCACCCCTCATCCTGCACAAAGGAATTGTCACATCTCAAATTCATTGTCATAGGTGCGCCGCAGATAGGGCACTTGGGGATCAGTTCTGACGGGATCTTCAAATTCTTTTGCTCTGATACCATTTGCCGCACTGTTTCCTCATTATCATAGGTTTTATCGTGGCAGGCTTTGGAGCATTGCCACAAGCCGTAATCGCCCTGCGTATAAAATAGTCGCTTTTTTTCAAAGCCAGCAAGTTGAAACTGATGGTCAACATTTGTGGTCAGTACAAAATAGTCCGTATCGTTAACGATCTTTAATAAATCCGTATAAGGCTTGCCTGCCGCTATATCGTAGCGGTTGACATAGATATGCCTTGACCACCAAGCCCAATATTCTTCAAGCGAATTGTAAGGATAAAAGCCGCCAGAATACATATCGGTAATACCGTACTTTTGGCGAAAGTCAGCAAAGTGCTTTTCAAAGCGTTCCCCGTCATAAGTAAATCCCGCCGAGGTAGACATTCCTGCTCCTGCGCCGATCACAATAGCATCCGCATTTTCTATTTCATTTTTCAGCCTGTTAATCTGCTCGGAGTAATCCTCTGTAGATGTTGTAATCAAGTTCCTTAAAAACATTGAAAATCACCTCAATTTCGCTGTGCTTTTGTTCTTTGTATTCCTTTACGGTTTCCATCGCTATCTGTGCGGCCTTATCGTTGGGGAAATGAAACTCTCCTGTAGAGATACAGCAGAACGCAATACTTTTTAATCCGTTTTGCTCTGCCAGTTCCAAACAAGAACGGTAGCAGGAGGCGAGCAATTCCTTATCCTTTTTGGTAAGCCAGCCGTGAATAATGGGGCCGACCGTGTGCAACACATAGCGGCTGGGCAGATTATAGGCGGGCGTGATTTTCGCCCTGCCTGTTTCTTCTTCGTGTCCCTGTCGTTTCATAAGCTTGGCACAAGTCAAACGAAGCTGCACTCCCGCAAATGTGTGAATGGCGTTATCGATACATCCATGATTTGGGCAGAAGCAGCCGAGCAGTTGACTATTGGCGGCATTTACGATACCGTCACATTGCAAAGTGGTAATATCTCCACGCCAAAGATATAGCCCTTTTTGAATAGGCTCTAAATCGGAAAGAGCCGTAATTCCTTTTTGCCGCATTTCTTCCTGCAAGTAGGCGTCCTGCACCGTCAAAAATTCATCCGTCACAGGTAGGGGCATACGAATATTCAAAAGCGAACGAAGCAGCGTTTTTTGTTCCTGCTCATTCGACGGGATTTCTATTTCAGAATACTGCGGCTGTTCTTTTAAGAGAGCCGAGATTAAGTATTTTCTTCTTGCGGTTTGTGTCATTTCCATCTCCCATTAAGCAGAACGGGGCCGCCGTATCGACAGCCCCGCCACCATATTAAGCGTAGAAAAATCCTGCCGTCATATCGAGATAATTCTGACCGCTGTAAGCGGAATACTGTTTCTGTACCTCCGCCTTGAAACTGTTGGCATCAGCACAATTCGCCGCAATCTTTTTCAGATTTTCAAGATAGTCGATTTTCGTTTGTGCGTCTTTCAAGTCCTCCGGCGTGTAGTGAGAGGTCAGAATCAGATCATAACCTTTTTTGATATAGCTACGGAGTTCTGCAATAATTCCGTCAGCGTGACCTGCGCCCGCAACGATAGAATGGCAATCGTGTCCAAGCATATGGGTGTAAACGGCATTGATTTCGGGAATCTCCACATCAAAGGCATCAGCTGTCTGCTTGATGACGAAGGGAATACCGCCAATCGTTACCTTGCCGGGTTCGATTACATTGGTGATTGCATGGACAGAGGAATCAAAGATTTCCCCGAACGCACCGGTAAAATTATCAATCAGAGCCTTGCCGCCACCGTTTTTGGAAAAGTCAACAGCGTTCTGTGTTGCATATTTCGGAACATCAGGAAGGAAGGTAGCACCTGCACCGTGGTAAGCAACGAGCATTCCCTCAACCTCAACATTTTCAAGATATTCGGCAAGCTCTTTGTTGTTGTCAAAGAAGCAGGGAGATTCAATGACGACTGCCTTGCCGTTCTTTTCAACGATGAACACTTCATCGTCAATGAAATCATTGGTCTTATAGGCGTGCAGCTTTATGCCGCCGAAATCGTAAACATTCATTTCGCCTTTGGCGAGTTTTACAGTTGTAAATGTGTTCTTGTTCATAATGATAGCCTCCCAAATTGTGTTGTATGTTATTTTGTTAAAACTTTCCGTTCTGATTCTGCCAAGTAGATTTGTCCGCAATGGTTTCCATTACATCCCAATGCTCTGCAATCTCACCGTTTTCGGCAAAGCGGAAAAATGTTCATAGTGGATTTCTACTTTTATTTGCTTCGAGCTTCGCAGCGGCCGTTCTCCGTAGCTCTTGACTATATTATATGAGTGTCGGTTTCGACTGTAAAGTACGCACTTTATTGTGGCGTAGTTACCCAAAGGATACTATTGGGTAGTTACCGAGAGGAAACAAATGCGTAATTTCAGGCTTTTTCATTTGTCGGACAGAGCAAAAAAATTTTTACTTGATTTCAGACGGATACATTGACCAAATCGGCTCCATACGGTATAATTAAAAACAAAGTTTCAATAAGAAACCATTGTATGGAGGTAATCATAACAACAGATGATTTTGACGGTGGAAGAAGCTATCAGGCCTGCAACTCTTCTGTCAAGAGGAATTTCTGCGCCGTTTGGAAAAAAGAAGGGAGGAACTGTAGATTATGAAGCAATCTTTCTTTGAAAATGATAAAGCCTTGCTTACCGTTATGGTTCAGGCAGACAATCCCGACAGAATAAAAGAACTTATCGACAAGTCCGTTCCCGAGGGAGCGGAGGCTTTCGGAATGCAGTTTGAACAACTGAAGAGCGAATACAGAACAAAAGAAGTTTATAAGGATTTGTTTGCATATGCCAAGGATAAGCCGGTATATGTAACAAATTACAGGCATACCTCAAACGAGGGAAAAACCGATGATATGCTCGCAGCGGAGCTTGTTGAGCTTGCAGGCTGCGGTGCGGATTTGTGTGATGTTATGGGTGATTACTTTGACAGACAGCCCGACGAGGTTGCGGTTGATAAAACAGCAATAGAAAAGCAAAAGGAACTGATAAGGAAAATTCATGACAAGGGTGCAAAGGTTCTGATGTCCTCACACGTTTTAAAATATATCCCGGCAGAAAAGGTTCTTGAAATTGCCTTGGAGCATCAAAAACGGGGTGCCGATATTTGCAAAATAGTTACCGGTGCTGATACAATGGAACAGCAGCTTGAAAATCTTAAGATTATAAATATGCTTAAGGAAAATCTGAAAATTCCGTTTTTGTTCCTTTGCGGCGGAGAATGCAGAATTTTACGGCGTATAGGCGGAGAGCTCGGCTGCTGTATGTATCTGTGCGTGCATGAATATGATGCGCTTGCAACACCGGCACAGCCTCTTTTAAAGCAGTTAAAAACCATAAGGGATAATATATCTTAAAGGGAGGATTGTAGTTATGAATTTTACAGGAAAAACAGCACTTGTCACAGGTGCGGCTGTCGGAATAGGACGTGCGGTAGCATTAAAATTAGCACAAGAGGGGGCAAATCTTGTGCTTGTGGATGTCAATACTGAAAAGCTTTCGAAGTTAAAAGCTGAATTAAAAACCTACTCCGATCATGTTATGATCTGTGAATGTGATGTTACAGATGAAAATACCGTATATGAAATAATCGCTAAAGCCGAAAAAGTATTTGGGAAAATAGATATTCTTGTAAACAATGCGGCTTTATGGAGGTGCTGGGCACCTTTTATAGATACACCAACAGATGAGTGGAAAAAGTTCATTGATGTAAATATTATGGGAGTAGTTTACTTTACAAAAGTTGTATTACCAAAAATGATTGAGAACGGTTATGGCAGGATTATAAATGTATCCTCCGTTGCCGGTGTGTACGGCAATGCAAACATGGTACACTACTCGACAACAAAAGGCGCGTTGATTGCAATGACGAAAGCACTTGCAAAAGAGGTTGCCGATAAGGGTATACTTGTTAACTGTGTATCTCCGGGCAGCGTCAGCCCCAGTGATAACCATGATATGAATTACTTTGAAAAAAGCGAGCTTTCATTTATGGGCAGAACCGGTACAGATATGGAAAATGCTAATCTTATATGTTTTCTGGCAAGCGATGAAGCAAGCTACATATCCGGACAGAATATTCAGATAGACGGTTGCAGAAAAAAGCTGTAAAGCGGTTAAATCCTGTATCTTTTCCGCATTTCTGTAGGAGTCATGTTAAAATACTGCTTAAACTTTTTTCTGAAATATGAAGTTGAGCTGAACTGCATTAAATCGCTGATATATTCTATCGGTTTATCGGTAGTGATAAGAATTTCCTTTGCTTTTTCGAGCAAAATCGTATTTCTCAGCTGATTAAGCGTAATATCGGAGGCTTTATGAAATGCCGAATAAAGTGCCGCTTCGCTTATTGTGCAGTTCTTCGCAAGATCAGAGGTTTTGGCAAACGGATGTCGTATCAGATATTCTTTGGTACGTTCTGTAATTTCCTTTGTGCGGCATACAGTGGTATTTGTCATTAACGGAATCAGAATGCCTGCAAGTGTGTAAAACAGTCCGATATCCACGGCGGATAATCGAGTTTTGTCTGAAAGCAAATGAAAAAGCTCATACGCTTTGATGCTGCCGGGTATAACCTGAACAGGATATGCTTTGTTCTCAAAATTCGGCATACAAAGGAATCCCAAAGAAATAAATCTGATTTCGGGATTGCCGTACCAATATGACTGATAACTGCATTTGTCGGGAATATAAAAGATATCGCCCTCATTGATTTTGACGGTCGATGAATCGGTAGTTATTTTACAGTTTCCGCAAAGCATATATGCAAAGTAATGGCTGGGTGCTCCGGTGCGGTTATCGGTGTAATGGAATTTGTCGAACTCTATTGTGCGAAACATAAAGCTGTGTGAGAAACTTATATCATTCATTGCAAAAAACCTCATAATAATTATAGAAAATTACCTCTTATTTTATAGGATATCATATCTTAACGCAAAAGTCGATATGGTACAATGGTAATGCAATAATTAAAAATGAGGAGGTTTTCCAATGAAGTGCAAGCAGATTGTATTTACAGAAAAGAACAAAGTGGAGCTTTTGACGGTTGATGTAAATGAGCCGGCTCCAAATGAGGTTATGGTAGAAACAATGGTTTCGACCATAAGCTGCGGAACGGAGAGGGCAAACATCACAGGTAATCCCAACGTAAATGCGCTTGGAGAGTCGGGAGTGGTGTTCCCCAGAACATCGGGATATAACAGCGCCGGTATAGTTGTTAAAAAGGGCGCTGATGTAAAAAACGTTGATATAGGCGACAGAGTAGTTGTCTATTGGGGACAGCATAAAAGCTATAACACCGTTCCTGAAGGAAATGTCGTAAAGATTGAGGATGAATGCGTCAGCTTTGAAACGGCGGCAATGAGTTTTATTTCAACATTTCCCATGGCTGCAATAAGAAAGACGCGTCTTGAGATGGGGGAAAGTGCGATTGTTATGGGACTTGGTATTCTGGGTATGATAGCGGTTAAGCTGCTGCGCGCCGCAGGCGCGGTTCCGATAATCGCCGCCGACCCCAATCCGAAAAGGCGAGAAATCGCATTGAAAAACGGTGCTGACTTTGCATTTGACCCGCTATGCGAGGATTTTGCCGATAAGGTGAAAAGCGTAACAGGAGGCGGAGTTAATGTTGCAATAGAGGTTACGGGTGTGGGAGCGGGATTTAACGAGGCGCTTGACTGTATGGCAAAATTCGGACGTGTTGCATTACTTGGCTGCACGAGAAATTCCGATTTCACGGTGGATTATTACAAAAAAATTCATGCTCCGGGTATAACCGTTATAGGCGCGCATACGATAGCAAGACCGAACTTAGAATCTCATCCGGGATGGTTCACGCACCGCGATGATATAAAAGCAGTGCTTAAACTTTGCGGCGGCGGCAGGCTTTGTCTTGAAAATCTGATAGAGGAAACACATTCGCCCCATGAGAGTCCGGAGGTTTATAACAGACTTATATTTGATAAAAATTTTCCTGTGGTTGTTCAGTTTGACTGGAGGGATAAGTAATGAAAAAGATAAAAATAGCGCAGATAGGCGCCGGACACGACCATGCAGCGGCGGCAATTACAACATTAAAGCTGCAAAGCGATATTTATGATTTTATAGGATACGCTGTTGTCGGCGGAGATGAACCGGTTTATGATAACAACCAGTGGGCATATGAGAATGTCAAAAGAATGACCGTTGATGAAATCCTGAATTATCCCGGACTTGATGCGATTTGTATCGAAACCGAGGACAGACGGCTTACGGAATATGCAATAAAGGCTGCCGAAAAAGGGTTACATATACAGATGGACAAGCCGGGCAGCGAATCGGACAAGGATTTTGACAGACTGATTGATTTGGTTAAACAAAAATATTTAGTTTTCCATATGGGCTATATGTACCGATACAATCCGGCGGTTATAAAGCTTAAGGAGGATATTAAATCCGGTAAGCTGGGCGAAATTTTCGCTGTTGAGGCGCAGATGAACTGTATTCATCCTGTAGAAAAACGGAAATGGCTCGGCAATTACCCGGGAGGTATGCTCTATTATCTCGGCTGTCATTTGATAGATTTGGTATACAGCATTTGCGGCGAGCCGCAGGAGGTGATACCTCTGAGTCAGCCTATCGGCACGGACGGTGTTACAGCCGATGATTTCGGTATGGCGGTGTTTAAGTATAAAAACGGTGTTTCATTTGTTAAAAGCACGGCTGCCGAAATAGGCGGCTTTGAGCGCAGACAGCTTGTTGTATGCGGAACAAAGGGAACGGTGGAATTAAAGCCGTTTGAATGGCTCGGCAGCGAATGTGCCGGTGTTTTTTCACCGCAGACAACAGGCGTGAGAGAAGCATTCGATGAAAATTGGTATGCAAAGGGAGAATATCACGATACAGCGGTGCATGGAAGATATGACGCGATGTTTCGAGCGTTTGCGGAATATGTCACCGGAGAAAAGAAAAATCCGTTTGGATATGAATATGAAAGAGAGCTGCATAAGCTGATATTGAAAGCCTGTGCCGCATAACAGAAAGGAGAAAAATGAAAGCAATACTTGTAAATGATGACAGAAGCTTAAGGTGGGACAATGTGCCCGATCCGCAAATCAAGAGCGAGGAGGTTCTCGTTGAAATTCACGCCGCAGCGTTAAACCGCGCCGACCTCATGCAGCGAGAGGGCGATTATCCGCCCCCGCCGGGATGCCCTGATTGGATGGGACTTGAAATTGCCGGCGTAATCGTCGAGATGGGTGACGAAGCAAAGGCAAAATCAAATTGGAAGATAGGCGACAAGGTATGCGCACTTTTGGGTGGCGGCGGATATGCCGAATACGCGGCTGTTAAATATGATATGCTTATGCCCGTTCCGAAGAACTGTTCAATGGCAGAGGCGGCGGCAATACCGGAGCATTTGCAACAGCTTATCTGAATTTATTTATCGAGGGCAATATAAAGCCCGGAAATACGCTGCTTATGAACGCCGGAGCGTCCGGACTGGCAAGTGTTATTATACCTATGGCAAAGGCGTTCGGTGTGAGAGTTATAACAACGGTTTTATCTGATGAGATAGCATCGTCAATAAAGCATCTTAATGCTGACAGAGTTGTTGTAACGACAAAGGAGGATATTTCATCTGTACTTAAGGAGGAGCTTGAAAACGGACACGGCGTTGATGTTGCCATTGACTGCCTGGGCGGCGAGATTATGGGTAAGTGCATACAGTATCTCACACACGGCGCAAGATGGATTATGATTGCGGCTCTTGCGGGACAAAAGACGGAAATCGACCTCAAAAATATCTATGTGCGCAATGTGAGAATTGTGGGAAGCACGCTCCGTTCAAGAACTCCCGAAGTTAAAGCACAGATACTTTCCGAGCTTGTAGAAAAGGTATTCCCGAAGATTGAGAGCGGCGAGGTTAAGCCGACAATCTATAAAACCCTGCCTATAACCGAGGCGGAGGCAGCGCATGATATTTTGTATAAGGGGCAGAACGTCGGAAAGGTTGTTTTGACGGTAAGATGAAAGAGCTTGAAATTATTCCGATAGAGTACGGTAAATCGGTTTTATCTGAAAGAGAAATATTTCAGGGAGGGGCGGAGGACAAATTTCGCCCCATTGTGTACATTCAGCGTGATGGTTTCTTTATAATGAAAATAGCAAGAAGCTTTGCTTTCTCGCATTCACTCTTTCCAGTCAATTCTGTTTTTTCAATAAAATCGAGTATCTTCATTCTAAAATAGTCCTTTGCTTTACTTTCTCGGTCCTAAAAACTTGTCCCCATTCAAATGAATCATATGGTCGGGCATATCCGCAATCCAAACCTCAGTTTCCCAAGCGAGCATTTCGGAAAATTTTTTGAAGGTCTTGAAATCAAGAAACGCAGTAACATAAATCTTTCCTGCTGTAACGCCTGCGGTCATTTCTTCGATTTCTTTTATCCGTTTAGGCTCCATCGGTCCAACAGAAGTAACAGATTCGATAAAGTATAACCAATTTTTTTCTTCAGAGTAGAGGACAACATCAGGCATTTTATCGTGAAGCGTAATGGCAAATCCGAGTTCTTGCAGCTTTGCTACATTCTTTACCAAGTCCTTTTCTGTAGTATCACCAACGTAAAGGCACTCGGAATTTGGCGCAAAGCGAGGGGCAAATTCTTCAATAATCGCCTTTTGCAGTTCATTGTGCTTGCCGGGTGAAAAAGTAAAGTTCTCACCGTTAATCCGAACAGGCATTTTTCTCATTGTACGCTTAGACGCATAGAGATCAATCAGTGTTTCGTGAGATTGCAGAAATTTTTGCTTTTCTGATTCCCAATATGCTGTTCCATAGCTACGAATAAGAGAGAGCATTTCGTCTGTTAGACGATAACGATAGTTAGGACTGTTGGTTGCTTTTCCATTATCCTCAATAAAAGCAGCATTTCTAAAGTGGTGCATAGCCTGTTTTCGGAATGTCTCTCGGCTGTTCTCCGTATATGTAACGCCATAGTTCTCTTTTGTATATGCGATAACATCGTGAATACGAATCCAGCTATTTGTGGCATCGGACCATTCATCTTGTTCCTTTATATCTGCCATAGCCAATAGAACAAAACAGCACAAATCCGCCTGTTGTTTAACTGGCACTTGCAATTCTTTCAGTATTTCTTTCGCTTCCTCGACTTTGTTCATAAATGAAACTCCTTAATATTTTATCACAGCCCATTTCGGTCATATCCCGCAATTTTATCAATTCTTTGCCTAACAGTTCTATACTCTCCAAAGGCGGAACAGGCATAGAATTGATTTCCGTAGAATTGACCTGTGTAGAGCCGTTTAATATCCTGTAATAGCTATCGTACAGGGTAGAATTAAATAATACATATAACCCATAAACAACACATTCCGACAATTCTTTTAAGCCGCAAATAAAGTTAATTTTATTTTGTGTACTGATTTTTGAATAATCGGGATATTTTCTTGCTAAATACACACCACACTGCAGACGCCTATGTTCTTCTTTGGCAGTAAATCTCTTTACAAACAGGTAATTTATATTTGGCTGTAGTAACCCCAACTGATCTGTAACGATATACTCGTGTTCTTTGCCTATAGGAAATATGACTTTTCCATCTTGTATGTGTTGTGAATAGAAAAGAGGGACTGCCTGACCTTCGGCTGTATCACGCAAAACTTCTCTGTTTCTAAAATCGACGGTTAAGCCCGTTTTCATTTTCAACCCAATACTTGGCAATGTATTTGTCCATCTGTTAAGCAGCCTAAGTGTCTCTACCTCTTGCTCATTTGTAACTAAATGAACATAGGTATCTTCGCCTGAAACAACTGTAGTATATGGTGCTTCAAAATTCGTTTTATTGGAAAAATCCCTATTACTCTGTGTTGTTGTAATGGTTACACTCGCAGGAGTTGCAGTAGACTTTCTCATTTTAATAATAATCGTTTCCTGCAACACGCTCTCATTTTCAAACACTTTATCACGGCTAACAAACAAGTGAATATGCTCTAAGACACCATCGTTCAAAAACTTTTGACGAAATCTTTTAAAATAAGCTCCTGATGTCCAAGAACGAGGAATGATATATACCAACTCGCCGTTAGGGATTAAATTAAACATTCCCATTGCCGCAAATAGAAAATATAGATTGGGCGCACCATAACATACATCTGGCATTGCTTTAGCTTCTGGAGCGTCTTTTGCTATTTTCATATATGGCGGATTCCCGATTACCATATCATATTTCAACGGATTCGGATCCGCACAAATCATTTCATTATATTCAAGCATTTGACTTAGAATATAGTTATCTTCTCGAATCTCGTAATCAAATGTTAGTGTAGTATGCTGCCGAACCCATTGTAGATTTGTCCTTAACAATTCAATAATTTTAGAATCGTTTTCATAGCAGATTAAGTGGACATATTGTAGCTGAGGGATTTCTTGCAGCCTCTCAATCAGTGCAATCGACAAAACGCCCGAACCTGCACCAGCGTCAAGAATTTGCAGTCGTGTTTTGTTTTTAGGCACATCAAATAATCCAGCCATAAATACAGCAGTTTCTTTGCTCGTAAAAAACTGACCGTACTTTTTTCGTTGAGACTTCGGCATTTCATCAATATATTTATTTGTTGTCTGGATAGCAAAATCAAGCAGTTTCATTTTCAGTAAACTCCATTATATCTCCAATATCGCAAGCTAAGACAGTACAAATTTTACATAAACTCTCTAACGATACAAATTCATTACGGCTCATTTTGGCAAGAACATTAAAGCTCACTCCTGCTGTGTTTTTCAAATCGGTTCGATTCATCTTCTTATCTATAAGCAACTTCCACAGTTTATTGTAGCTAACAGTCATTTCGGCACTCCATTCATTAGAATTACCTACAGTATAACATTAACTAAACGAAAAATCAAGTTGTGCTCATATATTCGTGAGAAAAACTTCCGACCAAATGAATAGATGGCAGGTTGCATTATTGGAAGTTCTCTTTTCCTTGCTGAGAACAAATGCTCCGTCTGCTGCACCCATCAATCCGTTTGTTCCCGAAATCATGTCGAAAATATCTTCCGCTTTCTGCTTTCGGGTGTGATGAACGATAAGCATTGTAACTTTATAACTATCCGCCAACGTTTTGAGCCTTGCCACAATGTCATAATCGCTTGCGTAACTGTAATCTGCCCCACCAGCTTCACGGACACCTTTCCAATTCACATACCAAGTGCCGTTGTCCGCATTTTTGAATACTGGCATTATTTACTCTCCTTTCCTGCTCCGTAGAGCCTTTCATAAAAATACTGGCGGTTGACACGCCCTGCAATCGTAATAAATCCCTGTGCTTTCAGTTCTTCGTTCAGCTTTCTGATGAGCTTATAAGCATAGGGCTTTGATACGCTTAGTTCCTGTGCCACATCATCGGCACGAATAAATTTGTTTTCCATATTGTCAGTCCTTTCATAAGATTTTTAAGCTGCCGTTCTCCCCGAATATCGTTCCTGCCCCATTTCAGCGGCGTTATCTCGCTCACTCTTGAATAAATCAAAAGGTCTTGGCGAAGTATCCTACTCGGACGGTCATTTAGTTTTTATTAAGCATATTAGCTTAGTGATTTCTGCTATACTAAGCAAATACGCTTGTGTCAAGAGGTTTCGAGGAAAATATTAAACTTTTTTGTTTGATTTTCTATTGACGATTCCTAAACATATCTGCTATACTGGTTGCAGTACATAAGCAAGGAGTGTAAACACTATGGCTATTGGCGAAAGAATACACTTTTTCAGGCTTTTGCGCGGTATGACGCAAAAATATCTTGGTACGGCTGTCGGCTTTTCCGAACGGAGCGCAGATGTTCGTCTGGCACAGTACGAAACTGGCTCCCGTAAACCCAAAGCAGACTTAACGGCTGCATTGGCGCAGGTGCTTGATGTTTCCCCGCAGGCTCTTGATGTTCCCGACATTGACAGCTACATCGGTCTTATGCATACCTTATTTACCCTTGAAGATATTTACGGTCTTACCGTCAGCGAAGCAGACGGAGAAGTCTGCTTAAAAGTCAACAAGGACAAAGGTAAGGACGCTGCCGAATTGCTGAAAATGCTCTGCGCTTGGAAAGAACAGGCGGACAAGCTATCTTCCGAGGAAATCAGCAGGGAAGAATATGACAACTGGCGTTATTACTATCCGAAGTTCGATACCACACAAATCTGGGCGAAAGTTCCCTCGCAAGAGTTAAGCGACGCATTAGTCGAAGCATCCAAAAACAATTTAAATGATGATAAATAAAAAGGAGGGATTGTTATGTGGGTAAGAAATAGGTATACAGGACCGGGAGGAGGCTTATACACAGGTCCCGGCGGTGGACTCTATACAGGACCCGGTGGTGGAGCATATACAGGACCTGATGGTGGACTTTATACGGGCCCCGGCGGTGGTTTATACACAGGCCCTGGTGGCGGACTTTATACAGGTCCTGATGATAATCCATACATGAGTAATTGGCCTCCACGAGAATATTTGTTGAAAGCATTAAGGCAATCAGGTCAAACAAATATTATTCAATTTATGCTTAACCATGGATTCTAAAAAAAGCCCTTAGCTATGAGTTACTACCCACAGCTAAGGGCTTTATAATATGGATTTATTTGTTGTACAGCATCATTCTGTAACCCATAAACCACTGAGTTACAAGAATAATGGCTCTTATACAACCGTTATCAAATTGTTATCAAAAGACCTATTGAAACGCCGAAAACCCGCATAAACACTGGGTTTCTTCGACCTCTCATTTCACTCCCATTCAATCGTCGCCGGCGGTTTTGGCGACAGATCATAGCAGACGCGATTGACATTCTTGACTTCCTTCAAGATTCGGTCTGTGATCTTCCCAAGCACAGCCCAATCCACGGGCTCCACCGTGGCGGTCATAGCATCGACCGTATTGATGGCGCGGATGATCACCGGGTACTCAAAGCAGCGTGCATTGTCCTTGACGCCCACGGACTTAAAATCTGGAACGATGGTAAAATACTGCCACACCTTGTGGTCAAGTCCGGCCAGCGCGAATTCTTCCCGGAGAATGGCATCCGCCTCGCGGACAGCCTCCAGGCGCTCCCGGGTGATGGCGCCGAGACAGCGGACTCCAAGTCCTGGCCCTGGGAAAGGCTGGCGGTACACCATCTCATCCGGCAATCCCAGCTCCACGCCACAGCGGCGAACTTCATCTTTGAAGAGCTGTTTTAAGGGCTCAACCAACGCAAACTGTAGATCGTCCGGCAGCCCCCCCACATTGTGATGGGACTTGACGATCTTCGCCGTCTTTGTCCCACTCTCCACGATATCCGGATAAATCGTGCCCTGAGCAAGAAAGTCGATGCCCTCCAGTTTGCGGGCCTCCTCCTCGAAGACACGGATAAATTCACTGCCAATGATCTTTCGTTTCGCCTCCGGATCGGAAACGCCGGCCAACGCATTCAAAAAGCGCTCACTGGCATCCACATAGGTGAGGTTCGCGTTGAGTTGATCCCGAAAAACCCGAACGACGCTCTCGGATTCATCTTTGCGCATCAGGCCATGGTTGACATGTACGCAGTACAATTGGTTGCCGATAGCCCGAATCAACAGGGCGGCAACCACAGAACTGTCCACACCGCCGGATAGGGCCAGCAGCACCTTTCGGTCGCCGACTTGGCGGCGCACCAGCTCCACCTGATCCTCGATGAAATTCTTCATATTCCAGTTGGCGTCAGCGCCGCATGTGTCAAAAACAAAAGTTTTTAGAAGTTGCGTATAGGAAGCCTCGTCCGCGGGCCAACAGTCCAATGCCTCGCCCCCGTCCTTCCGGGGATGTGATACCGCAAGAATGGGATACCCAGCGCGATATAGCTGAGGACACACATCGATCGCCGTTCCATCCACCATATGGTTGGGGCCGCCGTTGAGGATGAGGCCTTTCACTCCCGGCAGAGCCGCCAGCTCATCCACCGTAATGTCATGAGGATAAATTTCACTGTATACGCCAAGATCCCGGATTTTTCTTGCAACGCCTGTGTTATCGGTACTGCCCAGATCTAAAATGACAATCATGTCTTGTTTCATGGAAACGCTCCTTCGCAGAAAAGTAAAGCCGCTGAGCGGCAATATATGTACTATTTTAGATCAAGATACGAGGAAAAGCAAGAACGAATTTAACTTTTTTTGACGAAAAAAGGGAGAAGGCCCACCGCTAAAAAAACGGAGGGCCTTACGGTAGAAATAACATACATGGCGAATCCACAGAGTGAAGCCACTTCCGCCGTCTGCGCCATACGGTAATCCATTGATTACGGTTGCGCGGAATCATGAGGCTCCGAATCGGATCCACTGCCATCGGATTTTTTGAAGAATCGATCAAAATGAAGCGGCTCCTGTCCTTCGGACCGCTTCTTAGTCTGATAGAGAATCAAGAGCCCGAGGGCGATCAGCAACAGAGGGAAAAACAGATTGGACAGTGTGTGGAGCACGCCACCCATCAGGAAGCGATTCAGGAAGGAGAAAAGGTTGCCGATTAGCGCGAAGGCGCCCGTCCCGATCAGGAGAAGGGCTACGCCGAAGGTGGTGAGAAAGCCCTCGTCGGGGACGGCCTCACCGGCCGCAATGCGGTGATACAGATGGTGGCAGTCAAAGAAGGAGAAAAACCAGACGACCACCGCCGCCACACCGATCAAACCGGTGAAAAAGAAGAGATCAAAGGACACGGAAAAGCTAAGCAGACAAAAAAACAAGACCATGAGATGCAGCCCGCGTTTCATGAGACCCAGGTACATGTGCCCGGCGCCTGGAATCAAGGACGTGACAAAAAGTAGAAAACGATTGGTGTGTTGCATAGCGAAACCTCCAAGTTATAATGATGGAAACCGCGCCCAGACGTTCCACAGACCGCTGAGCCAAGATTCAAGGGATACAGAAAAATTGCTGATGAACAGCGATAGATGTTCATAAATGTTGGCAGGAAGGGAAAGAAAATCGACGCCCAAGAAAAAGAAAAGGAGGACGAGACAGCCGGCCGCGATACAACTGCTCCCCAGCAAAAGCCCTGTTGTGAGAGAGGGCTTGCGGGAAGATGGCTCCCGCCGCTGATTTTGAATCCGCTGGGCGACGCAAGCTTGCAGGCCCGGCGGCGCGGGCAAGGGCGTGAGGCGAAGCGACTCCATCAAAGCTGTGGTCTCTTCCTGATAACGGCTACAGTTGGGACAAGTATCCAGATGCTGGCGAAGCTGACGGATCTCGAGTTCCGTCGCTCGCCCGTCCAATTGCTTATGGATTAAGATTCTGTACTTGTTGCACTGCAAGATCATCACCTCCCATTTCCCGAATCATTTGTTCTTTAAGCTTGTTCCGGCCGCGGTAGAGCCGCGTCTCCACGGTGCGAAGCGGTAATTCCAGCGCTTTTGCGATCTCTTCATAGGAGAGCTGCAAAAAGTGATATAGGATTATGACATCCCGATATTTGGCCGGCAGCTGTGTTACCAGCCGGCGAACATGCGAAGCGGTATCCTCCCGCACCAGACGAGATTCTGGCTCCTGAGATGGAGGGGACAGCGCCCGTGCCGCGTCCAATTCCGCGCGCTGAGGCCGCCGCTTTTGCTTTCTCAGAAAATCCAGGCATGTGTTCACCGCAATTCGGTACGACCATGTGGACAGTTGGCATTGATGACGGAATTGCGTCTGCTTCATATAAAGCTTTAAAAAGATTTCCTGGCACAGGTCCTCGGCATCCGCCTCATTTTGTACATAGCTATAGGCCAAATTGTAGAATGTATGTTGAAACTCTGACACAAAGGTGTCAAAATCCAAGGACGCCTCCAAGTCCTCCATGTAAGCTTCACCTCATTTGCTGTTTATTCAAACTCAATCGTCATATCGCCAAAGGATTGAACCAATGTGAACTCCGGTCCCCCCTCCCCGACGGATCGTTGAATCTCTGAGTCCAGAGAATCGCCGTCCAGCCCCCACAAGGGACAATACAGGGAAGCGAAGCTGCTGGTGACGGCGAAATGGCCGTTCTGTTCAGAAGATAGCTGCAATGCAATATCTCCATATTCACTGTCGACATTCACGTTCCCCTCTAAAACCTCTGTCACAGTTAAGTCCGCGTCAGAAAAGCTGGAGGTGAGGGAAAAGGGGGCGCTGGTGGACCCATTGAGGGAGCTATATTCGAGGACCCATTGGCTTGAGGCGTGAATGGTATCTAGATATATATCGGTGAAGGAAGCATCTAGATTCAGCTCCCCCTCTATATCGGAGAGGTAGACATCGCTGTAAGAGGTGTCCAGTGATATGGTGTTTAGACATCCGGTAATCTCCATTGTACCAAAACTCTGAGCTAGGTCAAGAGCTAAGTTGCTGGGAACCGTAATCACATAGGAGATCAAAATATCACGGGCGCCGGAGGAGCCGGATGAATAGCTGGATACAGCCTGTGCCATGGATGGAGAAAGGCCAAAGAAAAACGTATCGCCATCCGCTTCAAATCGAAAGACGCTGTCATCGATTGTTCCAGCGTGCTCCTGGAAAGACGGGGTGGCCTGAAATGAGTACTCAATGGTAATATCGTTGGTATCGGCCCCTACGATTTGGATATCGCCGCAGGGGTTGACGCCTTTGAGCATGGAGAGATTCTGGGCCGCCATCCCATGAGTACCGCTGTAAAGCAGCTCCAGATCGTCATCCGTGTAGTGAGAGTCCAGTTCCAAGTACCGGCTCGTATGCCCAACAACCCCCATTATGAGACTGTAGACAGAAAGGCAGACAATGATCACAAATAGTAATGCGATACTCTTGCCGTCAAACTGAATGGTAGGCTCTTCACACCCTTCCGCCTTAGCGCGGCGGCGGCCTGCTGCGCTGACAATGAAAAATTCCGATCCCAGAGCGATTAGCACAATGGGGATAAAGTACTTAAGGGATTCAGTAAAGCGAAATGAGGGCACTAGATTGCTGACGAGAACCAGAACTCCCAAGGCGATTAAGGATACGGCTAAGGTGATAGCGCCCAATTTTTTGGGTTTCATAGAATACCTCCTCTGAAATGTTCACCCCTTTAGACGTCATGGCCGGGAAGATTCCTTCAAAATCTTTATAATTTTTTTATTGAATTCTCTCCAGTTTGAGCTATAATAGAGATACCAGAAAAGATAGGAGGATATGGCGATGGATATGTCCAAAAAATTATACCGTTCCAAGTCCGATCAGAAGCTCGCAGGCATCTGTGGGGGAATTGCAGAGTACTTCCACATCGATTCCACATTGGTGAGAGTGATCATGGCGCTGGCAGCTTGTATGGGCTGGGGGATCGTCTTTTACATTATTTGCATTTTTGTCATTCCCCTGGAGCCTTAAACCATGAAATTCAGCACGACAAGAAAGGTTTTATTCCTCTGTATTCTATGTTTCATGGTGTTGGCAGGCGTCAGCTGCAGAGGTGGATACACCGATGCCAGCGATAAACCGCCGGCCAATTGGGCGCCGTATTCAATTCAAGACCTCTCCTTCCGCTTTCCGGCTGGCTGGAGTGCCATCTCCTGGGAGGCGGTCACGGATAAGATGCAAGAAAATATGAATCTTTTAGGCGAGGAGAACAAACTTGCGCTATACGGGTACTTTGCCAGCCCTGTGGGAGACAGGGGGACGATCGACTATCTGAGTTTCGCCTATATGGAAATGAAGGGGGAGGTGACAGCCTCCGACATGGAAGCGATCATGGATGAGTTGAGCGCGCTGTCCAAGTCCATGAGATCGTTAGGCGTGGACGCGGAGATCGTTCAGAAGGCGCGGATCCGGCACTATGGGTCGGTGGACGCGCTCACACTGGCCTATCAAGTTGGATATGGGCAGGCCGCCTGTGTAATCCAGATAGGCTTAGTTCCCCGCGGAAACCGGATTTATCAGGTGGCATATTCCAATTTTACGACAGTGAAGGATGACAATACCCTGGAGAGACTCCTGACATCCCTTACATTTGCAGACGCAGCCCCGTAAGATTTTGTAAGAAATTTTGTAAGGAATAATTTAGGAAGGTCCCCTTGACAGCAAGCCGGATTTCCGCTATAGTTATGAACAGTGAAAAGTTGTGAGAAAGAGGAGTACACCAGGGCTGGCCGTCAGAGAGAGGGATCCGAGGCTGGAAGATTCCTTTGGTACAGTTGGTGGAAGGTCGCTTTTGAACTGTTTCGGCCAAAGTCCGCAGGCAAACTGGGGACCGTAACCGAAGACGCAGCGGCAGCGTTAGGCCGATGAGACGGCGGCTCCGCACCGGCTTGCCGTGAAATAAGGTGGTACCACGGTTTTTCGTCCTTACAGGGATGAGGGACCGTTTTTATTTTACAATTTGCGATTAAAAAATGGCGCAGACGCGCCTGAATGGAGGACACCATGCGAAAAGAATTGCCAACCACATATGATCCAGCCGATGTGGAGGATCGGCTGTACCGTCAATGGGAAGAGAGAGGATACTTCCACGCAGAAGTGGAGGAAGATAAGCCTCCCTATACCATTGTGATTCCCCCGCCGAATATTACGGGACAGCTGCACATGGGCCATGCGCTGGATAATACCCTCCAGGACATTTTGATCCGGTGGAGGCGGATGCAGGGATATAACACGCTTTGGCAGCCGGGAACCGACCACGCCAGCATTGCCACAGAGGTGAAGATCGTGGCGGCCATGGCGGAGGAAGGCCTCACGAAGGAAGACCTGGGCCGGGAGGGCTTTTTGGAGCGGGCCTGGAAGTGGAAAGAGGAGTACGGCGGGCGGATCATCAAGCAGCTGAAAAAGCTGGGCTCCTCCTGCGACTGGGAGCGGGAGCGGTTTACCATGGATGAGGGCTTATCCCGCGCAGTGCTGGAAGTTTTTATCCGCCTGTATGAAAAAGGTTTAATTTACAAGGGATCCCGGATCATCAATTGGTGTCCCGAGTGTCAGACATCGATTTCCGACGCGGAGGTAGAGCACGAGGAGCAGCAAGGACATTTTTGGCACATCCGCTACCCCTACGCGGATGGAAGCGGCTATATCGAGGTGGCCACCACCCGCCCGGAAACCATGCTGGGGGACACGGCCGTGGCCGTTCATCCGGAGGATCCGCGCTACGCGGATGCCATTGGAAAAAACGTCATCCTGCCGTTGGTCGATAAGGAGATTCCCGTCATCGCTGACGCCTACGTGGATCGAGAATTTGGAACCGGCGCCGTGAAGATAACGCCTGCCCACGACCCCAACGATTTTGAGGTGGGACTTCGCCACAACTTAGAGCAAATCTGCATTCTGACTGACGATGGACATATCAATGAGAAGGGCGGCCGTTACGCTGGAATGGAGCGATATGAGGCGCGAAAAGCCATCGTCCAGGATTTGGAGGACCAGGGATATCTGCTCTATGTGGAACCCCATTCCCATAACGTGGGAACCCATGACCGCTGCCACAGCGTCATCGAGCCCATGGTCAAGCAGCAATGGTTTGTGAAGATGGAGGAATTGGCGAAACCCGCCATCGAGGTCCTAAAGAAGGGGGAGTTGACCTTTATTCCAGAGCGGTTTGGCAAGGTATATCTCCACTGGCTAGAGAATATCCGGGACTGGTGTATCTCAAGGCAGCTCTGGTGGGGCCATCGGATACCCGCTTACTATTGTACAAAGTGCGGCCATATGGTGGTGGACCGGACCATGCCGGAAGGACCCTGTGAGGCATGTGGTGGAACAGAATGGGTTCAGGATGAAGATACGCTGGATACCTGGTTCAGCTCTGCGCTGTGGCCCTTTTCAACTTTGGGCTGGCCGGATGACACGCCGGAGTTCCGACATTTCTATCCCACCAGCGTGTTGGTGACAGGGTATGATATTATTTTCTTCTGGGTTGTCCGCATGGTCTTTTCTGGACTGGAGCACACAGGCGAGTGTCCGTTCCAGGATGTATTTATCCACGGTATTGTGCGGGATTCTCAGGGGAGAAAGATGAGCAAAAGCCTTGGCAATGGAATCGACCCTCTGGAGGTCATCGATAAATATGGCGCCGACGCCCTTCGGTTTACGCTCGTGACAGGGAACGCGCCGGGCAATGATATGCGATTCTATTGGGAGAAAGTGGAGGCCAGCCGCAATTTTGCCAATAAAATTTGGAATGCATCCCGCTTTATTCTGATGAATATGGATGAAGAACCGACTGCCACGCTGGATGAGCTGACGGCGGCAGACCGCTGGATCCTGTCAAAGGTGAACCGGCTGACGAAAGACGTGACGGAGAACATGGAGAAATACGAGCTGGGCATCGCGGTGGCCAAGCTGAACGACTTCTTCTGGGAAGAATTCTGCGACTGGTATATTGAGATGGTGAAATCCCGCCTCTATAACAGGGAAGATTCGACACGGCCGGCTGCACTGTGGACGCTGCGCACGGTTTTACTCAATGCGCTAAAGCTGCTGCATCCCTACATGCCCTTTATCACGGAGGAGCTTTTCTCCTACGTATGCCCGGAAGAAGAGACCATCATGTTGTCCAGCTGGCCGGAATATCGGGAGGACTGGGATTTCTCGTCGGAAGAAGAAGAGATCGAGATCATGAAAGAAGCGATCCGCGGCATTCGGAACATTCGCGCACAGATGAATGTTTCGCCGAAACACAAGGCCATGGCGGTGATCGTAACCAGTGACGGCAGGACGGCCGACATCTTTCAACGTGGAACCGGTTTTTTTGCGCCTCTCTCTTATACAAGCGAGGTAGTCGTGCAGAGAGATCGGACGGGAGTGCCGGAAAGTGCAGTTTCCATCCCTCTGGAAAAGGCTGTCGTCTACATTCCCCTGGACCAGCTTGTTGACCTGGCCAAAGAGAAAGCTCGTCTGGAGAAAGAGCGGGATTCTCTCAGCAAGGAGCTGGAGAGGGTGGCGAAAAAACTGTCCAACCAAGGATTTTTAGCAAAGGCGCCACAGGCGGTGGTTGAGGAGGAGAGAGTCAAGGAAGAAAAGTATAAGGCTCTTATGCGCCAGATCGAGGAGCAAATCACCCGGATTGGAAAATAGTGCAAGGAAGGTGATGTGCATGGATAGGCCGCGAGCCCTCGAGAAAGCGCAGACGCCATATGAAAAATTGACCACCTGGCTGGACCAGGTTCCACTGTACGGTCGGAAAAATGGCCTAGAGAATATGAAAAGCTTGATGGCCTTCTATCAGAATCCCCAGGATAGGATTCCCATTATCCATGTGGCCGGCACCAACGGTAAGGGCTCCTGCTGTGCTATGCTTCAGAGAATTTTGATGGAGGCGGGATACCGCACGGGGCTCTATATTTCGCCGCACCTGCAGGACTACCGGGAGAGGATTCGAATTGATGACCAGCTGATTTCAGAGGCGGATTTCGTCGGAATAGGATGCGAAATTCAGGATACAATACGGGAAATGACAGGGCGCGGGGAGAATCACGCCACCTTCTTCGAAATTCTAACCGCCATGGCCTATCTGTATTTTTATCGCAGAAAGGTGGATATGGCGGTGGTGGAGACGGGGGTCGGTGGGAGGCTGGACGCCACCAATGTGGTGAAGGCTCCGCTTCTGACCGTGATCACCTCCATCAGCCTGGATCATACCCGGGTGCTGGGGCGCGACCTGGAGTCCATCGCCACAGAGAAAGCCGGCATCATCAAAGAGGGCGTGCCTCTTGTCTTGGCGGCGAATCCATCCTCTGTTCAGAAGGTCATCCGCCAGGTATGCCAGCAAAAGAAGAGCCCCTATCTCTATGCTGGAGAAGGCGTGCCCCGCATTCGATGCCGTGATCTGACTGGACAGACATTGGATGTGGAGACACCAAAGCTTGCCTATCCCAACTTGCGGGTGTCTCTGTGCGGAGACTATCAGGCCGACAATACGGCGGCGGTTCTGGAGGCCGTCCGCGTTTTACAGGCAAAAGCGATGCCCATTGCAGAGACGGAAGTGCGGCGGGCGCTGCAAAAGGTTCGCTGGCCGGGAAGAATGGAACTCGCCGCAGTGGGAGATAGGAGAATTTTGCTGGACGGCGCTCACAATGAAGACGGGGCCAGACAGCTTGGGCAATACATTCAAAAGCATCTGTCCGGGCAGCCCCTCACATTGGTATTCGGCGCACTACAAAAAAAAGACTGCACAGGGATTCTCAATCACCTGACAAGGTCGAGTGAAGTCAAAAAAATCCTGTATACGCCTATCGCCGGTGAAGAGTGCATAACTGCGACAGAATTTCAGACCCTTGTTCACAGCCTCCATCTCCAGATTCCCTTCGAGATTGCGGAGGGGACGGATGAGGCCATGGAGCTAGCGTGTGGGGAAGGGCGATTGATTGTCTGCGCGGGGTCCCTGTATTTGGTGGGGGAAGTCAAGCGATGGATTGCAAGGCGAAAAGAGTGAAAAAGGAGTGGTTGCATGTTTAATTTCCATGAGGAACTGGGACGCTATAAACCCAGCGAAGAGCTGGACACATCCGGAGCCGAACTGTCCGGCGAAGAAGTAAAGGACATTGTGGATATTGTGGAGATGATTTTGAAAGGTGAAGAGGCGGAGGAGTGAGCGAGATGAACCCCCGTATTGTGGAGAAAATACGCCGGAGGGCCAATGGATTTTATAATCTGGGGCTTGACCTAGCCAATCGTCAGAATCTCAGCGGTGCCCGGCAAGAACTCGTAAAGGCCGTCTCCTACGACAAACGCCACACGAATGCCAGGAATCTGTTGGGGCTAGTCTGCTTCCAGATGGGTGAGATTGGGGAAGCTGTCCGGCACTGGACGACCAGCATAGCTTTGCAACCAGGGCCGGATAACCGCGCGCAGCGCTATCTGCAAGATTTAAAGCGAAATGAAAAATTAGTGCAGAGCATGAATGAGAGCCTTCGCATGTGCAATGAGGCCATGGTGCAGCTCCGAAAGGAAAGTCCTGATTATGCTCTCGTCCGGCTGAAAAAAGCTGTGGCCATGAACCGCAACTACATCAAAGCCTATCTGCTCATGGCGCTCTGCTATATGGAGACGAAGAACTTTCGAAAAGCTAAGGCCACATTGGACAAGGTGGAGAAACTGGATGTGAACAATGCAGTGGTTTTTAGCTATCGCACGGCCATCCGAGAGATGCAGGCGGAAGGGCAGGAAGATGCGGGAGACAATGAGATCCGGGATCTGACCCGAGATTTATACGTACAGAAAACCTTGGCGACGCCTGATGTACAGGAGATCTTTACTGGCAAAAGGAATAAGCGGCGCTCGATGCGCAACTGGTCGGGACCAGTGGCGCAGATGCTGCTATTTTTGGCAGGAATCGGCTGCGGTGTGGCGGCAATGTTTACTCTCTATGTCCCAGATAAGGTGGACAGTCTCAACAGTCAAGTGAGCAAGCTGACCGCTGAACTCACTGAGAATATGACGGCTCGAGGGACGTTGGAAAGTCAACTTGCGCAGGCCCAGCAGGAAGCGCATCAGGCGCAGCAGGAAAAGACGGAATTGGAATTGAAGCTGGAAGACGCCAATGACGAGTGGCAGGACAAACTATCACAGCAGAAGGAAAATCCCTTGGCGGCAGCGATGACAGCCTACCTCCAGGAGGATTACGCAGCCTGTGGCAAGGCCCTCTCCGAGGTGGAAGAGGGAGCGCTGGAGGGTGATAATAAAACGCTGTACACTGCGCTGCTGGATAAAATTAAAGAGCCTTTATACACCAACGCCTTTTCCGCAGGCTATAATGCCTACCGGGAAGCGCAGAACCTGTCAGGGGATAGCCGGACGGAAAAGCTAACTCTGGCGCTAGAGCAGCTGACCTTAGCCGCGGAATACTCGGACGCGGGCACGGAGCGGCGGACGGATGCGCTGTATTTCCTGGCAAGAACCTATTATTTGCAGGAAAATTGGGCCGAGGCTGTGACGAGCTTTGATCAATATTTTGAGGAGTACACGGGATCCACGTCAACGCAGCAATATCAGGATGCCGTTAAATTCTCGGGCCGGGCCAAGGAAAGGGCACAGGGATAAGATGAAAAACCAGCAGTATTATATGGTGATTTCCTTCGACGGCCTCGCCGCGTCGGATTGGGATACATTACAAGCCCTGCCGAATTTCCGGCGATTTCTGGCAGGCGCCGGGTATTGCCGGAATGTGTACAGCGTGTATCCCTCTGTCACCTATCCGGCCCATGTATCCATCATGACGGGCCGTTATCCCGCCCATCACAGGGTTATCAACAATACGAGGTTTCAGCCCAAACGGATGACGAAGCCTGATTGGTGTTGGGATCGTCGGCTGATCCATGGAAAAACGCTATATGAACTGGCCCGGGAGAAGGGAATGACCACGGCGGCCTACCTCTGGCCCGTCACAGGGCGAGCGCGGCTCACATACAATCTGCCGGAGGTATTTGCCAACCGGTGGTGGGACAATCAAGTTTTTGCCTCTCTTCGGCGCGGAAGCTTCTGGTTTCAGGTTCAAGCGGCCCTGCGGTTTGGAAAAATGATTGAAGGAGTGCGGCAGCCTCAGCTGGATAATTTTCTCCACGAGACGGTTAAGTATGCCCTCCGCAGTCGGAGTCCACAGGTGAATTTCGTGCATTATGTGGATCTCGACGCGACACGGCATCTGCATGGACATGACTCTCCGGAGGCGTATCAGGCGCTGAGGCGCCATGATGCCAGGTTGGGAGAGTTGATGGATGCATTCGTCGAGGAAGGGTTGGAGGATCAGGTCACATGGGTCATCTTAGGCGATCATTCCAGCATCGATGAGCATACGGCGGTCTATCTGAATCAATTTTTCTGGGAACAGGGATGGCTACAGCCCAATCAAAAGGGAGGAGTCCGCTGGTGGAAGGTTCTCTGTCAGCATTGTGATGGATCGGCGTATATCTATGTGAAATCTCCGGACCTGGTGGAGCCGGTGCGCCGTGCGCTTGAGATGTTCAGTAAAGCGCATGGCGGCTGTATCGAGCAGATCCTAACCGGCCAGGAGGCAAGACAATTAGGCGCCAGTGATACATGTACTTTTATGGTGGAGGCGCGCCGTGGATATTATTTTTTAGACGCCTGCGACGGTGTAAGCGTGTACCCGATTCAGGAGGGCGATGTGGGGAGGAAGCCTCACATCACGAAGTCAACCCACGGATATTCCCCCTATAAACCCGATTATACTACGCTGTTTGCCATGCGGGGGAGGGGGATCGCAAAGGGCGAAGTCCTCTCCTCCATGAAATTGGTGGATGAGGCGCCGACTATGGCACGGCTGTTTGGCGGGACGTTGCCGGAAGCGGATGGACAAGAGAGAATTGAATTTTGGAAGGGCGATGCACGGTGATCAATAAAATCGAGCGGTTCTATTTATTCCTGGCTGCGTTCCTGTGGTGCGGCTTGGTGGCGCTCTTTACATACGGAGATTTGGAGTTCTCCAGGTCGCTGGCCAATGCACAGGCTAGCTGGGCGGTGTGGCTCGAGCGCCTTGGAGAATTTCCTGGAGTGCTGACTGCATGGCTAGCGTCGGCGATTGTGTTGGCCAGGGGAATCTGGGCGGAGCGCAGAGAGGAAGGGCAGCGCTGGTGTCTGGTCATAGGGCTGCTTGCACTGCTCTGCCTCTCCATCTACATCCCCAACCGGTATTCCTACTACTTCTGGGAGAGCCGGCCGGTCAGTTTCCCGGAGTGGCTTATGGCCTTTACCGTAGCCACTTTTGTGGTGTGGGGTATGTATCGGCTTATGGAGGATGCTTCACCGGAGGCTGGCAGGGAGGCGGCGAAAAAGGCGGCCTTTGCCCTGCTGGTCTTCGCGGTGATCATGTTGACAGTCTATATCATAAAGGGGATCTGGGGGCGGGTTCGATTTCGGGAGATGCAGGACAATTTTGAGCTCTATACTCCCTGGTATGTGGTGGTGCGTGATTCGCCCGGAACCTCATTTCCCTCCGGTCATACGGCTAGCGCGGCGATGACAGCGCTCTTGATTTTTGTACTTCCGGTCCAACAGCGCAGAACCCGGAATTTGCTGGTGCTGGCGTCTGTCGTGTATACGGTGATCGTAGCCTACAGCCGCGTGGTCCTCGGAGCCCATTTTTTCACGGATACCCTGTTTGCCATGGGAATCACCTATGGGGGGATCCTGATCGCAAGCGGGATTTATCGGATATTGGGTAAGAGGACCTCTTTTCAGTAGTCAATACCAGGTAAATAATACAGCCTATTACACCGGTTCCATTGCATACATGTTGATTCGATCCTAGGGGGAAGAAATTTGAAAATCAATACAAAAATATTTTATTGTCTTTGGGCAGGGAGCGCCCTCCTGTTATTGGTTTTGGCGGGATGTCATTCCTATACGCCGCCAGATGGGTCCTATGACAACAGGGCTGATGTAGCCGATATGGAAAAGCAAGAGCTGACACAACAGATTCAGAATCTCGCCCTCCCTCAGGAGGAACAGATGACAAGAAGTATAACCTATAGAATGGAGACTCTCAAATCAGAGGGCATTGTACAGCTTGTTCGGTTTAATAAAGGTCGGTATTACTCCGTCACGCCTATGGACAATGGCGGATACCTGTTTTTATTATATAGCGATAGGGAGATGGCGGATCCGTATGTGGTGGATGGATATTTGGTCTCCTCTTTTCCAGATAAGGATGACTTTCAAAACATTTCGGTTGGCATGAACCGAGACGAAATTGTTGCAAAAGACCCATCAGCTTATGTTAGCGGGAACAACCGCAGTTTCCACCGATTTTCAGACAGGTCCATTCTCAGTATAGAATATGAAGCAACCGAGGACAACCGGTATGTCGTTTCGGCATACGGGTATTTACAAGAGAACGATTCGGTTGTGTATTATCTATTGCCGCAGGATTTTGATCTGATCACGAAACCCTAATTCTGCGGTTAACAGGTTCTTGAAAAAAACGTTTGCATCGTCAAAATAAAGGCTTGACAGATGGATAAAAGCAAAGTATAATAGATAAAGTATAAAATAAGTAGAAGATCCGCTTCTCACCTTTGTGTTGCGATACGGCAAGGGTTTATATCGGTAAGACAGCGCCGGAGACTGTGTGGACGGCGCTACCGGCAGGTATGTCTATCAGCGGATCTCGGGATCCGCTTTTTTGTGCTGGCGCGGATGGAATCCAAAGAACGGGTTTTCTGCCCCGGGTTAGAAGGGATCCCGTGTACTGCTAGCCCCCTGGGGGATGAAGAGGTAGAGGAATTCATTATTGTGGAGGTGTCCGACTATTAGCGAGTTAATGATTAACGAGGAGATTCGTGACAAGGAAGTTCGGCTGATTGATGAAGAGGGGAATCAGCTTGGGGTCGTGCCAGTGAGGGAAGCGCTTGCCATGGCAAGAGAGCGCAATCTAGACCTGGTCAAAATTGCGCCGCAGGCGAAACCGCCGGTCTGTAAGATTCTAAACTATGGAAAGTACCGTTTTGAGCAGATCAAACGGGAAAAAGAGGCGAAGAAGAAACAGAAGGTCATCGACATCAAAGAGGTTCGCCTTTCTCCCAATATCGAGGAGCATGATTTGCAGACAAAGCTGAAGAATGCCGTGAAATTCCTGAAGAATGGCGATAAGGTAAAGGTCTCCGTCCGTTTTCGCGGGCGTGAATTGTCCCGCACTGAGATTGGCCGCGAGGTTCTCGATGATTTTACAAAAGGAATCGCAGAGGTCGGCGATGTGGAGAAGCCCCCGAAGATGGAGGGGCGAAGCATGGTCATGTTTTTGATGCCCAAGCATTGAGGTCACTCCGAGATGTTTTAGCATAAAGAATTGTTGCGGCGCAAGTCGCTGGCCCTCCCGGGAACAGCGGAGGGGCTATAGTATAGATCTTAAGGAGGAAAAGTTATGCCAAAACTAAAAACGAAAAGAGCTGCTGCAAAACGTTTTCACGCGACGGGAACCGGAAAGCTGAAGAGGTTTAAAGCGTACAAAAGCCATATTCTGACGAAGAAGACCACGAAGAGAAAGCGCAACCTGCGGAAGGGAACCATCACGGATCCCACCAACGCAAAAGTCATGAAAAAGGTTTTGCCGTATCTATAATCGTATTTGGATAGAGAAAATGCACTAAAGTGAACAAGGAGGAAGTATCATGGCAAGAATCAAAGGTGCGTTGCACAGCCGCAAGAGACATAAACGGGTATTAAAGCTGGCGAAAGGATACTACGGCGCCAAATCGAAGCAGTACCGCACAGCGAAAGCGGCGGTGATGCGGGCGCAGGCGAGCGCATATGTCGGACGTAAGCTTAAGAAGAGAGATTTTCGGAAGCTGTGGATTGCCCGAATCAATGCTGGCTGCCGTCAGAATGACATGTCCTACAGCCGCTTTATGTATGGCCTGAAGCAGGCGGATATTAATCTAAACCGCAAAGTTTTGGCGGATATCGCCGTCAACGATCCGGAAGGATTTGCCAATCTGGTGGAGACAGCGAAAGCCAAGCTGGCGTAACCGAATGTCTGAGCTTGAATCGACAGCAGGGCAGCGCGTGGGTCGTCTGGGATCCAGGAGCTGCCCTGCTTTTTACCCAATGAAAAAACCGCCGCAAGGCGGGTAATAAAAAGTTCGCGTTCGTACCCTTCACATAAGGAAGTGGAGAGTACGTGGGCGGCCTTTCACAAATTACGGTATAGTCGTTCGTGGCTATGCCGTTTTTTCTTCTTTGGAACGCTTTTGCTTTAAGCGTTATTGGAACATAGTACATCAAGTTCGACAATACGCTTCTCAGATTTGGACAGTTCACGCCGCAGACTCTCAAGCACTAATGATAAGTTAATTCTTATAATATCCGCTACTTATTTTTACTTATATCAAATTGGCTTACAATCCGTAAGCTAATTTATTCAGACAGTTCACTTTCTATTTCTTCCACTGTCGGCAGACTACTTTTAAATTCCTCACGAAGCACCTTTGTCAGTTCATATTCAGCAATCCCGATTGGCTGTGAAATATCATCGAGTGCATACTCAGCGACAACATCATCCTTATCCTTACAAATAAGTATACCTATTGTTGAATTATCTTGTCCTGTTTTCATCTGTTTATTGACAGCTGTGACATAAAAATTTAATTTACCTGCAAATTCCGGCTTGAATTTTTCCGTTTTCAGCTCCACGACAACATAGCAATGGAGACGGACATGGTAAAAAAGCAAATCCATATAGAAATCACTTTCACCGACATGCAAATGTACTTGTCTGCCAAGATACGAAAAACCCGTGCCTAATTCCAATAGAAATTGTGTAATTTGGTTGATAAGGGCATCCTCTAATTCTTTTTCGTCATATTTTTCTCTTAAAGTCAGAAAGTCAAAATTGTATGGATTTTTCAATGTTTGTTCAGCCAAATCAGACTGTGGCTCTGGCAATTTTAATTGAAAATTGGAAATAGCTTTTCCCTGTCTGTCATACAGACCGCTATCTATCTGATGTTCTAAAACAGTTCTGCTCCAACCATTATCCATCGTTTTCTGCACATAAAACAACGCTTCTGTGATATTTTTACATTTATACATAATCCTCTGATTATGCCCCCACGGAATACCTTTAACTAATTTTTCAATCAGTTCCATTTGGCTTACAGGCTGTAAGCCATTTTCATTGAAGGTATAAAATTTGTACCAATATCGTATGCTTTTTAAATTTTGCACCGAAAAACCCGACATGTTAGGAAAAGTTTTTTGCAAATCCTTACTCATTGTTGTAAGAAACGACTCTCCCCATTTCGCATTTTTCTGTTTGTCAACAATATCTCTGCCTATATCCCAATATAAATCAAGTAGTTCATAATTCACTTTAACAGAAGCTTTTATCTGGCTATGCTTTATTCTGTCTTTTATATTTTCTATCCATGCTTTATATTCATCATCCACAACAAAGCCAACCTCACTGCTTGCCATTTCTATATTCCTCCAATCAGTATATCCTATCCTATGCCTATATATGTATTTTTCATTGGAATGAATTTTTCCACTTTCTTAGTTGAAAGTCTGATGCATATCATAAGCAGCCAAAGAGGGACACTTCCTTATGTGAAGTGTCCCTTCCGCGAACTTTTTATTTTTGCGATTCTGCCTGAAGCTGATCGAGAATTTTTTCCGCCAACCGTTTCTGGGAAGCGGCCTGTGCGGCTAAGGCCATGGCGTAGAGGCGCAAGGCTTCCGTTGCTTGAGACTCTGCGAGAAGGTTTTGCACCTCTGTGAATTCCTGCTGCGTGCGGGATAGAAACTCCTGTTTTTGCATTTGCTCGATTTGACAGAATTGTTCGTAGAAGGAGGGGAGAAGATCCGGATTTTGTATGACAGGGGACAGCAATTGTCCGATATCAGAGATCGAGAGAGTTTGCTTGAGCTTGAAAATCATAATGAGGAGCATGAGATGACAGCGGGTGTATTTTTTTTTGACGGGAGAGGGGAGCAGTCCATCCTTCGTATAGTTGTTGATCATCGTCTTGGTAAAGACCTTGTCCTCCTGGGAGCGAAGATTGGAGGAGAGGAGGCTGTCAAGATAGGTGGTGACCTGATCCATATAGAGATCGATGGAAGGGATTGCGTCGAAGGGAATAGGCTCATCCTGCTGCATGGCAGCAAGAAGTTCTTGTAAAATCGTTTCCATAATGTCATCTGCCTTTTTCTTTTTATTATACAGGGGAAGGATCGAAAAAGCAAGTCCTTCCCTGTATACGATGCCGCCACATCCATTTCATTCTGCTATTTATTGAAAAGTATTTTGTATTGCTCTATATATAAAACATATATCCTATATTCATAAAAATTGCTTAAAATATAAGACAAAAGCTCAATACGAAATACAGCAAAAAGATATAGGAAAAAGTATAATGAAAGATAAAAAACAGAAAGGGCAATGCACATGAGCAAAGAAGTAGAATTCAAAAACAGGGACCGATTTATCCAGCTAGGTATCACGATTGCTGCTCTTCGGAAAATGCGCGGCATGTCCCAGGAGAAGTTGGCAGAAAAGGCAAAGGTCAGCAGATCGCATATCAGTTCCATCGAGGCGCCGAATATTATTCGCCCCTTTTCACTTGAAGTATTCTTCAATATTGCCGATGCTCTTGAAGTGGATCCAGGCGACCTGATTAACGCGTCAATGTTTTCTGATCAGATGATCAATAAACGAAAGAACTAGGGGTTCAGCCCTTGGGCGAAGTCAGGGAAGCCTGAAGTTAGGCTGTGGGAATGAACGATATAGGAAGGAAAAGGACTTAAGGAAGAGCTTACTTGAGAATGGACAGAATAATGGGGGAATGGTGAGGTTGATGTTGTGTCAATGTTATTGTATAATAAGTAGTAATAAAAACTATATAATATCGTAAAATAAAAGGTATAATATGGTGGTTAGGGGGAGTGGTATGAAAATAAAGGAACCTGTCAACGCATATACCCATCTGGCGGGGGGAATAGCGGCGCTTCCGGCGGTGGCCTATCTAATATGTCAGGCAGTGCTGTATGCAGGGGTGTGGCACGTGGTCTCCTTTTCCATCTACGGAGCCAGCTTGATAGGCCTCTATCTGGCAAGTGGCATGTATCACATGCTCACAGTCTCTGACAAGACGGAAATGCGGTTGAAGAAGCTAGATCATATGATGATTTTTCTTCTCATCGCGGGCACATATACGCCGCTGTGCCTGATTCCCCTCCGAGGACCCTGGGGTTGGGCGCTGTTTGGAATTATATGGGGAGCAGCGCTGGGAGGAATTTTATTAAAACTCTTTTGGATCGGCGCGCCTCGATGGCTCAGCACAGCTTTTTATATCGTCATGGGGTGGATGTGTGTCATTGCCATTTATCCGTTGATTCAAAAGCTCCCCGTGGGAGCTTTGAGTCTTTTGCTGGGCGGCGGTGTTCTCTACACGGTAGGAGGAATCATTTACGGGACCAAACGGTTCCCGCTTCATATCAGGCACCTGGGATTTCATGAGATTTTTCATATTTTTGTGCTGGGAGGGAGCGTCTGTCATTACAGTATGATGGTACTCTACTTGCTTCCGATGCGATAGACAAAAGACAGCAATAAATTCAACAAGAAAAGGGCCGGGAGAACACATCGTTCTCCTGGTCCCTTGTCAAGTGTGTGCCTTCTTTATTTGTTCGTCCCGTAATAGGCGTTACAATACATTTGCTTGAGCTCGCTCATGAGCGGATAGCGGGGATTTGCTCCGGTACACTGATCGTCGAAGGCCTGCTCCACCATCTCATCCAGTGTGGACAGGAACGCCTCCTCCTCGATGCCGTATTCCCTGATGGTCTTGTGAATTCCAACCTTTGCTTTCAGCTCATCAATGGCAACCAGCAGGTTGTCGAATTTCTCCTGATCGTTGGTCCCCTTGATGCCGAGGAAGTCCGCACATTCCGCGTAGCGCTCCAGCGTGTGGGGGTACTGGTACTGCGGGAAGGTTCCCATTTTTCTAGGAGCGGTAACGGCGTTAAATTTCATCACCTCATTGATCAACAGCGCATTGGCAATGCCGTGGGGCAGATGATGGAATGCCCCCAGCTTATGCGCCATGGAGTGGCAAACGCCGAGAAAAGCGTTGGCAAATGCCATACCGGCCATGGTTGAAGCGTCCGCCATTTTTTCTCTGGCGACGGGATCATTGGCGCCATTGGCATAGGCACTGGGGAGATATTGGAAAATACTTTTCAGAGCTTTTAAAGCTAACCCGTCTGTATAATCAGTGGCCATCATGGAGGCATAGGCTTCCAGAGCGTGGGTCATAGCATCGATGCCCGAGGCAGAGGTTAATCCTTTTGGCATATTCATCATCAAATCGGCATCGATGATTGCCATGTTGGGCAGCAGCTCATAGTCAGCAAGAGGATACTTTACGCCGGAGGTCTCATCCGTGATAACGGCGAAAGGCGTGACTTCCGAGCCGGTGCCGGCAGAAGTGGGAACCGCAATGAACATGGCTTTCTCGCCCATCTTCGGGAAGGTGTAGACACGTTTGCGGATATCCATAAAGCGCATGGCCATGTCGAGGAAGTCAACTTCCGGGTGCTCGTACATAACCCACATGATCTTACCGGCGTCCATAGCGGAACCTCCACCGATGGCGATAATGCAGTCCGGTTCAAAGGCCTGCATCGCGGCTGCGCCTTCCTTTGCACAGGCTAATGTGGGATCGGGGGCCACATCGAAAAAGGTGGTGTGCGTAATTCCCATCTCATCCAGTTTATCGGTAATCGTCTTGGTGTATCCATTTTTATAAAGGAAGGAGTCGGTGACAATAAAAGCCTTCTTCTTGCCGCAGACGTTCTTCAACTCATCCAGTGCCACAGGCAGACAGCCTTTTTTGAAGTATACCTTCTGGGGTGTGCGGAACCAAAGCATATTCTCTCTCCTCTCAGCAACGGTCTTAATATTAAGCAAATGCTTCACGCCGACGTTCTCGGAGACGGAATTGCCGCCCCAAGAACCGCACCCCAGCGTCAGGGAGGGAGCTAGCTTAAAGTTGTACAGGTCACCGATGCCACCGTGGGAGGAAGGCGTGTTGATAAGAATCCGGCAGGTCTTCATCGTTTCGCTGAAGAGTGCGATCTTCTCTTTTTCTGTTACCGTGTTGATATAGAGGGAGGAGGTGTGGCCAAACCCACCGTCTGCGATGAGGCGGTCTGCCTTTGCAAGCGCATCCTGGAAATCTTTTGCGCGGTACATGGCCAGAACGGGGGACAGCTTTTCGTGTGCAAATTCCTCTTCCAGCTCCACGCTTTCAACTTCGCCGATAAGAATTTTGGCGGTTTCCGGGGCATGGACTCCAGCCAAATTCGCGATGGTGTGAGCGGATTGTCCGACGATTTTAGAATTTAGAGCGCCATTGATGAGGATGGTCTTGCGCACTTGATCCGTTTCCTCAGGGGACAGAATGTAGCAGCCTCTGTCCGCGAATTCTTTTTTAACTTGATCGTACACCGAATCCAGAACGATGACCGACTGTTCAGAGGCACAGATCATACCATTGTCGAAGGTCTTCGAATGAATGATGGAGTTGACGGCGAGAAGAACGTCGGCTGTGTCGTCGATGATCGCCGGTGTATTTCCAGCGCCTACGCCTAGAGCCGGTTTTCCGGAGGAGTATGCGGCTTTGACCATGCCGGGACCGCCTGTGGCAAGGATGATGTCAGCTTCTTTCATAGCGAGGTTGGTCAATTCCAGCGAAGGAACATCAATCCAGCCGATGATTCCTTTGGGAGCGCCAGCAGCAACGGCGGCTTCCAGGACAACTTTGGCGGCCTCGATGGTACATTTTTTAGCGCGGGGATGAGGGCTGATGATGATACCATTGCGAGTTTTTAAAGAGATTAGCGCTTTAAAGATGGCAGTGGAAGTAGGATTGGTCGTGGGGATGACCGCCGCGATAACCCCGATAGGCTCTGCGACCCGTTTTATTCCAAAGGATGTGTCTTCTTCAATAACGCCGCAGGTCTTTGTATCTTTGTACGCGTTGTAGATGTACTCGGACGCGTAATGATTTTTAATCACCTTATCCTCTACAATGCCCATGCCGGTCTCCTCGACTGCCATTTTGGCCAGAGGAATCCTCGCCTTGTTAGCGGCGGTGGCGGCGGCGAAGAAAATTTTATCGACCTGTTCTTGTGTATAGGTTGCAAAAATCCTTTGTGCTTCTCGAACCTCCTTGACCTTGGCGGTTAGGGATTCTAAAGTATCCACTACATTTGTGTCCATGGGAACTACTTTTTCCTTGTTAGCCATTTCCGTTTCCTCCATTTTTATTCAAGGTTAGCGTCCTGCGAACAGGATCTGCGAAATACGTTGCTGCGTGATAGTGTGGTAACTAGATGTTATTTTTTTAACAATATTATTATACTCAAAAAACCATGAAGTTCGCAACTATAAATTTCGACAGACTTTCAAAAGTTTCCTCTTATTTTATGGAAGAAGTGCATAAAAACTGCTTTCATTTATGGCAATATTGACGAAAGCTATGGCGTCCGATGTCCAGAAATTGATGGACGTTTCGAAGGGGGAGGCCGAACTTCCCTCTGACACAGGAAGGACTCCCTCTTCATGCCCGGGAGTCCTTTCTGATTCTGTTAAGCCTATTCGTATGCGACAACGTCGATCCATTTCATAAGAAGCTCTCGCTCGGATTCCTTATTCTCGGTCAGTTGAGCAGCCGCTACGATTGGAAGCCACTCCTGAACATATTTTTTGGAGGTCCCGGTCTTCTTGCAGAACATTGCCATGTACTGGTCCGCCGATTCCGGAGAATTGAGGGCGAAGAGGAGGTAGGTTCTAGCCACATCCGCGCTGGCGTTTCCTTGGCGGGCGGCTACCCAGTCGAGGATATAGGTGCCGTTCTCGTTGATGATGATGTTCTCCGGCGTAAAATTGCCATGGCAGAGCTTCGTGTGTTTGGGCATACTGTCTAGGCGGCTAAGTAGCTCGAACTTCTTAATATCGTCGATTTCGTCCAGGGCGTTGATCTGCCGTGCCAGCTTATCCTTAAGCTTGCTCAGCTTGGGAACGTTTTTAGAGTGGATGGTCAGTTGGATATCCAACATCTGTTCCAGGTATGAATCTGTGTTGGCGGGATCTTCTTTCATGATTTCGGCCAAGGTCTTTCCTTGAATCAGGTCCATGGTGATGGCCCAGCGGCCATCTATGACAGAAACCTCGTGGATTACAGGGACGGGAAGGCCGGTGACTTCCACACGGGAGTGGGTCAGGGCCTCATATAAAGCTGCCGTCTTTGGCATGTGTTCTTTGAAGAGCTTGACAACCATATTATGATCAGTCTTGTAAACATCTACTGTCTCGCTGGAGGAGAGTAATTCTTTTAATTCTGCGCTCATGAGAAACACTCCTTTCTGTAAATAACTGCGCTGTTGGATACGTTGAAAACGTATAGGTATATTATACAACCTATGCCAAAGAAATGCAAATTATTTATACTTGGAAATATGCTGAAATTGCCTGTTGGGCCGAGACTCTTGTTTAACTACCAATTTCTGATACAAAAAAAGCTCCGAATTGAAAACATATTCCAAAATCGGAGCGATCTGTCTACTTTACATGTTCGTGCGTATTGATATGGTCCATGCAGTATTCAAAATTTCCGTTGCACTTGGAACAATAGCGAAATTGCATATTGGGATCGTCCAACTCCGTCTTCCCACACACATGGCATTTGTGGAAGGGGACGTCGTTGATGACTTTACCCTTTGATGGGGATGTGTAAGGGCTGCGGGAGGAATTGACGGCCTGGGTAAATTTTTGGCGCCGCCTCGCGGCTTTAATCTTCGCGACCAGTTGGGGCCCAAAGAACAGGATATAATTTAGCATCGCCACAATGATAAAGGCGCGGGAGCTTAAGCTGTTCGAGGTGATAAATTGCAAGATCAGGAGGCCGCCGGACAGAATGCCAAGCCATTTGACCTTTATCGGAATGATAAAAAACAGCATCACCTGAAGCTCTGGGAAGAGAGTCGCAAAAGCTAGAAACAAGGACTCATTGATATAGGAGGGCGTGCCGTACCCTTTGAAGATAAAGGAGGTCGCAATGGTTGCGAGGATCCCAATCAGATAGTATACATTAAATCGGAATGCGCCCCAGCGGGCTTCTAAGGCAGAACCAATGAAGTAATAGAAGTACAGGGAGATGGCGACCATCAGAATATTTGTGCCGCCGGCGCCCTCGGGGATGAAGATAAAGGTGAGCAGCCGCCAAACCTGCCCCTTCATCACGAGATCCGGATCCAGGATGAGATAACTGAAATACTCATAATTGATAAGAGACATTATATAGGCGGCAATGTTGCCGATGATTATATATCGCATCAAATGAGGGATTGCAAAGCGGCCAAGTTTGCGCTCCAGCTTATCCAGAATACTCAAAAAAGCACCTCCAACGTATATGATTGCCTATTATAGCATATGGATCAAGGGATTACAAGGAGGGGAGGTGTTAAATTATTGTAACCGGCGGTTGTGTCCCCGCTCTGTTTGGGTGAGCTCTCACTGAGGCGAAAATTTAGGAAGGAAAAGCTTGACAAATGGATGGGGTTGAGCTATAATGATATAGCTTTCTGGCTGATGGAAAGCCTTTCGGAATGTAGCTCAGTTTGGTATGAGCGCTTGGTTCGGGACCAAGAGGCCGCAGGTTCAAGTCCTGTCATTCCGATTTATCTGGAACCCGTTGGGCGTCATGCTCAGCGGGATTTTTCTTGTCCAATAGGAAAAATTCCGCTGAGCCATCATGCGGTTCACGATCCAGATACCCATTTTACATCATAGATCCGTTTCTCCTTTGCTTCTTCATCGAGTAAGATCAGTTTTGCATTTTCTGAATCAAACCTGGTGCTATCAAATGAAGCTGAAAGCGTATACTCCTCGAAGTCCATCTTTAAATCGAGTATCAAGTTGCCTGACTGTAGATACGCATAGTTTGCTGAGGACCAGGGATTTTCCGAAGAAAAATTGACAATATTGCCACTTTCCTCATATCCAATGATGCAATCGGTATTCATTTGAACCTCTTCATATGAATCAAATTGATTAAGGGACGGATTAAACGTACAGTTTATCATCGTGGCATAGTCAAAATAGCTTGCACTCAGCGTATATTCGGCGGTTTCAAAGATAACACAATCAGGTTGGAATATGTTAAAATAGTAGTCAAAATCTAATACATTTTCATAATTATGGATAGAATCGTATTCCTTTATTCTAGATTCGATAAATCGTCTGCGCCCGTTTACATAGCTTCCCTGGAAAAATAGAACCCTTGGATACTCGTCCTGTGCCGCGGTATTTATGAGAACATCGTAGTCGGTATAATTTGCGTTCAAATTTAACGAAGCGTAATCGTCTGCCAAGGAGAGAATGGAATTGCTTTGCGTATTAAGAAACACCGGAACATCTTCATCGATGGCGAAATGCGATACCGATAGACTTGTCACATGACTTGTCAGACATTCAAAATCATCGAAAGTGTTGCTTCTGACACTGGGAAAGAATTCACTGATCTTGTCTAATATCGCATTGGTACCATAAAAGGCGCCCAAATCGTTCCAATGACCTGCATCATATTTTACATTAAACACTTGTTCCGATTCCTTTTTTTGCATCAATACATCCGTGGTGTTAACGTAATTTATACCGGCTTCGTCAAGGCGTTGTAGTAAATCGCGCAAGAATTTGCCGGTGAAATTATATCCATCGGGAAGATAATTGCTGTACACCGTTGTTTTAGCAGGATTTAGCCAAAATATAAAGGGGATGTTTCGCTCATCGCAGTAGGTTTGCAATTGCAGCAAAAAGGCAACAAAGCCATCTAACCATTCGATATCATATTCTTCATCGGACAGTTTGAAAAAAACGTAACCATCTTTTCCATATGTATACGTTGGATGAACCATCTCATTAAATAGTTTGTCGTTTAGCCAGGTAAACGTATCGATTGCCCAAGTCCGAAAACCAATGCGGTCCGATACATAATTTTCAACACTGTCAGTAAAGTCCCCCTCGCCAATTGTTGGGAAGGTAGTCAATTTCCGATTATCAATTTCTGATATGCTATCGGGCTCAAGATTGAAACCGCCTATTCCTAAGCCAATAATGCTGCATATAATGATAACAAAACCAAGCTTAAGGCTTTTCATGATTTCTGCCCCCTCAAAATTGAAAATATAAAAATGGACTATACGTGCCGCTGATTATGCTTATGAGACAGAGTATGAATAATGCACATATCAGGATGTATCGAAGGGCAACGATCACTAGCGAACGGCTGGTAAGCAGTTTTTCATAGAAAGACGGCTTCACGAGTTTGCCCAAAATCACGCTTCCAAACAATGAAAGCACAAACAGAAAAATATTTCGGGGGGTAACAAAATAGGGAAAAGAAAAGAGGACATAGTCAGTGCTGGCGAATCCAAATAGCTGTTTGTAATATACGAATGCGTCAGAGAGACTCCCTGTATTAAACAAGACCCATCCTAGCCATACAATAAGTAAAGTAACGGCCCATCGAAAAAATGCTGGAATCTTTTTATATAGATTTTTTGTGCTCAGGAATCTTTCGAGTATAATACAGAACCCATGAGTCACTCCCCATACGATATAAGCAGACCCTGCGCCATGCCATATCCCAGTGACAAGAAAAACTATGAATAGATTAAAATATACATTTCCCTTTCGATTACCGCCCAGAGGGATATATACATATTCCCGGAACCAACTGCCAAGAGAGATGTGCCACCGTCTCCAAAATTCAGTTATTGACTTTGAGATATAAGGGAAATTGAAGTTTTCTTTGACAGAGAACCCAAAAATTTTTGATATTCCAATCGCCATGTCTGAGTAGCCTGAAAAATCAAAATATATTTGGAAAGAAAAGAAAACGACACCCAGCCAAGCAGTTGGCACATCGATTCCCAGCGCAGCCCGGGAAAATATTGTGGTAACCGTTTCTCCTACCATATCTGCCACCAAAACTTTTTTCCCAAGGCCTATAACAAAACGTTCAATGCCGGAGACCAAAGTATCTAAGCTTACGGTGCGGTGTTGAAGCTGCGGTGAAAAATCACAAAAACGCACAATGGGGCCTTGAATCAATTTGGGAAAGTATAGGAGATATAACGACAACTCGAGCAATGAAGTCTGCCCAATCGTTTCATCGCGGTAGCAATCCACCAAATATGAGATGCTGTGGAAGACGATAAAAGAAATTCCCAGCGGTACAATTAAATCTAATAGACGAAACTCCGACTGAAACACCGTGTTTATGGCTGAGATGACAAAATTCAGGTATTTAAAATAGCATAATATACTTATATTCAAAATAATACCGGCGAGCAACAATGCTTTCTTGACTTTTGGCGTACGGGAATACCCTCTTGTAATTAAAAAGTCTGCAAGAATGATGAGGACGATTATTTTGAGACAATCGACACTGCCCCATGCCAAAAAGAATAGGCTTACTGACACCAGGAATAGATTTCTCAGAGATTCCTTTATGCAGTAGTATACGATAATTACAAGGGGTAAGAAAAAGCAAATAAAGAAAATAGAATTAAAAACCAACTGTTTTGACCTCCTGCCGCCAATGATAAAAAGGAGAGTAGACATCTAATTGTAATTATTGTAACATATTCTTAATATTTTGTCAAAAACTTTACAAAGGAGAAAACAAAAAACAGGTTTGTCCACAAAACAGGAGTCGAGATGAGACAATTATGAGTAAAAAATAACATACGATATGGCAGACCAGTCAATGCGTGCTAATGGACGAGAAGGCAGTTCCATATTTTGCGCTGATTCTGGGCTTGCACGTGCATCTCAAAGAAAGGAATGTTGACAGAAGGGGTGTTTTATTGTAAAATTAATGTGTCTAAAATAGAAAAACGTACAATTTTGTAATTATCTGGGAATTTATATTACAAAAGTATTACATTCCGTGAAAAGTATTGCAATATTATACAATATATGCAATACTAAAACGTTAGAGAAGGCTGTGTTATAGCGGCCAAGATATATAGGACATCTACGTTTTAAAATGATTATGGTGCAAAAGGGCGGACGCTATGAAGAATTATGAACAGTTTAAGCGCTTGATCATGTTTGTGATTGGGATTGTCATAATATCCCTATTGGTTTTGACATTTGCTTTTGTATGGTATACGCAGTATAACGACTCTATTATTATGCCCTTTGTCAATCGAGGAAATTGGCTTGTTATTGCAATTTATCTTGTGTTGTTGGTTCTTTTCCAGAGAATTTACAATGGATACAAAGTTGGATATTTGAAACGCTCCGATGTCATCTATTCGCAGACTTTGTCAGTCTTGATAACAAATGTTATTACCTATTTTCAGGTTTCCCTCATTGGACGCGGCTTAGTGAATCCGGTCCCATTTTTCCTTATGACGCTGGTGGACATCCTTTTGATTATCCTTTGGACATATGGAGCCAATGCGATATATTCGAAGCTATATCCGCCCCATAAAATGATTATTGTATATGGAAGTGATTTAGCTGACTCCCTTTCATTTAAGATGAGCCGGCGGGCGGATAAATATGAGATCCGGAATGCCATCAGCATTGAAGAGGGCTTGGAGGCTATTCAGAAGGAGATTCTTCAATATGAATCCGTTATTATATGTGATGTGAAGGCCCCTGAGCGAAACCGTCTTTTGAAGTTTTGTTTTGAAAATTCCATTCGTACATATATAACCCCAAAGCTTTCTGATATTATCATCCGCAGCGCAGATGAGATACATTTGTTTGATACGCCGTTGCTGCTCTGCCGAAATATGGGGTTGTCTTTTGAACAGCGTGTGATCAAACGTTTTATGGATATCGTCCTGTCTGTGGTGTTTTTGCTTGTCGCGTCGCCCTTTATGCTTCTAACCGCTATTGCGATCAAGGCTTATGATAGAGGACCTGTATTTTTCAAACAGAAACGCTGCACTTTGAATAAGAAAGTATTTGAGATTTATAAATTTCGAAGTATGATTGTAGATGCTGAAAAAGACGGAATTGCGATGCCGGCTGTGGACCATGATCCTCGTATTACACCAATCGGAAGGTTTATCCGTAAGACTCGTCTGGATGAGCTGCCGCAGTTATTTAATGTCCTGAAAGGGGATATGAGTATAGTGGGCCCCAGGCCTGAACGTGTTGAGCATGTAGAGGCCTATTCGAGGGAAATACCTGAATTTTCCTATCGTCTTAAGGTAAAGGGAGGCCTTACTGGGTATGCGCAGATTATGGGCAAGTATAATACGTCCGCTTATGATAAGTTAAAGCTGGATTTGATGTATATTGAGAACTACTCACTACTTCTCGATCTAAAGCTGCTTTTTATGACGGTCAAAGTCATGTTTATGAAAGACTCGACGGAAGGCTTTCATAAACAAAACATTACCTCCAATGTTGATCAGGGCAATGCGATCGAAAAAAACAATTAATATATATTTTGAGGTGGTAAGTAATGAAAATATTGGTTCTTTCTCAGTACTTTCATCCAGAGAATTTTCGTATAAATGACATATGCTTGGAATTAGTCAAGAAAGGCCACCAAGTGAACGTCCTTACAGGGTTACCTGATTATAAATCGGGTCAGGTCCCAAAAGAATATAAGCACTTTCGAAATAGAAAGGAAAATTGGCACGGTGTTAAAATAGCGAGGGTTCCTATTATTGCAAGAAGAACAGGAACTTTTTTCCGTTTATTAAATTATTGTTCTTATGTCGCAACCTCTTGTACATATGCTCTTTTTCATAAGAAAGAAGAATGTGACGCCATATTTGTATATCAGACATCGCCCGTATTTCAAGCAATAGCCGGAATCATTTATAAGGCTAAATTTAAAAAAAAGTTGGTACTGTATTGTTGTGATATATGGCCTGAATGTGTTAAAGCATGGAACATTGGAGAGAATAAGTATATTTTTCGAATGGTAAAAAAGATAAGCAGTTGGATTTATAATAAATGTGATAGCATTTGTATTACTTCAAAACCATTTAAAAAATATTTACATGAGGTCTGCGGCGTGCCTCTGAATAAAATAACATACTTGCCGCAACACGCGGAAGATATATATTCGACCTATAGGGGGCAGTATATTGACAATAACTGTATTGATTTTGTTTTTGCCGGGAATATCGGAGCGGTTCAAGATATTCAGTGTATTATTAGGGCGTGCAAAAGAATACAGCCAACAGAAAATTACTGCGTTCATATTGTGGGCGATGGGTCTGAATTGGAGAATTGTAAGAGACTCGTCAACGAGCTGCAGCTTGAGGATAAAATTATCTTTTGTGGAAGACATCCGATTGAGGAAATGCCGAGATTTTACAAATTGGCAGACTGTTTTTTGTTGACATTAAAAGGGGATACAAGCATTGGATTAACCTTGCCTGCAAAGATACAAGGGTATCTCAGTGCAGGAAAACCAATCATTGGGGCTGTTGATGGCGCAGCATATGATGTTATTTGGGAGGCGGATTGTGGAGTTGCAGTATCTTCAGGTGATGACCTCGCTCTGTCACAGGCAATGCTTGATGTAATTAGAAATCCTTCTCTCTATCGAAACAAAGGGGAGAAGGGAAGTCAATATTATACGACCCATTTTTCTAAAGATGTTTTTATAATGTCGCTATTAAAAGTACTAAAATAAACTCTAAAGATCTGGATATGAGGAGAATGCACTATGAGAAACAATGAAGAAGTATTTAAAAATAAGACTTTGCTTATCACAGGAGGAACCGGCTCCTTTGGAAATGCGGTCTTAAAGAGATTTCTTGATACGGATATTCAAGAAATTCGTATTTTTTCGCGGGATGAAAAAAAGCAAGATGATATGCGCAAACAATATAAAAATGAAAAGATTAAATTTTTTCTCGGAAACGTCCGGGACATTGATAGTGTAAAAAATGCCATGTATGGCGTTGATTATGTCTTTCATGCAGCCGCCCTAAAACAAGTACCTTCCTGCGAATTTTTTCCTTTGGAGGCTGTAAAAACCAATGTGATTGGGACAGACAATGTTTTGACAGCGGCAATAGAGGCAAAGGTAAAAAAGGTTATCTGTCTATCGACAGATAAGGCAGCCTATCCCGTTAATGCGATGGGAACTTCAAAGGCCATGATGGAAAAGGTATTTGTTGCAAAATCAAGAACAGTTGATCCATCGGGAACCATAATATGTGGAACAAGGTATGGCAATGTTATGTGTTCAAGAGGATCTGTTATCCCCCTATTTATCGAACAAATAAAATCTGGTATGCCGCTTACGGTTACGGAACCTCAAATGACACGATTTATAATGAGTTTGGACGAAGCGGTTGAACTTGTTTTATTTGCTTTCAAAAATGCTAATCCGGGTGACATTATGGTCCAGAAGGCACCGGCATCCACGATTGGAGACTTGGCACAAGCTGTTAAAGAGCTTTTTCATGCCGACAATGAGATCAAGCTAATCGGAATACGGCATGGAGAAAAGATGTATGAAACACTTCTGACACAGGAAGAAGCGGTTCACGCGGTGGATATGGGAAATTTCTACTGTGTTCCCATGGATAAACGGGATTTGAATTATGAAAAATATTTTAGTGAAGGAAATCCGGCGTTGACTACTGTTGAAGAGTTTAATTCTAATAATACTGTAATATTGAATGTGGAGCAGGTGAAGGAAAAGTTGCTGACTCTGGAATATATCAAGCAAGAGTTAGAAGAGTGGGAAAAACATTAGAACGACAGTTAAATTACAATAATCTACAGATACGGAGACAAAAATGAAAAAGAAAAAGGTGCTTGTTCTAGGCTCGGCTGGTATGGCAGGGCATATCATTACTCTTTATTTAAATGAATGCGGATATGACGTTACAGGGTTTTCTCTATTTGAAAATACAGTATATAAGGGTATAGTCGGTGATGCAACCGACAGTGCACTTATAAAAAGAATTGTGGATGAGGGAAATTTTGATTTTATTATTAATTGTATAGGCATTCTGAATCAGTTTGCGGAAAGTAACCATCCTAATGCAATACTCCTAAACTCATATCTTCCTCATTATCTAGTCAAACTCACTGAAAATATGAAGACCCGTATTATACATATGAGTACAGACTGTGTCTTTTCGGGGGACAGAGGAGGATATAAAAAGGATGACGTGAGGGATGGACAAACCTTTTATGATCGAACGAAAGCATTAGGGGAGATTGAAGATGATAAAAATGTGACACTTAGAAACTCCATCGTTGGTCCGGATATAAATGAAAAGGGTATTGGTCTTTTGAACTGGTTTATGCAGCAGGAAAATTCAATAAACGGTTATACGAGGGCGGTCTGGACAGGACAAACGACACTTCAACTGGCAAAAACGATGGATGCTGTTATGCAGAATGGTGCCACAGGTCTTTATAACTCTGTGCCCGAGTGCTCCATAACAAAGTATGAACTGTTGAGGCTTTTTAACCACTATTTAAGAAATGATGCTCTAACAATTAATCCTGTAGACGGTACATGCCTTGATAAATCGCTAGTCAGCACTCCATTTGAGTTCGGTTATACAATCCCAACCTACGAGGTTATGGTTAAGGAGATGGCGGATTGGATTTTTGCTCATAAAGAGCTCTATCCGCACTACACACTGTAAGGGGAGATTTTATTTTGAAAAAACTAAAGCTTATGACGATTGTGGGTACTCGGCCTGAAATCATAAAGATGTCGGCAATTATGAAAAAATGTGATGAATATTTTGATCACATCATTGTTCACACAGGTCAGAACTATGATTATACATTAAACCAAGTGTTTTTTGAGGAATTGGATCTCCGTGAACCCGATTATTATTTAGGTGTGGTGGGGGAGAATCTGGGTCAGACAATGGGGAATGTATTAGCAAAATCCTATGAGCTTATGGTCAAAGTAAAGCCGGATGCTCTCATTGTCCTAGGCGACACGAATTCTTGCCTCTGCGTTATCTCGGCAAAGAGGCTAAAAATTCCTGTATTTCATATGGAAGCGGGAAATCGTTGTTTTGATGAAAATCTTCCGGAAGAGGTCAACAGGCGGATCGTTGATGTTACAAGCGATGTAAATCTTTGTTATACCGAGCATGCTCGCAGATATTTGAATGCTGCGGGAGTGCCGAGAGAAAGAACATACGTTGTTGGATCGCCTATGGCAGAAGTGCTGTCCAGCGTTTCGGATAAAATTAAGGCTAGCAGAATTTTAGAGGAACTAGGCCTCCAGCCAAAGAAATACATTCTTCTTTCGGCACATAGAGAAGAAAATATTGACAATGAATCCAACTTTTTTGCTTTGATGAATGCGGTAAACGCAATGGCAGAGACCTATAATATGCCTGTTATTTATAGCACCCATCCGCGCAGCAAAAAGTTTATTGAAGCGCGCAATTTCAAATTCCATCCACTCGTTAGAACACTTAAACCCTTTGGCTTTTATGATTATAACTGTCTTCAACAAAAGGCTTTCTGTGTTGTCTCAGACAGCGGGACAATTCCTGAGGAGGCATCCTATTTTAAGTTTCCCGCCGTATCTGTAAGGACAAGCACCGAGCGACCAGAGGCGCTTGACAAAGGAGTTTTTACCATTGGTTCGATTACGACGGAACAGGTTCTGCAGGCGGTTGAACTGGCATCCTCTATGAACGAAAATGGAGATCTGGGGCTTACTGTTCCTGATTATGCCGATGAAAATGTCTCGACAAAAGTGGTTAAGCTCGTTCAGAGCTATGTTGGGATAGTGAATCGAATGACATGGAGGAAGTAGAACATGAATCCAAAAGTCAGTGTTATTGTTCCAGTATATAATGTTGAGAAATATTTGGAACGCTGTATCGATTCTATCCGGCAACAAGATTATGCTGAAATGGAAATTATACTCGTAGATGATGGATCAACGGACAATTCTCCTGCTATATGTGATAAATATGCATCAATCGATAAACGAATAGTGGTTATACACAAGGAAAATGGCGGACTTTCCTCAGCACGAAATAAAGGATTAGAAATTGCAACTAGCATTTTTGTTACATTTATAGACTCAGATGATTGGATTACCCGTGATTACATTTCTTATTTGATGCACATGATTTGCAAAGCGGATGCTGACATTGCAATTATTGAATATTTGAAGGTTAAAAAAGGTCAAAAAATATGTTGTACTACGGGAGACGGTCCGCTAGAAAAATGGAATACGGAAGAGGCACTAATTAAATATTTAGAACGTGAAATATATCCTGCATGTGGAAAAATGTATAAAAAGGCTCTATTTATTGAAAACAAAATCGAATTTCCTTTAGGCCGTATTTATGAAGATATTGATACTATTTTTAAAGCCATCAAATGTGCGAGGATTATTTGTTATAGCAATGCGATAAAATATTTTTATTGGAGAGATGATAAAAGTATCACAAGGACAGCCTTTTCTGAAAAAAATTTGGATGCATTAACCGCATTTAATAATTTATCGAAAGAGTCAAGGGACAGTAATACTGCAATCAAATCCTTGGCGACCTTTAGATTACATAAAAGTTATTTTTCTCTTTTGGGTGTTATAGCGTATTATGGTTGGAGTTCTTCCATTTCGCCTAAAAGACAAGAAGAAATTTTGACGATGTTGTTGCAAAATTTTAAGTTATATTTTAAAGAGTGCATTTTTAGCCAATATGTGCCTTTTAAGCGAAAATGCGTTATGTTAATGATGAGAATAAATTTTAAGTTCACTTGCAAGCTTATTGGATGGGTAAGGAGGCTAGGGTAGCTGTGGAATGTCCAATTGATTTTATCATGATATGGGTGGACGGAAACGACCCTGAATGGCAAAAAGAAAAAAGAAAGTATCAGCCAGGAGATGCTGCTGACGATAGAGAAATTCGATACCGTGATTGGGATAATTTACAGTATTGGTTTCGTGCGGTTGAAAAATTTGCTCCGTGGGTCAACCGTATCCATTTTGTGACGTGTGGACATCTGCCGAAATGGTTGAATCTAGAACATCCCAAATTGAATATTGTGAAACATAGCGATTTTATTCCAGATGAATATCTTCCGACTTTTAATTCACATACAATAGAACTCAATTTGCATAGAATTAAGGGCCTCAGTGAACATTTTGTTTACTTTAATGATGATACGTTCCTAAATGCAAAGGTTAAGCCGGAGGATTTTTTTAATGGGGGAAAACCTGTTGATCGACTCATTATCTCTGCCTTATGCCCAAGTGAAGACGCCACTTCGACAATTATTTATAATAATGTAAGAATAATAAATAAACATTTTAGCAAAAAGGAACTTTTAAAAAAGCATTGGAGACAATTATTTTATCCATTTTATGGGTTGGACGGATTGAAAACATATTTAACACTCCCCTTCAATGTTTTTACTGGTTTCCAAAATGACCATTTACCAAATGCATATACCAAATCACTCTTTGAAGAGGTTTGGAACTGTGAGAGTGAAATTTTAAAAGATACATGCAAGGATAAATTTCGTAGTGAACAAAATGTAAGTCAATATATAATGCGATATTGGAATTTGGCTAAGGGAAATGTATCTCCCTGTTCTTATAGACATGGTAAGATTTTTATAATTGATTCAGATGAGAATGACGAATTGTTACATGCAATAAGCAAGGAAAAGTACAAAATGATATGCTTCAATGATTCATATAAAGGGAATCATTTTGAAGTAGTTAAGCAAAATCTGAATGAAGCATTAGATAAAGTCTTGCCAAAAAAATGTTGTTATGAAAAATAGAGACTGAATATTGGGAGGAGGATTTAAATTGCATCCTGGGGCTCGAGTGATTAGGATATCAGCCGTGTTGTTATCTCCTTTTGTGTATTTAATTGGAAGGGTACAGGGGAATTTTACTGTTATGTATATGGCCTCATTAATTATCCTGATCTGTAATATATCTTTTTCGTTTGAAAAAGTAAGAGATAGGATTGCATTCCTGTGTTTTAATGGTACGTTTTTTTTATTTTTGACAGCTAGGCCCTTAACATGTATTCTACGAAATATACAATGGACAAATATTGGGTATTCATATGACGCGGATCTTTTTGCAGTTACAATGATATATGTATCTCTCCTAACGTTATATGTAAGTGCGAGTTTGACGACTATAGATAACTCACTTGACACCATAGTTAGAGAGGAACAGTCAATATTTATAAAAAACATTCAATTTGTATCTTTTATATTCTTTATTATAGGATTTGTTTGTAGCATGATGGAAGGCATGGAGAGAATACTTTTTATGCAAACCCATACTTATGTAGACATTTACACTGGCGAATATAGAACAAGTATGCCTGCAGTAGTAAAAGGATTTATACAGATAATGAAGCCGTGCATGTGTATCTTTTTAGCTACATTACCTAGCAAACGGAAGTCCTGTTTTGTTTTAGCAGCCTATTTATTTTCGACCCTTCCATCTTTAAGAGTTGGAATGAGATCTCCAACAATGCTGGCTTGTGTCTTTATTTTTGTCTACTATGTTTTACGGGATGCTTTAAGAAAACCTAATGAAATAAAATGGTTTGGAAAGGTTGAAAAGACGATTGTTGTTATCTTATTGCCCTTTGTTATTTGCTTTTTACTAATATATACGGAGCTTAGGAATGGATACAGCAGTAATATATCTTCCAAAATGCAGAACCCCATCGTTAATTTTTTATATGAGCAAAGTACAACTTATAATGCTTTAGTAAAGTTTTGGGACGTAAAAGATAAACTTCCTCAATTAGAATTTCCAGGCTACTTATTTGGCTATGCGTATGATGTATTTTTTCAAAATGGTATTATAAGTGGACTTACCGGGGTTTCTTTTCCAGTGGGACAGACAATGGAAAGGTTGTTAGTTTCTCACGATCTAAAATTACATCTTTCATATGCCGTAAGCGGTGATATGTTTTTTCAAGGACATGGAATTGGAACATCGTATGTCTTAGACGTGTTTGTAGATTATAGTTGGATTGGTGTTATAATATTTAATGTAATTATAGGATGGTATCTGAATAAAGTAAAATATTTATTATCGAAGCACTGGATTTTATCAGCTATGATATTATATAGCTTATTAACGATATTTTATATACCTCGATCTACAGCTTTAGAGCCTTTTGTATTTATTCTTTCACCTTACTTCTGGCTGGGGATAGCGATCTGTTTTATCGGAGCATTATTAATAACGCCTAAGACATATCAAAATGAAAGCAAGTACATTGGAAGGATTCATTCAAAATATATTAAATAAAACGGAATAGGAGTTGCTATGATGGGAAAAGAGATTACATTTAAGGACTTGGTTATAGTTTTTTTACGGAATATCAGGAAGATTCTATTCATTACTATTATCGCGGTGGTACTAATGCTAGCTCTATGTTTTTATTTATCAAAAGGGAACATTGAAGTAAAGAAATTAATTATTTTCTTTATCCTTGGCATTATTTTAGGGGTGGTTGTAGGGGTGTGTATATTTACGTTGCTGTATATACATTCCCCAAAGGTGAGAAGTGCAAGTGATATCAGATGCCGGTATAATTTGCCGATATTTGCTGTGTTGAATTATCATGATACAAACAGCGTTAAGGGGATAAATAAAATTATCAACAAAATAGAGAAGGATGTAGTGAGTGACAACACAACACAAGTAGAGATTGCGAAACAATCAATTGCTATCATGAAGGCACAATACAATTTCATATTTTCAGGTTCAGTTCCGATTGATAGTTCACAATTAAATCAAATATCAAACGAGGATGAAAAAATAGAATATTATGATTGCATTATTGAGAATCCTGGCATGATCAAGGCATTATATGGAAAAGATGGCGTTATACTTATAGAAAAATTAAATGAGACGACTTATGAGAGGTTAAATAAACAGATAATACAAATAGAGGCTTTGAGAAAAGAAATCTTTGGCATAATACTTATAAATGCATAGGTGATAAAATGAACTTATTGGCAGTTGTTGGCGACTATTATCCATTTCCCTCATCAAATACGAATTGTTTTGATCCACTGCTTCACGCATTAGAGGCAAATAAATGGTCCATTGACATTGTAACAGTTCGCAAGTCGGTAGACCTTCCTAAGTATGAAAAAGAGGCAAATGGACGGGAAATTTGGCGCATAGAAGATCCTCGAAGTATGAATACGATTTTATATAACCGATTAAATGAAATACCTGCTCCAAAGGTGCTGAAGTTGTTAAACCGTCTTTTTGCTTTTATTTCAAAGGGGGTCTTTTATCTATATTATTGTATCGGAAAACACGACAAAATCTTTTCTGGATGGCTACAGAATGATACTGTAAATAAATGTGTCCAATTACACCAAGAAAAAAAATATGATGTAGTTCTATCTATATCCCATCCCGTAACTTGTCATGAAATCGCGAAGAAGTTTTTGCGTAAATTGAATGCGAATAATCGTCCAAAATGGATACTATATGAATTTGATCCATATTGCTATAATGAACATATTTATGGTAAAGGCTGTTATAAAAAACTGTCATCTCATCAACATGAGTTATTTGACGCGTGTGACGCAATTTATCTGATCCCAGAATTATATGAATTTTACAAGGAAACACCATTTAACCGATATATGAATAAAATGATCCCGATTGGGTTTCCCAATATGAAGCCTGTTTCTATAAACCATCAAAATGTTAAACCAATATCCATTGTTAAAGATAAAGTAAGCTGTGTTTATGGAGGGGCATTAGGCGCCAAAATACGGAACCCTCAATATGCACTTAATACGTTCGTTAGGTGTACTAGTAATATTAACTTTATTATTATGACAGGATATCCGATTGAAGTTCTACTGCAAAAAATAAATGACCCAAATAAAATTATAACAGTACATGGTTTACAAAATCGCGATACATCGTATGATACTATGCTTCGAGCTGACATTTTAGTCAGTATCGGCAATGCAGTTAGTTTCCAAACCCCAGGTAAAATATTCGAATACATGTCCATGGGAAAACCGATTATTCACTTTCAAAAAATAGATCAAGACCCATGCCTAAAGTATTTGCAAGACTATCCTATGGTTTTGATTATCGATGAAAGGGAAATTGATGTAGAGGAACATGCGCGACGAATTGATGAATTTGCTGAAAAGTACAGAGGTAAAAATTTAACATTTGAAGAGGTGGCAAAATGTATACCCCAATATACATCAAGAAATGTTACCGCATCCTTTGTCGCCTCGGTTAATAAATTAGTGAATGAGGTATAAGATGCAACGCAACAAGAAGAGTATTCTAAATGCAATATCTGCCGTTTTGCTTACAGTGTGTAATGGTTTAATTGGCATAATATCGGTTAAGTTTATTTTAATATTTTTTGGATCAGATTTTAACGGCTTAAATTCTACAGCGAGTCAGTTAGTCAACGTTCTAATGATATTTGAGGGCGGTTTTACCATTGCGACCAATGTAGCTTTATTTAAGCCTTATATTCAGAAAGACTATAATAAAATTAACTCAATTATAACCGCTACTCGTAATACTTTTAAGAAGATAGGTATACTGTCCTTTGTGGCTGGGGTGATTTTATCCTTCGGATATAGCCTCATAATAAATACGGATTTAAATCGCGTTCTGGTTTTCGCAATATTTCTGATGACAATCCTACCTGTCTGCTTCAATTTTTACTATACTACTAAATATAGAATACTTTTACAAGCAGAACAAAAGGAATACGTTATTTCCTTAATCACTCTGGTTACAACATCCTGTGGTTGGATTATCAATATAATTGCAATGTCATTAGGGTGCAGCATGTGGTTTATTCGTTTTTGCCTAATGATTTTTTCTATAATTAATAGCATAGCCATTGGTGCTTATGTTAAGAGGCATTTTTTGTTTTTGGACTTAAAAGCTACACCTAATTATAAAGCAATACAAGGCACTAGGGATGTTTTTGCACAAAAGATTACAAGTGTTTTTTATTCTACTGCTCCTATTATTTGTATTACTATAACAGCAGGAGGCACTCTACTAGCAAGTGTGTACGCAGTTTATAACAGTGTTTTTGTTTTGCTTAAAGGAATTCTGCATGCTGCTACGGATGCACCGAGATTGGGGATTGGAGAACTTGCAGCTCAAGAAGATAGAAACAGAGTATGGGATGTTTTTCAGCAGTATGAACTAGCCATCGTTGTTTTATTATTTGTGTTTCTAGTGACGGCCTCAGCGTTGATTATGCCTTTTATAAAAGTATATACAGCGGGAGTTACAGATATAAATTATGAACAGCCGTTAATTGCAGTTTACTTAGTTTCTATTTGTTTTTTTGAACTCATTCATATACCAAGTGGCCATTTGCTAAATATGACAGGTCATTTTAAGATTTCTAAATATTTTCAGATTATTGCATGTGGAATTATCTGTATTGGATTTGTTATTACTATTCTATTAAAATTGAGCATATATGGGATTTTATCATCGATGCTAATAACAGCGATTAGCCTAAGTTTTATGGAAATAGGATATATCCACGGCAAGTATTTTGAGAAAAAGATAGTATCATTTTTAAGATTAAGCATTCCCTATTTCGTCATTGCAATATTGGTTATAGTTGCAGAAATAAAAGTATTACCTATAATGGATGGATATATTAAATTATGTATCTGGGGAGCGCTTATATTTATAATTAACTGTTTAATTGCCGGTATCATTTCCTTTACTATAAATTATAAATGTTCATTAAAGATAAGTCAGCGCATATTGGGCTTGTTTTTAAGTCGCGTAAAAAAACACTAGATTGGATACTGATTTATACCGTTGCAACTTTCATGCCACTATGTTGATGTCTATAATAGTTATCGCTTTAATACGTCTTGAAAACCTATGGAAAATGCTTCCCTTATGGTAACAATTGAACTATTATACAGTTATCATAGGAGAAGCGTTTTTGTGTTCAGTAGTCTATACAGAACATGTGATCTCAAAAAAGTTTAGATTTCATTCTTTAATTTACAAGTCTCTCCTGACGTGGTATAATTGTCAATACGTAGGTTATGCTTATGTAACAAATGAAAGGAATAGGGCGCGATGAAAGTTCTAATCATGTCAGACATACACGGCAACAGAGCAGCGTTACAGGCGGTGCTTGACAATACAAAGAAAGAAACCAATATTCAGGCATGTATTCTGTTAGGGGACATGATTGATTATGGTATGCATTCCAATGAGGTAATCAATATGGTGAAGGGCCTGCCATATCCCATTCTATGTAACATATGGGGGAATCATGAGAATGCTATATCAACCAATCGATATGCTCGATTTTCATCTGATAGAGGACGCGAGTGTGCTAAGTATACGAGAAGTGTATTGACCGAGGATTCATGGAATTATATTCTAAAAACAATGACATGCAGGGGGAGTGCAGAGTTTACCTGTGGTTCTAAGCGGTGTCTTGCAGTGCATGGAAGCTTAGAAGATCAGTACTGGAACAGCATAAAGCCAGACCAGGAGTTGAGTGGATATCAGAACTATGATTATGTATTCTCAGGGCATTCTCATCTTCCGCATCTTTTTGAAAAATACTATCAGACGGAGGATAGAAGAAGGAGGAACAAAAGAAAAGTAATCTTCATCAACCCAGGTTCAGTGGGACAGCCTAGAAATCTCAATCCTATGGCACAGTATGCTATTTTGGATATGGAGACAGAAAGGGTTGCGTTTGAAAAGGTGAAATACAATATTGAAGAAGAACAAAGGGCCTATCATAGGCAGGTGGATGATTTTTATCGAGAAAGATTGGAGGTTGGAGTATAATGAATTTATATGTGATCAGTGGTGTAACGGGGATGACCGGGAATGAGCTAGCAAGGAAACTCATTATTTCGGGGAATAGAGTAATAGGGTTTGACAATTTCTTTGCTTCTTCCATAAAGTCGGTGGAGGACTTGATGGGGAATCGTAACTTTTCTTTTTATGAGTATGACCTGAACTCGAAAGAGCAGATGGAAGATATAAAGACAGTAGTTTTGTCCACCAAAGATAATTGCGATGCGGTGATCTATATCAATTGTGCGGCGGTTGTCCACACAGAACATTTTTACCATATAAACCGTACATTTGAAACCAATGTGATCGGGATGAAGTCCTTTTTAGACCAGGCGATTGAAGTTGGAGCTAAGACGTATATTAACTGTTCTACCTCAGAAGTCTACTCTATGAATTCATGGGGTGAAGGAGGGGTTTCAGAAGCAGATTATATAACGATGGCAAATGCGGAACACAGCCAGCGGACAAGTTATGCGACAGGAAAACTTCTAACAGAATTTTTCATGAAGGATGCTGTGGATGAGGGAAAAATCAATGGATGTTCCATCCGCTTTGCCAATGTATACAGCAAGAATGAATTGTATCCGAAACATATCATTCCGCATATTTTGAATCAGCTTAAGGCAAATGGCTGTGTAGAATTATTGGAGAATTCAAAGGTAAATTATAGAACATTTCTTCACAATGAGGACAGCTGTGCAGCTGTAATTGCCCTGATGGATTCGCAGAGCGCTTTGGACGGGACGGTATACAATGTAGCGACAGATGAAGAGATATCCATCCTTGATCTTGTGGCACTGTGTGCAAAAAAATTAGGAATCAAAAATCCGAAGATTGAATTTAAGGGATACCGTGCATCCGACCCGGTTAGGCGCCTACTGAATACTGAAAAAATAAGAACAAGGACGAATTGGAGGCCGCAGATTGATCTAAGGAAGGGAATCGATATGTGTGTCGAGGCGATGAGAAAATGAAAATATTAATTCTTACTGTGGCGGGATTGTCAACTCGATTTAGTGAGTCCATCGGGGAACCTTGTCTGAAGTGTATTTTTTATAGAAATAGTATTAAAGAGTCGTTATTATATAGGATGCTCCATCAGAAAGAGGCTTTTGACAAATATGTCATCGTGGGCGGATATATGTTTGAACAGCTTAAAACAACACTCGAGAATGATTTTACGGAAATCCAGGACAAGATTATTTTGATCAAGAACGACCGATATTCAGATTTCGGATCTGGATATAGCCTTTTTCTTGGCCTACAAGCGGTGATGGATTTAGATTTTCAAGAAATAGTCTTTGCCGAGGGGGATTTATATGTTGACAGCGATAGCTTCCAGGAGGTCTGTCATGCCGTCAATAATGTGATTACGTATAATCGAGAGCCCATACTTGCTAATAAGGCGGTCGCTTTTTATTATGATTCCGAGTACCGAATCCATTATATCTATGACACACAGCACAGTGCGCTGAGAATACAAGAGCCCTTTATCGGCATCTTTAATTCCGGCCAGATTTGGAAGTTTGTGCAAAGAGACCGAATTCGAGATATTGTTGAGACTCTAACAGAGGCTGAATACAAAAAAACGAATCTTGTTGTGATTCAGAAGTATTTTGGCAGTCTCGACAGAGAACAGTATGATATGGTAGAATTAAAGGAATGGATCAATTGCAATACAATAATAGATTTTGATAAAATACCATTATAAAAGGGAAAAATAAATGAAAAATTTAAATGAGAAATTAAATATACTGAGAGATGTCATGGCAGAGAGAAAAGTCAGAATTATGATTATGGGTCTTGGCAGTGTGGGCTCGTATTTGTTAGATTATCTAATGTCCACCGCTGATGCTGACATTGAGCTTTATGTGGCGGGCAGAAACAGTGAAAAAATGTTGTCCGATATTAATATAGTTCGAGTTGCATCTGCAATTCGAGGTCAGAACCGAACAAATGTAATTCTGGTTGATCATGTGGATTTGAATGAGGTCTCCTCTATTGAGGACTGTATCAAAACGTATCGGCCCGATATTATAGTAAATAGTAGTAGGGCATATTCAGGCCTAAAATATGGCAGTATTTCTTGGAAAAATATCAGAGCCTACGGAATATGGGCTCCGCTCGCCATCAAGTATATTAAAAATATTATGGAGGCATATGAGGCGGCGGATAGCAATGCGATTGTCATTAACACATCCTACTCAGATGCCGTCATTCCATGGTTGAAATCAGCAGGAAAAGCATACCCGGATTTTGGAAGTGGCAATATTAATCATTTAATTCCAAGGATTCAATTTGCCGTAGCCGAAAAGTATGGGATTCAAGATGCATGGAATCTGGATGTAACATTTGCCACAAGTCATTTCCATGACGTGGTGATAAGCAAGGAAGGGCAAACGGAACAGGTCGATCAGCTTATCGATATCCGCTATGGAGGAGAGAAGCTGGAGCCGGATATGGATGCCATATTTTCCATGTGCAAGATTGCGATGCCTGTAGATGCAAAGCGGAATATGATGAATGCTTCCAGTAATTTTGAAATCATTGAGGGGATCTTATCTGCGATTAGGGAACGAAAGGCTGTGAAATTGCATTGTCCGGGGGTTTTTGGTGAAATCGGGGGGTACCCAGTTGTGATTGATGGAACTGTGGATACAATGCGCGCCTATATTGACGAAGAAAGGTTTGATATAGACAGTATGCGCAAAAAAAATAGAGAATCCATCTATCTGGACGGGATCGAGAATGTGGTGGATGGAGTCTTATATTATACAGATGAATTGGTGGATAAAGTGCGGAAGGCATTTGGAGTTTCTCTCACAAAAGCGGTTAGTTTTGAGAAGATTGAGGAGGTCGCACAGTTTCTGATTGCAGAAGTAATTGAAAAGAATAAATAACCATAGGAGATTGAATAAAATGAAAAAGGTGTACACTTGTTTTTGTACAGACGTAATTCATGAAGGACATCTCAATATCATAAAAAATGCGCAGCAGTATGGAGAGGTGATCATAGGCGTACTCAGCGACGAGGCGATGGTGAAATTTAACCGTTTTCCAACGATTAGCTTTGAAGAACGTATTCAGATGGTCAAGGACATCGAGGGCGTTAGCAGAGTCGTGATCCAGAATGAAATTATGTATGATGCGGTTATCGCAGAGATACAACCGGATTATGTGATACATGGCGATAATTGGACAAGCGGTCCAATGAAAGCCATTCGAGATAACGTTGTCGCCCTGTTGAAGGAATACGGAGGGCGTGTGATCGATGTCCCTTATACGTACAATGACAATGTTAAGCGCATTGATGATCGGCTGAAAGAAAGGTTAGCGATGCCGGAGCTTCGCAGAAAGCGTTTAAAACAGCTTTTGTGCTTGCGACCTATTGTGAAGACGATCGAGGTTCACAATGGCCTGACTGGCTTGATTGCGGAGAAAACAATCGTTGAGCATGAAGGGGAATTTGATCAGTTTGACGCCATGTGGATAAGCTCACTCTGTGATTCGACCGCGAAGGGGAAGCCGGATATAGAATTGGTCGATATGACATCGCGTTTTCGGACAATTGATGATGTCATGGAAGTTACGACGAAACCCATTATTTTTGATGGGGACACCGGTGGATTGACCGAGCATTTCGTTTATACAGTCCGCTCACTTGAAAGAATGGGCGTTTCTGCTGTTATTATTGAGGACAAGACAGGATTAAAAAAGAATTCATTATTTGGAACAGAAGTGGAGCAAGTTCAAGACACCATTGAGCATTTTTCTGAAAAAATTGCAGCCGGCAAAAAAGTCCAGCTGACAGATGACTTTATGATCATTGCGAGGATTGAGAGTCTAATCTTAGATCAGGGAATGGATGACGCGATGAACCGCGCTATGTCGTATGTTAAGGCTGGAGCCGACGGAATTATGATTCATAGCCGTAAAAAATCGCCAGATGAAATTCTGGAGTTTTGTGATCGGTTCCGTCTTGAGGATAAAGAGACGCCAATTGTTGTTGTCCCCTCATCATTCAATTCTGTTAAAGAGTCAGAGCTTGCGGAACATGGAGTGAATATTGTAATTTATGCCAATCAGCTTACACGAAGCGCATTTCCCGCCATGGAACAAACGGCAAGGGATATTTTAAAGTATCATCGCGCACTGGAGGTTGACTCAAGATTAATGCCGATCAAGGATATAATTTCATTGATCGACGAACTATAATGTGCCAAAACGCAGGAGGGCAGAGAAAACGTGGATGTCAAAGAGCTAATCGAGTCGATCGGCGCTGAGTTTTATACGGGCGTTCCAGACTCTCAGTTGAAGGCTTTATGCAATTACCTGATGAATACTTATGGAATCGATCCGCAGCATCACGTAATTGCCGCGAATGAAGGGAATTGTACTGCGCTGGCAGCCGGATACCACTTGGCCACAGGCAAAGTCCCAGTGGTGTATATGCAAAATAGTGGTATAGGCAATAGCATTAACCCGGTGGCATCACTGTTAAATGATAGGGTATATGCGATCCCCTGCATTTTTATGGTGGGCTGGCGGGGTGAGCCGGGCGAACACGACGAACCGCAGCATATCTTTCAAGGAGAAGTTACGATTCGATTACTGGAGGATATGGGAATTACGGTTTATGTCCTTGATAAAACCACCACACAAGCCGATATTAAGGCACAAATGGTGAGATTTCGTCCACTTCTGGACCAAGGGAAGAGTGTAGCCTTCGTCGTTCGCAAGAATGCATTGCAGTATGGCGAAAAAGTGGATTATCACAATGATTTTGCGATGAGACGGGAGGAGATCATTGAGCACATCGCACGCATTGCGCAGCGGGACATTATCGTTTCGACCACTGGTAAAGCTTCGCGGGAGTTGTTTGAGATTCGAGAAAGGGAGGGAGAGTCCCATCAGTATGATTTTCTTACGGTGGGTTCCATGGGGCACAGCTCTTCGATAGCACTAGGCATCGCATTGAACAAACCGAATACGAAGATCTGGTGTATCGACGGGGACGGCGCTGCGTTGATGCATATGGGAGCAATGGCGGTGATCGGAGCGAATAAACCAGAGAATCTGGTTCACATTGTCATCAACAATGAAGCCCATGAAACGGTGGGGGGAATGCCTACGGTAGGGGGACATATGGATCTGGTGAAGATTGCGGAGGGGTGCGGTTATCTCCATGCGCTCTGTGTCGAAGACTTACAGAGCCTGGATACAGCGCTGGCTGAGGCTAAGAAGGCCAGTGAACTGACGTTTATTGAAGTCAAAGCTGCCATTGGAGCGCGAAGTGATCTAGGCAGGCCAACGACGACTGCGAGAGAAAATAAGGAAAGCTTTATGAAGTACCTGAAGAGTTGATCGTTATGGGTAATTTTCTTAAATTTTTATAAAGATGTAGGAACCCTTCTACACAAGTGGTATAATAGAAACGATAGAGGGGGTTTTTTTGTTTGACAGTCGCTCAAGGCGTAATACAATACGACTTTGATAAATAATACGGAGGGGATACAGTGGAAGAAATAGAATTTCATGAGTTACGAAAGCTGGAATTAGATATACTCATCGATTTCGCTGAGTATTGTGATAAGCATGCTCTGCGCTACTATCTTTACGCTGGAACATTATTGGGAGCTGTTCGACATAAAGGATTTATTCCATGGGATGACGATGTCGATGTGATTATGGCAAGGCCTGATTATGAGCGCCTGTTTTTACTTATACAGAAAGAGCCGGTTGGTCCTCATCTGAAGCTTTGCGATTACAGGAATTCAAAACGATGTGTCTTTCCTTTTTATAAGTTGATTGACACCCGTACAGAGGGATTGGAGCGCAATTTCCGAGAGGAGTTTCGATCAGGCGTCTGTATTGATATATTCCCTGTTGATGGGGTTCCATCTGGCAAGCTACAGAGGGAGTTCTTCTTTTTTCGAACGATGTTGAAGAAGAAAATTCTTTACTATTGCATTCATGAATTTAACCCTGATGCTGGTGTGATACGAAAAATTCGTCAAACTCTGTTTTACTATATATTTCGAAATATGGACCATAGAATAATATGCAAAAGCTTAGAGAAATGCTCAAAAAAATATGATTTCGCTAGCAGTAAAGAGATAGCGGTTACTGCATATGGCGATGGAAAGAGAGAGATTGTAAGCCGGCATGTATTGGAGGGGGATACTTGGATGGACTTTGAAGGCCACTCCTTTCGAGTTCCCGCAGGATACAAGGAATGTCTGCAAAGCCTTTATGGAGATTATATGCAATTGCCGCCGGAGGCAGCACGAATACCGCAACATTCCTTCCGGGCATGGTGGAAACAACACAGGAATGGAGAAGGTGCCAGGCGGAATGAGTAGCATAAAACATTTTTTTAAGTCATCGATCGTCTATTTCATAGGAAATGTATTGACCAAAATAATGTCCTTCTTTCTACTGCCGTTATACACCTACCGGATCAGTACGGAGGCTATGGGATACTATGACCTTTCGACCTCATACTTGAATATTTTGATTCCCGTTATCTGCATGGAAATCTGGACTAGTATTATGCGGTATATGTTTGATTACTATGAGATTAGGGGTAAGTATAAGGCTATTTTCAATGGGTTATTGATCTTCGGCGGTTCAGTGGTATTATATACATTGCTCTTTGTCGTTCTGGGACTGACCAGCGATATCCAGTGCCTCATCCTAATTTTTTTCTATGGCATTTTTACAATGTTACAAAATATTTATACATCAATAGCCAGAGGGCTGGAATACAATACAACGTTTGTCATATCTGGTATTGTTGGCAGTCTAGTTAATTTCCTTTCGAATATCATCATGATTCTGGGATTGAACATGACATTAAATTCGCTGTATATTGCCATGATCATTGGTCTAGTGGTTCAGATATTGATCTTGGAGGGGCGAATCCATCTGTTCCGGCATCTCTCAGTTCAATTGTTCGATTGGGAGTTGTTAAAGAGTATGCTGCGCTATTCTATACCTTTATCGGTCAATTCCGCGTGTTTCTGGTTTCTGACCAGTTATAATCGTGTAGGTGTATCCAATGAACTTGGACTCAGCGCCAATGGCATCTACAGTGTTGCGGCAAGATTTACGTCAGTTCTGTCCTTGGTATCCACATGTTTTAATATGGCTTGGCAGGAGCTCGTATATGCCAAAGGAAGCGATGGAGATAGGGCTTCATTCTATAGTGAGGCATCCGATTATTATATACAGTTTTTACTAATAGGAATCGTTCTATGTATACCGGTGGTGAAGGTAGTTTTTCCCTTTATGGTTGCTCCCGAGTATGAGGAAGCATTTACGTTTATTCCTCTGTATCTGCTTGCTACAGGGGCTAGTATCTTCAGCAGCTTCATCGGAAATATTTTTTGTGCAGAAAAAGAGACAAAGGTTATACTTGTATCGACACTGGCCGGTGCAGTTGTCAATGTAGGAATTTTGCATGCTTTTATCGGCAAGATTGGCATCCAAGCCGCAAATGTCTCTTTGTTGTGCGGTTTTCTGGTTAATATCGCGTTCCGCATATTTTTTCTGCGCCGGTCTCTTGCCTACCATCTGAAATGGGGAAAAATCATCCTGCCGGTTCTAATATTTGGAGTGGCATGGTTTCTGTACTTGACACAGGGGACGGTGGTTAATATTTTGTTTGCGGTTATCATCGTCATAGTGTTTGCCTTTTTATACCGGGATATTGTAGTAAGGTTGTTAAAAGGGCTTAAGAGTAAAGCAAAAAATAGAACGAATTAGAGTAATATTGGATCGTGGGGGTTATAGAATATGGCTTGGATCATGAATGACTGTATAATACTTTTTTTTCTTTTATCTTTATGCTATTGCTATCGGAAACAAAAACGAGAGGGGCTCATCTTTCTCGCCACAATAGGCTATTGCTGTCTGCCAGTGCTGCGAATCGGAGAGGCTGGTTTCAACTCAGCATACTGCATTACGGCACTCTTAGTCTGTTTTGCCATTATCGAGCTTGTTAAGACAGGATGGAAATTGCAAAAGCTACAGTTGCGATACGGTGCCTGTATGGTAGGTGCGATTCTCGTGACAGCCCTAGGTTGGCTTCTAAATGGGAATCCAAAGGGAACGGATATCGTTCACTTTATCGGATTGGCCCAATATGTACTCGGTGTTCTCTGTCTCAGTATATTCATCAAACAGATACCGAATGATTCACAGCGGTGGCGGATTATGGTTTACGGGATTGGCATTATAACCGCTATCAATATGGTTTTTACCGTGATTCAGTTTGCATCGTTTACTTTGGGACGTGATATTTTAAGCGTGTTGTATGCATATCCAGGGAAACAGGGACCTCTGAATGACATGATTGAGGTACAGTATTTTTCTAGAGCATTTGGGGCGAGCTATTCGCCGTTAGTTCTGGCGTCCATTGTCCTTTTGTCCTGCGGCATTATTATGGGACAGGTAAACCAGCCCTTCAGCTGGAAGTGGATTCTTCTATTTTCTATGACCCTTATGCTAGGATTTTTAGCTTTTAGCAAAACGGTTATGCTGGGAATTCTGATTCTTTTAGTGATATTCGCAGTTTGTCTCGTCGTCAGCTCTGAGCGAAGGAGATTGTTGCGAAGATTTGTTCCCTATGCCATCGCCACAGTCGCTGTCGCAGTGCTAGCGGCTGTCATTGCCATAGCAATCGGATTGAAAAGCCAAGTTTCGTACTATTATGGATATTATTTAAACCCCTTGGAGGCTTTTGACAGCCGGTATGGAAATTTAACCAATACACAAGACAGAGAACCGGATACCACAGATATCCTCGACTCAGAAGAAACGGGAAATATGGCCGACGTTTCAGATATTATAGCAGAACACCCCATAATCGGAGTTGGACCGGCACCGGTAGAAGGAGAGTTTTTAGGCGATTCTCAGATTATGACGGTTTTACACGACGGAGGAATACTGGCCGCGGTCTGTTATGGAGGCTGCTATCTCTGGCTGGTTATCGGTTGTATTCGAAGAAAAGAGTATAGCCGGGTGCTGATTATCGCAGGGTTGGCCATTGCCTGCGTATCGATTCCGGTTTTGACCTATGGGCTCAGCATTCCGTTTGTGGCGTATTGTTTGTCGGCTGATGTACAGGAAAAGGAAAAACGCCAGCCGGTTCGCCTGGGAGGCGCGAGATGAATATCATATATCTGACATCCTTAACCCCATATGGCAAGGGAGAATCCTTTGTCCTGAATGAAATTGACGCTTTGCAAGCGATGGGGCATCGAATCACGATCATTCCCATTCGCCCGGGAACGGACCTGGAGGTTCCGGGATACACAGTCTTTCGCTGCTCGGCTCACGGATTGAGATGTTATGTTGGCGCGGTTCAGACCCTTGTGAAAAATCCGGTTCGCTCTTTGACTGCATGCTGGAACATGCTGTCGAAAGCCGGTTCTTTTGCAAAAGCGTGTAAAAATTTATATTTTTTTCCGAAAGCGCTAGCGGTGGCCAGATATTTGTCAGAAGATGGCACCATCGACTTTATTCACTCCCATTGGCTGGCCACAGTTTCAACCGTTGGCTATATTGTATCGGCTATCACAGGGATTCCTTGGGGGATGACTGGCCATCGGTGGGATATATACGAGAATAATGCCGTTCGAAAAAAAATAGAAACGGCTTGTTTCCTACGCACCATTGATCAGAGGGGGAAGCGGCACATTTTGCCACTCATATCAGAGGAGGACAGGAAAAAAGTAATGTGTATCCATTTAGGTATCCAGATCCCTTCTCTTCAGAAAACGAAGAGGAAGCATCAAAATACGATTTTTCATGTTTGTATGCCTGCTTTTTTTGTAAAGGTTAAAGGACATCGGTATGTTGTGGAAGCGTTTCGCATTTTAAAACAAAAGAATATCCGGGATATTGACTGTACTTTTTGGGGGGAGGGAGACCTGAGAGAGTCAATAGAAAACCAAATCGTGCGGGAAGGTCTACAGGATTGGATCAAAATAGGAGGATATATTGAAAATAAAAAATTGTTAAAGGCGTATGAGGAGCGACGATATGACGCGGTTCTACTGCCAAGCTTATCATTATCGGCGCAAGAGCATGAAGGGATTCCAGTCAGTCTCATGGAGGCTATGGCGTATGAGATCCCGGTCATATCGACCAATACGGGCGGGATCCCAGAGCTTCTGTCCAAAGGGGCGGGTATTATGATTGAGCAAAAAAGTCCGATTGCAATTGTTGAGGCATTGCTGCGCCTAAAGGAGGATCAAGAATTTTATGCTGCCGTGTCGCAAAAGGGTAGAGAACGGGTGTCTAAGGAGTTTAATAACGAACTAAATACACAGAGGCTTTTACGGTATTTTCGAAAGCCTAGCATGTCCAAAAGGAGAAGACCATGAAAACAAGAGTTGTTCAGATGATTCCAACGCTGGGCAGCGGTGGTGCAGAACGTTTAGTGATGGATATTGTAAGATATATAGATCACTCGGAGTTTGAAGTATCACTTGTGTCTCTATATTCCAAGGAGCAGACAGCGGAGATCTATAGAACCTTTTGCAGTGACCACAACATCCCGATTTATTATCTAAATAAAAAGCCGGGATTTGATCTGCGTATGCTTTATAAGCTGGTAGCATTATTTCGAAAATTGAAGCCACACGCGGTTCACACCCATTTATACGCTGGGATTTATGCGGTCATTCCGAATTTGTGTTGTTGCATTCCGGTTCGTCTTCATACGATTCACAATGTGGCAGAAAGGGAACTTCCGGCAATGCATAGAAAAATTATGCGGTGGGCCTATCATCACAGCGGGACCCATCCGATTGCAATTTCGCCCCAAGTGAAGAAAACGATACAGGAGCAATATGCGCTGCCAAGCAAAAAGATTCCCCTTATCTGTAACGGAATCGATACAATGCTCTATCAAAGAGAGAAAAAAATAGTTGAATCATTAGAGACTCGATATATCTGTGTCGCTCGTTTTTCACCACAAAAAAATCATGCCATGTTGATAGAGGCGTTTGCATCTGTGAAGTCACAGATAGCGAATGCAAAGCTGTACCTGGTGGGCGGCGGTGAATTAGAAGACCAGATTTGCGCACAAGTTAACCAACTGGGACTACAGGAGTCGGTTATATTGACCGGTGAGACCAGTGATGTAAAGCAATATCTGTCATCATGCGACGTTTTTGTGATGGCGTCGGACTACGAAGGGTTACCTCTATCTATGTTAGAAGCGATGGCAATGAATCTTCCTGTTGTCTCAACTAAGGCGGGGGGGGTTGTCGATATTGTGACTCATGGCGTAGAAGGATATCTAGTGGATATCGGAGACGTACAGGCCCTTGCCGCTAACATGATCACACTACAGGACAGAACTCTGCGCGAATTGTTGGGAGCCAATGCGAGAAAACGAGCGGAAAAGTATGATATACGATGTATGGTTAAGCGATATGAAAGGATCTATAGGAGCCAAAAGTAGACGGTACGTATCATAAAATTAATATTCTAGAGTCTTAATATTTTATTACATTTGGAGAATTTCATTTTTTTTGTAAATGGACAGTGTTATAATACTAATATTTATGTCTGGATTATGATCAGAATATCCTATATAGGAGAAGCTAGCAGGTGTTAATGTGAAATTAAATAGTCGAAAGTGCCTCATGATGGGGGCCGATGTAGCTGTGGTTCTAGTCGTCTTTGCTATTATTTCATTGCTATTTGGTTATACCTTGAATTTACGACAGATTGGAATTTTAATTTTTGTGATAGTGTTGCAAGAGACCCTCTTTGTAGTTATGGGTATTTATACAATTTTATGGAGATATGCGGAGGTTCTTGACTATTTTCGCTTAGGATGTATATGTTTATTTTCGGGTGTCGTTTTCTTTATATGTGATGTATTTGTAGCAGAGCCGAGATATGGTGGGGTTGCTTGTATTTTCTTTATGCTACTCAATGCCAATGCTATCATCTTTCTTAGGGTTCTGTATCGGTATTTACAGTACAAGGTCCGAAAGGGAAATATAACAAAATGTGAAAATCAACCTGCCGTGGCGAAGCGGTTGCTCATTATAGGAGCAGGGACAGCATCGATTCATGTCTTTAGGGAGACTAGGACAAGCCAAACCGGTTATATCCCCGTATGTTTTGTTGACGATGATCCCAATAAAATCAATCGAAGAGTCAATGAGGTGCCGATTGAAGGGCCTAGTGACAGAATTCCGCAACTGTGCAAAAAATATAGGGTCGACGTTATTCTATTTGCGATTCCCTCTTGCGGGGAAGAGAGGCGTAAGGAGATCCTGAGCATTTGTTCTACAACAGGCTGTGAGGTCAAGACGCTGCCATTTATCCATGAAATCGTCTTTCATTCGGGTGCAGGCTTATTTGAGCAAGCCCGCAAGGTGAAGATCGAGGATCTTTTAGGTCGAGCGACGGTGGTTTTTGACGACCAATCCGTTCAAGCGTATATTCAAGAAAAAGTCTGTTTGATTACAGGCGGAGGGGGATCGATTGGATCTGAGCTATGCCGGCAGATTGCAAAATATAATCCTAAGAAATTGATTCTTGTTGATATATATGAAAATAATGCATATGACATTCAGCAAGAACTAATTCAACGGTATGGAAACCGATTGCAGTTGTGTATTGAGATTGCTTCTGTTCGAGATCGTAGCAAAATGGAGTGCCTATTTCAAACGTATAAGCCCGAGATCATTTTTCATGCGGCGGCGCATAAGCATGTGCCTCTCATGGAGACAAATCCCGAAGAGGCAGTCAAAAATAATGTCATGGGCACATTCATAGTCGCATCATTATCCAATGAATATGCAGCTCAAAAGTTTGTCCTCATTTCTACGGATAAGGCGGTCAATCCGACGAATGTCATGGGAGCGACGAAGCGATGCTGTGAGATGATTGTACAATACATGGCACAGCAACGGACCCAGACAGAGTTTGTGGCAGTTCGATTTGGTAATGTTTTAGGTTCAAACGGGTCAGTTATCCCATTGTTTAAGCGAGAGATTGATAACGGAGGCCCGGTAACGGTCACGCACCCGGATGTTATTCGTTACTTTATGACAATACCCGAGGCGGTGTCTTTGATTCTGCAGGCTGGCCATATGGCGAAGGGCGGCGAAATCTTCGTTTTAAATATGGGAGAGCCCGTGCATATTTTAACCCTGGCAGAGAATTTGATTCGATTGTCTGGTTTTGAGCCATACAAAGATATTGAGATCCAATTCACGGGGCTGCGGCCAGGTGAAAAGCTGTACGAAGAGCTCCTTATGAATGAGGAGGGACTCAAACAGACCAACCATAAACGGATCTTTATTGGAAAACAGATCAAAATCCAGGAAGACGAATTTTTGCACAATTTATGTGGTTTAAAGGAGGCCGCCGATCACAATGACAAGGGCCAAATTTTAGATTGGCTTAAGGTACTGGTGCCTACCTTCGATCACAATCGCGATTTAAATACGTCACAGATTCTGAATTGGAGAGAAGAACATGAAAGTTGAATTTTCACCCCCGGATATCACAGAATTGGAGATCCAGGAAGTTGCCGACGCACTGCGATCTGGATGGATTACGACAGGAAAGAGGACGAAGCGATTCGAAGATGAGATTGCGAGATATTGTGGAACGGAAAAGTCAGTTTGTTTAAATTCTGCAACGGCCGCTCTAGAGTTGACTTTGCGTATACTGGGTATCGGGCCCGGCGACGAGGTTATCACATCAGCATATACCTATACTGCGACGGTCAGTGTCATATGCCATGTTGGGGCGAGGCCTGTTCTTGTGGATGTTAAGAAAGATTCCTATGAGATGGATTATGACCAAGTTGAGCAAGCAATCACGGAGAAGACAAAAGCCATTATCCCAGTTGATCTAGGCGGAATACTGTGCGATTACGATAGAATTTTTTCTATCGTCGAGCAGAAGAAACCAATATTTATTCCCCGTCATGCGATGCAGGAAAAATTTAATCGAATTATAGTGATTGCAGACGCGGCCCATGCATTCGGAGCAACAAGAAAGGGCCTTACCTGCGGAAACATAGCGGATTTTACTTGCTTCTCTTTCCATGCAGTGAAAAACTTGACAACAGGCGAAGGCGGCGCTGTCACTTGGCGGCATATTACCGAAATTGACAGTGATGCCTTATACCGGCAGTACATGCTGTACTCATTGCATGGTCAGTCAAAGGATGCGCTGGCGAAAACGCAGCTGGGGGCATGGGAGTATGACATTATGCTGCCGGGGTATAAATGTAATATGACGGATGTGACTGCCGCTATAGGTCTTGTTCAGCTTGCGCGATATCCAGAGATGTTAGAAAAACGCCGTAAAATCATATCGAGGTATCTTGTGGGTCTTGGAGAAAGAAACCTTCAATTTGCACCCCATTACACCAGCTCATCAACGAGCTCCGGGCATTTATTCCTTGTTCGGATGGAGGGACAACAGCGTGAGATTCGGGATCGGGTGATTCAGGATATGGCGAGCAAAGGCATTTCCACGAATGTCCATTATAAGCCATTGCCGATGCATACCGCGTATAGACGAATGGGTTTTTCTATTGATGAGTATCCCAATTCATACCGTCAGTTTGAAAATGAGATAACGCTTCCCCTGCATACGAAATTGACCGATGAAGAGGTTGAATTTGTAATTGATGAATTTACAGAAATTATCCAAAGAATTGGATTATAGATGGATGGAGGCGCGACCCGTTGAAAAAGTGGAATGAACTGCCGCACGCCATGCAAAATCAGCAAGTATACCAATACTACGTTGGTTTAAAAAATAAGAAAAACCAATTGCGATGGAAGCGCAGATTTGACATAGGAATTTCGTTTTGCCTATTGGTGATATTGTTTCCCGTTATGCTTATCATTAGTATTTTAATCGCCACAACCTCAGAGGGGCCTATATTATTCCGTCAAAAGCGGGTGACGCAATATGGGAGAATTTTTACGATTTATAAGTTTCGGACTATGGTGAATGACGCGGAACGGCTAGGAACTCTTGTAACAACCAAAAACGATGCACGAGTCACTGAGGTCGGCGGTTTCCTCAGAAAATACAGATTGGACGAGTTGCCACAGCTCATCAATATCCTAAAGGGAGATATGACATTGGTCGGCGCCAGGCCCGAGGTGATTCACTACGTGAAATGCTATACGGATGAAATGAAAGCGACGTTACTATTGCCTGCAGGCGTGACCTCTGAGGCAAGTATACAATATAAGGACGAAGAAAAAATACTGTCCAAGGCTGACAAAGCAGATGAAGTCTATATTCGCTGTGTCCTGCCTGAGAAGATGAAATATAATTTAGCGTATCTAAACGAATTTTCTGTCTTTCAAGATTTGAAAGTGATCATTCACACAGTTTTTGCGCTGTTTCATAAATAAGATTTTAGGAAGGATCAACCGATGGTGAAGAGAATTTGGTTTGTCAGTCACTATGCAATGCCGCCGGCTTATGAGATGAGAGAAAAAACATTGAAGCACGCGTACTATCTTCAAAAAAAGGGATATGAGGTTACGATTGTGTCGGCGAGTACCATACACAATACGAATGTCAATCTGATGCGGAACACGTCCACACAGTATCGGATGCAGAAATACGATGGCATTCCCTTTATTCATATAAAATGTTGCGATTACCATGATCGTGGGACTGTCTGGAGAATTCTAAACCTGCTGCAGTTTGCTGTTAAATTCAGGCTCATAGGACAGAAATTTCCACTTCCGGATGTAATTATAGCGGAGGCAAACTGCATCAATTACTCTCCCATCTATTATTTTTGTCGAGACAATAAGATTCCTTTTTATGTGGATGTACGGGATTTATGGCCGGAGTCAATAGTGGAATACTTAGGTTTTTCAAAAAATAATCCAGTGATTCGCTACTTATATCACCGCGAAAAGAAAATGTACATGCGCTCAGATGGGATCATTTTCTCTATGGCTGGCGGCAAACAATATATTAAAGAAAAGGGGTGGGATACGGCTGTCCCCCCCTCCAAAATTCACCACATCAATAATGGCGTCGATTTGAAAGCATTTGAATATAACAAGGATCATTTTCAAATTCAAGATTCGGATTTAACCGATGCACATACATTCAAGGTAATCTATTGTGGATCCATACGCCTGGTGAATGGATTGGGTACCCTGGTCGATACAGCTGCTGAACTTAAGAGGATGAATCGAGGAAATATTAAGATATTGGTATATGGGGATGGAGACGAGCGCGCTAGTTTGGAACAGCGCTGTAAAAGAGAAAAATTGGATAACATCATTTTTAAGGGGTTTGTTGAGAAAAAGTATATACCATTTATTATATCCTGTGGAGATTTAAATTTTATTCAGGTTAAGCAGACCGCGATTATGCGTTTTGGAAGCAGTTTGAATAAATTGTTTGAGTATTTAGCTAGCGGCAAACCCGTGTTATCCGATTTGCAAGTTCGATATGATATCATCAAACGCTATGGGGCAGGGACGACGATGACTACCCAGGCCCCAGCAGATATAGCCAACGAGATGATTCGGTATGCCGAAATGGACCCAAAAGAATACGAAACAATTTGTCAAAATGCGCGCCGCGCAGCAAAAGCATATGACTATAAACGGTTGACAGATAAGTTAATTGCCATTATAACGCCGAAAAAGGAAGGTTGCACAAAATGAAAGAAAAATTATTAAAAAAGATTGAGGAGCGCAGCATTGTGGTCGGTGTAATTGGATTAGGGTATGTCGGTTTACCCTTAGCTGTTGAAAAAGCAAAAGCAGGCTTTAAAACCATTGGATTTGACGTCCAGCCGGAAAAAGTGCGTATGGTCAATGAGGGCCATAATTATATCGGGGATGTTGTAGATAAAGATTTGGTGCAGCTGGTGCGCGATGGTGTGCTCTCCGCAACAACAGATTTTTCATTTATCCAGGATGTAGATTTTATTGCAATCTGTGTGCCAACACCTTTGGACGCACATCAACAGCCGGATATCAGCTATGTAAAAAATAGCGCCATCAACATCGCAAAATATCTCAAAAAAGAGACAATGGTTGTCTTAGAATCAACAACCTACCCGGGGACGACAGAAGAGTTAATAAAACCCATACTTGAAGAGGGATCAGGACTGCGCTGTGGCGACGATTTTTATCTAGGATTCTCACCGGAACGCGTTGACCCAGGTAATCTCGTCTACCATACAAAGAATACCCCCAAGGTTATCGGAGCCATTGGCAGAGATGCAACGGAAGTCATCGGCGCCATGTATCGGGCTGTACTCGATGGAGGTATTTATGAGGTATCGTCTCCAGCGGTGGCAGAGATGGAGAAGATTTTAGAGAATACGTATCGCAATGTCAATATCGGGCTTGTGAATGAATTGGCGATGTTATGTGATCGCATGGGCATTAATATCTGGGAAGTCGTGGACGCGGCGAAGACGAAGCCGTATGGATTTCAAGCTTTTTATCCTGGACCGGGTCTGGGCGGGCACTGCATTCCCCTTGATCCATATTATCTTTCCTGGAAAGCGAGGGAGTACGGTTTTCATACGTCCATGATTGAAAGTTCCATGATGATCAATGACAGGATGCCGGAATACTGTGTTGACCGTGCGGCCCGAATCTTAAATCAGGATCGAAAGGCTTTAAATGGAGCTAAGGTGTTGGTGTTAGGGGTGGCCTATAAGCAGGATATTGATGATTACCGAGAGAGTCCGGCGCTGAAAGTGATCGAATGCTTTGAAAAGGTTGGAGCCGAGACGGAGTACTATGATCCGTTTATTCCGTCCTATAGATATAAAGGGGTCGAGCGAAGGGGGCTAGAAAGACTCGATGCCGAAATTTTGAAATCCTTTGATCTGACAGTCATTACCACGGCACATACAGCCATCGATTATGAGGTGGTTGCCCAAAATTCTCGCTGGGTATTCGATACCAAGAATGCCATGAAGGCTATCGTAGATCGCAAAAATATTATCTTGCTGTAAAGGATGCTGAGATTATGAAATATGCTTTGATCGGATGTGGACGGATATCGTACAATCATATAGCCGCGGCCATGGCGAATGATCTGGAGATCACAGCGGTGTGTGACGTCGTACCTTCGCATATGGAAAACAAGGTGGAAACCTTTCATCTGCCGAAAGAGGTCAAGCAATATACAGATTACCTTGAAATGTTAGAAGAGGAAACCCCGACTCTTGTCGCCATTGCGACTGAAAGCGGAAATCATGCCAGGATAGCAGTGGATTGTATCCGCCATGGATGCAATGTGATCATTGAGAAGCCGATTGCACTGTCATTACGGGACGCAGACCAGATTCTTCAATTGGCAAAAGAAAAAAATGTCAAGGTGTGCGCATGTCATCAGAATCGATTCAATAAATCCATTCAAAAGATCCGAGAGGCTGTGGAGCAGGGGCGCTTCGGCCGTATGTTTTATGGAACGGCTCATATTCGATGGAATCGAGGGCCGCAGTATTACTCCCAAGCACCTTGGCGGGGAACATGGGAGCAAGATGGAGGCGCCCTTATGAATCAGTGCATCCATAACATTGATCTGCTCCGGTGGATGATGGGGGATGCGGTAGCGGAAGTCTTTGCGTATACGGATCGCCTGAATCATCCATATATAGAGGCGGAAGACCTCGGCATTGCGTTGGTGAGGTTCCAGAATGGAAGTTACGGTATTATTGAAGGGACAACCGATATATATCCCCAAAATTTAGAGGAAACCCTATATCTTTTTGGCGAGAGAGGGACTGTCAAGGCTGGTGGGAAATCGGTCAATCGAATCGACGAGTGGAGATTTGCCGATGGAGAGGATAGCGCAGATCAGATCAAAGAGGCGTTTAAGGAAGATCCACCGAATGTCTATGGCTTTGGGCATACCCCATTATATCGGGATGTGATCGATGCGGTTTTGCAGGACCGTGCGCCGTATGTTGATGGCTATGCGGGCAAGCGGGCGTTGGAGTTAGTTCTGGCCATTTATAAATCCGCGCAGGAGAAAAGGCCGATTTCACTTCCCCTCGCGGCGGCAAGCACAGAAGATTGGATTGGACGATTCCCTAAATGAATACGTATTTCGTACACGAAAGCAGCTATATTGATGGACAGGTGGAAATAGGAGACAGAACAAAGATTTGGCATTTTTGTCATATACAATCGGGTGCTGTTATTGGAGCAGATTGTAGTTTGGGTCAAAATGTCAATATATCCAGCCATGTTAAGATTGGAAACCATGTGAAGATTCAGAATAACGTATCAGTTTATGAAGGTGTGGAGCTGGAGGACTATGTTTTTTGCGGACCGTCTATGGTCTTTACCAATGATTTAACTCCTAGAAGCCAGTATCCGAAGGGAAGCGCTGGCTATAAAAAGACCCTGGTTAAAAGGGGAGCCACCATAGGGGCGAATGCCACAATTGTCTGTGGCATTACCATCGGAGAGTATGCCATGATTGCAGCAGGAGCTGTTGTCACAAAAAATGTAGAACCATATGCGTTGATGGCGAATGTTCCGGCAAGGCGGGTCGGCTGGGTCTGCGTATGTGGCGCGAAATTGCAGGATGATTTGGTATGTCCTCATTGTCATAGAGCATACAAAAGCGTTGGCTCAAATCTTTTCCAAATTGAGGAATAAGGTGGAGGAATACATGGAATTTCGAGATTTACGGAAGCAGTATCAGGTATTGGAAAAGCAAATGAATTCTGCTATGATTCAGGCTGTATCCGATGGACACTATATCATGGGGAAGCAAGTTCTTGAGTTGGAAGAAATTTTGGCTGACTATGTAGGAGTCAAGCATTGTATTTCGTGCGGCAATGGGACCGACGCTTTACTTCTAGCGCTTATGGCCTGGGGTGTACAAAAGGGGGATGCGGTCTTCGTCCCAGATTTTACTTTTTTTGCCTCGGCGGAGGTCGTGGCTGCGCTGGGCGCTACTCCAATTTTTGTTGATGTTGATATGAGTACGTATAATTTAGATCCACACAAACTAGAAGTAGCAATTCTTGAAACGAGGAAAAGAACTTCTCTCACACCAAAGGCTGTGGTGGCGGTGGATCTATTCGGTCAGCCGGCTGATTATGAAAGGATTCGAAAAATCGTTACTCAGTATGGATTACTTCTGCTGGAGGATGGCGCACAAGGCTTTGGAGGTCGTATTGATGATCGGAAGGCGTGTAGCTTTGGCGATATGGCAACGACTTCCTTTTTTCCCGCCAAACCGCTGGGCTGTTATGGAGATGGAGGAGCAATTTTTACCGATCACGATGAATGGGCGCAGATCCTTCGTTCTCTGCGAGTTCATGGAAAAGGAACAGATAAATACGATAATATACGAATCGGTATGAATTCTAGACTTGATACGATTCAGGCGGCAATATTGTTAGTCAAATTTGAGGCTTTCAACCAATATGAACTCCGCGAAGTCAATCGTGTCGCGGAGCAGTACCGCAGACTTTTGCCAGATACAGTGATACAGCCCATGGTCCCGGAAGGATATGTATCAAGCTGGGCTCAATACACAATTCAACTGGGGAATAAGAGTGAGCGCGATGCACTGCAAGCGTATCTTAAAGAGCAAGAAATACCCTCTATGGTATATTACCCGAAGCCTATGCACTGCCAGACAGCGTTTCAACACATTCAAGACGGAATGGAGTACCCTGTTACGGACAGATTATGCAGTACGGTGCTGTCTTTGCCAATACATCCATACATGAGCGAAGAAGAGATTATCAGAGTTTCAACCGCAATACAAAGTTTTATAACGAGATGATGGGGACGCCCAGAAAGAGGGATTGAGATGACAGCTATGGCTGATAAGAGAATCAAAAGCATCACGATATTCAAATGTGCATATGTTTGTCTACTTATCTTATCCTTTCTTAACTTTAGCAGTCAGAATGTTTCCTTACTCGCATCTATTCTAGCGATAGTGGGAGGCGCTCTTATTTTTTGGGGACTCGTGCGGAAACGGTTATTTACAATGCCAGGGATCGTATTCTTAACCATATTTTTGGGCATCTATCTTGTTTCTTGTATGATTAATCTAAAATATGGTATAATAGGAAATATAAAGAGTTTTATCTGGCTGCTGCTTCAATTTTTTTTACTCTATACAGTGGATGATACGGTAGAGGATTCCTACTATAAGAGAGAAGCAGTTCTTCTTATGCGTCTGTATTCCATCCTAATCTTTATAACCTCTTTGATTGCTCTGATCATGGCGGTCCTGCATATAGAACAGGTATCAGAGGGATTAGGAGGTACGATTATCAGGGGGGTGTATGCTGGACGCCTGTACGGAGAATATACAGATCCCAATTATGGCGCTATGTTTGCGGTGATAGCGATTTTCTTTTCTTCCTATCTTTGGCAGCATTCCTCTTATCTGCCGTCGCGATTTTTTTTCTCGGTGAATGTACTCGTTCAGTGCACATACTGTTTTTTGTCCGGTTCTAGAACCGCTATACTTTCATTGCTGATCTGTATGGTTATGGGCCTTGCCCTCTGGGTGTATAAACGATTTGTTAGGGGAAATGCACTTCGGCAAAGATATTGGAGAATTTTTATATCTGTTATATTGGCTGCTTTCATCATAGGGATACTGTTTTTCTTATACCGCGCGTGTCTTGCCCATGTAGAGGATACGCTTGCGGTTGATGTGGAAGAAGCAGCGGATCACTATATAGGGCGTGACCTATCAACCGCTGATTTTACAAGCGGTCGCTTTAAGATTTGGTTTAGCGGAATGGAAGTATGGAAAACAACGCCATTCTTTGGAACGTCGCCCAGAAATTTATTGCCCTATGCGAAGGCTGTGCTCCCGGATACGTATATCGCAACTCAAAATTATGTCGCCATGCACAATGTATTTTTGGATCTTTTAGTAGAAACCGGCGTGTTGGGCCTGCTCAGTATGCTGGGCTTTATTGGATATATGGCGGTGTGGATCTTCAAGCGCTGGGGCAAAACGGCGTATGAAGACTTCCCCTTCAGTCTGTGCATAGCGGTAACCGTGACCGCAATCGGCATATCCGCATGTTTTCTAACGGAAATACTGTTTATCAATTCAGTTGGCGCGTTCTTTTTCTGGTCGTGTCTAGGATATTTAGTTCACTTTAGCAAGGAAAAGCAGAGGCAGTGAAGGGAGGCGGAGTATGGGCGACGTTCGCATATTGGCCGGGTTTTTGACCGGAAGCTATGGAGGGGTCGAGAGGTATATGATGGAAAATTTCAGACTGTTGAATCGAACAAAATTCTCCATGGATTTCTTGACCAGCGCTTCTGACGTTCCCTTTGAAGCGGAATTGAGGCAGGCAGGTGCAACAGTTTACCATATTCCATCCTTTAAGCACCCGGTTCGCTGCTACCGGGAGATCCGGAAAATTTTGCGGCGTCGCACCTACGGCTGCATCCATTTGAACATCTCCACCGCTTTATTGGCGGTGGCGGCCGTTGCAGGGAGAAGGGAAAAGGTACCTGTGCTGGTCCATTCTCATAGCAGCGGATATCACGACCGGAATCGAACGCGGGAGGTCGTGTATACATTTCTCCACAGGATATGCAAACCTATGCTAAAGCGGAATACGGACTATTTTGGCGCCTGCTCTTTGGAGGCGGCCGCCTGGATGTTTCCTGGAGATGTTGTCAAGTCAGGAAGGGTGCATATCTTAAAAAATGCGATTGATATCCATACATTCGAATACGATGAGTCGGTTCGCACAAAAGTGCGAAGGGAGCTAAATGTCGAGGCGGATACCGTGGTGTTAGGGCATGTCGGAAATTTTATGCCAGTTAAAAATCATCGCTTTCTGCTGGAAATATTTCAAGCGTTTTTAGCTTTGAATTCCAATGCCCGTCTGCTCTTGCTTGGCACGGGAGAGTTACAGAGCGAGATAAAGACTCGAGCTCAGGAGGCAAAACTATCGGACAAGATTCTTTTTTTAGGATATCAGCCGAATCCGCAGGACTTTTATCAAGCCATGGATGCATTGGTTTTACCTTCGCTTTTTGAAGGGTTTCCCCTTGTAGCGGTTGAAGCCCAGACAGCAGGGCTGCCCTGTTATCTCAGCGATGCGATCACAAAAGCGTCGGCGCTGACGGATCTTGTGCACTTTATCAGTATACACAGATCACCCACCGTGTGGGCGTCAGAAATGAACCGGACATTACACTCGCCGAGATATTCCAGGCATGAGGAGATGGTGGACAAGGGCTATTCGTTGGAGCAGGGGATCCGGTCTCTAGAGGAAATTTACAGTCAAATCATAAAGGAAAAGGAGAATTCCCATGTATGATTATCTTATTGTAGGAGCGGGCCTCTATGGGGCGGTCTTTGCCTACGAGGCCACAAAGCGTGGAAAGCGTTGTCTCGTCATCGATAAACGGTCCCACATTGGCGGCAATATCTACACGGAAGAAATAGAGGGCATTCAGGTTCACCGGTATGGTGCCCATATTTTTCATACAAACCAGGAGGCGATCTGGAGGTATGTCAACCAGTTTGCAACCTTTAACCGATATACCAATTCCCCCATTGCCAATTATAAAGGAGAGATTTATAACTTACCCTTTAACATGAACACTTTTCACCAGCTCTGGGGCGTTATCACGCCGGAACAAGCGCAGAAGGTCATTGCCAAGCAGAGAGAGGCCGCCGGAATTGAGGAGCCTACGAATCTTGAAGAGCAAGCGATCTCTCTCGTCGGCTCCGATATCTATGAGAAGCTGGTAAAGGGCTACACAGAAAAACAGTGGGGGCGAAGTGCCAGGGAATTGCCATCTTTTATCATTAAGCGGTTGCCTGTACGGTTTACCTACGACAATAATTATTTTAATGACCGGTATCAGGGCATCCCCATTGGGGGATATACGCAGATTGTGGAAAAAATGTTGCAAGGCAGCGAGGTCCTGCTCAATACGAATTTTTTTGACCGGCAGGACGAATTCAGGCAGTGCGCGTCAAACATTGTTTTCACAGGCATGATTGACGAGTATTTCCGTTTTCAATGTGGCGTGCTAGAATATCGGAGCCTCCGGTTTGAGCAGGAGATACTGGATATGGAGAATTATCAGGGCAACGCGGTGGTCAATTATACCGATGCAGAAACTCCGTATACCCGGATTATTGAGCATAAGCACTTTGAATTCGGCGCGCAGCCGAAAACGGTGATCACAAGGGAGTACTCCAAAGAGTGGAAGGCGGGAGATGAGCCGTACTACCCTGTCAATAATGATCGCAATACCCAGATATACCAGCGCTACAAGGTGTTGGCAGACCGAGAACAGAATGTATTGTTTGGGGGGAGATTGGGCACGTACCGGTATTTTGATATGCATCAGATTATCGGCAGCGCGTTAGACGCGGTAAAAAAAGAGTTCGGCGAGTAAGGAGATGGTTATATGCCGATGGTAAGTGTTATCATGCCAGTTTATAAAGTGGAGAAGTTTGTTGGGCGCTGCATCGAGAGTCTTTTGGGTCAGACATTGACGGATTTTGAATTTTTTGCAGTGGACGATGGGTCGCCTGACCAAAGCGGGGAGATTTGCGATGCGTATGCGCTGAAGGATGCGAGGATTCGAGTGATCCACAAAGAAAATGGGGGTGCGCCCAGCGCGCGAAATACAGCGATGGAGCTGGCTACGGGAAAATATCTGTATTTCTTGGATTCGGACGATTGGGCGGAGCCAACGATGCTGGAAGATATGGTTACCCTGGCTGAGGCCAACGCCTCCCAGCTGGTGGTTTCAGGATATTTTATTGACACCTACGATGGCGATACCAAGATCCATGTGCAGGACAAGAAATGTGAGGATGCGGTGTATCAAAGTGCGGAGCCTTTTCGGCGGGCGGCGTATAAGCTTTTTGATGAGAATCTGCTATATACCCCCTGGAATAAGTTATATCTCCGCGAGTATGTTATGGAGCACAATATACGCTTTCCTCAGACCTACTGGGACGACTTTCCCTTCAACCTCATGGTGATACGGGATATCGAGCGGGTTTCGGTCACGTCCAAACAGTACTATCACTTTCTCCGAGCGAGACAGGAATCGGAGACGGCCATGTACAGACCGGATTTATATGAAAAGAGGGAAGAGGAAAATCGCTGGCTCAAGGGGTTGTACCGCTATTGGCATGTTGCGGATCAGGCTAGCTGTGAGATGCTGGCGAGACGATATATTGAACGGTTGGTGGGATGCATTGAGAATGTGATGAATCAAAGCTGCACTCTCTCAGGGGCGGAAAAAAGCGATTTGATACGGACCATGCTGCACAATCCGGAAGTATCAAAGGCATTAAAGAGAGCAAGGCCGCGGTCAATGGCAATGAAAGGCGCACTGCTTCCCATACGCTGGAAAAGCGTCCCACTTTCAAAAATTATGGGGAGTTCTATTTCCTTCGTGAAGAGGCATAATACGAAGCTCTTTTCCACTGTGAAAGCCAATCGCTAGCAGACACGGCATAATACGAGGGAAGGTTACGGATGAGAAAAGAAAATTCTATAAAAAATATTTCATTTGTTTTAGTTGGGCAAGTTGCAAATCTGATCATTGGCTTTATCACAAGAAAAATCTTTGTTCTCTTTCTAGCGCGAGAATATCTCGATCTAAATGGCCTTTTTACGAATATCATTTCGGTCCTGTCCCTGGCGGAGCTGGGCATGGGCTCTGCGATGGTATTTAGTTTATATGAACCCTTGGCGAAGCGGGATACGCAAAAGATCCAGGCCCTGATGGGCTTTTATTCAAAGGCCTATAAATTGATTGCCCTTGTGGTACTTGTTGCAGGGATCGCCATATATCCGTTCCTTGATATCTTTATGGGGGCGGAGAAGCCGCAGAATATCGCAAATGTAAATCAATTTTATTTTCTGTATCTAGCCAATTCGGTCATATCATATTTATGGGCTTATAAGCGCTCTCTTATCTTAGCAGATCAAAAGAATTATATTTTGGTTTTATATAAGCAGGTTCTGTATTTTGTGCTGAATGTTGTGCAGGTGTTGCTGCTGATTTTCACAGGAAGCTTTCTTTTTTATATGATGGCGCAGGTCCTCAACACGGTGGTGGAAAATCTCCTGGTTTCGCGCAGAGCGGATCAGTTGTATCCATATATTCGTCACAGGCAGGGGATCCCCCTCGATCAGGAGAGCAAGCACAGCATCTTTAAAAATTTGCGCGCCCTTGTCTACCACAAGATTGGCGATGTGATGATCAGCAGTACCGATAATATTTTGATCTCCATGCTCGTTGGGATGAGCTGGGTTGGACTGTACAACAATTATTATATGGTGCTAGGTTCTCTAAATACCATTATTGCACAGATTTTTAGCTCGATTACCGCCACGGTTGGAAACCTCAATGTGAGCGAGGGGGAGGAGCAATCCTACTGTGTTTTTCAGAGGATCCTATTTGCCAATTTTTGGATGATGGCCTTCTGCACCATCACACTGCTGTTGGAAATACAGCCCTTTGTGGAGCTTTGGCTTGGGGAGAATTTTTGGCTGCCCGTCTCCACAGTCATCATTTTAGGAATCAAGTTCTATCTGACGGGACTCCGCAAAACGGTTTTAATGTTTCGCGATGCCATGGGATTGTTCTGGTATGACCGGTATAAGCCAATTGCAGAGGTCATCCTGAATCTTGTCGCGTCCATCCTGTTGGCGAAGCCCTTTGGAATCTCCGGTGTATTTGCCGGGACGGTTGTCAGCACTTTGCTGACGAGCTTTTGGATCGAGCCGTATATCCTGTATCGCAGGGGATTTCCCTCGAAACCACTGCGGCACTATTTTTATCGCGTGGTCTGCTACACGGGGATTACAGTGCTGTTGGCCCTTTTGACATGGGGGATCTGTAGCCTTTTGCCGGGAAATGGGATACTCGGCATTGCGGTTCGTTTGCTAACATGCATTTTTGTGCCCAATGGGGTGTTAGCCCTTTGCTTTCACAGAACGGATGCCTTTCAATATTATTGGAGTATCGCGAAGGGGATTGGTTCAACTGTTTGGAAGAAATGCCATCATAGTCAGGGGTGATCAAATTGAGTATGATTAGCATCATTGTACCGGTGTATAATGCCAAGAATTTAAAGATGTGCGTTGAATCGTTGATCCATCAGTCCTATCCCTCCCTGGATATTTTGCTGATTGACGATGGTTCAACGGATGACTCGGGCGCAATCTGCAACGCCTACCAGGCTGCGGATTCCAGAGTCCGTGTCGTTCACCAGGCAAACGCCGGTGTATCCGCCGCCCGAAATACTGGCTTGCGGCTCGCGACAAGTCCATATATTATGTTTGTGGATAGCGATGATTCTCTCGAATTAACAGCATGTGAAGAGGTAATGAGAGAGATGAACCGCGAACCTTCGGATCTTATTATATTCGGCTATTTTCTACACCAGAAACCCACAGCGCAAATTCGGCCGGGGAAGCGGCGCTATGCATCGAAAGGGGAACTGCGCGAAGACTTTTCCACTTTGTATGATTCCTATTTGATTCATTGTGTATGGAATAAAGTGTTTGTCCGAGACCGAATTGACAGAGAATTTGATGTGTCGCTTTCCCTGGGTGAGGATCTGATATTCGTTTTAGACTATATGAAGAACGCTCAGTCTATACGCTGCATCGATACATGCTATTACCACTATCAGTGGGATAGTCCCTCATCTTTAACCATGCGCTATCGAGATGATTATTTTGCCATTGGGAAAAGACTGTATAGAGCAGCCTCCACATTTTGTCAAGATTATATCGGTGAGAATGCTGACAAAACCGGCCTCTGTAATGTCTTTCTGTGCGATTGTTTTCGCGCGATGCAGAATATGATCTGGTCCTCACCCTTACCTAAAAAGGAAGTGAAACATCGGCTGAGACAATGGGTCAGCGACCCGGATGTGGGATATGCGGCAGCGCACGCTGCTTTGAAAAATAGAGAGGGGAAGCTCCTAGCAAGAGCTATCCAGCGCGGGCGTGTGGAGTCTATATATTGTTTTTATGCAGTGAAGAGATATATCAAGAAGATTAAACGGTAGCTTGAGCGGATTTGATAAAAACGAGGGACAGCAAATGAATAAACCAGAACAATTTAAACGGACGATCGCATTCTTGCTAAACGCATTGATTTTAGTGTCGCTGAGTCTAGTCTATGCCTATATATGGCATGTCAACTACAATACCATCATCATCCAGCCCTTTCTGGGAAAAGGCAATTGGCTTAACATCGCAATCTATCTAGTGCTGCTCTATTTCTTTTCCAGAATCTATGGGGCGAACCGTGTTGGGTATCTGACGAAGTCGGAGGTCATGTATTCCCAGATTCTGTCCCTTCTCATCGTCAATGTGATCACGTATTTTCAGGTTAGTTTGATTGGGCGCGGACTGATGGCGGTCCTCCCCTTTATTGTGATGACAGTGGTTCAGGTTGGAATCATCGCAATATGGGTCTTTCTATCCAGTTACCTATACTTTAGCTTGTATCCGCCCCACAGAACGCTTTTTATCTATGGCAATGAGGCGGGAACAATGCTGGAACACAAAATGAGCACACGATCGGACAAGTTTCGCATTGAAGCGTCCATCCATATCCGAGAGGGCCTGGAGACAATTCAGAATAGAATTTTGGACTATGATGCGGTTATTATCTGTGACGTGAAGACGCAAGAGCGAAATAAGCTTTTAAAGTTTTGCTTTGATCATTCAGTCCGCACCTATATCACGCCTAAACTGTCGGATATTATCATCCGTGGCGCTAATACGATGCATCTTTTTGACACTCCGCTTTTGCTATGCAAAAATATGGGACTTACCTTAGAGCAACGTTTTGTTAAGCGGGCATTGGATCTCATCTTGTCACTGTTGATTCTGATTGTGCTATCGCCGGTTATGGCGGTGACAGCGGTCTGCATTAAAGTCTATGACCGGGGGCCCGTCCTGTTTCGTCAAGAGCGGTGCACCATCGACGGCCGAATCTTTAAGATCTGTAAATTCCGAAGTATGGTCACCAATGCAGAAGAAAAAGGGATCGCACAGTTGGCCACGGAGCATGACAGCCGGATTACACCGGTTGGAAGGGTTATCCGCAAATTGCGGATTGATGAGATTCCGCAGCTTTTTAACGTTTTGAGCGGGAACATGAGCTTAGTGGGACCGCGGCCGGAACGGCCGGAGTTTATTGAGATGTATTCGAAAAAGATTCCAGAATTCTCCTATCGCCTGAAAGTCAAAGGGGGGCTGACCGGGTACGCCCAGATTCTGGGGAAATATAATACGACTGCTTACGATAAGCTTAAGTTAGATTTGATGTATATCGAGAATTATTCCTTCAGTCTCGACTTAAAACTTTTGCTGATGACGTTTAAAGTCATTTTTCAGAGAGAGAGCACGGAGGGCTTTTCCGATGTCATTGTCGCGGAGAGGGAAGATGAGGCGCCGGAAGAGCCGGAGACTAAAGAAGAGAAATCCGCCTCCACTGAGAGGCGTTAAAGAAAGGGAGAGAGCTATGCAAATTCAGACATTTAATTTATGGAACCCTGGCGAGGCGATCGTGGAGGATCAAACCTCGTCTGCGTACACGCCCTATCTGGTGGCGTATCTTCAAGAGCCGCTTCGTGGAGAGGAGGAGCGCCGTCCAGCTATCCTGATCTGTCCCGGCGGTGCGTACTGCTTCTGCTCCCCAAGGGAAGGGGAGCCCATCGCAATGCAATATCTTGCGAGAGGGTACCAGGCTTTTGTGGTATATTACAGCATCGCTCCGTCCAGATTCCCAGCGGCGCTGAAGGACGCGGCAAAGTCCATGGACATCATTCGCAGCAATGCGGTTCAATGGGGGATCGAGCCGAATTCCATTGTCATCTGTGGTTTCTCCGCCGGTGGACATTTGGCGGCAAGCATGGGAACGATGTGGGATTGTGCAGAACTGAGGGCATGTGGCCTTGGCGGTGAAAAAGTCCGCCCTGACGCCATGATTTTGGCCTATCCTGTCATCACAGCAAAGAAGGAGTATGCCCATGAGGGATCATTTGTGGCGCTGTTAGGGGCGGAGGCGATCCAACGGGAGGAAACGCGGAATGCCTTTTCTCTGGAAACTTGTGTGAATGAGACGACGCCTCCCGCGTTTATTTGGCATACAGCGGAGGACACAAGCGTTCCGCCCATGAATAGTTTATTGTTCGCGCAGGCGCTCGATCAGTATAAGGTGCCCTATTCACTACATATCTTCCCTAAGGGCTACCACGGACTGTCACTGGCGACAGCTGAGACAGCGGAAGGAGCCCAGGCAGCTGTTCGGGCGGATGTGGCCACGTGGGTTGAAGAGAGTGATGAATGGTTTCAGGAGAGACGTTCCCTGTAGTGGATGTACTGCGCTTCATGTGAAAAAATCTAGCATTTTAAGCCCGTCTGCCGTACGGGCTTTTTTGTCCTCCTATAGGATTGGGGTGTCTGAGCCCTAGGGGGAGAGGGGCTGAGAATGTCCGCCGGAGAGGAAGTAGCCCCCCAGCCGGCGTGCAAAACCCGAAGGAAGGGCCAAGCCCCACGAGGAAAAGGGCTGAGAATGTCCGCCGGAGAGGAAGCAGCCCCTCCAGCCGGCGTGCAAAACCTGCGAGGGCAGGGCAGCCCCACGAGGAGAGGGGCTGAGAATGTCCGCCGGAGAGGAAGCAGAGCGCTCCAGCCGGCGTGCAAAATCCAAGAGGGCAGGGCAGCCCCACGAGGAGAGGGGCTGAGAATGTCCGCCGGAGAGGAAGTAGAGCGCCCTAGCCGGCGTGCAAAATCCGAAGGAAGGGCCGAGCCCCACGAGGAAAAGGGTTGAGAATGTCCGCCGGCGAGGAAGCAGAGCGCTCCAGCCGGCGTGCAAAATCCGAAGGAAGGGCCGAGCCCCACGAGGAGAGGGGCTGAGAATGTCCGCCGGAGAGGAAGCAGAGCGCCCTAGCCGGCGTGCAAAATCCAAGAGGGCAGGGCAGCCCCACGAGGAAAGGGGCTGAAAATGTCCGCCGGAGAGGAAGCAGAGCGCCCTAGCCGGCGTGCAAAATCCAAGAGGGCAGGGCAGCCCCACGAGGAAAGGGGCTGAAAATGTCCGCCGGTGAGGAAGTAGAGCGCTCCAGCCGGCGTGCAAAATCCGAAGGAAGGGCCGAGCCCCACGAGGAGAAGGGCTGAGAAAGCCCGCCGGAGAGGAAGCAGCCCCCCCCAACCGGCGTGCAAAATCCGAAGGAAGGGCCGAGCCCCACGAGGAAAAGGGCTGAGAAAGCCCGCCGGAGAGGAAGCAGCCCCCCAGCCGGCGTGCAAAATTCAAGAAGGCAGGGCCGAGCCCCACGAGGAAAAGGGCTGAGAATGTCCGCCGGCAAGGAAGTAGCCCCCCGCCGGCGTGCAAAATCCGAAGAAAGGGCCGAGCCCCACGAGGAGAAGGGCTGAGAATGTCCGCCGGTGAGGAAGCAGAGCGCCCTAGCCGGCGTGCAAAACCTGCGAGGGCAGGGCAGCCCCACGAGGAGAGGGGCTGAAAATGTCCGCCGGTGAGGAAGCAGAGCGCTCCAGCCGGCGTGCAAAACCTGTGAGGGCAGGGTTGAACCACGGGGAGAGAGGCTGAGAATGTCCGCCGGTGAGGAAGTAGCGCGCCCCAGCCGGCGTGCAAAACCTGCGAGGGCAGGGTAGCCCCACGAGGAGAGGGGCTGAGAATGCCCGCCGGAGAGGAAGCAGAGCGCCCCAGCCGGCGTGCAAAATTCAAGAAGGCAGGGCAACCCCACGGGGAGAGGGGCTGAGAATGCCCGCCGGAGAGGAAGCAGAGCGCCCCAGCCGGCGTGCAAAACCTGCGAGGGCAGGGCTGAACCACGGAGAGAGGAGCTGAGAATGCCCGCCGGTGAGGAAGTAGACACCTCCAGCCGGCGTGCAAAATCCAAGAGGGGAGGGCTGAACCACGAGGAGAGGGGTTGAAAATGTCCGCCGGTGAGGAAGTAGCCCCCCCGCCGGCGTGCAAAATCCAAGAGGGCAGGGCTGAACCACGAGGAGAGGGGTTGAGAATGCCCGCCGGTGAGGAAGCACCCCCCAGCCGGCGTGCAAAATCCGAAGGAGGGGCCGAGCCCCACGGGGAAAGGGGTTGAGAATGCCCGCCGGTGAGGAAGTAGCCCCCTCCAGCCGGCGTGCAAAATTCGAAGGAGGGGCCGAGCCCCACGGGGAAAGGGGCTGAAAATGTCCGCCGGTGAGGAAGTAGCCCCCCAGCCGGCGTGCAAAATTCAAGAAGGCAGGGCTGACCCACGGAGAGAAGGGCTGAGAAAGCCCGCCGGTGAGGAAGTAGCCCCCCCCAGCCGGCGTGCAAAATCCAAGAGGGCAGGGCTGAACCACGGGGAGAGGCATTGTCACACGATATTAATATAAAAAACTGCCCAAAACCGTTCAAATATGATATAATATCAACGTAAACAGGGAGCAGTATGCAACCAGAGGCAGACGATTCTTTGCCATCATCGACAGGAAAGAAAAACAAGCGTTAAAAGCCAGGAGGGTATGACAATGGAAAACAAAACAAAAGTCTGGGCACACAGAGGGGCCAGCGGAGAAGCTCCGGAGAATACGTTGGAAGCATTTGAGCTTGCACTGAAACAAGGTGCGGATGGCCTGGAGCTAGACGTGCATATTAGCAAAGACGGACATCTGATTGTGATGCACGATGAACAGGTAGACAGGACAACGAACGGAACCGGACAGATCCGAAGGATGACCCTAAAGGAACTGAAAGCGCTGAACGCTGGGACAAAAGAGCAGCCCATGGAGATTCCCACACTAGATGAGATCTATGCCTGGGCCCAGCACAATACCATGGAAATCAATGTCGAGATCAAATCCGATGCTGTCGCCTACGAAAATATTGAAAGCAAATGCCTTGAGCTAGCTGCGCGGTACGGGGTGGAGAACCGAATCTGGTATTCCTCCTTCAACCACTACACGTTAGATGTCGTTAAGCATCTGAATCCAAAGGCGCGGACGGGCATTTTGTACGGCCAGCAGCTTTATAAACCGTGGGAGTATGCCAAAACAGTGGGAGCGAAGGCTATCCATCCCTATTATGCATCCATTACAGGTGAAGACTACATGAAAGCCTGCCAAAAAGCTGGTATAAACGTACACCCCTGGACAGTCAACAGAGAGGAAGACCTTGAGAAAATGATTGCGCTGGGTGTCGAGGCGGTTATCACCAATTATCCCATGAGGGCAATCCAAATCCGGGACGCACAAATGCGAACGTTGTAAAATGGCTGCGCAATAGCGGGATACTTCTCGTCAGTATTCTGTTTGTGACCGTATTTTCCCTGCTTCTTAGCTGGTTTTTCCGAAAAGAAAGTCTGGGAACGTTTTTTGCAGGCGGTGAGAACTCCGAAGAAAGGGAATGATATGCAGGACGGGCAGACAGCGTGGAGGGCACGTACCGAGAAGGTACGAAATTTCATGAACAGCATAGGGATTGAGGCTGTCGCCTTTCTCCCACCAGGACCGTACGAGAAGTTGGAACAGTTCTTGCGGGACCGGCAATGGGAACCGGAACGGGCGAAGCAATATGCCACTCCCAGCTACCTTTTAGAAGATGTGCGGAGCGTGATAACAGCCTTGTTTCCTTATTATGCAGGAGAGGAAGCGGGGAATCTATCGCTCTATTGTAGGGGGAGAGACTATCATCGAGTGATCAAGGAATATTTTGAACGCCTGCTGCACTTTTTGAATCAAGAGATCTCGGAAGTGGAGATCCATGCGAGAGTCTGTGTTGACACGGGGCCTGTTATCGACCGTTATTTTGCAATGCGAGGTGGTTTGGCGGAGGCCGGGCGAAACAATCTGCTGTACCGAAAAGGAATGGGAAGTTACTTTTTTATTGGCTCGATGCTAGTGAACCTTCCCTTTTTGACAGAAGAGGTAGAGCCCCAGATGGCGGCTGCTTGCAGAGAGTGTGAGCGGTGTATCCGTTCATGCCCAGGAGGGGCATTGAAGAGAGATGGAACTTTTGATCCCCAACGCTGCCGGAGTGCCATCACCCAGAAAAAAGGGGAGCTGGAAGACTGGGAATGGACGATTCTGGAGAAAGATTCCCTTATATTCGGCTGCGACGTATGCCAAAGAGTGTGCCCTATGAATCAGCACCTGCTCCCCACAGCGCTGCCAGAATTTCGGGAAGATCGAATTATTACAGTGTCAAAAGCGGAATTGGAAGGGCTGTCTGAGCGGCGATTTCAGGAGATCTATGGAGACCGGGCTTTTGCGTGGAGAGGGAAAAAGGTTCTACTGCGAAATCTCAACATCAACGGTGGAGAGGAATAGCCGCTGACAAATCTTAATCGATTTGCAAGTTTTTGCCCCTTGATTCTTTCGCTGAAACTCAGTACAATAGAGGAGAAAGGCGGGTGATCGCGTGGATCAAGGCAGAGAACAGCTGGACTGGGAACCAGCGCTGGAAGAGGAAGACACGGAGGAGCGGTTAAACGAGATATTGGCTTCAGCAGAAGGTGGCGACAGTGCATCGCAGTATCAGATTGCCGTCTATTACTATCAGGGAACACAGGACCTGGAGCCAGACCATGAACAGGGGTGGCGGTGGTTAGAGAGGGCGGCGGAGAATGGATTTGTGAAGGCGCAGAAAGTCGCGGGCCTATTATATATGAATGGACAATACACGCCATGGCCAGAGCAATCGCCGGAAAAGGCGGTAGGATGGTATTATAAAGCGGCGGAGCAAGAAGATGGAGAGGCGGCATATTGGCTTGGAAAATGTCTGCTTCAGGGAATCGGAGTAGCGCAGGACACGGAGAAAGGAAACCTATGGATCGAGGCTGCGGAGGTTCTTGGCTATGGCGAGGAGGACGAAAGCGCCACCGAAGAGGAAAACGGTCAGCCCCGGCCCCTTCCATCGGGTGAAAGGCAGGAGATGAACGGCGATACATCCGATGCTGAGGAACGAACATCAACTAAAGTTCCAACAGAGATCAGGCGTTCGACCAGTCAAATAGGGACAAGCCGGATTTACACCCCACGCCATGATCCATCATATTGTAAGAATGGGTTTCTCTTTGGCCTGTTGGCTCTGGCCGGAGCGATAATCATTTGCTGCATGATCGCCCTGATTCTTGTCCTCGCCAATTCCACTTTTTTTTCGACCCCGACGTATTCTAAAACATTTCTCTGGTGCAGCGCTGTCGTATGTCTTGCAGTGGCGGCGTTGGCATTCGGGATAGGATATAAAAAAGCGTATCAAATGCAGAGGAAGAATGCGTGGTTTCGTAAAACACCTTTCTATAAGCAGTACCTGACAGAGCTTCATTCCATGGATTCCAACCGCAAACTCCAATATGATGTGTATTCCGCCTTAGAACGTACATATCGCCCCTGCTCCTGGCAGGATACCATATCCAGGTTAACCTTTCGTGAATACAAAGGATACATGTATCCGGGTGTTATTTTCAGCGATGGAAAAAATAAAGTGCGGCCGGATTTGGTTATCATGACAGAAAAGGCGGTTTATGTCCTAGATTGTTGCTATGCGCCTGGAAAGATCCAGGGAGAGCGGCATTCAAAGGAATGGCAGATTGTCAAGGAGTCCGGAAAGACAAGGACGATCCCAAATCTTGTGGCAAAGAATGAGATGCGAATTCACATTATGCAGGAGAATCTTAATAAGATCTGTCCGTGGGTTGTGCTGTCTAAGATCCCATTTCATTCCCTAATTCTTTTTGGACCGGAGACGGATATTGGAGGAATTTCGGTGCCAAAGAATAAATATATCCATGTCTGTGCCGGTGGCAGAGACAAGATTCGCGGATATCTTGAGGTGTTGGAGAGCCGGGGTTCGCTGCATGCGCAAGATATGGGAGAGCTAGTCAAAGCGGTGGAGAAGATCGCGCACGAGCTGCCCGCTAGGCGTAAACAAAGTGAGTAAACGATAGGAAAGGGCTGTCGCAATGAATTTTACGACAGCCTCTTCTAATCCACAGTAATCAAGTCAGAAAGGATGATCAGGGTGGAAATCGAGCGGAAATATCGAATGCGGATGAGACCAGAGCATTTGGAGATGTATTCAGTCTGCCATATGACACAGGGATATATCTGTACAGAGCCAGTAATTCGAGTTCGCAGCATTCGTCATGATAAGCAGGAACTGTATGTGCTCACAGTCAAAGGAACAGGGCTGGTGGAACGTGAAGAATTTGAGCTCTCGCTGTCAAAGGAGCAGTATGAGAGGCTAAGTCAGAAGGTAGATGGCTATGTGATCGAAAAAAACCGATATCGAATCCCACTCGAAGGAGGCTTGGTAGCGGAATTGGACGAATTTTTGGGCCGATTGCAGGGGCTCTGGCTGGTGGAGGTGGAATTCACGTCCAGGGAGGCCATGGCCAACTTTACGCCGCCCCAATGGTTTGGCGAGGACGTTTCCCATGACGGGACATTTCAGAACAGCCGGCTTTCCCAGATGGAAAGCTATCGTTGAGTTGTATTGACTTGAGTTGTCGAAAAATTTATAAAAATTAATCATTTGGTTGACAGATTGCTGCAAATGGCGGAGACTGTCAGTCGACAGAGAAATTTAAATTTTTTGAAAATTTGAATATTAACAGAATAAGTCGAGTTATAAACAATCCTGTAACATCAAAAGTAGTTGTTTTAGGTTACTCACAGACTTATCCACATTATCCACAAAAAACTTGATGTGGATAGGAGAGTCAAAAAAATGCAGGATATGTTATGCACAAGTTGCAGCACAGTTATCCACACAGATTTTGTGGATAACTGTGTCCAAAAAATTTTCCAAAAAAAAGGGATTTACCGAAAAATGGAGAATACTATAAATAGATTATATAAAAAACGCTTTCTATTTTGGGGAGGGTTTTGCATTATAAGATAAAGGAGTGGTCCAAATGAAATACAAGTATATGGGACGGAACATGGATGTGACCCAAGGAATGAAAAATGTCGCGGAGAAGAAGCTGGAACGGCTGGAGAAATTTTTTACTCCAGATACAACGGTGATGGTGACATTCCGCACGGAAGGACGCAACTATATCGTGGAAGTGACCATTCCAGTGAAAGGGGCGGCGATTCGGGCTGAGGTTTCCACGGATGACGCTTACAAGGGATTGGACGAGGTGATGGACAAGCTGGAGCGCCAGATCGTCCGATATCGCAAGAAGCTTATCGACAAGGCTAAGCAGGATAAGACGCTGAGCTCTGATTATTTTGCCGCTGTAGCCGGCGAAGAGCCGGATGAGAAGCTGGCGATTCAGAGGGTGAAGAAGATTGCGATGAAGCCCATGGACCCGGAGGAAGCCTGCCTCCAGATGGAACTGTTGGGGCACAATTTCTTCATGTTCAAGAATGCGGAGACAGGGGCCGTCAATGTTGTCTACAAGCGCAATGAAGCGGGAACCTACGGCCTCATCGAGGCGGATGAATGACATGTCGGGAAAGCGTCCGCTCACCGATTCACGTGAACGGCTTCTCGCGGGGATGACAGCGCGTCATCCCCTTTTTTAACCTATAGGAAAGTCCGCCGCAAGGCGGACATAATAAAGTTCGCGAAGCGAACCTTTTTACCCTATAAGAAAGCCGCAAGGCGGATATAATTTCGAAGAACCGAAGGTTCTTCCAAAGTTCGCGAAGCGAACTTTTTTAACACGGGAGTGAAAGAACACCGATTGGCGTCCACGGACAAAATTTTGGAACATTGCAAGGAGAAAAAGGTTGCGCCTGTATTTGATTAATGATAAAATAGACAAGAGCACGGGAACATACAATTGGAGGTTGACGTAGTTGGCATTTTTAGAAAAGATTTTTGGTTCGCAGAGCGCCAAAGAGTTAAAGCGAATACAACCCCAGGTCGATGGAATTTTAGCTTTGGAGCCCGATATGGAGAAGCTATCCGATGAGGAGCTTCGGGGCAAAACCATAGAATTCAAGGAGCGTCTTGACAAGGGAGAGACCTTGGATGATCTGCTGGTGGAGGCTTACGCGGTCGTCCGGGAAGCGGCGCAGAGGACGCTGGGACAGAAGCATTTTCCGGTTCAGCTTTTAGGTGGAATCATTTTGCATCAGGGGCGCATTGCGGAGATGAAGACCGGAGAGGGTAAGACGCTGACGGCAACCCTGCCATCCTATTTGAACGCGTTGACCGGGGAGGGCGTACACGTGGTGACAGTCAACGACTACCTGGCAAGCCGTGACGCGGAATGGATGGGGCAGATCCATCGCTTCTTAGGACTGTCGGTTGGATGCATCCTCAATCCCATGAATAATGACGAGCGGAGAGAGGCTTATGCCTGTGACATTACCTACGGTACGAACAATGAGTTTGGATTTGACTATCTTCGCGACAACATGGTGGTCTATCAGAATAAAATGGTGCAGCGAGGACTAAAGTACGCCATCATTGATGAGGTGGACTCCATTTTGATCGATGAAGCCAGAACCCCCTTGATTATATCCGGGCGCAGCGGAAAATCCACCTCCCTGTATAAGCAGGCGGATATGCTGGCAGCGCGGATGAAGAAGGGCCGTATCATCGGGGAACAGACCAAGCTGGCGCAGCTGATGCAGGAGGAAATCCAGGAGGAAGGCGACTTCATCGTGGACGAGAAGGAGAAAGCTTGCAGCCTGACGGCGGATGGGGTGAAAAAGGTTGAGCAGTATTTCGGCCTGTCCAATTTCAGTGACCCGGAAAATGCGGAGATCGCCCACCATGTGAACATCGCGCTGAAGGCGAGATATCTCATGTTCCGGGACCAGAACTATGTGGTCAAGGATGGGCAGATTGTGATTGTCGATGAGTTCACGGGGCGTCTTATGCCAGGGCGCCGCTACTCCGACGGACTTCATCAGGCCATAGAAGCAAAAGAGAATGTGGAGGTCAAGCGGGAGAGCAAGACGCTGGCGACAATTACCTTCCAGAATTACTTCAATAAATATGAGAAGAAAGCCGGTATGACAGGTACAGCGAAGACAGAGGAGAACGAGTTCCAACAGATCTACGGGATGGATGTGGTGGAGATCCCGCCCAATCGCCCTGTCGTCCGCATCGATCACCCGGATATGGTCTTTAAAACGAAAAAAGAAAAATACAGAGCCGCTGTGGAGGATATCCAGGACAGCCATGAGAAAGGACAGCCGGTTTTGGTCGGCACGATCACCATCGAGGACTCTGAGCTGTTGAGCAAGATGCTGAAGACGAAAGGGATTCCCCATAATGTCCTAAACGCCAAGTTCCACGAGCGGGAGGCGCAGGTGGTCGCGGAAGCGGGGCAGAAGGGCGCTGTGACCATCGCCACCAACATGGCCGGACGTGGTACAGATATCAAGCTGGGAGACGGTGTGGCGGAGCTGGGCGGACTGAAAATCATCGGCACGGAACGCCATGAGGCGCGCCGGATCGACAATCAGCTGCGCGGCCGTTCGGGACGGCAGGGAGATCCCGGCGAGTCGCGATTTTACGTGTCGATGGAAGATGACCTGATGCGGATCTTCGGCGGCGAGCGGATGACAAAAGTTCTGGAGACGTTCAAGATACCAGAGGACACACCCATCGAGGACAAAACCTTCTCCAAGGCGATCGAAAAGGCACAGATGCGAGTTGAGGAAAATAACTTTGGCATACGCAAGCGCTTGCTGGAGTATGACCAGGTTATGAATGAGCAGCGGGAGATCATCTATGGAGAGCGCCGGAAGGTTTTGGAAGGCGATGATCTGCGAGATGAGATCATGCGAATGATCGAGGATGTTGTGGAGCGCAGCGTAGCGGAGGCGGTTGGCGAGGCGAAATATGCGGAGGAATGGAACTTCCGGCATCTTCGAGATGAATTGTGCTCCGTCATCCCCTTGACAGATCTGGATGTCGATCAGAAAGAGCTGGATAGCTTGACGCAGCAGGCGTATACAGAGCGCCTGACGGAAAAGGCGAAGGAACTGTATGAGGCCAAGGAGCAGGAGGTCCAGCCAGATCGCATGCGGGAAGTCGAGCGGATGATCCTGCTGCGTGTCGTGGACAATCGATGGATGGACCACATCGACATCATGGATCAGATGCGACAGGGAATTGGACTGCAAGCCTATGCGCAAAAGAATCCGCTGGATGAGTATAAGTTCGTGGCGTATGATATGTTTGAGGAATTGAGCCAACATATTCAGGAGGACACGCTGCGGTTCTTATATCGGATTCGGATTCAGGAAAATCAAGAAGTCGAGCGCAAAGAGGTAGCGCAAAATGTGAGCACCAACAGGGGTGAGGACACATCCAAGGCGAAGAAGCCGGTCAAGCGCGCAGAGCCAAAGGTTGGACGCAACGATCCCTGCCCGTGCGGTAGTGGGAAAAAATACAAGAATTGTTGCGGGCGGGACGCATAGACAAAACGTATGCGTTTGCGCTGTGGAACAAAACTTTACATCGGAAAGGGTGAGACATGTGCTAGAGTTTGATGAGTACAAATTAGAGCTAGAAAAATATAAAGGCGCGGTAGAAGAACTGGGTGAGTCACTTTAACCTGGCTGCGCTGCGGTTAAAAGTAGAAGAATTGGACTTAAAGGCATCGGAACCGGATTTCTGGAGCGATCCGGCGAAGAGCCAAAAGATTTTGCAGGAAGCCAGCGTTTATAAGAATAAGCTTCAAGGATACGAGGAAATGATGAGGGCTTATGAGGACGCGCAGGTCATGCTGGAGATGGCGGTGGAGGAAGATGATGCCTCAATGGAACCGGAGATCCGGCAGCAGATCGACGAGTTTATCCGCTGCTATGAGCAGCTTCGGATTCGCACTCTGCTTTCAGGGGAGTTTGACGCGGGCAATGCAATCATAACCCTTCACGCTGGCGCTGGTGGCACAGAGGCCTGCGATTGGAATGAGATGCTTTTTCGGATGTATACCCGCTGGGCGGAGAAAAAGGGGTATAAGGTTGAGATCTTGGACTATCTGGACGGAGAGGAAGCGGGCTGTAAATCAGTGACCATGCAGATTTCAGGGGAGAATGCTTTTGGCTATCTCAAGTCTGAGAAGGGAGTTCACCGGCTTGTCCGTATTTCACCCTTTGATTCGTCGGGACGCCGTCACACGTCCTTTGCATCCTGCGACGTAATGCCGGAACTCAGCGATGATATCGAAGTGGAGATCAATATGGATGATCTGCGCATTGACACGTATCGCTCAAGTGGGGCTGGCGGCCAGCACGTCAATAAGACGGATTCGGCCATCCGAATCACCCATCTGCCCACGGGAATCGTGGTCCAGTGTCAGAACGAACGGTCCCAATTCCAGAACAAAGATAAGGCTATGATGATGCTCAAGGCCAAGCTATATGAGGTTGAGCGGGAAAAACAGATGGAGAAACTTTCCGATATCCGAGGCGAGGTCAAGGAGATCGGCTGGGGCAGTCAGATTCGATCCTATGTATTCCATCCGTACAGCATGGTGAAGGATCACCGGACCAACGAGGAAACGGGAAACATTCAGGCGGTTATGGACGGGGATCTGGACGCGTTCATGAACGCGTATCTCGTGTGGCTGAGCAAATAATCAAAGAGGGCGAGGGGAGAAATCTCCACGCCTTTTTTAGACCTTGCTATTTATTCCCCAAGCAGGTATAATAAACGGTAGACTGGAGTGGACAGAAAGGATGTTCGATATGAGAAAATTGGCGAAACGAAGTGTTGCGTCAGCAGTAGTTTTGCTGCTTGCCGTTCTTGCAACCGCTTGCGGCAGAGTTGCTGTAGGCGGCGTTGCCGTCAGCCAGATGACGGAGGATCAGAAGGCGCAGGCGAAGCAGAATTTCGAGCAGGCGACGGGGGTTATGATGGACGGGACGTACAATGACCTACAGACTATGACGCCGGTTACGCTGAAGAAGGAAGATATGATCGATTTAAGCCCTCAGTGGGAGGAATATGAAAGCTATGTTGCGGAGTATGGTCCCCTGACGAAGGCTAAGTTTGAAGAGGCCTACGTATATGGCACCGACTGGGTCACCACAGGCCGGCTGACCTTCGAAAATGGAGTCAGAGAGTTGAGCATCAAATTCAACAAAAAAGGGCAATTGCTGGATTTGTTCTTCTATACGCCGGCGGATATAGATGAAGAAACGTACACACTTCCGGAGTCTGTCGAAGAGTTCGATATCGTTTTGGGGGAGGATTCCCAATACCCAATCGACGGAAAGCTGACGGTTCCCAAAAATGCCGGGGACATGGAAAGCCTAGCGGGCGTCGTCCTGGTTGGCGGCGTTGGCGCCAACGACATGGATATGTCAGGGGGCAACACGAAAGCCTATCGGGATATCGCCTGGGGACTGGCGGAGAGAGGAATCGCGGTACTTCGATTTAACAAGCGAGTTAACCAGTATCCGGAAGCGTGGGACCTGGAAAACCCCATTGCGGAAAATTTGACGGTGGATTTCGAGATCGTGGAGGATGCTGTCAAAGCGTCGGAGTATCTGAAGGGACTCCCATATGTCGATGCGGATCAGGTGTATCTGTTGGGGCATACTACGGGAGGAATCTTGGCACCCAGGATTGACCAGGCTGGCGGAGATTTTGCGGGATATATTATGTTGGCAACCACGTCAAGACCGTGGTATCAGGCTGCCTACGATCAGATCTTGAACTATGGCCTGGCGGGCCTGACGGACGACCAGCTTCAGATTATGATCAGCATGAAGAGCGATGAGAAGAAGCGGATTGAGAAGAAATTGGATACCATGGATGAGGAAGAGTTGCTGGAGGACAATCTTCTCGGAATGCCGGCCATCTACTGGAAAGATATGAATTCCATGGACTATACGCAGATGCTGATTGATGAGCAAAAACCTGTCTTATTCCTTCAGGGGGAGGAAGACTATCAGATCATTGCGGAGGTGGACTTTGAGCAATGGAAAGAAGTCATGAAGGACTGTGATTTCGCGCAGTTCAAGAGCTATCCGGAGTTAAATCATTTGTTTGTCAAGTCGGAGGGATGCTATAAAGGCAGTGCGAAGGAATATGATATTCCCAATCATGTCCCAGAGGAGGTCATGTCGGACATCGCCGCGTTTATTGAGGAAAATGGAAAATAAACCGAAAGATCGGAGGAGGAGAGGCGGCTGTGGATACGCCATCATTTGCCCATTTACATGTGCACACGGAATACAGCCTGCTGGATGGGTCGTCTAAGATTAAAGAGCTGGTGCATTACGCGAAGGAATTAGGGATGGACAGTTTGGCCATCACGGATCACGGCGTTATGTACGGTGTCATTGATTTCTATAAGGCTTGCCGCGACGAAGGAATTCACCCAGTTATTGGCTGCGAGGTCTATGTGGCAGAGAAGAGCCGCTTTCAGAAGGAGGGGCGTTCCGATGCGGAGTACTACCATCTCGTACTGCTGGCGGAGACGCAGGCAGGCTATCAGAATCTGATCAAGCTTGTCTCTCTGGGATTTACAGAGGGGTTTTACTACAAGCCGAGGGTGGATCTGGAACTTTTACGGGAATACCATGAAGGGCTGATCGCTCTCAGCGCTTGTCTGGCAGGCGTCGTGGCTCGACCTCTGTTGGATGTGTCCTACGAGAAAGCGAAAGAGACAGCCTTGCTCTATCAGGAAATTTTTGGAGAGGGCAATTTCTTCTTGGAGCTGCAGGATCATGGCATAGCGGACCAGACCACGGTAAATCAGGGATTGATCCGTATGAGCCAGGAGACGGGGATTGGCCTGGTTGCCACCAATGACGTCCACTATACCTATGAGGAGGACCGCCCAGCCCACGATATCCTATTATGCATACAGACGAATAAAAAAGTGGATGATGCAGACCGCATGCGGTATGAGGGCGGTTTCTACCTAAAATCGCCGGAGGAAATGGCGCAGCTATTTCCCTATGCGAAGGAGGCATTGCTCAATACCGAGGCGATTGCAAAGCGCTGTCAGGTGGAGTTTACCTTCCACGAATTAAAGCTGCCAGCCTACGACGTGCCATCGGAATTTACCCCGGAGGAATATCTGCGCCATCTGTGTGAGAAGGGGCTGAAGGAACGGTATCCCCAGGAAACACCGGAGATCCGCCAGCGGCTGGAGTATGAGCTGAACACCATTATCAGTATGGGGTATGTGGACTATTTTCTGATCGTCTGGGATTTTATTAATTTTGCAAGGACCCATGGCATTATGGTAGGCCCGGGGCGAGGCTCCGGCGCAGGTAGCATCGTAGCGTATTGCCTGCACATCACCAATATCAATCCGCTGAGCTATCAGCTGATTTTCGAGCGCTTCCTCAACCCGGAGCGGATCAGTATGCCGGACATCGATGTGGATTTCTGCTACCGGCGCCGTCAAGAAGTGATTGACTATGTGGTGGAGAAATACGGGGAAGACCGGGTTGCGCAGATCATCACCTTCGGCACCATGGCGGCCCGGCTAGTCATCCGGGACGTGGGCCGCGCATTGGATATGACCTACGCGGAGGTGGACAAGATTGCGAAGATGATTCCCTTTGCACTTGGAATGACCATCGACAAGGCGCTAACCATGAATCCGGAGTTGGCCTCGGCGTATGAGTCCGATGAGAAGATTCGATATCTCATTGACATGTCGAAACGGCTGGAAGGTCTCCCGCGCCATTCATCAACCCACGCGGCAGGCGTTGTGATCTCAAAAGCGCCTGTGGTGGAGTATGTGCCCGTCAGCGCCAACGATGGCGTCGTCACAACCCAGTTTACCATGAACACGCTGGAAGAGCTGGGCCTGCTCAAGATGGATTTTCTCGGCCTTCGGACCTTGACAGTGATTCAGGATGCCATCGATATGGTCAAAGAGACGGAGCAGATAACCATCGACGTGGATACCATGCCCATGGACGATGAAGCAGTCTATCAGATGATCTCTGCCGGCAAAACCGACGGTGTGTTTCAGCTTGAAAGCGCGGGTATGACGGCGTTCATGCGGGAGTTAAAACCAGAGAATCTGGAGGATATCATCGCGGGGATCTCCCTGTATCGCCCTGGTCCCATGGAATTCATTCCGAAATATGTGAAGGGAAAGCGGGAGTCCTCCTCGATCCAGTATACGGCTCCCCAGCTGGAGCCCATATTGAAGACAACCTATGGCTGTATCGTCTATCAAGAACAGGTGATGCAGATCGTGCGAGATTTGGCGGGGTATACCATGGGGCGAAGCGATCTAGTGCGGCGGGCTATGTCCAAGAAAAAAGCCGATGTGATGGCAAAAGAACGCCAGAATTTTGTCTTCGGAAATGAGGAGGAGGGCATACCCGGCTGTATCGCCAACGGGATTCCCCAGCAGGTGGCGGAGACAATTTTTGATGAGATGACGGACTTTGCCAAATATGCCTTCAACAAATCCCATGCGGCTGCTTACGCCGTCGTGGCGTATCAAACCGCATGGCTGAAATATCACTACCCGGTGGAGTTCATGGCGGCCTTGCTGACCTCCGTCATCGATCATTCTGGCAAGGTATCCGCTTACATCCAGAGCTGTCGGGCTATGGAGATTGCCATTTTGCCACCGGATATCAATGAGGGATACAGTGGATTTTCCGTATCGTGCAAAGATGGCGTGAAGGCGATCCGGTATGGTTTGTCATCGGTCAAGAATGTTGGGCATTCCCTGATTGACAGTATGGTGGAAGAGCGGAAAAAGAATGGACCCTTCCGCAGCCTAATGGACTTTTGCCAACGGATGCAGGATTTTGAGCTGAATAAGCGGGCGCTGGAGAATCTCATCAAGGCGGGGGCATTTGATTCCCTGGGGGGATTCCGTAGCCAATATATTCAGATCTACCAAACAGTCATGGCTGGAGCGGCGCAGTGGAAAAAAGCGCAGATCAGTGGCCAGATCGATCTATTTGGATTGGAGATGCCGGAAGGAAAATCGGAGCAGGAGGAGAGAGATCCGCTGCCGGACATGCAGGAATTTCCAGATTCCCTGAAGCTTTCCTACGAGAAAGAAGTTTTAGGGCTGTACTTGACGGGGCATCCTTTAGCGGAGGTGGAGGACAGCTGGCGCGCAAACGTAACGAATTTTGCATCGGATTTTAAGCTCCAGGAGACTGTGGATGGGGAGGAGCTGACCTTTGATGAAGAAACTTCCACCGCGCTGGTGGACGGCCAGGAGGTTGTGATTGGCGGAATTATCATGGGAAAAACCGTCAAGGCTACGAAGAATAATAAGATGATGGCGTTTATCTCCCTAGAAGATCTGTACGGGACAGTGGAGGTTCTGGTCTTTCCCAACGACTACGAACAGTATAGGACCTTTCTGGAGGAAGACCAGAAGATCTATGTCCGAGGGCGAGTCAGCGTATCGGAAGAGGAGGATTCCAAACTAATCTGCCAGCAGATTGTTCCTTTCGGACAGGAAGAGGGATTGGGGCATAGGCATCCACGGAGAAGGCAGCAGGCGGAGGAAGCTCCCAAGAATCCTCTGCTCTGGCTCCGCTTTGCTACAGAACAGGACTGGCTGCAAAAACAGACTCTGGTGTGCCAGATTTTGGAGGAATTTCCTGGACCGGTACCGGTGCGGATTTATCTGCAAACGGAGAAAAAGAAAATGCAGGCGCGATTTGGCGTCTCACAGAGTTTTCGGCTGCTGCAAAGTCTTCGGGGTGCGCTTGGCGAATCAAATGTAGCATTGACAGAGTCGAAGGGGGAGCGGAAAGATTTTGTGCAGAGCTATTGAAATTTTTGGCCGTTTAGGGTACAATATCACAGGAGTCTATTTTTTACGTGAGTTTAGGAGGAACATCTGAAATGGATAAACAGATACGCACCATAGGAGTCTTGACTAGCGGTGGCGACGCGCAGGGAATGAATGCATGCATTCGCGCCGTGACAAGGAGCGCGCTGAATAAAGGAATTCGTGTCATGGGTATCCGTAAGGGATACAATGGCTTGCTGCGGGGAGACATTGTGGAGATGACAGCTGGAAGCGTCGCTGACATTATTCACAGAGGCGGTACGATCTTATACACGGCGCGATGCCCAGAATTTTTGGAGCCGGATAATCAAAAGCGCGCCTCCGAGATGTGTAAGGTTTTCGGGATTGATGGCCTTGTCGTCATCGGCGGGGACGGATCTTTCCGCGGAGCTAAGGATGTGTCCAAGTTTGGAATCAACGTGGTGGGAATTCCGGGAACGATTGATTTGGATATCGCGTGCACGGATTACACCATCGGATTCGACAGCGCTGTCAATGTTGTCATGGATGCCATCTCACGTTTGCGGGATACGTCTGCATCCCACGAGCGCTGTAGCGTTGTCGAAGTCATGGGCCGCCATTGCGGGGAGATCGCTCTGTGGGCAGGCCTGGCCACAGGCGCAGACGCCATTATGATCCCGGAAGACAAGGAGTCCGCCGATTTTGAGAGGGTGGTGCGGATTATCCTCGAGAATCGCGCGCGAGGGAAAAATCATAATATTATCATTGTATCCGAGGGCGTCGGTGGAAGCCAGGAGCTGGCAAAGAGGATTCACGAGGTGACGGGAATCGATTCGCGGACCACGATTCTGGGGCATATACAGCGGGGAGGACGTCCCACGGCTTTGGATGTCAAGCATGCGTCTATGATGGGTGTATACGCGGTGGAGCTCTTAGCGAAGGGGGAGACGGATCGGGTGGTCGCCTATAAGAATGGACAATACGTAGATTATGATATTGACGAGGCGTTGGCCATGCATCGGGATGTCTCCATGGATATCTGGAAAGCCAATGTCGACATTTCAACGTATTGAGATGCATATGGAAGATGAGACTGGAGAATCTAATGGGAAAGGAGGTTAAGTACATGGCAAAGTATGTATGTAGCGTATGCGGATACGTGTATGATCCGGAGATCGGGGATCCTGACAATGGAGTCGACGCCGGAACCGCGTGGGAGGATGTGCCTGAGGATTGGTGCTGCCCGCTGTGCGGAGTTGGAAAGGATAGCTTTGAGGAGGAATAAGACTCAGGCTTATGGATATTTCCTGAGCAGACCGCCGGCGTAACCGGCGGTTTTGATTTACCTTATTCCGCCGCGAGGCGGACGCACAATGGCTCTCTGTGCCGGAGCGTCACAGAGAGCCACCGCCGCATTCCTTCTCCACAAATCGCTCCGGAATGGAGGACCCTATGAAAGAATTATCCGTGGATGTAGTGGTGAGACCAAAAGAATATCGAATCGTTATCGAGGCGGGACTTTTGAACAATCTGGCCTCGGAGCTAAAACGCAACCCGCTGGGAAAACGCTACGCCATCATAACAGATACCATCGTGAATCCTCTATACGCGGAGCCATTGTGCCGCAGTCTCCGGGAGGCCGGAATTCCGGCGCAGGTTTATGCATTTGCCCATGGAGAAGCCAGCAAAACTCGACAGACAAAGGAGTGGCTGGAGAATTCACTTTTGGATGACGGATTTGGCCGCGACAGTGCGATCTTAGCCGTTGGCGGAGGCGTTGTGGGGGATGTAGCGGGATTTGTGGCGGCCACCTACATGCGGGGGGTGCCCTTTGCCCAGGTGCCGACCACCACGCTGGCACAGGTGGATTCCAGTATTGGAGGAAAGACCGCAGTGGACGTGCCTCAGGGGAAAAATCTCATCGGCGCCTTTCACCACCCCGCGGTGGTCTATATGGACCCGCAGACCCTGATGAGCCTTGATGAGCGAAATTACTTCGGTGGCCTGGTGGAACTAGTGAAACATGGTTTTATCGCGGATGAAGAGTTTCTTGCCTTTTACCGGCAGCATCAGCAGACAATCGTAGCGCGCTCAGGGACGGAGTACGCCGACATGATGGAGGAGCTCATGCTGCGGAATTGCCGTATAAAAAATGAGGTTGTTCGGCTGGACGAGCAGGAGACGAACCTGCGCAAGATCTTGAATTATGGCCATACTCTTGGACATGGAGTTGAGATCTTAAGCGACTTTTTGTTGAGCCATGGAGAATCCGTGGCGGTGGGAATCGGGTTTGCCGCGTATCTAGCTTGGCGACTTGGATTCTGCACAAGGGAGACCATGGAAATCCAGATGGATGTGTTGGAAGGATTGGGTATGCCGTGCCGCATCCCGGACTCCATCACTGCGGAGCAGCTGATACGGGTCATGAGTATGGATAAGAAGGCGAAGGACGGGAAGGCGGAATTTGTGCTGCTGGAATCTGTGGGAAAAGTGAAGCGCGCCGCTGACGGAGATTGCGCGCAGAAAATAGCACCGGATGTGGTGCGAGCCATGATCGACGAATATAAGAACATAGGCTAAGCATCAAAAGAATATGGGCGAACCGCACAAAGAGGGGCTGGGAAAAAATGAGAACTCATTTTTTTCACAGCCCCTCTATCCTATGAAAGTCCAAAGCACGGAGCAATGGGATTTCCTTTAAGCGAAGAGATCCTATTTTAGCACGGCCTCGGCAAAATCGCGGCCAAATTTCCGGCAGTCACTGAGTTGTGCCTCGCTGGGCTTGAAACGGATTTTCAGACCGGGCACGGGCATTTTCAGTTTCAGCTGCTTCAGACGTTCTTCTATGTGAGGAACAGCCTCCCCGCTCCAGCCATAGGATCCAAAAGCGCCTGCCAAGATTCCCTTGTGGATGATGGGATTCATGGACGCCAGCAGATTCAAAATTGGCGGCAGTGCTTCCCCCACAAGAGTGGGAGAGCCGAAGAGAACTCCAGAGGCAGCGTCGATCTTTTTCATGACCTCGGAAGGGGCCGATTGGGTCAAATCGTAAAGCAGGATGTCGAGCTGTCCAGCCTCGGAGGCGCCAGCCGCGATGGCTTCCGCCATAGTTTTTGTGTATCCGTATGCGCTTACATACGCGATGACGATACAGGGGATATCCCGAGGCGTTGTCGTCGCCCACTGCCGGTAGAGCGAGAGAAATTTGTCCAGATCCTCGCGCAAAACGGGGCCATGGCCGGGGCATATGATGGAGATCTCAAGGTCCTTGATCTTATCCAGGGCCGACAGAACGAAAGATTTAAAGGGCCCCATAATGCAGTCAAAATAATATTTGTACGCATCCATCAAGTCAGACGGGTCGTCGATGGCATCGTTAAATACCCTCTCATCGGCGTAGTGGCAGCCAAAGGAATCGCAGGTGATGAGTACCTTCGACTCTGGAATATAGGTGTACATGGAGTCCGGCCAATGAAGAAAAGGCGCCATGATGAATTGAAGCGTTTTGCCTCCCAGATCAAGGCTTACAGAATCTTTTGCCACTATATGGGGAAAGGTGCGATTCGCAATTTCCTCTAGAAATGTAATGGCGGCTTGGGTTGCCACTACAGTGGCATTGGGGCAGTGGTCCAGGATAAAGGCAAGGCTTCCGCCATGGTCAGGCTCTGTGTGATCTAGCACGATATAGTCGATGTCCGATGGATCGACGACCTCTTCAATCTTGGCCAGCCATTCATCGAAAAAGCCTTCTTTCACAGTTTCAAAGAGTGCTATTTTCTCAGTGCCCTTGACGATATACGAATTGTATGTGGTCCCATATTTGGTTTCCATTATAATATCGAAAATCCTAAGATTGGGATCCAGGGCCCCAACCCACGTAATATCTTGTGTAACCTGTAAACTATGCATAGGAATCCTCCTCTGGTGTTGTATAAAGTGGGAGAAACGGCGATAAGCCGCTTCATAGGTAGATTAGCATAGTTTATCCAGAGCGTCAAGGGGCGGCAGAATATTTTTTTGTTAAAATATTTGAAATAGAGGACACAATTGATTGTCATTCTGCGATAGTATATATGGAAGTGCTAAGCGGGCAAGACAGATAAGAAAATTCCAATTTACCACTTGTTTTGCAGAATAATCTGTGCTATAATATCACCTTGGACGATCAATCCTTGCTCTCGATGTTTGTTCGAGGGCCAAAGACCAAAAGGAGGTGTACGACAATGAACCAGTACGAGATCGCTTTAGTAGTGTCTGCGCAGCTGACGGATGAGGACAGAGCCGCCGTGGTTGAGCAGGTCAAGAACTACATTGTAAAGTATGAGGGTACTATCGTTGAAGTGGAAGAGTGGGGAAAGCGCCGTCTTGCCTATGAGATCCGCAAACAGAACGAAGGCTACTACTACTTTATTAAAGCACAATCCAATCCCACGATGCCTGTGGAGTTGGAGAAGAATCTGCGTATTATGATGGAAACCGTGCTTCGTTATTTAATCGTCAGAGAAGGCGAATAATAGCACAAGGCCGAAGGAGGGTTTCGATGAACAAAGTGATTTTGATGGGTAGACTGACGAGGGATCCGGAGGTGCGATATTCGCAGGGGGCTCAGCCGACAGCGGTTTGCCGGTATAGCCTGGCGGTTAACCGGTCCTATCGCCGCGAGGGCGAACCGGAAGCTGACTTTATCAATATCGTGGCTTTTGGCGGCCGCGGTGAGTTCGCTGGCAAATATTTCCGAAAAGGTATGATGGTTGCTGTCGTGGGCGAACTGCGAATCAGCAGCTATGATGATAAGGATGGAAATCGCAGATGGAGCACGGATGTGGTGGTGACTGAGCAGCATTTCGCTGAGAGCCGTGCATCCTTCGAGGGAAGAAACCAAGGCCAGAATCCGGATTTTGCGCCAGCGCCGCCCGCCGGCGATTACGGCAACGGAGGCGGTTACGCTCCACAGCCTCAGGCCCCATCCTACAACAATGCTCCGCCTGCGTACAAACAAGCGCCGCAGCGCCGCAGCGACCAGGATGGCTTTATGCCCATAGAAGATGAGATCGAGGGCGATGAAGATCTGCCCTTCTAACCTATATTTGAGAAAAGGAGGTTTTTTCCATGCCCGCACCAGCACCTCAGAAGAAGAGAGGAATGCGCCGCAAAAAGCGTGTGTGCAGCTTTTGTGTAAGTCCTGCAGAACAGATCAACTATAAAGATGTAGCAAAGTTGCGCCGGTATGTATCAGAACGGGGAAAGATTCTGCCCCGCCGTATCAATGGCAATTGCGCGAAACACCAGCGTGAATTGACAATTGCAATCAAGCGCGCGAGACATCTCGCGTTGATGCCATATACGTTGGATTAAGCCACAGATTGAGCTGCCTTTGATGAATCCCCGCAAGGGTTCGTCGGAGGCAGCTTTTTAAATCGTTGAGACAGCTGAGAGAGGGGCGCACTCTGAAATGCTGTGACGCGAGTGACAGATTTTGGATCAACCGTATATGGCAAGAGCTATGTGCTGAATCCTGATTTTTGACCAATAAAGATAGGAAAATCTAGCAAATTGGCTCTTTCAAAAAGCCATATCTGTGATATAATATCCACATAGGAAATGAGCGGTGCGGGAGCAAACGGGATACCGCTGCAAATCGTATGTCAATTGGAGGATACTATGCTCATGGAAGATACAGGGCTGGAGAGCGCAAAAAGGTTAAAATCAGTCAAGCCAGCGAGAGTTCTAGTGCTTGGCTTTTTGCTCGTGCTGATTCTGGGGACGATTGCGCTAAAGCTGCCGATATCCAGTGTGGACGGAGAGAGCATTTCTTGGGTCGATGCCTTCTTTACTTCAACCTCCGCGGTATGTGTCACAGGTCTCGTCGTCGTCAACACTGCTGCGCAGTGGAGCATTTTCGGGCAGTGTGTGATCTTAGCGCTGATTCAAATCGGCGGCCTTGGGTTTATGGCATTCACGACGCTAATTTTTATGATTATGGGTCGTAGAATCACTTTGAAGGAACGCTTGGTTATTCAGGAAGCTCTCAATCAGTCCACACTGTCGGGAATCGTGAAGCTGACGAGGCGGATCCTGATAGGGACGTTTCTTGTGGAGGGAATCGGAGCGTTCCTGCTGTCTTTCCGTTTTATTCCCCAGTACGGCGCCGGCAAGGGAATCTTTTTTAGCATATTTCACTCCGTTTCGGCCTTCTGTAACGCGGGCTTCGATATTATCGGGAACAACATGGAATCCTACACGGGAGATTTGCTTGTAAATTTTGTCATCATGGCGCTGATCATTCTGGGGGGGCTAGGCTTTGTGGTGTGGATGGATCTGCTGGAGATGTTTCGAAACCGCTGGCGGGAACGGCTTTCATGGAGGCGCTGTTTTTCTAAGCTGCATCTCCATTCCAAGCTAGTGCTGGTTATCTCGGTAAGCCTGATCCTCCTGGGCTTCCTTTTCTTTCTGATTGTGGAGTGGAGCAATCCGGAGACGCTGGGAGGCCTCAGCGGAAAGGACAAGGTGTTGGGTGCTCTGTTCCAATCTGTCAGCACGCGGACCGCAGGGTTTAATTCCATCAGTCAGGGAGGACTCAATGAGTCATCGAAATTCATGACCATCATCCTGATGTTCATCGGAGGCTCCTCTGGCGGCACAGCGGGCGGAATCAAGACTGTCACCATTGCAGTCCTGTTGATCACGGTAATCTCTGTAGTCCGAGGCAAGCGGTATACGGAAGTCTTCGGAAGGCGTATCGGTGAGGAGACGATCCGAAAATCCATGGCGGTTTTCTGGATAAGCTTGACGCTGGTCATGGGCGTTACCATGATCTTAAACCTGTTTGAGTCTGCGGACTTCATTTCCCTTCTGTTTGAGACCACCTCCGCTTTTGGAACGGTGGGACTCAGTGTCGGAATCACAGGTTCTCTGCGGACCGGAACCAAATGTGTTTTGGCCTTCACCATGTTTGTCGGCCGGCTGGGGCCGATGACCATGGCAGTGGCGTTTACGGCCAGCTTAAAAAATAATGACGCGCACATCAAGCCAGCGGAAGAGAATGTCATGGTTGGATGATGCGCAAGGGACGGACTAAACATTGAGGAGACAAATCATGGAGGATTGACATGAAGCGAGGTCGAAAAGAGTTTGTCGTTTTTGGACTTGGAAAATTTGGAGAGAGCATTGCCATCATGCTGGGAAGGCTCGGATGCAACGTTTTAGCTGTCGACAAGAGCGAGGAAAAGGTGGATGAAGTTTCACAATATGTCACGCACGCCGTGCAGGCGGATGCCACGGATATGGACAGTTTAAAGACGCTAGGCGTCAGCAATTTTGACGTGGCAATTATCGCCATCAGCCAGGATATGCAGTCCAGCATCATGACCACGATGCTGGTCAAAGATCTGGGAGTAAGCTATATTATAGCAAAAGCGCAGAATGAACTGCATAAAAAAGTGTTGGAGCGAATCGGAGCGGATCGAATTGTATTTCCCGAGCGGGAGATGGGGGCGAGGCTAGCTCGAAATCTCGTTGCCAACAATATCATGGATTATATTGAATTATCGGATAAATATAGCATTGTGGAGATTGGTGTCCGGGACGAATGGATCGGCAAGACATTGATCGAGCTAAATATGCGGGCACGATTCGGCCTCAATGTCGTGGCAATCCGAGGCGAAGGCGGTCAGATTGATGTGTCGCCGGGCGCTCAGCGGCGCATGAATCAAGCGGATATTCTCGTCGTCATAGGATCGAATCAGGATATTAAGCGCGTCACGAATTTGGAGATATCCTGATGGAACCAAAACGAATTACAAGCCTCTCCAACCCGGCTGTAAAGGCGGCAGCTAAGCTGAAACAACCCAGGGCGTCAAAGGAGGCCGGATGTTTTATCGTGGAGGGAGCGCGAAGTGTTGAGGAACTCACCGGGGACTGGGAGACGGAAAGCCTGTGGGTCTCGGATACATTTTGGGGGCAGAATCATGCCTTGGGCTGGGAGATCGCCCAGAGGCTCCGGCCCTCTGCGTTTTGCCACACGCCGGACAGCATATTGAATGCCATTGCCGGCACCCAGTCACCACAGGGGATTCTCGCGGTGGTGCGCCGGCGCTATTTTACTTTGCAGGACGTCCTGGAGCATCAATCGACCACGCCTTTGCTTGTGATCTTGGAGGATCTGCAAGACCCGGGGAATGCGGGAACGATTCTGCGCACGGCGGACGCGGCGGGGGCGAATGGCATCATCTGTACAGAGAAGACAGTCGATTTCTATAACGCGAAAGTGGTTCGGGCATCCATGGGGTCTGTGTTTCATCTTCCCTTCCACGTGGCGGAAAACCTTTCGGAAACGCTGATCTGGCTCCGAAATCAGGGAATTCAAATTTTGGCCGCTCATCTGGACGGGGACGCTCCATATTTTCAACAGGATTTGACGGGACCCTGCGCTATTTTGATCGGAAATGAGGGTGCTGGACTATCCAAAGGCGCCGCTTCGCTGTCGGACATGCTTGTCAAGATCCCGCAGCCTGGCCGCGCGGAATCTCTCAATGCGGCGGTGGCGGCCGCCATTCTTGTGTATGATGTGATTCGGCAGCGGATGAGCGGCAGTAAAAAATAAGGAGGCTTCGGATAGGAGCCTCCGTAAGGCGGATTCAATATTTCAAAAATTAGGTATATGTGGCTGATACGAAAAGATTTGGCGCAGCTTATTCGTTATGGCGGTTGGATGCAGATTGCCGTGTTAGGCTTGAAAGTGCCGGAGTATGCGGGTATCTTCCGTTAACAAAAATTGCCCACCAATGCAAAGAGAATCAGAAATTCGCTATAACTTTTTTGAAGAGAAATCAGGCATTCTCATACTCCCTATATTTTTCTTCAATCGTTTCGCGCGTGATGGTATTCATCCCGGTCACCTTTGAGTTGTGAGCGGCGATAAAGTAATTGCGGGCCGATTCTGTCTCGCCCCAGGACTCGTAGATCATGCCAAGATAGTATTTGCTGTCGGCCATGGTTTCTTTTAAATCAAGGGCTTTGAGCAAAAGGGATTCCGCCTCCTCATAGTTGCCTAGCCGGTATTGAATCTGTCCGAGATTGTCGTAAGCCGGTCCATGACTCTCATCCTCGTCCAGGGCCTTGTTGGAGAATTCCGTCGCCTTGTCGTAGTTGCCAGCTTCTATATAGAAGTATCCGATGGTGGTATAAAAATCGATGCTGAAATACTCATAGTCCTTGAGCATCTGCTCCATTGTGTCGATTGCCTTTGTCAGATCTCCCATCTTCCAGTAGGCGATGGCCAAATCCTGTCTGGCATACTTTAACATCATAGGATTAATTTTCTCGAATGATACGAGCCGCTCAAAAATGGCCAGGGCCTCGGGATAGTGACACTCCCGCAACAGATGGAGGCCATAGGCCAACAGGCCATAGACACATTTGCTCCCGTGGTTGGCTGCGTACCGATAGAAGGGGATAGCCCATTTTTCCTTGTGCAGAAAAGCGTCAATGAGATAACCGGTCATGCCGACACAGGTAGCGAAGTGAGTAAAATACATAATCAAGCCATACACCGCATAAAAAATAAAGATGGAGTACCAAGGGAGGCGCAGGACAAAAATTAAGACCGTTCCCAACACGAGACTGATGAAATAGGGATGTTTTTTTATAAAATTCAAATGGAATTCCTCCTAAAACAACGTAAGTTGGATGTAATATTTCATATCATAACATGTCGGAAGTTGCGCTTCAAGAGAAAAGACAAAAATTTATAAAAAAAGGTTAAAAAAGAGTGCAATGTGGGATGGAATTTGGTATAATGAAATAAAAATCCGCTTCAGCTGGCGGCCGCGCCGCCACGTGGGTGGATTCAGTCATCCAGGATAGAATAAGGAGATGCCCCGGCCCATGAAGATTACAGAAGTACAGGAGATTTTACATGCCCAATTGGTTACGGATTTAGTGGAGGATTTTGACGTAGAATTTGGATATGGCTGTGACCTGATGAGCGATGTGCTGGCCTTTGTGCAGCACAATGATATCCTTCTGACGGGGCTGGTCAATCCCCAGGTCATCCGGACATGTGAGGTGGTGGATATCCACGCCATTGTATTTGTCAGAGGAAAGGTGCCCGCACAGGAGTTGATCGAAATCGCGACAAGTGCAGGGATTACGCTCCTTTGCACAGAGTATTCGCTGTATACATCCTGTGGATTGCTATATCAGCACGGGCTTTTGGGGGAGGAGATCGGCCATGACTTTTCACTATAATGTGGACGGAGGATACCCGGAAATGGCGGGGAGAGCCTCGACGAAATTCAAGAGCGTGTTGAAGGATCTTGGAGTCGCTCCATCGGTCATTCGCCGTGTATCCATTGCCATGTACGAAGGGGAAATCAATATGGTAATCCACGCCAACGGCGGAGACATTCGCTGCGAGGTGGAGACGGACAAAATCCGCGTTGTGCTTGCAGACCAAGGACCTGGAATCCCGAACTTAGAGCTGGCTATGCAGGCAGGCTGGTCCACCGCATCCCAGGAGGCAAGAGAATTAGGGTTTGGCGCGGGAATGGGTTTCCCGAACATGAAAAAATATAGCGACGCTCTAGACGTACAGACAGAGGTGGGTGTGGGGACGACACTGACATTGGATTTTTTGATATAAGGGGGAAGATCGATGAAGGGAACCTATAGGCCATCAGTGGCGCTGATCGAGAATCGATGCGTAGGCTGTACCACCTGTATTAAGCGGTGCCCTACGGAGGCCATCCGTGTGCGAAGCGGAAGAGCCCGAATTCTTTCCGATCTATGTATAGATTGTGGAATGTGCATTCGTGTATGCCGCCACGGGGCAAAGGTTGCTGTGACGAAGCCGCTGGACGCGATCTTAGCCACCTCCTATAAGGTCAAAGTCGCGCTTCCAGCCCCTTCCCTGTACAGCCAGTTTGCCGGAAATCGCAACTTAAACCGTCTACTGACGGCGCTTAAAAAGATAGGCTTTGACGAGGCGTTTGAAGTGGCGAAAGGGGCGGAGATTGTCACGGCGGAGAGCATACGCTTTATCCAGAGAAAGAAGCAGGAGGGCGAGGAGGGACCTTGGATTTCAACGGCTTGTCCTGCCATCGTCCGCTTGATCCAGGTGAGGTTTCCCTCTCTAATCGATAACCTTATCCCGATCATACCGCCGATGGAAGCCATCGCTAGAATGGCGAGAGAATACTTTTACCGGCAAGGTTACAAGGATGAGGAGATCGGGATCTTTTTTATCACGCCCTGTGCGGCGAAAGTCACGGATGTACATAAGCCGCAGATGGTTGATAAATCCGCTGTCACCAGCGCCGTCGCCTTGAACGAAGTTTATTTTAGGCTTTTGCCGGTTTTAAAGGCGGTGAGAGAAGAGGAAATTGAGGTCCTCCAGATGGCGACCAATCAGGGAGTCAGCTGGGCGAGGATCGGGGGAGAGAGCGAAGGCCTATTGCTTCAGGATGTCATGGCGGTCGATGGGATTGAGAATGTCATCGAGGTGTTGGACAGTCTGGAGGACGGCCGAATCAAGCGAGTTGAGTTTATCGAAGCCAATGCCTGTATCGGAGGATGTCTTGGCGGACCTTTGGCGCCAGAAAACCCGTTTAATGCGAAAGCCAGAATGCAAAAGGTCATGCGCAGCAACACGAGTCCTCAGCTGCGCCACATTTTGGATGGCATAGACATCAATTGCTATGTACAAAAACAGGTGGAGCCGGCGAAAGTTCTGCATCTGGATGAGGACATGGCGAAAGCTCTGGAGAAGATGAAGCAGCGGGATGCGCTATACCAGAGCCTACCTCAGATTGACTGTGGTTCGTGTGGAGCGCCGGGGTGTGAGGCCTTTGCGCAGGACGTTGTGCAGGGCGAGGCCAACGTGGAGGATTGCATCTTTCTCCTGCGCGATAAAGTCAAGGAGATGGCGCAGGAGATGGTGAATTTGGCGGCGAAGCTTCCGCCGAGCATAAAGGAGAAGGAATAAGGAGGAATGAAAATGACAGTAGGAGATCTGGCAGAGCTTTCCTGTCTACAGCTGGCCACGGAAGGAACGGGGTTGGACGCCCCGGTGGACGGAGGCTATGTTGGTGACCTTTTGAGCGTTGTGATGGGCAATGCGCAGGCCAACCAAGTATGGGTGACCATTCAGAGCCATGTCAATATCATTGCGGTGGCGGCACTGGCAGGAATTCCGGCCATTATCATCGCTCACGGGTACGAGCCGGAGAGGGAGACGCTGGAAAAAGCGAAGGAAGAGGGAATTGAGATTTTCACCACAAAGCTGGACTCGTTTTCCATCATTCGCACGCTGATTCTGGAGAAAGGGCTGTAACGGCCATGATGAAGGAACTGGCGCTTCATGTTTTAGACATCGCGGAAAACAGTGTCCGCGGGGAGGCGTCCCACATTGGGATCACCATAACAGAAGATAGGCGGAACAATCGATTTGCTATGGAGATCGACGATGATGGAAAGGGGATCTCGCCCGAGATTTTAAATACCATAAAAGATCCATTTACCACCACCAGAACTATGCGGAAGGTTGGACTGGGGATTCCGTTTCTCGACGATACCTGCCGGCTCTGCAACGGGCACCTGGACTTGAAGAGCACTGTCGGTCTGGGGACCCGGCTGTCGGCAGAGATGGAATATGATCACATTGACCGGCCCCCGCTGGGGGATATGGCGGCCACCTTGATGGTGCTCATGTCCTCACACCCAGACATCGCATTCACATACCGCCATATTGTGGATGACGTGGAGTTTTCTGAGCCCAGTGAATTTGAGATTTCGTCGGGGGATTTGGAGGACATTTTGGATGGTGTTCCCCTTACCACACCAAAAGTATACAAATGGGTCAAGACATACCTTGAGGAGAACATCCGTCAATGTGAGACTGGTGGGACAGGAGCCTAGATATAGCAATTTCTGAAAATAATGTGAAAGAAGTGTAAATCTGTTTACATGAGATAAAAAATTTGATATAATGAGGGGTAGCGCTTGAGAATTTATGGTGATCTGCACATACATACAGCTTTATCCTCCTGTGCCCAGGAGGACATGACGCCAAATAATATCATCAATATGGCACTTCTGGCGGAGCTTGACGTAATTGCGGTAACGGATCACAACTCCTGCGGAAACGCGGAGGCGGTCATGAAAGCCGCCGAGGGGACAGAACTAGTGGTTGTTCCGGGGTTGGAAGTGCAGACGCGGGAAGAAGTCCATGTGGTGGCTCTGTTTGAGCAGATGGATCAGGCGCTTATTTTGCAGGGGGAAGTCTATGCTCATCTGCCAGGACGGCAAGCGCCGCCAAAGATTCTGCAAAGACAGCACTTTCTCAGCGAAGACGATGAGGTGATGGGATATTGCGATAAGCTATTGGGATTTGCCAGCAGTCTGACCATTGAGGAGGTGTTCAGGCTGACAAGACAGCTCGGTGGGGCCATGATTCCGGCGCATATTGACCGGAAGAGCAACAGCATTCTGTCAAATCTGGGATTTATCCCGGAGGATCTGGACCTGGCTACACTAGAGATTTCCATGTATGCGCCGCGGAGCGAGTATGAGGCGCAGTATCCGCGCCACAGGATTCTTCAGAATTCCGATGCCCATGAGCTGGGACACATTGGGATCGTTTCCAATGTCTTGGACCTCAAAGTGAAGACGGCGGCGGAGGTTATCCATTTGTTGAACACGAGGGCTGCGACTTGACGCGCAGTCTGTGTCAATAGCGGCCAAGCCGCAAACCCAGTTATAGACGCACAAATATAAGGAGGTACAAACTATGGCATGCAATTGCTGTAATGGAGAGGACAAAGAAAAATACGCTGAGCTGGAAGCGTTTATTGAGTCCCTGCCAACGACCAAAGGTGAGTTGATTCGTGTCTTACACAGAGCTCAGGGCATCTTTGGATATCTGCCCAGAGAGGTACAGGTCTACGTCGCGAAGAAGCTGAATATTCCCGTATCCAAGGTATACGGTGTCGTCAGCTTCTATTCCTACTTCACCATGAAGCCGAAAGGAAAATATGATATTTCTGTATGTATGGGGACCGCCTGCTATGTCCGCGGAGCGGAAAGGGTGCTGGAAGCCCTGACAAAGAAGCTTGGAATCGGCACCGGGGAGACCACAATGGATGGAAAATTTTCTCTCAGGTCGCTGCGCTGCGTCGGCGCCTGTGGGTTGGCCCCTGTTGTCATGATCGGCGACAAGGTGTACGGACGTGTCACGCCAGAATCGATTGATGATATATTGAACGAGTGCGAATAAAGGAGGCTGTACAATGGCGAAGATCAAATCGTTAGAGGAACTTAAAAAGCTCAGAGAGCAGGCCCAGAACAACGTGTCCCTGCGGGTTAAGGGCGATAACATAGAAAAGATGATTCAAATCCGGGTCGCCATGGCGACGTGCGGTATTGCCGCGGGCGCCAGGGAGGTCATGACGGAATTCATAGAGGAGATGGACCGCCAAAATATTGAGAATGCAGTGGTAACCCAGACGGGCTGCATGGGATACTGTTATGCTGAGCCGACTGTGGAAATTACAATCCCTGGTCAAGAGCCGGTGGTTTATGGAAACGTGGATATGGATAAAGTCCATGAGATCATCGAAAAAACCATCAAAAACGGTGAACTCGTAGATGGCATCATTCCCGTAACCCATAAAACCATTGAGGAATAGGAGGTTTAATCATTCATGGCTGATACAAAAATGCATGTGCTGGTATGCGGAGGAACAGGATGTCTGTCTTCCAATTCCAGTGATATTGTGGACAATCTCATAGCGGAGATCAAGGCGGCCGGTATGGAAGACGAAGTCAAGGTATTGAAGACAGGATGTTTTGGCTTCTGCGAAAAGGGTCCAATTGTGAAAATCCTTCCCGATAACACATTCTATACGCAGGTTAAACCTGAAGATGCGAAGGAGATCGTCGCAGAACATATCGTCAAGGGCCGGAAGGTGGAGAGGCTCCTCTATATGGACCCAGAAAAGGAACAACATATTTCCGATGCGAAGCATATGGATTTCTATAAAAAGCAGATGCGGGTTGCACTGCGCAACTGTGGTTTCATCGACCCCGACAATATTGAGGAGTATATCGGACGGGACGGCTATCAGGCGCTGGCCAAATGTCTGACAGAGTTCACGCCGGAGCAGGTCATCGAGGAAGTGAAAAAATCGGGGCTGCGCGGCCGAGGCGGAGCGGGCTTCCCTACCGGCCTGAAATGGCAGTTGGCGAGAGCCAACGATGCAGACCAGAAATATGTGGTATGTAACGCCGATGAGGGGGATCCCGGCGCTTTCATGGACCGTTCCATTCTGGAAGGAGACCCCCACAGCATCGTGGAGGCAATGGCAATCTGTGGGTATGCCATCGGTGCGTCCCAGGGGCGTGTCTATATCCGTGCAGAATACCCGCTGGCCATCAAACGTCTGGAGAACGCAATCTCCTCTGCGAGAGAATATGGCCTTTTGGGGGACAACATTCTGGGCAGCGATTTCAGCTTTGATATTGAGATCACCTTCGGCGCCGGCGCGTTTGTCTGCGGTGAGGAGACGGCCCTCCTGCGCTCCATGGAAGGAAACCGCGGCGAGCCGACGACAAAACCGCCGTTCCCCGCGGAACACGGATACTGGAACAAACCAACCAACGTCAACAACGTGGAAACCTTCGCTAACGTTCCTGTCATCTTCCTGAAAGGAGCTGACTGGTTCAACAAGATTGGAACCGAGAAGAGCAAGGGGACCAAGGTGTTTGCGCTGGCCGGCAAGATCAACAATGTGGGGCTTATTGAGGTACCCATGGGGACAACCCTGCGGGAAGTCATCTATGATATCGGCGGTGGCATCAAAAACGGTAAGAAGTTCAAAGCGGTGCAGACCGGTGGCCCCTCCGGCGGATGTCTGACAGAGAAAGATCTGGACACTCCCATCGATTTTGACAATTTAGTGGCAAGAGGTTCTATGATGGGCTCCGGGGGTATGATCGTCATGGATGAGGACGACTGTATGCCGTCGGTTGCAAGGTTCTATCTGGAGTTTACGGAGGAGGAATCCTGTGGCAAGTGTACACCTTGCCGTATTGGAACAAAGCGTTTGTCCGAGCTGCTGAAGGATATTACCCAGGGAAAAGGTACGGAAGAGCATGTAAAAGAACTCAAGCGAATCAGCCAGGTTATCAAGGACACAGCGCTGTGCGGATTGGGACAGACGGCCCCGAATCCGGTTCTCTCCACGCTGGCGGCCTTTGAAGACGAGTACATGGCCCATGTGAAGGAAGGGCGCTGTCCAGCTGGAAAATGTACAGCGCTGTTGAAATTCTTCATCGAGGCAGATAAATGTAAGGGCTGTACCCTTTGTGCCCGCAATTGTCCTGTCGGTGCCATTTCCGGTGAGGTCCGCAAGCCCCACGCCATTGATCAGGAGAAGTGTATCAAATGCGGCGCGTGCATGGACCGCTGTAAGTTCGGCGCCATTGTGAAACACTAGGAAGGAGTGACAAATCGCGATGTCCAACATGATAAATATAACAATCGACGGAAAAAAAGTGCAGGTCCCGGCGGGTAGCACGATTTTGCAGGCGGCTCAGACAGTGGGGATTCACATTCCGACCCTGTGTCACTTGGATCTGCATGATATTAAGATGGTGAATCAGACGGCGTCCTGCCGTATCTGCGTCGTCGAGGTTGAGGGGCGCAGGAATCTGGCGCCCGCCTGCGCCACACCTGTAGCGGAGGGAATGGTAGTTCATTCCAACACCCTAAAGGTTATGGAAGCGCGGCGGACGGTTTTGGAATTGATGCTCTCGGACCATCCCAAGGATTGCCTCACCTGTGCCAAGTCTGGCGAATGTGAGCTGCAAGATTTGGCGGAGCTCTTCAATATTCGAAATATCCGCGTGAGCGGGACTTCCATGTCCACCTACAAAAAAGATATATCCCCCTCCATCATTCGGGATATGGACAAATGCATTATGTGCCGCCGCTGTGAGACCATGTGTAATCAAGTGCAGACGGTGGGGGCACTGTCAGCGGTGAATCGCGGATTTGACGCGGTTGTCGCCACGTCCTTCGAGGCACCTTTGAATGAGACGGTTTGTACGTACTGTGGTCAGTGTGTTCAGGTATGTCCTGTTGGCGCTCTGACGGAGCACGATTCTACCTGGGAGGTGGTCGAGGCGTTGAACGATCCGGACAAGATTGTTGTCGTCCAGACCGCCCCCGCTGTCCGCGCTGCTCTCGGTGAAGAGTTCGGATTGGAGCCAGGAAGCCTTGTCACGGGACAGATGGCGGCGGCTCTTCGCCGGCTGGGATTTGACTATGTGTTTGACACAGATTTTGCGGCGGATCTGACCATCATGGAGGAAGCCACTGAGCTGGTGGATCGCCTGACGCGCCACCTTAACGGTGAGGACGTGCCGCTGCCACTGTTGACATCCTGTTGTCCTGCGTGGGTCAACTTTATCGAGTCACAGTATCCGGAGCTGCTGGACATACCATCTTCCGCAAGATCGCCCCAACAGATGTTTGGCGCCATTGCGAAATCCTACTTCGCAGAGAAGTTGGGAGTCCGCCGCGATCAGATGGTGGTCGTCTCGGTAATGCCCTGTTTGGCCAAAAAGTATGAGGCGACAAAATTTGAGGATGACAACAATCAGGATGTGGACTATTCCATCTCCACCAGGGAGCTGGCCAACCTGATCAAGCGCATGAATATGGACCTTAAGGAACTGCCGGAGGAAGACTTCGACGATCCTCTAGGAGAATCCTCTGGAGCCGCTGTCATTTTCGGCAAAACAGGCGGCGTTATTGAGGCGGCACTGCGCACGGCCTATGAATGGGTTACCGGGGAGACGTTGGAGAATGTGGAGTTTGAGGATATCCGTTCCACCTCCTATGGATTAAAGGTTGCCCATATAAAAGTTGGGGATCTGACCCTGAACATCGGAATTTCCAGCGGCCTTGGAAATGCGCGTGCTCTGTTGGAGGAGATCAAGGCGGGCAATCCCAACAATCTCCACGCAATCGAGATCATGGCCTGCCCAGGCGGCTGCGTAAACGGTGGTGGACAGCCCTATGCCCACGGTGACATGAAGAAGATTCAGGCGCGTCAGGCCGCGCTGTACCGGGAAGACTGCGGAAAGCCCATCAGAAAATCCCATGAAAATCCGTCTATCAAAAAGCTGTATGAAGAGTATCTGGTCAAGCCGAATTCAGAAAAGGCGCATCACCTGCTGCACACCCAATATACCGCCAAAGAAAGGGTATAAGCAGTATGCAGAGGCGATTGACGCCATAGACAAGACGCCGGGGATTATCTCCCGGCGTTTTGTAAGTTTTTATGGCAAAACACATAAAATACGGCGCACTTTTATAGGCTTTTACAGTTTGTTCATAGTATATTCATTTTTCTGTATTACACTGGTATAGAAATACAATATTAGGGAGGTTTCTGCCTTGATCGAAGTTAAGAACTTGACGAAACGCTACGGGCAACATGTAGCCCTGGATAACGTTTCCTTCGCAGTGCAAAAGGGCGAGATCGTAGGATTTTTGGGCCCTAACGGCGCTGGCAAAAGTACGACGATGAACATCATTACCGGCTATTTGTCGGCCACGGAGGGTGAGGCGTATATAGATGGCGTCAACGTGCTGGAAAACCCTATGGCAGCTAAGCAAAAAGTGGGATATTTGCCGGAGATGCCGCCTCTGTATTCGGATATGACCGTGGATGAATATTTGCGATTTGTTTGCGATATTAAGAAGATCCCAGCTGCGAAGCAGAAGGAGACCATCGCGCAGGTGGCTAAGTTGGCTCGAATCGCGGACGTCCAGAAGCGATTGATCAAAAATCTGTCAAAGGGATATAAGCAGCGCGTTGGCCTGGCGCAGGCATTGATCGGCAATCCTCCAGTCTTGATTTTGGACGAGCCTACCGTTGGCCTTGACCCGAAGCAGATTATTGAAGTGCGTGACTTAGTTAAGAATCTGGGCAAAAACCATACGGTTATTTTGAGTTCCCATATTTTGCAGGAAGTTCAGGCGGTATGTGACCGCGTGATCATCATCAGCCATGGACATATTGTAGCGACGGATACGCCGGAAGCTCTGTCACAGCATATCCTACAGGTCAATAAATTGGATCTGCGCATCAAGGGGCCCAAGAACGATATTCTCAGCGGAATTAAGGCGATTCCAGGTGTGGAAACCGCTGAGATTCTGCGGATCCGTGAGGAAGATTCCATTGATCTAAATGTGGAATCCGAAGAGAATGTGGACGTGCGGGAAGCCATTTTTGAGTTTTGCCGCGAGCATGATTATCCAATCCTCATGATGAAGACCATGGAGATGAATCTCGAGGATGTCTTCCTCCAGATTACCGGAGAAAAGGGGGGTAAGCGGTAATGCGAGCCATATTTTTGAAAGAATTTAAGTCCTATTTCAAGAGTCCATTAGGATATGCCTATATTGCGTTTATGTTGGTGATCTTTGGATTCTACTTCTTTGTCTACTGTTTATATCAGCAGACGCCGAATTACGCGTATGTATTATCGGGCGTCACCAGCCTGATCGTATTTGCGATGCCAATTCTGACCATGCGGCTTATGTCGGAGGAGATGAAGAACAAGACGGATCAGCTCCTGCTGACATCGCCTGTCAAGACCTATCAGATCGTGTTGGGAAAATATCTGGCGGCAGTGGCGCTGTTTGCCATCTCTTTGCTCCTGACGGTGCCGCAGCCTCTGACCATCGTTGGACTCGGAGGGACTCTGCCGGTGGAGCAGGTTGTGGGAGCGTACATTGGATTCTTTCTGATGGGATGTGTCCTCATCGGTATGGGAATCTTCATATCATCCTTGACGGACAACCAGCTGGTTGCCTGTATTTCCACCATTGCAGTGTTTTTGCTGATCTTTTTAACCGATGGAATCGGATCGATCCTGCCCACGGACCGCGCTTTCGCCATGGGTTGCTGCATCGTGGTTCTGGCTGTTGTGATTTTCCTGATTTACAGAGCGATCCGTGATATCTATCTTTCGGGAATCATTGGAATCCTGGGCTTGGCTGCAATCATCGTTCTATATTTTGTCAAGCCGACTGTGTATGACGGTCTGGTGGCCAATGTCCTGGACTGGCTGTCGATCCTCACCCGGTACTATGATTTCTACACTGGCATTTTTGACTTTAGTCATATCGTTTACTATTTAACACTGACTGCCTTCTTTGTCTTCCTGACAGTACAGATGGTAGAAAAAAGAAGATGGAGCTAAGGGGGGAGATAACCGATGTCAAAATTAGACTTTAAAAACGCGGTCAAGCGCAATAAAAACCTCCGTTTTGGCGGTTACGCCACCATTGTGACCATAGTTGTGCTGGTTGTTCTTGTGGTTGTGAACGTACTGTTCCAACAATTGAAAATCACAATTGACTTGACGCCCAACAAACTATACTCCGTCGGGGAGAAAACCACAGAGATTCTGGATGGCCTGACGCAGGATGTCAATATCTATGGCATCTACAGCCCTGGAACTGACGAACAGGGGGATTATAACCCCCAGGTCAAGCGTTTTGTCACAAGCTATGTGGAAAATTCTAGTCGGCTGCACTACACGCAGATTGATCCCCTGGCCAACCCGACTTTTACGAAGCAGTTCACATCGGACACGACCGACAGCATCAGCAATGGCAGCATCATTGTGCAGGCGGCGGACTCGGAGTCATTTAAGATCTTAACGCTCAGCGATTTTTACACCGTATCGACGAATTCTTCCACTGGATCATCGGAGGTGACGGCATTCTCCGCGGAGGAAGCGCTGACGTCAGCGGTCCAGTATGTAACCTCGGAGAACAATCCCATCATCTATCAGCTGACTGGCCATTCGGAAGCTGAGCTTGACAGCACCATGACCAGCTATCTGAAAAAATCCAACTTTGATGTGTCATCTTTGGATCTGATTCGCCCCGCGGAGGGAGAGGATGCCGTGACGCTGGAAGCGAATAACTACACCATTGTGATGATCAACAATCCTCAGAGTGATCTGACAGATAATGAATATGAGATCCTGCTGGATTATATGGAAAAAGGCGGACGCATGTTGGTGCTGGTGGAGAGCGACTTGCCATCCCTGCCCAACTTTGAAAAACTGTTGACCCGCTTTGGAATAAGCGTTGAGCGGGGGAGCGTGTGGGAGACATCCGCGAGAAACTACTACATGTATCCGAACCTTGTCATACCCAACTATGGCGATCATGACATTACCTCCGACATGACAGGCGCTAACTCGTATCTGCTCATGCTGAATCCGGCGGCGCTGACCGTCTCAGAGGACCGGAACCGTGCCACGACCATCACGCCGATCATGACGACGTCGGATGACGCGCTGATCAAAGGAGATCCGGAATCCACCGTCTTGGCTTACGAGGAGGGCGATACAAAAGGTCCCTTTACCCTCGGTCTGGTGGCGGAGGAACAGAAATCCCTGGATAATTCCGTGGTCACGGCGAAGATGGTTGTATTGGGAAGCTCCTCCTTTATTGAGCGCAATAGCGGCACGATGCTTCAGGGAAATTACACAATGTTTATCAATGTCTGTGATTATCTACAGGATGAGGTGAGCTCCCTTTATATCAGCTCCAAGAGTCTTGTTGAAGACACGGTGCCTGTCACGACGCGGACGATTATCACAGGGGGCGCGGTCTTTGTGATTCTGATTCCGCTGGCTGTTTTAGCCTGTGGTCTCGTGGTCTATTTAAGGAGGAAACATCTATGAGCAAGGGAAAACGGCTGCTGGTTTTATGTTTGGTGCTGGTTCTGCTAGTGGGCACATTATCAGCCGTGGTGATCTTGAAGAAAAACGAAACGGACGAAGAGTCCTCCTCCACGTCTCTGTCCTCGACCTACGGCGTGATCCTGGAAAATGAGGAAAATACGCTGAAGTCCATTGCGGTCAAGAATAAAACGGATGAATACACACTGCTGTTGAAGAAGGAGACCAAGGAGAGCAGTGACGAGAGTGGAGAGCCGGAAGAGACGCTGACATGGTATATCGAAGGACATGAAGACTGGACGCTGAATTCCACTTCCATCAGCAATCTTGTGGGGATCGGCACGCAGCTCAATGCCAGCGCTCTAGTCAACGAGGATGCGAGCAATGTGGATCTGGCGGAATTTGGGCTGGAGACCCCGGTAGCGATTGTGACCGTTACGCTGGAAGATGGCACGCAGAAGAAAGTCATGTTCGGCGACAATACACCAGATGGAATCTATTACTACGGCATGGTGGAGGGCGATTCTGCGCTGTATACTTTGGGCAGCACGCCGGGAAAAGCGGCGACGGCGCCTCTGTCCAGCCTGCGCAATGTAAGCTCCAGCAGCGTCAGCACAGAGGATGAGCTCTATTATTTCTTCGCACAGCAGAAGGGGGAACGTCCAATTGAGATTCAATATGTGGGCGATATTCCCGAAACGGAAGACTGGAATTATCACATGAGCTATTACACTCTGAAGCAGCCCTATGACAATCCGACGGTGGAAGTGACGGGCAATCTTTCCGAACTGTTTACGAGCATTGGATCCATCACCATCAAGGATCAGATTGAGGAGAACTGCACAGACCTGGACAAATACGGAGTCGGGGAGGAGCCGGAATACAGATTGAAGATGACTACCCGCACGGAGCTGGCCAGCGACGATTCCGACGCGGACGCGGAGCCGGAGTATGAGTATGCAACGGTTGATTACTATTTTGGCTTCACCTATGGGGATGACGATTCGATGATCTACTTCCGCGAGGGGGATTCAGACGAGGTCTTTGGCATCGAAAAGTCCTTCCTGGATAATGTGGATTTCAAGCCCTTTACGTATATTCAGAAGCTGGTCTATCTGAACAATATCGAGAAGGTGGACGTCTTGAAGGTGACCGGCAATGAGGGAACCTATACTCTGTCCATTAAGCGTGAACAGGTTGAGGAGACGTTGGACGATTCGGACGATTCCGATGATTCTGAGGATCCGCTGGTCGCCTACCGGGTCAACGATACATTGACCAAGGAAGATCTGTTTAAGAAAGCTTATCAGGGTGTCATCGGGATTATGCCGGACTACGAGATCTATAAGGAGAAACCGGAGTACGATGAGAAGGATGCCGTTACCTTTGAGTTTTCCTTCCTCGACGGTACCAGCTATACGGTGAAATACTATAAGCTCTCGGAGTTCTACTATGTCACGCAGATCGATGAGGACACATGGTTTGCCTGTAATTATGATCAATTTAACACGATGTGGAGCGCATTGGAAGCGTGTCTGTCTCAGGATTCCGAGTCGTAAGATAAGGAAAGCAAAGAGTTCACAAAAAGAATCGCCTGAAAACTGTAAAGACAGTGAATCAGGCGATTCTTTTGCCCTGGAAAGTCCGACGTGAGGCGGACCTAGATCTGAGTTCGCGAAGGCGAACTCTTTTATTGGAACCTAACAAGGGGCCGCGGTATGGGTTACGCCTCATCTTCAGGAGTCTTCCAATCCTCTGCTGGCTGCCACGCAGTTCCGAATTTTACGTCCTTAAAAAGCGAGGTCAGTCCGGTAATCTGCTTGAGCCGCAGGATTTCATCCCGGTCCATACCCAGGTGTTTGGAGATCCAGGCATCGGATCTGCCGATTTCGTGTAGCTCTTTAATGATGTTGCTCATAAGGTCTACATTGTGGGAACCTCTTGCCCGGTTATGCCGGATGGTACTCGCCAGACGATGATCCAAAGGTTTATTGATCACCGAAACTGGCAATAATCCGCCTTCACGCTCATAGATATCCGGATACTCTAACATAATACGATAGCGGTGAAAGCCATCCACAATCACATAGATGTCTTTATTCTTCTCATAGTAGCACACAATTGGCATCGTATAGCCATCTTCTTTGATGCTGTCATAGAGCAGCTTCAGTTCCGGTGGGGCAACGGAGTTAGGATTATATGTATTTGGAACAATTTTTTGGATTGGAACTGCGATCACATTATATACAGGACTTTTGTATGCCATTTTAATTACCAACTTTGCTGTATTTTCGCCGTAAGAGATCAATTTGCTTTTGCTGCTGCCTTGTGGGCCCGAAACCCATAAACCGGCAGGTGTGGTCATTTTTTAGGATACAATAACACATTCGCTTCCAGCTAGGGAGATCCTTTGAGGATTTGATATCATCGGTATGATCGGGGATTTTGCCAATGAATACCACGCGGGAATTTTTCTTTAAGGTATAGTTGGAGACCCCATTTCGGCGGATATTGTAGCCGTGATCCAAGAGTTCCTGTATTGTCGCCTCCTCCAGGCCGCCGCCTGTCTTGTGCCAGAACTCTATGGATGTATTGAACTTTTTGACATAGTTATTTTTGAGCCGGGCCGGCAGCGTGTCCAACAGAAACTTTGTATAGGCCTCCCAGGTGTACCCCTCGGGAAGCGTAAGGTTTCGGTATCCCATTGCTTTTGTCTTTCCATAGATGGCTCCAAAGTTGACACCCCGAACTCTTCCCACTAGCCTCGTCCATATTTCCGGGTCGATCACGCGGTACAAATTCAAACTGTCCTTGGCATAGTCGTTAAACGGTGAGGCCACCCGCATCTGGTCCGGCTTAAGCCCTGCCATATAGTATAGATCATATAAGTGATTATACTCATAACCAAAGAGAGCGTTTGCATGCCATACATCACTGGTCGACCAATCATACATAGGAGAAGCGCACCAGACATCTTTAAACTGTTTGCTAATCCAGCACTTGCCTTCATATCCATGTTTCTTATTGATGATGCCGCTGTATCTCTGCAAAGACTCATCTGTGCGAATGCCGAGAAGACACATCGTTTTCCCATCTCCATGGGATTGGCGGTACCAACGGCCAAACTGTTTAGCCAGGTCCTCCTGACGCATACGGTAACGGTAGGTGGTCATGGGATTATGATCTAGATTGATCACGTATGGATGGTCAGGCATTGGACGTACCCAGGAAGATTCTTTCGTATCGTCCCACGGATACCAGAACATTTCATAGCTGCTAAGAGCGGTCCGGGTGGCCATGGGCAGGCACACCCAGTATGGCTCAACATCCTGTTCAATCCGTGCAAAGGTGCGCTCTATATACTGGGTTGTGACGGTATACTGCGCTTCAAAATCTTGGTGAAATACACCGATTCGCTTATTCGCGTAGTATTTTTTTTGAAAATCCAGCGTTAGGTTCAGCAATAAACCGCTATCCTTTCCTCCGGAGAAGGACACATAGATATTATCAAACTCCCGAAATACATAGTCCAGCCTGTCCAACAGCGCTTCCATTACATTTTGTCCGGTATATTGTTTCATCATGACATTTACTGCACCTTGTCCCCCCTTTATGGATTAGGCAACGTGGCTGCTTTTGAAATGGGAAATATCGGGTTTTCAAGCCAGCGCATTCAAAAAACGCTCTGTTGAATCACTATCTCTATCTTACCGTATTTAGAAAAATTTGGCAAGGCAATATTTGGAAATATTGCATAATTTTGTGAAATTTTACGTATTGAATCCGCAAGAGTCCATTTGACGGTTTTTTTATGACAAGATGAATTGATTGCTGCACATTCCCGGTGGCAAGAAAAACAGGAATCAATGATATTTGCACTCGGTCGCTCTTGACGGCCAACAAAATCTGTGTTATATTCTTTATTACGAAAACACATGTATTTGTACAAAAAACATGAGGTGAGGAAATGGCATTCAGAACAGAATATTATATTGTCGACCGGGAGGCACTGCCGGATGTTTTCGTCAAAGTTGTGGAGGCAAAGCGGCTGCTTTTAACGGGACAGGTTCAGACTGTCCAGGAGGCAACAGAGCTTTTGAAAATCAGCAGAAGCTCATTTTACAAATATAAAGATATGATTGAGCCTTTTACCGATACGGCCCACAAAAAGACCGTAACCATCGCCTGTACGCTGGACGATGAACCGGGTGTTCTATCCCAACTTCTGGCGGTCATCGGAGAGGCGAAGGCCAATATCTTGACAATCCATCAGTCCATTCCCATCAACGGGGTTGCGGATATTACCATGAGTATTGAGGTATTGGAGGAGGCATGGTCCATCACAGAGATTATCGACGCACTGCGGAAGTTGCCCGGCGTCCATGCCATTAAAATTTTAGCGAGGGAGTGAGCGGCAATGGATGTTGCGGTATTGGGATATGGGACCATCGGTTCCGGCGTTGTGGAAGTATTAAAGGTCAATCAGGATGTGATTGAAAAAAAAGCAGGGTGTCCGCTGCGGGTGAAATATGTCCTCGATCTCCGGGATTTTCCGGGAGATCCGGTGCAGAGGAAGCTGGTTAAGGATTTTCAGGTGATCTTGCAAGATCCGGATGTTAAGATTGTGGCGGAGGCCATGGGAGGCCTACACCCCGCCTATGAGTTTGTCCGCGCCTCCTTGGAGGCGGGAAAGAGCGTTGCCACTTCCAACAAGGAACTGGTAGCGACCTATGGAGCGCAGCTTTTGCGGATTGCGGAAGAGCATCATGTCAACTTTTTCTTTGAGGCCAGCGTTGGGGGAGGCATTCCCGTCATTCGAACCATGAACATGTCGTTGACTCCGGAATACTTTATTGAGGTCATGGGAATTCTCAATGGAACTACGAATTATATCCTGACCCAAATGGAGGAGGCGGGTGCGACGTTTGAGGAGGCATTGAAACAGGCGCAGGAGAAGGGGTATGCGGAGCGAAATCCAAAGGCGGATGTGGAGGGATATGACGCATGCCGGAAGATTGCCATTCTGTCCTCCTTAGCCTTTGGAAAAACCGTAGATTACGAACAGATCCCAACGGAGGGGATCACCAAGATTACACTGGATGATCTAAAAGTGGCAAAGGCATTGGGGCGCAAGGTCAAGCTCGTCGCGAGAAGCTATCAGGCCGATGGCAAGGTATTCGCCAAGGTCTCTCCCCTTCTGTTGAAGCTGTCCCATCCATTGGCGTCCATATGTGGCGTTTACAATGGTGTTCTGATTCGGGGAAATATGGTGGATGACATTGTGTTGCAGGGGAAGGGCGCAGGAAAGAAAGCGACCGCCAGTGCAGTCGTGGCCGACATCATGACGGCGGCCCGCTATTTTCCTTACCGGATATCAGCGCGCTGCCATTGGGAAGAGGAAATTTTGGATCTGACGGACTCTAGGCTGATGGCGGCGGCGTACATGATTCGGACAGATTGCCCGGTCGCGGCGTCTACGCCGTATTTTGCACAGACGGTGCCAGTTTCCGGGGTCCATGCATTTACCACCGGCCTGGTGAACGAGCAACAGCTGTCGGAAATCAGGGAAGCGCTCACAGAGGCAGGCTGTGGCATTTTAGGCATGATTCAGATGAATTAGAATGCCGTTGGCGCGGCAGGATGGAGGGAACAATGAAATATATTATTGTACTTGCCGATGGGATGGCAGACGAAAAGCAGGAGGCGCTCCAAGGCAAGACGCCGGTGATGGCGGCTAAGACCCCGAATATAGATCGCCTGGCGGCAAGCAGTGAGATTCTCGAGCTATTTACGATACCGGAGGGTTTGCCGGCGGGCAGTGATGTGGGCAATCTGTCGATCTTAGGATATAACCCGAAACAGTACTATGCGGGGCGGTCTCCCCTGGAGGCGCTCAGTATTGGAGTCCCGATGGAACAGGGGGATATGACCTATCGAATTAATCTTGTCACGCTGTCGGAGGAAGAGGACTATGAGGATAAGCGGATGGTGGATTATTCCGCTGGCGAGATTTCGACGGAGGAATCCCGAGAATTGATCGCTGCGCTGAAAGAAGCGCTGTCTACAGACCGATATCACTTTTATGCTGGCGTAAGTTACCGCCATATTCTGTTGCAGAAAGGCGGCGAGGGGCGCCATGATTTTACACCGCCCCATGATATCAGCGACCGCCTGATCCGTGAGTATCTGCCGAAAGACCCAGCGATTTTAGAACTGATGAAGCGAAGCCATCAAATTCTGAAGGATCATCCCATCAATCTGAGGCGAATGGCCCAGGGCAAGAACCCGGCTAATTCCATATGGGCGTGGGGCGAGGGAAGTCCGATTTCCTATCCATCGTTCCGCGAGAAATATGGCGTACGGGGTTCGGTGATTACGGCGGTGGATCTGCTTCGGGGCATTGCCATTGGCACCGGCATGGGTGTCATATCGGTGGAAGGGGCCACAGGAAACAAAAATACGAATTTTGCGGGAAAGGGCGAGGCGGCCATACGGGCTCTGCGGGAAGGTGTGGATTTTGTTTACATACATGTTGAAGCGCCGGATGAGTGTGGTCATGGCGGAGACTTAGAGGGGAAAATTTATTCCATCGAGCAGATCGATGCCAAGATTATTGGTCCGATTCTGGAGGCCATGGAGGAGGATGGAGAGCCCTTTGTCATGGTGGTGACGCCAGATCACCCCACGCCAGTGCGGCTTAAGACTCATACACGCGGCGGAGTTCCCTGTATGATTTATCGCAGCGGCCAGCCCATATCTCATGACAAGACGCCCTGTTATTGCGAGGAGTACGCGGATGCATTCGGCGTTCATATGGAAGGCTACAAAATGATGGATCACATGATGAAACAGACGAACTAGGAGGACGGGACGTTGCGTATTGTAAAAAAATTTGGCGGCAGCTCGGTGGCCAACGCGGAAAGAGTGCTCAACGTGGCGCGTCAGATCGGGGAGGATGTGGACGCAGGACATCAAGTCATCGTGGTGTTGTCCGCCCAGGGAAAGACCACGGATCAGCTGATCGCAAAAGCGAGAGAGATATCTCCGAATCCATCGAAGAGGGAATTGGATATGCTCATTTCCACAGGAGAGCAGCAGTCGGTGGCCCTCATGGCGATGGCGCTGGAGTCTATGAACTATAAGGCGATTTCGTTGAATGCGTTCCAGGTGGGGATGCACACCAACAGAGTATACGGCAATGCGCGATTAAAGCTCATCGACACGGAGCGGATGCAGATGGAACTGGAACGCGGGTATGTTGTGTTGGTTACAGGTTTTCAGGGCATTAATCGGTACGATGATGTGACAACGCTGGGGCGAGGCGGTTCCGATACCACGGCGGTTGCCATCGCCGCCGCTATGAATGCAGACCGGTGTCAAATCTATACGGATGTGGAGGGCGTTTACACGGCAGATCCCCGCATTGTGAAGAACGCAGTTAAATTAAAAGAAATTAGTTACGATGAAATGCTGGAACTTGCGTCCATGGGGGCGAAGGTTCTGCACAACCGATCAGTAGAAATGGCGAAAAAATATAATGTGGTGCTGGAAGTTCTCTCCAGCATGACAAGGGCGGAGGGAACCCTTGTGAAGGAGGATGCAAAGGTGGAAAGAATGCTGATCAGCGGTGTAGCTGCCGATACCAATGTTGCCAGAATATCGGTAGTTGGAATCCAGGATGTCCCGGGGATGGCCTTCACGCTGTTTAATTTGCTGTCTCAGAAAAATATCAATGTGGATATTATCTTGCAATCTGTTGGCCGCGAAGGCACCAAGGATATTACGTTTACCGTCTCAAGAGATTCTCTGGAGGATGCGCTGGCGATCCTCCGGGAAAACGCGGGACAGTTAAAATATCAGGATTTGCAGTACGCGGATAACGTCGCTAAGGTGTCCATCGTTGGGGCCGGCATGATTTCCAACCCCGGCGTTGCCACCAAAATGTTTGAAGCGCTGTACAATGCCCATATCAATATCCGGATGATTTCCACCTCGGAGATAAAAATCTCCGTGTTGATTGATGAGAGGGACGTTCAGGTGGCCATGGAGTCAATTCATGATCAGTTTAAACTCTATCAGATAAGCCAGCAATAGAAGTGGGGTAAAGGATATGCTAGAAGCAGTACGGCAACAAGTGCTTGAGGCAAATTTAGAGCTGGTCCGGAGAGGGCTCGTTATCTATACATGGGGAAATGTTAGTGCCTATGACAAGGATTCTGGATATGTGGTGATCAAGCCCTCGGGAATCGAGTATGAACAGTTGCGGGCGGAGGATATGGTCGTCTTGGATTTGGAGGGGCATGTTATAGAGGGACACTATAAGCCATCGTCCGACACGCCGACCCATTTGGTTTTATATCAGCACTTTCCTGAGATCGGGGCAGTGGTGCATACCCATTCCACGTGGGCAGCGATTTTTGCACAGGCCGGACGGGATATCCCGGCGCTTGGCACGACCCATGCGGATTATTTCTATGGATCTGTCCCGTGTACGCGAGAGCTTACAGCCGATGAGATTCGGGGCGAGTATGAAAAAAACACAGGTGCTGTGATTGCGGAGACCTTTGCCTCAAGAGGAATATCCAGCTGTGATGTGCCAGCGGCGCTGGTGCGGGAGCATGGGCCGTTTACCTGGGGACGCGACCCGCAGGAGGCGGTATACCACGCGGTTGTGCTTGAACAGGTGGCGAAGATGGCGTATCATACCATGACCTTACAGCAAATAGGGGCGGAAGAGAAACCTATGCAACTAGAGTTGCTGGATAAGCACTATCTTCGCAAGCATGGGGCGAACGCATATTATGGACAATAAACTAGGATGAGAAAGGGGGCAGCTGTGATGCGAAGAGGGGTTGGGTTTTTCGTATTCATCATTCTAGTATTCTTGGCCGGATGCAATAGTGCACAAAGTCCCACAAGCGCTCTGGACCTGGTCGACCGGGAAGTCGACTGGAAGAAGCTCGATGCGGTGCAGGTACAGTTTGAGCAAACATACGTGGACATTGAAGATATAGAGGGCCTGCGTGGTATTTTGGATGACGTTATCCTGGATGATGAGCCGCAGCCGGCCTCCAAGGGTTGGACGTTTGCGCTGAGATTTGGCAAGAGCTGCCCATCTGCCCTCACGCTGACGAAGGTTTCAGAGAAACGGTATCAAATCGAGTACAAAGATCTGGAATATAAAGTCAACGAGCACGGACCAGAAGTATTCGAGTATCTGCTGGATATTTTCCAACAGCAGGGAATCCAAATCCATCCCTAGCTGGCAGTCCGGCCAGATTGCGAGCGGATCAGCCCCACCCCCGGTGTTGGGAAAATCCCAAACCCTTTACTTCCTCTCGCTCAATATCCCGTATGAAAGACGCATACTTATTGTTGTGTGGTGCAGTTTTTGAGACAACTCGATGATTGGTTTTGCCAAATGGAGTGTTTGTAAATGACCGTAGCCTATGCTATAATTGCAACGACATGAGGTAAAAGAGGTGATCTCTTATGGACACGAGTCTCTCGAGGCTGCGGTTTGAGATTCGAAATATTTTCCGTACAGAATGTGGCAATCAGGCAAAGGTTTCTTCTATGACAGCCTATCGTTTTGTCGAAGCAAAAATCAATATGCCACAGACGGAAAATCCGTATTTGTATCTTGTCCTTGAGGGGACACTCCGGCTTTATACTCCGTCAGGAATCATGGACTACATGGCGGGCCAATACTCAATATCGGAAATAGACACGCCATTGTACGGTACAATCCTGTCCTTTTCAGAACAGAACGATTTTTTGGCAATCGCTTTGGAGTTGACGAGTCATGAGGTTATTGCTGCCGTATTGGACTTAGACAACACATTGACAGAGAGGATAATGAAAGAGGCAATCCCAGAGAAGGAAATGTCTTTGGCCGATCATGCCGCCGTAGAATCTGTTTATCGGCTTCTCATTACTATGCAAAAGCCGCTCGCCTCTGATTACATACGCAGGAATATCATGCGTGAAGTAATCTATTATGTCCTTTGCGGCGCATGCGGAAAACAGTTTCTGCAAGCCATCACAAATATACAGAACATCGACGAAATCTACAAAGCAAATAATTGGATTAAAGAAAATTTCCGCAGTTCTTTCACCGTAGAAAGTTTAGCGGAACAGCAGAATATGAGTGTTTCATTGTTTCATCAAAAGTTCAAGAGCGCGGTTGGAATGGGGCCTCTGCAATGCCAGAAGCGTTTGCGATTGACCGAAGCCCGAAGGCTGATGTTGGATGAAAGCCGAAATGTAACGGAGGCTTCCTTAGAAGTCGGATATGAGAGCGTGTCGCAATTCATTCGGGATTACAGGAAAATGTTTGGAGCCGCGCCGAAAGAAGACATTTCGCGCTTCAAGGACCAGTTAAAGAAATAGGCAATTTTTTCGGAGGAACAGGCAAGAAAAAGCCTGTTCCTTTTGTTATGATAAAACACAGCAAACACATCACTTTTTTCTAACAGTTATCTGAAAGCGAGGTATTTACAATGATTTTAACAGATGAATTGTGCGACAAACTATGCGCTGCCGCAAAAGAGAAAAGCCGGGAGATCGGCATTGACATCAGTTTTGCCATCAGCGATGAAAACGGGCTGCCGCGAGTGTATCGCAGATACGGTGAAGCATTGGTATTGAGCATTACACTTGTTCCCGGCAAGGCTTATACAGCAGCCGTTACCCAATGCAAAACAAAAGATGTTGCCGCAGCCGCAGCAGAGGGCGCGTCCCTTATGGCAATTCAGACAAACGACCCCCGCATTACGCTTGTAGCTGGCGGGTATCCGCTGTTTGCTGAGGGAAAAATTGCAGGCGGTATTGGCGTCGGCGGCGGGAGTGAGGCGCAGGATTGCGAGATTGCGGAGTATGTTGTTTCTGTATTCGACGAAGCACATCAACTGTTTAATTAACGTAAAGCAACTGAATATATCCATTATCACAGAGCCGATAACACGCAAGATAAAATGTGTTGATCGGCTCTGTGATTTTGTTAGGAGGGGGCCAATATGTTGATTGTTATTTCTCATAATCTGCGATCAAAAAAGCCCTAGCGCTTACCTTATGCCGCTCTTCCAAAGTTCGCGAAGCGAACTTTTTATGCCATTATAGGGAGGAACGGAGCTTTAAAAAGAGATCCCTATATGGGAGATCCTGGAGATAGGTGCAGATAATCGGAGTACATCGAAAGTGGGAGCTAAGCCTTCTGTACAGCGGACAGACGCTCTATAACAGTGCATGTGATTAAAATGGCACTTAAAATTCATTACGACGCAAACCGTATACAATATGATAGAAGTACCAAATACAAGACCGATTGCGGTATGATAAGAATGTAGCTAACAACCTTACTGTGTTGATTTCGCTACTGGATGGACAGGCTTTGGGCTCTCCATACCGAACCTAAGCCAATTTTATGATGAGGCAGGGGTCTATATCCTTGCAGGGGCTCCTGCTTCTGGCTCTTTTTAGAAAGGAGAACGTGGATGCAGCGATATACAGTGTGGGTACAGCTGGAGGATCGAGGGTATGCTCAAAAGCTGATTCGTTTTTTGAACCATCACTATGGGGGCAGCCTGGATGTACACTACGCGAAGGAGGCAATCGATTGTCCGCCGCAGGAGATGAGACGCCACATTTTGATTACGGATCAGACGGAGGAAAAAGCCGAGTTCGACGCATTCCCCATTGTCATGCTGCAGGAATACGCCTATCGAAAGAGTGGGTGGAAAGGGGAGTGGATCAATCCGTATCAATCAGGGCACAGGATTGCGCAGCAGCTTTTTGAAATCATGGCAAGGACAGAGGGGGCCACATATGGGAAAAAGCAGGAGACACCTCAGAGCGAAACAGAGCGAGGGTATTGCTTTGTGGCGGAGACGCCAGGGGAAGAGTATGCACCGTGCACTCCTATTTCCTTTCAGAATTGGAGTGTGGGCCGGCTGATTTGCGTGTATTCCCCCATCGGAGGCTGTGGAAAGACGACCTTTTCCATGGCGCTGGCAGAATGCTTGGCGGCAGCCCATCCGGAGGAAAAGGTTCTATACCTGAATCTTGAGGGAGCGGCTGACTGGAAGATGTTTTTTCACAACCAGAGTCCCTACAATTTATCTGATTTTTTATACTGTATGCTATTGGAGGATAAGGGTTCGAACAAACTGGAGGGATATTTGATGGAATTGGCTGAGAGGCAGGCTAACGGGGTTTTGTTTATTAAACCCTGTACATCCTTTGAGGACTTGAACGTACTGGAGACCGAGGAGGCCGAAGCACTCATCCAACTCCTGCGAACCTACTTTCAATGGATCATTTGCGATATGAACACAGCATTCCACAGTGTGAATCAGACATTTATGAAAAACAGCGATGGCAAATTTCTACTCTTGCACGCGTCGGCCCAAGGCCGGCTAAAATTTCAAGACTTTTTAGACAGTTTACGTGTGCAGGGATTGGAGCGGGATATTTTAGGTAAATCTTGTACCATTCTGCCTGTTGGCAGGGGAGCCGGATTGCCGGAGTTGGGGGAATATGAAAGACATGTGGGGAATCCTCTTCCCATGATAGAGGACTTGTTTCAAGAGCACGATGGAATCCTGGAGTTCAAGCGCCATACAGAATTCTATCAGAGGATCGGTGTGCTGGCGGAGGAGGCTGTTTGTTTTGGCAGCCGATGACCTTGGAATACAATTATATCAGGAGATCAAGGAGAAGGTGCGTGCCAGCATTCGCCTACAGACCACGTATTCGGACGATGAGATTCGGACGATTATTTACGAGGTATTGGCCCAAGAATCGAAAAGGCGCTATATCGACGTTAAAACGCGCAAGAGTTTAGGGCAGAAAGTTTTTTATGCCCTTCGGCGGCTGGACATTTTACAACCCCTGCTGGAGGATGAGAGCATTACAGAGATTATGGTGAACGGGCCCAATCATGTTTTTGTCGAGCGAATGGGTAAACTTGAGAGAAGCCGAGAACAATTTGAATCCAAGCAGCGGTTGGAAGATATTATTCAACAGATTGTTGGCGTCGTCAATCGAACGATCAATGAGGCGCATCCCATTGTCGATGCCCGTCTGCCAGATGGATCCCGAGTAAATGCAGTTTTAGGGCCTGTGGCTTTGAATGGGCCAATTTTAACGATCCGAAAATTTCGAGAGGAGCCAATCTCCCAGGAGGAAATGATTCAATGGGGGACGCTGACCCAGGAGAGCGCAGATTTTTTGTCAAGACTGGTTAGACAGCGATATAATATTTTTATCTGCGGCGGAACCGCCTCGGGGAAGACGACGCTTTTAAACGTATTGTCCAGTTTCATCCCGAAGGAGGAGCGGATCATCACAATCGAGGATGCGGCGGAACTTCGGCTAAATACGCTGGAAAATGTGGTGACCATGGAAACTCGGAATGCGAATGTGGAGGGAAAGGGAGCGATTACGATTCGAGATTTGATCCGGACCAGTTTGCGAATGAGGCCGGACCGGATTATTGTAGGGGAGATTCGAGGAGCGGAGGCGCTGGACATGCTGCAAGCTTTAAATAGCGGACATGAGGGATCGCTGTCCACAGGACACGCGAACTCTTGTCGAGATATGCTGTCGCGTATCGAGACCATGGTGCTCATGGGTGCAGAGTTTCCGCTGGAGGCTATACGGCAGCAGATTGCATCCGCAATCGACATCCTAGTGTTTATCAGCCGGCAGAAAGGGGGAGGCCGTCATGTCACAGAGATTGTGCAAATTTTGGATATTGATGGAGGAAACATTCGGACGGAGGCCTTATTTCAATGGGAAAAAGGCGAACTGAGGAGAACGGAGGCCTTGCTGGCGAGACACAAGGGAAGCGAGTGAACCGGAACTATGTTCTCAGTATAAAGCAATGGATCCGGTATGGAGGAATGGCAGGATGTATCGCCTTTGGCACCGCGCTTATCTTTTACCAAAACCTAGTGGTCGGCTGTATAGCAGCGGGGTGTGCGGCAGCCGTATACCCCCTGTATAAAAGGCGAGATCTGGAGGCAAAGCAGCAGCAAAAGATCGCGCTGGAGTTCAAGGAATGTCTGTATGGACTGGTGGCGGCGCTGCGGTCAGGACGGTCACTGGAGGGCGCGTTCGAGGCCTCTCTGGAGGATATGGATCCGGAACTGACTCCGGTTTTATTTCATGAATGGCAGATTATCATCGGAAAACTGCGTGTGAACCAGCGCATTGAAGATGCGCTGGAGGATTTTGCACGGCGTAGCGGGGTGGAGGAAATTTCCAGCTTTGCCCAGATTATACAAATCTGTAAACGGACTGAAGGCAACATTGCAAAGGTCATCGAAAATACAGCGGGACTCCTACAGGAAAAAATTGAGATTCAGGGGGAGGTACAAGTCGCGCTTGCAAAGAAAAAGATGGAACAGAAAATACTCAATGTCATGCCGGTAGCGGTACTCTCTCTGCTGCTGCTACTGTCGCCCGATTACCTAGCTCCGCTGTATTCAAGCTTTCAGGGAAGAATGATCATGACTGTCTGCGCGGGTCTTGCCATTGCGAGCTACTGCATATCGAAACGAATGGCGGATATTGCGATTTAAGGCGGAACAACAGAATGAGGAGGGCTTTCATGGTTTGGGTCGTACTGGCCCTGGAGGGAATATTGCTGATTCTTTTTGTCGTAAGCCATTGGCGGTATCACAAGAGCAAGATCCAGTTCAGCATACGGTTCGATGGAAAAAAAGCGGGGATCGAGCGAATCCTGACGCCGCTAGGCATGCTCATAGTGGTCAATATTCTGCATGTGAAATTCGCGAAGGACTATAAAAAGGCGGCTTTTGAGGATATTCGTCAGATGGTGCCAGCTGGGGACACGAAGCAGCTGTATCAAATATTTATCGCGCAGAAGGTAGGAATGGCGCTCGGCATCCTCTTTCTGTGTAATGCGTGTTTAGTATTTTCCATGTCCGCCTCTTCGAATTCAAAAGGAGAAGCCTTCAATGGGGTGTCCATTGACAGGCCGGAATACCAACAGGGGGATGCCGGGGAAAGGCTGTTGCTCTCGGCCCGGTTTGAGGACACTGTGATTCAGCGGGAGGTGGTGGTGACTGTGCCGGAACAGCAACCGGACGCCATACAGAGGAGACAGGAGTTGGAAGAGGCGAAGGCGTATCTACAGGACTACTTCCATGAACTGGGGACCATCCGAGAGGATATAAAATTGCCGGATCACCGAAAAAGCGTGAACTTCTTCTATAGCAGCGGTTTGCCGGAGTATATCCGGGACGATGGCCGGTTGCGCAGAGAGAACCTTCCCAGGGAGGAGACGGAGGTTCCTATGCAAGTCATTCTCCGCAGCGGCGAAGAGGAAGCGGCAATCACCTTCTCTCTAGTATTGGCAGGCAAGACGGAAGATCTGGAGGCACAAGTCGAGGAGATGGTAGAGAATCTCAACGCAGGGGTGTATTCAACGGCAACAGAGGTCCTACTACCTGCCAACGGCGCAGGGGCGGTCCGATATGAGTGGCAAAAGGTTGAGAAAAGACCGGCGTTTCTCCTTTGGGTCCTGCTCATATGGCTTATTCCATTTCTTCTGTTCATTGGGCGGGACCGGGAGCTAAAAAAGGCTGTTGAGCAAAGGCGGGAAGCGATGCGCATCGCCTACCCGGAGGTCATCAATAGGTTTGTTATCCTGCTCGGCGCGGGCCTTAGCACGCAGAGAGCGTGGACGAAGATTACAGATGACTATTTAGAGAAACGAAAAGGGTTGGAAGGGACAATTCAACCGATCTATGAGGAGATGCAGATTGCATCGCTACAGATGCAAAACGGAACATCCCCTAAGGAGGCGTTGGAACAGTTTGCCGCTCGCGTTAAGGTTAAAGAAATCCGGCAGTTTGTCTCGGTGCTATCCCAAAATTTAAAGCGAGGGGATGAGTTCATCATCACACATTTGCGTGAACTGAACTCCCAGGCGTGGGAACTGCGGAAAAAGTATGTTCAAGAAAAGTCGGAGGAGGTGGATACAAAGCTTCTCATCCCTATGATGCTGATGCTGGTTGTGATTTTAATTGTGGTGTTGGCTCCGGCCATTATGACGATGCAAATCGGGTAAGGAGGAATGTTATGAAAATCTGGGTGAAATTGCAGGAATTCTGGAATCGCGAGGAAGGTATGGGAACCATCGAGATCGTGCTTATTATTGTGATTTTGATCGCGCTCGTTCTGATGTTTAGAAACACCGTCGTTGATTTTGTCTCTGACATCTTAGAAAAAATCTCTTCCCAGGGAGCTGCATTTGATCCGGGGGCCATTGCAAAATGAAACGCAAGGCAAAGGCCAGCCTAACTGTGGAGACCGCGATGCTCTTTCCCATTGTATTCTTGTTGCTCCTTGCCGTTATGCAATGCGCACTGTTCCTTGTCTATGAAACATATGTGAAAGCGCTCTGCGATCAAGGTGTGATTCTTTGTCAATCCTGGTATGCTCGAGGGGAGACGTTGGATACCTGCGTTGAGGAGGCAAAATCATATCTCTCAAAACAACTGCACAGCTGTCCATGGGGAGAACCTTCGATCTACGTACACGGCGAAGAGACCATATTCACCAGGACGATATCCCTGGCAGTGGAGGGTGACTATGCGCTGCTGTTTCCCATGCGCGTTGAGGCGATTACATCTGGCTTTTTAGAGCGGCCAGCGGCATATAAGGAGACCATGGATCTCATATGGGAGGCGGCGTCGCTGCTGCCTCCCATTCAAGATGGACTCGATGCCTATGAAAACAAATTGAATGAATGGAAAGGACGAATCACCTCAGGTGGATAGAAAGCTACAGGGCAGTTTTACCGTGTTTTTCAGTCTAATCTTAGTCGTGATACTTTTGTTCTATATGGTCCTATTCTCCATGAGTCGGCATTATCTAGCCATTGTGCATGGCCGGAGAGCCCTGGATAGCGCCGCCGTCGCTGTGCTGGCAGGATATAATGAGGAGCTGGCAGAACAATATGGATTGATGGGAGTCGAAAATGAGGAACAGATTCAGAGCAGCCTCTCGTATTTTTTGCATCAGAATTACAAGTTGGACGCAGCGCGATTGGCGCGCGGAGGAGGCAGCGATGGCGGGATCCAGTATCAGCTGCTGCAATTGGAGGTCCGGGATGTCCAGACCGTAAGCGAGGTTGAAGAGTTCCTGAGACAACTTGAGCAGTTTATGAAAATACGTGCTCCCCTTGCCATAATCCAGGAACTCACCTCCAATTGGGAAGATGCTGGAATGGCGGTGACAGGCGGAGGATTATTGGATGAGGTACAGAAAATCCAAGAGAAGGCTCTCGTGTATAACGGACACTTTGCAGAATTTGTCTCCTGGGCTGATGGAATTCGCGACGATGGATCGCGGAGACGGCACTATATCAAGAATTTCCCTGGGGAGGGATGGGATGTCAACGAGATTACGGATTCTCTGGGGCAATTGATCTCACAGTGGGAGACCTATGGGATTATCCCATTGAATACAGACATTAAGCTTGTGAAGTGGATCGGCAGAGTGGAGAGTTATGTTGAGGTTCACAAAAATGCGAAGGAAGCTTGGTCAGAAACCATCAGACTTGGCAAGGAGCTAGCTGCCGAAATCCAAGACTTGCGAAGCCGGATTCAGGCTATGAAACCGGAAGAACAATCACAGGATCTCGTTAAGCAGGTGCAAGCGCAGATGGATGAATTGGAATCCTCCCTGCATCAGGGAAAGGGCAGCGATGAACAGGTTACGCAGGCAATTGAGCATAATATGAAGCTTTTGCAGAATTGTGAAGACAGCTTCAAAAGGCTGCGGGATACGATCTGGAGGCTGTCGGAAGAATTGGAGGTTTGTGCGCAGACGGCGGGACAGCGCGCACGTGAACTCTCTCAATATCAGTCGGAGATACCCCTTGAATATGAGATCCGCTCTGGCAATGCAGGGTGGTCCTGGGAGGATATTTTGGAGGCGCTAAACTTACATGTCATTGATTTAAGCCAGTATGCTCCTAATTCTATCCTCTTAGACAAGGAAGACATACGATATCAACAGCTGCCCTCTGTCATGGATGGCGGGAATACGGTAGGGCAGCAGGAGGGGGATTCAATTCTTATGGAGCCTGACAATCTTGCCCAGACTGCGGAGCTCATAGGAGGGAGTCTGCTTCGAAGAGTCTATTTGACGGAATATACCATAGGCCAGCTAGCCAATCTTGAAGAAACGATCAGCAGGGAGAATGGTGAATCGCCAACAAACCTTAGAGGAATGGTCAAACAGAACGGTTTTTTTGCGAATGAGGTCGAGTATATTCTCAACGGTTCCATGAATGAATACAACAATGCATGGGCTGTGAAGGGGAGATTGCTGTTTATTCGAACAACATTGAATATGTTGTATCTGTCAACCGATGCGGAGAAGCAACAGATCATCCATTCGGTAGCGGATACGGTGGGCGGAATCCTCGCGCCGGGGATTGGGAATGCGGTGCTGTACGGTGCCATCATCCTACTTTGGAGCATTGGAGAGGCCTGTGCCGATTACAATTGTCTGCTGGAAGGAGGGAAAGTCCCGATATTTAAAACCGCAGAGGACTGGAAGACCGATCTTGCGTCCATATTGGATAAGCAGCTTGACACCGATACAGACAAGGGGGCAAGAGGACTGGGGTATGGGCAATACCTTCGGCTGCTCCTGCTCTGGTTAGACGAGAGACAGTGGGTATTGCGGTTGCAGGATGTTATCCAACTCAATCTAGAAAAATCTACGGGAAAACCGTTTCGATTATCCTCGGTGGTGACAGGATTTGGCGCTGCGGGAAAAATGGGGGCAGATGGTCGAGAGTATGAGTTTGCAGGAAACTACGGATATGGGTGAGACAAGGATACGGTTCACCAGGGCATCTTTGACGGTGGAGGCGGCCGTGGTGGTTCCCATGATGATCTTGCTTATGCTTCCTTTTCTATACTTCCTTAAGACAACTCTTGTCTATGAAACAGTGCGATTTGCACTAGCAGAGACGGCAGATGTTATAAGCCAGATGGCGTATCTTTATGACCGGCTGGGGCTAAACGATATCCATCGCCTTTATAATCAAGAACAGGCGGAGCAAAAGCAGGAACTGGGAGAGGCAGCGACTATGGTAGAAGAAGAGTGGCTTGAGGCCGTCCGGGATCGAATGCAGGATATTATGGATATCATCGCAAAGGCGGAAGAGATTATAACAAGAGGACCTATGTCCGCGGAGGGCTACACCGCAATTATCAATATGCTGGGGCGAGAATGGGCCGCGAACCGCATGAAAGAAGCGTTATCCCATGTTAACCTTGAAGCGTTGGGCGTGAAAGATGGGATACAAGGGTTGGACTTTTCCGCGTCGGAATTCTTTTATCAGGATGGCGTCTATCAAGACCTGATTGCTCTTGTTGTAACCTATGAGTGGAATATTCCACAAATCTTAGGTTTTCAATTTCCTGCAGTCTCCATCCAAATACAGACAAGAGCTTTTACAGGGCAGCCGACTATAGGATCAGAGGATAGTGGCCAGGACAAAACTTCGTATTACTATCGAATCGGCGAAGGAAATCACTATCACAGCTTGAGTTGCTATCTGATTAAGAATAGCCTTGTTGCCATGAACGAGGAGGAGGCACAACAGGCTGGCTTCTCACCTTGCCTGCGATGCCGGCCGGAACAGATCCAGGCCTTTGTGTATGTAACTTCAGGGGGTGAACACTATCATAAGCAAGGATGCTCCTATATCCAACCAGACTTAAAAGCGGTCACGGAGGAAGAGATTCAGACATTAGGTTTGCAGCCCTGTGAGCTTTGCCAGGGTGGAGGTGGAGGATTTTTATGAGTGTGATCTGTTTACTTTGCATCCTGTTCCTGTTTGCCTTGGCCGATATAAAGAAGCGCTGCATACCAACCTGGGGAGCCGTTTTGTACTGGCTCCTCGGGGCGGTACTCTACGGTTGCATGTGGACTGAGCGAGGATGGGCCCCTCTGATCGATGGCTTTGTGGTAATTGCCTTGTGCGGTGCAATCAAAAAAATATTTCCTAAAGACGTAGGCCCAGGGGATCTAGTTTTGCTGGCCGGGCTATTTTTATATACGTCAGGACAGATGCTTTGGAGGGGGCTAGGCGTCGCATTTTTCTTAAATGGCCTTGCAGCGCTATGTCTTTGGCTCATATATCGAGATAAAAAAGCAGAGATTCCATTTATACCATTTTTGTGGAGCGGATTCTTATTGGCAGTGGTCATAGGGGCGCAGTGTCTATGATGGAAGTAGGATGGAGGGAGAGTATTTGAATATCAGGCAAAAAAATGGACCGCAGGGTTCCAGGCTATTGGAGTACTCACTCCAGACGCATCAAACCTGGAGTGGTTATATGATTGCTATGATGAGAGAAGGCCATATTCCTTTCATGCTTCCCTGGCATCTGGTGGGGGAAGGGCAGCACCAAGCCGTAGCGTTTGACATCACCGGGGAGATATCACTTTTTGATTATTTAAAATTGGAAGGAAACGGCCAAGAGATATTGCGTATCCTGAAAGCGATCCTAACGATATGGGAGGATAAAGACCAATACTTTCTTGAAGAAAATGGATTCATTCTGGATGTCCGATACTGGTTTTGGAATGAAAGCAGTGAAAGACTCAAAACCATCTATATACCAATAGGAGAAGAGGCAGAAACTGCGGGAGCTATGAAGTTTCTGCGGTCGGTCTCTAAGACATTGCTGCTCCATTCGCTGCACTATCATTGGAAAAATGAACAGTTCATCTGTCTGATCCATCGATTTTATAATGTGTGCGCGGAGCAAGACTGTGAAGTCAAGCACGTGATGGAGTGGATCCGTAAAGAGGAGGCTTCCGCACGAAAAGAGCATGATGAAAAAGTTGAAAATCGCCAGCCACCAACATTTCCCATAATCGTAGAGGAAACTCCCAGGTCGTTGGAAGCGGAAGCCAGTGCAAAAAGAGAACTCGAGCAGCTTCTCTTCACGGGGGAGAAGGAACAAGGAATTTGGAGCCGGATTAAAAGTCGATGTTCCTTCTTATCAAAGGGAAAATGAGCGGCCCTAAGGTTGCAATCGTTTGCACATTAAGAATGTGTAAAATCTTGCTAATTCACTTTACAAACCACAAGATGAACGTTATACTGTATATTGAGGAAATTTGTTTTTGATGAAAGGCTAGGAGGCATTGCCTGGATGTATCAGGAATTTGCAAGGGTTTACGACGAATTTATGCAGGAGATTTCCTATGTGGAATGGGCGGACTACATTGAGCGTTTGTGGGAACATCATGGAGCGAAGCCGTCACTGGTCCTGGATCTTGCCTGCGGTACAGGCGGGCTTACCCTGGAGCTCTGCAGGCGAGGCTATGAAATGATCGGCGCGGACATGTCAGATTCCATGCTGAATGAAGCAATGGGAAAAGCGAAAAGAGAACAAGCGAATATCTTATACCTTCAACAGGATATGAGGGAATTTGAGCTATACGGAACCGTTGATTCAATTCTGTGCACGTGTGATAGCCTAAACTATTTACTGGATAGTCGCGATATCCAGCAAGTTTTTGCGCTGGTCAATCTATACTTAAATCCCGGCGGTACATTTATTTTTGATTTAAATACAGACTATAAATACAAGGAGGTACTGGGAGATTCTGTTTTTGCGGATACGTACGAACATTCAGCGTTTATCTGGCAGAATTACTATTACCCGGAAGAGCATATTAATGAATATCAGGTGACCTTTTTTGAACAGATGGGGGAGCAGCCGTGCTACCGCCGCTATGAAGAAATTCATTATCAGAGAGCCTATTCTGTTGAGAACATTACCCACCTGCTGGAGGAAGCGGGCTTGAAGTTGGAGGCAATATATGATGGTTTTACCACAGATCCGTCCAGCGAACAGTCAGAACGAATCTGTTTTGTTGCTAGAGAAATCAAAAAGAATGGAGAGAACAGCGATGAGTGATTCAATGGTCCGCGCCACAGCGGCGGGAGGCGAGATATTAGCATTTGCAGCATGTACGGCCGATTTGGTAGAGGAGGCGCGACAGCGTCATGGGATGACGCCTGTGGTGAGTGCCGCTTTGGGAAGAACGTTGACGGCGGCGGCCATGATGGGATGGCAGATGAAAGGTGAGAAGGATCTTTTGACCATACAGATTGAAGGCTCGGGCCCTATAGGTGGACTTGTGGCCATAGCCGATTCAAAAGGAAATGTGAAAGGGTATGCCAACAATCCCCAAGTTGACCTGCCCTTAAATTCCAAAGGAAAGCTGGATGTGGCAACCGCTGTTGGAATAGGTGTTATGAGCGTCATACGGGATATCGGCCTTAAAGAACCCTACACAGGGCAGACACATCTTGTCAGCAGTGAGATAGCGGAGGACTTGGCCTATTATTTTACTGCCTCGGAACAAGTTCCCTCCGCGGTTTCGCTGGGCGTGCTGGTCAATCGGGATCAAACCATATGGACAGCTGGAGGATTTATATTGCAGATGATGCCTGGAGCGAGGGACGAGACTGCGCAACAGCTTCAGGAGAAGGTTTCGGCGTTTATGCCGGTAACAGAGTATCTCGCCGCCGGCCATACTCCTGTAGAATTACTGCATGAGCTGCTCGGGGAATTTGGAGTCGAGATTTTGGAAACCCATCCCGTTGGGTTTCAATGCAACTGTACGAGGGAAAGAGTTGAAAAAGCCTTAGTCAGCATTGGGAGACAAGAGCTATCGCAGCTGGTCGAGGAAGGTGAGCCGGTGGAGATGCGATGCCACTATTGTAATGAGACATATCAATTTTCCATCGAGGAACTGAAAGAGCTCCTGACAATTCTATAATTAAGGGGGAATCAAAATGCAAAAAACAAAAATTATCTGTACCGTTGGACCGACATCCAGCAGTGTTGAAATCTTAAAAGAGCTGATTGAAAAGGGAGCCGATGCGTTTCGGTTGAACTTCTCCCATGAAACCCATGAAACCCACCTCATCAAGATTCAGAACATAAAGGAAGCAAGAAATCAGATGAATGTTCCGGTCCCCATCATACTGGACACAAAGGGCCCAGAAGTTCGTATCGGAGTGTTTCAGAAGGAAAAAATCAGCTTGCAGGAGGGTGATACCTTCATCTTGACCACCCGGGAATGCGAAGGAGATGAGCGACAAGTCAGTATATCATACGCGGGACTTCCCCAAGATGTGGTACAGGGCAGTGTCATCCTGATCGATGATGGACTCCTCGGACTTAGGGTTATCAGCACGACAGACACAGACATTACATGCAAAGTTTTGAACAATGCAAGTATCAGCTCCCGAAAAGGAGTGAATGTACCGGGTGTCTATTTAAATATACCCTTTTTGACAGAGAGGGACAAAAACGATCTATTATTTGGTATTGAACAGGATGTGGACTATGTCGCAGCCTCTTTCGTCCGCCGGGCAAAAGATGTAGTGGAGATGAGGAAATTTTTACAGGAAAATGGCGGCGGCTATCTGAAAATCATTTCTAAGATTGAGAATCAGGATGGCGTTCAAAATATCGACGAAATCTTAGAGGTTTCCGATGGGATCATGGTGGCAAGGGGCGATCTGGGAGTCGAAATTCCGACGGAAGTTGTCCCTCTTGTACAAAAGGAACTGATTGCAAAGGCCAACGCAAAATCCGTCCCCGTAATCACTGCCACACAGATGCTGGACTCTATGATACGCAATCCAAGACCAACTAGAGCGGAAGCCAGCGATGTCGCCAATGCGATATATGATGGCAGCGACGCCATCATGTTATCAGGCGAGACGGCCAATGGCGCTTATCCTGTTGAAAGCGTCGCAACGATGAGTCGAATTGCCGATGCGATTGAACATTCGGATGATTATAAGGAAAAGATGGAGCATATCAATGCGAATATTGATATGAACATTACCAACGCGATTAGCCATGCAGCGTGCGTTACAGCGAGAGAGCTCGGGGCGACCTGCGTTGTCACTGTCACTCATGGAGGCAGCACAGCCAACCTCATTTCCAAGTTCCGTCCTTGCTGTCCGATTGTGGCGAGCACTGTTGATCAGCATGTCTGCCGTCAGATGAATTTGTATTGGGGTGTCTATCCAGTATTGGCAAAGGAAGAGAGTCGCACGGAGATGCTATTTAGAAGTGCTGTCAAGAGCTGTATCGACTGCGGCCTTGCCAACGATGGGGACATCATCGTCATAACGGCGGGCGTGCCTCTGGGGATTTCAGGAAGCACGAATATTCTTAAGGTTCATACGGTAGGAAATGTCATTGCCAAGGGAAAAGGGGTCGGCAAAGAGTCTGTCTTTGCAAAGCCTCGCATTTTAAAGGTTGTGGACCAGGCGAAGAAAGGATTTCAGAATGGGGATATCCTTGTGGCGTATGCAACGAACAACGAGTATCTGCCATATATGAAGAAAGCGAGCGCTATTATTGTTGAGGATGCAACGGATCCAGAGGAAAACCATGCTGTCATTGTGGCAAGAGCACTGGATATCCCTGTTGTATACGGGACGAAAGACGCCGTAGAGCTAATCAGCCGATTCCCGGTGATTACGGTGGATCCAGAAAGAGGTTTCATCTTCAATGGGCATCCTGGCGACAATAACGAGCAATATGTCATCGACAACATTTGATGGGGAGGCACTGGCCAGCTGCCTTATATATAAGTCAACAGGCGTCCTTTCCCATATTAAGGGCAAGGACGCCTGTTCATAGATTCTTTATGAAAGTACAGTGGAAAAATCAGCGAGGGAGGAGGGGACAGATATCGTTCGATTCTCGCGAATCGCTCTATCCCCTAGGAGGGCGATACAGAAGGCCTCATAGGCTTCATCGAGAGTAGGAGAGCCTTCCCGGTCTGTCTCAACCATCTCAATCAGCGTGAGAAGCTGGGCCCACATATTCTTATATTTACTAGGAATATTGATCGTGTGGTAGACCCCTTCTTCTGCAAAGTAATATTCAAGTAGGTCACCTTCTTCGCGGTCAAAAAGGCGATTTTCTTTCAAAGTGATGCGAATTCGACCGCGCGTACCGATGAATTCTTTTAAATTTTCCGATGCCATGGATTTGGACCAGCCGGCTTCATAGTAGGCGCTGGCGCCGTTGGATAAGGTCATTGTCAAGATCCCATGGTCATATATAGGGGGCTTGGTGTGAATGGCGGTCCCAACTCCTGCGATGGATGTGATCGAAAGTCCGGTAAACCAGCGGATAACATCAATGTAGTGGACACCGCAGTCGACGATGGGAGGACAATCGTGAAGAAGGGATTGGTATCGCTTTGGCTCCAGCGTATGGTGGTTTTGTGCCATGCGGATCAGACGGATATCCCCGATAGCGCCCTCCTGGATCAGCTTTGCGGCGTGATGATACGTTTGATTATGCCGAAGTACATGCGCGATCAGTACTTTTGGGCCCGAAGCCTTGACCAGCTCATAAAAACGGTGGGCGTCATGGAAGTTGGCAGCCGTCATGGGTTTTTCGCACAAAACATGCTTTCCTGCCGCTAAACAATCTTTTAGAATCGCGAAATGGGAGCCCGCATAGGTTGCGATGATGACAATATCAACGTCTTCGCGAGTCAGATAGGGGCGATAGTCCGTTCCGTAGCTGAGAGCGCCATATTTTCGGGCAAAAGCTTGTGCCTGTTCCTCGACGAGATCGACAACGCCGACAATACGGATGCCATCGCGGTAATAGATATCCTCAATATGAGATTCTCCAATATGCCCACATCCAATTAGGACAATTCCATATGTTTTTTTCATTGCTTCCTCCAGATAATGCTACATCTATAACCAATTTAGTTTAACACAGAAAGTGCAAAAAAACAATTCCTATCTTGCGCAAACTTCTATAAGTCTCACTATAGCGGATTTGCGGCACCAATACAATGCAGAAAAAAATTGTATGCATGGAGAAATCAACTATTCCCTTTTATATAGCCCCTTGTACCCATATTGTAATATATTTTCTGAAAAAATTAAAAAAAAGAGAAAAAAGGAGTTGACAGAGGAAGGAAGGTGTGGTAATATAATAAACGCGCTTGAGAAAAGGCGCAAGAAAAGCGGAAGCGGAGCGAGCTGAGAGGCGAAGGCGAAGCGACCGAGAGGACGTTGAAAATCGAACAGTGTAACATCTGAGAAGAGGAAAAGGTAAGAGACTCGGAGGGAGCTCGAGAGAGCCCTGAGGAGAGGAAGACCACCAGTCAAGAGCCTCGAGAGAGGGACTCAGGCAAACAAACAGTAATTCGCGGAGGCCGCGAGAGCGGGAGAAGCGAAGGACAAGAAGGACAAACCAAACAAGAGAGTTTGATCCTGGCTCAGGATGAACGCTGGCGGCACGCTTAACACATGCAAGTCGAGCGGAGATGTGAGTTGGAAGGGCTACGGCCTGGAAGAAGCAGATCTTAGCGGCGGACGGGTGAGGAACGCGTGGGTAACCTGCCCTATACAGGGGGATAACGTGTAGAAATGCACGCTAAAACCGCATAAGCTACATTG
>NZ_JACRSQ010000003.1 GCF_014384895.1 Bianquea renquensis
TCTGCGTTCAGCCATTGATGGATATATGAAATTTTATGCGGAAGAAAGACCACAGGCCAGATTTCATTGTAAAACACCATCTGAGGTAAGGCGAGAGGCACTGGGTTCTGAAACAGCAATCCAGTATCCGATTGCCGAAAACAAGCGGATAGAAGCCTATAAGGCCAAATGGTGTGTATAACATAAATATCCGCCATATCTGAACACAGATATGGCGGATGCCTATAATCTTATTTTAGATATTTCGCTTGTCTACTTGACATGGGGCTGATCACATCACAATGGATAAAAACAAATCCTCCGGCCCATGGTGGGCCAGCTCTGTGATCTCAAAAAGATCGTTTGTCACTCTGGACATCAGCTGACCTGTATGGTTTTTATCGTAAAAGGTAAGGGACATTTTTTGTAGATGAGAGAATAAATCATTCCGCATATCGTATTCCATGCGGACCCCCAACAAGTGCCCCCAATAATTGATAAAATATTCCGCCGCAGCCCGAAGCGCGTACAGAACCGCCATGACAGTCACGATGAGAAAAAAGGTATGGTACTGCTTGTTTGGCAAGACATCTGACAGAACTGTTCGTGTCGCACTTGGAAATACCAGATCCACAAGGGCCACAAAGGTCGCGCAGATCATATCTGTGATGAACAATGCTTTGTGCGGCTTGTAATATTGAATAAATCGCTGCAAAAGGCCTTTCTTTAATCTCTTGGGCTTCTCATGATAGGACATTGGGTTTCATCCTTTCTCTTTCATTCTCTCCACCGAATTTATTATATACCGGCGATCCCTTTTTTTTCAAGAGCTTTTGCCCGTTATTCAGGATTGTACAGGTTTTGTGTTTATTTTTGCAAGTATTACAAACTGATTACAATCCTTGAAGCAACCATTAAACATTGTTAAACTCCTGGACAGCCATTGACTTTTAAAATCCGCAGGAGTAGTATTAAAGCTATGGTGAAGGCGAACCGCAAGCCTTCCCTTTATTCGTGCCAAAATTCGAAGTTAAGCGTAGCGCGAAATCCATATTTCGGGCATATGCCCTGCGATCCGTCGCTCCGGCATGGAGGATTCCCATGAAACTACATAAACTTTCCTATACTCTTCTCGCTCTTGTCAGCGCATTCGCCCTCTGTCTCCTCCTGATCACAATCTCGGTGGTTCGGCAGCGTCAAACGTTGGCTTCCTCGCAGTCGGAGACGTCCTACCCGAAAGCAAACTCTTCTGCCCCAGACTCTGAGGAAGAATCTGCTCTCGTATCCGCGCCTCCCCCGCCGGTGGAATCTTCCACTGCGGACCTTGAGGATCTCGCTGACCCCTTTCTGGACACGGCCTTTGTTGGCAATTCTTTCGTCTTTGACCTAAAGAATTATGGCCTGATTCCATCGGCGGATTTCTACGGCCGAGTGGGCCTAACTGTCCGGACTGTTTTCACAGAATCCGTCGTTGGGAGCACAATCCCTGTCATCGATGAATTGAATGCCAAACAGTACAAAACTGTCATTCTCGTGTTCGGAGAAAATGAACTTGGATGGGTCTATCCTGAGATCTTTAAAGAAGAGTACGCTAAGGTCATCGGTGCTGTCCGAGAGCGCCAGCCGGGCGCGGACATCTATGTGCAGTCTCTATTTCCTGTGTCGGCGGCCGCATCAGCAAAAAATGAATACAATACCAACAACACTCGCATCCAGGAATACAATCATCTGTTGGAAGCCCTGGCCGCCGAGACAGGCGCAGGGTATCTAGATCCTGGATCCGAAATGCGGGACCGTGACGGCTGCCTGCCGGACGAGGCGGCAGCCGACGGCATCCACCCTAACATACAATATTGCCAAATCTGGGTGGATTATCTGCGAACCCACCTGAAAGGAGACCCCTCATGAAAAAAGTTTGCATCCTGATCATGCTCCTGGCGTGCCTGGCCGGTTGCTCTCAAAAAGCGGTAGACCTGGACCCTCAGACGGCGGCCAAGACATTGTCCGACTCCTCCACCGGTGATTCTCCACTGTCCAAGCTCGACCTTGACGCCGCCCTGTCTCTGTATGGCCTGACATCGGAGGAGGTTGCGGACGCCAGCCTCTATATTGGAAATAGTGGCACAGTGGACGAAGTTTCCGTCTGGAAAGCGGTCAGCGATTCCGCCGCCAATACCATCGAGGATCGAATCCGTGACCGAATCGCAACACAGAAGGACGTATATGCGGATTACCGCCCCGATGAGATTCCGAAGCTGAACAATGCTGTGGTGGCACGGCGCGGACAATTTGTCATCCTTTTCATTGACGGCGACTGGAAAGCAGCGCAGAAGGCCGTCGACAGCCTTTTCTAATTCTCCCCGCATAATGGAACCGCATCGATGAAAGGATGATCTTGTGGTTTTTTCCAGCCTTGTCTTTCTCTTTTTATTTCTTCCCCTTGTCCTTCTCCTATACTACTGTTCTCCGAGACGGCTCCGCAATACTCTCATATTGCTTGCAAACCTACTTTTTTATGGCTGGGGGGAGCCGGTTTTTCTGAGTATCATGCTGTTCTCCATCCTGTCCAGCTACGGCTTTGGACTGCTAATCCAGCGATACCGCCAGCATGGACGGTTGGCAAAGGCCTTCGTCATTCTCTCCATCGCTACCAGCCTCGCACTCCTTGGATTTTTTAAGTACTCTGCCTTTCTGGCGGACATTATGAGGGCGATCCCTCTCTTTTCAAACTTACCGGCGCCTGTGGTCCCGCTGCCCATCGGTATTTCCTTTTACATTTTTCAGACGATGTCCTATACCATCGACGTCTACCGGGGCGATACGGACGCGCAGCGCAACGTGGTGGCGTACGGGGCCTATGTCTCTCTGTTTCCGCAGCTGATCGCCGGCCCCATCGTCCGGTACAAGGATGTGGCCGCTCAGCTGATAGAACGCCACGAAAACGCGGTTCAGTTCACGGAAGGAATCCGCCTTTTTGTGGTTGGGCTTGCAAAAAAAGTCTTGCTGGCCAATCCCATGGGGCTTCTGTGGGACGGCCTCCGGGCAAGCCCTCAACCTGGACTGGCCGGCGCCTGGCTGGGCGCTGCTGCCTTTACTCTACAGATCTATTTCGATTTCAGCGGATATTCCCATATGGCAAGAGGCCTCGGAAAATTTTTTGGCTTTGAGTTTATGGAAAATTTTAACTATCCATACATCTCCAGAAGCATTTCCGAGTTCTGGCGCCGCTGGCACATCTCTCTGAGCACATGGTTTCGCGATTACGTCTATATTCCATTGGGCGGCAATCGCCGCGGATTAGGCCGGACCATCCTCAACCTTTTGATCGTCTGGTTTCTGACAGGACTCTGGCACGGAGCCAATTATAACTATATTCTGTGGGGGCTCTATTATTTCGCACTGTTAGCTCTTGAAAAATTATTTCTCAAAAAATGGCTGGACCGCGCCCCCGCCGGCATCGCCCATGGGTACAGCCTCCTGTGCATCCTCTTGGGATGGATGCTGTTCTACTTCGAGGATCTGGGACAGCTGAGACTCTATCTAACCTCCATGTTTACCTATCAGGGATCTCTTCTCTCGCCCCATGCGGGATACCTGGCTCTGTCCTACCTCCCTTTACTGCTGGCGGGAATCGTCGCTTCGACGCCTTTAGGCAGGACACTGTATGCCAAGATTCCCACAGGCCGCTGTGCCGCCGCCGCAGAATTCACCCTTTGCAGTCTCACCCTGCTTCTCTGTGTCGCGGCGCTTGTGAGCCAGAGCTATAACCCATTTCTATATTTTCGATTTTAATTGCGCAGCGATTTGGTTAAGAGCAAGTAGCAAAAACGAGGTGTCAGCCGTGGATACATCCCAGAAAAATTGGCCATTGATCGCTTTCTTTTGCGGTTTTCTCGCCATCATCTTGATTCTCTTTCTATGTCTCCCCCCAAAATCCGTTTCCTCAGTGGAAAAGAGGACACTGGAGCCGTTTCCCCCTGTCTCCCTCTCTGCCATAGCCAATGGCAACTTCGAAGCGGGGATGGATCGATATCTGTCCGACCATATCCCGGGCCGCACCTGGTGGGTTGGCGCCTATTCCTATTTTTGCCTAGCCACTGGCCGGAATGGTTGGAATGGCATTTATGCTGGAAAAGACGGCTATCTGCTTCGAGAGCCAACACCCCCTGACTATGAGGCGTTAACCAGAAATCTCTCTTATATCCAGCGCTTTCTCAGCGCCTCGGAGATCCCTGCAGCGGTGATGATCGTGCCGTCTACCGGCGCAGTCCTGCCCGATAAACTTCCTCAGAACCATGATGTCTACTATGATGCGGAGCTCCTGTCTCTCGCAGAGACACAGCTGGAATCCTCCGCCACATGGATTGATCTCTCCGCTAGCTTTGGTCCGCTGGCTGAACTGGAACCGCTGTATTACCGAACGGATCACCACTGGACCAGTCTTGGCGCTTATCGCGCCTATGAAGCCCTCCTATCCCAATGGTCCATCTCCCCTACGCCCTCAAGGCAATTTCAGGTTACCGCGCATCCAGATTTCTACGGGACATCCTACTCCAAAAGCGCACTGTGGGGAGTGAAACCGGATACTATGGAAATCTGGGATTTATCTCTGCCTGTCCAGGTTTTGATTTATGAAGACCCCGCCGGCGAGGCTTCCGCCTCATCCTCCATGTTTTATCTGGACAATCTGGACGGCGATGATCCCTACAGTGTCTTTCTAAACGGAAATCACGCGCTGACCCGCATTGTCAATCCCTCTGCCAGCGGCGGAACACTGCTCATCCTGAAAGATTCCTTTGCAAATTGTCTGGCTCCCTTTCTGGCGGCTCATTTTCGTGAGATCGATCTGATTGATCTGCGGTACTATCGCCCGTCCGGCGGCCTCTCCCTCCTTGAGGATACTTCCGCTGATCAAATCCTTTTTGTCTATAGTTTGGACGACCTGGTGGAAGATCCGAATTTTATATGGTTAGCTCCGTAATATGATTTCACAGGATCAAAATATATTTGATGAAGTGGACGTGATCTTCTGGTACGATGGATACAATCTATATGAATCGAGGAGGGAATCCACATGCAATCCAGAATGGAAACGATCCTGTCCGCCTTCCGGCAGCAGGAGGACTATATGGAAGGCCGTATTCAGCGCGGAATCCAGGAACACCGGATGGATTACGCTTATCTGCGTTTCGTCGATAAAGAGGGACATCCACTCCCCCACGTGCAGGTGGAGGTCAAACAGATATCCCATGACTTCAAATTTGGCGCGAATCTCTTTATGTTGGGCGAGTACGAAGACCCCCATTCTAACGAGGCGTATCAGGATGCGTTCTGTAAGCTCTTCAATCACGCCACACTGCCCATCTATTGGAAAGATCTTGAGCCGGAACCGGGAAAGGTCCGGTTCTCTAAGAATAGTCCGAAAGTCTATCGCCGCCCACCTTTGGATCTGGCCCTGGAATTTTGTGAACAACATCAGATCATTCCCAAGGCCCACTGCCTTGTCTATGATACATGGATGCCAGACTGGGTGCCGCGTGAAGTCCCTGCTATCAAGCGGCTCTATGCAAAGCGGATGGAGGAGCTCGCCTCCCGGTATCAGCATCGAATCCCTGACTGGGAAGTCATCAATGAAACACTGTATGTCAACGGCATCTCCCCCTTTTATTGGGAGCCAGACTATCTAGACTGGAGCTTTCAGGAGGCGGCGCGCTGCTTCCCCCATAACCACCTTCTGATCAATGATGCCCACTGCAATATCTGGAATGTGTTCAATTATTCCCGGAGTCAGTATTATATGCTAATTGAGGGGTTGCTGGGCCGAGGTGTACGTATTGATGGGATCGGGATGCAGTTTCACATGTTCTATTCCCGTGACGAGGAGGCGGCGGCCACGAGGCTGTTCTACAATCCCCGGCACCTTTATAATGTTATGGACTGTTATGGACAATTCCACCGCCCCGTGCAGATCTCAGAAGTCACGATTCCCGCCTACTCGGAGGAAGCCGGTGATGAAGCTGTTCAAGCTGAGATCGTCCGCCATCTGTACCGCATCTGGTTTTCCCATTCTAACACCGAGTCCATTGTATGGTGGAATCTCGCCGACGGCAGCGCATATGGCGCAGAAAATTCGTATTATGGCGGTCTGCTTCGCGCAGATTTTACGCCAAAACCAGCCTACGAGGTTTTACAGCATCTAATCCATGGGGAATGGACGTCCTGCGCCACTCTTGACACAGGCGACATGGCGGAGGCATCCTTCCACGGCTTCTTTGGCCGGTATTCCCTCACTGTTACTTGTAGGGGGAAGCAATTTACCGAGAACATCCACCTCCAAAAGAAAGGGCCTCGAGAGTTTACCATCGTCTGCGATTGATGGGAGAAAGCCTCCACAGGGGAACCGGCGCCCTGTGGGGGCTTGTTCAATTTAGCTTACGCCTAATGCCAAAGAAAAAAAATAAAAAAGGGCTTGCAAAAACAGACAAGATATCATATAATAATAGATGCAATGCGCGAATGGCTCAATTGGCGGAGCACTGGCTTCCCAAGCCGGGGGTTGCGGGTTCGAGTCCCGTTTCGCGCTTCTGAGAGGAAGAGTCGAATGTCCACACGGCGTTCGGCTCTTTTCATGCTATAGGAGAGTTTGCCGTGAGGCGGACGTTATTCACGATACCCTACATTTAAGGAGGCCCTATTCATGCCGAAACCGAAACTTGTCATCGCACAGCCCTCGCTCCCCCCTGAGACCCGTGAACTGCTCCAGCAGGACTTCGAGCTGATCTATACCGATCCGAACAATTCAGATACTTTACATCGGGACTTGTCTCAGGCGGCAGCACTGTTTCCCGCTTCATTGCAGGTCGATGAAGCGCTGCTGTCCCATGCGCCCCTACTGCGCATCGCCAGCAATGTTGGGGTTGGGTACAATAATTTTCACCTTGACGCTATGCGCCGCCATGGTGTCATGGGCACCAACACCCCCTTTGTACTGGATGACGCCGTCGCCGACGTCATCGTTGGCCTGATGCTGGCATGTTCCCGTAGGATCAGCGAGCTAGACCGGTATGTAAAAGAAGGGCGCTGGACTGGTCAGGAGGGACGCGGGCTCTTTGGGCTGGAATTTAGTAAAAAGACTCTGGGCATCATCGGGATGGGGCGCATCGGGCAGGCCGTGGCACATCGATGCCGTCTCGGCTTCTCTATGCGCGTCCAATATCACAACCGCAAGCCCCTCTCCTCCACCCGGGAAGCGATATACACGGACATGGACACGTTACTGCGAACTTCGGATTATATCCTGGTCATGACGCCTCTTACCCAGGAGACCGAAGGTATGATCGGCCTTGAAGAATTCCGGAAGATGAAAAGGACCGCCATCTTTATCAACGCCTCCCGGGGCGCTGTTGTGCGGGAATCGGAGATGGTTGAGGCCCTTTCTCAGGGATACCTATATGGAGCCGGGCTTGATGTTTACCAGCAGGAGCCCCTTGATCCCGCCAACCCACTCCTTAAATTTCCAAATGTTGTGACAACGCCCCACATCGGCTCGTCAACCCATGAGACTCGAGACGCCATGTTTCTGCGCGCTGCCCAGAATATGCACGCTTTCGCTTCCGGGCAAACGCCGCCGGACGTGGTGCCAGAGCTGCGGTAGGTTTGGATCAATCAAAAAAATGCCCAGTTTAGACTGAGCATTTTTTTGCTTACTTTGGATTCGTTATGCGCATACGCGGTGTCTGCGTCTGATACTTTTGCTCTCATATCCATTTTACATTATAGCAGCTTAGAAACACAGGATGCCAGCTGCCTGTAGTCATCAATACACAGAAAGGTATAGGGGGATCGGTACACATCCTCGTCATTCCCTCCGGAACCGTAGTCGTCGCCGATATAGACAATCTCGGAAGTTGACAACTGGTGGCGTCGGCAGTAGGCGTCCAGCGCGTTTCGTTTATTGTACGGCTGTGGCACGATGTCAAAGGAGGAGGAGCCTCCCACGAAGACTGTATACGGGTAGAACGCGGCGCGGACGGTGGACAGCATGCGCCGCCGGAATCCACGCGAAGGGTCCATGGCCAGCTTGTCTTCCAGAGAGGCGGCTGTTCCAAGGAGGGGGAACGTCATCAGACCGGACGCGTGAAATTCCATACTGTCACCTTGATACCGTTCAAGTCCCCACTGCTTGCGCAGAGACATCGCCTGCGTCAAGGCCCACTTTCGATCTACCGGGACAGATTGATCGTCTGTAATCTGGAGCTCCCCGTCATGGCAGGATGCCGCTTGCATCCCATAGTGGCCAATGATATCGAGGGGATAGCGGTCTAGCTGCTCCCATATGCGGCGGCAGGAGCCCGCGCCGACGATGAGCAACTGGTAGCGCTGTCCGAGGCGCTCCAATATCCGGCGATTATCGACGTCAAGCTTACATTTGTGCTGAGTCAAAGTCCCATCCAGATCGAAGGCGACGACTTTCCAGGTGTTCACATCAGCCATGGCATTCTTCCTCCGAGAGTGCGGATACAATGGAGATTGCCGTGCGGGGATCATTGGTGGTTACCAGCCGCCCACCCCGCTGGATTGCCAGGGCGAAATCTTCCCTTTCTGTCAGGGATGCGCCGAGCCACGGTTCAATCCCCCTGGCCAACAGATCGTCGAAGTAGGATTGGCGCGGGCATGGAGACCCATCCACGAGGCAGGCACAGTAAAGGTATTCCGCTGGATCCCGGCTTTGATCGAGCAAAAATCGGTAGGGGTAGAAGCCGTGCAGACGATAACGGTGGGGATACTTCGCGTGAATGTACTCCAGGAGCTGTGCGTTGAAACTGTTAAGGATACAGCGCTCAGCCAAACCATGCCGTTCCACGCTGTCGATGACTTTGACCACACACTCGTAGCCAAAGGCAGCGCCGCACTCGCTTGGATAATCCTTTAACTCCAGATTGAATTGCAGGTTCGGATAGTGCACGAATTCGTCCAGGAATTCGTCCAGGGTGGGAATTCGCTCAGTGCCCCCCTCTTTTGTAGCCGCATTGCAGCGACGAATCTCCGATAGCGTTTTATCTCGGACCAAGCCATGTCCATCGGTGGTCCGATCCAACGATGGATCATGGATCAGAACCAGGTTTCCATCCTTCGTCATATGGATATCCGTCTCGATCATATCCACGCCTAAATCCACAGCCGATTGAAACGATGGCATCGTATTCTCCGCATAGTCGACGGGATTGCCTCTGTGTCCGGCAATCAGCATTTTTCTCATAAATGACTCTCCCTTCTTGACAACATGGTGTCGTATGATAGAATTGTATCATATCGATCAAGTTCATTCAATTCATGGCGCAAAAAATGAATGGCGATCAGAAACGATCAGGAGGGCCGCAATGATTACGATCCAGAGGCAGGAGGAGATCCTGCGGATTTTGCAGGAAAAGAAAACTGTTACCGTTGGGTATTTGGCTGAATTGCTGTATGTCAGCCTGCCGACGATTCGAAGGGATCTGGCTAAGCTAGAAAGTCAGGGACTTGTTCAGAGAAGTCACGGAGGCGTTCGGCTAAACCTGGAGCCCAACAATGAAATTCCGATCCAATTCCGCAATACCTATAACAAGCGAGAAAAATTTCGCCTGTGTAAGGCGGCTGCGCGGTTGGTGCGGGAAGGCGACGTTGTGTTTATGGATGGATCGACGACCGTCTTGCCGCTGATAGGCCTTCTTAAAGATATTCATAACTTGACGGTGATTACCAACGGTGTCCATGCCGCCGTTATGCTGGGAAAAGCGGGGATTCGCGCCTATTCAACGGGAGGCGAGCTGATTGAATGTTCCATGGCCTTTGCCGGGCCCATCGCTCAGAAAACGGTGAGAGGTTTCAATGCGGATGTATGTTTTTTCTCCTCCAGCGGGCTCAGCGAGGATGGATGGATCTCGGATTATTCAGAGGCGGAGACGGCGCTGCGCCGGGCGATGATTGAAAACGCCGGACGCTCTGTCTTTCTGTGTGATTCTAGCAAGATTGGACGGCGCTCGGCGTTTAACCTCATGCATCTGGAGGAGCTGACCTGCGCTGTTGTCGGTCAGGCTCTGCCGAAGGCGATTCATACTGGCGAATGCCAACTTATCATACCAGATAGCAACAGTCCAAAGGCCAATTGAGAGCTATTGGGCTATTTCCCATAACCATCCACAGTCGCTGCCTCCTGCCTTGACATTGACGGCGTAATGCCGTATGATTTTAGTCTTTAATTATATTTAATTTTTCTTGCGCTATTCACATTTTTATGGTAATATTAAGACATATTATTTTGATTGGAGTGATTGAAGATGAATTATCTTGAGTCTCCTGGTATTGTATATGATATGCTTTTCTATACAACCGTTTTTTTCAGCAGACATAATGTCGAATGTAATATTCAGCAATATACAGAAATCAAAGACATTCTTTATCATTACGATACCATTCGTCGGGCTAAGCATGTCTTAGATCCGCCATCCGTTCTCTATCCATTATTTTTCTATAATGGCAAAACCCCCTGTATTATGACTGACTATTTTCAAGATACTTATAACTTCTATGCTGATTCTCCTGAAGACTTTATTAATGGACTAAAGAATAAACCCAGGTTCAAACGTTTCGTTCTAACCAAACTGCTTTGTGGATGCTCTGTCGATGTGGACGATGTCCTTCAAAACAAAGGCGAAGCCATATCCGATGCGATTATCGCGTTAAGCAAACACATGGACATCTCGAGTCTCTCCTATTTCTTTTACCATTTTAGTGGTTTGGTTGATACTCTCATAGAGTTTTTAACCGCCCTATTACCTATAATTCGCGCATACCATAAAAAATGTGAGCAAATTGCAAAAAAATCCATAGATACGTTTACTTCGGAAGAGCTCCGCAGTGTTGCACTGAAAAGCTGTTCCAAGATTACAAACGAGTTTTTTAATTTTCAGGCCCAGAGGTATTCTGTTTGTTATCTCTCTCAGTATGTAATCATGTATCAATGCGACAATACAAACTATACTTTTCTGTTAGGTTGTGATTGTTGTGCCATCTTGCAGCAAACTGTAGATTATAGTTTTATGACGATAGAATCTATTATGAAATCCTTTGGTCATACTGTGAAGCTAGATATTATTAAAGAGCTTTTCAAGAGGGATTTAACCATTTCACAGTTGTCCCGAGCTCTACATGTATCACGCTCATCAATTGGAAGATATGTTGACGATCTCTTAGAAGAGCTAACCTTAACAAGAATCAGAAAGATCGGCCCTGAAATATATCTACATCTGAATATGGAATACATAAAACGGGCAAAAACAATATTTAACGATTTTATAGACCAATTAACTCTTGAGTCTGATCATGCGAAAGGAGGTGAGATATAGTGTTCTGGACGAAACCATATACTTATTCTTTATGCACAGTTGACCTGATAAATCAGATTTGTGCAAAAGGTCGCAGTTGCCCTATTTTAGTCATGCGATGATTTATATGTTTAGCAAGTATCACAGTAAGATTTATCAAGTATAAAGGCCCCGGAATGATCCGGGGCCAATCTGCTTATGGGGTCCTCCCACACTGGGGGCTCTTTTTTTATACGCGAAACAAGCTAACCTGTGTCTCCCGCCCAGCCATACCATCCACCGTCAATCCATGATCCGCCTGATACTTGCGCACCGCGGCCTCCGTCCCTGGACCGAAGCCGCCGTCTAGGCCATTTGGATCGTAGCCCTTGCAATACAGCGCCGCCTGAACCAGCTTTGTGATATTACCTTTTGTTCCGCGCTTTGTGTAGATGATCGCCGCTTTTGTCTTCGGGCCAATACTCCCGTCAATCTCTAGGCCTGCTCCACCCTGCCGGTTGATCTCCATCTGAAGGGCTTTTCGCAGCGCCGTCCAGGTCAAGGGTCCTGCGCTGTTGTCGATCTCTAGGGCAAAGCCGTACTCCTGGTTAAGCCAGCGCTGCACATTGGCAACATGACCGAATACAACCGGCTTTTGAGATGGCGCCGCCGTTGTCCCGTCCAACGCCGCCTTGACCGCAGACACAAACAGTTCCCACGCTGCCCAGTTGTTGGCCGACATGGAGGCGGGACACGTTTTCCGGCTGGCATCGTAGTGTCGCTTGAGCCGGTCAAGGCTCAGGTTGTATTTTTTGAGCAGTGTCGCCGCCAGTTCTACTGCATTTGAAACCGCTTTATCATAGTCTCCATCCTGATTGACGCAGATTTCGACGCCAATGGAGTTGCTATTCTTGATGCCGTACTTGCCCTTTCCATCTCCGCAGTGCCATGCCGCATTGCTGTCCTCAATGACTTGGATGATTTGGTGATCATCGACAAAGTAATGGGCGCTGGCGTTACGATTGGCGCCGCCAAAATAGTTGTAGTGGGCCTCTGCATCGGCGCCGGCATTTGTATTTCCGGTATCGTGGATGACAATATAGTCAACGCCTGTTCGGCCTTTTGTAAAATTGTACTTGATGATCTTTTGTTGGATATCCAGCATCTTTACTCCTCCTTTTGGCCTTGTACTAATTTATCCACCAACTGATGCATCCCAGTGCTCGCCAATCCCGATGTCATCCCCGCCAACAATACATCCGGCGTCAGGCTCATTTTCACCCATATGGCCAACAATATGCCTAATACCGAGACAATCAGCGGTATAAACCGGTTCGGTATCGGAGTGCAGTGCTTAATTAGCCATCCAATAACTAAACAGATCCCCAGCACTACAGGTATCATGTATTCTCGCAGAAATTCAATATTCAATGACCATTCCTCCCTATTTTTCCATCGGTTCGGTGGGTAAACTCATCATTTCCTCATAGGCCTGCTTCCCTGTTCCATTTCCGCCTAGCTTGGAATATGCCTCATAAATACTCTCGATGCTCTTTTTATCGCCCAGTGTACAGTACCCTTGATCCATATAGATGCGGTGGATTCGATATAGCGTATTGTGAAGCATGGCGATCACTCCCTCGCGTATTGCATTCCGCTCCACTGCCTCTTGGGCATGTGTTTTCTGCACGCGTTTCCATAACGTGCCACATACCACCGCTAATGCACCCGTGATCGCCCAGTATACCAACTTGGGCAAATATTCTGCAATCCAGTCCATTATTCTTCTTTCCTTTCCATCTCTACCTTCTGCGCCTGTTCCAGTTCAATGACTCGTGCCCGGAGATACACATTCTCCGTCATCAGACTGTTGATGAGTTCCCGATAGGCTTGCTCCACCGGGCTCAGTTGCTGCTCCATCGATCGCCCCTCCGTCACCACTTGACTATATATGTTGCTGCGCCATAAAAAAGCTTTTTGTTCGCGTCAGAAAACTGATTCCATCGCAGGCTATTCATGTCGTTTCCCATTATAACGATATAGTCTGCGTATGGCCCTAATGCACCTGGCGCCTTGCTTGTGTAACTACTGGCGAGCCCGCTGATCGAAATCATCCCAGTTGACTCTGTGTAGACTGGCTCAAATGATAGCCCACGGATATAGACTCTTGTGTCGCCATAAGATGTCACAGCGCCCGCTGCGTTGATTGAGATAGATACATGCAATAGATTTCCAACACGGCAATAGTACCCACGCTGCGCCGTATATGTGAGAGGTATCTCATCGACTGATTCGTTGCCTAAGATCGGCGTCCAGGTGCCATATTCGATCGCTGCTACTCGATCTCCCTGTACATACATTGGCCATGCAGATTCAACCCGTTTCGACGCTGTACTCATCATACCAAAGGCCACTGCATGAGGGCCAATATTCATCACTCGTTCCGCCGCACTCACAAGTACAATGAGGTCTACGGAGGACCCTAACGCATCTGTCACTACAAGCCGGACCTCATAGTTTGTTGCTATCGCAAAATTTCCGCTACCAATAATGACGGAGCTTCCGGATGTCAGATCACGCGCACCCGTCCAGCTACTCGCTCCCTTTGCTCGGTAATAAGTTGCGTGCGTCGTTGCACTGTTTTTACCATTGACTGAGGCAATTGAATAACTGCCACTGCATTTGATATAGGTGCCATTGCTGGGATCCGCCGTCCCGGAGCTATTACAGCGGAATGCTGTAAATGCTGTGATCGTCGGCGCTGTGTAGTCATAGACTGTAATGCTGACCGTCTTGGAATCGGATTTTCGGCCGCGGCTGTCGGTGACGTACGCCGTAAAGGTAATGGTCCCCGTCGTGTTGAGGTAGCCTGTCGTATAGCTTGACGCGGTACTACTGTATCCTCCTCCACTGATGCTATAGCCTTTGATTGTGCTGCCGTAGCTCCCCGCCGCGCCACTAATCGCCAGCGTGACTTTCGACTTGCCCTTGACGTAGGTTGCCCAGGCTGACGGTACGGATCCATCTACCCTTGTCGCCGTTAGACTGGTCAGCGATGGCTTGACGGATGCTGGCACTGTCAATGATATGGAGATCGCCTTGCGTCCCACCTCCGTACTCCCCGAATACGTGATACAGGTCAACGTACAGGTACCTGACGTTGCCGACGGAATTTGCGATGCCCAAGACAGCGATGGCGTCCAGGGGACACTTGTACTGCTTGTTTTGGTTATAACGGTGGTGGATGTGCTGCCAAAAGCCGCCGTAATCGTATGGGTAAAACTACTGCTCGCCGTGCTGATTGTGATGGTTCCCGCGCTCCCCAGCGCAATGGAGCCACAGCTGATCGACGACGCCCGCGGTATGGTTGCCAACGTGACGGAGCCAGAGACGGACCCCGATTTCAGCGACCACGCGGATGTCGTCGCATTCGTGGTAAAGGACGCAGACACCGGAAACGTGTAGCTGCCATCTGCATTGTGTGTGACAGTCTGCGTCCGGCTTGCAAAGGTCTGCCACACGTTGGTATTGCTCATGTCAAAGCTCGCGCCACTGGCCATCGTCGTCCCGTTGATTACACTGGTCTGTGTATTTTTTGTCGTGTAGCTGCTATTGGTAGATCGCACCTGGAGTACTAGCGTTGCGGTCGAGGTGTTGTTGGCTGTGGACTGACTATTCAGCGTCACCGCCAACCGACATTCGTACCGCATCGCACTACTTGTGTTGGTATAATATTTGCAGGTCCCGTATACGTACTCGGTCCCGCCGACTGCAATTGCCATCTTATGCATCCCTCCATACTAGGCTCATGCTGCCGTTTTGCTCTGGCACCCAGTCAAAAAAGCCACCAACCATGGTCATCGTCAGCTTGCCCTTGATAATTGCATCCGTAATGTTGAGCGTGTTATTACTGATATAGGCGATCTCTCGGCCGTCCTGTAAAAATGCAAGCTTCGTATTGTCCAGCTTTGCAACAAAAGGACTGCCTCGTTTGCCAAGTTCAATGAGAGCGCCTGCAAAACGGATATATTCCTCCAAATCTAGCTTGTTTTGGTCTACTTTGCCGTCTAGCAGATCGAGAGCCTCCTGGACCGTCGAAAAGGTGTAGGTGATGCTGTCGGCCGTCTGTTGGACTTTCGTATCCGTGTATTGCCGGACCTCTTCCAGTTCACTCTTTTTGCTGTACTCACTGGCAACCGTGCTGAGGATGTTGTCGTTGGCGATATCAAGAGCCGCGCTTGTCCTCTCGATCACGGTCGTCATAGCCTCGTTGATCGCTTCGCTTGTGTCCTCTGGCGCAGGTGTCCAGTCAGTCGCTTTGTTGCCAAGCTCCAGCTTCGGCTGAGATAGCACCCAGGTTGCATCGTTGGTCGATGCCGGCCGTGCATACACACAGACATATACCGCACATTTGGTCATATGGGTGTACCCCTCTGGCGGCGTCGCTGTGATTGTGGCGTGTATGCGCTTCCCGTCAACTGCTTGACTGAGCAGATTCGTATTGGGGGAGGTTGCCTCTGTCCCTCCAGCATCGTTCGCCCACATGATATAGACATATATCCCGAACCGATTTCGCATACCGACGCTTTCTACCAAACTCCAGTCGCGTTCGCCCGGGCTGTACATATAGACTGATACCGTCAACTCCTCGTTGATGAGGGTATCCAGATCATAGCCGTCTACCACTTGTAGCGAGTACATTTTTGTATCAGTCGCATCTTTTGTCCGCGTCTCCATGATATCGGAGTTTGCCAGGAGGTTTCGGCCGCCCACCTGGATTTGTTCGACCTCCGCTTTCGTCGCATAGGTCTCTGAGACTTCGAGACGGATGTTGCCCGTCGCCTGTGTGATCTGGCTGGCGATCTCCGTATCTGTCTCGCCTTTGGTGTAAGTGTTGGAGATTCGAATTGACATCGAGTCCGCGTCCTCCCGCAGTTCCTTAAGAACTCGCCGGTCTACCTCGATCTCTCCATCGAACTTGGTCTCAACGCGCTTAATCTCCGCTGTGATTTTCGTGGCCACATTTGCAAGTGTCACCACGTTTAGGTCCGGTTGCAGGGGGTATTCTTTATACTCCATGACTCGATGGTCGATCCTCGTCTGTCTCTGCCGGTCGATCAGGGTGACGATCTGGTAGAGCTCAAAGCTCAAATGACTGTACGCTGCCTCTATCTTTGCCAAGTCTTGAACGCTACACTCATAGGACCGGACCGGATATGCTGTTGTCTTAAGCCGCTCCAGCGCGTCGTTTTTGAGACTCTGTGCGTCCGTGTACCGGTCATCGGACCAGATTGCGGAGATGACCTGGTCACAGTAGGATCGATCCTCCACGTAGGCCTTGCCCCCATTGACTTCCGCGATGGTCAAGCCGTCCTTCCCTATGGGATATAGCCGCGTGATGATGTCACTGGAACTTCCCTTGAATGTAAGCTGCTTTAGATTCAATTCATCTGTGAGATACTGGCCACTCGGCTGGATTAGCTCTGGCTTGATGATCTTGAGGCGATGATTCTTGTTATGCCACTCATAAACAACGCCATAGGTCTCCATCGCCTGCATGACAATATCGTAATCCGTGCAGTTGGTTAACTCCATATTGGGCCGGACTGTAACCAGATCTACGTCCTCCAGCGTCCACCCGTGCAAGGCATCTGACAATACCTCTCGCAGTGAGCGCGCTGAACTGGTGTAGGTGAGATGGACTGTCTCTTTTAAAAAGTCTAGGTCTACGATGCAACCGATGGTGGAGGTTGTCGCCCGCTCATTGACCGATTTGATTTTGTAGAGGATATCCGCATACTCCACCTGGATTTCTTCTGCAATATTCACATATACAGGATGCTTGGGGCTGATATCAAAACTCAGTGTGTCCAGTCCTCCATAGACATGGGTAATAAAAAACGACGCAGCCGGCACATCCAACGGATACGCCGGTACGCCGCTCGAATTATATAGTGTGAGCATAGGTCACCTCCTCAGATATAGATTGGAAAGTAGGAAAGCTGGACTGTAACGTTCGATGGGTCCGAAATCGCGATGGTACACGGTCCGGGTTTTAACCGTGGGAAGGAGATCAAATTGGTATCAGCAAACTTATTGCCGCCGCCTTCTGTGACCAATTTATTCCGCCCGTCGATGATCACTGGTATATTAGCGGCCAGGTTATAGACCGTAATTCCCATGACAGTAACACTGTCCAGGTCAGCGGCCGGCGTGATGGTTAAAACACATTCCGCCTCTGTGTTTCCTTGGACGTTGACGCCTTGCGAAGCCTGCGTCAACGTGGTTGTGACCTCTGCGCCATGGCGGATCGCCGAAAAGGTAAAGGCTACATCCATCATGGTGGGCAAGGTCACGGTTGGCTCTGACGCACTCTGAAAAATGCAAGTATAGTAGTAGGCGTCTGGCAACTTGATTTCACATTTACCTGCGACTGCCGCCGTAAAGTTGGAGATTCTCTGCGTCGTCTCCTGCCGGTCTTTTCCTCGAAATTCCAGATTGACAGACAGACTTCGCATGGATCGCTCGGACTCCAAGAGCAGCGGCGTACTGGCGTTTTTGCCGAGGTAGTAGGTGTTCGCAATGTGATCGGACTGGACGGCGTACTCCACCAGCCTCGCGCCATAGTCAGTAAAATTTAGTATATCCATTCTCATCCTCCTGCAAAGGCCATTTCTTTTTCGATGGCCGGTGTCAATGCTACGGCCAACTCCGTTGCATCGCCTAAATGCACGTGTGCCTCAACTAATGTCGGGCCATGGTTGGCTTCCGGCTGCTGGATCCGCTGGGTGGATGTTGTCGCTGAGACATAGCCTGCATTGGCCATTGAGCCCATGCCAGTGCGATACTGTTCATGGGATACGGCAGCTTTCATCCTATCCACCAGGGTGGCCATGGAGCCGTCAAATGCCCCCAGAACGCCTTTAGAAATCGTCTCTGTCTGCTGATAGAGCTTCGGGGTCTCATCTTCTAAACCGTACTCCGCGCCTTCCATAACGTCTCTGAATATGGCGCGCGTTTTCCTGGATGGGGAATTAATGTCAAAAGCTTTTTTCAGCTTCGATAAAACGCCATTTGCGATACTACTCGCTTTGGAAAACAGCGTGGGCTCATTTTTTTCCATCCCCTCCAGCATTCCACTCATAGTATTCTGCATGTTTTGCTTGGCATCATCGGGTAAGTGCTCATAGGCCTCTAAAATTTTATCTACCATCTCTTGGTTCTCATCCGAAATTTCGCCGCCATACATCTCTGTAGTGGCTAGGTTTGCCAGCCAGATCCCTAGCTGATCCTGTGAATTCTTGTCGAGATTCGCCAGCCATTCCGAATTGATTCGTTCCAGGTTGATAGCATGTTCTTGGTCTGCCTCTTCTATCTGACGATTAAATCCTTTCGTAGCCCTCGTTGTCTCATATCCATGATATTCGTTATACATTCTACGTCTATTAGCAATATCGTTGAGGTCTTCAATGTAGCGTTCGCTCTCTTCCGTAACCTTTGCATTTGTCTCCCTTTCTCCCTGTTCAAAGATTGCTCGAATGCCTGCCAAATCTTCATACCCATCGGACATGATCTGGATGGTATCAATACATTTTTTATCGGCCGCCTCCACAGCCGCATCATAGTTTCCCTGGGCAGCCAAAAGCTCCTCATTGTAGGCCTCACTGTACAGAGTCTTTTCATCCGCATGACGCTTTCGAATTGTCTCCAACTCCGCTTCGTATCGGGCTGTGTACAGTTCGCCGCGCTCAGAAAAGGTTTGCGTTAGAGCGTCATATTCCACTTGATACGACTCACTGTCCAGGGTCCCCGCCTCTTCATGCCGCTTTCGCAGCTCCTCCAGCTCTGCCAGATAGGACTCCGTATACAGCGTTCCGCGGGTTTCCAGATGGGATTGCAGCTGCTCCCGCTCTGCCATGAACGCCTCGCTGTATAGCGTATTTTTAGCATCCATGGCGGTGCGAATGAGAGTCGTTTCCTCCTCATACTGTCTCTGAGCCTTGTCAACGACCTCTTGCCGAGTCTCCGCTGCGGAATTGATGAACTTTTGAGAGCCCTCTCTAAATTTTTCCAGCGACCCATCGAAGGTCTGGACAAACATCTCTGCCTGGTCCATGACCGTCTGCTGGTATTGCTGTTGGATCTCCAGCTCACCCTTTGCAAGATTCCGCATCTGCTCAAAGAGCTCCTCCAGCTTCTGGATCTCCTCCTCTGTCAGGTCCCTGCGCCGTTCGCTGGCCGTTCTGGCGATTTCGGTGATCTGCCCCTGTACCTCCTCCATCTGCGCCGCTAGTTCCTGCTGTTTCTCACTGGACACAATGAGGGAGGTGTTGAAATCATCCAGAATATTACCCGCTGTCTCGATTCCCTTATAATAATCAGAGGCAGCGGAACCAATCCCGCCTAGGCTGTCTCCCATCCTGGCATAGGTCTCCTCCAACTTTTCAGCGGATGTCTGCTCTTTTTCATGCATCATACACAGCGCACCGATCCCGACAGCTAAAGCGGCTACAGCCGCAATGACAAGAGCGATTGGATTTGCAGACATAATGGCATTCCAGGCCGCCTGGGCCGCGGTTGCCAGACCAATCTTGCCGGTCAACAGGCCTACAACGACTTCCTTTGCGCTTAGAGCCGCTGTGGATGCTGCCGTTGCAGCGGCCGCCGCACCATTCTGAGCTGCAAAGAGGCTGACTTGCAGTGCTGCCGTCTGCAAAGAGGCTATAAATGTCTTGAGGATACCCGAAACCGTCGTGACGATTTCCCATGCCTTGAATGCGGTCAACACTCCGGCGAGGACGGGGAGAAGAATACTGCAGGTATCAAACAAGAAGGCAATGGCATCGGTCAACACCGGAAGGGCTTTATTGGCAATGTCCAACGCCATGTCGGCAACATTTTTGAATAAGGTTCCAAAGGGTTCGAAAGCCTGTTTTGCAGACTCGACAAGGGTAGTAAACGACTGCTGAATCTCGCTGCATAGTACCTGGACTTTTCCCCCAATCTTGTATCCAAATAAATTTTTTGCAAGCTCTGAGATCAGTCTAAGCCCAATGGCCCCCATTTGAGGCACGAAAGCAACGAAGGAATTTACCAGTGCCATGCCGATGTCCAAGGCAGACTTTGTCACTTTCTGTATATTTTTTTCAATTCCGGTTAAAAGGGAGAAGATCAGGGCGGTTCCCACCGCAATCATATCAGGAGCACTCCGGGAAATCACGTTCACAATCTGTGATATGAAATTGCCAACTTCGGAAACTAAGCCTTCGAATCCGCCCTGAGAAAACGCCCTCGATAAGCCGTCTATCATTTTTGTGGTCTCATCCACAACATCCCGCAACGGCTCTTGCACCCCTTCATAAATTTGGATCCCAAGTCCTTCCGCTGCACTCTCAAGATCTGTAAGCGCTCCCTTGAGGTTGTCCTGCATGGTGATCGCTTGCTGTTGTGCGGCGTCCGAGGCATTGTCAATGGCCTCTGTCAACCGGTTGAAATCCTCCTCACCTCCATTGACAATCGCTAAAAATCCTGCCATGGCGTCACAGCCGACGAGACTCTCTGCATTGGCAACCTTTTCTTCTTCTGTCATTTCCGCGAAGGCTTCGCGCAGCGTCATGAGCGTCTCCCGAAGCGGCTTCATGCTGCCATCCGCATTGCTCATGGCGATTGTAACATTTCCCATTGCCTCCCCGCTGACCTGGACCTCACCATTCAACTTTGAGAACATGGACTGTAGCGCTGTGCTCGCCTTCTCCGATTCTATCCCCGCGTCTGCCATCAGTCCAACAGCAATCGCCGTATCCTCGATGGTATACCCCAATGTCCCGGCCAATGGCGCTACACGTTTGAAAGTTGCCCCCATCTCGGAAATATTTGTTTGGGATTGTAACGCGGCCTTCGTCAAAACATCAGCAAAATGAGCGCTGTCTTTCGCCTGCAATCCGAACCCTGTCAACGCATCGATTACGGTATTTGACACAGTCCCCAGGTTCTCTCCAGAAGCGGCTGCCAGGTACATGACCCCTTCGATACCGCTGAGCATGTCCGCAGCCCTCCAACCTGCCTTGGCCATATCGCTCATGGCCCCAGCCGACTCCGACGCGCTGAATTTTGTTTTGACTCCCATTTCCTTGGCCTTATCCGCGAGCGCCTGTAGTTCATCTGCGGTCGCCCCCGATATAGCCTGTACTTGGCTCATGCCAGCCTCAAAACTTGAGCCGGTCTTGACCGCGGAGTTTCCGATACCGGCAAGCTTTGTTGACAGCGCTGCTACCGCATCCGTTGCTGCTTTAAGCGCAGTTTTAACCCCTGATAAACCGCTTGACACTAATTCGCCCAGCTTAGCCATAACCTTCTTAAGCTCGTCAGTGTTAACTTGGGTATCAATCTTTATGGAGCCATCATTTGACAATTTTTATCGCCTCTCTTTACATTGAAACCTGATATGGTATAATTTAGAAAATGTTTGTATTGCTATTGTGCGTAGGTATGGTGTTCTTGTCCGCGTGTTCTAAAGGGATCGGTGAAGAAGAGCTTAAGCAATTGCATACCGGGATGACGAAAAGCCGAGTTGAGGAGATTATTGGCGGCCATGGTGAAATGATTGGTGAGACAAATGACGACAACTATCGCACTTACACGTACAAGTACCAAGGCGAAAAGGGCGGCTATGTTATCATCATTTATGAGACCGATTTTAATAGCTACGCCACTGCCCGTACAGTTAAAGCGTACGAAAATCATGATCTAAAATAAACCCTACAGCAACCCGCTTAGATCTCCACCATTCATCAGCGCCTCCTCAATGGCGCTGATTTTTTCTTGCTCCGACTTTGGCAACGGGATGGCGTACAGCTTCTTCATTTTTCGATAGTGTTCCTTTTGCTCTCGGCTCATGCCATTTGGAATCTCCATCGCCCGATACCCCATGATTTTGACGATTTCATTGTCCGGTTTTAGCCCCTGAAACAATGCTTTGAACTTCCACCAATGCAGATAGGCCACATCTTGCAGGTCAATCCCATATTGATCCAAAAATGCAGCGTAGATATACGCGTCGTCGTAGTCATACGAATAGATGGGATTCTGTCTTCGCCCAGATCCAGTTTCCCTCTCCAGTTCTTTACCGCAGCGGTAAAACCACAGCACTCTTTCAATGGCCCCCTGAATGTCGTTTGGTATGGCTGGATAGTATAGTTGGAGTCCCTGGTACAACTTTTGACTATCCGGCACTTCCGGGTCCATTAGCAGCATTTCGAATAAAATCGAGATCCGGTAGTCGGAGTTGATCTCGTATCGGCTACCGGATATTTCGATTGTTGTCGGGACTGGGTCGAGCAGGATGTTCATTGCCGCTTAACGCGGGCAGCGGAGTAGGTATTCATCACACGGACGTAGTCCTGGATCTCCTGCGCAACCTTCGTATCCAGTTCCATAAAGGCGTCCATACAGATCTGGAAATTGACCTGATCACCGAAGATCTTCCGGTCAGCGCCCTTCCCAAAGATCGTATTGAAGCACTCGAACACCGCCTGACAAGCCGATCGAATCATATTGCCGATCCCCTCTGCCTGGAGAACGTCCTGCAAATTTGCCAGCCGGTCTCTTGTATCTTGGATCGCAGTTTCGTACTTATCGGCTGTGTCCGCATCAAAAATGCTAAAATCCAGTTCGATTCCATTGATAACCATCCGCTATTCCTCCTTTAATTTCCAGCTTCAACGTCTGCGGCCGCAGTAAACATTTTTGTCGCCGTGTTGAATTCTCCATCCACAAACGTTCCAACATTATTCAGATTTCCTGTCACCTGGATGGCTTCTCCGCCGGCGCCTGCCACCGAGGCAACCTCAACTGCCACTCTAAATTTTCGAGCTTTGAATGTGTTCTCCTTGCTTGCAACGGGTTCAAACAGTTCCACGCGCAGATAATCCATCTCAGCCTCGGCGCCAGTTTTCTGATTACGTCCAATTTCATATAGCGCCATGATGGCCGCCTCAGACTTCATGAGGTCGGTGTCAAATGGAAATTGCGGCTGATACGATTTGATCGTGCTGGATGCCGCCGCATCACTGACGTATGTTTTTGTGTTGATTTGGGCAGCGGGACTTTCATCTAGCGTGTTAAATCCTGCGCCGCAGAGGCTCCATGCTTCTGTCTCACCAGTACCCGTGTTTAAATAGTCTGCAATCTGATATCGCATAATCGTTTCATTTGCCATAAATTTACGCCTCCTGATAATATTCTAATCGACATTGTATTTGGTATCGAGAACTGTCTGCTGTATTGCTAAGCAGAAATTCTGTACTCTGTGCTTCAATCTTTCTAAGTTCCTTGCCGGCTTCCATGTCGGGGAGTGTCCCTGTCTTAGTCTGCACCTCTAGCCACGCGGCCAGGTCCTCAAAAAAGCCACTGTTGGCCAATCCCTCGCTCAACTCTAGACTGTGGTACGCCTGTGTGCGAAACACAAACTGGTACTGCCGGATACTGCTGCCGTCCAAATACTGCTTGATGATCTGCGTCGCGGGGATTCCATCGATGCTGTACTCTCGCTCATCCGCTGGTAAATAGTTGGACTTGATTTTTCCCTCTTGCAACAGCGGGCAGTTTAAAAAAAACTGATTTAACCTTTCAATGATTGTCATATTCCACCTGCCATCCTCATGGCGCCACGGATACGCCATACTTTTCGCCGGAACTTCCGTGGCGCATTCCTGTCGTAGATTTCCTCATTGCCGTTTCCTCGGTAAATTCTGGATTCTCCTGCAAAAACTGTTGCAATGCCTCATGAAACTCGAACTCGTCTGTAACCCGTTTCTCGACTTCAAATATGACATACTCCATCATTTTTCCCCGCACGCCTTTATCGCGCACCATTTCACGGCGTTCATAGACAAGCGCTTTTTGCTCTGCCGCTTCCGCTTTTTGTCGTAGAGCCTCTAGATCGCTTACGTCCACGTTTTGGGCATTCTTCAACTTTTCCGTCTCGCGCTGCCATTTGCGCCTTTCGCGAGCGAGCCGCTTCTTTACAACCTCATCGACATCCCTCTGGGTATATTTCTTTTCCTCCGGCTTTTCCTGGCCGTTATCTCCGTCTTTAGACTTTACGTCATGGTCGTCACCGCGACCGGCAGCCTGGCCGCCGTCTCCTCCCCCTGCTGCACCTCCATCCGCTTCATAAAAAGGAGTAATGTGTAGATATAGGGGATCCTGAAATCTGTACATGCGTACTCTCCTCCCGTTTTAGGGCCGTCGCCCGTAGGTTTAGCCATGCAGTTTACCGCCGCCAGCATGTTTCTGGGCAATAAAAAATCACCTTGCCATACCGAACTAGGCGATTTTTCAGTCTCAACAGTTTTACATCTGTGATGCCGCTGAAATACCTGCTTTAGCCGTTGACTCATCTTCGCCAAAATACCATTTGCGCAATTCCCACTTCTGCATAATGCCAGCCGCCACCAGCTGGAGTTTTTGTGATAGTTCTGATTGCTGGTCTTTGATCCTGCTTTCATCAAAGGTAATCTTAATACCCGCTTCAAAGGGATCCGCACCGATTAGATGCAGAATTGCTTGCACCATAGTTCTGAGCGCCCTCTTCAGCACGACCTCATTCTTTCTCAGATTCCGATATAGATCGGATTGTTCTGATATCGCTCCTGTCGCGGTTTTTATGCAGCCCCCCTCAAAGTCATACCAAGTATTCCCCAGCCCACACTTGACGGACAGTCGATTCAGCCTTGCCTTTAACTCCGTATCCTTGTCCTCGAAGCTATCATCGGCCAGGTCCAGACCCTTAAGAATCTCGATTGCATTTGCATAGACAGATATACCCATGGGGTTGTCCAAATCGATACAGTTGATGGAGCTAGGCGTGACAATTTGAAACATGGGCAATGTGGATCCCGTCTTCCACTCCGGTTCGATTCCTTTGGGGAGCTCCATCTCCTTAAATCCTTCTCTGGAAAACAGTTTATTTTTGACAGTATATTGACCGTTCTCCACCACGTGAAGGTTTACATACACGCAGCGCTCTCCGTCCATGATTTTGTCCGATACAAAGGCACATTCTGTGATCTCCCCATTATCCCAAGACAGCGGATAGATCCTATTTGCGCGGACATAATCTAAGGCAACGTCTCCATCCGCTAAGTATTCCACAATCGCGCCAGTTCCCAGGGCATTTGTTAGCTCTACGAGTTGATTTGCCCGCACTGGAAAATTGTTTCGATCCAATATGGCTTGCACCTGTCTGTCTAACGCTGGGTCGCTGACTGTGATTTCCACCTTTTCATTTAGTTCCAGATTCGCCCAATCCTCTGCAACTTTTTTGGCCATGTTTACGCCATCGCGCTGACGGCTACCTTTTTCCTCGCCATTGTCCTGTTTGCCGCTATGAAATTCTTTTCCCTTACCCTGATACCATTTCAGCCATAGCTCAATCTGCTGATAAAATGCAGGGGATACCAACGTGTATCCCTGCTTTTGTAAGTACTTACGGATATCTCCATTTTGTCGATTTTCCAACGCTCCGCCTCCTATACTGCGAAATACAGGATGTACCACAGAAAATGGGGGATATTCTTTTGATCACCCACTTTTTGATACTATCATTTTATCACGTGACCTCTGTGCTGTCAGTACCCAAAAAGTTACCTCTTTGGAGGGTTTCGGCAAGATATTTTTTTGATGTAGCCGTACTGATACCCCAACATCTCTGCGATCTCTCCCAAAGCGAGCCCCCGCACGTCCCGCAGATACACCACCTTGGCGGCCAGATCCCCTGTCTGCAATATCTCATCGTCTAAAAGATCATGGATCTGTTCAACGATCGCTCGTATCTTGTCCGCTTCCCCCTTGATCCCGCTGGCAAGTATAGAACTGACTAACACTTCATCAAATTTCTCAGCTAGACTGATTCTGTGATGCTGAACATCTCGGACTTGATCAAGGACACCTTGACTGGCTTTCTCCTCAGCAGCCTCCAATCCTTTAACGGTGGTGGCTAATTCCCAGCCCAGTGATATTAACAGCTCATTCTGTTTTGTCAATTGGTATTCCTCCTTCCGCCATCCAAATCTTATCATTTGGAATTGACTTCTATTCTGAACAGTTGATACATGGCAGAACCTTTATATACCCGTTGGAGCCTGTATAAATAACGGTTTCCATAAACTTAACCTTCGGAAGGTTCCCAGGGTTGCCTTTTTTATAAACGTCCATACGCCTGCACACCTTTTTCTAGTTGTTTCTAAATATTGGGGAACCCTAGGAATCTTAGAAAAAATGCAGTATATAGCTGAGCTTGAGAAGGTTCCTAGCAGTTCCTCCGTATATTAAAAAAGAGTTTCATTGTAGCATTCCCAGAATGTATTTGGGCATCGCTCATAGCTAATCTGAGCTCCATACGTTCGGAATTTCTTTTTGCCGGGCATCCGCCGCCACCCTCTGATTGAATGCTGCATAATGTCATGAAGTTCATTGGATGTTCTCCGATCTGGCTTTGTAAACTCATTGTTTAGCGCCTCTTTGTATACCATGGCAATGCAGACATAGCGTTCCGTTGTATTGTCTAACCATTCCTGAATGATCCCCACACGCACATCTTCCTCGACAAAGCTGTTTTGTACCTCCTTGACTTCTTCTTGGAGATCACAGGGCAACACCAAGGCGGGATTCTCTGTGCGATAGATGTGAAAAGCCTCTGCCCAGGCCTGCCGAAATTCCTCTGCCACCTTATCGGGTTGTTCAAACATAGACCGTTTGGCGGCTCGCTTGTTTACCAAGAGTGGTAAATACCGGCGATTGCCTGTCCGATCTGTCAAGAAGTGGCTGCTATTTGTTGTCCCAGCGAAGACGCAGACACGCGGCCGTTGCTCTGTTCTGCGGCCATACGGAGGGCGGTAAGTGTCCACTGTGGAAGTGATAAATGCTTTGATCGACTCGACCTGCTGCGCCTTTTTGACTGCCAACAATTCTGCCAATTCTACAATCCACATTCCCCGCAATTTTTCCGCCGCCTTATCGCCATCGATTGTGTTGAAATTGTCATTATACCACTCATCCCTGCCTGCAAGGAGCTTGAAAAATGTCGATTTTCCAGCGCCCTGCTCGCCCACCAAAACCAGCATATAATCAAACTTGCAGCCAGGATGATAGGCACGATTGATCGCCCCCAACATAAAGAGTTTCATGCTTTCGACAGAGTACCGGCTTTTTGCCACACCTAAAAAATCTGGCAATAAGTTCTCTATATGAGGCTTCTGGTCCCATATGAGGCTTTCCAAGTAATCCGCCACGGGATTAAAAGGATGTTCATTTACGACAACCGTAAATGCCTCCATAATCTTCTCCATATTTTTAAGACCATACTTTCCCTCCACATAACACTTGAGATTGCTGTCATCCGCGTTGTTCCATTCTCGAAACTGAGTATTCGGACTCCAGGGGACCGCACCAAATATAAATGGGCTGTACGACAATGTATTGTACCGGAGATGGTTCTTTAATGCAGGATCGTTTCGCAAAACCTCACATATATTTTCAATTGTCTGCTGAACCTTTCCGTTTTCGTCATAGCGGAGATTGACCGTTTGTTCCATACAAGGCTTTGGGGATTCCCATCTTTTAGAATTTACTATTTTTGTACCTTTCTCGTATTTCAAGGCGCTTTGAATGGTTTTTTCAAGTTCCTTTTCCGAGAGTGGCGGATCACAGCGCTTCTCGTTTTCAATCTGTATAGCGGCTATGATTGCTTCATCGCTAAACCCTTTTGACTGGAGACTGCACGCAAACCGAAACATACTCTGATTCCGCTCGCCGGTCAGCACTTTTTCTGGCACAGCAAACCCGTTTGTGGGATACCGCCCATACTCAATCAGCTGATAGACCAGCTCATTGGCCGGCGCAATGGCGTACTCATCTGGGCTTTGTTCCCATTCGTAGGACATGCCATTGGGATGGATAGACGGTGGCGCAATGATATACCCCCCCTCTCCCCGCACATCGATTCCCTCCAGTACTTTGGCACGGTTTCCGACTCGTTGGGCGCCGCGATATAAAAGATGGTACCCTCCTCCCCCTGTGATAGACTGGATCGTTTCCGGTAGATGGCCATGCTTCTTCTCCCAATCACGCAAAGTTTGATAGCCGTCAATCCCCCTGTTGTCATCCACATCAAGATCAATGACCAAGAGTCCATTGCTTTTGGCCCCTGTGGCGATTCCAATATTGGCGTTGGGCCATTTCTGCCACCAGCCTTTTACCACGGCGGCATCCGTCGTTGCATCTTTGCAGCCATTTTTCGTCAGAGGCGTCTTTCCTTTGTATACGACGGGAAATACGGCAAGACCCATATTGATATACTCAACGGCAGCTTGATATGGCGTCTGTCTGCTCACCATTTCGCATTTGCCTCTCTTCCAAGTGGCTTGTCGGCTGGCATTGTGTATTTCTTGTCGCGAATTGACATCACGTCAATTAATCTATGGCAGGAGGTAATCCATCCTTTTCCATTGTCGTTCGCCCATTCTTTATTGATAAAGAGACCTCCGATGAATTTCCCAACTAGCTTTTTTTCATCCCAGTCAAAGTGGTAGCCGGGGTTGGACGCTTCAAATGCCTCCATGACGGCCTTGAACTTACGCTTCGTCCATGCGTCTTGTTCCGATCCATCATCGCGGGGCTCGAATAGATAGTAAGTCCCCCTCCATTTTCTGCTTTCCTGGATTTGATTCTCATAATCCTGTCTGTAAAAATCTTTATATTCGCCCTCTGCAATATCAAAACTAAATACCAAAGCTTCTCCATAGCTATTTGTGATCTCTTCCACATTCAAAATTTTCACGATGTACCCACCTCTGGGAAGTCTTTCTTTTTCTTTGTAGGTCTTTGTCTCGTTGTAATCGCTAAATCTTTTCATTGCGCATCCTCCTTTGACACTATTTTTTATTTTCACATGGTTCTTTATTAAACCCTTTGGCCGCTGCCTTGCCTGCTCTTCTCATTATCGCCCACTGCAAACAGATCGTTGGGAGTTACACCGAGTGCATTTGCAATTGGGACTATATATTCAGATCGAATTAGCTTTCTTCCATTAAGTAAATTACTAAAATCATTTTCGCTGAACCCTGACCTCTCCGTTATGGTTTTTTGCTTGACTCCCGTTTTGGTGATGATCGCTCGGATGTTTTCCGCAATGCAATTTTTATCCCCCGACATTTTGCCACCTCCCTCCGTCAAGGACTAACCGTGCAACAGCCTGGTCATGCAGGCTTTTCACTTTGTATAAGTTTCTTGTACTTTTCAATGTTATCACAATTTTCTTGTACTGTCAATATAATTTCTCAAGAATTTTGTACTTTTCTATTGACTTCTCAAGAATATACTGATAAAATCTTGTTACAAGGTGGTGTGAACATGAGCATAGGCAGTCGAATCAAAGAAGCGCGAAATACTATTGGGTTGACACAAGAGGAATTGGCAATGAAAATCGGCGTCACAAAAGGTGCCATAGCAAATTATGAAAATGAAGTGAGTACACCAAAAATTGAATTGATGTATAGATTATTTTCTGCGCTACACTGTGATGCAAATTATCTGTATCAAGATGAAATGAGTCCAATAAGGGGATTCCACTTCTCTCTTTCTGAACAAACCCATATAAAAAAATACCGCGCTCTGGACGAGCACGGTCAAAAAAATGTTGATCTTATACTGAATAGCGAATACGATCGTTGCACTAAGAACGAGCCGATTGTTCTCCGCGATGTTAAGCCAGAGCCAACAGTTCCTCGCGGATTTCGTGCTATCCCCACTCCCGATGTGGAAACAAAAGCCGCCCATATAAACACTGGACAGTCGCAGCCAACGCAAGAGCAGGTCGACGCAGCAGAAGCTCTAGCAGAAAAATTAAGACAAAAAAACGAACACTAGATAAAGGACGTGATCGAATGTACAAGCATGAAGAAATCGCCACGGAGATCACGGATGGAGGGGTACTTTATTCCGATACCGTTCATCTGGATGGAATGCAGGGATATTATAGTAACAAAAATAGGCGTCAGGCAATTTTAATTGATGCAAGACTGACCTACAGCGAAAAAGCAGTCGTCGCAGCGGAAGAGCTGGGCCATCATAAGACCAGCTCTGGAGATATTATACAGGACCGTAACAGTATCGAATCGTGCCGTCAGGAGGAACAAGCCCTCCGTTGGGCTGTGGAGAGATTGATTCATCCAGAGGATTTCATTGGTGCCTTTAAATCCGGCGTGCGAAATCGCTACGAATGCGCGGAGTTTTTCGGAGTGTCGATGGATTTCCTTGATCAGGCAGTGCGGATCTATCGGGCACGATATGGGTATAGCCTAAAAGTCAACAATGAATATGAGCTAATATTTATACCGTATTTTATGGTGCACCGGATACTGCCGTGATCTTTCCCTCCTATGGAGTTGAACATTCAGGCCACGAAGTGTCTAACCGCGAATCATTCAGAGTTCTGATGAGCCACTAGCGCACAGCAAGCCGCGGTGGGATAAACCATGGCCTCCCATTGGGCGCCCCATAAAAACAAGCCCTCTGGAATACCAGGGGGCATCGTTTTTATGGAACGGTCAAAGTCTGCTCAACATACTCTCAGACCGTAGCGGGATGATTTATCTTGAAAAGCCTGTGCCACAAGATGAACGTGCCGCCACGAGAATATCAGAGGATAACAAGCCGACATCTAAGGTATGGACAGTTGGTTTTTTCCATATAGGTATCTTCACTCCTCGGCATAGAGATTCTCATACATTAGTCCGAAGTTCAAGTAAAATATTATCGACATAGTTTATAAAAGCAGATTTGGATTGAATAAAATACTCCGGGTTCAAGCGCAAATAAATATCTGCGCCTACCCTTTTGACTCTGACAACGGCCACTTCCTCAACCAGATCCTCCACATATCGACCGATGGAGGAGCGAGATAAATGCAACTTTCTTGATAGCTGTGAAATCGTCATCTCCCTCTTACTCAGCTCGCGTATTATTTCAATCTTGGTATCATTGCCATAAGACTTGATCACGGAATATATGGTTATGTATTGGTAATTAATGGCTCGGAATAAAACATCTGAATAGTCACAGCCTAAAACGAAGGAAAAGGGTTTTTTCCCTTTCGTCGATCTCCTCATAATAAGATACTGATTCAGATAGCATACAGAATAGGTTTGACTCTCAAGATTAACTTCATTATCGATCATGCAAGCCCGTTTCACTTGACTTGAAGTATCTGCGGAGGTGAAGGTATGGATGATGTCAGCTTTATAACGCCTTCGCAATGCTTTCGCCTTCTGCCAAAAGGACCTTTTGCATATTGACATCCTCAAATGTACGGAGATAGTGAGTAACGACGTACTGTCTAAAAAAACGCTTGTCCTCAAGCTTTTGGAAAAAATCGGAGATTGAATCCCCAAAGAATTCTGTTTTTTCCAAAACCAATTTTGTGAGAACACAATAATAGTGTTCACTGTAGTGAAAAAAAGGATAGAGAGAATCGGGAGGATTTGGAAGATTTTTTTGATCCGGAAAGAGTCGTAGTTATACAAATATGCATCTGGCTTCTTGTGTGTAAGCGAACTCAGCATTGTTTCTACAGCCCTGCGATTAAAATATACCACATTATAAAATAAGGTATCATAGAGGATGCCAAGGGATTCATTGATATTCACATTATTCACTCCAATCCACACAATATGGCTTAAAATTATCACAAAGATGTGAGTAATGCAAGAGCTTTACAATTTTTATAATGGAAATCATTGCTGGATGTGATGAAAAAAGAACCCCATTTGGGGGCTCTATTCAAGGTCTAGCTACTGACATACTAGTAATTATGCTAATATAGCATCATAAAAAGTTAATGAATATAAAACGTTTGTCAACTAAACACAGGGCGGCACATAACCTGCGACCAGATGAGCCAATTTCTCGATTTCAAATCGGGAAGAGGGGTATCGATGGTAAATGATGAAATGACTCTGGCTCACCTCGTCCTATCCGATGGGCTAAAGCCACTGGCCTCAAATTTGAGGGCACCTCCGCACGTTTAAGCGTATCATGGGCAATAGCGACGTCGCGGACCTTAAGAGGTTGTGAAGATTTCTGCATATCCTCTTTAGGGTGCTTTTCTCCATACATCTTTCCAGAATCAATTTGCCGTTCTTTCGCTTTCCTCTCCACTACTGATTTCAACCGCAGTGCCAGTTCTGCCCGCCGTTCTCGGTTCAGGATCGGGGTTGTAGCGGCACTTCTGACATTTGAATACGGAAGCGGGTAATTTATACCCCCCAAAAAAAGAACCCCATTTTGGGGCTCTATTCAAGGTCTAGCTGGGTGAAGTCAATGCTGAGGTCCGCTAAGGTGTAAACTTTGATTGTGTCGCGGAAGGTGTAGGCTGCCGGTAGCAGATCATTATCCAGTTGATAGACCGTTACCGCTTCCCTGTCCGGGTTCACAATCCAGTATTCTTTGACGCCGTATTCCGCGTAAAGGTTTAGCTTTGTCAAGTAGTCCCGTCTTGATGTGCTAGGGCTCACGATCTCTATAATCCATGTGGGAGCGCCTATACAACCCTTCTTTGTGATCTTATCACGATCACAGATGACCATAAGGTCAGGTTGGACGATGTTAGGCGTGTCCTCGTCTTCGTGCTGGAGGTAAACATCGAAGGGAGCAGTAAATACTTCGCAGGTCTTTCCCCTAAGATAAGTACCTATCTCGATGTGCAAGAAACTTAATATCCGCTGATGTGCGGCGCTGGGTCCGGCCATGTTATAAATCTCACCATCGATCAGTTCTGCCCGGACGTCTTCGCCCAGGGCTTCCCAGTCGGCTAAGGTTGCTTTTTTGGATTCGTGTAATGGCAATGGGGTTCACCTCTTATTCCTTATTATCGCGTTCCATAGTCTCATCTATAGCGCGGTTGATGAAGCCATTCATGCTTTCGCCAGCAGCGTCTGCATGAGATTTAATCTTGTCCTTTTTACCTTTTTCCATCCTCAGCTTTACTTCATCATAATTTTCTTTCATATATTTGCTTACGGCTTTTTGCTGTGCTTTCGATGCTGGTATATTCAACACCCCATTCCATTTTATTAATGATGTATCTTTTCCACCATGGAATATTATATCACATTTGTATATCGGGGTCAATATACAAAATACGCATATATCGGGTACGATATAGTATACTAATCTCATCAAAGCAAGGGAGGCACCCAAAGATGAGCATAACCGATATGGCTAGTAAGGCAAGAGAGCTAAAGGAATTGAAGAGAATGGCAGAGGAATTGGAAGCGGAGAGTAAGGCTCTAGAAGATGAAATTAAAGCCGAGATGGAGGCCCGCGACACAGCGGAGATCACAGCGGATATCTTCAAAATCCGGTGGACAAGGGTGGTCAGTAACCGGCTGGACACCCAGTCTGTCAATAACCGCTTCACAAGACTCCTTTCAGTTTTTATGTGGGCATCCATCCCCCAGAAGAATCCGGGAACTGTCCCTGAAAAAGGATTGATAAATAAAAAGGTCCCCATCCCGGGAACCCGCTACATCAGCAAGCGCGAAACGGGATTCGAACCCGCGGCCCTCGCCTTGGCAAGGCGATGCTCTACCTCTGAGCCATTCGCGCATGAAAGTATATATAGTATACATCACTTCTCTGAATATTGCAATGATTTCTTTATAAACTTTATCTTCATAATTGGCATGAATCTATGGCTGTCATGAACTTTCTTAAATTTTTCCGTGTTTTCTTGCTATTTATCGCCATCGTGGTATACTATAGATGACACTATCAAACCCCAACAAAGGAGGTTTCTATCATGGCAAATTTAGAAGATGAATTAAAACGGATTCTGTTAGCAGGTCTTGGCGCTGTCGCCGTGACAGCGGAGAAGGCGAAGGAAATGATCGAGGATCTGGTGAAAAAAGGCGAGCTCACCGTAGAACAGGGAAAAGTTCTGAATGAGGAACTGAAGCATACGGTGAAAGAAAAAGTGCGCAGCGCTGTCGGTGAAGCGGAACCCAGCACAGATTCCATTCTCAAAAGCCTTGACACCATGAGTCCGGAAGATATTGCCGCCATCAAGGCAAAATTGGACGCTTTGTCACAGGCGAAGGCGGACGAGACATCGGATGAAGCCGAATCGAACTAGCCTGGACTCTGAAAGCCGCAAGCGGCTTCGAGAAATTTTGGCGATTCTCATTCGACATGATGTGATACGGGGGCTAACGCCCGAAAAGCTGCGCAAGACCATTGAGGACCTTGGCCCCACCTTCGTCAAGATCGGACAAGTCATGTCCATGCGCCAGGACATGCTGCCACCTGAGTACTGTGATGAGCTGACAAAGCTGCGCACAGAAGTGGCAGCCATGTCCTTTTCCACGGTGAAGTCCGTGATCGAAGCAGAGTACGGAAAACCCGTGGCCAGCATATTTGCTGAGATTGATCCGACGCCTCTGGGCTCCGCTTCCATCGCGCAAGTTCACGCAGCGGTGCTTAAAAATTCCAGCCGCGTCGTTGTCAAGGTCCAGCGCCCAGATATCCATGATACCATGGCCCGCGATATTGCGCTGCTGCACCACGCATCAGGCCTTTTGCGTCTAGCAGGCGGAATCGGCGAAGTTCTAGATTTTGACGCGATTCTGGATGAAGTTTGGTTCGTGGCCCAGGAAGAAATGGATTTTCTTATGGAAGCCCACCACGCCGATGAATTTTCATCTCTCAATCAAGCTATCGCGTACATTGGCTCTCCGATGATTCACCACCAATACACCACCTCCCGGGTGCTAGTGATGGAATATATCGAGGGAATCCCCTTGGATCATCTCGCGGAATTGGCGGATAACGGATATGATCTCGGGGAAATCGGGAGCAAACTGGCTGAAAATTATGTCAAGCAAATCATCGACGACGGATTTTTCCACGCGGACCCACACCCGGGCAATATCCGCGTCCGCGACGGCCAAATTATCTGGATCGACATGGGAATGATGGGCCGTCTCAGCACACGGGACCAAGAGCTCCTGCGCAAAGCTGTATATGCCCTGGCCACCTCCGACGTGGATGGACTGAAGGATGTGGTGCTGTCTCTGGGAATTCACAGCGAAAAAATTGATCATGCCAAACTCTATACGGATCTGGACGATCTGCTGCTTAAATATGGCACCATGGCTGTGGGCGATATGGATATGGCCCGGATTCTCGATGACCTCCTTGCCATAGCCAATGAGCACCAGATTTCTATGCCAAAGGGCATTTCCATGCTGAGCCGCGGAATCATGACCATTGAAGGTACCATCAGCATGGTCAGTCCTTCCAGTAATCTTGTGGAGATTGTAAAAAATCATCTCTCATCCCATGTCCTTCATGATGTGGATTGGAGGCACGAGCTGAAAGAGAGCGGGCGCGCCCTGCTAAAATCGAGCCGGAAAGCGCTGGATCTCCCATCGCAGCTTTCCGATATTCTCAAGATGACCATCAAAGGGCAGACGAAGGTGAACTTGGACTTGACCGGCTCTGAACAGCCTCTGCACCAGATCGACCACATGGTCAACAAAATTATCCTATGTATTATCATAGCGGCGCTGTTCGTTGGGTCGAGCCTCCTCTGTCTGACCGAAATGCGCCCAACGATATTGGAGATCCCCGCCATCGCCTTTTTTGGCTTTCTGGCAGCGGCTTTGCTTAGTGTCTGGCTGTTTTACACAATCGTGCGCAAGAAAAAACGATAGCGTTCCAAAGGGAACTGCTATCGTTTTTTACGCGCCGCGCGTGGCGGAATCCAACATCGCGAGGCATTGCCTAAGCTCCTGGGGATCCGGCTCGGCCCGCTGTATAGCCTCCTGTGATTTTTGCAGTGCCACGCGCAGGGCAATGGGGGAACCCGGTGTCAGCGCCCCGGCCGTTTCGTCGATCAGCTTCGCTAACTTACCGTAGACTTTCATAACCTCATGCTCTCTCGTTATTTCCCGCAGCAGCGCATCCAGCCTCCAATGCTGGTTATGCTCTGTCACAACCGCCTTCAACTGGACCGGCGCCATGCCCGCTTCCTTCATTCCAGTCAGAAGCGCATCCATTCTCCCTCGCGATAGTTGACTCATGAGCAGAAATTCGTCTGAAAACTCTGGGCCGCTATAGCTCTCTGTGTTTCTCGAAAATCCAGCCAGTCCAGCCAGATATCCAACCGTCTGGGACAACATCGCAGTGGAGATATCCTCATACGGCATACCCAACCGCTCCAATAGTTCCCGGATCTGTTTTCCTCTCGGCTGGTGGGCTGGGATCTGATACATAAGCACTTTCTCCTGTCCCTTCACTGCACCCACTCCCTTCCATTCTAAGCATTACCGGTTTCCGCTAAGGATATACCCATATGCTTTTACCTGTTTCATCAGTGTATCACGATAGAACAGACTTGTCAAATACACATAAAGCAGGGCGGCCGCAAAACACAATCGATTTGCGGCCGCCCCGTCGTTTGCTTTACTCTAAGTAATCGCCAATGGCATAATTGGGCACTTGCTTTTTGATTTTGATGATGATAGAGCCATCCTCTTGAACTGCTTCCTCAATGATTTTGTACTGTGTCCGCTTACGCTCCATCTGCCTTTTATATTTCTCGTATTCTTCCCGTATCTCCTTTGCCGCCAGCGCGCGGTCCGATTCATCTTTCATTTGAAACTGGATCGTCTGTTGAAGGCATGCGCTGAGAATTCGTTTCATCCTGTTTCACCCCCTTTCCATCGGCCTGCCAACGCCCCCTCTTCTGTAAATCACATACTCTCCTACACTATACAACCGTTTCCTTCCTCTCCCCATTCTCTGCCGGCAGCTGCCGCGAAATGTAGGATACAACCTGATCCGGCTTAATGTGTAAGACCATGGCAATCTCGTCGTACAGCATCTTTTCCGCTTCCCTTAAAAGTCGTTCATCGGCGGAATGGAGCTTTCGGCCTTTCGCCAGCTGCTTTTGCTGGTGCAGATACAGGGCTTTGATCATCCCCACCAGCTCCGTTCGATCCCCCCGCGATACAATTTCCTTATACCGTTCTTTCCGCTGCATCTCATTCTCAATCCACAGGGTATCCTCATTTGGCATGGACTCGATGAGCGCCTCAATCTCATCTTTTGATAAGACGCGCCGCATCTTCGCCGTCAACCTGTCATTCAAAACGGGTACAAAGATTGTCGCTTTTTCATCGTAGACAGGCTTTAAGATATAGTATTCAATGCTGCTGCCATTGAAATCTCGTTCCTCGATCTCTGCAATCCGACAGACACCATGCGCGCCATATACGATCATATCGTTTACTTGAAACACGCTCCATCCTCCTTTCCTCTCTGAACCTTCCATGGCATTCTGCCCCCATAATAGACGGCGGCAATTCTCGCCTGCTTCTCCTCGCTCAACAAGTTCATATGCTGATGCCATCGAGCATTGGATTCCCTGTGTTCCAGCCTGCTTTGACAAAAAGAACATCTTTCTCCAATGCACTCTGAGACCCTCAGAATGCCGCACCGGCAGTGCTCCGTCAGATAGATGCAGTCTGGATATCGCAGAGGCTTTAAATTCTGGCTGGCAGACGTCGATATGAAATTGTCAGTCCGACTCAAGTGATATCACCCCAATCCTCGTCTATTACGAAAAAACGTGCGGTTTGCTGCAACTGGACTTACGTTCCGCTAAGCAAACTACACGTTGAGTTTAGGATTAGTATACCAAATTTTCTAAAAAAATGTCATAGGCATTTTTGACAAAGCTTCCGCCTGGCTTTTTGTGGGATTCTATAGATCATGCGCCTATCGTGTTAAGACTTCCGGCCCATCCTCCGTCATCAGGACCATAGACTCCCATTGAGCGGACAGTTTTCCATCTGCTGTGCGGACAGTCCAGCCGTCCCGCTCGTCGATGAGAATCTCACTGCGCCCCTGGTTGATCATCGGCTCAATCGTAAACATAAGGCCAGGCACCAACACCATCCCGGTTCCCTCCGCCGATACATAACTGACATAGGGATCTTCATGAAATTCCAGTCCAATTCCGTGGCCGCCAATATCTCGGACGACGGAATACCCCTTTTTCTCTATAAACACATGGATGGCATGGCCCATATCGCCCAAGAGCCCCCACGGTTTCAGGGCGTCCAGGCCCACCTGAATGCTCTCCTGCGCCGTCTGCACCAACGCTTTCGCCTCTTGAGAAACCTCTCCGATCATAAACATGCGGGACGCATCGGAGTAATAGCCGTCCAGATTCGTTGAGACATCGACATTGAGGATATCGCCGTCCCTCAGCACCTCCTTCTCGCTTGGGATTCCGTGGCAGACAACATTGTTGATGGAGGTGCAAACGCTTTTGGGGAACCCCTGAAAGTGTAATGGCGCAGGGACTGCGCCGTGGGCGATAGTAAACTCATAGACCAGCCTGTCAATCTCTTCCGTCGTCATGCCCTCCTGGACATGGGCTGCCACATGGTCCAACAGCGCTGTATTGACCGCGGCACTGGCACGTATCTTGGCGATCTGTTCCTCCGTTTTAAGCAGTTTCCGCCGGGGGACGAGGTACCCCTCGGCTTTCAGTTCCGCCAGACGCTCATCCATCTCCATATGACAATGCTTATACTTTTTGCCACTACCGCACCAGCAGCAGTCATTTCTTCCTGGTTTCATATGTACCTCCTACTGCGCTCTAACTTCTATTCTTGTATTGTACTCGCATCCACAGCAAAAGTCAAATCCAACCTCCACGCCACCACGCCTTCTTTCTCTGCAAATGAGACAAACACATTGCATTGACTCGCATATATTGTAATGGTAGGACAAAATTTTATGAAAGGACATCCATCAAGATGAATGAGTATAGTTTTGAATCTTTGGAATTGCATCTTTTTTTCTCGCGGATCATGAAAGAACACGCCCTTTTCCTCGAAGCTGGCTTTCAAATGAAAGATACCTCACACATAGCCAAGGCCCGATGGTATCGAGTCCAATTTGAAGCCCTGCTGCGGGAAGTCGTTGGAATCAGCGATGGGCTTATTCGCGGGGAAATCTTACAATCCGGCGAGATTGTGACCGGCTACACCCCATTTGCAGAGCAGAAGACACAGCAGTTAACTGGCATCATGATTGACAGCCGGATCACTGCCATGGAACAGCATTTCAAAGCAGACTGTAACCGATGCGCTCCCCAAGGCCTTGAGGGGAGAGTGCAAAGAATCAACCAGAAAGCGGCCTGTCTGTTGGATGGGCTCATCGCTTTCAAGGAAAGCATTTTGCACGACGTAAAGCATTGCTGCTTGTTTACGGCGAATTATCCTCTTCTGATTGAGCACATTATCCGGGAAGCAAAGTTGTACCGCTCCTTTGTCCGTGAACTTGAAAAAGAAGGCTGCCTGTGCCCTCAGAACATGCGGGATGTGGAATTATTCTGGAATCAAATCATGTTGGAACACGCCCTATTTATACGCGGCCTTCTCGACCCCACAGAAGCACAGCTTATCAAAACGGCAGATGAGTTTGCAAACGACTATGCCTGTTTGTTGGAGGAAGCCAGCCGGAAGAATTGCATTACCATTCGGGAACTGACGCAGAGAACTGTGGAGGAAACCATGCGATACCGCGATTTTAAAGCAGCTGGCACGAAAGGCATTGTGGAGTGCAACATTGCATCCCTCATTCTGCCGCTTCTGGCCGACCACGTCCTGCGGGAAGCCAACCATTATCTGAGGCTCCTACAGGAATAACGCAAGCGCTGCGCTTCCGGCTATAGAGCCTGTGGCAACTTTCATCGACCTGAATATTAGGGTCTCCGCTGCCATGTGCTACCTGGCGGCGGAGACCGGTTTGCTTTTCTGAGAAATCGCACCCATCCGGTACATGAACGCTAAAAACTATTGACAGCCGGGCGTACCCGTGCTAAGATTAAGAATCATAGATTCAGCAGGTTGACGCTTGTTCTTGAATAGAATAAGCGTTTTTTTGTGAAGGAGGATCTCAATGGCAAGAAAATTAGTCATGGGCAATGAGGCCATTGCCCTAGGCGCCATCCACGCCGGCGTCAATCTCGTATCCGGCTACCCCGGAACTCCCTCCACGGAGGTGTTGGAGACTGTGGCGAAGCAGAATCCCGGCGACATCTATGTAGAATGGTCTGTCAATGAGAAAGCGGCTTTAGAGGTGGCGGCGGGCGCCGCCTATACAGGCGCCCGCTCCATGGTCACCATGAAACAGGTGGGCCTCAACGTGGCAAGCGACCCCCTGATGAGCCTTGCCTACATCGGCGTCAAAGGCGGTATGGTGATTCTCGTTGCCGACGATCCCGGCCCCATCTCCTCCCAGACGGAACAGGACACCCGCCACTTTGCCAAGTATGCCAATCTTCCTGTCTTTGACCCGACAACGCCGGAGGAGGCCTACGAAATGATCGAGGAAGCCTTCGATTTTTCAGAAACCTACCAGATTCCCGTCATCTTTCGTCCTACGACGCGGATCTGCCATGGCTGTGCCACTGTGGATATTCGGGAAGGCCGCAGAGTCCAACGTCGGGAAGGCTTTGTCAAAGACCCGAAATGGACAATTTTTCCGAAGCTCTCCTATGAGAACCATCTCAAGATCGAAGCTCTGGCTCGCGAGCTGAGCAATGTTTTCTCCACCTATGGGCGCAACGCTGTGGAGGGAAGCGGCGATCAGGTCATCGTCGCGTCAGGCGTCGCATATACATATGCAAAAGAGGCCTTGACCTCACTTCAAGCCTCATGCCGGCTGGTCAAATTGGTGACGGCCAACCCTTTCCCGAAGGATTTTGCCCGATCTTTCTTACAGAGCGCGTCCCAAGTATTGGTGTTGGAAGAGTTGGACCCTGTCATTGAAGAGGAACTGACGCGGCTATGCGGGGAGGATGGCCTTCCCCTGACAATCTGCGGAAAACATACAGGGCACACGCCCTATGCCGGTGAATACAGTACGGAGGCGCTGCTGGAAATCATCAGTTCCTATCTGTCTGTACCGTATGAACGCCCCTCCCTCCCGCCACCCCCTGCGCTTCCCGTCCGCCCGCCCGTACTCTGCGCCGGCTGTCCTCACCGCGCTTCCTTCTACGCAGTCAAGCAAGCCATGAAAGGGCAGGATGCTGTCTTCACCGGCGATATCGGCTGCTATACCCTGGGGAACGCAAAGCCGCTGGATATGGTGGATACCTGTCTCTGCATGGGCGCCGGCATCACCATCGCCCAAGGTCTTTCCCGTATGGAGCCCAATAAAAAACAGATCGCCTTTATCGGGGATTCCACCTTTTTCCACACGGGTATTGTCGGGATTCTCAATGCCGCGTATAATGAGACAGATATCACCGTCGTCATCCTGGACAACAGCACGACGGCCATGACCGGCCATCAGCCCCACCCCGGCACCGGCCGGACCATGATGGGAGACATCAGCGAAAAGATTGACATTGAGGCACTTGTCAAAGCCTGCGGCGTCAAATGTGTCAAAACCGCCAATCCTCTTCACCTGAAGGAAGCCGTTGCCGCCGTATCGGAGGCCGCCTCTTTCTCCGGCGTCTCGGTTGTGATCTTCCGCTCCCCCTGTATCGCTCTGTTTAAGCCAGCGGTCAAGATGGAGATTCAGGATTCCTGTATAAACTGCAAAAAATGCATTCGTGAGATCGGCTGCCCCGCTATCACGACGGATGAGGGAAGGGTCCATATCGAGCCCAGTCTCTGTTATGGCTGCGGTCTCTGTTCTCAGATATGCCCTGTTCACGCGATTTCGGGAGGTGATTCAAAATGACATTTAATTGTCTAATGACCGGCGTCGGAGGCCAGGGAACGGTTTTGGCCTCCAAGGTCTTAGCACAGACTGCGCTAAACGCTGGCTATTTTGTCCGCACCTCCGAAACCATTGGCATGGCTCAGCGGGGCGGCTGTGTCACCAGCCATATCCGGTTTGGAGATGATTGCGCATCCCCAGCTGTCCCCCAGGGATGCGCCGACGTGATTGTGGGATTCGAGCCTTCGGAGGCTGTCCGCGGAAGCGTCTACGTAAAACCCCATGGGATTATCCTCGTCAACACAAAAGCCATTAAACCCATCACCTCCTCCCTGACGGGGCAGGAATTCCACACAGACGAAATGCTCGCCTATCTGCGAACCCGTTCCTCCAGGGTGATTGCCGTGAACGGCGAGGCTCTGTACACTCTGGCGGGAAATCCCCGGACGCTGAATATTATTTTGCTGGGCGCTGGCCTTGCCGAGGGGGCTTTCCCCTTCACTCGCGCTGCCATGGTCGCCGCCATGCGGCAAGTCCTGCCAGAAAAACTGTGGGCCATCAACGAAAAAGCGCTGGATCTCGGGTTATCGTATTTACAGTATCAGTAGGAGGCCATTATGTGCAACGATTCCACTTTTGAGAAGCTCCTCGCTCTGCTGCGGCGAGTTTCAGAACACAGTGAATTTTACAAGCAAAAATATCACAGAGAGGGATTTGATATTCGGGAGATCCAGACACCGGAGGACATCGCCAAAATTCCTCTCACCACTAAAAATGAACTTCGGGACGCCTACCCCCTCGGGTTACAGGCGGTTCCAGAGGAGGAGATCGTCCGCATCCACTCTTCTTCCGGGACAACGGGCCTGCCCATTATCATGCCTTACACAAAAAAGGACGTGGAGGACTGGGCGATCCAATTCGAGCGCTGTTACCGCATGGCGGGCGTCACGGATCTTGACCGGATTCAGATCACGCCTGGATACGGCTTGTGGACTGCCGGTATTGGGTTCCAGGCGGGGGCAGAGCGGCTGGGTGCCATGGTCGTCCCCATGGGGCCGGGCAATACGCCAAAGCAGATTCAGATGATGCAAGACTTAAAGACCACAGTCTTAGCCTCCACCTCGTCCTATGCCCTCCTATTGGCGGAGGAAATCATGTCCAAGGGGCTTCGCGACACGATTCACCTTAAAAAAGGGATCATCGGTTCTGAGCGCTGGGGGGATAAAATGCGCGCCCGCATCCAGCAGGAGCTGGGCATTGAGCTCTATGACATCTACGGTCTGACGGAAGCCTACGGCCCCGGAATTTCCATCAGCTGCCAATACGATCAGGGTATGCATTATTGGGACGACTATCTGTATTTTGAGATCATTGACAGCGCCACCGGCCAGGTTTTGCCCGAAGGGGAGCTGGGCGAGCTGGTCATCACCACCCTCGTCAAAGAAGGGTCTCCCCTGATCCGATACCGAACCCATGATATCACTCGCTTGATCCCTGGCCCCTGTCCCTGCGGCTCCCCCTATCCCCGCCATGACCGCATTGTGGGCCGGACCGATGACATGGTCAAGGTCAAGGGGGTCAATATCTTTCCCGGACAGATCGATTCGCTGCTCAGCTCTCTCCCCGGCGCGAGCAGCGAATATCAAGTCCATATCGACCATTTCAACGGCAAGGACCGGCTGCGGCTGCGCTTTGAAAAGGAGCCGGAGGTGGATGCGAAGACCCTTGAAGACACCGTCGTCCGCTCCTTCAAAAATCGGATCGGAATCACAATCGCCGCGGAAGCTGTCGAGATCGGTGTCCTTCCCCGCAGCGAGAAGAAATCAAAGCGAATCTTTGATGAGCGGTACGCATAACAAGTACAACGGCATAGCTTAGGTTAAGGCTGTGCCGTGTTTTATAATGAAGAAACACCCGCTTAATAGTCCACCTCCTGCAACGCATGGACAACCGCTTTTTTCAGAATCCATTTCTGAACAGGGACGCAGATTCCCACATTGATGAGGAGCATGACAAGGGCAAGCAGCGCGAAAAGGCCCACCATGGTGGCAAACAGCGCCGAAGTCCCCGGATAGATTGTCGGCCAGCGCAAACAGTCCGCCGCTGCCAGCGCAAAAGCGCAGACACCGCCCGTCAGGATGCCAAATCCCCCATTGCTTACGTTCTCATGGATCAGCAAGCGCCGCAACTGCTTGCCGTCCAAGCCAATGGCCCGAAACAATGTATATCCCTGCAAATTATTTTTCATCTTGATGACATTGATCAATGCCAAGGCAATGGTGCTGAGAGCCATAAACAGAACCAGAATCAGATAGACCGGCACCTTCACTTCATTGATCGTCCCCTCATACTTGGCATAGATACGGTTTCTACTGTTCAATTCAACCTGATAGGACTTTGCCGTGGCCTGCCGCATGACCTTTTCCGCTATTTCCGGGTTGGTCTCCGGCGACGTATACGCAACCACTTCATCGTACATCAGTCTCGGGTCCGCTTCCTTCATGACCCCATAGGAAAATAGCAGGCCGGATGGAAAATTATCAATCTTCCTGTCCGACTTTAGCGCGGCGGTAACGGTGGCCGTATACCAGTGAATCTCCACATTTCCTTTCAACGGCTCCTGATAATTCAAGGCCGCCGTGGACACCACCGGAAGGGAAAGCCTCACCTCGTCGCCGATGGAGTATCCGCCCCCCACTGCGATAAGCTCCCGGCCCGCCTCAAAGGCGTCAATATCCAGATTTCCCTCGAGATACGGAATAAAAGCTTCCACCTGCTGCCGGTCAATGCCCCCAATGGGGTAGGGAAAGAAATCTTCCTGATCGGTATATCCAGCGTCCGCCATGGATTGAAGCACAGAGGGCTCCCCCTCGTTTCGAGGACTCCATGGGAGGTAGCCATGCAGAGATTCTGGGATGTCGGATTCCGCCTCATATACAATATGCATATTGTTCGTGATGATATTGCCACAGAACTCAATCTGGACAGCTGGCTTTTCCCGAAGCCACTGGATGGTCTCCCCCGTGACACCCATTTTCACTGGCACGGTGCTACCGAGTGTTGTAACCGTCCCTTGGGGGATAAGGATCTCATACTCCAACGTGTCAAATTTTTCTTTCATAAAATAGTATAGGGACATGCCATTGAATTCTGCCAGGTAAAAACCGAAGACCAAGACAAAGGCGCATCCAAAGTGTAGGAGAACCACCAGGATATTTTGTTTCCGGTGCTTCACGATATTGGCTTTATCCCACAGGCTGGACAGGGATTGCGGGTATTTCCTAGAATTCCTGCGGAGCCTTCTTTTTTTCTCTGTCCTCTCATCCAAGGGCATGGAGCGCACTTGCCTGCCTGCCTTGAGAGCGTATCCGGCCACAACGCTTATGATGCTGACGGCAGCCGTGATGAGAAAGGGGGTGGCCCCAAACACTGGATAGAACACCTGGCCAAATCCCCTGCTCACCCCGAGAATTCCGTACAGAAGCGCAATCCCCAGCCCACAGCCCAGGATGTAGGATATTCCGCTGAGAATGCCACCCTGTAGAATAAAGATTGCCACCGTCCGCCTTTTGTCCATGCCCACGCACCGCAGCAATTGGATATAGCGTTTGCGGCTGGAAAAGGTGATTTCCACAAGATTGAGAATTCCGACCAGCATGACAATCCAGACAAATAGGGTCAGGGCCAGGGAGATGATCCTTGCGTTGCGGATCTGGGTCTCCTCAATACTGTCAGGATAGAGTGCAAAAATATTTTCATCATATTGCCCGCCATATGTTTTCAGCGGTCCCTCAGTATCAGAAGTGCAGATGCAGGCATACAGGCAGTCCGGCTGTTCTCGACTCAGCAGAACGCCGGGAAAGGCCGTTTTCACCTCTGCTTTTTGGATGCTATAAAAATTCTGAATGTCATATGAACACGTTGTCATATATTCGGACAGAATTCCCGTCAGCACATATTCGCGGTTCTCCACCCCCGCCTCTGTCTGGATGGTTAGGGGGATGCGGTCCCCCACAGCGGCGTCCGGCGCTATGATATACAGGGTGTCGATCTCAGCCGCCACCTCATCCTCCCCCTCCGGCATCCTGCCCTCCAACAATCGAATGTTGCGCAGCTTCCGCATGGTCTCATCCATGTATCCCAGATAGGGCGTCATCTCCTCGACGATCCCCTGGCAGACGATGGGAGCCGTGGCCTGGGATAGTCCACTTCCATTTTGCGCCAGGGTATCCCGCTCCTTTCGGACTTGTTCGTAATCCGCATTAAAAATTGTACAGGTATAGGCACCATTCCGCTCGTCCCGCTGGACCCCATAGGTATAGACAGAGCTCTGATAGAAAAGCTGGATCGCTAGAATCCCGCTGGTTAGAATGGCAATGCAAAGAGTGGCGATAAGGGTTTCCTTCTTATGTTGAATGAGGTAGCGAACCGCTAACAGCCAGCTAGCTTTCAAGATAGCCCCCCTCCTATCCTGCCATCCTGGATGGTGATGACGGCTTCCATCTTGTCTGCAAGCTTTCGGTCATGTGTGACCAGAATCAGCGTCATATGAAAGTCTTGGGTCACCTCCAGCAGCAATGCGATCACCTCCGCACTCGTCTTAGAATCCAGATTTCCCGTGGGCTCGTCGCAGAGAAGAATTGGCGGTTTGTTCATGACGGCCCGGGCGATGGCGGTTCTCTGCTGCTGACCGCCGGACATCTGCCCTGGCAGATGCCCCAGCCGGCTGTGCAATCCCAACACCTCGACCACATGCTCAAAATACTCTCCATCTACATCCCGCCCGTCGATGAGGAGGGGCAACATGATGTTTTCCTTCGCCGTCAACTCCGGGACAAGATTATAACTTTGAAAGACAAAACCTATGTTTTGTCTCCGAAAAGCGGATAGGGCTTGATCTTTCATTGTGTAGATGGACTGTCCCCGAAAGAAAACCTCCCCCTCCGTTGGTATGTCCAAAGCCCCCAATAAATGCAAGAGCGTAGACTTACCGGAACCGCTTTCCCCCACGATGGCAATCTTTCCGCCCTCCGGTATGGTCAGCGAGCAGTGATCCAGCGCTACGACTGCGTTTTCATCACGCCCGTAACGCTTTGTCAAATTCTTGGTTGTCAAGATTGAATCCACACTAACCCCCCTTTAATTACAAATTGTGAAGATTAGGCGGCAGATCAAACCGCCTAATCTTCACAATAGTTCTCAAAATACCCCTTACACGATGTTAGACAAATCCGTCTATGCAATTGATATTGTACACGAACACAGTAATATAAATTGTTTCCCGACATTTTCTGCTATGCATCAATCTGACAAACACAAAGCAAGTTCCCATTCAAAGAATGCGTAAATCTAATCATTATTCCTTTATTTTTACAATTTGTTTTGTCATAATTATACAATTTCTTTTTTGATCTGTCAATATATATTTAAATTTTGTCTTGTCGAAAAAAGTTGCGTTGCGCGAACTTTGCAAGAACCTTCGGTTCTTCGGATCTAGGTCCGCCTCACGGCAGACTTTCCTATAGATAAAAAAGCCTTGTCGCTGCCACAGTGCAGCGCAAGGCCCTTTCCCAATATATTCATCACGAGTTGCTACCCATTTAGCCCCTGTAGCACCCAATACACTGGCTCCCCAGCCCCTTCCAGGGTGGTTACCGCTCCTTGTCGCAATGCCAACCGCCAGAAAGCATCCTCGGGCAAATCCAGCAGAACCAGCAGCAGCGCCTTCAAAATTCCCTCGTGGGCTGTCAACAAAATCCGCTGTTCTGCCGGTATCTGACCTAACCGGCCCGCCAATCGGCTTGCCCGCGCCAGCATCTGTCGAAAGCTCTCCCCGCCGCCGGGGATCCCCGCCTTCCAGTCCGAACAGTAGGCGGCCCATCCCACAGGGTCCTCCTCCGCAATCTGCGTCCAGCTCTTTCCAGCCCAGGAGCCAAAGTCGGACTCCAGAAGCAGCGGCTCAAGGAGCAAGGGCACAGACGCATCACGGTCTCCCCGCAGAATCTCCGCCGTCTGGACCGCCCTGGAAAGCGGGCTCGACCAAATTTGATCGACATCCTCCTGCCATCGGCGAGCCAGCGCCTCGATCTGCCGCCGGCCTGTCTCATTCATCGGCTCATCCAGCTGCCCGCTGTAGTACCCGAGCCGATTCCACTCCGTCTGCCCATGGCGCGCCAAATACAGTTTCATCCAAGCCCTCCCAGGATTCGCACCGCGATCACGGCCACAGTGAGAACAATACATTCTGTAACTTCTAGGGAAGCGCCTAAAGTGTCACCCGTCATACCGCCCAGCTTTCTGTAAATAAAGGCTCGAAAGCAAAGGCCCACAGCGATTCCAAAGGGAATCATGATCCATGCCGTATACCCACATAAGCCTGTCAACGCCAGGCCTATGATAAGGGTAACCGGAAGGTTCATGGCATCCTTATGAGCAAAATACAGCCCCCCCATCCCCGTCTTGCGCGCGTACTCGGAAATATAGATCAGGAGCGCCATGACGATGCGACCCACAATGGGCGCGGCGACCACAGGGCCCAGCACACGACACCATAGATCCATCCCATTGCCATATAGGCTCAGGCCACCGGCCAACTCTGTGTACATCACCCATTTACAGCCGAGCACCATCAGCATACCCAGAACGCCAAAAGAGCCAATCCGGCTGTCTTTCATAATCTCCAGCATTCGCTCCCGATCCCGCACAGAAAATACTCCGTCCCAAGTATCGGACAGTCCGTCGAGATGCAGGCCACCTGTCATAAAGGTATCCATAAGAACCGTCAAAAACCCTGCCGTAATAGGGGAAAAGACAAGATTGGCCAAATAGAATACGAGACAATTGAACAATCCGATTATAGCGCCGGCAACAGGGAAATATTTCACGCCTCTGGCAAAGATAGCATCATCGCCTTCTATCACCCACGGCAAAGGCAGGCGGGTCAAGAATTGTAGCGTGAGAACCAGCGATTTCAACGCAGGTCTCCTCCTTTCACATACAGAGGGAGTCCACTGACCATAAATACCACATTGGACATCCCTTCCGCCAGCGTCTGATTGGTGCGTCCGGCCATATCCCGGAAGATTCGCCCTAGAAGCCGCTCCGGCACCACACCCATACCTAACTCATTGGTCACCGCAATCACATGGCAATCCGCCGCTCGGATTCCCTGAATCAGTCTTCGGGCCTCCTCCTTTGCCATCTGATCCAGCTCTTCTGTCTGGGCCTTTTGTAGCGTATCTGGGTCCTGCTCTCCAATGTGATCGAACAAAAGGTTCGTCAGCATCACCGTCACGCAGTCCAGCAAAATGACATCATATACTTTGGACTTCTGCCGGATCACATCCGCCAAATTCTGGTACCCCTCATAGGTGTCCCACGTCGCCGGACGACTTTCCTGATGCTTCTTAACCCTCTGCTCCATTTCCCAGTCAAAGACTTTGGCCGTGGCGATATACAGCACCCTGCCCTCCGGACTCATTCTATATGCTAAATTCTGCGCGAAGCCACTCTTACCACTTCGCGCACCGCCCGTAACCAAAATCTTTTTCACATCCACCATACGACTTACGACTCCCGAATGTCGACGAGAAAATCATCTTGCATAGCCGTCTCTGCGAAGGTCTCCATATTCTTCTGCATGGCGCAGGCGAATTCCATAACACTGAACATGATGGGGCATCCGCTTCCTTCTCCCAGCCGCATATCCAGGTACAGCGTCGGCTCCAGCCCAATCCGCTCCATAATGGCCTGATACGCCGGCTCCATGGAACAGTGGGATGCAAACATATACTCCCGTGCATTGGGGGCAAAACGGCTGGCCAGCAACGCCGCCGCCGCGCTGATCACACCGTCGATGACCACTGGCAGTCCATAATAGGCGGCTCCCAAATATGTGCCCACCATACCGGCAATATCCAATCCGCCGACTTTTGCCAGAATATCCAGAGGGTCCGCCCCGTCCACCTGATTGACCTCAACCGCTCTTCGAATCACATCCTGCTTATGTAAAAACGCTTCTTCCGTCAGGCCAGCACCCTTTCCTGTGATGGAAGCGATGGGCAGCTCCGGAAAACAGGCATGTACAATGGCGCTGGAGGTGGTGGTGTTGCCAATGCCCATCTCTCCGGTTCCAAACAGATTGACTCCCTCATCTTTTAGCGCTTCTACCTGTCTCACTCCTACCATAATAGCTGCCATGGCCTCTTCCCTGGACATAGCCGGCTCCTTTGCGATATTGCCAGTCCCTCTTCGGATCTTCTCCTGGATAAGCCCCTCCCCTTGAAGCTCCGCATCCACTCCGATATCCACAATCCGGACCTGAGCACCATTTTGTTTCGCCAAAACCATCACACCGGTTACGCCCTTCACCATGTTCAGCGTCTGCATAGCTGTGATCTCTTTAGGGGCGCTGGCCACGCCTTCCTCCAGCACGCCGTTGTCCGCCGCCATAACGATAACCGCTTTCCCCTTAATCTCTGGGCAGACTTCCCCGTAGATTCCAGCCAGACGGCAAGCGATAGACTCCAGTTTTCCCAGGCTTCCCAAAGGCTTCACCAGCTGATCACAGCGTTCCATGGCTGCCTGTCTCTTTTTTTCATCAATGGGCTGTATGCCCGCAATCAATTTTTCAAAGGTCATAATCCACATTTCTCCTTTACTATAGTCCGAATCTGCGCCAAGCTCGGCCGACATTAATACTCGCTTCCGCAATCATTATACCGTACCCCCACGGGTTTGACAAGGAAATATTATGACATCCTTTGTACTTGCTTATGATCCTTTTATAAAATTGGCGAGATCATTCGGCATACGGCTTCCCGAATCCGATTCCATAAAGGCCGCTGTTGATACGCTTCCAACGTGATCTCGGAGCATTGGGCTAAATCTGCCTCGAAGGCAGCGTCCAGCTCTGCTGTCAGCTCCCTGTGGTAGAGGAAGGCGCTCTGCTCAAAATTTAAGCTAAAGCTCCGCACGTCCAGATTGGCGGTCCCCACTGAGGACACTTCCCCGTCGGCAGTGATGACTTTGCTGTGCAAAAATCCATTGTGATACGCGTAGCAGCGAACACCTGCCTGGAGAAGTTCTTCCACGTAAGACATGGAGGCCCAGAAAATGCAAGGGTGATCTGGTTTATCGGGCAACATAAGGCGAACGTCCACTCCCGAAAGGGCCGCCATCTTCAAGGTTTCTCGGATGGTGTCATCGGGAATCAGGTAAGGCGTCTGGATGTATAGCTTTCTTCGCGCACTTGAAATTAAACGCAGGAATCCATTGCGAATGGTGGGCCATTTTGCATCCGGGCCGCCGGACACCATCTGGACCGGAACATGCCGAATTGCTTTAGCCCCTGTTATGCAGGGCCGGAGTTCTTCCTCTCTGTACTCACGCAGGAGTGAGATCGGATGATCTTGAATGGGGTCCTCCGCCCCATAATTCCAATCCTGAACAAAGCGAAGCTCCATCCCTCCGACAGCGCTTCCCTGGAAGCGCAGATGTGTATCCCGCCAGTATCCTAGAGGACCTTTTCCCACATATTCATCCCCTACATTGAATCCTCCGATATACCCAACGACTCCGTCAACGATCAAAAGTTTTCGATGATTCCGATAATTGATCTGAAAATGCAGGTAGGGTACAAAAGGGGGGAAAAAGGTTTCCACCTTTCCCCCGGCTCTCTCCAGTTGGCGAAAAAAACGGCGGGGGACCAGCATACTCCCCATCCCATCCACTAACAAACGAACTTCCAGGCCTTCCCTCGCTTTTTGGCATAACGCCTCCATAAATTGCCTACCCAACTCATCCTGACGAAAAATATAGGATTGTATGAAAATATAGGACTTGGCCTTCTGGATATCGTCCAACTGGCTTACAAATAGAGCAGCGCCATCGACAAAAAGATCAATGGCATTGTCATCGGTGACGATGCTGTCATCCTGGGCCAACTGTAGCCGCACAGACGCCATGTGATCCTCCAGTTCAGGCAGCACAATTCCCTGATCGAATAACTCCTCCTGCCGGTGCGCCATTAAAACGTCCAGGTCCCGCGATTCCTTATCAGCAAACCGGGTTTTCCGCAGATCTCTCCCAAAATAGATGTACAAAAAGAAGCCTGGCACCGGAACTGTCAACATGACCAACAGCCATGCCCAGACCGCCGCCGCGCTAAGCCGTTTTGACCGCATTTCCTGGAGAATCCAGTATACATTGAGAATTCGGAAGAGCCAGGAGAGCAAAATCCAAACTTCCCCCCATGACGGTAATCCCACACCATCGCCTCCCTTGTCGTTTCCCGATAGTGTGTGCTGTGAATAAGGTTTTTATCCATTGTCACCGATGGCCTCCCCGCGTGCGTTACTGTCAGCATTTTCCCTTGATTTTTCTGGTCCACAAGTAAATCTTATTTTTTTGTTGACTATTGCTTTCAAATATACTAAACTAATAGATAGCGTACATCATCAAAGGAGGATTTCCTAGTGGACACTTTAGGAATAATTTTTACCGTTGTCATTATTGTCATACTCGTCCTAGTGGGCTTGTACTTCTTAGGCCGGAAGCTGCAAAAGAAGCAGGCGGCATCTCAGCAGATGATCGAGCAGAACCGCCAGCAGGTTTCCGCGCTTATTATCGATAAGAAAAAAATGAAACTCACAGACTCTACCCTTCCCAAAGCCGCTGTCAATGAGGTTCCTTTTTACCTTAAAATGCGCAAGATGCCCATGGTAAAGGTCAAAATCGGGCCACAGATCGCCACCCTGCTATGCGATGGCAAAGTTTTTAAGACTCTGCCCCTGAAAAAAATGGTCAAGATCGAGATTGCCGGTGCATACATTCTCGGATACTCCACCGCCAAGAAGGGAGAGCGAAAGCCGGAAACTCCGGTTAAGCTCACCTTCCGGCAAAAGCTATCCAATAAAATCACCAGCCTGCAATCCGGCATGAAAGGCGATAAAAAGAAAAAGGCTCCGAAGAAATAAAGACACAATGGGGCGGAGACGAGGGAGATAAAATCCCTCCTCTCCGCCCCTCGTTTTGCCCGAAAAAAAATCGCCTGAATGCTAAAAAAGGATTCGCAGGCGATTTTTTGTATACTGAAATGTCAATATAACCTCCCCTCTGCCATTTTTAACTGTACGTCGGCAATCTGGATATCATCCATGTGATGGCTAGTCAAAACGATCATGGCGCCTCTCTTTTTTTCTTCCAGCAGGATATTCCGTATAGACTCGCTTCCTCTCTCATCTAAGGCATTGGTCGGTTCATCCAAAAATAAGAGTTCGGGCCTCTCGAACAATGCCTGCGCCAAATTGAGCCTTTGCTTCATCCCAAGTGAATATGTTTTGACTTTCGAATCCATTACCTTCTCCAACCCCACTCGCAATAACGCGTCTTCTATATCTTTCTCCGACGCAACCTTGCGAATTCTGGCTAAAGCCCGCAGGTTGTCCCGGCCCGTCAGATACGGTAATAAGCTTATATGTTCAATAATCAGCCCCATATTGCCAGGGAACGATATATCTTTATGCAGAAGACGGCCATTTATCATGACCTCACCTTCACTCGGATGAATCAAACCAGCAAGCATCCGCAGCAGCATTGTCTTTCCAGAGCCATTTGGCCCAACCACCCCATAAATCGTTCCTGGCTCAAACTGATAGGTGATATCATCTAGAACAAGTCTGCTCCGGATTTTTTTTGTTACGTGCCGCAACTCCACAGACTCCATATGACTATACCTCCCCTTTCAAAGATAGTCTCTTCTCTGTATTTGATGATAGGATAGTAAAGCGATAGCCGCAGCATGTCCGGCCAACGACAGCAATATGCCTGTCCACTGTACCCCGCTTTCTTGTATGCGAGCATACAGTGCAAAATTTAAAAAACAAAGGTATTTCCATAGACTCCCGCCAGCTAAAACATGTGTACCGATAATGATTGAGATAATACCATATATGTTGATAATGAGAACCGCAACCGTTTCTGGCATAAACAATTCCAGCATCATCTGCATCCACACTAAGATTGATACGGTGACAATCCACAGGGTTGCGCCGATAAACTCAACCGACGAAAAGCGAACTGCTACTCCCAAATTAAAAATTCTATTCATTACAATGCTCATGGCGACTTCCATTCCATAAATAATACACACGGATACTACAATCTGAGCAAACTGCTTCACTATAAAATAGCTATACTCCTTTCCACGGGACAGGAGTAGTATCCCATATCCATCAAGAAAACGCCTCATCGCTCCCATGTGAAAGAATGTGATACACCCGAAATAGAAGTAGCCATATGCTAAAACTAGAATAGAATCCGTATACCGTACACCATACACATTTAACAGCGGCAACGGCAGTGCCACATTGCGATACAATGGCCGAATGAACATGAACAAGAGCCCCACTTGAATCAACGTTCCGATAAATAGTATACCTACCCGTATTTTCATAATAACTAGCCTCGTAAGAAATCACGTCGAAGGAACCTGCAATACGAGAGTAACCCGCTCAACATATACATTCCGGCCATTCGAATCATCCTGTTTGTAATATAAACCGTAACCTGTTGCTGTTCTAAGATTTGCAATAGTATATCTATATCCGTGAAGAAGAATCCGATATTCAATTGCATCCCGAATATGTACGTCAGTAGAAAGAATATAACAACAGTGAGTAGAATACTTCCCCAAGTTCTCTCAAGCCAATCTTGAATGACAAAAAAACAATTGACTATGGTGCCATACAGCAGAGTAAACTGGACTGTCTGCAGCATAAGGCCCAGTTGAAAAAGGCTCCAATCGACATTATTTCTGTCATAGAAAAGAAAAGTTCCCATTAGAACAATGCCACAAAGGGTGATGCTAAATACCACACAATATATCAGCGTTAGCAAAATTCGACATGCGAAAAATCGTGTCCTTGAACAAAACCTTGTAACAATATGAATTTTTACATCGGGCATAAGAAAATACAGAGCAGTCAAACATACAAAACTGTACATGCTGGTAACATAGCGAAGATGAAAAAAACCCTGAAATACCACCGTGATATTTTGATCTCGGATGCCAAAAGGCATCAAGGGCAACGACTGCGTACACCAGAACACGCCCAATGCAAAAATCAAAGCCAATAGAACCAAGCTTCCGCGAATCCATCTCATCGTTTTCTTCTCGCCACGACAAACAAGCAGGGGACAATAACAACAAGACACAGCAAAAGCGACCTGCCATATACATACCCCAATCTCTCTAACTGCCACTCTGTGAACGGCTGTACTACATCAATAACCGACTTAGGCAATATAATCTGACCAAACCAAAAGACAAACATGAAGGAGTAAACCACCCTTTTATCTGCAAATACAAGAGAGATACATACTGACACGGTCCCCAAAAAACCGGCTAAAAAGCAGGTACTCAATAAAAACATGATATTGACCAATCCCGGCTGGTACCATGCCATCTGTGCCATAGGCCTTTGATCATACCTAAGCATCTCATAATGCAACCGCCCGATACCTTCCATCTTCGGCACATTCCACCCGAGTACTAACGCAAAGCCATAGTTCATCAACAATGGAATAAAATACAGCAAAAAAGAGGTGACAAAGGTTGTTGCAACCAGCTTCCTGACATATCGCCCCATTCCATATCGCGTGCTGATAAGTGAAGAAAAACCAAGCTTTACATCTTCAATATAGCGGTCGCCGACGGCTAACAGAATCCAGATTGGCATTAACCAAATCAGTAGAATCTGTAGCACATGGCTTGCCCCACCAGTTAAGAATGTTAAATATTGATAGTTGGAGCGATAGGTAACAAAAGTATACACTAAATCTGCCAGCATACAGATAAGTAAAAAAAGAAAGATACACTGTGACCGCCTTCGCCTGCAAATTCGAAATACATCGTACCCCAGCCTATTCATCAATCCTCCCCCTTCAAAAAAGCGGGACTGCCGCAGTTGCGAACCACACAGAACAAGAGTATTATGAGCTCCCATTTAACATCGCTTTGCAACAGTCCCTATCACGTTGAAATTTCTACTAATTTGTGGTCTGAGCGCGCCAGCGCCCTTCAATATAATAGACGCCTGAATTATAGTTGTTGTTTTGGCACGTTAGATATGTTTTCAAGTTATAGTATGAGACCGTTCCATCATCCAGCTGATAGTTGAAGCTACTCCGGTCTCCAACCATTACGTTATGGCCACTTGTAAGATTGAATAGTTCCCCATCCTCCAGCCAGAATGTCATATACGTCCCTTCACCTTCAGTGCTATAATCTAAGTCAACGGACCACTGATTATATTTGTTTCCAGATGACCTATATTGAGATTGGCTAACACGAGCATTTCTCTGCCATGCAGGGACCGATAATTCGTACCGATCGTACGGCACAGTAGCGGCATTTACTATCGATGGAATCATAATCATCATTAAAGACATTAGAGCCAAACCAACCATACACTTTTTCGCTTTCATATGAACCTCCTTTTCATATTAAGTAACATAATAGCAAATCTAAACTAGAAAGTCTGCTGGCCCCCCCTTCATTCTAACTGTTATATAATGAGCTCATAATACCAATGTATATATCGCAAATTTGTTATCAATTATAGCGAATTATATTAAGACATACACTCAGACAGCCCAGCAATTCAACTTCATCATTTCATTTGCTATATAGGCAGAAAAAGGATTAATTTGTTGATAATTATTACTCAGTTATAAATAGTTTTAATATATTTATTTTTTATTAAATAATTTCTGTTTTTTATCCATTTTTCGATCTATTTTTATTATATATTTTTTATTTGTTTTTGTCAACCCTAAAATTATATTAAAGTATTTTATTTCACTATTTTTAAACATCTCAATTATGCTTTTTTCATCGCTTTATGGAGTTGTTTTTAGCTTAATCTCACGCAAATGCAATGCTGTTCTAAATCATACATTCCCACGACACCAGCAATCGGTTGGCAGCAAGTGCTTTATGTATTTGGCTCCGCCGAATAACTGGGAATAGTCCTCGACGGCGCAACCTTTTATCAAAATTTGGCAGATACGTGTATCGTCCTCTGTTGTTTTCATTCCACATGACTTCTATGACCTTATAAATCCAGGCTATTGGGGGGTTAGAAGGAAGTCTGAAATTCCCATTACCACGATACCCTCTTCATCGCGCCATAGCGTAATCCAATCTTTTACTAAGATGATCTTTTTGAATGAATCACCGATGTTTACCAGGGATTTTTGCTATTATCGGGGATGGCAAATGCATACTGAATAATATTCTATCTAGGGATTTCTGGGGGGCATCCCATCCTTTTTATTCGCTTCATCGTACATACAGCCGCTGCAGGATGGGCAGTGCACAGTCCTTTTCCAGATGGGAGTAGTCCGGCTCAAAGGTGCGACGGGATTTATATGGCGGAAACCACTTCATCGGTGGATGCAGAAATTAAGAGAATACTTCTGTCAAAGCCCTTTGCATCTGGTTCAAAGAGCATTTATAACGCACCGTTTTTAGAAGTTCACAGCAGGCATACTCTTTAAAAGAATTATATTCGTCCTATATGCCTGTGTGATTATGGATACTATCGATGAATCAATCTTCCGCCTTACAACAAGCCGCTTCCTCCACCCCCACCAAAAAAGGCCGCTGCTCTATAGACAAAATCTATATTTGCAACGGCCCAACGGCGCTTGCCTGTTATTTCAGCCCTTCATGGCCCAAAAACCATGCTTCCGCAGTCTCCAAAAATCGTTCTAAACACTGATATTCCTCGTCATACGCCTCCGGTATCTCCTTCGCAATACTGCGCAAAGGCTCCGGGTCCTTGGTCTGCTCATATTTTATGGTCATATTCATCCATTTTTGTGTCCGCTCGCAACACGCTCTGTATTCATTCATAGACGGATACGCTTGATTCTGTAAATCGATATTCCATTTTTTGCAGATATATTGCATCGATTGATACAGCATACTTCTGTGTTCATAGATCGCGTGGGCATTATTGACTAAACCTCGGAACACGGAATGGAATTCGCCATGGTGTAGTTCCGTATTTAGCAGTTCCTCCAGGCCCCTGAGACACGCGATGCCGGTATAGAGGGTCTGAGACTCTGCCGCGCTGTCATTGTAACGGCTTACGGTCTGACTCTGTATGATCTTGCCGCAGACTTCATGACGGATCTTCTCATACGCGCCAAACACACATCCATCCGTCACATACTTAGGCTGGATAGAAAATGCCGTCACATAGAATTGAAACCGGCTCGATATATCGATACTTTCATACTCATAATAAAGATGCCTCTTGATATCTTCTATGGTTTCCTCCATATAAGTATACGGTATCTGAGCGGCGCCAAATCGGTATTGGGACAAGCCCACGGTCTCAAAGGCCTGCGCCTCATCGTTAAATCCATACAGTAGCACCTCATGGTAGCGCTTTTCATTCACTTTGATAAACATGACAATATAGCGAGTATTCCGAATATTGTCTCGCAGGGTATCCACTATATTTTCTTTTGAAAGGGTACACAGCCGTATCTGGTTCCTCTGCAGAATTTCATCGTGATAGGAGGGCAAATCAATCTCCATATCACCAAACATAAAGTTGCCTTCCGGAGACATGAATAAATTATAATGGGATGCAATCCAGTCCTCCGCGTATCTTGACGCTTGGATGACCGCCAACCGGTTAAATAGCCAACATTCTGTTACAACAGCGACTTTCTCAATCTCTAGAGGTAATTTGATTATCATTTGTACACTCCCCCGCATCCACCCCCTCCTGTCCACGGAATTCCTGCGAGAGGGGGAGGAATCTTTTTGCTAATCCAGCGAGTACGGACTCTCTGGCATAGGATCACGGTGCACCCAGCTTCCATTTGTAAAATCCGGTACCGATACCGGCATACTGCCCTTGGCAATGGATTCCTCTGACAGGCAGGTGATCGCCATCCAGGTAGCTGAATCATAGACATCGATGGGCAGGCCGATGCGGTGCTGAACGCTGTAGATAAACGCTCGAAGTACCAGATAATCCATGCCCCCGTGTCCACCGGTAACGCCGTCATTCAGAAATCTTTCCCAGATTGGATGCTGATATTTTTCAAGATACAGATCCACATCTTCCCACTTATGCTCAATAATAACCTCCAGTCCATCTTCCTCCGCGGGGTGTTCCGGCTCAAAATAGACTGAATGGTTCAGCTCCATCCAGATGCCCTTTGTGCCGTGTACAGCATTTCCGCGGCAGTATGGCCTTGGAAGAGAGGTATCGTGCATGATGGTGACGGTTTCACCGCCAGCGCATTTCAGAACAGTGGTAATGATATCGCCCAGGGCGTGACGGCGCCAGATTGGGTTCTGCTCCCCGTAAATCTCGGCAGCGCGGATATCCAGCCCACGGCTTTTGGACGCGGTTGAGGTCAGCGTCAAAAAACGGTTGCCGCGGTTAATATTCAAATATTTGGAAATCGGTCCGATCTCATGAGTGGGGTACAGATCCCCGTTGCGGTTCATGTGATGGTACGATCGCTGATACTGACGGCGCAGCTGATTGGCGATGCCCCGCAGGTCATGCTCGTAGCCGCCCTCGCAGTGGATGATTTCCCCAAAGAGCCCTTTGCGGATCATATTGAGAATCGCCAACTCATATTGACCGTAGCAGCAGTTTTCCATCATCATGCAAGGCGTGCCTGTCTCCTCATACGCTCTCACGAGATCCCAGCACTGCTCGATGGAGGATGCCCCTCCAACCTCAAATCCGGTATATTTTCCCGCTCTCATGGAAGCAATGGCAATCTTGATATGCTCATTCCACGAAGTGGCGATAATCACACCCTCAATATCATCGCGCTTCAAGAGCTCATGATAGTCGGTATAACGGCTCACAGGATATTCAGCATACTGTTGAATCGTCTTGACGCCCTCCTCCATCCGCTCTTCCACAATATCGCAGACAGCGGTAACCTCAACAAACTTCATTTGAGCCAGAGATTCCAACAATCCGATGGCTCGTCCGCCGACGCCGATCATGCCAATTTTGACAATGCGCTCTTCCTGGTTTTCTAGCATTTCAAAAACCTCCCAAAAAAATTATAACTGCCAATGGATGCACCATAGTAAATATGTAACATAAAAGGCGTTTCTCGTCAATAAACAATATTTTATTTTGACGAGAAATATTGTTTGTTGATTTTTTTGTAAAGGGATCGTATGATGGAATTACTTAAAAAGTTCGCATTCGCGGACCTTCCTATAGGATAAATACATCTCGGCCAGAGAAGGAAAGAGGGAAATCGGCTTATGGAATTCGGAAACAGAACGATAGCAGCCAGAAACGGTACAAAAACTGGCAGGCGCAGAAAACGAGGCGGCATCGGGGCAAAAGAACAACTCCAACTCATGTTGATCATGCTTCCACCCCTTATCCTGATCTTCATTTTTTCTTACATACCTCTCTATGGCGTCTTGATTGCATTTCAGGACTTTGTTCCCGGTAATCCGATCTTGTCCTTTGACGGTAGCACCCAATGGGTCGGCCTCAAACACTTTACCGACTTCATCACGTCTAGAACCTTTACAAGGCTATTTCGCAATACGCTGGTTCTCAGCGGATTAAACCTTGTATTCGGCTTTACCGCCCCCATCATTTTTTCGCTGATTCTAAATGAAGTCAAAATATCCTCCTATAAGAAGCTGGTCCAGACCGCAAGCTACCTGCCCTATTTTATCTCCACGGTTATCGCAGCTGGTATGGTGCTTTCCTTTATCGATACCAACGGTCTTATCAACCGGATACGCGAGATCTTCGGACTACCATCCAAGGCCTTCTCCATGGATCCCAACTGTTTTCCGGCCATCTATACCATCACAAATGTCTGGAAAACCTTCGGATGGGACAGTATTTTGTACATGTCCGCCATGTCCTCCATCGATATGAATCTGTATGAGGCGGCGAAATTGGATGGGGCCAACCGGGTGCAGCAGATGTGGAATATTACGCTCCCCTCTATCAAGCCAACCATTATGCTTCTACTCATTTTTGCCATTGGCAGCGTCCTAAGTACCAACACAGATTTGGTTCTGCTCCTGTACAATCCTGCGGTCTACGAGACGGCCGATGTCATGGCAACGTATGTTTACCGCGATAGTCTGTTGGGTGGCCGCTTTAGCTTCGGTACCGCAGTCGGGCTGTTCACCTCCGTGCTGAACTTTACCCTTGTCTTCATCGCCAATTTCATTTCTAGAAAAGTCGCTGATTATTCTTTATGGTAATCGTTAGGAGAGTTCAAAATGGCCAAAACAAAATCCAAAATCAAAGATGGTTCGCGCATTTTTGATGCATTCTGCATTTTCTTCTGCGCATTGATCTGCCTCGTCACACTGTATCCCATGTATTATGTCCTGATCATGTCGCTCAGCGAGCCTGCTGCCGTCAACTCCATGTCCGTTTTTCTGTACCCCAAAGGGTTTCAGTTGAAATCCTACACGCTGCTGTTTAAGGATTCCTCTATGTGGCGAGCCTATGGAAATACGATTATCTACGCGGCCTCCAGCACGCTGCTCACGCTGATTACGTCCGTGCTCGCCGCCTATCCCTTGACGGTGCATGGGCTCCATGCGCGCAGATTCTTTGTAACCTACCTGTTAATTCCAATGTACTTTTCAGGAGGATTGATTCCAAGCTTCCTGTTGATCAATAATCTAGGGCTTTACGGGACGCGCTGGGCTATTATTCTGCCAGCCTCCTACAGCATCTGGAACATCATGTTGGTGCGCACCTTTTTTTCCAATCTACCGGAAGATCTGCGGGAATCTGCCAAGATGGACGGCGCCGCCCATATACGCATCTTGTTTCAAATCTATCTTCCCCTCGCCAAATCGATTCTGGCCGTTGTGGCCATCTATAGCATTGTCGGGATGTGGAACAGCTGGTTCAACGCTCAGGTGTATTTGCCCACAACAGAGCTTCAACCGCTGCAAATGTACTTAAAGCGTGTCCTCGTTCAGATGTCGGTGGACTTGACTAAGCTCAATTCCACTGAGATTGAGGATGCCATGGAACAAATGTTTTCCGCCACACAGTTGAAGTATTCCATGATCATTTTTACAACCCTTCCCATCATCTTCACCTATCCGTTTTTCCAGAAATACTTTATCAAAGGCGTAATGGTTGGCTCCCTCAAGGGCTGATCTTAAATAGCGCAAAAAAAGAAAAAAAGGAGGATATAGTTATGAAAAAGTTTGTGAAAACGGTAGCCATCGTCCTGTCGTTGACTATGACGCTGACGGCTCTTGCCGCTTGCAGCAACAGCAAGGAGAATGACAGTAGCAGCTCCAGCAGCGCAAACAACAGTTCAACGGTATCATCGAATTCCACTGTGGAGGAAGACAAGGTTCATACCCTAAAAATCCTTGGACCCGATCCCGGAAACCAGTACATCAAATTCTCTGAGAGAGAAGAATACAAAGTTTGGGGATTGCTGCAGGACATGCTCAAAGAAAATAATTTGGAACTTGAGCTTGAGGCCGTGCCCAACGATCAATATGAGGTGGTCATACAGACCCGTATGGCATCCACAAGTCTTCCTGACATTGCAAACCTTACGCCTATCGACGACGCGTCCATCCTAACTCTCGGCAAAAACGGTACAATACAGGAGCTGAGCGAACTGATTCAGAAATACAGCAACGGCAATATTGATCGCATGTTCGGCGAAGTGTACGACACCGCGTACCCTTTGATCACAACGGCGGAGGGAAAGATCTACTGGCTGACAGACCTTCATAAAGGAAGCACCTATGGGGGCAAAGAGATCCCCGTGGGGCTTGGGATGCAGATCCGCCAGGATTGGCTGGATAAAGTGAACGCCAAAATGCCCACGACCCTTGCGGAGTTCACCGACGTCCTTCGCACCTTCCGCGAACAGGATGTAAACGGAAACGGCAAACAGGATGAAATCATTTTGGTTGACGCGCAATACTTCAACAATGGCTTAGCGCAGATCTTTGGCCTGGGCAACGGGTATGTGGCCCTGGATGTGATAAACGGCAAAATCGTGTCCCCCTGGTATCAGGATAACATTAAGGAGTACTTCACGTATCTCAACGGTCTTGTAAATGAAGGGTTAATCGATTCTGCTACTCTCGGATCCTGGGATATCCAGAATCAGCGTCTTGCAGATAACTTAGTTGCCAGCTGGAATGCCTATGACTCCGCAACCTATCTCAATGGATATGTTACCAGCGACAGTTCCGCCAATTATGTGCCCGTTTTCACTCTGACAGACGCCGTGGAAGGCTCTGAGCCGTGGAAAGAAGTCGAGACCTCACAGCTCGTCTGGCAGCGCTACTGCATCACGAAGGCCTGCACCGATGTGGAGGGCGCCATCAAGTTCTTCGACATGATCTATTCCGATGAATATATGACGATTCTTCACTGGGGCGTCGAGGGCGAAACCTATGAGGTCCGCGACGGCGTCAACTACTCCATCAACATTGGCACCAATGAAGATAAAGCAAATGCCAGAAAAACAAATGGCTCTCCCCTTTGGGGCGACCTGCTCCCCCGCGTACAGCTCGGCAGCGCCTATAAGACATACGATGAATGGGAAGAGGTTTTGAAGGGGGAAAATCGTTCCGATGTGCAGATTCAAGCCATGGCAAAGGCAGTAGACTATGAATACTGGTATCCGTTAATGCTGGATAACTTCCTTGCTATGCCCACCGACGAGGAGACAGAATCCCTCAACAAAATTCTGACGGGAATCCAAACCTATTCCGACGAGATGTGTATGAAGATTACCTTGGGCACTGCATCCTTGGATGATTTTGACACATACCTCGGAGAGTTGAAGGAGCTGGGCTTGGATGAACTGATTGCCATTCAGCAGGCGCGCTATGATCGCTTTGTCGCGGCAAGTAAGTAATCATGATAATTTAAGAATTTCCACATTGTAAACGCCATAGGCCGGGTATACTGATAAAATATGAATCCATATACTCGGCCTATTCTTGTAACATGGGAGCTTAAATCTGTCGACGGGTGGTGAGAGATGTGAAGCTGAAAAATTATGGGAAGTATTTTCAGCACAACATGCGGTTGTTCACTACAATTTTTATTTTAATTTGTGTGGCCGTAACCAGTTTCTATCTGTACAATTCGATCCATTATCAGCTTGATATGATCAAAAAAGATTATGGAAATGACGCAGAGCGCATTTCCCTTGAATTGGATAATAAACTGACGCGGATCAGCAATGTCATGAACGATATTTCGAACCTCACATGGGTTAAAAAGCTGACCACCTCGTCCGATGTGTTTTTACAAGAATTTACAGCCTTGAAGCGGCTTGAATGCCAGGAGGCCTTATCGCAGTATCTCAGCATCGACAGTTCTGTGATGGATATCGCAATCTACATTAAAGATCGGGAACTCGTCGTATCCCAAAAGGGATGGTTCTCAAAACCGGAGTACCGCTCCTATCTGATGACGGGCCGGTGTGATATTGAACCAGACCGTATTTATGAAACCGCAGAGCACAGGAACACCATCGAGTCCTTCGTCACTATGGACTATAATATTAACAGCAAGAAAAATATTGTGATGATCAAAAACCTGGTAGAAGTGTCCTCACCTACAGCCAGCTTGATTATCATTTTAAATAAAGAGCTCTTTAACCAGAGCATCTCGAAACTCGGCAGCGAAAACATTGGCCTTGAGGTGCTGAATCTTTCCGAAGAACCCTTATTCTATACGTCACAGGATATCCCACAGGAATATGAAATCCGGCTGGCTTCAAAAGTGCTTCCGGCATATTATCGGATTACGTATCCAGATCCTTCTTCGCGTTTTAATCAATACGGCTTCCTCAATTTTACCTTTCTTGCCATCCTCTTTTCCATGCTTCTTCTGGCAGTTTTAGTTTCCTTTTTGCTGTCGCTGTACAATATTCGCCCCTTACAACAATTGATGACAAAAATCAATGGATTTGTGGGGGACACACCGTATCCCCCTTCCAAAAAAACGGAATTTGAACTCATTGAAGATTCCTTTGCGTCGCTCTACGCGCAAAAACAAGACTTACAGGATCGCATCGCTGAAAACTATAACCTCACCCGAAAATACGCTCTCATGCTCATTCTTTTCGGGGATACGAATTTTGCGGAGTGGGTACAGCACTTTGATATGCTCGACATTTTGTTTACGGAGGATCAAAAATATTCTGTATGGATCCTATCCCAAAAGCAGGAAGCACCGGTGGAAATCAATTTCTCAGCGATGCTGTCGGAACTACATCCGCAGCTGGTCTGTACCGAAGAGATCGAGATCAGCTCATCACAAACCATATTGATTATTGGCCAGGATGCGTCTAACCCCCTTCAAGATTACGACCAGACGGCAGAGTGGATAAAATCCCTAGCGCTCCAGCGGTATAACGCCCTGCTTGAAATTCAGATTGGAAATACATGTGGCCCCGGCATAATGGGCATCTCACAGTCGTATCATAGTCTGGCGAAAGGAACGGAGCAGACAGAGACTGAACCGCCCTACAGAGAGGTGGGCAATGAAATCGTGCAGTATATCAACGAGCATTATTGCGATCCCGATATGTCGCTTAAAGATCTAAGCGCTCGATGGAATCTTTCAGTGCCCACGATTTCCCGGCTGTGCAAGGAAACCATTGGCGTAAACTTTTTAGATTATTTGACTACCCTGAGGCTGGAGAGAGCAAAAAAACTGCTCCAGGAGACCAGCTATTCGATAGCGGAAATTGCGCAAATGGTGGGCTATGCCAGCGAATACTCTTTCCGGCGAGCATTTCAGAGAAATGAGAACTGTCGGGTGCAGAACTGGCATAGGGGGAACCACCATGAATAAAGACGTGACCCCTCGCGGTTACATTGTTATGAGGAGGATATACCGATGATCTTAACGATTCAAAATGAGAAGCCAGCTATTGTCCAGGAGGATGGGAGCACCGTCTTCCACTCCCTATACACTGGCACCCGATATTGGGGCGACATGTACAATGTATTAAAGGATTATCCCAGCCAGAGCTGGACTGTGCAGGAGTGTCCGCCGTTCACAGATATCAAAGATTTTTCTGTTCTGGGCAGGGAGGTTCGCTATTTTATCGCAGAATGTGAAAACAGCCGCCTGTACGCTGCATTGAGCGGGACAAATGCACTGCTCCGCACCGAAACGCGAAATACTGGCGATGACAAGGACCCGGAAACTGTGATTGCGCTGGGCGGAATGTATGCCGACCGCCTGGACCGCGCCATGCGCAACGGATATACGTCCTACAACGGCGTTCTCCTCTTTGACATGAATTCGCGCACGGCGGTTCAGCGCTTTACAGAAAATGATTTCTGCGAGAGCGCGGTCCATATGCCCATCCTCGATTGCGCCGGCAGGGCGCTGAATTTCGGATTTGTCTCCTTTGAGCGATACTTTTCCAGTGTGTTTGCCTGCGAAAATGGAATAATCGAGCTGCGCCACCTCCTCGAAGGGAGAAAACTCAAGGCCGGTCAGATGCTCCGCTCCGACTGGATGCTGCTCTCCCTTTACGGCGACATGACAGCAGAATTGCCGTCCTATACCCGATTCATCCACGATTTTAATCGGTTTGTTGACCGCCACGCCGGCGTGCCCTCAGGCTACAGTTCGTGGTATTACTATATGGACAATATCAATGAGCGCATGGTATATGAGAACTTGACGAAAATTGATGAGATTCGGGACCGTGTGCCCCTACAGGTTTTCCAGATCGATGCCGGATGGGCGGAAGGCAATCACAATGGGCAGACGAATGTACAGCGTTTCCCACAGGGGATGAAATTCTATGCTGACCAGATCCGCTCCCACGGATTAATCCCAGGGATCTGGCTGTCGCCCTTCAATTTTGAGCGGAACGGAGAAATCGCCAAGACCCATCCCCATTGGTTTGTCAAGAATGCCGACGGCGAACTCGCTGTTCGTGGCGATTACGTCATGTTGGATGTGACCCACCCGGAGGCGAAGGAATATGTGCGCCAGCTATATCACAAGATAACCTACGATTGGGGATACCGGTATCTGAAGATTGACATCGTGAGCGATTATATGACTGCCGGCGTGTATCACGATCCGGACGCCGGCGCTCTCCAAAATGTGCGGGAGTATTTCCGCCTGGCGCGGGAAGCGAGTCACCCTGACACCTATATACTCGCCTGCACAAGCCCCCTATTTGAGATCGCAGAATTTGTGGACGGGATGCGGATCTCAGTGGATATCTTTGAGCGCTGGGAGTCCCTCATTAAAGAGTTTAACCTGACGCTGAAGCGCTATTATATGAACGGAAATCTGTTTATAAGCGATCCCGATTGTCTGATGATCCGCAAAAAGGAAAATGAGGATGGGGATTGCCGTCGCTATTGCTCTCGCACCGATGAGGAAATACGCACCTTCCTGACCGCAATGTATGCTGCGGGCGGGGCGCTCTTTCTCTCCGACAAGCTGCCCCTCATGGAGGAGGCGCAGATCGATCAATACGCGCGCCTCTTCCCGGTAGGAGACCGCACGGGGCGTCCCCTTGACCTGATGGACTCCTTTATCCCTGGTGTCCTCGACCTTGGCTATGAAGGTGATGTGCGCACTGTTGCGTTTATCAATTGGGGGGAGCGCGAACGCACCTTCCACATTGATCTGAATGGCCTCCACAGCGCGGTGGAGCACTGGACCGATGAGCAACTGGGGAGCTTCGAGGGGGCCTACCAGGTCACCCTTCCGCCCCACGGCTCCACTCTTGTCCATTTTCAGCAGATGTAACCGGCAAGATCCTTTTTTGGACGGCCGCATTGTACAGCTATGAGCGCGGCATCACCCTGTCTGTCCGCACCGCAGCGCCACATAGCTTTTAATGACTTTGATACAGTTATCCTTGCCCACTTTTTCAGCGTTGAGCGTCAAATCATAGTTGACCGGATTGGTCCAATAATTGCCCCCCGTGTAGTGCTTATAGTAATCCGCACGGTATTTATCCGTCTTCGAGATAAGCTTATCCGCCTCCCGCCCTGAGACCCCCATCCTGCGGACTACATTGTCGCGACAGTAGGGCCTGGGCGCCTCAATGTAAAAGCTAAACACATTTTCATGGTCCCGGAGCACGAAATCGGCGCACTTTCCCACGATAACGCAGGACTCTGTATCAGCCAGCTGCCGGATAATCTTGGCCTGGTATTCAAACAGCGTGCGATCCGACATAAAATTTTTCGTAACCGGATTGGCATTTAAGGCTCTTGGCAGCTCCTGCAATGTGCCTAGCAAAGCTTTCGGCCGCAGCCTCTCATCGATCTCCTGAAAATGTGCCTCGTCCAGTCCGGCAAGCTGCGAGGCGAGAGACAAAATCCGGTTCTCATAGCAATGAATTCCTAAATCCTTTGCCACCGCAGACGCAATCTCCTTGCCCCCGCTGCCAAACCCTCTTGCTATGGTGATAACAAAATTTCCCATTCCGTGTGCTCTCCTTTCCCTTATATTTGCCCGGCCTTTGCGCAGGCGACTTTATGGCCCTGTGCGACCTCCCGAAAAGCCGGCACTACATAAGTACATTCCTCGGTTGCATAGGGACAACGGTTGTGGAATACACAGCCTGACGGAGAGTTGATGGGGGACGGAATGTCGCCTGGCAATACGATCCTCTCTTTTTTCACCTCCGGGTTTACCTCCGGAACCGCCGACAACAGAGCGCGGGTATAAGGATGAAGCGGATTCGCAAACATCTCTTCGCTGGGCGCCTGCTCCACCATATGGCCGAGGTACATGACGCCAATGTGGTCGGAGACATATTTGACGACGCTCATGTTATGGGAGATAAAAATGTACGTGATCCCCATCTTTTCTTTAATCTCCGCCAAAAGGTTTAGAACTTGGGACTGGGTGGATACATCCAGCGCCGACACCGGCTCATCGCAGATAATCATCTTGGGGTTCAGGACGAGCGTTCTGGCCAGGCCGATCCGCTGCCGCTGACCTCCAGAAAATTCATGGGGATATCGCGTGTATTGATCTGGCCGGATTCCCACCTTGGAAAGCATCTCCATGGCGCGATCCCGGTACTCTTTATTGCTGTCATACATCTTGAAGATGCGCATGGGCTCTTCTACGATCTTACCGATCTGGATCCGCGGATTCAGCGACGTGTACGGATCCTGAAAGATCATCTGCAGTTCCCGCCGTAGCATACGCATTTCTCCGGAGGGCAAGTTTGTTATATCCCGCCCCTTATATTCGATGGTCCCCGATGTGGGCTCAATGAGGCGCAGCACGGAGCGGCCCGCTGTACTTTTTCCACATCCAGACTCTCCCACGAGTCCCATAGTCTCACCCTCCCGTACCTCGAAGGAAACGTCGGTCACAGCATGGACGGCGACTTTGGACTTTTTAAACACCCCTTGGTTGATGGGAAATTCTTTTGTCAGATTTGTGACCCGCAGCATGGCACGGTTCTCTCCCCCCATCATAACGCCCTCCTCTCCCTCAAGGAGGTTGCCCCCTCAAGATTTGGATTCCAGCAATAGGCGCAGTGCCCGTTCTCTGATTCCACCAAAGGCGGGGGACACTCCTGACACCGATCCATCGCCCGCTCACACCGGTCATAAAATCGGCAGCCCTTCGCCGCCTTATCCATTGCCGGAACGGAACCTTTTATCATGTATAATTTTTTCCGCTTTTCCGTCTCCAGCGTTGGGATGGAGGCGATTAAGCCGGCAGTGTACGGGTGAAGCGGCCTCTGAAAAATGTCTTGGACTGGTCCGTTCTCAATAATCTGTCCCAGATACATGACAACGACACGGGTGCACACCTGCGATACGACGCCCAGATCATGGGTGATGAGAATGACACCCATGCCCAGCCTGTCATGAAGTTCACAGATGAGTTCCATAATCTGCGCCTGAATGGTGACGTCCAGGGCAGTGGTCGGCTCGTCCGCAATTAACAATTTGGGCTCGCACGCCAGTGCCATGGCGATCATGGCCCTCTGTCGCATACCGCCGGACATCTCGTGGGGATAGGCGTGAACCCGCTCTTCCGGAGCGGGAATCCCCGTCAGCTCCAGGAGCTGGACTGCCCTCTCCATCGCTTGTTTTTTCTTGATCCCCTTATTGTGAACGCGGATGGCCTCCGCAATCTGCTCCCCTATGGTAAAGACCGGGTTCAGCGAGCTCAGCGCATCCTGAAAGATCATCGCAATCTCATTGCCCCGTATGCTTTGCATGTCACGCTCTGAAAGCTCCAACAGATTCGTATTTTTAAAATTGATCTGTCCTGTATAGGTAACCTGCTTCTTCTCATCATATAGGCGCAGGATGGATTGGGATGTTACGCTTTTTCCACATCCGGATTCTCCCACGATTCCAAGAATCTCCCCGCCGCCGACTTCGAAGGAAACGCCGTCGACAGCGGTAATCCTGCCGCGAATCGTGTGGAATACCGTCTTCAGATCCTTTACCTCCAGCAGCTTTTCTTTCTGCGTCATGGAAATCCCCTCCAAATGTTTAATGGGACGATGAATCCAGCATATCGCGAAGTCCATCGCCCAACAGGTTGATACCGAGAACGAGTAACACCATAATGGCTCCGGGAATGAAGGTAAGATATGGAGCCGTTGTGATAATGGACACACTCTTTGCCTCATAGATGAGCCTTCCGAGGCTTGGCATATCGCTCGGAATCCCAACGCCCAAAAAGCTCAGCGAAGCCTCCACGATGATGGAGGATGCGAAGATAAATGTCATCTGCACAATGATGGGTGACATGATATTGGGCAGGATATGCCGGAACAGAATTCTAGGCCATCTGGCCCCGACGGACCCACAAGCCTCGATATACGTCATCTCCCGGACCGATAGGGTTGACGCCCGGGCAACGCGGGCGATGGCCGGCGTATAGATAACGGTGAGCGCAATGATAATGTTGGATATCCCTGGCCCGAAGATGGCGACAAAGATTAGCGCCAGCAGAATCGCCGGAATGGACGTCAGGGCGTCGCATATCCGCATTAGAATGTTATCCAAAAATTTAAAGTAACCGGCCAGCAATCCCAATATCACGCCAAATACGGTGGCACAGATGGACACGAAAAATCCCACCATGAGAGATATCCGCACGCCAAACACACAGCAGGAATACAGGTCACGGCTCTGATCGTCCACTCCAAACCAGTTCTGAGCCGTTGGCGCAGACCGCCTGAGGGTTGAGAGCTCCGGGTTGAAGGTATAGTTATAGTTGGGCGAGATGGACGCCCCGAAAACGGCAAACAGAATGAGCAGCAGGGTTAGGATGGCGCCGGCCACTGCAAACTTATTCTTGAAGAATACTGTCAGCCGCAGCTTGGCTGTCTCGCTGAGATGCACTCCTTTTCGATTTCCCTTTGTCACCATGACCGCCTCTTGTTTCATAGGGATTCCTCCTTTAGTTTACAGCCTTGCCCGCTACGCGCACCCGCGGGTCAAACACCCCATAGAGCAGATCCACCACCAGGTTGATGACGATAAAGATGAGGCAGATCGTCATGACGAACCCCAATATCATGTTATAGTCGCTCTTGTTGATATACTTAATCAAGAGCACGCCCATTCCCGGAATATTGAAGAACGTCTCCACGACAGCGGCACCGGCAAGCATGGAGGCAAAGGTCTGTCCGATCACTGTGAGGATGACGTTAAAGGCGTTTTTCAGCGCATGCTTATAGAAAACCTTGCTCTGCCGTAAGCCCTTCGCCTTGGCTGATTTTATATAGTCGGTTCCCAGGACGTCCAGCATTGCCGATCTCGTCATCCTGGTCACGTACGCAATATTCAGAACCGACAGGGAGGCCACCGGCAAGATCATATAGCGGATAAACTCCCCCGCTCCCCCCTCCAATGGCGACCGGTAACCGGCCACCGGCAACACCTTCCACTTTGCTGCAAAAATAAACATGAGGACAGCGCACAGGACAAAAACCGGAACCGAGATGCCAAGCAGCGATGCTGACACCACCGCGCCATCCCCGACACCGTTTTTATGTTTTGCCGCAAAGATTCCCAGCGGAATCGCAATCACCAGAACCACCACCATGGAGATGGAGGCCAGGGCGAAGGTGGGGCCAAGGCCGGATATGACCTGTTTGGCCACCACCCCCGTCTCCCCCTTGTCGATAAATGACTGTCCCATATCCCCCATGACAAAATGAATGAGCCACGTCCCATATCGCGCCAGAAATGGGGCGTCTAGTCCATATTCCTCCAGCTTCGCTTGATACTGCTCCTCTGTATAGTCCGTGCCGAGAGCCTGACGCGCCGGATCTCCCGTGGCATCGATAAGAAAATACACAACGAACGACACAAGCACAAAGGTGATGATGCTAGTGCCAAGCCTCTTCAACAAATATTTCGCCATAGCAGATTACAGCCTCCTTCTCGCCCGGCAACCGTTGCGCCTATTTGGCAACCTTTACGCCCCAAAGGACAACACCCATAAACGCATTAAAGTTTTCTACCTTTTCGCTGGCGATATCGCAGTAGTAATAGTCGCCGTATTTGATGATAATGTGCTTCTCAGCACAGAACGCCTGCAACTCTTCCCATGCCGCGTACGCTTCATCAAAACTTGTGGCCGTGTCATAGGCGGCGAAACGCTGGCTGAAACCGTCCACATTTGTAGCGCCGCTGAGAGGCGAGTACAGATAGGAGCAGATCGTGGGGTTGTACATTACGGCGTAGCTCATGACAAACATATCGTAGCCTTCGAAGGTCAGAACCTTGTTAAGCCAACCACTCCAGTCGTAGGTCTCTAATTTTACATTGAAGCCCACGGCCTCCAGCTGCTGCTGGAGAATCTTGGACGCCCGGTCCAATTCCGGATACGCGCTGGTGTTTAAGATGACGATTTCTTCCCCATTATAGGAGCTTTCTGCAAGCAATGATTTCGCTTTCTCCTGATCCTGGCCATACTCGCTGTCGGCCACATCCGTATGCCATTTCGATTCTGGCGCAAGGTAACAAGCGTCAGTATAATAATACTCACTGTCAAAAATTGAGGCGGATGAGACAAGTTCCGGGTCCACAGCGTAATACGCCGCCGCGCGGATGGTATCATCAGCAAAGAGGCTGCTATATAGGTTAAAACTAATGCCGCCGTTGCAGCCCATATCGGTTATTAGCTGGAGCCCATAGCTCTGGGCGTCCCCTTTGGCCGATTCAATATCGCCGTAGTCCAGATTTGTCAACATATCATATTCCCCTGTCTCCACGCCCACAAGCCGAACCGAGGATTCCGGCACAAAGTAGAAGGTACATGTATTGAAATACACGGTTCGATCTCCCCACTGTCCATCAAGGGGATACGCGGTCCCGGATTCGTCCACCGGCGGTTGATAGTCCTCAAACTTTGTCAGGGTGATGGATTCTCCCGGTGTATAGGACTCATACTTAAGCGAACCGGTGCCGATGTATTCGCTGACATTTCCCGCGCCTGCCGCTTCCACCACCTCGGCCGGCATAATGACCGCCGACTGGGCTGGATTGGCGAGAAGCTCGGTCAGCGTAACGCAGGGCTGACTGAGCTTGATTCCCACCTGATAGTCGTCAATCCTATAGAATTCTGAATCGATGACACGGTTCGCATACGCTGTGTACCCAAGCCAACGGTTCAGCGAGGCAACCACATCATCCGCCTTCATCTCCTTCCCATTGTGAAAGGTAACGCCCTGGCGAAGGACAAAGGTAAAGTCCGTATAGTCGTCGTTCACCGTGTAGGATTGGCAGAGCTGCGGCTTTGCCTCATAGTTTTGGTCCAACTCAAAAAGCATTTCATAGATATAGCGGGTCACATCACGGCAGGCGGTCGTTCCCGTGGTGTGCGGGTCCAGCGCCGGCGGTTCAACTGGGATGGCAACTTTGATCTCGTCTTTATATTCGATTTCACCGTTGGCCGCAGGGGTTGTGGAATCGGAGGACGCCCCTCCGCCCTTGCACGCTGCCAGTATGCAAGCCATTAAGGCCGCCACAAGAAATAAGGCGGCACTCATTTTCAGTCGTTTCATATGGATCCTTCCTCTCTCTTCAATGTCATTTACAATCTAAGGAAAAAGGGGCTGAGCAAGAAGCATTCGCTTCGAGACTCAAACCCCATTGTTCGATCATCGCATATTCGTTTATAGTTTAGTAACCGAGTTTCTCTTTTAGCTCCGCCGCGCTTGCGGAAAGATAGGCCTGCCTCAGCTGCGTGTAATTTTCAATTTCATTGGGCCCCAGCTTCGCAAGAATTTCCTGTAACGGCGTACACTGGTCAAAATCTGTTTTGACACAGATCCCATCTGCTTTTTTCACGGCGGCTTCCCGTGAGATCGGGAAAGAGATTGCCGCCTTTTCAACGGCTTTCAAAAAGAAATGTTCCTCTTGAATAAATTGCTTTTCCATGGAAGGCACCCCCTAGTTTTCTTCTCCGCTGTGCGCACTGTAAAAGGTATAATCGCTCAAGTCCAGCCCAACGCCCTTTTGATCCGCAGAACAAGCGCCGCGATGGTATGCTGTCCAGAGTAAATTGGAACCGCTGATGCGGGCGGCATCCACTGCCATAGGCGAGATTGCGCCTGTGAACACACAGGGCATTCCCCTCGGCGCTTCGTAGGTAATCATTCCCATGGGATCAACTGCCATGGAACCTCCAAAAAAGGAGTATCCCTCATCGGTACAGACGGAGTTTACGCCGATCACATAGTAACTATTAAAAATCGCGCCGGCCTGGTTGGTAATCTTCCACATTCTTTCGCCTGGAATCGGCCAGTGGGAAATATGAAATACCACATTGGCGCCCTTGAACGCCGCTTCCCGCCAACATTCCGGGTACAGCGCGTCGGCGCAGATCAGGATTGCGATTTTAGACCCTTTGGGTCCATTGCAGACCACCATATCCCGTCCGGGCTTTGTCGGTTCCATGGAAAGGGCCGGATTCATTTTGATGTATTGAGCCGCGATTTCGCCCTGGTCATTGACGACGATGGCTGTGTTTTCAATGTCGGAGCCATCCTCTGGCTTGATCCATGGATTGAAGATTCCCCACACCGAAAGTTCTTTGCATTTGGCGCAAACTTTTTGGATCGGAACGGAATTGATGGCAATTCCAACTTGCAGCCAGTTGACCGGCGCCATCCCCTGAAAGCAACATTCTGGAAATACGATGATATCGCATCCAGGGTTCCCCACAACCGCTCGATCCATCCACTGAAGAATGCGGTCTGCGTTTTGATCCACCTCTTCAAGAGTATTGGCGCTGATGGGATCAAACTGAACCGCCGAATAGGAGAGGATGCCATTTCCTATATCCGGTATCGCCGCGCTGTTTCCACCGTGATTGCTCATTTTAATTCCTCCATTCCGTATTGATTCCCTGAAAAACGAAAGGAGCTTTCCTCAAGAGCATGGCTCCCGGGAAAACTCCTTTGTTTGCTTTTAGTATACTGCATTATGCCCAAAAATGCAATTAGATTTTTGGACATAAAATCATATCAACCTTTGTTCAAGGTTATAAGCATTCAAATTATATCCAATTTTTTCTTTTATTTTTTGTATAGTATTTTATTTTGCCGGCGGCAAATATCTTGTAATATAACTGGTGTTTTCCTGTAAACATTAATCCCCCAAGGATATGTATCTTTTTCATAATGAAAAATCACGGTCTCCTTGTTCTGAGTTTTCAATGTCGTTCTGCAATATTTCACGCTTTTCTCTTAAATCCTCAACCTCCTCATCAATCTTAATTTCTTTATAAAAGTCAGAAAATTGTTTCTTTAATTTCATAAATTATATCCTCCTCGCTAGCAATTACATATTTTTTTACATATTTCTTCCACCAACCGCTGCACCATACAAGCCGGGCACATCTCCGATGGCTTATTTTTCCCATCATCCAAGCACTTCTTATAGCACCGTTCCGCTATCTGAATTGCCTTCTCCTCATTCCCATACTGCACCAGCTTGCGGTAAATATTCTTATCCTTCTTAATATATTTCTGCCCCGTAACCTTCTCAAATTTATCCGCAAACCGGTCACAGCATGTATATGATTCCCATATTGCCGGCATCTCGCCAAAATAGGCATACATCCAAATCTCAAAGCAGGGATTGGACCAGCCTGCACCGATACCGCTTTTCTCTGCCGCCTGAATAATATCATCAAAATCCTTTACTTGGTCCCGGTCAAAGACAATCCATGGAATACGGTACTGCGGCTCCATATTTGCAAGCTCTAGCGCCCGTTCCACCAGTTCTACCGTCTTGGTCTTTTCCACTTTTATCACCAGGCGATCTTTCAGTTCTGCCGGAATACTGTCCCGCAGGCCCTCAAAATAATTCTTCTCCGTCTCCTCTGTATCTGTCACAATCAGGTAATATCCCAACTCTGGTACTCTTGTTCCCACACGCTGGTTCCGGTCTTTTCTTTTCCCGGATCTGCGATCACTGAGCTTTCCTCCACTTTTATTCGCCATCCGCAGTTCTCCCTGTAAGCATCTTCATCGGTTTCAATGCCGGAATAGCGCCATAGTTTCCTGTCAGGTAGTTCTTTGCCAAAGCCTCGTCTCTGCGCACTTTATTACCGTCCTCGTCTTTAAACTCAGCCAGCGAATACAGTTCAGATACTCCATCCCCGTTTTTATTGACCATCCAGATTTCATCCCTACGCAGCAGTTCATTAGAAAACTGCCAAATATCATGGGTAGTAAAAATAAGCTGAGCATTCTGCGTATTAATTTCTGGCGATAAAAAGGTCAGTATAATATTCCTGACCAGCAATGGATGCAGCCTAGCATTCAGTTCGTCTATAAATAATGTTCCCCCATTATCCAGCACGTCTTTCAACGATGGATAAAGCGCAAACATTTTCAGTGTACCGCTGGATTCCTGCTTTAACGGAATGGAGGCCAGCTCCTGACTTCCCACTTTTTTATGGAGGGCATCAATTACAAAACTTTTGCTTGTATCCTTCTCGTCTTCCGGCGGCAGCTCCTCCACTTCAAAATCCTGTATTGACTCATCAAAGGAACCAAAATATTTTACCACATTCTCCTGCACTTCTTTCCTATCTACAAACCCGTCCGGAAGGACTCTAGAGCGAAAGAAGTTCTCTGCCGGATCACCAAAATCGATGGTATCGTTGTTTAGGAACCAATCCCTTACCTTCTTAAGTTTGGCAACCCGCAGCTTTGCTCCCAGGGAAACGATAAGCGATTCTTTATTCAGTGACACCTTAATATTCTCCACATGGTTCTTGGAAAACCCGTTCATTTCCAGCTCTTCGCCTTTTTTTCGGTAAAAGACAGTTCTGTAATTGTTTCTTGCAGTCTTGGCTTTGGAATACAGCCATTCTTCCACTACCTCATCCTCTTTTAAGGAAAAACCGTATTGGTATACCTTTCCAGTATTTTCAGAATTGTCTACATAAAAGACCTCAAACGTGGTCTCTTCATTGCGGCTATTATCATCAAACAGAAACGGAGTAACTTTCATATAGTCCGCCCTCTTTTTCCGGCGGCCTTCTTCCTCATCTCCAAATTTAAAAGACTCCGCCACATAATAGCTCATGTAGTCAAAGGCATCGTACACATTTGACTTACCGCTTGCGTTAGCGCCGTAAATAGCAGCTACTTTCAGCAGTTTATCATTTGCAATATCAACAACGTGATCCTCGTGTTCTGTTATTTTAGTTGCTGACAAGTCCAGCGACACCTCATCACGAAATGATTTGAAGTTCTTAAAGTTAAATTGTATCAGCATAATAATCTCCTCATTCTGATCATATAAGATCTTTATATTATAGTATATACCATTTTAATAAAAAATCAACATCTAATTTCAGAAAAACTTCAAATTGTACGTTGATTTTCTAAGATTTCTTCATTGATCATTTTACTGTAGCCGCCGAACGCGAGGTTGCAGGAATCCGCAATTTCCTTCATATCCGCCTTGCTTTCCCGTGCCAGCCTTCTCAAATCTTTCGCTTTTCCGCCGTTCTTGGTATCATCCATGAACGCACAAAACGCGGCTTGCCATTCCCTCGACAGACACCTCTTCAAAGAATGTGCAGAATCTTTTCAATTTCAATGCAGGTTATAATATTGGCGATCTGGGCCATGGACGAAAAGCTGATTCCCAATATCTCCTCTATGCGATGAATGCGGTATCGCAGGGTGTTTTTGTGGATGTACAGCAGTTCCGCCGTTTTGTCAACGGTGAAGTTGCAGGCGCAAAAGCAGCGCAAAGTGTCCAGCAGAATCCCTCCGTTGGCCTCGTCGTGATCCCGCAGCCGTCCCAGATGGTGATCATAAAACCGGCGCAGACACTCTGGATCGGGCATCTCCAGAAGGATCTGGGCAATCCCGATATTGTCAAACAGCATGACTGGATCCTGATTCCACCTGATGTTCTCCACTTGGATCGCCCGGATTGCCTGGAGATATGCCTCCCGATATTCCGTCAGACTGGCAAAAACGGAACTGATCCCCAAATGAAACCGCACGCCCTCCGTCTCGAAGGTTGTGATGGAATTCAATATCTGGCGGGCAAAGGTTTCCGTCTCGATGAATTCATGATCGGAATCCAGGGAAAGGGTCAGAACGATCTGCTCATCGTACACGGCCAGCATCCTGGAGGCGAAGTGGCGCTCATAGAGAACCCTGATTTTTTCACTGATACTGTCGAGCAATCCTCTGGAGATCGGGGCGGTGGCATCCGGTTTCCCGCCATCCGATGTGGCGCGAATCACTGCCACCTGGAAATTGCCATTGACATTGACGCCCAGGTTCTGCATCCGATAAATTCCGGCCGCGATATCGCTGGAGTGATCGCTTACGAGAAGGCGCACCACCTCCCCTGCATCCCCTTCCTGCCTATTACTCTTCATGCAATACCCTAGCACATCCTTGTACATTTGCGCATATTTCTTCTCGAAGGGAACCTCTAGAACTGGGATTCTATACTGATCGGCGAGATCTTTTGCCTTCCTTGGCAGATATGGGATGTACCCGGCGCTGAAGGAGATCATCACAGCCGCCACATTTTTCTTTTTGGCAGTCTTGAAGAACACGGTGAAATCGTCCACAAGATTTTTAGGAGCTGGGTGGTATTTTGCTAGCACACACAGATCCCCGTTGGACAATACCTGCGACGCCGTGTGAAGCATGGAAAAGCTAGCCCACGAGAGTTCATTTGTTACCCCCGCCTCGCCTGCGATCACGGTTACGCCCTGAAAGCTATCGAATTTTAAAATATCGGCCACTGTGACCATCCCTATGTTCCTCCCCTCTGCCGCTCATTTTTTCTATTGTACCACGGTCCATGCCATCTTGCAATACAATACAAAAGAACGGCTATAGCACAAGGCTATAGCCGCTGGCCTTTTGCTTGAGCATGGCCCGAATCATGTCGGCAATGGCAGCCGCCGCTTCAACAGGCGGGATTCCCACCGCGCTAATATTGGACACCACGTTGAAATCCGATTCTCTCATATGATAGCCCGCATTATATGCCATGTAGGCCGACATGCTCTTGGCCGTGAGAAGTCCCGGCCGCTCTCCCAACAAAATGCACGTGACCTTGGGATGCAATAGCTCCGCCACGGTTTTTGCAGTGTTCATCCGGCAATACCGGACGAAGAAGGGTGTGCCAACGGAGATGCCATCATACTCGAGAGAGGCGCGGATGGCAAAATATAAGTCCGGTACGTTGGCCTCAACCGCCGGTGAACAGAGGCCATCCCCTACATAAATCTCTACATCGGGATTGTGGAGGCAGCGCTCCGCGATGGTCCGCTTCGCCTCCTCATCAAAACTTCTTCCCAGATCGGGGCGCGTCAGCATATCATATTTATCTTTGCACTTCGTTCTCACTTCAAAGAATCCCAGCTTTTGGATAACCTCCTCCGGCACTTCCGCCATCACCGCGTCAGCCGCCGCGTATTGATCCGCCTGAAACCGCAGCGCCGCCGCTGTATGATAGCGCGGTCCCACATGACCGATTCCGATCCTGGCCGGCGTCGCCTTTTTCAGCTGGTCCAGTACCGCTGCACTTTCCGGCTCCGGCAGTTCGGAAAACTCCTGCATCGGAACCGCCGTCAGGTCAAGGTCGAGAATATCCTTCTGATTTCCTTTTGTCATGTTTTTATCCATACTGCATCGCACCCCCTGTCATTGAAATATGGTCGGGTCTCCCGCCCTTGCCGTCAATCTGCCGTTTTCCAGGATCCCCATGGTTTCAGCCCAGCGCTCAAATTCTCTGATCGGGTGCAGTCCAAATAGCTCCCGTATCGTTTGTATATCGTGAAAACCTGTGGTCTGATACATCAGCATCACATCGTCCCCCTCGGGAATTCCCATGACATAGGTACACCCTGCCGCCGCCATGATGGCAATCAGATTGTCCATATCATTCTGTTCCGCCTGCATATGGTTCGTATAGCAGCAGTCACAGCCCATGGGCAGGCCGTGCATTTTTCCACAAAATACGTCCTCAAGGGCGGCTCGGATAACCTGCTTGCCATCGTACAGATATTCTGGGCCCATAAAGCCCACCACTGTGTTGACCAGAAAGGGATGGTAATGGCGCGCAAGGCCGTAACAGCGGGATTCCATTGTCTGCTGATCTGTATCGTGATGGGAGGCGGAGGAGAGTTCCGATGCCTGTCCAGTCTCGAAATACATATAGTCGGGTCCCTGGGAGCTTGCACGCTCCTCCATAAGCGCCAGGGCTTCGCCAAGCATAGCGGCGCTCACGCCAAAAGATTCCAGCGCCTTCTGTGACCCGGCGATGGACTGGAAGCATAGATCGATGGGAGTCCCAGCCTCAGCGGCCTTCATCTGGGTTGACACGTGAGACAGCACACAGCTCTGGGTTGGTATGCCATACCGTTCCTGGACATCGTGCAGGACATTCAGCACCGCCGTCGTACTGTCAACCGTATCAACCGCAGGATTGACGCCTAGCACCGCGTCGCCACAGGCGTAGCTCAGTCCTTCCAGCAGGGATGCGGTAACCCCCAGCACGTTATCTGTGGGATGATTGGGCTGAAGGCGTGACGCAAATATGTGGCGTCCTCCGATGGTCGTATTGCAATGGGCGAACACCTCGATTTTTTTGGCGCCGTACATCAGATCCAGATTGCTCATCAATTTGGCCACACCGGCGATGACCTCGCTTGTCAGCCCTTTTGACCCTTGCAGAATCATCTGGGAGGTGGTATCGTAGGCTAAAATCCATTCCCGCAATTCCCCTATGGACATGGATTTGAATTTTTCATATTCCGTCAGATCAAGATCATCCTGAATGATTCTCGTCACCTCATCCTCTTCATAGGGAACGGACGGGTTTTCCCGGAGATCCTGTACCGTAAGCTCCGATAGGACAAGCTTTGCCGCCATTCTTTCCTTCGGGGAGGTGGCAGCGACGCCGGCAAGAACGTCCCCTGACTTCGGTTCGTTGGCCTTGCTCAGCACCTCTTTGACCGATGAAAAGTGAAATGTCTCTCCATACAGCGTACACCCTAGCTTCATTGTACCCCACACCTTTCGATTTATTGGAAGACCAAGGTCTTGACAACCACCGGCACCGCCTTGCCGTTGGCCACCGGCGGTCCGATATCAATAAAATCACCGTCATAACAGGCAACCCCGTCGACGCAGATAAAGGCCCGTCCTTTTTTCAGTCTCCGCTTTAATGCCTGACCCAGCGCTTTTCCCATATCCTCTTCCATCACGATTATAATGGGACCGTCATAGGCAAGCGCTGACTCAGCCTTCACAATCTCCTCCGCCAGTCTCTCAATTTCCCCAAAAGACGGGGTCTTAAGGCCATGAAAGGATACGGCACAGATCGGGCTATTGCCCAGAAGATCCGCCGCCTGAATGCTGCGCTGCATTTGCTGTGCAAAGTCCTCGATCTCTGTCTTTTCCGCTAGGGATAGACGGCGCACCGGAATGTTCTTTCGCGGAAATCCCCCATTTTGGTATTCAATGGTGCTGCCCGATAGCAGCATGGAGCAAGCGCCAGCGCCAATGACTGTCGCCCTCAAGGTTTGTGCGGCGGCAACCGTGCGCCCGTCTTTGAAAAATTCAGACCGGCGCAGGACCCTGCCCAGGATAACGCCTATGTCCCCAAAAGCAAAATCATCCCACGGTTGCCCTATACAGTCCGCCACGCCTCCGGAAAAGGTAAAGAGCTCCGGCTGGACGTGGATTCCGTGATTGGTCGCCATGTCAACCATGTATTTTGTTTTAGGCCCTAGCCCCACAGCGGACAACAGGATTTGACACAGGAGTTCACAGATCCGTTCCGCCATGGCTGCGCTTAGATGATCTCCAGCTTTAATGAAAATCCCTTCTTGTTCCAACAGTCCCTTCAGCTTATCCGCAATGTATGTGATCCGATTCTGCTGATCAAGGCGAATCAAACGCCCTCCAATATCAAAACAGCCGGTGGAGACCACCGTCCCACCGGAAAAGCAGGCTAGGTTGGTGGTTCCACCGCCGATGTCAAGATTGCAGCAGATTTTACCCAGGTTTTCAGGCATCTGCGAGATCTCCTGACATCCCGCTCCCTTCCCCGCGAGGATTGCCTCCAGATCAGGGCCCGCCGCCGCCACGACAAAATCCCCGGCAATCTCCGAGATCTCACGGCATACTGACCGCGCGTTTTGTTTGCGGGACGTTTCTCCCGTAATGATGACGGCGCCTGTATGAATCATGGCAGGGGTGAGACCCGCTCTTTCATATTCACGCTTGATGATTCTGCCCACAGCCGGCCCATCGATCTCGTCTTGACTCTTCAGAGGCGTAAAATACACTCTGCTTTGATACAGAAGTTCCTTTTGGACAATCTCGATTTTCGGCGTCACGCCATAGCCCCTAGTATTGTTTAAAGTCAGGCGGGAAAAGACAAGCTGCGTGGTCGTTGTCCCGATATCGATGCCCGCGCTTATGATCGTCTCCAAATCTGCCATGTCTCACACCCCTTCCCGTCAACTATAAAAAAATTATAGTACGGTCATTTTGAAAAGTCAAACACCTACGCCCATCTCGCCCTCCTCCCACCGCAGATTTGTTTCGAAATACAATCCGGTGTGGGATCCCTTCGTTTCGGTATACAAAATTTTCAGCTTCCTTTCCCATACTATGGGAAAGCCCCCTGGTCTCCCAGAGGGCTTTCCTTCTATCCCCGTCCACACAGGGGGCTTACGCCAAATTCACTTTCTGCGTGTGATCCGCCACATGGATGGTAATCTTATTCGCGCCGTTAAATTGATTGTTGACTTCCAAGGCATAGTCGATGCAAATCTGGAGCCTATGTTCATCCCGCTGGATCTTCACTCTCCGGGTGGTGATTCCCATCTCCATCATCCCAAAGGGCGTATTGTAATACACGCGACTCTTCTGTCCCTGAATAAACGTCATCTGGGTCCCTATGCTTCCCATGCGCGACAACGTCACTTTGCCGTCCTCCAGTTTAACCGTGGCGCGGGTCTCCAATGCCGGATCATTGGGGTCCAGGAACTCCGAATAGGTGAGGTAAGTCTTACCCCCCTTTTCATAATACTGTCCAGGGGAGACAACCTCGATTTCCTGTGGCTGCCCCTCCTCATCTCCAACTCGGTGCATTCCCACTATGGATACGACCACATTTTTCTCCATGCTGTTCCTCTTTCTTAATAGTTCTCAATGGCAATTCGCTTAACCGGCATCATCGGCGAGTCTAAAATGACTTCCGCCAGACGCTGGAACTTTTCTGTGCTGTCACTGGCGTAGAAGCGTACGCTCCCTTCCGCGTTCTCCGCCAGCCGTTGGTGGCTGATCAAAAAGGATTTCATTAACAGGGCCGCCTCCTGGGAGGGATCAACCAACGTCACCTGCTCGCCCATTTCCTCTTGAATCAGACCCCGCAGGAGGGGATAGTGGGTGCAGCCCAGGATCAAGGTGTCCACGCCCTCCTCCTTCAGAGGGATCAGATATCGATGGATCACTTCCCTCGTAACCCCATCGTCAAACCAGCCCTCTTCCACAAGGGGAACAAAAAGCGGACACGCTTTACTGAATACCTGAATCTCCGGGTCCAGCCCTGCTAACAGCTGTCCGTACGCGCCCGATGATACCGTCGCCTCTGTCCCGATCACACCGATCCGCTTATTTCTCGTCTTGTTGGCCGCCGCATGGGCCCCAGGTTCCACCACGCCCATGATGGGAATGGAGTAGCTGGCCCGCATCTCCTCCAGGCTGTTGGAACTTGCCGTCCCGCAGGCAATGATCACGGCTTTTACATCCTGCCCCAGCAAGAAACGCATAATCTGGTGGGAGAACTGAATAATGCTCTGCTTCGATTTACTGCCATAGGGGAGTCTTGCCAGGTCCCCAAAATACACGATGCTCTCCCCCGGCAGCATTCGCCGCATCTGGCTCACCACTGTGAGCCCGCCGACCCCGGAGTCAAATACGCCGATTGGTCTTGCATCCACTCTACCTTCCTCCTCACCGCGATAGACTTAGACGGATCAATTCATCCACCAGCTCTGAAATGGGCATTCCCTCCGCCTGCCACAGCATGGGATACATGCTGATTGACGTAAATCCAGGAAAGGTGTTGATCTCATTGAAGACAACCTCGTTTGTCCCATCCTCCACAAAGAAATCAACTCTGGCCAAACCTGCGCCGTCGATGGCGCGGAAAATCCGGACAGCGCAGTCCTGTATCCGCGCCACCGTCTCCTCCGGGAAATCCGGGTGGAGCACCGTCTTGGAATCCGCATTGTGATATTTCGCATTGTAATCATAAAAGTCTGCCGCCGGCAAAATTTCTCCGATGCCGGAGGCCTTGGGGTTCTCATTTCCCAGCACAGCGCATTCCACCTCGCGGCCAACGATGGCTTCCTCCACCATGACCTTGCGGTCATGCTGCGCAGCTTCCATGAGGCCTCTCGACAGTTCTATAGAATCTCCCGCTTTGCTGACGCCCACGGAGGAACCCGCCCTGGAGGGCTTGATGAAGACAGGGTAGGAGAAGGTCTTTTCCACCTGCTCAACCGCTCCGCCTGTGCCGGCCAGCAGTTGGGAAGCCGTAAACTCCAGCCAGCGAGCCTGCCGGATGCCCAGGGGCTCCACCAGGCGCTTAGCCGTCAGCTTATCCATGGCGACCGCAGACGCCAATACGCCACAGCCCACGTACGGGATCCCGGCGATCTCCAGGAGGCCCTGAATCGTCCCATCCTCTCCCATCAAGCCGTGGAAGACAGGGATGACCACGTCAACATTCAACCGGATTACTTCCTGCTCTCGAAAGATGATCAGCTTCCCGTCGGCAGCGCCTGGCAATAGAGCGGCCGCCGGCATGGTCCGGTTTGGAATCCGATCCATATCCAACTTTGACACATCCCCATTGTATAGGCTCCACTGCCCATCCTTCGCCACATAGACCGGGTATAGATTGTACTTTTTCGAATCCATGGCCTCCATGATCGTCTTAGCCGACAAACAGGAGATCTCATGCTCTGAAGATTGCCCCCCAAATAACACAACAACATTTAATTTCATATTTTACCTCCAAAATCTGACTGCCATAAGGCAGTCTCCCCCCCAGGGAAAATTCACTTACCACCATCCTATGCGGCTCGCGCTTTTCCTAAGACAATATCATATCGTAATTGCTCACAAAAATCAACCTTTTTTCTCAGGAACAGCCATGCGCTATTCCAGCACGCTCCTGGACAATATTTCCTCATCGCACTTCTGTGTCAGCTCCTCCGTGGTGGCCAGGACGTAGAAAAAAATGCTGGTGTTCCACTCATCAAAATAGCGCCCGTAGACCAAGCCTTTCATGGGGACCGGCTGGAATTCCTCCGAGACAGGGTACGCCGGTGTGCCATACTGCAAGTAGGACTGGACAAACCCCGAAGCTCTATGGGCCGCCCCGTTAACCGTCAGATCGGCCTCCACTCTGGACCAGCCATCATATCCCAAGTAGGATACATTCTCTGTCAGCTTCGTAATCTGCCAGTCAAACTGTTTGTCCGCATCCGGCAATCCAAAATCATCCAGCACTAGCTCCCAGAAGTCAAAACAGGGGACTAGCGCCGTCTGGTCCAGATCCAGCTTGCCGTCGGTAAATCCAAAGGCACTGCCGTCCTCCCGCTGAACCAGATACGCGCCATAAAAGCTATTGTAGTAGGGAGACGCCGGATCAAACAGGCGGCTGCACCCCTTTTTCATGGAGAAGGCCGGGAAATTATACAGAATTGTCAGTTTGACCCCTGGGTCCTGAATGAATCGCTGAAAGGGCTCGCTGGCGTTGAAGGTCATGACAAAGGGATACCAGTCTGTCTCCCTAGTGGACAATCCCCCCGGAATTTTGAGGCGGATCCCCTCCTGTCTCATGAGACTCTCCTGGCGATGCATCCCGCTGTAGACTGACATGACCGTCAGACTGCGCACAAAGGGAAATAGCGGGCTTACGACAAAAAGAATGAGACACAGACCTACGGCCAGCATGATTCCAAGTTTTTTTTTCATGTCAGTTCCCCCAAAATCTTTGTCCCTCAATGGCTGTTTATTCAAAGAGATACCATTGATCAGGGATATAGTCTGAGTCCGTATTGGTGACGGGGATCGCAATGCCATATCCCGGGTCATTGTGGGTAAAGGAATCAAAATGGGACGCCATATACGCCAGCTCGCCAGTTGGATCCTCATAGGTCTGAAAGCGGGAGTACGCTTCCCTTGTGGCGGTCGTGCTGTCAGAGACCTCGAGATCCGTGTACCGGAACGCCATGCGCGAAAGGCGGATGTTATTTCTCGCGGTTGTATTCACGGTGACAGCCAGCGCCTTATCAAACAACCCGTAGACAAGCTCCCTGTCGATGTGTTTGATCATATAGGCGCCTGCATGGCCGATGACCTCCTGACCATCTAAGGTTTTTTCCATCAGCCGTATGGCCTCTGCCACATACTCGCCCCCTTCCCCGTAAAGGCTTGAGATGGCCTTTAGATTATCCTCCATGGAAAGGGAACTGTCATAGGCTGTCCTGCCGAAGGTATAGAGATTGAAAAGATTGTTCCAGATGTTGAAGCACTCGATCTGAGTGCCGGAACCCGAGATGCCAACCTGGGAAAAACGCTTCCAAATGCTCTGCACCTCGTCCGCCATGGGGATAATTCTCTGGCGTCCAGGAAAAACGCCCATATAATAATCGTAATACACAACGTCCGCGCCTGCGTCTTTCCAGGCCAATAGGTTGTCCTCGAATGCTGTTTTGGATAAACAGGAGCCGTCAGGCTTTCCACAGCAGCGCTGCCCGTCTGCCGCCCAGGTAGCCTCGTCGATCAGCAGGCTGTTCTGCAATGTCTCCCCCTCTGGATATTCCCACAGGTCCACATACACAAGCATGTCGATCTTCACCGTGGGATAGACGGCACTGACGCGCTTAGCTACCTCATTCTGGAAATAGGTGTAATTCTCCACCTTGCTGTGGCGGGCGCACTTTTCGCAGCGACACTGCTCCCAGATTCCGTCGTTTGGCCAGAAGGCGATAATGTCGACGATGGGGTTTTGTCCAATCCAGCTGATCAGATTCTCAGATACCTGCGCGATGCACTCCTCGTTCCGGCTGCAATAGATCCATTGCCCAGTGTGGTCCTCCTCACTTAGCGGGCTGTAGCGGGTGCCATCGGCGTTGAGGCGGTAATACTCCGGATGGGTCTGGGCATAGTGCTCAGGAAAATATTCGTTTCCAAAATAAGGAAGCCACATCCGGGAGGATTCATGGTGCCCGACGCTCATGCGGATGCCTCTCTTTTCAATCTCCTCACAGAGCCCCGTTTTCTTGTACGCCTCATATACACTTGCCCACGTCAAAATGCGGTTGTAGCGATTTTTGCACATCCAGTCGATGAAGGGGAGGTTCAGCTGGTGATACGGATTTCCCGCCGCCTCGCCGTACTGAATGATGGCCGCGCGGTAGGGCCTGTCTGCCCCCGCTTTGATGTAACAATCATCTTCAAGCTGAAGGCTTTCATATTTCGGTATCATCTCCCCCGCATTGACTGTCGGGGCGCTGTATGCGGCAAGGGAGCAGCCAAGGTATCGTTCGAGAAATTCATATACGCCGTACACCGTCCCCCTCTGCCTGTCGTCAAAATCGCCCTCGCTTCCGGCGATGATTGCCACGTTTCCGCTGATTTTTATATACATCCCTTCCGCACCCGGCAACAGGGAGGAGAAGGAATGAGAATCCACGTACTGGGCACAGACAGCGTTGCGCCCCGGTCCGCCTATGACAATGTTATTGACCGTATCCGAAATATGATCGGCGCTCTGTGTCTCGATCTCCAATGAGAGTTTTAGATATTTAGACAGTTCGTCCGCGGCAAACTGCTCCCTTGTCTTCGCGTCTGATGGCAGAATCACGTGCGTTTCAATCCCTTTTGTTAGCAGCATTTTTGATGTCTCCTTTAGAGTCGAATCCCCTGTTTCATGTCGGGATTATTCTAACACAGATGAAGAGAGAATACAAGGAAGAGAGATTCATATTATAGCACAATAATTCAAAAATGAGGATAAAAAAATCAGGTATCCTAGGATACCCGATTTGAAACTGGAGTTAGAAAAATGTAGCTGTCTCAGGCCTTAAAGGACTCAAACATTTCAGAGCCAATTTTCTTCGCAAACTCCAAGGCTTTGTTGATATCATCCTCCGTTATCTTGCCCTTTCCGATGACGCCCTTGTGATTCTCAAGTCCCAAGGTCCCCGCAACATTGACGCCATTGCTGTTAAACAGAGTCCTCAGCTCATCAAATCCCTCATTTCCTGTCTTTGAGATCTCGATCAGCGCTACGTTAGCGGTCTTGTTCGTATCCATCTCCTTCAAAAATTCCAGAAATTTCTTATCTAAGGCCCCATGCTTTTCGTAGGCGATGAAGACCAGCTTCTCTTTATTGCACTGGTAGGCAGGGGGAATCTGATCACATTTGCAACGAAACAGCGAACTCAATTTATCCGCAATGACCTGTGCATGTCCATATTTGTTGAAAAACAAAACCTGTAATTTCATTACTGCTCACTACCCTTTCACTGTTTTAAAAGTATACGTCGGATTAACGTATGAATATTATATAAAATAATAGTTATAGTCTATCATAATCCTATGGAAAAGTCAAAGCTTTAGATGTAAACAAATCATGAATCATTTTTGAATGACTGACCCGCTTCCGTGTAAGCTGCCACTCGCCGCCGCAACTTTCTCTGATAAATTGAATAAAAACTTCAAAAAAACGCAAAATAAAAAGAGAAAATAAGATTTTCTTCTTCCATTGGCTTTTTCCGGTTATAGTACCGGATATTACAACTTTTTTGGATTTGCAAATATATTTCGCATGATGTATTATATAATCAAAGTTACGAATTAAGTAACTCGATAAAATTAAGCAATAACTCATCGGAGGTGTTCAATATGTTTGAATTGAGTTCAAAGAGGAAGAGTCATCCAGTATCCCTGTGGGAAGACTTTTTTGACCGGGATTTCTTCGCTCCCACCGGCGCGGGCCAAAGCAATTTCTTGAACGCCGATGTCAAGGAAACGGATGACACGTATGTGATTACCATGGATATCCCTGGCATGGACAAAGATTCCATCCACATCGACTATGACAACAATCAGTTGACCATCGCTGGGGAACGGCAGGAGGAGCATAGGGAAAACAAGAAGGGCTATATCCGCCAGGAGCGCAGCTTTGGATCCTTCAGCCGCTCTTTCTACTGCGACAACATTGATCCCAATGGAATCAAAGCTGCTTTCAAACACGGCGTGCTCACGATTACCGCGCCTAAAGTTACGGAAGATGTTCCCAACAAATATCATATCACCATTGAATAACATTTACTCGAGGAGGCATTTATCATGAATGAACTGAGTTTAAGAAGACGGCACAGCAACCCCATCAGCTTGTGGGAAGACTTTTTTGATGATTTTGACAAGAACTTTTTCTCGCCCTTTGTGGGCTCTGCGTCCACATCCAATTTTCTGAAAACCGATATTGAGGAGACTGATACGTCCTATATTATAACCATGGATATCCCTGGCATGGACAAAGATTCCATCAACATCGACTATGAGAATAACTACCTTATCGTATCCGGCGAACGGAAATCTGAATCCGGGGATAAGGATGATAAAGGCAATTATATCCGCCAGGAACGCAGCTATGGATCCTTCCGCCGCTCTTTCTACTGCGAGACCATCAAACCGGAAGATATCAAGGCCAACTTCAAAAATGGCGTCTTGACCATCACGCTGTCCAAGAATACGCCGGAGGAACCAAAAGCACACCGGATTGCAATTGAAGGCTGATCCGTTATGATAGGCCGCTCTACTGACTTTGTAGAGCGGCCATTTTATTGTAACGAAGGAAGGACTCGCGTTGTCTCATATCCTATCCTTAATTTCGAATTCCTCCTCACGCACAAGAATAAAAATGTGCTTCCACTGCTGCACATAGGGCGTGATAGACCGGCAGCGTCAGCTCCTGAACCTTGAAAGTCTCTGTCTCTGGCAGTGCAATGGTGCACTGGCAGAACTCTCTCAACTTGCCGCCGTCAGCTCCGCTGATTCCAATTGTCCCCATTCCCAGAGCGCTGGCCACCTTGATTGCCTGCACAACATTGCGGGATGTGCCGGATGTGCTGAGACCGATCAGCACGTCCCCAGGACGGCCGTATCCATAGACCTGCTGCGCAAATACCATGTCCGCCGCTACGTCATTGCTAATGGCCGTATTCAGCGCTGTCTGCGCGCCGAGAGAAATGGCCGGCAGGCCTTCCTGCAAATGGTCCGCCATCCAGGCCCCATCGCCAAAATTCTCGGCTAAGGTCTTCCGAAATGTCTCCCGAATCGGACGCTGCAATAAAAAGCCTTTCATTAGTTCCCCCACCATATGATCCGCGTCGGCCTGACTTCCCCCATTCCCGCACAACAAAATTTTTCCTTTCCCTTCATAGCAGGCGATCATCATCGCAGCCGCCTGCCGGACATCTTTCCGGCAGGCCTCCAATACCGGATATCTCTGAAATACCATGTCTAGATGATTCACATAGACCCCCTTTCTGCGGTGCTTATGTCCACGACATAGCTCCGCCCTACTTTACAAGATTGCCAGGCTCAACGCCGCATAATCTCCAATCTCATCCCCCAGACCTGCCGGGACGATGGAGCAATCCGCTAGACTCTGGGGCAGTGCTTCCTTGGCCAGCTCTCTCATAATTCCAGGGAACATCATATCCCAGCACCTGGCATACACGCTTCCTAAAACCAGGATCTGGGGATTCAGAAGATCGACCAAAATGGCTAGCCCCCTCCCCATCCACGCCGCACTCTCTTCCAGTACGGCTCTCGCCGTCTCATCTCCGGCCCTAGCCGCCTGAGCGATGGATTTCGCTGTAAGGCTGTCCAGATCTTTGATGTCCTGAACCCGCTGCGACTTCCGCCCTTGCTGCAAGCCCTCCAGATATCGCAGCCTCCCCAGTTGCGCAATCCCCCCGCCGCTACAGAAGCCTTCAAAAGAACCAACCTTTCCATAGCCGGCCGGTCCATAGTTTGATAGCCGGATATGCCCCACCTCACCTGCCATGCCACTGGTTCCAGAAATCAAATGGCCGTTGATGATGATACCGGCACCTAATCCCGTACCACACGTCAAAAAAATTACATTCTCCGCACCCTTAGCCGCGCCAAATTTCCATTCGGCTACAGCACAGGCGTTGGCGTCATTCTCCAATCTGGCAGGCACGCCATATCGCGCCTGTAATTCCTCGACGATGGGGACATTCTCCCACCCATATAAGTTCGGAGGATTCAGAATCACACCGGTGCGGCTGTTCAGCGGCCCACCGCAGCTGATGCCGATGGCTTCGGGGTGATATGTGCTCATCCACGGATCCAGAATCCCATAGATCGTTTCAAGGGATTGGCCCGCCGCTTCCGTGGTAAATATTTCCTTCCGGATCATTCGCAGCTCGCCGTCTTCCTGAATCTGTCCCATCAAAACCGCGCATTTCGTGCCGCCAATATCCAGCCCTGCTATCTGCATGGATATCCCTCCTGTATGTCAAACCCTTCAAATGAGTACAATTGGGCTTCTTTCAGACAGCGGATGTACCAATCGAAGGAGATCGGTGGATGGAACGACAGGTAATGGTTGCACCCCGTTGTCTCCCCAAACGACCATCGAAGAATATAAAAATGATCCTCCTTGGGCTGTGCCATGCGGGCCACTTCGACGCTGGAATCCCCGGAAACCGCCACCTCCCCCTGTAGCACGATTTCATGAGTTAGGGCGTCCTCCACGGTGTAGGCCGCCTGTGTTGAGGCTCGCATGTCACTGACACCGGACAGAATCAGTTCGCCCTCATCGTCCTTCATCATAAAGCAAACCTGTTGCTGCGCTGCCTGGATGTACCAAAACGCGATCTTCTTTCGGAAATAATAGTCCACCACCGCGTCGGAAAATTGCGGCCAGTTATCCATGATATTCCACCATATGATTCCGCTCGTATGACCCTTCCCCATTCGAAACTTTTCGATAAAAAATTTATCTGCCTCCGCCTGAGAAATCTGACTCATAGCCGCATACTCCGCCAGGTTCCGGGGCTTCGTATCGAAGAGGTACTGAATCTGATCCGTCATCAAGCCGATGCGGTATGTGTAAGACCCCTTCATGACTTCTGGCGACGCGCTGTGGACTAACCATTGCCGGTTTTTCTCCGGAGGCCAGAGATAATCCGCATCGATAAATTTTGCGACGCTGTCCGGAGAGGGACATCCGTGATAGCCAACTTCGCTGGCAAAGCAGGGGTTGGCGCTGCGGTAGAATTCCCCCTTAAAATAATCCCGCGGCCCCCAAATATGCTGTTCCGGCGTCTCCCGAATTTTCCCCCTTTGGTAGGCCTGATCTGATACATACGGAGAGCTCGGAAGATATGGCCGCGTCCCGTCGTGGGCATACAACACCTCCGGCAGTACCTTCCGCGTCAGCAAGTTGCCTTCAGGATTGCGCCGGGGCCTGATCATAACATCGCATTCATTGTCACCCGCCCATAAGCAGAGACACGGGTGATTCCGAAGTCTCTTCACCACCGCTGTCGCCTCTTTCCTGATCAGGGACTGGAGCCGGTCATCCTGTGGATACGTCCCGCAGGCCATTGTAAAATCCTGCCACACCATTAGGCCATATTCATCACACAGGTCATACAAGAGGTCATCCTCATATACGTTGCCGCCCCAGCAGCGAATGGCATTGCACCCTTCCTCCACCACCAGCCGCAAAATATCCGGGATTCGCTCCCTGTCGCGGCTGTGAAATACATCCGCCGGGACCCAGTTGGTTCCCAACAGGAACACTGGCTCCTGATTAATATAAAATTGGAATTCTCCTTTTCCGTCCTCTTCTAAGATTTCGGAATTCCGCAATTCCACCGTTCGGAATCCATATCGGTATTGTATCGTATCGACGATCTCATCCCCATGGCAGAGGGTCAGGGTAATATTGTACAGGTTCTGCTCACCTCTCCCTCTCGGGTACCAGATCCGGCAGTCCGGCACATGAAAGTGGAGGATCCCGGACGAAAACCAGAGTGCCTCCTCCGCTGCCGTAAATACGCTGTCGCCACAGCGCCCCTCCACCGCAATGCTATACTCCTTGCTGTTATCCCGCCCAATGGCGACGGAATACCGCAGGCTCGCCTGCACCGCCTTCGACTCCGCATCCAGGCTATCTACTGTTATGTAGCTTTCTTCAATATAGCGGCTCTTATCTTTTACGATATATGCCTCCTTCCAGATACCTGCGGATACCGCTCTCGGTGTGATATCCCACCCAAACATGTGGGGCGCTTTGCGGACCACCAGGGATTCAAAATTGTACCGAAGGGCTGTCGCCCCCATGGGAATGGGATATTGCCGCGCCTCAAGGCATACAGGCTTGATGTGGATAAAAATTTTGTTCCAACCTTTCGCGATCTCAGAGAGAGGAAAGGTGTGGGCGATCAACATATTGTCGCAGGAGCCAATCCATTCCCCATTGAGAAAGACATCCGCTATGGTGTCCACGCCCTCCAGGACTAATTTCCCGCGTCCCTCGCCATCCCATTGAAATATGCCCTCATAAAAAACATGGCAATCCTCCAGCTCCTGCAATTTTAAAATCCCGTCCCCGCGGAAGGGATCTGTGATCACGCCGGCCCGCATGAGGTCCAGCTCAAAGTTTCCTGGGACCTCAGCCGGATAGGCCGCCCCTCCCGCCTGGAGCACCTGCGAAAACGCCGTAAACTCCGACCTAACCTCCCCGTCGTGGAGAATACTCATCCTCCACCCTTCAATCTGTATTGTATCCATCTGTAGCCTCCTTATGCGATCTGGCATAATACTAATATTATAAATGGTGGAAGATCGAAGCGAAATAGAGAATTCTGCCGTTTTTTTATAAAATTATGCCAACCTATCATAGGCTGGCATTCTTGGCATTCTATCGGCTTTTCATCATGGCGCGATACTGGGTCGGCGTTGTGGCAATCACCTGTTTGAAGATGGCAGAAAAATAATACTCATTGGTAAATCCCACCTGCTTTCCAATCTCCCCCACTGGCATGTTTGTCTCCGCTAGTAGGCGTCTAGCCTCTTCAAGGCGGATTGCGTTCAATTTCTGAATGACTGTCTGGCCGGTAACGGATTTAAAGATTCTTGCCAAATGACGATAGCTGACGTTCAGCGAGTGGGCGACCTCGTCCACGCGGATGTTCTGCGCATAATACTGAGACAGATACAGGAGCGCCTGATTGACCAGCGCTTCATCCTGAGAGTAGTCGAAAGGCATACGGCCCCCCGGATCAAAGGTGGCACAGATCCCAAGCAGAAGCTGAATCAGCGTCCCCCGTTTAGACCATTCATTGTTAAGGGGCTGCGCGCCAAAAATACGCTCAAATGGGTATCGCCCCGGCGATGGGTGAGGTTCCGATAATATCTTCGCCACCTCCCCCACGGGCTCTAGACTCCAGCGCAAACAGACGCCATCGTCTCCTATCCCGTTGCAATTTCGGTGGCTGTGAATCATACCAGGTGGGATTAAAAAGAACTGTCCCTTTTGGCTTAAGAATTCTGTATCCCCCAGGGTCGTATAGAGGGCCCCCTCCTGCAAGTAATTGAATTCATACCATGGATGGTAGTGGGGCTCATTTGTCCAATCCTTTGGGTGTGCGGCATCGATGACGTCCAGAAGGATGAAGGTCGAGCCGTCAAAGCGGATCGGTTTGCCGATCAAACTGCGCAGCGCAAACGCTTGCCTTTGCACCATCACATTCCTCTCTCCTAACAATTTGTATGAGAATAGTGTACCGTAAATTCCCAAAAAAGGCAAGCCCCAAGCAGACTGTTAATTTGCGTATTCGAGCAGGCGTTTACGATAGTGCATATAGTTTTCAAAGGAGACTTCCTCCGGAACACCGTGATCGCAGGTGGGTATATAGCCGCCTCGTCTTCTCATCGCCGGCAAAATCGAATCCAGATGGCGGTCGATGGCCTCCTTGCCCTCGGCCAACACGCGCTTATCGATGCCACCGGAAATGCGCAAATCGGGGTGCTGCCGCCCCACAGCGACTACATCACAGTCTGAGGCCACTTCAAAAGGGCTCATGGAGTCAACTCCGATACTTTTGTACAGATCAATCACATCGAGACAATTGCCATCCGTGTCGATCTGGAAATGAACCTTGCGGCTCTTGTCCAGATTGCGCCGCTTAATGTTGGTGTACAGCTGCTGGTAGTAAGGAAATAGGAATTCTTTTATCATATCGGGGGAGATCAGCGATCCACTCTTATAACAGATATCTTCTCCAAGGAACAATTCATCGATACTCACGAACCGTTGATGGTAGGCCGCGACCGCATCCGTCAGTTCAAACCAGGTTTTCATACAGTCGTGGATGAGCTCCGGCTCGTCATAAAACTTATACAGCACATCCTCTGGCCCCATGAGGCTGCGCAGATACATATAGCCGCCCACTGAGCGTTGGACAACAAATTTTCCCACTTCCGCGCCTGCAATGGCGGCTTGGATTTCTCCCGCTTGCCGCTCCATGCGCCCCTCTGTATTGGGATTCAGCCTCCACTTCACACGCTCTTCCCACGTGCGAAAATCCTTGACAGGATGATCCACATATTCCGGCATGAACCCGCTGCGTCGCCCTTTAAAACACAGCACGCTGCGTCCCGAAGTATCCTGGACCAGCTCATATTTCCCCCGGTCCTCCAGCACCTTCACCTCAAAGGCCGGGTATAATGCACCCTCGGTCCACCCAGCTCCCAGCAAAGCCACCGTCGCGGGCTCATCATAGCCGAAAGTCTCCTGAAGATACCGCTCATAGTCGGCGACCTCACTTCTTGGTCTAAGGTATCCCTCTTCAATCCAGCGATCCAGCACATAATAGCCAAATTCTTTTTGATAGATGGGCGCGTCCGGTGTTATATCGTAGAAAGCACGCATTTTTTCCACTGCCTGCGACAAATGATCTTGCATGTCCAATTCCTCCATGATAGAATATTGATACGATATACAATACCGCATCTGCCCAGAAAAAAAAATGGCAGAAACAGACGAAAATATATATATTTCGGAGGCTTCCCGTGTTCACTGACTACTGCTGCACGTATCCCCCTGTCATGTCAGGGCCAGTCGGCGTTATGAATATTTACTATATACAAGCCGATGAATCCTACAATGTGGTCCATATCCCTGTGGACGATCATTGGGTAATGCTCCACACCATTAGCGGCTCAGGTCAACTGCGGCTGGAAAAGCAGAGCTACAACCTGGCCGCCGGCGACCTTCTCCTCTTTCAGTCAAGTACGGATTTTTACTATCATTGCCCTGGTGATGCCTGGGAATTCTGGTGGTTTGAATTCACCTGCCCAAGCCCCGGCGCTTTTTCCGCAGGCAATTATCACGTGCCCCATGATGCCACGCTGCAGATCCTGTGCCGCGAAAGCCTTCGCTTCATGAAATCAAAGGATCACCTTGCCGCATCCTCCCTTTTTCTCGCGTACCTGGAGTACGCCTTGGCGTCGGAACGCCACCGCCAGGACGCGGATCACCTTTTATTCCTGGATCGCGTGCAGCAGGCAGACTCCTATATCCGGCTCCATCTGCGGGATGTAACCGTTGCCTCCTTGGCAAAACATCTGTGTATCCATCAGCGCACGCTCCAGACAAGCTTTCTGCGCTGTACCGGGCAATCTCCTTCCCGCTACATCCAACAGATTCGGTTGGAATATGCGGCCTACTATCTGCAAAATACAACCAAAACTATAGGCGAACTGTCCCTCGATCTCGGATACTCCAGCCCCTTCCATCTGAGCAAAGCCTTCAAACAGCATTACGGCGCCTCGCCCAGCGAGTATCGGAAATCTCTGTGGAAAAATTGAACTTTTATCTTTTCATTTTGCGGGATCTGCTGTAAAATAGGGATAGACAAAACAGAAACTATCATAGGGGTATGACGAAATGCACTATATCGATAACTGTCTGGAAGAATGCAACGTCAGTGTGGTAACCGCTTCCCTGACACAATGTGCAGGAAACTGGCAGGAATTAAATTACGTCCCTTCCTACAATAAATTCTACTATATTGTAAAAGGCGAGGGCGAATTGACCGTCGCCGGGCAAGCCTATCACCCCACGGCCGGTCAGCTCTTTCTCATGCCCGCCGGCGTTTTGCAATCCTATCGCACGACGGATGGCCCTCCCTATTACAAATATTGGTGTCACTTTCAGGCAAAGGTGGGGAGCCGGAATCTCTTCGATCTGATCCAGACGCCCCTTTGCGTTACGGTCTCTGACTCAGACCGCCTCATGGGGCTCTTTGAATCGCTTATAGACGCCATGTCCCGCGAGACGTACACCTCGCGCCTGTATGCGCGCGGCATTGCCATGGAGATTTTAGCCGCCTATCTGGACGCAGCCGCCGCTGTCACCTGCCCCAACGGCGATGTGGCAGAAAAGCTGTCCGCCGTCATCGAGTACGTAAACATGCATTTATCGGAGGAGATCACGCTGGAGACACTGGCCTCCCTGGTTCATTTTCATCCGAATTATTTTATTCGATTTTTCAAACAAAATCTCGGCGTATCCCCCATGCAGTATGTCTCCAGAGCTCGGATCGAACATGCCAAGCTCCTGTTGAAGACCACCGACAGAAAAATCGCGGATATTGCCGCACTCACCGGATTTCACGATCTGTTTTATTTCTCGCAGCGCTTTAAAGAGCAGACAGGCTTTTCCCCGACAGACTTCCGTAAACTATAAAAAATAGTAATTTGTTTTGTGACGTCAAAATAAGGTAATACCATAATATGTGATGGAGGCTGGAGGATGCGCATTAAATAATCCTCCAATATTAAAATCTCGGAGGAAATAAAATGAAAATAATCTATAATGATTTATGTATTAGAAACGCAGAGGGAAAGGATTGTGAACAGCTTGCAATCTGGTGGAATGACGGAAGTGTTATGGCTCATGCAGGGTTTCCGAATGGACTTGGAACAACAGCTGAAAAGATTAAAGAGCAAATTGCTAATGATAGTGATACCGCAAAAAGACTACTTATTATTGAATATAGAGGAACATCAGTCGGTGAAATGAGCTTCTATGTTCATGAAGGTAAAAAGGTCGAGATAGGAATCAAAATTTGTAATTCAGATTTTCAAGGAAAAGGCCTAGGAAGAGTAATATTAAGTATGCTTATCGAAGAACTGTTTAGTATGGGTTATGAACTTATTTTTTTAGATACCAATGTAAAAAATACAAGGGCGCAACATGTTTATGAATTGTTAGGATTCAAAAAAAAGCAATACAATGAAAATTCATGGAAGAATCAATTGGGAGAACCGCAGACTTCGATTGATTATGAGCTAAGAGCATCTGATTTTTGCAATGCTAAATTGATTGGTTGAAGCAAGAAAATCCCAATTTAGGCGCGAGTTAAAGCAACAGAAAACTGGAAGTTATAGGTATCCCTGCGCCTTGCTTCTTCTATCAGTTTCGGTTGAATCAACGGATATGTCCAGTTTTCCACAAGTTGTTCCGTCATGAGAATTCTTTCAATTTCACTGTGTAATTCATTTTCAAAAGACAGAATATTTGCAAAGTAAAGCATTCCATAACTCTCTTTACCATCAAAATTATCTGGTGCGGTGACGGAATATACACAAACAGGTTTTCCCCTTGTTTTTGTCCTTACAAGCCGAAACAAGGGAAACGATTGTTGAGTGTCCAACTACTTTTTCGATGGGGAATCAGCCCTCGGCGTTTGCATAAATCTATTTATTTCTTGATCAAAAAACACATCCAAATTCTCGGGAGTATTACCACTAACAATTACATCTGTAAGTGTACGTACCATATATTCTTCAAAAGCATTCAATATTCCCGATTCATCATTATTAAGATAATACGAAGTATCAATATCGAGATTAGTAAGGCCACAACACAAAATTATGTCTTTCCGGTTCTCAACAATAGGGTGTACTATATGATGAATAAATTCGTGTATTATAGCTTTTTCGCTCAGCGAACCTGAACAAATTATAAAAACATTATCTTTTAGGTGATAATCTGCGGAATACACACACTTTATTGGATTAAGAACGATCTGTATATTCTGAATAGGCGACTTATACTTTTCCTTACAAAGTGCAAGGATATTCCTAATTCTTCTCAACTCTTTTTTGTATTTTAGATTTTGTTCTACTATCCAATCATTTTCCCATTTAAAATAATAGCTAAAGCTATTACTTTCCAAAACGTGTTTTAAGGCTTTTGGAAATTTTATAATCCAATCCCAAAATAATTGGTTTCTTTCTATGTCTGATATATTTTTTGCTGACATAATACTGTTTTTATACGCATTAAAATCCACGAAATGTTCCCGAGACAAATCAATATAAAAGGTGGCTGTTTCCAGCATTGCTGCTCTTGGCCAAAATGGATAAACTTCACATGTATTTTGCTTCCCTTGTTTTTGCCCTTAAAAAGTTCGGTGGCAACGACAATTTCAAGTGAAAGCGTATAAAGAGAGAAGGCGAACAAACTGCGATAACTTTACTTTTCAAAATATATACTCAAAGAAACAGCCTGTAAATATAATTGGATTTCCTTGTTCATCATCCACAAAGCTTCCTTTACGTTTGTCTACTATAGAAAAGCCTGTCTTCAGCAGTAATTTAACTGATGGCTCATTTTCCATTGCTGTACCAGAAATCAGTTTATGAACATTCAATACCTTGCGTGCGTATTGCATTATTTCCAATACAACTTCATTTGCGTACCCTTTGCCTTGATATTCGGTATGTATGCAATAACCAAGATTTCTTGTGTGTTCATCAATATAATTCAAACTAACAAAGCCTACAATCTTCTTTGTTGACTTTAGCTCTATTGCCCAAAATTCTTCTGAATCCTTAAAGAAAGACAATAGTCCTCTTATGCTTTCATTATCTGTAGGAAACTGCTCATCATAAACAGAGTATTTTGATTTCATTTTGTCACAAATCAGATTTGAGAAGTCTTGAAAATCATCATCGGTAAATCTTCTAACAATAAGACGATTTGTTTCCAAATTTATCGAACCTCCTGTAACTTTTACATTTTCAACTTATTGGACAACTTCAAAATTGCTGCTCTGCTTGCATTGAAAAAATTATAGCACAAAGATGTGAATATTTCTACGGTTTTATATTTTGAAATATACAATCAATCTTCATATAGCAAACCCAAGTGTAATGCGCAATTTAAAATATCTCAATTTTTATTGACAGAAAAGGATCGCTATGCTATACTGATAACGTTGTTATCAGATATGTTATCAGAGGTGAACAGATGTCCAACGCAGATAAAACGATCGGTCCTAAAATATTGGACTGCGCTAAAGCTGAGTTTCTGGAGAGAGGATTTGTGAATGCATCCCTGCGCCGGATCTGTGCCAACGCAGGGGTTACGACCGGTGCGTTGTATAAGCGCTACTCTGGCAAAGAAGCACTGTTTCAGGCATTGGTTCAGGATGTGGTCGATGACATTGATCGGGTTGTTGCGGACAGAAGCATCGACTACACTGATCCGGCGCTGTCTGACACTCAACTGTACAACATGTGGACCTTGACAGAAGACTATTTAGATTGGTGGTTTGATTTCCTTTTTGATCGGAAAGACGGATTTACCCTCCTGCTCAAATGTGCGGAAGGTACACAGTATCAAAACTTTCAGCACGATCTTGTGGAAAGAATCTGTAAGGAAACCTATAAGTGCTACCGCGCAGCTGCGGAACGGGGGCTGGCCAGGAAGGATATTTCCCTCCGAGAGCTACATGTTCTGACTACCGCTTTCTGGAGCACGATGTACGAGCCGTTTATTCACGACTTTACCAACGAGGAAACCCGCCTTCACTGTTATCTGACGACACAATTTATCGACTGGCATAAGGTTCTTGAATTCCGGGAACCGCAGGCATGACGCATGGCGTTCTGCGATTCCCGTTTTCTTCGCCTGCAAGTTAGCAATAGCTAACTAATATGAAAGGAGCCGCGTATGTTCAAAAAAGTCAAACCCTACATGGGGGAGTACATGAGCTACACGAAAAAAGCAATTCTATGTGTCTGTATCGCCATCATTTTCAGTGTACTTCCGTACTTCTTCCTATATCAAATCATTGCGCCTCTGATCGGCGGACAGGAATTGTCCTTGACCAAAGTTGCGATGCTCATAGCATTTACAGCTGTGTGCATGGCAGGAAATGCGTTGTTGTATGTAAAAGGACTTAGTTATTCCCACCACAGTGCGTACAACACACTGAAAAACATCCGCATTTCACTCCAAAAGAAATTGGAGGCGCAGCCGCTTGGCGCGATCCGTGAACTGGGCAACGGGCGCATCAAAAAGGTGTTCACTGACGACATTGAAACCATTGAAATTTTGCTGGCACATGCGATTCCGGAGGGTATCGCAAACCTGCTCATACCGGTTATTGTAATCCTTGCCATGTTCTTTGTCGACTGGAAGCTGGCACTTTTATGTATTGCGGCTCTTCCCATTGGTATGTTTGCCATGGGAATGATGTTTAAGGCGGGCACGGCAAAAATGGGAGCGTATTATGCGGCCGGAGCCAAGATGAATAACACCATCATCGAATATATTAACGGCATGGAGGTTGTGAAGGTCTTCAATCGTGATGGCGAAAGTTATGCCCGTCTTGAGAATGATATAACCTCCTATCGAGATTTTACACTTGCCTGGTATAAGGTGTGCTGGCCCTGGATGGCTCTGTATTCCAGTATCATTCCCTGTATCGCACTGTTTGCCCTCCCTGTTGGCGGATGGTTTGTTTTACAGGGGTGGAGCTCTCTGGCAGATTTTATATTGATCCTCTGTATGTCCTTTGCGGTGGGGACACCTGTTCTAAAGGCGCTGAGCTTTGCAGGCAAGTTTCCGCAGCTCAACTACAAAATCGACGAACTGGAAAAGCTTATCGACAACCCGCCTCTAAAACAGTCCGAACGAGATTTTGAGGGAAGCAGCCATGGTATCCGTTTCGAGAATGTCCATTTTTCCTACAAGGATACAGAAGTACTCCACGGTATCGACCTTGCATTGAAGGAGGGGCAAATGACCGCCTTGGTCGGCGAAAGCGGAAGCGGCAAATCCACTCTTGCAAAGCTACTGGTTCACTTCTATGACTTGAACGGCGGGCGCATCACTCTGGGCGGTCAGGATATCCGTGATATGAAGATCGAGGCGCTGAACGATCAAATATCCTATGTGTCGCAGGAGCAGTTCTTGTTCAACACCAGCCTGTACGAAAACATTCTGATTGGACGCCCGACTGCATCCCGTGAGGAGGTTCTTGAGGCCGCGAGGCGCGCCCAGTGTGATGAGTTTCTTGCACGCGTCCCGCAAGGCATCGATACTATGGCGGGCGATGGAGGAAAGATGCTGTCCGGTGGTGAGAGACAACGTATTTCTTTGGCGAGAGCCTTGCTAAAAAATGCTCCTGTGATTGTTCTGGATGAGGCTACAGCTTTCATCGATCCGGAGAATGAAGAAAAGATGAACGCAGCGATTTCCGAAGTGATTGCCGGAAAGACGGTCTTGGTTATCGCCCACCGCTTACATACGATCAAAAACGCAGATAAAATCTGTGTTCTGAATCAAGGAAACCTTGCAGCAGAAGGGACGCACGATGAACTTCTCCGATCTTCCGATGAATACCGTCGCTTGTGGAAAGCTGCGGAGGAAAGTGCAGTCTGGGAGGTGAGAGCATGATCAGTTTAATATTCCGTGTCTTACGAGTGGCAGATGGCTATCAGGGACGAATCCGTGGAGCAGCTGTCCTATCTTTCCTGAAATCATTTTGTGCAAAAGCGCCGTTTGTCGTTGCCTTTTTCATGATTTCCGCTTTTCTCGACGGCACAGTGACTAAAACTACCTGCGTGTTTTCTGGGATTGCACTGGTTGCGTGTATTATAGTCCAAAGTCTTCTTCAAAACGCCGCCGACCGACTTCAATCTGCTGCTGGTTTTGAGATTTTTGCAGACAAAAGAAAACAGCTTGGTTCCCATCTGCGCAAATTGCCTATGGGGTATTTCACGGAGGGCAACATCGGGAAGATCAGTTCTGTTCTCGCCACCGATATGCTGTTCATTGAGGAAAACTTGATGATGGTTCTTGGAGACCTGATGAGCTATCTTTTCTCAGCAGTGATTTTCGTCATTATGATGTTCGGATTTAATCCTTGGATGGGGCTATTGAGTCTGGTTATTACGCTCATTATGTATGCGATCGGCGAAGCTATGAAATCAAGCCAGTTGAAGTACTCCGACGAACGACAAGCCGCCAGCCAAAAACTGACGGAATCCGTGCTGGACTTTACCGAGGGAATCGGAATCATTAAGACGTATAACCTTCTGGGAGAAAAATCGAAAACGCTGACGGATAGTTTTGTATATTCCTGTGAGCGCAATCTGGAATTTGAAGAAGGTCATGCGCCTTGGGCTCGTGCCGTGAACCTAACTTACGGTTTGGGCAGCACCGCCATGCTGGCTTTGTCGTGGTTTCTGTATCAGAATGGGGCCATGAATATCGCTACGTTTATCGGCTTCCTGTTTTTTACGTTTGAGCTGTTTGGACCACTGAAAGCCTTCTATGGGCAGATAACACGCTTGACGGTTATGAATGCCTGTCTGGACCGCATTGAGGCGGTATTTGAAGAAAAGGAACTCTGTGACAACGGAAAGGATATTCTTCCCGACAGCACCGATGTCCCGGAGATCGAATTCAGAAATGTCACCTTTGCATATGACAAACGAAATGTGCTGAATCATGTGTCCTTTACCGTGCAGAAAAATACGATGACAGCATTAGTCGGACCTTCTGGCGGCGGTAAATCTACGATTGCCAGTTTGCTGCCCCGTTTCTGGGATGTAAAAGACGGCAGTATTCTTCTGCGGGGCAAAGACATCCGAACGGTTCCACTTGCATCTTTGATGGAGAACATCAGCATGGTGTTTCAGCGGGTCTATCTGTTCCAGGATACGGTTTATAACAACATTGCGATGGGGCGCATGGATGCCTCCGAGGAAGAAGTATATGAAGCCGCAAGGAAGGCACGATGTTATGACTTCATCATGGCATTGCCGGAAGGCTTCCAGACAGTGATCGGTGAGGGTGGCGCATCTCTATCCGGCGGCGAACAGCAGCGGATATCCATTGCCCGCTGTATCCTAAAGGACGCTCCCATTGTTATTTTGGATGAAGCGACTGCCAGCGTTGACGCAGATAACGAGAGCCAGATTCAAGCTGCCATCAGCGAACTTGTACAGGGAAAAACTTTGCTGGTTATCGCTCACCGGCTCCATACCATCGCAAAGGCTGACCAGATTCTTGTTATCAAGGATGGTAAAATTGCGGAACAAGGCAATCACGAAAGTCTGATTGCAGCTGAAGGGCTTTATCACAATATGGTACTCAAGAAAGCGACTGTTAAAGGCTTTCAAAATAAGGTATAAGGAGAAAATCTCATGACAAACAGACTCACTGTAAAAGACCTCATCAACGTTGGTGTATTCACTGCGCTCTACATCGTTATATTCTTCGTCTCCAGCTTCATTGGCTACGTACCGGTATTTATGGTTCTGCTACCGGTTATATGTGCTGTCGTAGTTGGGATTCCTTTTATGCTGTTTCTGTCCAAAACCCATACATTCGGGATGGTCACTATTATGAGCATGATTCTTGGACTCTTTGCAATCCTTCTGGGACGCCCTTGGCCGGTACTGCTGATTGCCGTCTTAGCCGGTGTGGCTACCGATCTCATTTTGAAAAGCGGGCATTACAAGAGTGTGAAGCTTTCCATTATCGGTTCCGGCGTATTCAGCACATGGATGATGGGCATGGCTCTTCCCATGTTCTTCGGCTATCGTGAGCCTTATTTCGAATCTATGCGCACAGGGTATGGTGATACCTTTGCTGACGCCCTCTATGCGATTACTCCCGACTGGATGTTCTTTGTACTGACCGCGCTGTGCGTTGTCGGTGGTATTCTTGGCGGCCTGCTCGGTGCAAAAGTATTGAAAAAACACTTTAAGAAAGCCGGAATGGCATAATGCAAACAACAGTTTTAACATTCAAAGAAAGTGGTATGCGGGCCCCATTGGACCCGCGCACCTCTCTGTATTCTATTTTGATCATCAGCATGATTATGATTGGCGGCAGCCTGTCCGGCGTAGAATACTGGCTGCGCTTTGGCTGTTGCATTCTTCCGTTGGTACTCCTGCTGGCCATGCGCAATCTGCGTTTTGCGATGGTGTACTTCGGCCTGTATGCCTTTGCGATGCTCATGGAAGGCACAATTATACAGCTGACCGAAGGATTTTTTAATCTGATTCTCGTGATGATTGCAGGATTGATCTCCCGATTCCTCGCTCCTATGGTCATGGGGTATTGTATGATGCAGTATACAACGGTTTCCGAGTTCATTGCTGCAATGGAACGGATGCATGTTCCGCAGGCCATCACGATTCCTATGTCTGTTATGTTCCGTTTCTTCCCCACCATCAGCGAGGAAAACAGCGCGATCACGGAAGCTATGCGGATGCGTCGAGTAAACGGAACCCAGCGAGGACTCATGAAACGAATGGAATACGAGCTTGTCCCGGTCTTGATGTCGACGGTTCGGATAGCGGATGAACTGTCACAGGCTTCCCTGACCAAAGGATTGGGTGGCCATGTAAAGCGCACTCACATTTGTGAGGTGGGGCTGCGGTGGCAGGATTATCTTCTTCTGCTTCTTTTGACGGCAGCTCTTGTGCTGTTTATGGTGTACTGACTATGATCGAAATAAAAAATGTATCCTTTGCTTATCGTGTCAGTGACGCAGAGGGCAAGCCAGTCCTGCGATCCGCTGTCAAAGACTTGAATCTTACGATTCACGGCGGTGAGTTCATAGTCCTGACCGGAAGTTCCGGCTGTGGAAAAACCACTGTCTGCCGGCTGATCAACGGACTAATTCCACATTATTTTGAAGGTGAAAGACAAGGCGAAGTTCTGATTGAAGGCACAGACGTGGCAAAGGAACCCATCTATGATACTGCCCGGCTGGTCGGAAGCGTATTTCAGAATCCCCGCAGTCAGTTTTTTAATGTGGACACTACAAGCGAATTGGCGTTTTCAGCAGAAAATCAAGGCCGTGACCCAGAGAAGATTCGCCAAGATATTGACAAGGCATCGGATATGATGGGGTTATCTCCGCTCCTTAACAGAAGTATGTTCAAGCTATCCGGCGGTGAAAAACAAAAAATTGCCTGCGGTACCGTTGCTGTTGCCGATCCTTCTATCATTGTGTTGGATGAACCGTCCTCCAATCTGGATTTAAATGGCATTGAGGAACTCAGAAAAACACTCTATTTGTGGAAATCTCAGGGAAAAACGGTTGTTATCGCAGAACATCGACTGTTTTTCCTGCGGGAGCTTGCAGACCGGCTTCTCCTCTTTGAAGATGGGCGGATCGCCAAACAGTTTTCAGGAGAAGAGTTCTCCAGACTCTCTGCGGAAGAGACATCTCGGCTCGGGATTCGGTCTGTTGGGCTTCCGGAATTTGCCGGGCATACACTGTGCACGGCACCGATAGATCACACCATCACGCTCGAAGGTATGGAGTTTTCCTATGCAGACAAACTTCACGGCATCAAGATTCCGGCCCTGACACTTCCACAGGGGGAGATCATTGCGATAATCGGACATAATGGTGCAGGAAAAAGTACATTTGCAAGAACGCTATGCGGTCTGAATAAAAAGGCAAAAGGGGTTGTACACTGGAATGGAAAGACGGTTCCAGCGTCCAAAATGCTTGGGTACTGCTACATGATCATGCAGGATGTAAACCACCAGCTGTTCACAGAAAGCGTATTGGAAGAAATTTTGCTCAGTATTCCGGAATCGTATCCGAGCGATGAGCGTGAAGATAGGGCGCGAGAAGCTCTAAGGCTCTTGGACATGGAATCTTTCGCTGATATGCACCCGATGGCGCTTTCCGGCGGACAAAAACAGCGGGTTGCGATTGCAAGCGGAATCGCCGCCGAAAAAGAAATTATTCTGCTTGATGAGCCAACCAGCGGACTCGACTATGGTCACATGAGGCAGGTGGCCGACGTTCTTCGGATGCTCAAAGAAAACGGAAAAACCGTTTTGGTTATTACGCATGATCTGGAACTGATTGCGTGTTGTGCTGATCATATTTTGCATCTGGAGAATGGAATGTTGCACGCCAACTATCCTGTAAGCCGCGCTGCAATTTTCGGCCCAATACAGGGTGGAAATTTCTAGAGACATAAAAAGGCCATCTCTGGCAATTCAGATGAATTCCCCAAAGATGACCTTTTCCATTTGCGACCTGTTACGGCTGAACGGTAGCCTCCCACTCACGTCCCTGGCAGAGCACAGAAACCGTTGCCGGTGCACCGTGCAAATGGCACTCCGTGAGCTTTCCCTCTGACCAGGCCAGGTCCACGGTTATATTTCCCTTCGCCAGCAAACCCTTGACGGATCCGTCCCTCCATTCATCGGGGAGGGCCGGCAGGAGTAAGAGCTTGCCATCTTCACATTGTAGCAACATCTCCGCGATTCCGCTGGCCGCACCATAATTGCCATCGATCTGGAATGGCGGGTGCGCGTCGAAGAGGTTGGAGTACGTCCCGCCTCCAGCGCCATAGTTGACGCCGCCCTCCCCAACAAGCCGAAGCTGACGCCTGATCAGCCGCAGCGCGTGATTTCCGTCACCCAGGCGCGCCCAGAAATTGATCTTCCAGCCAAGGCTCCAGCCCGTCCCGTCATCTCCCCGGATTTCCAGGGTCTTACGGCAGGCCTCCGCCAACTCTGGCGTTTTTCTGGGAGAAATCAGGTGCGACGGATGTAAGGCATACAGATGGGATACGTGGCGATGGTGAACCTCCGTCTCCTTCATTTCCTCATACCATTCCAACAATTGTCCCTGGCTTCCTGTCTTAAAGGGCAGCAGCCTCGGGAGGGCCTCCTCCAATTCCGTGCGAAATGCCTCGTCCTCCCCTAGAATCTCGCTGGCCTGAATACAGTTGCCAAATAGCTCCTTTATGATCCCCATGGTCATGGTGCTGGTCTGGGAGACAGAGCAGCGCCTGCCATCGGGAAGGGTAAAGGAATTCTCCGGGGATGTGGAAGGCGCGCAGATCAGATATCCGTCCTGGTCCTCAACCAGCAGATCCAGGTAGAACTGGGCTGCCTCCTTCATGACGGGATAGCCGTGCTCCCGAAGATACGCGATGTCGCCCGTATACTCATAGTAGTCGTACAGGTGGCGGCAGAGCCATCCGGAGGACATGGGCCAGAAAGCAAAGACAGCGCAGCCTGGATTGTGTAGGGTTCCAACCGGCGATGTCTTCCTCCACAGGTCCGTATTATGATGGGACGTAAAGCCCCGCGCCCCGTAGTGATCCCGCGCCGTTTTGCGGCCGCTCTCCACCATCTCCTCCACCATGGTCAGCAGCGGTTCCATCATCTCCCTTAAGTTGCAGGGGAGAGTGGGCCAATAATTCATCTCGGTATTGATATTGATGGTATAGTTGCTGTGCCATGGCGCGTTGAACTGCTCATTCCAGATTCCCTGGAGATTGGTCGGCTGTGAGCCCTCCCTGGAGCCCGCAATGGTCAAATACCGCCCATAGTTGAAGATCAAGGTGGGCAGCGCCGGATCTGAGATGCCCTGCTGGTAATCCAGGAGACGCTGATCCGTAGAGATTCCGCCGCGATTGGCGGAGCCTAAATCCAATTCGACCCTGGCATAATACGGCATATAGTCCTTGAGATGGGCCTCTTTCAGTTCTTCATAGGGAAGGGCCTTCGCTTTGCGCAGATTGTCCGCACAAGCCTGCCGGTATTCCTTTCCATCCAGATAGGGGTGGCGGTTATAGCCATTGAAGCTGGTCTCGCAGGCGAAAAAGATGACGGCCTCCTTCGTGCGGCGAACCCGAAAAGCGCCGCTGTCCGGCTTGTCCACGGTCCCCGAGGAAAGATTGATGCAGGCCGCCGCGCGGAACTGCACCCCTCGCTCTTCTGGTTTTTCAGAATATATATAGGTCTGATCCGAGAATTGCCGCTCAAGATCCTCCAGAGACGGGCATTCTCCTTCCAAAAGCAGCATCTCCGGCTCTGTGATCAGCATGGAGCGCAGAGGGGACGTCATCCGCAGCGTAAAGGAAAACTCCTTTTCTCCGCTGAGCCGAAGGGCCAGGACTCGATGGGGATGGGACACAAAAACCTCCCGGGACATGCGGGCGCCGCCAGCCTTATACTCCACGGTGGCGAGGGCTGTCTCCAGATCCAAGGTCCGGGTATACTCCGTGATCTCCCCTTCCACATCCATATCCAGCCACAGGTCTCCCAAGGGAAGATAGGCCTCCGACCAATTGTTAAGACAATTCTTCTCAATGAGTTCTTGTGCTTCAGCCAGCTTCCCGTCCAGCGCCAACTGCCGGGCCTTACGGAAATACACATCGCTGCCCGGTGTTGTTTCCATGCGGGGATACCCGCTCCACAGGGTATCCTGATTCAGAGCGATTCTCTCATACTCCGTGCGGCCAAAGACCATAGCCCCTAACGATCCGTTTCCCAGAGGCAGGGCCTCCGTCCATTCCTTCGCCGGCTTGTAGTATCGCAGTATCGAGCTATCTTTATCCATTGTACTTCTCCTTTTGCCATTCCCAATATTTCTTTCCATTATAGCAGAAATGAATGGAATGTCTATCTTTTTTTCCAATTTTGCTTGTTCAATTTTGATTTCCGCCGTATAATAGACGAAGGATCTTGTCTGAAAGGAGTTTCTACTATGCGAATCGAGTCCATATCAACGCAGCTGCACAGCCCCGAGGCAACCGCTCTATTCCGGCAGCTGTACGGCGCCGACCGCGCCTCATCCAACGTTCTTCGCTACGAGCATCTAGCTCAGAAATTTGTTGAAACCTTTGGCAACATGGAGTTTGAGTATTTTAGTTCTCCCGGCCGAACAGAGATCAGCGGCAATCACACCGACCACAACCACGGGAAAATATTAGCGGGCAGCATTCATCTGGATTGCGTGGCTGTCGCCGCAAAAACTGATTCCGGTAGGATCACCATCGTGGACGAAACATATCAGGAGCGCTATGACCTATCCGTGACAGATCGAGTATCCAACGAGACCACAGGAACCCTCGCCCTGCTGAAAGGTCTTCTGGCCGGCTTTCAGGAAAGGGGACTGACCGTAGGCGGATTTAACGCCTATGTAGCCACGGACGTCATCAGCGCCGCCGGCGTCAGCTCCTCCGCCTCATTTGAAATGTTGATCTGCTGTATTTTAAACACCTTCTACCACGACGGCGCTCTGGACGTGGTGACGCTGGCTAAAATCGGCAAATACGCCGAGAATCAGTACTGGAACAAACAGTCAGGGCTTCTCGACCAGTTATCCTGCGCCGTAGGGGGAATCATAACCATCGATTTTGCCAACATCGACGCGCCGTCCATTCAGAAGGTAGACTTTAGCTTCGATGACGTGGGCTATGATCTTGTGATCGTCAACACAGGCAAGGGACATGCGGATCTCAGCGCGGAATACTCCTCCATCCCCACGGAAATGAAGGCGGTTGCAGCATATTTCGGATGCGAAACCCTATCGGAGGTTGCGCTGGACCAAGTGCGGGACAATGTGGACGCGCTGCGCAAAGCGGTGGGCGATCGCGCCGTACTCCGCGCTTTCCATTTCTTTACAGAAAATGAACGGGTCGAAGGGGAGATACTGGCCTTGCGGGAAAACCGTTTCGAAGACTTTTTGGATCTCGTAACCCGCTCCGGCAACTCCTCCTGGAAATGGCTCCAAAACTGCTACTCTATCTGCGATTGTCAGGAGCAGTCCGTAACCCTCGCCCTTGCTTTGACTGAGCTGTATCTCGCAAAACTTGGGCAAGGCGCTTGCCGCGTCCACGGGGGCGGCTTTGCCGGCGTGATCATGGCGTTGCTTCCGAAGGGCGCGGTAGCGGATTACAGCGCCTATATGGAAAAAGCGCTGGGCAGCGGCTGCACCTACCCCATGCGGTTGCGCCCTCTAGGTTCCATCCGAGTCCCGTTTTAAGTTGACGGCTGTGGCGGCACCGCCTCACGGCGAATTTTCCCATAGGAGGAAATCCAGAATCGGAAACCTTCCCTCTTTTTTTATTCCCGTGTCGCCTTCAAGCCGTCGATAATCTCATTGTACACATCCATCTTCAAACCCGATACCACAGACAAAATATTCTGCGGAATTCCTTCAACTCCGATGGCAGACACATCATACTGTCCCCCTGTCACACCCGTCCGAAATCCATACCGATTGAACGCGATCTCCTGGATTCGTTTATCGTTCAGGGCATCCACAAAGCGCGACCCCGCATCACTGAAGGAAATGATACAGTGGGAATTCCAGATGGTGGGGCTGGGGTAGAGGATGCGCATTGAGTCCTTAACCTGGGCGTACCCCTCCGGGTTCGCGTTGGCAAAGTCGATGACGCTCTTCTCATAGTCTACGATCATGGGCTTCGCCCCGACGCCGGTTCGCAGATATAGGTCAAAGAGATCCGCCGGCGTGTTATTCATAAATCCCGACTTAATGTAGAAATTGGAAAGTTTGGGCATCGTCTGCAACAAACTGTCCTGGGTGATTTCGCCGCCGTTCATAATCGATGCCAAAAGGCCATAGTACGTTGCACCGGGGGAGGATGTCACAGGGTCTGTTGACGCAATGTTAATATTTCCATAAATACTGTCAAGACCAATATCACTCCACTTCTTTCCTTCATTGATATACTCCAAAAGTTTTGGCATATCGGTCACATAGTAAGTCCCGTTGTCCTCCGTCACAATCTTTTCTCTGATGAATGCGTCAACCACCACATCCCAGCTGTAAAAGACGATGGGCGTATTGAGCGCGATGGCCCCCTTCTTCTTCGCTAGCCGGGGCGCCTCTCCCTCCGCCGCTGGCAGCTGGTAGTACTCATAATAGCGCTGGTCAGAGAAAAAGACAAAGTCGTAATTCTTCGTCTGCCCATCGAGTTCATAGGTCAATGGATCCTTAATCAACTTTCCGTTGCTCCAGGCATCATTTTTGACAACCAGGTTGTACTCTTCCAGTAAGATCCGATTCACCTCTTCATCCGCCAAAAAATTCTCTTTTCCACCGCCTACAGCGCCGTAGATGACATCCCCCTTCTGGGATGCCCCTCCGATCAGACGGCTGATGAGAACCCCCGCGATGATAATGACAACAAAAATTCCGATTCCAATGCCCAGCTTCTTACCATTTGTTTTCAACATATCGTCCCCCTTAGACCGTCAGATCTGTATCTTGGCGCGCGCTCTTCTTAAAATCCTCCTCTGTGAGGAGTCCATCCTGCTTGCAGGCGTTGGTCATGACTTCCATCTCCACCGATAGATCCAGCATATCGTCCTCAAAAAGATTCGCGTACTGTTTATCCATGGCTTTCTTGATATCGCCCAGATATTTGCTGACCAATTGTTTCTGCTCTGGCTTGATCACGCCGCCCTCAATCCGCTCATATTTGCCGAGGATGCTATCCAGCGTGGGCAAATAGTATTTGAAAAACTTCCGAACCGCAGAAATATTTTCGGGTCTTGCTTTCAATTCTTTTAAAATATCCTGTATCGTTTTGAGGATGGCCGACGCTTGCCCTTTGATGTTGGGATCCCGAAGTTTTGCCACGTGCTGTTGAATTTCCTTCAAGTCCTCCTCGCCATCCCCCAGGATATCCGCCAGCTCCTTCCCACTGTACCCGGAGATTTTGATGGTCCCAGAAGGGCGAAACAGTACAGCGAAGATGATAAAGGCCGCGATGCCTAGAACCAGACCGATCACCAGATTTTTTCCGAGGAAAAACACCGCGAGAAATGTGACTCCCGCCGCGACGCCCGCGATAATATAGCGATTCTCATTCATGTCCGTCTTCCCCTCTAATTATATCCGCGGACTGCCTTAAACGCGGCGCGCAGATCGCTTTTTCCATCAAAAACTCTGCCCCCCACCGTTTCGGAGATCGTCTCCAGCTCTCTGGGATTCGCGTCTCCGAATGTGATCGAGTAGATTCCCACATCCTGGTCACAGCGCTCATATCGCTCCACCAGCTCATCCAGCTTCGTCACAAGGGATTCTCCGTCCGTCATTAAAACAATCGATACGGTATAGGCATTGTTGTCATAGGCTTCGACCAGATCCAGCGCCTTGATCAGGGGCGCATAGATGTCGGTCCCGCCACTCGCACTCAGCATGTAGATCTCGGTAAGCAGCTTCTGGCTCTCGCTCCCATTTCCACTGAACTCGTCTCCTGGCCGGCTGTCAAAGGGCAGGATGTAGATTTCATCCTTCTCGCTAAACTGTATGTAATCTTCCCCCGCTTGGTCAGGATTCAAAATATATTCCATGGCATCGTAAAGCTCTAACTGCCCCTCCCCTCTCATGCTTCCCGAAAAATCTAGGCAGAAGACAGTGACCGACGGCTTCTTCAGCTCTGTCTGATACAGCCGCATCGCCGCCTTGATTACATTGGAGGCGGGATAGTTGATGGGCGATAGATATCCATCCGTCTGGATTCCCCAATCGGGATTAAAGACCTCCGAATCTCCGTAGGGGTTTCGCCCGCCATATCCGGAGCGCCGCCCTGTGGCCGCTAACGCTTTCTGGCCTTCCACGCTGAGCAGATAGGATTGTAGCTTCTGAAAAATTTGCTGTTTCTTCTCGTTTCCATGGTCCACATAGGCGAAGGGAGCGTCGCTCAGGGACACGCCGTCCACAGGATAAAGGAGATACAGGGGCTCCCTTCCCTCTTCAACCAACTGCTGATTCAAATGGATGAACGAACTCTCATAATTGACCATGGCATTGTATTCGCCGCTGATAAATAGCTGGTTCAAGTATTCCTCGCTTCCGGATGAGCGCTTGACTCCGCTAAACAGACGGGTCAGCTTCTCTTGAAGCTGCAAGTCGCCGAGCATGGACTCCGTCAACACCTCCGGATTTCCCGCCAGAGTGCTCAGAAAGCCGAGATAGGCCGACGCGCCGCTGTTGGTCTGGGTGGCAGACGGCATGAGGAAGGTTAGGTCCCCGGATTCCACCTTCGACACAATGTCCGCCATGTACACAGGGGTGTCCACAAACCCCAATTCCTGAGCTTTACTCTTGACAACGCCAAATACCACGGGGCTGATAAAAGTCGCCTTGGCATTTGTCACCGCCTGCGTTCCGTCCAGCATGTAGACCCAGATAGAGTTGGACAGCCATGCGGCGTCGTACTGACAGGATTCACTGTTGAGTGTATCCATCATATCCATGGTCGATGCCGTGTCAAACTCCACGTCGATCTTTTCCTTCCCGGCAAAGTCCTGTAGAATCGCCGCGGCATCCTCATTCTCGGAACTGACCAGTATTCGAAAAATCCCCTTATCCCTCTCGCTCTCCTGCTGTTGTCTGACAATGGGAATCACCGCTGTGAAAATCAATACGACTACGATTCCAATAAACAGCAGGGATCCTTTCTTGTTGATCTCTTTCATGCATCCTCCTCCCGCACCTTTTGGCGCTTCCCTCTAAACACAAGAACGGCAGGGGAGCTGCCTCCCCCGCCATCATATTCACTCTCTGTATCAGCTTCGGATATCCAGCAATTTTTGCTTTAACTCCGTCTCGATGCGGCCCAGCTCCGTCTCCGCCTCGCGCCGCCTCTGCCGGCCCTGATCCTGAATCTTCACCACCTCATCCAGCGTTGAGATCAATTGCTGGTTCGTGTAGCGAAGGGTCTCCATATCCACGATGCCCCTCTCGCTCTCCTTGGCGGTCTCAATGGTCCCCTGCTTCAACATGTCCGCATTTTTCTTCAGCAGCTCGTTGGTCATATTGGTGACTTCCCGCTGCGCTTCCATGGCCTCCTGTGAATGGGCGATTCCCAGGGCCAGAACCATCTGACTCTTCCAGAGGGGGATCGTGTTGACGATGGACGACTGGATCTTCTCTGTCAGCAGCGTGCTATTCTGCTGGACAAGCCGTATCTGCGGGGCCATCTGCATGGAGATAACCCGGGTCAGCTCCAGATCGTGCAGCTTCTTTTCGAAGCGGTCGCACTGGGAGGCGAAGTCATTCGCTGCCTGAGCGTCCTGGGGCAGATTCGAGGCCTTTGCCTTATTCTGAAGCTCCACCAAGGTGGTGGCGCGCTCGTTAGCCAACTTCTTCTTTCCCGCCACAATGTACATGGTCAGCTCTTTGAAATATGTCAGGTTCAGATCGTACATCTTATCCAGCATGGTGATGTCTTTCATCAGCTGAATCTGATGATCCTCCAGCATACCGCAAATTTTGTCAACATTGACTTCCGCCTTATCGTACTTGGCTTTCATCTTCGCAACGGAATTCCCAGCCTTCTTGAAAATTCCGAGGAATCCTTTATCCTCCGGTTCCGCGGAAAATCCCTTCAATTCGACGACCAGATCGGTGATCATATCACCGACTTCCCCCAAATCCTTTGTCCGAACGCTCTCCAGCGCAGATTGGGAGAAATCTGCGATTTTCTTCTGGCTGGATGCACCGTATTGCAAAACGACAGCGGAATTCCGAAGATCGATCGTTTCGGAAAATTCCTCTACCATCTTTTTCTCTTCCTCTGTAAAATTACTCTCATCCATCTCCGTATCACCCTTGGGGATGGTGATCGCCGTCTCCTCCTCCGGCTCTAGCTTAAGCTCCGGTTTGGGCGCTCCATCGAGGGTCAGCGTGATCTTGTCATTCTGGCTATCTGCCATACTATAACCTCCATTTGCCGTGGCGGCGGCTAAATTTACCGTGATGAACGGTGATTGCTTGTCATACGTTGTTTTGAGCCTCTGTGCTCATCGCCTATGTGACCATTATACTGTATTTTATTGAAAATAGCAACCTTTCCGTCAAGGTTCCCCGCAAATTTCTTTTGCGTGAACAAATGCTATAGCAAAAAGCGAAATAGCTGGAAGACAACGGACGTGATGGGGTAGAGGTATTTTCTGCTGCCCGACAGCACTAAGGGCTCCACTCCCTCCCTCGCCTCATAGTCTCCCTCAGGAGTGACTTTCAGAGATTGATCCCACATGGCCAACATGGCATCTTCCAGAGTCTCCGCAAACTCTTCTCCGTGAATGATCAACATCGTCTCGGTGTCAAGATAGGTGCTGCGCATGTCCAGGTTATAGGAGCCGATGATCGATAGATCCCCGTCCAGCAGCATGGACTTATTGTGCATGGAATGGTTTCCCTGAAACTCATAGACCGTAATCCCCGTATTCAGGATCTTCTCTTTGTTGAAAATGTAGTCGGAGGAACCCATAAAATTATCCCCTCCCGCCACAGAATTCGTCAACATCTCGTAGTCGTCCAGGTCGCTCCCTATGGATTCCAGCGCCTTATACATGGCGTCGTTGAGCACCGCGTAGGGGGTCTGAATCCAAACTCTTGAGTCCGCTTCCTTCATCAGTTGCGTCAGCTGATACCACACCCACGGCTCCTTTGACATTTTGTGGATGGGATTATAGATCAGGGATACTTTACGGGTTGGAACCGTCATCGCAACATAATCGGTGTCTGGATCAAAGAGCTCCTTTCGCTCTTCAAGAAGTCGCTGATGCGTCTCCCGGAGACTGGCCGCCGCCTCCTGAAGCTTCTCCTCCTTCCGCTTCGACACGCGGTCATACACAGTGGTACAGTCACCGCCATCCCAAAGGGAGGTGAAATACGCCTCAATCTGTTGCCAGACGCTCCCTTCCTCCGGTTCTTTCCCACTCCCATTGTAGATTAGTACATCACGGTCGTAGCTCAGCACGTCGGGATTGTACTCCCCTAAGAAGTAATTCGATGAGTTTCGGCCGCCCAGCAGCAGGAATTTATTGTCGACGCAGATGAATTTGTCATGCATTCGGCCGATAAATGTCCAGGGCAGCAGCGGATTCGGGAGATTATAGAAGCGGATTTCAATATTGGGATGTGTTCCCAGCGCATAATTCTTCATATCCTTTCGCAGACTTTTAATGCCGGAAAGGCCATCCACCAAAATCTGAACCTTAACCCCCCTGTCCGCCGCTGCCAACATCATGGAATACAATTCTGTTCCGCTCTGGTCCGGCGACATGTCGAAGGTGGAAAAAAGGATTCGATCCTCAGCCTCGTTGAGAATTTTGAGGCGATACTCCAGCGCCTCCTGGCTTGTTTCCACCAACACCGCCCGGTCCGTTCCCACCGTGTCACTGTAGAACGGATCTGTCGAGAACGATTGTTGGAATTCCTGGCTAACTTCCGGGAATCGGGCAAAGGGCAGCGTTGCTCCTAAAATCATATAGACCAAAAGGGCAAGCAACGAATACCCTATGATTCTTCGGACCCATCGTTTCTTAGTAGCCGGTTTCTTCATAGTCCATCCCTCTTTCAACGTGAAACGGCTTCTGATTATACAATCTTGATCTCTACCCAGTCCAGCGTACCGGCAAACCCCTGGATTTCCACTACATTCCGCCCCTTGTGCAGCGCTTGTGCCGGAATCATCCAGGTGCGCACCGGGCTGGCCGGAAGCGGCCTGGATAGCAGGATATCCTTGACTTCCTGGCAGACCGTGCCATTGACCCATACGGTTTCCTCCCCTGTGTCCTGCTCCTGTGCCACTCCCAGCACCACATAGGCCTGTTGGGCTGCGGCCGGAGCTTCTCCGATGGGAACCGCAAAGGCTTTCACCGAATGGGGGGTGACCGTCGCAGGCAGCAGATACCCAGCCGGCTCTCCCACCGCCCATGTGTCTGAATAGGTCACCACATGGCGGCGCGGTTTTCCGCGCAGGGTGTCCAGCTCGCCCACCTCCCGCAGGAGCGTTGGATAATTTTCCAGATCGTCCATGCAGGTCACACAATCAAAGTAATTGTATAGATACAGATCGTCCGCTCCCCTTGAGAGAAGCGCCATAGCCGCACCGCGCACCGTCCCGAGGGAATTAGTCTGCACCTTTTTCGAGGCAGGGTAGGCGCGGAGAAGGAGCTCCAGCCCGGCTTCCAGCTTAACATCCGTCCCGCGTAGTAGCTGCTTCCAAATCTCCACCGGCATATCCGCTTCGCTTGTGGCCCAGAAAGGCGTGATGACCAGACGGCTAATCAAGCCTCTCCTCGCCCACTCCACGGCGTCAAGCCCCAAAGCTAACGAGGTAGCAGGCCGAGACGGAACCCTTGCGGACAATTCAATTTTATGTCCGCGTCTTGTCTCCCAGGTATCCAGAAGACGCCGAACGTCCGACGTAAACTCCGTCAACAGCACCGCGCCTTCCTCCTCAAATCCGGGACGGAAATGATATCCAAACCGCATCCAGTCTAATTCGAGGCCGTCCACATCATACAATTCCATGATTTCTTCAATAAAAGCAAAATGCCGGTCCCGCACATCCTGTCTGCCGAAATCCAGCGCCCGGTCCGACCAGCCCACATCGTGATACATGCTGCGGCGTGCCTCGGGGTGCGTCCGCCAGAACTCACTGTGAAAGGGATGCCGCTCATCGTTGACCTCATGTATGTCATTCATCCGCGTTGAAATCCATGGAGAGATGCCGACCTCCCGGGTTCTGGCAATCCAGTGCTGGAACACATTCTTTCCATTGCCACACAGCTGGCAATAATTCTGCATCATATTATCAAAGCGCTGGCGGCTCTCCTCTGAAGGGAGCGCGGATAGAAACGGCTGGTCGGGGCCTCCCTCCGGATCATATCCCTGCCAAATGGGTTCAAATACTCGGCTGTCATAGCTAGCCCGCATGGCATTGATGCTGAATACCAGCTGCGAAACCTGGGTCCCCGCGTATTGGTCGATAAAGCGATTGATTTCCTTCTCTGTCACATCCTCCGCCTTCCGGCTAACAAAAAAATGCGTGTTGTCAATATTTAAAATCATAGGTTCACACCCTTCATCGTAGTTGAGACTTTGCCTCAAGATTTCCAGTATCATACCACACTGGAACATAAAAATCAACCCACTTGATTTGTATGGTCCCGGCAACAAAAAGCGATAGAATGGCACAACCCCAGCTTTCCTGCTGAATCGTACACTCTACCGCTTTTATTCACACTCAGATAATCGCGCGAAGTCCATCGAGACCACTGATGACCTGGTCGCACCAACCATCGAATTCTGGGTCCTCGATTTGGTTTTCGGGATGGGCTACCACATAGGAAACCGCTGCCGTAATTCCCTCCCTCATGGAAATAGTCGCCGTAAATCCTGGCACGAAATGTTTGAGCTTCGCATTATCAAAGACGATGGAATGCGCTTTATCGCCCAAAAGATTCCCCTTAAAGTCATAGAACTGGCTGCCGGCCAGCAGTGCGCTGGGCACATAGACAGGGCGGAAAGGCACCTCCAACGCCTGCGCAATACAGGAATAAATCTGATTCCACGACATACTCTCATCCGATGTGATCTGAATCGCATGCCCTAACACGTGAGGGTTCGCCATGAGCCCCACAAACCCCTTGGCAAAGTCTGTGCTATGCGTCATGGTCCACAGAGAAGTTCCGTCTCCATGTACGATGACCGCCTTTCCATCCAGCATCCGCTTGAGAACCTGCCAACTTCCATTCTTTCCCTGCACTCCCACAGGGACAGATCGCTCACAGTAGGTATGGCTGGGCCGCACAACCGTCACTGGAAACCCTTCTTCCCGATATTTGTTCATCAGAAAGTCTTCACAGGCAATCTTATCTCGGGAGTACTGCCAATAAGGATTTGCCAGGGGCGTACTTTCATTGACAACGTAATCTGTCAATGGTTTCTGGTATGCGGATGCACTGCTGATAAAAATGTATTGCTTTGTCTTTCCTCGAAAAATCCTCCAGTCTCTCTCCACGTCCTCCCTCGTGTAGGCGATAAAATCCATCACCACGTCGAAGGACTCTCTCTCCACAAGAGCGGCTACTTCCCGCTCCTGCCGGATATCCGCTTGCCAAGACATAACACCTGCCGGAACCTCCCGGTTGCCGCGATTCAGGGCGATCACCTCCCAGCCCCGTCTCACCGCCAGCTCCGCAACCGCACTGCTGATCACGCCCGTTCCGCCGATACACAACGCTCTCATTGTCACCCCTCCAGCTCAAAGATACATTTATAGTATCATACAAGCCTTTTTCTGTCAAACAGCGGCATTGTCGTTTCGTCCGGCTTAATAAGGGTGTATCGTTACTTGTGCTTTTTAGGGCGATGCCTTCCCTATCCCACTTGCTTTTTTCTCTTGACCTTCAGCATACCCAGTACAATGCCGGATACGAACAACACTGTCATCCACAGTGCGATGTTACTGTTGTCGCCGGTCTGCGGACCTTCCGCTTCATCGTCCGGCTTCGCCATGGCGGGGATCTCCACAGACGCTCTTTCAAAGCCGCAGATTTCACATTTTTCATGCTTTTCGCCTGTTACGCCTATCTCAGCCTCTTTGGTGGTAACCCAGACAAATTCATGCTCTGCAACATCCGTCTTTTCTCCGCAGGCACATGCATGCCAGTGGTTTGTTTCATCGGTTTCCCACGAATCGCCATAGAAATGGCCGGCTGCATCGACGTCGGCAATCGTCTTCGTCTGTGTCTCTGCCCAATCATCCGTGAAGGTGGCTGTATAGGTGGTTTCGCCTTTTTCGGTGCAGTCGGGCGCTTTGGTCTGCTCACCGGTTACAGTCGCCTCTGCTGTTTCCACGTGGGCGGGATTGCCTTCACAGATGCGGGTCGCCGTGCAGGTTTTGCCGTCCTCACTCCACGCATAGGTGGTAGAGGCCCAGGTATGGCTGACCGTGACCGTATAGGCCGTGGAGTTGCCCGCCTTATCCATGACGACAATGGTGCACTGCTCATCGTCACCGGCCATAAGGACATAATTGCCGTCCACAGCGGTCTGCACTTCGCCGTTGATCAAAACGGACCCCAAGTTGGTCTCAGAAACGGTAAAGATCTGACTCGGGCAATAGGTTTCGCCGTCCTCAATGCCTTCGATGACCGGCGCGGTCTCGTCTATAGTCATGCTGACGGCACTGCCCTTATCCACCGGGACCGCCGCATTTTTGCCCACGACCTCCAACAATTCAAGAGCGATGGAGGTCTCTTTTTCCGGTGCGTCATCTCTCACTCTGAATTTAAGGGTGACAAAGCTGCCGTCGGCGGAGATTGTGCCGATCTCGTCCAGCGTGGCCAGCAGCTTATACGGCGCTGCCGTCAGATCCTCCTGCACGGTAAACTGACTTTCCGTGAAAATGTCGCCGAAGGTATAGCCCAAAAGCTCCAGAGCGTCGGGGTCATAATCGATTGCCGCCAGGATACCCCATATGTCCACCGCCTGATCCAGGGAGAGCGTAACCTCGAATTTCCTGCCGCGGTTGAGGACTACCTCGTCCGGCGAAAGGATCATGGTCGCGTTGCCTGTGGGTTCCGTTGCCAGCGTCATCAGTGTGGGCGTCACTCTGGCAGAAAGGAAAATCGGGGCGGCAGCCAGCGTCCTCGGTTTGTTGATAGTTGCCGTCGTGGGAGCCGGTTCGGTATCCCCTGCAAGAGACAGGGACAACGTTCCCCAAATGCTGCCGCCGCTTCCGGAGTCATCCACAACATACGACCCGAAAGTAGACTGGGCGTCATTATAATTGGTACCGCCGGTAACCGCAACTGCAAAAGCATAGGTGCCGGCGCCATAGCCATAGCTGCTGAGATCAAACGTGCCGGTTGTATTCCTGCCGACTTCCCACGCATTATCAGCTTCCACTCGCTTCATAATATATGTGACCGTTCCGTCCCCTTTGATTCCACAACCGCTTACATCAACCGTTGCAATCCAGTTGGAAATGGTTGGCACCGGTCTGTTCAACTTCAGGGTAAGTTTATTAATGGCCACCGCTGCTTGATCCGAGGTCATCTCAAACGCAAGATATTTATCATCCGTCGCCCGGCTCAGCTTTACCAGATAGCCGCCTGCATTGACCGGCGCATCCTCTGTCCATTCGGAGCCTGCCTTTTCCCAAAGATAGGTGACGGTAAAGTCCTCGGCGCTCAGGTCGCCGTCCGGCGCGTTGACGGTGAACTCGGCGGGGAAGCCCGGTTCCGATTCATCATAATCTTCCGACCGCGGCGTGATGGTGATCCAACTATCCTGAATTTCGATTTTTTGCTCCCAGTGTGCGTACAGGGTCTGGTTTCCCGTGCCGGTGAAAACGGTATCTGCCGTCACCTGCGTACCGCCGGTCTGTTGGGTAAACCAGCCCATAAAGCGGAGCGTGGAGTCTGTCAGCACAGGAAGATCGCCGTATGGCTCGCCGTATTTGATCTCCCTCGCCCCAGGCGCAGTGCCGGTAGACGTTGCAAAGGTGATGGTATAGGTGTTGGCGTTCCACTTGGCGTAAACCGTTGTGTCCTTTTCGGGCATACCGGCGCCGAAATCAAAGGCCTTGGTACAGCCTTTATCCGCATACCAGCCGGCAAAGGTGTAGCCCTCGCGGGTCGGATCCGTTGGCTGCATGAGGGCAGAGCCCTCCAGATACCTTTGCTCCCTGATCTCGCTTCCGCCGTTCGTGTCAAAGCGTAGGGTATAAGCGTTCTTGGTCCCGTCAACGCGGCACTCGACCGTGTAGATGACAGAACTCTGCGACGGCGCCTGCGACGGCGAGATGGAAACGATGGTCGCGTTCTCGCCGCCATATTGCCGTACATAATCTGCCAGACCTTCATATGACGGCGCGGTGCCGGACTGGAACCGGACCGTTACCGGTGGCACATTGCTGCCGAGGCCGATGAACTCGTATGTCGCAGTCAGCGCAGTATCAATATAATTGGCCTCAAATGTAATACCATCAAAGCCATACTTTTCCACAAATGCCATGTCTGCGGTCATGCTGAGCGGGATGCTGTCCGCATCCTCCGCCGCGCCCGGCTCCGTCAGGTTCAGGAAACGCGTATATTTGCGTTCCTCGTTGTTTACAGTACCGGTGGTCTGCAGATCAGACAGATCGAATTCTTCGCCGTATTTTGCTGTATAGGTGCGGTTTTCCGTCGTACCGTCGGCTTTCTGAACGCCTGTCACGGTGATCGAATAGGTCCTCGGCGTCACATTGAAAAAATAGGTCTTGTCGGTAGTCAGGCTCAGTCCCGTCGATTCCTCCTGGTAGCCGCCGATTTCTGCGTACTTGAGATTCGTTCCGTCTGCTGCGGTATAGCTGTCATAATCGATGAGTTCCAGAATTTCGTCTTGAGACGGCAGGTCGAACACATCTACTCTGCCATAGCGCTCGCTCCATACGGTCTGATAGCCGTCCGTCATGTTGCCCACCGCCACGCTGGCCGTGAATTTTTCACTGAACTCCGACTGGCTCATATTGGTCCAGACAACCGGGACGGTAATGTCGATGTCGTATTTGCTGAAGGTCAGCTTGTCGGCCTTCCAAACAATGCGCATATTGGCGGTCAGATACCGGGAGCCCTCCGGTACATCGACACGTATCACACCGTCATCGCTAATCTTAAAGCTTGAATTATCAAAGGTGATGACAAAGTTCCCCCGATCGTACCTATGCTGTGATTTCTCGCCGGTGACCAGATTTATCCGCTTCATGGTCAGATAGCTATCGGACAGCGGCATAGTGATGCCGTTTGCACTGTTGCTGTCCCAATCCTGCACATACAAGACATCGTCCTCATCCGGTTCCAGCGCAAAGTCGTAGACATTCTGCTGCACGCCCGCCGTCAGCAGCGGAAATTCATCGTCATAGAGCGTCGGCTCATATTTGATGAAATCTAAGAATATCTGCGCCTTGAACTTGACCGTGACATAGAGGCCAAAATCCACATAGAGCGCACCGAGTATTTCTTCTGTTTCGTTCCAGGCGTCGGTATTGGCCGGCCTGAGCTTTTCAAAATAGTAGATGAAATATCCGTATAGCTTCAGGTAGGCGCCGAATTCCACATTGGCACCGATGCTGGCGATGCTGGTGCTGAGCAGGCCGAAGGCGATCTCCGCCTTGACGCCGGCTTTGAGGCCCAGCGTACCCATCACATAAAACTGGAAGTTGAACTTTTCGTCGATCAGGTCGATCTCACTGGAGCCCGCCTTCTGGCTCTTAAGATGGAGCCAGAAGCTGTAGCGCTTGCCGACTTCATATCTGAGATCGGCTCCCAAGGCGATGTTGACATTGGCCCTGACGATAAAATTCAGATCCACTTTGATGGCGACGATGGACAGATAGTAGGTCGTGCTGAGCAGCGGCTGGTTATATAGCTCTACCCAGTCGCATTCCTGTTCCAGCATCTCCTTGTAGCGATCCATCAGCTGGTCCATGCCACTCTCGGCTTCCTCTTCCGTTTCCGCGTTGAATACCTCGTCAAAGGCGGTGCTGACATCCTCGGCGCCGAGGGCTTCCTCCAGCTGCTCAATGGAGTATTCCACGCCGTCTATCTCTACCTTAGGCAGCTGAGCCGCATATTCTTCAATCTCCTCCAGCACTTCCTTGACATTTTCTCCCTTGGCCTGCAACTTTTTCACCTTGGTACCAAGCGTATTGATCTTGCGGAGCAATTCCTGCCGTTCCGGGCTTGCATTTGCATCTCTGAGCGCCTGCCACTTTTTCTTAGACATGTCGTCTCCCTGAACGGTATACACCTTGGCGCTTACAGATACGCCGGTATAATCATATATATCGATCGAAACGTCAGCATACACATCCTTGAGGACTGGGATGAAAGCATACCACTCCCACTTAGTATCTACGTGGACGTCAAAGTCGAGAGCCACCTCTTGCTCAAAACCAGCGCTGAGTTCGATCTTCAGCGATGCTACTTTGCCGGAGGGCATCCTCTTGTCTACAGAAAATACCACGGATACATTCAGCGCAACGCCGAAACCGTCCTCGAAATGTCGGTCATTGATGAAGGTTGCATTTACTGTAGGGGTCTCCATGGTAAGTTTCGCCCTTGTGCTTCCGGTTCCAGCTGCCGTGGCCGCAGCCGGTGCAGCCGACAGTTGGCTGATTTCCGCTCTGGTAATGCCGGCGTTAAGAAGCTTGATTTGCACCTCCTCTGTTTTCAGCGCGTCCTGCACCATGCGGTTCGCCGCTTCTTCGGCAAAACCGCTTTCAACCGCCTGCTGCTCAACCCGCGAGAGAAGTGCTTCCTGATCGATGCTGGCTGCGGCCTCTTCGCTGTCTATGCGCTGCGTAACAAAGAGATCCATGTAGTTCTCGATATACTCTTTTTCAACGATCTCATAGTGGATCGTATCGCCGTCGATATTTGTGACCTGTGCATAGACAACATCGGCGTTATCAGCCGCTTCGGCTGTATCGACCGTGTCGATGGCCACGGTGTAGAAAATCAGGAAATCGTATTTTTCAAAATCCGGCGCTTCTGTTTCGCCCATCAGCGAAAGCGCATACGCGTCGTAATCATTTCTGTTGACTGTGCCGTCTCCGGTCGGAAGCGTTGCTACCTGATACGGGATCGAATCCGGCATCGCCAGGACATCTTCCGCATCCTCTTCATTGAGGCTTTCAAAGCTGTATGTACTGCCGCTCACCGCCGTGATACTGATGAAGGCCATCGCGTCGTCCCGGTAATCACTCTTGGTATAGTCCCGTTCTCTCGGATCTGTCGTCTCATAAATACAGACGATGTCTCCCTCTTTCAGCTTCTGTCCAGACATTTCAAAGCTTCCGGTGATAGCATCTGTGCTTTCGTCATTGCTCAGCAGGGCTGTTTCCAGCACATCCACCGTCTTTCCGCCGACGGTGTACCGCATTGCAGGCGTATCCCGGATGAAGATCACCTCGTCATCGTACTGAAGAGTATCGATTTTTCCCTTGGCGATGATGAAGTACGCCGTGCGGAACATCTCCTCTTTACCAACGAAGGAAAGTCCCTCTCCCAGCGTCAGCTCGTAGGAGGCACCCTCTTCAAACCCCTCCGGCGCATAGACCGTAAAAGTGCCGTCTCCGTTGTCTTTCACATCCACCGCCACCGGGTCGGAGCCGTCCTTCGGCAGGACGGTGATGTTGGCCTTGACGTCGTCCGTGCTGGCAAAATCACCCGTAATGTCAAAAGAAACATTCGGATTCTGATCCTCCAGGCTGAAGGAGGTAATATTGAGCTGCTCCCTGTACGGTACCTCCTCGTACACGGCTGTCAGAACGATGTCGCTTGATACCACCTCGGTCAGCGGATAATAGGTACGGCCGTCCTCCATCTCCCAGTTGACGAAGATGAAATTGTCCTTAGCGGGAGTGGGAATCTCTCCCTTGTAGGGATAGCCGTCGCCCGCCTGAATGGGCGCGATCTCCCCGCCGCCGTCCGTCACAAAGCTGATGGTATGCAGCGTCGGCGTCAGGCTGCCGCGGTTCCCCACCAGATACTCCTTCACCATATCGACATCGATGTCGTCGGTCACGCCGTCCGCGTTGACGTCGGCTTCGGTGAAGTGGATGGCGGCCTGCGCCTCTGCATCCCCTTCGATGTACCATTCCATCAGGTTGACGTCCAGCAGCTCCACCTTGCCGTTCCCGTCGGCGTCGCCGTACAGGATAGTATCCTGGGCAAATGCCGTCAGGACGTTCATCGGAAGCATAGGAAGCAGGATACTGAAGGTCAGTATCAGGCTTACAATCCGTTTCTTCATCCTTGTGTTCCTCCTTCAAAAGTGTATACGTACCTCTCTCGATACTTTTTTCGTAAAATAATCATAGCATACAAAAAAGCAAAAGCCGCGAACCTTACAAATTTGTAAAGTTCGCGGCGAAAGCGCATATTTCATAGCTGCTCCAGCAGGTAACCCCCGCCCCGCAGGGAAGATATCTCCAATCGGGAGTCTTCACTGTGAAGCTTTTTCCGCAGACGGGAGATCAGCGTCCACAGAGCGCGTTTCTCCATCTCGGATTCGGAGCCCCAGACCTCCCGCATCAGCTCCGCCTGGGATACCTTGTGTTCCGCGTTCTGTGCCAGGAGAAGCAGCACTGTAAATTCCTTTTGCGTCAGCAGGATATCCCGGCCGTTTACATACCCGATAAAGGAAACGGCATCCAGTTTCAGGTCGCCGTAACAGACATAGCGGCGGCTGTTTGCATCTGAACGAAGTCTGGCCTCAATTCTGGCAATCAGCACCTCCAGATCATAGGGCTTAGGCAAATAATCGTCGCCTCCGGCGCGAAGCCCCTCCACCACGTCCTGGTTTTCTCCAAGCGCCGTCAAAAAAAGGATCGGGATATGATAGCGCCCTTTCAGCTCTCTGCACAGCTCTATGCCGTTTCCGTCTGGCAGCATGATGTCCAGCACAATCAGATTTGCCGGGTGCCACCGAAGCTGTTCCCGCGCTTCGGCAGCAGTCCCCGCCCTGAGCACCTCATAACCGTGCAGAGAAAGCACCTCGGCGTTGATCTTCATAATGTGTGGATTGTCCTCTACCAGTAATATCGTACTCACTGCTCCCCCTCCTTCAAAACCGTAAAGGCAAATACGGTGCCCTCCGGCCCCGTTCGCTCTACCCAAATCTCCCCGCCGTGGGCTTCCACTGCTTCCTGGCAGATGGCCAGCCCAAGCCCGCTGCTGCCGCTGGCGCTATATCCCTGTTCAAAAATGTGCGGCAGGTCTTCCGCTGAAATCCCGCTGCCGGTATCCTCCACCCGGAACAGCACAAAGCCCTCCCGTTCCCTGTCGGAGGCGCTGATCGCGATGGTCCCGTTTTGTGTGTTTTTGTTTGCATTCACTACCAAGTTGATAAAGATCTGCAGCAGCATTTCAAAATTGCCGTGGACATCCGCGCAGGAATCTGCGGTGATTTTGACCGTGCTGCCATTCTTCAGGCACATGGGCGCGGCAATGGCGTCCACGTTTTTCAAAAGCTCCGGCACGATGACCTTTCCGAAGCTCAGCTCGCTTTTCCGCCCGTAGGAGTATTCCATCAGCCTTGTCACCATGTCTGCCAGCCGCTGTGCCTCCTGCTGGATGGTTTTCAGATTGCCGGGGGCCTCGTCGCTGATGCGATGTGCGGCAAGCTGCATCCCGGTCAGCTGGGCATAGCCAGAGATCACCGTTAGCGGTGTTTTCAGCTCATGGGCGACCTTATGGAGGAAATCCATATTGAGACGGTTCATGCGCTCCAGCATCTCGCCCCGGCTGCGGCTTTCGATCAGCGCCACTTCCCGTTCCTGAATCTGCAGGTTGATGGCTGCGGCATTGAGGAAGACAAAGCCCAGCATCCCATAGGCCGCCGCTCCATAGTGCGTAACCTCGAAACTGTCTCCTGTCAGAAGCGCTTCGTATAGCAGACCCGCCAGAAGGATGAGAAAGCCGGAGAGCACCAGAATATCCACTGCATTTAGCCGGCGCTGCCGGATATAATGGCGGATGATGCCGAAAATCAGATACAGCAGATACGGGATGGACGCATAATATATTGCCGTGGAAACTGAGACAATATCCTGCGTAGGCAGCACGCAGATCAGGACGGCAGCAACGGCAGCCATTCCCAGATAGGCGTACAGCGGCCAGTGTTTCGTAGCCTTGGCATACATACATTTCAACAGCAGAAGGATGGACACCGGCATCAGCATGACGATCAGAATAAACACGCGGTATACCAAATACCAGGAGGTATCTGCCGGGAGCAGGTGAATGTTGAAGAAATTTTGATCCCGCATCGCCATTACCAGACAGCAAAACGCCAGACAGAGAAAATCCGTCTTGCGGCGCACCGCCGCGCTCAGCAGAAAATACAGCATCAAAAGCAACAGGCCGCCGCTGACCGACAGGGAGACCAAATCGTTTGCCGCCTTAAATTGCTCCATATTCTGCGGGGTTGAGAGGTAGGTCGGCTGGATATACCCGCCATCCTTATGGACATAGTTGCCATACTGATAGATGATCTCGATCTCTCCGCTTTCTCCGGAAAACATGGGGATGGTCATGTAGCCCACCTGGGGTACAAAATCCTCCGCATTGTCCGCCACCCTGCCAAAGGCCGCAACCTCAGAACCGTTGACGAACACGCGGCTGGCATAATCCAGCGAAAAGCTGCAAATGGTGTAATACTGGTTCGGCTGTGCCAGAATCCGCAGGCGGTGGGTTCCGTAGGGGGTATCCGAGGCGGATTCTTCCGGGCCGGCTTTCACCGCTGCCGCTCCCGAGGCGAAATCTTCCGATGTATACAGCGCCGCCGGGTAGAAGTCCCAATCGTTGACTATATTGAGAACGCAGCTCGAAACGTCAGCATCCCGGATATCCAGCACACCGTCCTGCGGTGTGATGCCCTGAATATGGTAAGCTCTCTGAGAAGAGACAGCCTGAAGCAGAAACACGCTCAGAACAACAAAGGCAACAGGCAAAAGCCAGCGCAGCATCTTTTTGTTAATGTGGCCAGGCCGTAACAAGGCAAGCCCCCCTTCCTCGGTATTTGTTTCTTATTTTACTTTATCACATAAATGGGACGACCAGGAAAGCCTTACAGAATTGTAAGGCTCGTTTTTCGAACCGTTTCCTCGTTTATAACTTCCAATTTATGGTCTTTGCCATGCCTTGCTGCCTAATGCACCATATTAGGCAATGGCGATGAGCCGCCTGAAATCCTCCGCTTATCGACATGCCCGACTGGTTTGGAATACTTCTAATTATCATATGAAAATATCTGCTCAAAAGCTATGTTTGCCCTTTCAAAAGGAAACTTCTCTTTATCAACAGGCACTTCGATAAATCCAAACTTTTTGTATAAATGAATCGCCTGTTCGCATTTTGTATTAGTTACAATAACAACTTTTTTTACACATTTTGCCCTTGCATAATCAATGCAAGCCTTGAGGCAGGCACTTCCTGCACCTGTCCCGGTATACATCCCTCTTGCACAAAATTTTTCTATTTCCCATTCTCCGTTTGGAAGTGGTGCAATCATGCAGCAAGCTAAAACTTCCTCCGCATCATCGACGGCAAAGAAAATCTGACCGCCCGCCTCGAGCGCACATTCGATATTGTTCAGAACAGCCAAGTCCTCTTCCTCAATCACAAACATTTGGGAAATCCATTGCTTATTCATTTCAATAAAATCTTCTTTGTATTTCTTTTCATATGGCACGATTTTCATAGTATCATTCCTCCTGTGAACCTGATTCTGCTTTGTTACAGCTTTGTAAAATGGTTGTTATTGTATTAAGAGCTTCAATCAATTCCATGCACTCTTCTTGACTCAGAGACTTAATAATATCCCCGATTTGTTGATTTGACTTCTGAATAAAATCTTTTGTCTGTAACAGACCTGATTCAGTCAAATGAAGATGATATGCTCTTGAATCTGCTTCTGATACATTTCGTATCAAGTGACCTTTTTTTTCGTGAGCCCTGATAATTCTGCTTAGATAACTCTTATCTATATTCATAACTCTTGCTATAAAAGCAGCATTACAACCGTCATTCTCATATATTTCAAACAAAACACGGGCCTCTGTCGGTGTATATTCCGAACCCAAATAGTGAGTATCCAGCAAACGCAGTAGAGGCATATAAAAGCGATTAAATTCCCTTATTCGTTGTACTACTTTTTTTCCTTCTGCCATAAGTTTCCCCCTTATAATTTAGTTGATAAAAGCTACTATTTGTAGTATAGCGCAAAAAGTGGCTTTTGTCAACTAAATTCAGCCCACTGGGGGCCTACAAAAACACAAAAAATTATGGTATAATAATCGCAAAAGCGATTATACGCGCCGGCCGCGCGGTGAGCGAAGCGAACAAACCGCTGCGCGACCGTGTGCAAGCTGCGGAGCTATATCATGGCCGGAGGCCATGGTATAATAATCGCAAAAGCGAATAAGGGAGGGTATGCCATGCTATTCGAACACATCGGCATCATAGGAGAACACGCCGCCTATCAACCTGATCGATACGTAGGCGTTCGCGGACATACCATCGCCTATATTGGCGATACCCCGCCGGGAGAGGATTTTGGCGAGCACTACGATGGCCATGGGAAAGTCCTTTTTCCAGCTTTTGTCAACGCCCACAGTCACTCCCCCATGACATTGCTCCGGGGATATGGCGAAAACCTTGCTTTGGAAGACTGGCTCCAGACTCGCATCTTCCCCTTTGAAGCCAAGATGACTGGGGACGATGTATACTACGGCGCGATGTTGGCCTTTGCCGAGATGCTCCGGTACGGCGTCGTCTCCACCACCGACATGTATTATCATGGGGATAAACTGGGCCAGGCCGTACTCGACAGCGGAGTGAAATGCAATATGAGCATCGGAGTCACCTGTTTTGACAACCGCAACCTGTGGGAGCTGGAGTACTATCAGCAGTGCAAGGAGCTTCTGACCACCATGCATCAAGCTGGCGGTGGCCGTCTGCGCCTGGACCTGAGCATCCACGCGGAATACACCTCTACGCCCAAGGTCGTGGCCCAGATGGCGGACTTCGCAAAAGAAACAGGGCTTCGCATGCATATCCATCTTTCGGAAACGAGAAAAGAGCACGAAGAGTGCAAAGCGCGGCATGAAGGTATGACGCCAGCGCAATACTTTTGCGCATTAGGTCTGTTTGACGCCCCCACAACGGCCGCCCACTGTGTATGGTTGGAGGGAGAAGATTTTGACATTCTCTCTGAAAAAGGCGTGACCGCCGTCAACAATCCCATCAGCAATCTTAAACTAGCCAGCGGCTTCTGCCAAGTTCCGGAGCTCCTTCGGCGCTCCATCAACGTGGCCCTCGGTACCGACAGCGTGGCCAGCAACAACAATCTAAATATCATGGAGGAAATCAAGCTCTTTGCCCTCCTCTACAAAGGGCTAAGCGGCGACCCCACTCTCATAACGCCGGCCCAGGCCCTCACAGCGGCCACGCGAAATGGTGCCCTTTCCCAGGGCCGCACAGACTGCGGCCTGTTGCAGGAGGGGTACAGGGCGGATCTGATCGTCATCGATAGCCGCGGCCCATGGATGCATCCGGCTACGGATATGCTTAACAATCTTGTGTACTCCGCCCAGGGCAGCGATGTATGCCTGACCATGGCCGATGGCCGTGTACTCTATCGGGATGGAGAGTATACAACACTGGACATTGAGCGCATACAATTTGAGGTCGAGACCCGAAAGACTCGTATCCTCAGCGAACTCTCACGCGCATAAAGGAGACTTTTTTATGATAGACGAAACCGTTGCGTATATTCAAACACGATTGCCTTTTACACCAGAAATCGGCATTATCCTTGGTTCCGGTTTAGGAGATCTTGCCAGCGCCGTTGAAAATCCCATCTTTCTAGACTATGGAACCATCCCTCATTTTCCCCTTTCAACCGCTCCTGGCCATAAAGGGCGCTTTGTCGCGGGATTTTTGGCCCATAAGCCGGTCATCTGTATGCAGGGACGCTTTCACTATTACGAAGGGTACACGATGGAGCAGGTCATCTATCCCGTCCGTGTTTTAAAGCGGCTTGGCGTCCAGACTTTAATCCTGACCAACGCCGCTGGAGGAATTTGTCAGGACTTCTCCGTCGGCGACCTGATGCTCATCGAAGATCACATTAACGTGATGGGAACAAATCCTCTAATCGGCAGAAACGACCCGTCCTTCGGACCTCGCTTTTGCGATATGACGTATGCCTACACGCCAAAATTGCGCGCCCTTGCAGAACAAACGGCTGCGGCTTTAAACATCCCTCTACAGCACGGCGTATATCTGGCTTGCACCGGACCCAGCTTTGAAACTCCAGCTGAGATTCGCGCTTTCCGTACACTCGGCGCCGACGCGGTGGGGATGTCCACGGTGCCAGAGGTCATTGCCGCTTCCCACTGTCAAATGAACGTGCTAGCCATTTCTATGATTACCAACATGGCTGCGGGCGTCCTCGATCAGCCACTGTCCGGCGATGAGGTCATTGAAATCGGCAATCTCCGCAGCCGCGATATGCAGCGGCTGATCTCGGAGATCGTCAGAAATATGGAGGGAACTCGATGAAACCCTCTCTGACAACAGAAACGGTCCGGCTGGACGAGCAGACGAAAGAACTCGTTTTAATCGATCAGACGAAGCTCCCTGGAGAGTACACCTTGTTGCGGCTTTCGAAGGCGGAGGATATCTGGGAGGCGATCGTGCATCTCCGAGTTCGGGGTGCGCCCGCCATCGGCGTCGCTGCCGCCATCGGCCTGTATGTGGTGACCGATCGGTTTCAAACCCAAGATCGCGGCGAATTTGACCAGCAATTTCGAGCCGCCAAGGAGTATTTCGCCTCATCCCGCCCTACGGCCGTTAACCTTTTTTGGGCTCTGGACCGTATGGCGCAGGTGGTTCAGCGAAATCCGCAGGCCACCACTGATCGTCTCAAAACCTTACTCCGCGATGAAGCCATCGCGATTCAGAGAGAGGATGTGGACGTCTGCCGGCGTCTGGGCGAATACGGCTTATCGCTGTTGCAGGATGGCGACGGAATCCTCACCCACTGCAATGCCGGCCAACTGGCAACGGTCAAATATGGAACGGCTTTGGCACCCATCCATCTCGGCGTCCAGCGGGGCATGCACTTCCATGTCTATACCGATGAAACCCGCCCCCTTCTACAGGGAATCCGCTTATCCGCTTTCGAGATGCAGGCCGCAGGGGTCAAAACCACGGTGCTCTGCGACAACATGGCCTCCAGTGTAATGCAAAGAGGATGGGTCCAGGCTGTCCTCGTAGGTTGCGACCGCGTAGCCGCCAACGGCGACACCGCAAATAAAATTGGGACCTCCGGCGTCGCCATTCTGGCAAACTACTATCACATCCCCTTCTACGTTGTAGCGCCCACCTCCACCATTGACCTGACTTGCCCAAGCGGCACGGCCATCCCCATTGAACAGCGCCCGCCAGAGGAAGTCACCCACATGTGGTATGAGGCATCCATGGCGCCCGCCGGAGTCGATGTATATAATCCTGCGTTTGATGTGACAGACCATTCCCTCATCACAGCCATCGTTACGGAATACGGCATTGCCTATCCCCCCTATGACAAGTCCCTAGCCGCCCTGTGCTCATCCTCTACAGAATAAATTTAAAGCCGCACGGCAAGTTTCCATGCGGCTTTGCTATGTATTGTTATTTGCTGCCTCGCAGCACTTCCTTCAACTTATCCACCACATCCCCATACCGTGTGGACTGAAATCTGGGAAACGATCGAAGCATCCTCCGATCCCGCTTCGTGAGCCTTTGCACAAGCTCTCTCATCTGGGAGGCAATGCCGTTGGTTTTGAGCGAAGCGATTCCCTCTTCCACTGATTTTTTCATCGTCTCCGCGTGAAGCCGAGATTCACCGATTCGCGCAATGACATGTTGATGAACCTGTTTGAGCTTTTCATTCAGCTTCAACAGCCGCATGGTGGTGATCGCCGTATCCACCAGCAAAAGAAGCAAGAGCACACCCGCCGTTGCCCCTACAGCGCCCGGCGCCATCCGTGAAGTCAAGACAGCAACCAGCGGGTGAATGCCCTTGATCAAGATCACAGACATGGCGCCAAAGGCCGCCACACCGGCCAGGCACACCCGCCCGTGGAGATTAAACCTCCAATCCTCATAATCCCACCAGCGGGCATGAAAAAGCTTCTCCATCAGCCAGGACGTGACATACTCTAGCACCCCCGTTGCCAGCGCGCCTGCAATAAAAATCAAAGCCGGATTCTGTAGGGAACGGAACAAAAACAGGACCAGAATTGCGCCCGCCCCATAGATGGGACAGAGAGGACCATTTAGAAATCCCCGGTTGACGAGCTGGCGCTGCTGGATCGAACAATAGATTGATTCATAGACCCAGCCAATGACACTATACAGCATGAACCAGACAAAATATTGACATACGAGCATAGCCCCACCTCCTTCATTCCTCTTCCTTTATTATACAAGAAATGGATTCAAAATGCGAGGTATTAAGGAAATTTAAGAAATGGGCTGTCGAATTTTGTATTAGCAGGTCGCCCCGCCTTTGTCATGCAGATTTGCGGACAGAATTTCTTCTTTCCGACCCAGGATCGCGTCCGATAGCAATTCTGCTTCCACCGTCTCAAAACCTATGCGGTCGATGGTCGCCGCAAACCGTTCTCCTGTCTTGCCCTGTTCCCGGTAGAAAAGGATGGCTTTTTCAATGACGGACAGCGCCTCCTCCTCATCCGTAAAGACTTTGCTAAGGGATCTCCCCTGGGCCACGCGCTTGCCCCACCGGCCGCCAATATAAATTTTATAGCCGTTCACGCCTTCCGATAGGGCGTCAAAATGACATTTTCCGGCACAGCGACCGCAATTATTACAGAGGGCGGGATCAATGTTTAGGATGCCATCCCTCACTGTGGCGGCTTCCATTGGACAGGCGCTGGCAACGGAACATTTTTTACAGCCCATGCACGCATCCTCGTCAAACTGCGGGATTCGCTGTCCGATAATCCCCAAATCATTCAAGTCCGGTTTGACACAGTTATTGGGACAGCCGCCCACGGCGATCTTGAATTTGTGGGGCAATTTGACATTGGCATATCCCTCAAAAAAACGGCGGTGAATTTCCTCGGATACTGCAAAGGTGTCAATGAGGCCATATTGGCAGGTTGTCCCTTTGCAGGACACAACCGGCCGGACTTTTGAACCCGTTCCCCCTGTGGTAAGCCCTTCCCTGGCAATATAGGCCCGAAATTCATCAATTTTATCATAGGGGACACCCTGAACTTCCACCGTCAGCCTCGTTGTAAATGTGATGTTCCCATTCCCGAATTTTTCCGCGGCTTCTGCAATGCACTGATTTTGTTTTGCGGTGATCTTGCCATTGACTGTAATGATGCGGGCCGAGAAATTATCCGTGCCCTTGTTGCTCAGAAATCCCATTGCTTTAACCCGCTTTTCATCCGCCGGGCTGATACTCAACGTTGCCATATTATCCTCCATTCTGCCATAACAACGGCTGTCTCACTGTAGATCCGCGCCGTTAAACGCGGTCCCCCCTTCTAAAACCTTTGTATTGGTGTAGCCATAAAATTGGAGACGATTTTGAAGCAGATACGCTCTCCGCCCCTTTGTACAGACAAGCAGCATTTTGGCGTCTGGATTCCAGCCGGGGAGTACACCGTTCACCTCTGTGAGATCGACATACTCGGCCCCCTCGATGCTCGGATTCTGGGAGGTATCGACAATTTCATACCCCTCCGCGTTCCCCTCTCTATATTCCGCCGGGGTAAAGCTTTGCAGCGCGCCTTCCATCTTATTGAGCAGAACATTGATCGCATGGTCGAAAGGATGTATCGCCGTGGAAAAAGGCGGGGCGTATGCCAGATCCATGTCCGCCAGCTGATCCACTGTCGCATGTCCATACAGCCCTGTGACTGCAATATCGAGAACCGTATCCACCTTGTCCGTCCCCAAAACCTGGGCCCCAAGCAATCGTCTGGTCGCCCGGTCTGCGATCAGCTTGATAAACATGGTGCCAGCTCCTGGATAGTAGTGCGCCTTGTCGTTCACCGCCGTCAGGGCGCTAACCACGTCGTACCCCCTCTCCCTCGCGGCCACTTCCGTTAAGCCGGTCCGGCCCACATGGAGATTCGGTAATTTGCAAATCCCCGTCCCAACAGCACCGCCATAGGCCACGGGCTTTCCGGCAATATGCCTGGCGGCAATCCGTCCCTCTATGTTGGCAGAGGACCCCATGGGAGACCATAGGGGCTCGCCTGTGACGGCATCCGTCACACAGGCGCAATCCCCGACAGCGTAGATATCGGGATCATTGGTCTGCATGGATTGGGATACGCGAATCGTCCCGTTGGGCATTAAATCCAGACCGCTGTCCCGGATAAATTCTGTGTTGGGCCGGATCCCAATTGCCAGAATCACCGCATCGGCTTTGATGGGACGCCGATTGGTCAGAACTTTTTCTACGGACTCGGTTCCCTCCACCCCCTCCAGCTTCGTATTGGTAAAACTCATGATCCCCTGCTCCGCTAGATGATTCTCCACATACTCTTGCATCTCCGAATCAAAACCCGGCAGAATATGCTCCGCCATATCGATGACGGTAACACGAATTCCCTGAGATACAAGATTTTCTGCCACCTCCAGGCCAATAAATCCTCCCCCGACGATGACGGCACGCTTGATCGACCCGCTGTCCACAGCTTCCCGCAGGGCGACTGCGTCCTCTGGCGTCCGCATAGTGAATACATTCTTGAGCGCAACACCTTCCACCGGCGGAATAAACGGACGCGCGCCTACCGCGATAACCGCTTTATCGTAGGGATATTCTTTCCGCTCCCCTGTCACCGCGTCCACCGCCATCACCACCTTTTTCTCCCGGTCAATGGCCACGGCTTCTGTCTGCGTGGTGACAGAAACTCCCGTCAAATCTGTAAAACTCTGCGGGGTGTTGACTATTAACTGCTCTCTATGCTCAATCACATGTCCGACATAGTAGGGCAGGCCACACCCTGCATAGGAAATATCCTTGCTTTTTGTAATAATCTGAACCTGGTGGCTACGATCTTCGCGAAGAAGCTTCGCCGCCGTCTTCGTCCCCGCCGCTACTCCTCCAATGATGACGACTTTCATCCATCTTTCCTCCTATCAGCAAACTATTTCCACTGTGTTATACATACCGTGTATATAGAATACCACTTGTCAAGTTATAAGTAAAGTACTATAATATGTATAGAATCCATAGGAAAAACCTATAATCTATCATGAATATCTTTTTTTACCATATCCCGATTTTGGAGGAAACCATGACAATCTGGCATTTACAGTTATTTGTGGCAGTGGCGGAGACAGGAAGCATGAGTGCCGCCGCGAAACAGTATATGATCCGCCAGCCCTCTGTCAGTCAGAAAATCAGCGAGCTGGAATCTCACTACGGCGTGCTGTTGTTTGAGCGTCTGGGAAATCGCCTTCATATTACAGAGGCAGGTGAAAAATTGCTCCCCCTGGCTCGCGATCTCACAAGCCGTTTTAATTTTTTAGAGGACTATATGGAATCTCAGCACGCTGTTAACCGGCTGCGAATTGGCGCCACGATCACCATCGGCAGCAGCATTCTTCCGCAGTTCATTGAGCGCTACCGCTGTGAAAATCCGGATACGGAGATCTTTGCCGGCATCAGCAATACGGCCAGCATCTCCCAGAAACTAGTAAACAATGAACTGGATATCGCGCTTGTGGAAGGTGTCGTTAAAAGTCCAGAGTTGGTCAGCACGCCGAAGCTTAAGGATTTTCTCGTCCTCGCCTGCGGTAAGGGGCACCCCTTCTATTCCAAGCCCTCGCTGCACAGCCAGGACCTTCAGGACATGGACTTTGTCATGCGCGAGCCTGGAAGCGGGACGCGGGAGCTATTTGAACAATATCTGGCAAGGCACCATGTCCACATCAAGATTGCTCTTGAGTATAACAACCCCGAGGCCATGCGCCAGGCGATTCTCGTGAATCGCTGCATGGCCGTTATCTCCGTCCGGCTTCTGGAGGATGCCGCCAGAGCAAACGAAGTTCGTCTTTTTCAGAGTCAAGGGCAGGAGTGGAATCGCACCTTCAATCTCGTGTACCATAAAAATAAGCACGTCACCAAGGCCATGCGCCGCTTTTGCACTCTGCTGGATCAGTGCTCCGATTGGACGAACCCGCCGCTGCTTCCCATGCGGCCGCTGCTGGATTAAGTCGCTTGATTCCTAATCTGCATGTGGGCCATTTCGCCTTTGAGGCCTTACAATACTTATTATACTAGCCATCCTTTTTTTGGTCGTTTTATCTGAAATGCAAATTTAGACTGTTATTATCAAGAATTTAGTACATAAAATTAGACGGTCAGGCGGATTAGGCTTGACCGTCTTTTTACGATTCTGCAGGGTGTTTAGATAGATAAGTTGAATAGTCGGTATCTAATTGCAAAGACAGTAATTTTTCGCTCATTAGCTGAAGCATATTTTCCCCTTTTGCAATTTTCTTAAAATCTTTGATATTAAAATCCAAAATACAGTAACGCTCGTTTTGATGCTCTTTATGTAAATAAAATTTTTTTATTAGGCCTGCTCCATCATTCCACCCAGAACCAGTTACCCCATGATAAGAAAAAAGGATACCTAATAATGTTTGAGTCGTTATTAATAAGCTGCAAAATTTTCCTACATAAGTTACGCCTACTCGAGTATTATAGTTTTTACATTCAGACAAAAAGTGTTCTAGTTTTTTATCTATCAACCCATATTGGCATAATGTTTTTCCATTTGGACTCAAGGTCAGCAACTGGTCTATTTCATTAGTCGATGTTCTTAGATTTCGATCAACGTGAAAGAGGCCACCAGTATTTTCTAATAAAAATGTAACGATATCTTCTAATGATTTGCCTTTATCCGCTTTAGAGGCGTTTTTATTCTGATGGGTATCCTCAAAATGCCTTAGTAAATTTGCGTATTCCTGTTTTTTCTCCGGAGGCATTGCACAAATTTCCTCATACCTATATTGAGAATTTATTTTGGAAAATACCTCAAGAGCCTTGGTTATCTCGTTATTGTCTACATTCATTCTTTTATCACCTTATAGATGAGAACAGCATTTTCTAATGCAGGCAATTCTGCATGACAAATTTCACATTCGAATGTATTAGGTAATTCACTAAAGTATCTAATTACAATACCATTTGATTTTTGACAATGACTACAATATAATTCATAGTAACTCTCCAAATATCCTTCTTCCTGCAGTATTCTCAAAACTTCATAAACATCAGATATTGAAATACCCAACTTTCTTTTTATCACACCTGGATATAACCACATGTTAACTCTATAATTTTGCAAAAGATTAATTAAGTTGGATATGCATAGATCCGCCAAATTAGTCCTCGTTTGCAGTAATGTTTCTATGTGCGTTAATGTAGTCGATAACATGATTCATCCTCTCCATTCCTATCAATACATTATTAAAATAATGTTGGATTAAACAATACGATTTATTCCTATAATTAAAAATAAATTTAGCTCGTATACTTCGAGTCTTAATTTCATTTTCCCACATAAGTTCTATCCACGAATAGTCTGATAGTTCATCATTTTCAAATATGAACTGCTCAAGAGCTTCTTTTAAGATAGGAGCCTGTTCCAATTCGGTTTGGTGTTTTTTAATTAGCTCTTTTAGCTCACCGATAATAGGCAAAACATATTCTTGATTGTTCCCAACTTCTAGTTGAGCATTCCCTCCGCTAGGTAACTTCCTATACTCCGCCATCACGCGAGTCTCATGTGAGTCTTGCTTAACTTCTGAAACTAGGTAATCTAAGTCAAGAGGAACTAAGTCAGTATTCAAGTTTTCATAAACATATCTAATTATATCATCAATTAAATCAGAGTATACCGATTGTTCTTTTTTATCTGGAATAAATACTCTCTTTAAGACATCGAATCTTAACTCTATCAATTCCGATTCTTTATGTAGAACAATTAGCACAGGATATTTTAAAAATATTTCATTTTCATTAAGAGGATCAATAGCTGCAAACTTTAAATTGAATTTTAAGATAAAAAGGCCATCAGAATCAAAAGTGATAGGAGTCTTAAGATATTCGAACATCATAGCGCTTTCATCACTTGGGCTTTGCATAGTTTTAGCTAAACTCTGAGCATTATTCAGCAACTGTTGAAAATTTTCGCAAGTAAATACGACAGAATACTTATAGTCCTTTGTAAATTCCCATTCTTCAAATAATTTAATTGCTTCTTTATTTTGAGCAAGACATGTTTTTATCTTTTCGGTTAACTCTAAATCTTTCACATCAATCGCAGACTCACTCACATTGCCAAGGGAAAGTTGAGATGTATTTTTAACAATATCAGCATCAGTAAACAACTTATTTATATGTTTTTTCGTCTTTGAAGGATAAGTATCGATGGTTCCCTTTAAATATAAGATATAATTTTCATGGGTCATATCCAGCAACCTCCAACTATATACTTTCTCGAATTAATTATAGCTGAAAATTATGGAAAAGTAAACTCATTACGATAACTTTTTAATTCTCTCCCACGTCCCTTTTGTTACCTCCAAGATTCTTCCGCCTTAAAGGCCGTATATCCTTCGTAATAGTAGCTGTTATCAATGCCTTTCTTATAGATTTCGCGGCTATGGATATCGCCCGTCAAGGCGTTTTTGAGGAGATGCTTGATTTCAATATCTTTTATCGGACTGCGTTCCATAGCGAGCAGATAATCTCCTTTATCCACCTTGCTCCAGTCAACCACCTTGCCGATCTCTTTCTTCAAAATGCAATCCAGCCATATGCGTGTGCTTCTGCCGTTGCCCTCCCGAAAGGGGTGGGCAATATTCATCTCCACATACTTCTCCACAATCTCGTCAAATGTGGACTGGGGCATTTTATCGATGTTTTCCAGCGCCGCTTCAAGGTACATCACCGGAGCAAAACGAAAATTACCCTTTGCGATGTTGACCGTTCTGATTTTTCCAGCAAAGTCGTAAATCTCGTCAAAGAGATATTTGTGAATGACTTGAAGAGAGGAAAACTTTCCGGGTTCCAGCTTATCAAGAATGCCATTTTCAAAAAGATCCACGGCTTTCTTCTTACTGGTCCGCTCCTCCTCGCGGGCAAGATCGGCAGAGTTCGTGAGTCCCAATTTATTTTCAAGTGCCATGCTGCACCTCCATTGTTTTCATTGTCATTCAACCACTGTAATATGAAATAACAAGATTTACGCTTTCAGCATTTCATCATAGGAAACCAGCATTACATTGCGAAGTCAATGATAAGTCACACACAACTGATTGGGTATGCGTCTATACCTTAACCGTGTTCATGTCGGCCTATATAAATTAGGTTGTATTTCTCCTCCTTTTAGAGTATACTTGATATAGAGGAGTGTGGTACCAATGGCCATGAATACAAAAAATCTCGTTTCCATTACAGAGGCAAACCAAAACATTTCCCGTGTCGCCCGTCTGGTGGACGAAAATGGGGCGGCTGTGATCCCGAAAAACAATGTCCCTCGTTATCTAGCAATTGAATTCAGTCAGGTCGAACAGCAAGAGCAAGAAGCGGACAATGAAAGCACATTCGCCATTTCTAAACGTCTCATTGAAAAAAATAAGACTGCCTATGAGGAATTGGCAACTTATTGATATTATATTGTCGGTAGCGTCCGGCAAGGCCAGCTGCCAAATCTACTACATTGGATTTTGCAACATTTCTTTAACACCAGAAACTGACATTTTCACAGCGCCAAACTTCGCATTCGCCAAACCTTCCTAAGCACAAAAAAAGCAGCCTCCCTCTGTTAAACGAAGCTGCCTCTCCATGCGGATGAAGGGACTCGAACCCCCACGGTTGTTACACCACTAGAACCTGAATCTAGCGCGTCTGCCAATTCCGCCACATCCGCCTGTACTGTACTATATATCTGTCACAGTCCTCTTTGCGACGGTTTATATATTATCACATTTTGTGTTGCATGTCAACACTTTTTCATTAACAAATTTCGCCCCGCGTTACCAAAAAGCAAATTCCCATCTCAAATCCGAAAAAAAGGCACACTGCCTATACAGAACGCCTTTGTCCTATCCCCTAATCAAGTAAACCACATGTGCACATTCTTCTGTGCTAATGGAGCCTTTCTTCATTGACTGTTTTCACGTCAGGATACACGATATCGTCTGGGCTGACTCGGTGGTTATGACCGCCTTCCCAACTGACAATTGCATAATCCTCTTCAAATGTGACGAGAACATTGTCCCATTTGACCTCTTCCCCCGTATCCAAATCCACACATCCTTCTTTTAGTTGGACAGGATACCGAAGCAAATGTTTATTTTCTTCCGTATATTCCGTGAACTCGCGGAAAGGAACCCAACCAACATTATCCAAACTGTTATCCAGCTGAAAACAATATACAAGCCCCCACAGACCGTCCTCATTCTCAGGCTGATCAAAATGATCCGTCCGAACCACTGCCATAAGCGTCACCAAAAAATGCGAGATCTCATTGTACGTCTCCGAATCTTCGGAAGGACTAAACCGCAAAGTAACGTTGTCGCCTAGCATTACTTTTCTGGGCATGTCCAGATTGTATAGTTCTATGTGGGGCCCATACGTGTCTTCCATAGAACTAGACGGTGTCGATGTACCGCCACCGTCCTGTGCGCAGGAAGAAAAAAGAAGGATGGAAATTGTGAGAACTGTTATTGCTGCCTTGCTAACCACTCGCATATAACGAAACCCCCTTTTATCAGATATAAGACCATTCTCCTATAAACGCCGGCACTGCTTCTCTGCAAAACAGAAAAATGCCCAATGGATCGCCATCCATTAGAATCCCCTCGTCCAAAGCCATTCATAAGAGTGTTATAAATTTTATATTTTAATAGTAACATATTTCTATTTAACCATAAATACACAAAAATCACAAATATTTTTTCAATTATTATGCAAATTTACCATACTCCACGGACTTCCTGATCTAACCCGTCCCAGAGCAGACTATAAAAGGAGGCGGCGCAGAGCATACGCTCTGCGCCGCCTCCTCTTATGGGGGACTACTTTTTCTCTGCCAATTCTACATATACTTTTCGAGGGCTTTGCGGATTGCGACGAAATGATTGGGATTGATCTTGAAGTAGACAGTCCGCCCTTCATTTCTCGAAAACAGCATATCGATATCCGTCATCATATTCAGATGATAATACGCAGCGTTGACGGAAACTTTCAGCCGGCGGGCGATATCGCTGGTGGATAGTTCTTTATGTTCCAGAAGCATGTCCAGAATGACCACACGATTTTGTTCAGACATGACCTTGCCAAATCCAATCAAATCCGGCGTCTCGCTGTCACTCTCCCGCTCCTGCAACACCTCTCGATAATCGGAGCCTAAAATGACCACATTGTATTCGCCGATTTCCCTGGCAATGATCATGTTCTTGGCGATCAATGCGATGGAGCACAGCGTCTCCTTTTTGCTGTTGACCAGGGAATCGATGTCATCCTCCTCGAAGGTTTCCTGGGCCTTCGTGGCCGTTTTGAAATTGCGCTGATAATAATTGGTCAACATGGCTTCTTTTGAAATCAGGTCATAGATGAGAGCCTTTTGATATTTTTCAGGCTTTATATAAAACGAAAGTAACAGATGTTTGATTTCCTCAGAATAATAACTTCCGTCAACTTTTTCCGCAATCTCGACCATTGTCTTGCTCGTAATATCAATTCCTAGATAGAAGTGGAACACCTGCTGCTTCAAAAACTCTTCCTCTTCCAGCTTAGCGCTGAAAGCCTGAAATGTAAGTTCAATATCCTGCTCCAGCAGATCAAAATAGAGAGTATCCAGGAATGTCATATCATCCTCATTCATGGTACAGAATATTTTTAACTCTGCAGGGAACTCGCCGAATTCACTGACCGTTCTTTCATAGAACAGATTGTCGCTCTCAACCTTCTTGTGAAGTGCAAATTCTGACATCCATTCTGCTTTGTTAAAATAAAGCTTATACAAAAAAAACAAATCATACATGTTACCAAATCTGGATACAAATTTTGTGGAATCCATCTTTCTCTATTGCCTCCTCAGTGAATCTTCTAATTCTATTACAGTGTATATTATATTCACTTATCGAAATATTATCAATTATTTTTTTTGGGCTTCCATCTTTGAAAATTCACTTAGACAAGGCATTTTAGAACAATTTATGCTCTGCATTCCGCTTTCTCAATAGGTTCTCCTATTGTACCAAAAATGATCAACTTATAAAATATTTTTTCTTTTTTATACGTTCACTGAAACGTAAACCCGTATCAATGTTCTATTTGGTTTGACACTTCTATCACATATGTTAACAATTCATCCATGACTGCAAAATAGTCCTTTAGCTGACCTTGTACTTCCTCTGGCACAAGGTCACGCAGCGTCCCTTCATATTCACTCTTCTTCATCATGAGATGCTTATATTTTGTGTCTTGAACATACTGTGCCTTGTATGTAAGCATATGTTTATATGTATCGAGATAGATATTTTTAACTGGCAGATTCTTTTTCCTTGCGATCACCGGCACACAGCCGTACTGGCTTAAATGTTTGGTATAGTAGCAGAGTACGCCAGAAAACATGTTATTCTCCAAGAGCTCAACTTCCAACTTTCTTCCCGACGAACTCTCCGCAAAACCGACGAAATCAAGTGCATACTCTTTTGCGCAGGAGAGACATTCCTCCTCGTTGCGCTTGCTTGTCAGAACGCCAATTCTCACGCCCGGCGGGACATTCAATTCATGAATCTGCTGAACGACGGCTTCGTAAAAATGGTTTTTGAGGTTTTCAATGTAGGGGATTCCGATGACAAAATTCTTCGCGCCCGCTTGAATGAAAGATGAGAGTGCTCTCCGAATGTTCTCTGCGACGACCGGTGCATCTCGATTGGCTCTGGCTCCAACATAGGATGAGACCAATATATTTTCATTGGCTTTTTTCCATAATTCTTTTGCTTCCAAAATCAAATATATCTCACCTCCGCGCTATATATTATACTATTGCTCAAAAAATATGTCAATTGCTCAATATATTTTTGCAGACAATTTTTTTCAGTAGGTTATAATTGATAAGTGTAGGACAATAGGTTTATCATATATTTAGAAAGGTAGGTGAATTATGGCACAAAAGTCCACAGGGCAATTCAAGAATAGGGATCGCTTCATCGAAATAGGATTAGCTATTGCCTATTTTCGCAAGCTGAAAGGCATGACGCAACAGCAACTTGCAGATTTGGCCATGGTCAGCCGGTCACATATCAGTTCTATCGAAGCGCCTAATATCGTTCGTCCCTTTTCACTGGAAATCCTTTTTAATATCGCAGATGCTTTGGAGATGGATGCAACAGATTTGTTAAATTTTCCTGTTAATACAAAAAGGGTTGGGACGAGAGACTAGCTATGGTACGTAATATAAAAGAATCGAGCGTATTCGTGTACGCTCGGTTCTTTTGTAATTCCTCGCCTCCTCACGGGCTCTCTCAAACCGAGAAGTCTGTCATATTGAGGGTCCTACCCTTTTTAGGGGCGTTCCTCCGCAATCCAGAGCTTCACTTTGCCCAAAAGCCCCGACCGAATCCCCGTCTTATAGGGCGTGGGCGTAAATTCAAATTGGTTTCCCAATGTATTGTAAACCTCGATCTCAAGGCGATTGTCCCCTTTTTGGAGCCAAGGCCCGATGGAGAAGGTCCAGGGCGCCGCTACCCTTGTTCCTGCATACTGGCCGTTGACATAGACGCTAGCCGAGGAGACAACCTCACCAAGGTCCAGCAGTACCTCCTGGCTGCCCGAGTCTAGATGCACTGTCTTCCGGTACCAGGCTCCGCCTGAATATGCCTTTAATCCGCTGATTCGCGACCAATCGCCCTCATGGATGCGCCCTACTCCACAGGTTACGGCAACCGCCTCCTCCAGCGCCGCACCAGCGTAATGCCCCTTTTCCACGCGAATAAAGAGATGAACCTCTGTCGCGTCCGGCTTTGGCGACTCAATTAGGATTCTCTGACTCTCGCCGTCGGACATAACGTTGGCCCTCTCACCGCCGATATAGGCGATTACCGCTCCTTGAGCGCGCAGCTTCATAGACTCTGTTGCTGGCGGAGCGTCGAAGCGGAGATGGACATACTGCCCCTCATACCGTCCTCCAAAAGCATCAAGGGGAAGGATGTGTGGATTTCGATACCACCGCATGGCGAGGGGATATGGGGTGGGCTGCAGTGCCGCCTCCGGGGACGTGGCAAAGAGCAGATACGTTCGCCCACAGTCCAGGTACGCCGCGACAACAGGATTCCTCCCTTTCATCAGCGGGATCGAATGGCAGTCCCCCTTGTACTCAATCCCATTGACGTAAAGCCGGTCTGGTTTCATGGAATCCGTAAGCAGATAGGCATCCTGATCCCGGTCGCTGAGAACAGTGGTATAGAAGACTCTCCCGACTCCCTCTTCATATGGTTTATATTGGGGATCCATATGCGAACGCTTTGACTCTAGCCGTCCCACGGTCAGATACGCGTCTGTTACCTTCCCTTTCAGTCCATGGTATCCCTGATGGCCCGGCTCCTGTTCGAGCCCATATCGCATGGACATCTCGTAAGGCGCAAATCCCTCCGTTATCCCCTGTGCCGCTCTCTCCGCCGTCTGCTGCCATTGCTCTTGTGTCTGAAAAGGACCAGCGGCCAGATAGTACGGTCCAAAAGAAGACCGGACACTTCTCTCACATGGAACCGCAGAGGGAACCGGCTCTCCAACCATACCCAGATCCTCAAATTCCTTTACAAGCACGCCCACAACCGGCTCTTGAACCGGCAATTCAAAATCCCCCCATCGATTGTCCAGCGATGGCTTCACTTCAAATTCCCAGACATCATCCTCCAACGGAATCTCTTCAACAGGCTCCAGTGACTGAAACTCTTCCTCCGCCGCCTCCTCGCTAAACACAATGATGGGGAATTCTGTATCCCACACCGGCATGGTGATGTAAGTTCCCTCCGGGCACGGTTCCCCTTTTAGGGCGTAGCTCTTCCCATCCTGACAATTCCAAAACGAGGGCTTTCCAAAGGCGCGGTATAGACAGCGCGTCCCCTTGGGGATTCCATAGCTCATAAACACATCCATCCCGTCAATCCGGCGATGGAGTGTATAGTATTCGGCTGTCTGCTCTGGAACGATATCCGCTTGGACAAGAGAGCGAATCCGATTCACCGCTTCCTCTGGCGGCACGATGATTCCGCCTGTAAGCCGAAATTCTTCCTCCAGCCCCTCCAGCGCAAGATCGCTAAAGATCGGAAAATCGCCAACGCAAATCACTTTTCCTCCGGCTTGGGCGAAGGCGCACAGCTTTTGGATGGTCTCCCCGCGTATGGTCCGCATATTGGGAATGACAACCACCGAATACGATTCCCCCGCGATCTGGAGTGCGCCGCCAGCGATCTCAGCCCTTCGAAGGGATTCAAAATCCAGATAATCCAAATCAATACCGGAAGAATACAGAGACTCTCCCATGGAGAATGCGGTCTCAACAGCCACCTCCCCCTCGATGCCTCCCTCCATGGCCGCAACCGGATATAAAATCGCCACCGGAGCGCAGTGGACTCCCTGACTTAAAAGATAACTCATGCGTTCTACCGCAGCCAGGAGCTGCTTCATATCCTTCCAATAGGGAACCCTGACACAATTACACGGAGGCGCCCATTCCCACCAGCTTCCATGGGTGGAATAGTAAAAGCCGTGTAAGGACAAAAGGGTATGCCCCATGACAAAATTCCGCGCCAGCGCGTCCGCTAGATCCTGGGAGGATGTGCCCCATCCACTGCTGTGAAATCCCTCCAGCCACACGCGAGGACGCTGATACAGGTGGGCGATGGAACTGGCCACTTTGTTTTTGATGATATCCGACTCAAGCATAGGTTGATCACATCCGGGCCCCTGGTTGTACTTTTGCGTCCGAAAATAATCGCCAAACTCCGTGACATCCTTGCCTCTTCCCCCGTGGTCACAGCCGTACACCATGCCACGCTCTTCGTGCCACCTATAGACTTTCTGGAAGTAGTTTTCCTCCTCCAGCTGCACGATCACGTCATAATAATCCAGCCGAGTCTTGATGAAGCCTTGGTCCGCCTGCCGAAAAAGCTGATAGAGCACAGGCCGGATATCATACCCTTTCCGCCGCTGAAACTCCTCTGCAAATAGATCATTCCACAGATTGCCCCGGATTCGGAACTCCAGTTCATCCGAAAAAAAGAAATTCAACCCCTTCCCGCACTCCCCGGGAAAATGTTCTTCAAATGGGTGGAAAAACTTTGCAATCACCTGATTGCCCGCCTCTGGATGCATGGGATCCAAAGATTTCTCCTTTCTCACGCGGTACACCAACACCAGTTCTCCATCGCGATCCGGACAATAGGTAAAAATCCCTGAAGACAGCTCCCTCAGCAGATCTGCGGCTTTTTCTTGTCGATGCAAAAAGACGGCACAGAGCAGATCTTCACAGGCGCATAGCCCAGAGAGATTGATCTCAGCTGGAATACCCGCTTTCATCTCCACGGAATGAATCTGCAACATGCATCCCGTCATATCTGGATGTTCCTCTAAAATCCAATCTGTAAAATATCCCTGCCCCGGTATCCCAAGGGTATAGTCGCTGAGACTGACGGCAATGCCTCGCTTTTTTGCCTCCTGCATAAACCATCCAAATAGTTCCCACCACGCATCGGAGAATAGATCCGGTTCATTTCGCATGGTTAAACCGTATATCAACCCGCCCTTATCGGTATGGCAATAGTTAACCTGCAACCCGCTGATATGATGGTCCTTGACCTGATCCAAATGGTAGAGAAGCTTATCCCGGTCTAAGGGATCTCCAACCCACCAGTAAAAGGGAACGGTTCCATATCCTGACGGCGGAGTTGAAAAAAATTGTTTGATTTGGTAGTCGCTCATTGCTACTCCTTTCGCATGCTCTTCAAATCCTCTCGCCTATGGCAATAGACTCCATCCAAATCTATAAAAAACCTCCGGTTCTTCGGATCTAGGTCCGCCTCACGGCGAACTCTCCTTTAGGATGAAATAGCGGTACAAGCATGTCTGAACAACACTTTGTACCGCTATGAACTCATCTATGTGCAACACCGTGAAAGGATCGATGGGAATTTTCACTTCCAGTAGCGCCCCCCGGACTGGGGAATTGATGGTTACATCAGATTTTTTTCCTTTGCGAGAGCGGTGATGGCGTCCATTACCTGCTTCGCGCAGGCCTGGATCCCGGCTTCGCTTAGATGAATCTGATCCTCACATATGTATTCCTCCACCTTTGGCAGAACAAGGGAGAAAAGATCATTGATCCGAACGCCCTCTCGGATCAGCTCCTGACAGACGGTCTGGTTATAGAGACGTATGCGGTTCTGATCGTGGCCCCACATCTTTGGGGAGGGCGGAGTCGTGGTTGCAAAAATAATATTGGGCGTAATCCTCTTCAGAAGCCGAGCGATCCTGACCATGGTTTCCACATACGTATCAAGAGGGGTAAACGCACCATCGCCGAACAGATCGCACGTATCCCACAGGCCATTATTCCAGTGGATAATATCGCTGCCGGCCAGTCCCTCCTTCCATTCATGCAGACCGCGCAGCGTATACGCAGCGAACCGGCAGTTCTCATCTGGACGGAAGACCGTAAATTGATTTTGCAGCGTCTCCTCGACAACCGGCCCATAGTTGTTAAACATGATTGAATCACCCAAAAGTGAGAGCTTCGCCATATAGAATCCTCCTGGTATCGGAATTATGCAATGCGTGTCTATTATACTGCGCTATAAATACTTTGTCAATTTATTATAGCGGGGTTGCGGAAAAAATTCCATCGGTTCGAGGGGAAATTCAGATTTTTATAGCGTCTTATCCTGATTCGTCTGAATCAGCTTCTCATACTTTTCGATGACCTTGTTCAAATCTCGGAACAATCTAGCGCCATACATATCCATGGGATTGCCCCCAGTCCGATGCGTCGTCCGGCCGCAAAGGTAGTCGATGGTGACTCTGTAAAAATCGGCCAATGCCGTCAGCTTTTGAACATCGGGGGTTCTAGTCTCTCTTTCGTAATTGGAATAGGCGCCCGCCTCGACTCCGATGGCGTTGGCAACCTCCTCCTGGGTTAGGCCCTGCTCATCCCGGAGTTCCTTCAGTCTCTTTCCAAGATTCTCTACTTTCTTCTCTCCATCTGTTGCCATTTTATCGCCCTCCTATCAACATATCGTCGAATACTACTGTACCATATTTCAGGGCTGAAATCTGTCAAGGCGACAATTTGTATTATGATTTAAACAGAATGTCAATTTTAAAGTAAAATTTGTAGTAATCCGCAATTTTTTACATTATTTCCCATTTTCTAAAAAAATAGCCCATACTCAGCAGTATGAACCACTTTTTCATGTTCTATTCCATCCAGGCCGAAACCCCCGGAACTTCTCAGCCGAGAATCGACTCCCACAGCTTCTGGTCCGGATTGGGGATCAGCGATGTGTCGATCAATTTTTCCTTCACCCGGCTGTCCTTAACCGCAGCTTCAACCGATGCCTGGACTGCCGCGACCTCTCCTGTAAACAGAACGTAGGCTTTGCCACCCAGCTCTCTCGCCAATCCAACTTTTACAACATCGGATTGCGCTGCTTTTGCCCCTTGATCTGCGGCAACCAATGCGGAGGGCACGGACCACGTCTCGACAACGCCCATGGCCTCAACTTCTTGGAAGCGATATTCGCCTTTCAGTGCGGAAAACACATGGTCATGAGGATTTCCCAGCAAGAAACTATCCACGAGAAAGTCCCCATACTCGCGCCGCCCCCGCTCTAAGGAAGCCGTCACGGCGGCAATCCCGCCTTGTATGAGAACGATAAACTTTCCAGGACAAATAGGCTTCGCAATCACCAGTTCAACCTCTGCGGTCTTGACCATTGTATCCGCCGCGGAAAATCCTTTTGCGATGGACTTCAGCTCCAACATCCCTAGCGCACGTAACACGTAAGCCTACCTCCATTATGATTCTCGAATATAAATCTCGTCCGGATTGTCGACAATGCCCACGATTGCTGCATCCACCGATGCATTCAACGCGGAGGCTTCCATCCGCGCTGCACTGCCGAGGGCAACCAGCACCAAATCCCCAATTCCGGCGCCCGTCTGGTCAACCGCCACGAGGCGGCGATGTCCATCCTTCATCTGGTCGAGTGTCTCCACAATCATAAATTTGTTTCCGATCAGATTACTATTTTTTCTTGTCGCCACCACGGTTCCGATCACCTTTGCTATAAGCACTTCCATCACCTCCGGCCATATGGGTCCACCATCTTGCTAACCAAATGTCATCCCAAAAATGGGAGTCAAACAATAACCGGCAGCTTAGAGCCATTGGCAATTCCAAGGCCGTTCGCCTCATCGGTATCGATATGCATTTCCGTTGTAAAGCTCTTGTCGACGCGGACTGGAACCTCTTCCAGCAGTCCCCCTCTGGCGCCTGGAGCCTGCACAGAGACCACCTGTTTATCATGGACGCCGAACGCCGCGGCATCCTCCGGCGACATGTGAATATGTCGTTTTGCCACGATACAGCCTTCCTTAAGCGATACGGCTCCCTTAGGTCCCACGATGACGATCGGCGCGGATCCCTTCAAATCTCCAGATAGGCGCACCGGGGCCTTCACGCCGAGCCGGATACAATCCGTGGCGGATACCTCCACCTGGGTCTGACTCCTCAGGGGCCCCAACACGCGGACATTTTCGATGGGGCGCAGTTTCAGCCCGATGATCGTGACGGTCTCCTTGGCGGCAAACTGACCACCCATCAGCTCCTTCATAGGAGTCAGCTCTGAACCTGCGCCAAACAGAATATCCATATGTTCCCGGCAGAGATGAAGGTGACGGGCTGACACGCCGACCTTGACGGATCTCTCCTCGCCGGCCGCCGTGGGCTGGCCCTTTAACTGTTCCAGAATCTGTGCTACGACCGCATTTACGATTGCTTCATTGTTCAATAGACTCACCTTCTTTGCAGATTCACGGACGCCTCCGAGGCCGGGGGCGTCCGCTGTCCATTCTAACGCCTTCTACTGATTAGTCCAAAGTCGGAAGAATTTTCTCTACATCGCTGTGAGGTCTGGGGATGACATGTACGGCAATAATCTCGCCCAGGTTCTGCGCTGCATTTGCGCCGGCTTCTGTGGCGGCTTTGACAGCTCCCACATCCCCGCGGATCATGACCGATACCAGTCCCGATCCGATCTTCTCGGTTCCAATCAGGACTACATTTGCCGCCTTGACCATGGCATCTGCCGCCTCAATCGCTGCTACCAAACCTCTTGTCTCAACCATTCCTAATGCTTCCATTGTGTGATCCTCCTTATTTTTAGTCGTCAAAAGTGAAATGATATTTACTTGCACTGATTTCAATCTGTTTCATAACCTCCGGGTGCGGATTAGGGATAACCGCAGCGGCAGCGTACTTTCGTATGGTGCCCGCCTTGGCTGCCTCGATGGCCGCCGTGACGGCGGAAACCTCGCCCTGGATGACGATGGTTACAAGCCATCCCCCTAACTTTTTCTCCCAGGTTAGAAACTTGACATTGGCGGTCTTTAACATGATGTCTGTGGCCGCCAACGCGGGTACGTATCCTTGAAGCTCAAACAATCCTATGGCTTGCATCTTCCTCATCCTTTCCTTTCGATGCCTGTACAAGCAGACAAGAAAAAGATCAGTCTAAGGTGGGAAGAATCTTCTCTATGTCAGCGTGGGGTCTGGGAATGACGTGAACCGCTACCAGCTCGCCCAGACGGCTGGCGGAATTTCCTCCAACTTCCGTAGCCGCCTTCACCGCCGCTACATCGCCGCGAACCATAACGGACACAAGTCCCGATCCAATCTTCTCGGTCCCGATCAATACCACATCTGCCGCCTTGACCATGGCGTCAGCCGCTTCGATCGCCGCGACGAGACCTCTCGTTTCCACCATTCCTAATGCTTCCTGCATCGCAAAAATCCTCCTTTGGGAATTTCGTTTTGATTATACATGATTTTGTCACATTCTGCAACTATTGGTTCCACATTTGCTTTGGGTTCTTTCTCCCCTGTCCAATACCGGTTGTCAGAACCGCTCCTTCGCCGGCGCCTCGCCGGGAGGCGCTGCTTTTCCTAAACAGCTGATCCGCAACATATCCTCCGTATTTTCATCCGGTCTGGGTATGATGTATTTGGAGTACACGCCTGTCTGCGCCATCGCTGCCGCCTCTGCCGCTTCCATGGCGGACTCCACATCCGCCACAGACCCCCGGAACTTAATGCAAACCAGCAATGGCACCGGAAGCGCATCCGCATTGGCCGGTTTGTTCTTATCCATGGCTTCGATGGTGACATTGCCAGCTTTACAGCCCGCATCCGCCGCCACCATGGCACAGACAAGTCCAAACACTTCCAACATTCCCACTGCTTCCATGTGCAATCTCCTCAATTTTTATTGATATAGGCGATCTTGATGCCCAGCTGTTTCATATTGGTATCCATAGCCTCATTCATCTGATCCAGGCTGTACTCATGGGTGATCAGCTCCTCGATTGGCAGCCCGATTCCAACAGCCCTGCGGAGGAAATCAAAGGTAATCGGGTAGTCGCTGACCTTGTATGTCCAGGATCCCACCATGGTGATCTCCTTTTTGCAGATGTCGTGATGGGGATTGATGCTACAGCATCCGTTGTCAACAAAGAATCCGATCTCCGCCAAACCGCCGCCTCTCTTGACAAACTTCCACACGTTGGAGGCCGCCGCAGGCACGCCTGTACACTGGAAGGCGAAATCCGCTCCCCGCCCGCTTGTGAGTTCCTTTAGGCGGCGAACCTGCTCGTCCAGATCCTTGTAATTTTTAAAGTTCATGGTGTATTTCGCGCCAAACCGCTTTGCCATCTGCAAGCGTTTCTCATCCCCGTCGATGGCGATGATGTTCTCAACGCCCATGGTCCGGATGACAGCCAGCAACATCAGTCCGATGGGACCCAAGCCTTGAATGGCTACGTTAGAATTGAAGGTCAGCAGACCCGTTGACTTAGCGCGCTCTACAGCGTGAACCACAACCGCTGCAGGCTCGATCAGGAGCCGCAGTTTCAGGCTCATGTCGTTGACTTTAAAAAATGTGGAACCTTTGCGGATGACCAGGTATTCACTGAACCAACCGTTAAAGTGATAATGATCGTCCTCCGGCATTAAGCCGTAAATTCCAGAATTCTCGCACAGATTATCCTTTTCCCTCATATTCAGGCAGGCATCACATTTGCCACAGGGGATCGTACAGGTGACGATCTTGTCTCCCAACGCGAGAGGCTTTCCGGTCGTATCCTGCGTAATGTTCTTTCCCATCTTGACAATCTGTCCGCTTCCCTCGTGTCCAAGGACAACGGGAATCAGCCCAAAGGGATCATTTTTGTACTCATGGACATCGGTACCGCAGATGCCACATCCTTCAACCTTGACTAACATTTCATCGTCGCCAATCTCCGGAATGTCAAATTCCTTCACCTCAATCTTTCGAAGGTCCGTCATCATGGCAACCTTTGCTCTCTTCGGTATCGAAAAGCTCTGGGGGGCTGTCTGCTTCCTGCCATCCGGCTTCTGATCCCCCATCTGGGACAGAACCTGCTGGACAATCTTTTCAATGTCCACTTGATTAATATCCATCTATATCCTCTCCTTTCTCATCGAATGCAAAGCGCATCGGTCATAACACAGCGTCTGGATTTTGTAAATGTCTTGGCAGAGGTCAATCCTTCGCCGGTCCGGCTGGCGATGGTGAAGGTCGGGAATCCTTCGCCGCCAAACCCGAGGGCCGCATAGGATGGACCATTCTTGACAAAGATCGCGGTGTCGATCATCTGGCCAAACTGTGTCAAGTGATCCACGTTTTTGGAGTGCATATGGGCGGAATGGCGGTTCCCGTGTTCCAGGCGAACTCCCATTTCCATAGCTGACTGCGCATCCTTGGCCCGAACGATCCCCAGGATCGGCATCATCAGTTCCGTCTGCACTAGGATATGTTCCTCTTCCGCCTCAAAAATGATACACTTAACGCTGGCGTCGGCGTCAATCCCCAGCGCATTCAGGAATTTGTAGGCGTCGCGTCCCACCCAGTCGCGGGATACGATCTGCTTGCCCTTCTTGTTCGTAGTCAAAACCATCTCCGCCAGCTTGTCGATGAGCGCTTTGTCCGTGAGCCGGTAGGCTCCGCACTGCTCCATGTAAAACATCAATTCGTCCGCCACTTTATCCACAACGACAACCTCTTTTTCTGCGATACAGGGAAGATTGTTGTCCAGGGTGGCGCCGTTGATGATGTCCTCCGCCGCTTTGCGGATGTCAGCTGTCTCGTCCACGACCACGGGCGGATTTCCGGCTCCAGCGCCGATGGCGCGTTTTCCTGTGGAGAGAACCGCCGTCACAACGCCTGGCCCCCCAGTGGCGACTAAGAGCGGGATCACCGGACTTTTATACATGATGTCTGCTGTCTCCAGCGTGGGCTTCCGAACCGTCGTCGCAATATTGGCTGGCCCCCCCGCCGCTATAGAAGCCTGGTTGACAAGCTGCACAGCAAAGCTGGAGACGCCGATGGCACTGGGATGCGGGTTGAAGACGACACTGTTGCCGGCCGCCAGCATCCCGATAGAATTGCAGAGCACTGTCTCACTGGGATTGGTGGAAGGGGTAATGGCGCCGATGACGCCGAAAGGGCCTTGCTCCACCAAAGTCAGTCCCCTGTCTCCAGACCAGGCGATAGTGGAGAGATCCTCCGTTCCCGGTGTCTTTTCCGCAACCAGCTGATGTTTGATGATCTTGTGGCCTATGTTTCCCATTCCCGTTTCCGCCACGCCCATCTCCGCCAGCTTCTGTAGATTCTCCATGGTCAGCTTTCGTATATTGGCAATGATTTTCTCACGGAATTCCAAAGGCATCCTTCGGATTTCCTTTTGTGCCCGAGCGCTGGCGGCAATGGCGTCTTCCATTTTGTCGTACACGCCCGTCTCTTCTTGTTGCGAAGGAGTCAAGTCACCCATCCGCGCTAACACACTGCGGACGAGCTCCTGCAACTCTTTTTCTGATACAGCCAAGGGTATTCCTCCTTTTGCTAGGCTAATTCACCTTGCGGATAAACTTGATTGAACAGCTGCTCTCCGATTTCGGCCATTCTCGTGTCGTTCTCGGCGGAGGAGCCGCTGACGCCAAGCCCTCCTATCACCGCCCCTTCCCCCATGAGGGGGACGCCGCCGCCGAAAATGACGATCTTCCCGTCGTTGGTGTTTTGCAGGCCATACAGACTTCCTCCTGGCTTGCAGAGCTCTTCCAACTCCTTTGTCGGCATTTTGAGAGAGACCGCTGTAAATGCTTTATTGACTGCGATATCATAGCTGGCGATGAAGGCGCCGTCCATAACGTGGACTGCTATGGGGCGGCCTGATGCGTCAGCCACCGCCATGACCAGCTTAAGGCCCTGGCGGAGCGCCTCCTCTTCCAGCTCCTCCAATAGCCGTTTTGCCTGTGCCAGTGACACTGACCGGCCGCGCTCCATCGCCACCGCCTCCTTATCCCTGTTCTGTGGCGGCCGTTTCTGAATACCGGCTGCCACCTGTCTGGCAATTCCCTCCCGAAAATCTAGATATCTTGCCATGGCATACACATAATCCGATAGCCGGTTCATATACCGCTGATGCACCGCCAAAGGCAGCCCTGCTTTTCCGAGAGAGCGCTCCGCTCTTCTTGCAATGGTCCTGGCCACGTCCAGATTTGCAGAGGCGACCGTTCCGCCGGGCAGCACAAATGTGTGAAGTTGGGAGAAACAAGGGGAATATTGATCGATTCTGGCCTCCATCGCTTCAATGGAAGCCGCCGTGATCCCATGGCCGGAGCGGGGCGCGCCCGCCAATTCTCCCATGAGGGTGATCAGTTCTCTCTGTAAGGTCTCGATCTGTTCCAGAAGATCCGACTCCCCAGGTGGCAGATTCGCTTTGGCCAATCCCAGCTGGCTCGTCAGCTCATCGAGATTCCCTAGAACCTCCAGCGTGCCGTGAGATTTGGGGACTCGCCGTCCATTTCCCAGGGACGTCTGGCCCCCATCCCCTCTTTTTGTATAGATGCTGGCATCCGCCACTTCATTCACCTGCCTTCAACGGAGTTCCTTTTACATACCGGGCCGCATCGGCCCCCAATTGGCGGGCTTGATCCCGGGTCTTGATTTCTATGTGGAGCAGAGGATTGAAGCGGTGCAAGGCCTCGACCCATATCATAGCCTGCCCGCCGTATACCCCCACGCCAACCCCCAACGGGGAAGCCCTCGAAGCGCCTTGGGCCAGAGCGCCGGCATCGCCGGTATCGGCCTGCGTGGCGCGCATCCACACGCCCTCTTCCTCCGCGCCCGCCTGCATTTCCTCGATCCAATCGGTTCGCGGGTCCCGGCTCCACACTTCGATGCTTGGCCGGTTACCCATGGCGCGTCCCTCCGTCCGCGTAGGACATCACCAGCCCAGTGGCCACCGCATTCCGCGGCCCGCACGCTCCCCGTATATTTCCTCGTCCAGCTGTTATGCCGTACCTGGACAATTCCTGTAGAATCATAGCCGGAATTTCAAAATCCAGAGCGCAGCCGCCAACCATGACGATGCTCTTGATCTCTCGCAGATTCTCTGTGATTTCTCGCAGCGCTCGCACTGCGTTGGTGACAAATATCTTTTTCTTGATGTCGCGGCGCACGGCGATGATCTTTTCCATGCCCGCCCTGGACTCCACCGGCAGATAGCCGTCTTCATCCAAAATGATGACTTTTCCATACAACTTAGGCGGTAAAGGTTCCTCGAAGAATCGCACCAACCCATCCTCCGTTCGGATATGGAACATACTTTCCACCTTTGCCAGAGGGTGAGTCTTGATCCTCTCCGCCAGCCCTCGGTTCTCTAACCCCAGCTCGCTGTCAATCAGGAGGGTCGCCAGTTGGCCTGCCCCCGCCAGGTGGATACTTTTTACAACCCCCTCCGGGCTCAGCAGCGCTGCGTCCGTTGACCCGCCGCCCATATCCAAAATAACCAATGGCAAGCCAGCTCCCGGTGTGGTCAGAGCGCCAAGGGAGGCCATAACAGCTTCTACACCGGCAACTTCCACATAAATGCCCGTCTCGCTGGAAAGTGCCTTCGCAACGTTTCGCATGGGTAGAGCGTCGGTCTTCACCATAGCGGCAATTCCCACGGCGTTTTCCATGCTGACTTCTCCTGCCAGTGCGCCTTCAACGCTGACGGGTATGGTTGTATCCACAGCCAGCACGTCCTTGACCGCAATACTGTGTTGGGATATACCCTCGCTGACATCCTTCATGGAGCGGATCATACCGTCGATCATGGCTCCCACATGGGTTCCCTCCTCACCGGTCACGCTGATGAGAGGTGCGACCTCCGAGAGCCGGGCCATAATCGCCTCCGCTCCGGCGTCTACCGGGATCTGAACCGTTCCCCGCTCCCCCACCGCAGTCAGTGCGCCGGCTTGAATCGTCTTTGCGCGGACTTCGCCGCCAGTTCGAATGACAACAGCCGAGCGATTGCCCATCAGACTCTTAGCGATGGGGACTACACTCTTTGTCTCATCCGCGTTTAGGTGGAAAATGGAAGCCATTCCGTATGGATTGGACAGGGTTTGAATGGTCTGTCCATCCGGCGCCACTTCAACAGCGCCCTTCTTTCCCTCCGGAATCTTCTCAATGGCTTTCACCTCATCCACAAATGGGATCTTCTCCTTCAGCCGGTTATAGATCAAAACCCCTTCATCCCGCTGGACGATTCCTCCCGCGATGGTATAGCCGGAAGCCGCCGCTTCATTGATCCGCTCCGCCGCCTCCTCGTAGGATAGGCTTTGGGGTATCAACACCAGGTACGCTTCGCCCTTGGGCTTTTCCTGGAGTGTCTCCAGCCCCGCAGTGATTCCCACCGCTAGGCCGGCTCCCGCTGGCGTATCGGGATTGTGCCCGATCATGGCCGACTGCGTGATCACAGTCTCCGTAATGGTCTCCATGGCTGTATCGCCCATGACGGGCGCGGCCTCATTGATTCGAATCACCGCTATGTCCTGCACTTGGATTCCCGCCGCCTCCGCCGCTTGCTCCAGCGCAACCCGGACACCCTTCGCATTGGCCGGCGTCCCCTTCATTCCCGTGGTGGCAACCATGGCTTCCGACAGAAATCGAAATCCATTGTCCGAGATTGCCCCGAGGCAAACTTCCGTCGTCGAGTTCCCGATATCAGCCCCCGCAATGATCTTCATCGCATCCTCCCAATAAGCAGCCATCGCTGGTCTTCAGCAATTCGTGTCTCTCAGCACACCGCGCCGTTCATACACCGACGCCGCCTGCCGGATAAGCTTGGCGCACTCCACGGCTTGATACTCATTCTCCAATCGCGATGCATACTCCAATAATTCTTGCTTTGTGGACCGGTTGGGACGAAGCTTATCATAGATCTCCAATAACAGGGCATCCTCCATGTCCACCATCTCTCCGGCCCTTACAAAATTCTGTTCCATCTGCACACGGCCATGCTCCCTGGCCACTTTGCCCTGATAATGCAGCTGTTCCTTGCTAATCTTGATATCTTCCGGTGTGATATCACCGCTTAAAACCCTCTCCATGGTGATATCCTGTAGCGTCTTCCCTGTCTTTGACCGCACCACTCTGTCCGCCATCGCCCAACCTCCTTTCAATGGGTATCCATGAGCTCGATCTCCATGGTTGGTGCCCTTCTGTCCACCAGTTCTGTCTCGCGGGTGTGCATCAGCGCCGCTTTCACCTGGTACCTGGCGCGTATGTTGGGATCATTTTTCGTCGTGAGAGGCGTCACATTCAGCCCTTTAGCGTATCGGGCGGCATTCTTTCCAATGTCCCGGTACATGGATATGTCAATCAGAGGCGCCTGGGGATACAGCTCAATATTGGTCAGGGGGTATAAGTCACGCTGATGGATCAGAGCGGTCCCCTTGGACTGTAAGCCGATGGAAAAACCTGAGCCGCTCAATGCCGCACCGGCCTTGCCAATAAATGCTACATCCGAGGTTTTGTATACCTTCACGATGCGCGAGCGCATTCCCTCTTCCTCAATGCCCGCTTGGATTTCCTGGAGGACCTTCCGATGATCCAGTCCACCGATGGTCCGCCTGATCACCGTCCCATAGGCCGGCCCCAGCGCGATCACCACTTCCTTGACGTCGGTACCCCTTTTGGCTTCCCCGATCTCACGCAGAAATGGGTCTGTTCCCTCCGCCCGCTCTCCGGAATCTTGCGCTTGCTGCCTGCCCCGGAGTTCTTCCAAAACGATTCGGACGACCTGTTCAATGATTTCTTGTTCCAATGCCATCCCCCCTTCTCATAATTCATCCACTTCGATGATGTGGGGAATGTTTTTTATTTCTTCCCAGCGCTTTCCAGAAACCCGATATCCCGTACCGGGCCCCTTATAATCGTTGGGCTCTGTAATCGCTGATATAACTTCAAATTGATCGGTGAGTATAGCGGAGGTATGCATGTAATCGCCTGTGATGCGCTGCTTCAGCATGGACAGCACGCTGCTGGCTATGTCGGCAAACCCTGTATGGTACAACGCCTTCACCACGTCAAGTCCTGTGATTTGGCGTTTGAGCATATCCTGGCAGGATGCAATATCCGCCGCTCGGTCCCGCGGCAGGATCTCATCGCTTCCATTTGCGTAGGCCACCGCTTCAACCTCTTCCTCCGAAACCTCTGCTAAATCTAGATATCGCAATACCGCCGCTACAGCCCTGCCCGCCTTTCGCCGGACCTCAATGACATCCTCTTCCTTGACCGGCCGAAGGCCTCCATCCACCATCATATCCCGCTGGAGTATGTTGTAGATATCATAGTCAAGGGCGTCAAAATTCGATCCAGCAAACATATTGTCATAATTGGGCTCTCCTGCGTATCCCGAGAAGATAAAATCCGTCCCAGGCAAAAATTGCAGCATGGTTCTCGCCGTTCTTCGCATGTCGGAGTGGCTAAAGCTTTGATCATTGGAGGAAGCGACTTCCAGATCCAGCATGGCGGCCACTAGGTTTTCCCCCAACACTTCCCGGATTCCCGAGGGCACGGAGGCAGGTATGCCGATGCAGCTGACAGATCCATTTTGAAGTCCCTGAACGCCTGCGCCTTTTGTAATCATGATGCAGCGGACTTCCAGGTACAGCATGGACTTGCCCTCGGCGTTCCCCATCAAGACCTCTGATCCGGAGCCGGATGTAAACCGCATCTTCAACCCCCGGGATGCATAGGCGGATGCTAAAAATGCTTTGGAGTACGGCGTATCATCTCCATCGACAAATACGCTCTCTGTTCCATAGACGGAAATCGTCTCAGCATAGGTGGTCAGTCCCCGTATGCCGAGATCAAGCTCCACCGCTTCCTCTGCGGAACACTGGGTCAAGACTCCTGGCCGGCCAGCCTGCGATCCGATAAAAAGCGCCAGCGCGTTAAAGGGCGCATACCGCGCCACTGCCATGGTCGTCTCTTCCTCCGCAAAGCCGCGAAGCGCTCCCTCCGCAGCATCTGCCGCAATCTGAAGCGGATTGTCCTCTTTATTGGTGATATGGGCCTGATTAGCCGGGACTCGCCTCGCACGCATCTTCTGCATCGCCATCATCATTTCAACGACGTTCAGATGCCCGATCACTTCCGTGATTTTTGCCGCTGTCAAGCCGCTGACGATCTTGACAATAACGCTTCTATCCACATGGATGTCCACCAACATGCGGGCGATCTCCAAGGAGTCCATCGCCATCATGTCCTCTGTCCGAGTCACGTCGATGGCGTAATCCGCTATAAACTCATCGATGAAATCGAAGTCCTCCCGCCGCTTGCCATCCATCTCCACAATCCGGCCATCCTGTACCTTGACGGACGGGGCTGGATCATAGGGGCTATGCATGGCTACAAAGCCTTTTTCAGGCCATTCCCGGATGTACCCATCTTGATTCTCCGGTCGCTGGTCCAAAAGCTCAAAACGTTTGGAGCGTTTCATCTGTCCCTCCATTCTGCTGCTCGAAACAGCATCGACTGGATCTTACTTCTGATATTCTGCCAAAATCCGCTTCGTGATCTCCGCTACCAGGTCATCTGTAGGTGCCGTGGCGGAGGACTTTTCCCCGGAACCACAGCTGCAGCTGCCGCCGGCGCTGTGGCATCCCTTACAGGGGCCATTCAGGCTCGCGCAGAGCTCCGCCGGATGTTTTCCCGATAGCCCCATCTTTCTGCGGATCTCATACAATTTTTGAACTTGTTCATCGTTCAGCTCCTGGGGACCGCCCAACTGCTTTGAAATGTACATAAGCTTTGCATAGAATTCCAGAGATTCCATTTTAAAATATGCATTGAGGAGAGAGTCGCTGTAGCTGAGGGCGCCATGGTTTTCCAACAGAACCGCATCATAGTGCTGCAAATATTTCTCGACTGCGTCCGGGATTTCATCGGTGGACGGAGTCCCGTACTCTGCAATCGGCACGCATCCAAGGCTGATGACAGCTTCCGGCATAATCGGCTCGGTCAGCGGAATCCCCGCGATGGCAAAACTGGTGGCATAGGGGGGATGCGCGTGCACGACGGATTTTACATCCGGGCGCAGCTTATAGACGCGAAGATGCATTTTGATCTCTGATGAAGGTCTGTAGGGGCCGTTGGCGGACAATACTTTCCCTTCCCCGTCCACCTTGCAGATCATATCCAGTGTCATGAACCCTTTGGATACCCCGGTGGGGGTACACAAAAATTCGTTGTCCGAAATCTTGACGCTGATGTTTCCATCATTGGCAGCGACAAATCCATTCTGATAAATGCGGCGGCCAATATCGAGAATCTGTTTCTTAACTTCGTATTCTCCTGTCATCGTTAAACCTCCTAAAAAATTCGCAAGCACAGATTTTGTTTTTTGTTGGACTCAAATGTTCGTTTTCTTTGATTTATCTGTGTTTGTCTTTATTCTATCAAAAAACAAAGATAAAGTCAAGTTAATTCCAATTAAATCTTCGCGTCTGTCTGTTCTATGTGCAAACCTAGGCATAGATGACGCGAACGTTCTGTCTTTTCAGCTGCTCCTCCGATTCGGGAGGCAATTGGCGGTCTGTGACAAGGATGTCGATCTGCCTAGCTTCCATGGTTTTTGTAAAGGACTTTCGGTTAAATTTCGTATAATCGGCTGCCAATATCAAAAGCTCCGCGTTATCCCGCATTTTCTTCTTGATCTCCGCCTCCCCCTCATGGGGTTCAAAGGTTCCCAGCGCTGGGTCCATCCCCTTGCAGCTGATGATCGCTTTGTTGACAAAATAGTGATCCAGCATATCCGACGTCCGTTTGCCCACCAGGGACAAACTGGTGGGGCGCAAGGTTCCGCCAGCGACGATAACCTCGATATCCCCTCCATTTCCCGCAATCTCAACGGGGATCCGGATGGAATTTGTGATCAGTGTCACCCGGCTCTTCTCCTTCAGATGCCTTGCAACAAAGAGAGCCGTCGTGCTGGAGTCCAACATGATGGTGTCCCCATTCTCTATGAGCTCCGCCACCTTCTTGGCAATCCGGTTTTTCCCTTCCGGATTGCGGCCCTCTCGGATGTTGATGGAGAGATCTGCGCTGGTTCCCTTGTTCAGAACAGCCCCGCCGTACGTCCTGGTGATATGTCCTTCCGCCTCTAATTTTTCAAGATCGCGCCGGATTGTCTCCTCCGTAACCTTGAATTCAACGCTGAGCTCTGGAACTTTTACGCTCCCCTCCTGCTGAATCCGGTCCAGAATCTCTCCCCGCCGGTCAATAGCCAACATAATCCCATCCACCTCAATTAAACGTTTCAATGGGGAATGAACGTTTGATAATCTCGCGCCCTTCGGCGACGTCCTTCAACTGCCCCAACGCTTTCATCTGCATCAGAACATTTCCTAAAACCGCGGCTTCCACCGGACCGACTTTGACGGCCTTGCCCGTTGAGGCAGCTGTCATGGCACAGAGCAGGCGATCTTTGGTTCCTCCACCTACGATGTTGATGACATCGACGGTTTTCCCCGTAATCTCCTCTATGTCCACTACATTCTGCCGGTACTTTTCCGCCAGCCCATTGTAGACCGCCAGCGCGATCTCTCCAATGGTCTCCGGACGCCCCTGTCCCTGTTCCTCACAGTAATTCTGGACTTCCTTCACCATATTCATGGGCGCCATGAACCTCGCATCATCCGGATCAATGATAAAATGCCGGCGCTCCGCGCTCCGCGCTTCATTTTCAATGAGCATGTAGCTCACATCGGGCTGCTTCTCCTCCCATTTCTTTTTCAGATTCTGAATGATCCACAAGCCAGAAATATTTTTTAGGAAGCGGATTGTTCCCTCCACTCCGCCCTCGTTTGTAAAATTATATTGGAGGGATTTCTCGGTAATGATCGGTTCCCTGACTTCCATTCCCATCAACGACCATGTCCCGCTGCTGATAAACACACTGTTCTCTGATTCCAGCGGCGCAGCGCACACGGCGGAGGCGGTGTCATGACAGCCAACTGCGATCACAGGAACTTTTTTCATTCCGGTTTCTTCCACAATCTCATCCGTCAGTTCGCCCAACACAGTCCCTGGTTCGACAATTTCTGGCAAGATTTCCCGGGAAATGCCAATCTTCTCCAGCAAAGCATCCGACCAATTTCTTGTCCTGGCATCCAACATCTGCGAGGTCGAGGCGATACTGTACTCACATGCTTTGCGCCCAGTCAGGAAATAAGCGAACAAATCTGGCATAAAAAGGAATGTTTTCGCACAATCCAGTATGTAATGCCGATGCTGAACATCGTAGTATACTTGGTAGGCCGTGTTAAAATCCATCTTCTGAAGGCCCGCGATCTCATAGAACTCCTTAAATGGATGTACCACATCCATCTCATCCATCGCTTTGGCGTTCTTAGGATCTCGGTAACAGAATGGATTCGAGATCAGGCGTCCATCCTCATCCAGGTATCCATAATCCACACCCCACGTGTCAATTCCGATTCCCGCAATCTCCACATCCAAAGAAGCTGCCTTTTTCAACCCCATCTTCATCTCGTGAAACAATCTCGGAAAATCCCAGTAAAAATGCCCATTCATCCAAACCGGTTCATTCGGAAATCGATAGATCTCCTCCAAATCGATGGTATGGCCGTCATAGCAGCAGAGCATCAGCCGGCCTGATGAAGCTCCATAGTCAAATGCAAGATACGCTGTCTTCGTACTCATAGCCCGATTACCTCCAGCATTATGTTGTTTTTCTTTGTTTCTTGTTGATTTAGTATACCATGAAATCCATGGACTGTAAAGAGTTTCACCGAAACTCCCAGAAAACAACTGGATGTTGCACGGGGAATGTTTATATGGTACAATAATCGCGTAAGCGATTATACGCGCCGGCCGCGCGGTGAGCGAAGCGAACAGTCCGCTGCGCGGACGTGTGCAACCTCGCGGAGCTATATCATGGCCGGAGTCATGGCCGGAGTCATGGCCAGAGGCCATGGTATACTAATCTCATTTCACAGGGCGAAGCCCCTGACCGAACCAAAAAGAAAATGCGTTCACACTACACTGAATCGAAAGAAGGTTATGTCATGCCAGACTCAACATCTCTCCCCGCCGAACTGCGGCACCTCCCGCTAACGATTTTTAGCGGCAACTGGAAAACGCCCCATGTACAGGGAATTGCCGTGGACACGAAGCGAGAATTCATCTATTTTTCTTTTACCACCATGCTATTAAAAACGGATTTACAGGGAACTCCTGTCGGTTCCGTCACCGGCTTGACCGGCCATCTGGGATGCCTGGATTTTTGTGATGCAGATGGAAGAGTCTACGGTTCCCTGGAGTATAAAGCCTCCCAGGCATTCTATATTGCCATCTTTGACGTTTCCAAAATCACAGAGATGGATATGGATGCAGAGCGGGACGGAATTATGACGACCGTATACCTCCAGGATGTGGTGGACGATTTTACTGCGGACATGGACGGAAACGATGTCTTTGACGGCGATATTGCACAGACACCGGACCACCGCTACGGATGCAGCGGCATCGATGGCGTTGCCTTCGGGCCTCGTTTTGGCGCTCCCAAGGATAGCCCTCACGATCTGCACGTGGCCTATGGAATTTATGGCAACACAGAGCGGCAGGATAACGACTATCAGATCATCCTGCGCTACGACACGGCCAACTGGCGTGAGTATGAGCGCCCCCTCAATCAGGCTGCGCCACACCACTCTGGCCCTGCGGCCCCCGAAGAGCGCTATTTCCTCTTCACCGGCAATACCACCTATGGGGTCCAAAATTTAGAGTATGATGGCTACACTGGCAATTGGATGGTATCCGTCTATCGGGGAACTAAAAAATCCTTTCCCAACTACCCTCTCTATATCATTGACGGCTCCAAAGCCCCTGTTCTAGGCGAGATTAAGGGACAGCCTGCGCCGGAGTCAGGTCTATTGCTGACCTTGCTTCAGGATGGGCTGTACGATGCGGCCTCCGGAATTTACGGCTGGGAATTTAAGCAAGGGCAGACTGGTTTCTTCTCCTTTGACAATGGATATTTTTATATCTGCCATAGCGAATCGGCGCCCGACGGAGCGCAAAATGGAACCATTCATCTATATCAGTGGACCGGCGAATCTCCAAATCCATTCCGGCTTGTGGAAGCATGAGTTGCCTGGGCATGAAACTGTGCTTTGCAGCTAAAATGGAATAAAAGCCAGGACGCAGTGTGAAAGCCCTCTGTCAAGTAGACAGTTCGATTCACACTGCGTCCTGGCTTCTTTATGCTCCTATAGGAAAGTCCGCCTCCTATTCGCCTAGCAGGCTGACCAGCTCCGCGATGGCCTCCTCTTCATCGTCGCCCTCTGCCGTCACGGAGACTTCCTCCCCCTCCACCATGCCAAGGGACATCATTCCCATAATGCTCTTCGCATTAACCTTTTTATTGTCCAGCATAATGTATATCCGGCTGTTGAATTTGCTCGCCACCTGTACAAACAGCGCCGCCGGACGGGATTCCAATCCGTCCGATAATTTGACTTTGATTGTCTTTTCAATCATGTTCCAAACCTCCTCAAGTTTTCTTCATATCGATTGTCCTGTTTGGTGTCTCGTGTTTCCTTTTTATTAGCAGGAAACGGATCTCAACCTTCTGAACCGCGTCGAAGTTCGTCCGCAATCTGCGATATTTTGCGTAGCCGATGGTTTACCCCTGACTTCCCCACTGGCGGGTCCAACATCATTCCGAGTTCTTTTAAACTGGCATCCTCGTTCTCCAAGCGCAATATGGCGATCTCCTCCAGCCCTTTTGGCAAATACCCGAGTCCTTTTCGCGTGATGACATAGCGAATATCCTCCAGCTGCCGCATGGCAGCCTCCACGGTCTTTCCCAAGTTGGCCGTCTCACAGTTGACCTGCCTGTTCACATTATTCCGCATTTCCTTCACTATGCGAATATTCTCAAGATCCATCAGCGCCACGTGGGCCTCCATGACATTGAGCAAGTCCACAATCTGTGTCCCGTCTTTTAAATATAGGACATACACGCTCTTCTGGCTTTGCCGCTGCCGCTCGATGATCCTAGAATCCAATTCAAAAAACCGCATCATCTCCTGCAATGCTTTTGCATGCTCTATTGTCTCATTGATAAACTCAATGTGATATGTCTTCTCTGGATTGGTGATGGAACCGCCTCCCAAAAAGGCTCCCCGGATATAGGCTCGCTTACAGCAGGAGTTCGCCGTGAGCAGCGGGCTTGCCTTCCGCTCAAAGGTCCACCCCTCCGGCGTCCTGTGGAGAAGCTTTAACCCCTTGAGAACGGTATAAACCTGCGCCGGCACCCGAATGCTTCCCGTATAGGCGATGAAACGTCCCGCCTTTCCATCCTGCTGAAACCCTCGTCCGTGTCGGAAGGAAACCTCCATCTCTATATTAAATGTTTTTTCTAATAATGTAAAGACTTTTTTTAGAGTTGCCTCATTTTCTCCTTGAAATTGAATCTCCGATGGCGCAAGGCTGACTCTGGCACAAGTATTCATAAGGGCGGCGAGCTCTGCCAACATGCAGTGCCTGGCCGTGCCCATATGCTCCGCCAGCTCTGTTTTGACCTGACTGGAAAATGACATCTAGATCCCTTCCCTGATACGCTAATTCAGATACAAATCGTTGACGGACAGGGCTCCCGTGGTCTCCAAAACCGGGTTTCCCTCGCCCTCCTCATCCCCCTCGACAACCCTCTTAATAACCATCCCCAGTTTGTCGCTGTCATGCCGGATCAAATGCTTTTCCCGGTTCAGCTTAACCAGATTCGCCGCTGTGATGCGAAGCCCATGTCCTAGATTCTCATAATCATTGACAATCGGGTATGCGTCCTCTTCCTTGTAGAGCTGCACCACATAGGGGGGGACCTTCTGCTTATTGGTGATGACATGGTCAATCACACCGGCGCCCAAATATTGTTCCAGCGCCTCAATATGGCCGGACAGCGAGAAATGATCCGTCTCTCCAGGTTGTGTCATGATATTGCTGATATAGATCGTCTTCGCCGCCGCCTCGCGTATCGCCCGGGCGATCCCGTCCACCAGCAGATTGGGTATGATACTGGTAAATAAGCTTCCCGGGCCGAGAAGGATCGCGTCCGCTTCCTGAATAGCCGCCAGCGCTTCCTCTGAGGGCGCAGGCATCTCCGGCATCAGATAGACCTGCTTAATCTTCTTCTGCAAAACCTTATTGATGCTGACAATCTCCGTCTCCCCACAGATGACGGTCCCGTCCTCCAACATAGCGCATAGTTGCACGTCCTCCGCTGTGACGGGCAGCACCTTGCCCGTAATCGCCAAGACCTCGCTCATATTCTTAACGGCTTCCTCAAAGCTCCCCGTCACGTCGTTCATCGCGGCGAGAAATAAATTGCCAAAGCTCTGTCCCGCCAGATATCCCTTTTTAAACCTGTACTGCAATAATTTTTCCATAATCGGCTCTGTGTTGGAAAGCGCCAATATACAGTTGCGGATGTCCCCAGGCGGCAGCATATTCATCTCCTGCCTGAGCACGCCTGAACCGCCGCCATTGTCCGCCACTGTCACAATGGCCGTGATATGATGCGTGTGCCTTTTCAATCCTCGCAACATGGTGGAAAGTCCCGTACCACCCCCGATTGCTACAATCTTCGCCTCTTCGATTCTCATAACTGCACCTCTTTGCCCACATTCACTCCCCCTGCCTGTCCTCTCCAACTCAAACTGTCGGCCTTCCATCCTTCTCCAGATCCCGGTGATACAAAAAAACACGATGGCCCTTCTGTTTTAACGTCTGGCTAAGCATATTGGCCATGGTGACAGAACGGTGCTTACCCCCTGTGCAGCCTATGCTGATGACCAGCTGATTTTTCCCCTCTTTTATATAGTGGGGGATCAAAAATATAACCAATTGGGTCACTCTGTCCAAAAATTCTTTCGACACATCCCATTTCATCACATACTCCTGGATGGCCCGGTCATTGCCAGTCAATTCCCGCATTTCTGGTATATAAAAGGGATTGGGGATAAACCGCACATCGTACACCATGTCTGAATCCATGGGAATTCCATGCTTAAAGCCGAAGGACACAATGTGGATCATCAGGCTTTTAAATTCCTGCCCCTCCACAAACGTCTTGCGGATCTCCTCCTTTAACTGCCAAGTATTAATGCTTGTGGTGTCCAGAACATAGTTTGCCCGTTTTTTCAGCTCCTGCAACATCTGTCTCTCAAGGGCAAGGGCCTGTTCTGTTCGCGTGATCGCCTGCGGTTCATCGGTGTCATCCAACAGGGGATGCCGCCGCCGCGTCTCCTTGAACCGTTTGATCAGAACGGCATCCGCCGCCTCCATAAACAAAATCTGAACCTCAAATCCAGAATTTTTCATCTCCTGCAATGTCTGAAACAGCTGCGCGAAGAATCGCCGGCCCCGGATATCGATCCCGAAGGCGACCTTCTCCACCTCCGTATTGCTGGAACTGCACAGCTCAGCAAACTTAGGAATCAATTCCGGCGGCATATTATCAATGCAGAAAAAACCTGTATCCTCCAGCACGTTTAAAACCGTACTCTTTCCTGCGCCGGACATGCCGGTGACGACTAAAAACATCAAGGGTCCAAACACCTCCTGCGCTAATTTAGCTTCTTCAACCGCGATGTATCAAGGTATCGCAGCTCGGGGACGAGGTCGACACCAAACTGATCTCTTACTTTCTCCTGGATCGCCCGGATCAATGCCACCACGTCCGCTGATGTGGCGTGCCCGACGTTCACGATAAATCCGGCGTGCTTGTTGGAAACCATGGCGTCGCCAACGCGACAGCCCTTTAGGCCCGCCTCTGTGATCAAATGCCCGGCAAAATGTCCAGGCGGCCGTTTAAACACACTTCCCGCGCTGGGCTGTTCTAAGGGCTGCTTACTCCTCCTCTGCTCATTGAGCAGCTGGATCCTCTCTTGAATCTCCTGCCTTTGGCCGCTCTCCATCCGCAAAAGCGCCCTGACAACCACCCACGGCTTGCTCTGAAAAAGACTGGTCCGATATCCCAACTCCAGCTCGTCCGCTGACAAGCTCCTGCAAGTCCCATTCTCATCCATGGCCGTCACTTCCATCAGGAGGTCCTTCATCTCGCCGCCATAGGCGCCAGCATTCATGTAGATGGCGCCGCCGAGAGTCCCGGGAATCCCGGAGGCAAATTCAAAACCTGCCAGTTCCCTCTCCAGCAGCAGCCTGGATAGCTTGGACAACAGAATGCCACTCTGTGCCATGACCATATTTTCTTCGAACTCAACGTTTTGAAAGTCAGAGCCGATTCGAATGACGACACCGCGAAATCCTGCGTCGCTCACCAGCACATTGCTGCCTCTACCCAAGACGAATATGGGCACGTTCTCCTGATGACAGAGGGCTAAGCACTGGCTCAGCTGCTCCTCATTGGCAGGCGTCACCATAAAGTCCGCCGGTCCTCCTATCTGAAAGGTCGTATACTGACTTAATAAAACATCCCTAAGAATGCGTTCTTCCGGAAAAATCTCCCGCAGCCGCGCCGCCAGGTCTCGATGATTCATTTGCGTCCCCTCGTTTATAAGTTCTTACCATATTATATACTATTATATTGTGAAAAACAACCACAAAAGCTGGAAAATTCTCTATCCCCAGAATCCCCAGCTTTTTCCAGTCACGTCTCGATTATTCAATTCCAAGCATTGCTGCACCGATGACGCCGGCATCGTTGCCCAGTGTGGCCGCCCGAAGCTGCGTCTTATCCGCCTGTCCCCCGAAGACCTCCTGCTGCACCTTCTCCCGCAATGGCTCCATGAGCTTTTCCCCTTGAGCGCTGACACCGCCTCCTACAATGAGGACCTCCGGTTGAAATACGTTGATTGTATTGACAATCCCGGCGGCAAGATACTTGATATACACATCGATAACCCCCTGTGCCACCTCATCCCCTGCCTGTGCCGCGTCAAACACTGTTTTCGCTTCCATCTCTGCGAGCCCCTCGCCGGCAAGGGAGCCGAGCTGCGAATCTGGATGCGCAAGAGCTGCCTCCTTGCCCATTCGAATCAGCGCCGTCGCAGAGCTATAGGCTTCCCAACAGCCCTTTCGCCCACAGGTACACGGCTCACCGTCCACGACAATCACCTGATGCCCTAACTCCGCGCCTCCGTAGAAAGCTCCTGAAAATATTTTGCCATCGATGATAACGCCGCCTCCCAGACCTGTCCCCAGGGTAAGGGCCACACAATTCCGGCACCCCTCGCCAGCGCCAAACATGCTCTCCCCCAGAGCCGCCACGTTGGCATCGTTGTCCACATAAACCGGCATCTCTAAAATCTCTTCCATGATGCTGCGCATGGGAACATTTCGGAAGTCTGCAAAATTCGCGGCAAAGATCACTTCGCCCTTCTCTGGGTCTATGGCGCCCGGTGAGCCGACCCCCACCGACGCCACCTCCTCCGGCGTCAAGCCTTCCTCCGTCATAAGGTCCAAGATCAGATTCGCCATGTCAGTCACAACCTCCCGATGACTCCGCTCCGCGCCAGCCGGAATGCTTTTCTTTCTGAGAATCTCTCCCTTGTCCGTTACCAGGGCGCCTTTAATGGATGTTCCGCCCAGATCAATCCCTGCATAAATCATTTTCCATACCCTCCAGTGATCGTTAAACTGTAACCGCACCCGATTTCGCCTCCCACGGCGAATCTCCTACATAAGTCCCTCTCGCTTTCTCTCCTGACGCCGGCGATTGATATTCCGAATCACACGGTTGTTTAATTCCTCTGCCGCATTGTACCCCATCTTCTTTTGACGGTGGTTGATGGCCGCCGTCTCCGCGATGATGGCCAAATTCCGTCCAGGGCGTATGGGAATGGAATAGCAAATCACCTTGTTTCCCAGGATGGTCATGGTCTCCTGTTGAAGCCCCAGCCTGTCATACTGTTTATTGGGATCCCATACCTCCAATTTAATCACCATGTCAATGTTTTGGGAAGATTTAATGGATTCCACGCCAAAGAGCTCCTTGACGTCCAAAATTCCAATTCCCCGAAGCTCAATAAAATATTGAATGACCTCAGGCCCAGAACCGACAAGCTCGGAATCCGATATCTTTTTGATCTCCACCACATCGTCCGCCACCAGGCGATGCCCCCGCTTGATCAATTCCAAGGCCGTTTCACTTTTCCCAATACCGCTCTCCCCTATGATCAGGACGCCTTCCCCAAAGATATCCACTAAAACCCCGTGGAGCGAAATCCGTGGAGCCAGCTCTGCGTTCAAATACCGCATGACTTCCGCCATAAAGGAGGTCGTGCTCATATCGGTGCTAAAAACCGGCACCCCATTTTCCACCGCGCTTTCCAGCAAGCCATCCTCCTCAAAATACGCCAGTCCACGACAGATAACCAGGGCTGGAATATTGGTCGAAAATAATTTTTTAAACACCTGGCGCCTCTGCTCTGGGTTCAGCGTCAGCATATAGGAGTACTCGACCTGGCCGATGATCTGCAGCCGGTCCGAATCAAAATACTCGTAAAAGCCTGTCAGCTGAAGGGCTGGACGGTTGACCTCGGCGTGGCTGACTCGCTTCCCATCCAGTTCAACCTCCGGCGTCAGATTCTTCAAATCAAATCGGTCCACCAGCTGCGATAACTCAACGGAATACATGGTCCTCTTCCTTTCTTCCGATTATTGTGCCTTTATATGGACATCCAACTGTGGATACGGGATCTCAATGTTCTCCCGGTCAAATGCCTTTTTGACCTTCTCTTTTATATCGTACGAAGCAGTCAGGAAGTCCTTAGACAAGACCCAGGCCCAAGCCATAAGCTCCACGCTGGAATCTCCGTATGCCTTGACGCCCACAAAGATGTCCTTATCTTGTAGAACAAAATCCTCCTGCTTCAGCACCTCCGTAATAACAGACCGAACATGGTCGAGATCCGCGCTGTAGGAGATGGTAAAAACAAGATCCACCCGTCTCTCAGGAAATGCAGAATAATTCATGACGCAGGAGCTGGACATGTTCCCGTTGGGTATGATAATTCTTTTGTTGTCAGGGGTCCGAAGAGAGGTGTTAAAGATTCCGATCTCTTCCACCGTCCCCTCCTGGTTCACCGTACTGACCTGAATGTAATCCCCCACCTTAAACGGCTTTACAAATAAAATCATGATACCCCCGGCAAAATTTGAAAGCCCTCCCTGCATGGCAAGCCCCACAGCCACCCCCGCGGCGCCTAGCAGCGCCACCAGTGAGGAGACGGGCAGCCCCAGCATGGAAATCACGATGATGGCCAGGAGAATCCGCAGGGTATAGGTGATAAGGGGAAGAAGGAAACGCTGTAACGTCAAATCCATATTGCGTTTCTGAAACCCCTTATCCACTGCCTTCGTAACGATACGGATCAGCTTCAATCCTACAAAGAACACCACAAGGGCCAACAACAGCCCCAAGGCGAAATCCAAAAATTTGGTCACAACGGTATTCTGGATGTTCAAAAGCTGAGATAAACTTTTGGAAACGCCATCTGACACCATATTTGTGGCTTCCTTGATCTCTTCACTGTAGACTTCCAGATCGCCGGACTCCTCAGCTGCGGTCAAAAGTCTTTCTATCTTCATCCTAACCCACGTCTCCAATTCTTATACGCCTTTATACGTATGCACATGTAAGCGGGTCAGCGCCCTCTGCATTGCGAGCTGGGCGCGTTTGATATCCAGCCCGTCCCCACTGTTGTCCAGACGCTTCTGTGCGCGCTCTTTCGCCCGCTCCGCCCGCTCCACATCGATTTCCTCAGGCCACTCCGCCGCCTCCGTCAGCAGCGTCACTTGATCCGGCAGGATCTCCACAAACCCTTCATGCACGGCAACCACAGCCGTCTTATTCTTATCCTCTGTCAGGATATGAAACGACGATGAGGAGATCAGCGTCGTCAGCGGGATATGCCCGGGCAACACCCCGAGTTCGCCTTCCACTCCCTGAAAGATGACCATATCCGCCATTCCCTCATAAAATACCCGTTCGGGCGTGAGAATCCGTAATCGAAACTGTTTGTCCGCCATCCTTACCTCCACGATCCGCCTTCGCGGCATAAATTGAGCAAAGATTGGGCCTCAGCACAAGACATTTATCCCTCTTGTTGTCTGTCCGCCGCTTTCTTCACCACGTCATCGATGGTTCCCGCCATCAGGAATGCACTCTCCGGCACTTCGTCGTACTTGCCATCCAAAATTTCCCGGAAGCCTCGAATCGTTTCTGTTAGCGGTACGTACGCTCCCTGTAAGCCTGTAAAGTTTTCCGCCACATGGAAAGGCTGAGACAAAAACCGCTGAACCTTTCGCGCGCGGTTCACCGTAATCTTATCCGCCTCGGACAGCTCATCCATACCCAAAATCGCGATGATATCCTGCAACTCATTGTATCGCTGCAAAATCGCCTGAACATTCCGGGCCACGGTATAATGTTCCTCGCCGATCACGCGGGGATCCAGAATCCTGGAGGATGACGCCAGTGGGTCCACCGCCGGGTAAATACCCAGTTCCGATATGGAACGGGAGAGAACCGTCGTGGCGTCCAGATGGGCAAAGGTCGTGGCCGGCGCTGGGTCCGTCAGGTCATCAGCCGGAACATACACGGCCTGGACCGATGTGATAGATCCCTTCTGCGTAGACGTGATCCGTTCCTGCAGCGAGCCGATCTCATTGGCCAGCGTGGGCTGATACCCCACCGCTGACGGCATACGGCCCAGCAGCGCTGAAACTTCCGATCCCGCCTGGATAAATCGAAAGATATTGTCGATGAACAGAAGGACATCCTGTCCACTCTCATCCCGGAAATATTCCGCCATGGTCAGACCTGTCAAACCAACCCTCATTCTGGCTCCAGGTGGCTCGTTCATCTGACCGAAGACGAGCGTCGTCTTATCAATGACGCCGGACTCCGTCATCTCATGGTACAGGTCATTGCCCTCCCGGGTCCGCTCGCCCACACCGGTAAATACCGAAAAACCGCCGTGCTCCGTGGCAATATTGCGGATGAGTTCCATGATCAGCACGGTCTTGCCTACGCCGGCGCCTCCAAAAAGGCCAATCTTACCGCCTTTCGAGTAGGGGCACAGCAGATCCACCACTTTGATTCCCGTCTCCAGTATTTCAAGGTCCGTGGACTGCTCCACAAAGGCTGGCGGTTTTCGGTGAATGGACCATTTCGGCGTATCCGCCGGGACCTCCTCGCCGTCGATGGGATCACCGGTGACATTGAAGAGCCGTCCCAGGGTATTGACGCCTACAGGGACCGTGATGGGGCCGCCGGTATCGTATGCGTCCATTCCCCGCGTCAGCCCGTCGGTGGACCCCATGGAAATGCACCGGACAACATCATCCCCCGGATGCTGGGCAACCTCCACCACAAGAGTCTCTCCATTTTCTCTCGGAATTTCAATGGCGTTATTTAAAGCAGGCAGATCGTCTGAACTAAATTTAATATCCAGTACAGCCCCGATAACCTGCTGAATGATGCCATGCTTTTTTTCTCTAGCTTCTGAATCGGCCATCTTAACCTCCGTTCTGGCGCTTCAGCGCCGTTTGATTGGTTTTTAGCCTTCCAACGCGGAAGCGCCATTGACGATCTCCGTTATCTCCTGCGTAATGTGGCCCTGCCGGGCTCGATTATACTGCAGTGTGAGTTTATCGCAGATATCCTGTGCGTTTTCCGTTGCAGAATCCATCGCCGTCATCCTGGCGCCCTGCTCGCTGGCGGACGACTCCACCAAAACTCCATACAGTATGCCGCCCATATACCGCGGTATGATATTGGCCAAAACCGCTTCCGGTCCAGGCTCAAAATTCATGAGAACATGGGGCATGGTTCCATGCTTGCTCTCCTGCTCATCCTCTCCGCCCATGAAATCTTCCCTTTGCAGCGGAAATAATTTCATGAGCGTTGCCGTCTGACTCAGGGTATTCTGAAAGGACGTATAGGCAACATAGATCTCCTTGACGGTTCCGCTTCTATACAGGTCCATCACCGCGTCCTGAATCTGTCTCACGCCGGAGTACTCCGGCACCTCCGCCGGCGTCTCAAAATGCTGGCCCAACGTAAATCCCCGCCTGGAAAAATACTCGCGTCCCCGCCGTCCCACGGTCAAGATCAGCGCATCCTCCTTGGAACCCATAGACCTCTCCAGGAGCTTACACACATTGGCGTTGTATCCGCCCGCCAGCCCGCGGTCCGACGTGATCACCAGATAGGCACTTTTTCCCGACTGGAGCATAGGGCCATTCAAAACGTCGTCCCCTGTCAGAGCCAGAATGGAACACATTGTCTGGTAAACCGCCTGAAAATATGGCGTATTGGACTGGGCAATGGCTCTGATCTTTTGCAGTTTTGCAGTTGATACCAGCTTCATGGCTCTTGTGATCTGCTGCGTTCCCTTAATACTTCGAATCCGAAGCTGGATTTCCCGCGTCGTTGCCATCTATTCCACCACCCCGGTAAAATCCTGCTTAAAACGCTTGATCGCTTCCTTCAGCCGGGTCTCCATCTCCGGAGTCAAAACCTGATCCTGATCAATGGAGGCAGGAACTTCTGGGTGATGCTCTTCCATATACTGCAGGAAGGCATCCTCAAATTCCAGGATTCGTTCAAGGGGAATATCCATCAGATACCGGTTGGTCACCACATACAGAATGAGAACCTGATGTGCTACCGGCATGGGCTTGTACTGCGGCTGCTTGAGAATCTCCACGATTCGCTTTCCGTGCTCCAGCCTGGCCAGCGTATCCTTATCCAATTCTGAACCAAACTGGGAAAAGGATTCCAACTCCCGATACTGGGCCAATTCCACCCGCAGAGGGCCTGCTGTCTTTTTCATCGCCTTGATCTGGGCAGCCCCGCCGACGCGGGAAACCGACAGCCCTGGATTGATGGCCGGACGGACGCCCTGATTGAACAGCTGTGTTTCCAGATAGATCTGTCCATCGGTAATGGAAATCACGTTGGTGGGAATATAGGCGGAAACATCGCCGGCTTGGGTCTCGATGATCGGCAGAGCCGTCAAGGAACCACCACCCAATTCATCCGACAGCTTGGATGCCCGCTCCAGCAGTCGAGAGTGCAGATAAAATACATCCCCAGGATACGCTTCACGGCCCGGTGGACGGCGAAGAAGCAGGGACATGGCGCGGTATGCCACCGCGTGCTTCGACAGATCATCGTACACGATGAGTACGTCCTTGCCGTTCTCCATCCACTCCTCTCCCATGGCGCAGCCAGCGTAGGGTGCGATATACTGCAAGGGCGCCAGTTCGCTGGCCGTGGCGGAAACCACCGTCGTATAATCCATGGCCCCATGTTCATCCAGGTTCTTCACCAGCTGCGCGACGGTAGAAGCCTTCTGCCCGATGGCCACATAGATGCACAGTACATCCTTGCCCCGCTGGTTGATGATCGTGTCCACGGCGATCGCTGTCTTTCCCGTCTGCCGGTCTCCAATGATCAATTCCCGCTGTCCTCTTCCGATGGGCACCATGGAGTCAATGGCCTTTAGCCCCGTCTGCAGTGGCGTGTCCACCGATTTTCTTTCCAATACTCCGTGGGCGACCCGCTCCACAGGCCGTGTCCGATCTGTCCGAATCGGTCCCTTCCCGTCGATGGGCTGCCCTAGCGCGTTGACTACACGGCCAATCATGGCGTCACCCACGGGGACTTCCGCCACGCGGCCCGTGCGCTTCACCGTGTCCCCCTCTTTAATATGGCTATCATCGCCTAAGAGCACGGCTCCCACATTGTCTTCCTCTAAATTTAAAACCATTCCCATAACGGATCCGGGAAATTCCAAAAGTTCACCGGCCATGGCATGTTCCAGCCCATAAATGCGGGCAATTCCATCACCGACCTCCAGAATCGTACCGACCTCATCCATGGAAACGGCGTTCTCGTACCCTTCGATCTCCTGCCGAATGATGGCGCTGATCTCTTCCGGTCGCAAACTCATACGTTGATTACACCGCCTTCTCTTCACCGCGAAGCTGCAAGTCCATAAGCTCACGAGTAAGCCTATCGAGCCTCGTGCGGATAGAATTGTCAAATACTGTATCCCCAACCCGAATGACCAACCCGCCGATCAAGGCGCCGTCAACCTCCACGCTGAGAGATACCTTTTTATGAAGCGATTGGCAAAGGGCCTCCTGAATTCTTTGCTCCTCGTCCTCCGAGAGCGCCGCCGCTGTACGGACATGCGCCTGCACTTCCCTGCGGAACTCCATCACCAGCCGGCCATACTCCTCCAAGACTGGCATTAAAGCGCTGATCCGCCCTTTTCGAATCAAGATGGCCAGCAGTCCCCGCATTCCCACGGAGAGGCTGGCCTCCCTCTGATCTCTGGGGCCGAAGATGGTCTCGATGCTCTCCACCTTTGCCTCAGCCGTGATCTCAGGGAGCTCCAGATACCTTGCAAACCCGGGATTTTGCTGAAATACATCCCGCAGATACGCCGCATCCACCTGTATTTCATCTATCACACCGTGGGAGGAGGCATACTCGAACAGCGCCTTGCCATATCGCTTTGCAACTAATTCTGCCAATTTGCATCCTCCATTTCCGCAATGGCGTCCTCTACCAACTGTTTTTGATCGGAATCGCTGATGCTTTCGCGGACAAATTTCTCCGCAATGGCTGCCGCCAGGCTGACCGTCTCCCTCTTTAAAAGATCCCTTGCCTTATCCTGCTCCAGCGCCACTTCCCGCGAAGCCCGCTCCCGGATCCTCGCAGCCTCCTGCCTGGCATCCTCTAAGATGGCCCGTTCTTTTTCCTGCGCTGTCTTATATGCGTCTTGTATAATCTGATCCCTCTCCGTCATGGCGGCGGCTAGCTTTTGATCATACTCAGCCTTAAGCTCCTGCGCCTGCTGCTGCTTCTGCTGCGCGTCGTCAATGGAGGACTGAACCATCTCCTTGCGCTTGTCAAGAATCTTCTGCACCGGTTTGAACAGAAGCTTCCCCAGAATAAAAAACAGCACCAAAACCAAAAGCGCGTGAAAGACCAACTGTAGCGGCATGCTTGAAAAATCAATGACATAGCTCTCTTCTGAAAGGAGCATCATATGGAACATAGAGATATCCTCCCTGTGACCTACAAAGAGGCCTTATTGTCCAATAATCCGCAGATACCGGCTGATAAGCGGGTTTGCGAAGATCAACATGATGGCGATAAACAGACCGTAGATACCCGTGGTCTCCGCAACGGCACAGCCCATCAACATCGTTCTCACAATGTCGGACTGCGCTCCTGGCTGGCGTCCAACGGCCTCTGCTCCCTTGCCAGCTGCAAATCCCTGTCCAATACCAGGCCCAATACCAGCGATCATGGCCAAACCGGCACCGATGGCCGAACATGCTAAGATTAACGCGCTTCCCTGTTCCATACTATAATTTGACATTGCAATATCCTCCTTTAGGTTTGTCTTTTGATCCTTATTCCATCGCGCCGCTCACATAGATCATACTGAGCATGACGAAGATGAAGCTCTGTAAAACTCCGGCAAACACATCGAAATAGAAGTGCAGGGCCGGTGATATAATATAGGCCAGCATGGGAAGCATCCCATAGTAGAGCGCCATAATTATGGTTCCCGCCAGGACGTTCCCCATAAGCCGGAAACTCAGCGAGATGGGATTGGCAACCTCCCCGATAAGGTTGATGGGCGTCAAAAGAGTGACCGGCTCAGTAAAGCCCTTCAGCCACCCCTTCAACCCCTTGGCCTTCAGCCCGAAGCCCTGTGTCATAAAGAACGTAATTAAAGCTAGGCTCAATGTAACCGCTAGATCCGCTGTTGGCGGGCGCATAAATTCGATCCAGACCTTCGATTCCGCCGGGCTGATCCGAAACCAGACGAACAGGCCGGATAAGTTGCACAGCAGAATGTAGAGAAACATACTTCCGTAGAAAGCAGAAAATTTATGTCCCACGGGCCCCATGGTTCCCACGGCAAAATTGTCCAACGCACTGACCGCATACTCCAAAAGATTTTGTATCCCCTTCGGTTTTGCCATAGGGTCAACTCTGCGGAGCTTTCGATTGAGGATCACCGCTGCGATGATGAGAAAGGCGGCAATCCAGCAGGCATACCACAGAGAGTCTGTAAATCGAAACTCCAGGCCGAAGATCCGCATCGTCTTTATGACATGAATATTAAAATCCACCTCTTCCGAAGACAATAGCAAGTAATTCATCGTGATCTCACCTCCTCATCCTCCTGGGGCTTATCTTTCTCCGCTCCAGACAGTATCTCTTGATACTCTTCATCAAAAAAAGAAAGTTGTTGTCCCTCATCCTGGCGCTGGTCCTGTGCGCTTGCCTCAACCGGCAAAGGCGTCCTGTCCAGCTTCTTGCGCTTTTTCTCTCTCTTGCGCGCCTTTAAATTGTACGTCTGCCAGCGATCCCACTGTTCAACGGTTTCATCCTCTTCATCCACCCACTCGTTAAACTCCACGCTTCCATCCCTCGGCGTTCGCTTATCCAACAGCGTTTGCGCATAGGTCGCCACCTTCAGGGAAAGCATGGCCAGCGCCGTGGCAAGGACATCGATGGACGGTTCCAGCGCCGCCACAATCAGTACGGCTGCACTCATAAGATATCGGATGAAATATTGGGCTGACATATATCCCGACGCCCTTCCCGACGGTTTGCTCACCGCCTTTTTCACCGCGATCTCCATCATCTTAAGGCGGAGGATTGTAAAGAGGCCGCCAAAAAGCACCCCTTTCCCCCATGCCAACGGATCCGCAAAGATGCAACCCACGCCAAACAGGAGCAAACAGAAGGCCGCGATTTTCCAGCTGAGCTGTAAAAAAAGTGATGGTGTTTTTGTGTCATTCATTGTGACCTGAGTCCTTTCCGGTCTCCTTCTTCGGCCCCCCATCCGACACTCGACGCTTCGATGATGAGGCCGCCTGCTTCATGGCCCAAACGTATAGATTTCGAAATGCCGCCGCAACTCCCACCACTGCACCAACAATGATCCAAAGCGGCTGCGTTTGAAACCGCTGGTCCAGCCATGCGCCTCCCAGCATTCCAATCAGAATCGGAATCAGCATGACAAGGCCCAGATGTCCGATCTGTGATAATCCCTTCAGCACCCGATGATCCAGCTCGAATCCCTCCCGACAGTCTCCATGATTCCGAGTCAAATGCCATATCTTTTATTAAACCATAAAAGGAGTCGTTTGACAAGCTATTGCTCATCATTTTTATCAAAAATCTTCCAGTACCGTATGCTGTAAGGCGCTAGCTCACTGCCTCCGCCGAAGTCATGTACCGCATCGGTCAAAATATCCACCGCCCTTCCCGCCCTCGCGTCAAAATGGGCCTGGTAGGCTGTCGGCGCAGCGTTGACGGCGACTATGATTCGTTCTCGGTCGAACTCGCGCTGAAAGATCAGCTGCTCATTGGTCAGAAGCAACTTGGTGAAATCCCCGTAGCACAAGGCCCGACTGCCCCGGTGCGCTTTGGCATAGGCGCCAATGCGCTCCGTGAGATCCGTTTCAAGTGCCTCCTCAAAAGATGGCCGAAGCGCTGCGTCGGAGTGGCCTTGCTTCTCCCCTACCGCTCCCCACTCACTGCCATAATACACGCAAGGGATTCCCGGCATGGAGAAAAGAAGCCCATAAATCAGCGGAAGATGCTCTTTTTGCCTTAATATGGACGCAATCCTCGACACATCATGATTGTCCACAAAATTGAAAAGATGCTTTCCTTTATATAGTGTCCAATTCTCAGGGCCGAACTGTCGAAGCAATGAATGTGCAATCTCAAACAGATTCATACTGTTAAAGCTGGAATATAGGCCTTTATAGCACTCATAGTTGGTTACACTGTGGAGCATCTCATCATTGACCAGCTGATTATAGTCCCCGTGCAGCATCTCCCCGACGAGAAAGAAGTCCCCTTTTTGCTCATCACAAAACTTCCGAAGCCGCTTGATAAAGTCTCGATCCAGACTGTATGCCACGTCCAGCCGAAGGCCGTCAATGTGGAATTCCTGAATCCACCGCCCCACTGCCTCCAGGATGTGATGGATGACCGCCTCATTGCGCAGGTTCAACTTAACCAGCTCAAAATGGCCTTCCCAGCCCTCATACCAGAGTCCATCATTGTATCCGTTGTTGCCATGAAAATCGATACAAAACCAGTCTCTATACGCGGACTTCTCTCGGTTGCGCAGGACATCCTGAAATGCCCAAAATCCACGGCCCACATGGTTGAACACACCGTCCAGCACAATCCGAATGCCGCTCTCGTGAAGCTTCTGACAAACGACTGCAAAATCTTCATTGGTCCCCAGCCTGACATCAAGCCGGCCATAATCCCTTGTATCGTACCCATGGGAATCCGATTCCCATACCGGCGAAAAATAAATGGCGTTGGCCCCTAGCCGCTGGATATGAGGAATCCAATCCAGCACCTTGAGAATCCTTGGCGAGAGAGTCGAATCGTTTACAGGCGGTGCGCCGCAAAATCCCAGGGGATAGATCTGATAAAAAACACTTTCAAAAGCCCACAATCTTGATGCCCTCCATTTCGTAAAACCAAATCGCTAACACGACACGATCAGTATACCACAATTGCGTTCCCATGTCTCTAGACAAATACTGGTCTGTGTTGAAAACCATGCTAGTAGTATGGCAGTCCATACCTCTCTATATGCCTATTTGCGCAAAAAACCGCAAGCCTTTGCCTGTGGCCGCGGTTTTGTACCATTGGTCTGCCCTAAAATTGTACCGGTGCGTATCACGCCCCTTGCTGTTGACCTTGCTTCAAGCGGATCTTCACATCAGAACCCTCGCCACGAAAAAGACCAAAACAGCGACTCCGTAGGCGGCGGCCGTTTGATACAGCGCCGTCAAGAGCGCTTCCTTCCACGAGCCCATCTCTCGCTTTGTAGCTGCAAACGCCGCTACGCAGGGCATATACAGAATCGTAAAAGTCAAAAAAGCCAGGGCGCTGGCGGGAGTCGGAAAGATCGCGCCAAGTGCGGTTGAAAGCTGTAGGTCGTTGGCCGCACCGGTCAAGACCGTTAAGGTGCTGACAACCGTTTCCTTCGCTGTAAGTCCTGTGATTAAAGCGGTGGACGCTCTCCAGTCTGAAAATCCCAGAGGGGTAAAAATTGGTGCGATCAGCGAGCCGATGGATGCAAGAATGCTATCTGCGCTGTCTGTCACCATGTTTAGAGACCAATCCATGCTCTGTAAAAACCAGATCGCGATAGACGCAATAAATATGATGGTAAAGGCCCGGTGAATAAAGTCTTTCGCCTTTTCCCACATATGCAGGAGAACGCTTTTGACCGTTGGCAGGCGATAGGCCGGCAATTCCATAACGAATGGCACCGGGTTGCCTTTGAACGCCGTACTCTTGAGAAGGAAGCCGGACCCGATGGCGACTAAGATTCCCAGGACATAGAGCCCAATCATGACAAGGGCGCCATGTCTGGGGAAGAAAGCCGCTGTGATCATCCCATAGATGGGAAGCTTAGCGCTGCAAGACATAAAGGGTGTCAAAATAATCGTCATCTTCCGGTCCCGCTCGCTGGAGAGAGTGCGCGTAGCCATGATTGCTGGCACGCTGCACCCAAAGCCTATGAGCATCGGGACAAAGGAGCGCCCCGACAAACCGATCTTTCGCAGCAGCTTATCCATGACGAAGGCGACACGCGCCATATACCCGCTGTCCTCCAGCAAAGACAGAAAGAAAAACAAAAGGACGATAATGGGCAAAAAGGACAGCACACTGCCTACGCCGGCGCAAACGCCGTTAATCAACAGCGATTGTAGCCACTCACTGACATGGGCCTGAGACAGCGAAGACGATAGCCAGCCAGAAAACCAGCTAATTCCGCTCTCCAACAATTTCTGGAGGGGAGCGCCCAAGACACTGAATGTCAGCCAAAAGATGAGAAGCATAACCAGCAAAAAGATGGGAATGCCAGCATATTTATGGGTCAAAACACGGTCAATCTGTTCCGAGCGGATCTGTTCCTTTGTCTCCTGGTGCTTAACGACACAGTCCTGACACACCGCCTCGATGTACGTATATCGCATATCCGCCAAAGCGGCCTCCCGGTCTGTCTGGAGATTCGCCTCCATCTCCTGGACTACATGTTCGATGATATGGCATTGATTGTCCGTCAGCCTCAGAGCCTTTTCCATGGGTTCATCCCCTTCAACCAGCTTGGTTGCGGCAAACCGCGTAGGATATCCGGCTTCTTTCGCCTGGTCTTCAATTATATGGGCGATGGAGTGGATCGCCTTATGTACCTCGCCGGAGCAAAAGTCCATTTTGGCTGGCATCTTCCCCCCCTGTGCTGTCTTCATGAGCTGATCTATCAGATCCGCGATTCCTTCGTTTTTCCCCGCGGAAATGGGAATAACCGGAATTCCCAGATGCTCCGATAGCACATCCACATGGATCACATTGCCGCTTGCTCGCACTTCGTCCATCATATTGAGGGCCATCACCATGGGAATGCCCAGTTCCATCAGCTGCAGCGATAGGTATAGATTGCGCTCGATGTTGGTGGCATCCACGATATTGAGAATCACATCGGGATGCTCCTTCAGCACAAAATCTCTCGTCACCACCTCTTCTGAGGTATAGGGCGATAAGGAATAAATGCCAGGCAGATCCACGACCACCGCGTCTTTATGTGCTCGGATGCGCCCTTCCTTTTTCTCCACTGTAACTCCTGGAAAATTTCCAACGTGCTGATTGCTCCCCGTCAAACAATTGAACAAAGTGGTCTTTCCACTATTTTGGTTGCCTGCAAGGGCAATCAAATACCCCTCTCTCATTTCCCAAGCTCCTCTCGAATTTCAATCTTCGCCGCATCCTCCCGGCGGATTGTCAGAACGTAGCTTCTGAGGTATAGTTCGATGGGATCGCCCATGGGCGCTACTTTTCGGACAAACACTCTGGTCTTCGGTGTGAGCCCCATATCCAAGAGCCTGCGGCGAAGAGCGCCTTCTCCCCCCACGGAGACAATAATGCCGCCCTGTCCAGGCTTAAGAGAGTCTAGTGTCATGCTGCTTCCCCCCGCTGTGTTAATTAGCACTCTCATCTTACGACACTCTCGATTCTTTGTCAAGAAGGTTCATGAAAAGTCCTGCCTACCTTCCGCTTACTGCTACATATTCAATCGAGCAGGGGACCGTAAGCATGTGATTTGACGACGCAAGGCAAAAGGGAGCATATGATCGATTTTGCATATTTCTTGCTCTTTTTTAGCTTGAACTAGGCAAGATTATGCTATATACTGGAGGTAATTCAAATCTAAAGGAGGAATTGACATGGCAGGTTGGACATCTTTAGAAAAATTATTGCGTTTTGAGATCACGCAAAGGACAGAAGAAGGCTGCAAGACAGAAGGATACAAAGAAATGCTGGAGGCTTCCCCGAAGGACGAGGCTTCTCTGAATCAGCTGTATGACTCCCTCATGGCGCTCCCCATCGACGAATCTTTTCCGTATCAGGAGCCTTCCGATCTAGATGGAATCCGGCGCGAGCGGCCTGAACAGCAGCCTGCACCGGCAAGCGCATCCCCGTCCTATGACTTCTTCTTGGGCGCGTGGTTAGGGCGAAGCGCCGGCTGCGCCCTAGGAAAACCTGTGGAGGCGGGACCCTTTATGGGTGGTCAGAATGGCATTCCCGGCTGGAAAATGGTCTACGAGTGGTTTGCCGGCGCTGGAGCGTATCCCATCCACACCTATACCCCCGGCTCCTCCTCAGCGGAGCAGGTATATGGACTACGCGTCAATCCGAATCACAGCCTGCGGGAGACGATTCAGTACATGGAGACGGATGACGATATCCGCTATACCGTTTTAGGTCTGATTTTGATGGAACAAAAGGGACTGCAATGGGATACCTGGGATGTAGGGAATCTGTGGCTTACCCATCTCCCATACCACCTGGTCTGCACTGCGGAGCGCCAGGCCTATTTGAACCTCCCCTTTGCACATGACCGGTTGGCTACCTCAACCACCCCACAGGAACGGCAGGCTGTCTTGGACTGGGTTCGCACTTACCGCAATCCCTACCGCGAGTGGATCGGCGCCCAGATCCGCGTTGACGGATATGCCTATGCCGCCGCCGGAAACCCAGAATTAGCGGCAGAACTTGCCTGGCGGGACGCTTCCCTGTCCCACGTCAAAAACGGAATCTACGGCGCTATGTATTGCTCTGCCATGATTGCCGCCGCCTTTGTCGAAAAGGACACAGAATCCATCATTCAGGCCGGTCTCCGGCAGATTCCCCGCAATTGCCGTCTGGCTCACGATATTCAAAAGGCTATGGAGATCACGGCCTCCGCTAAGGACGAGCTGGATCTCGTCTCCAAAATCTGGGATGCCTTCTGTCACTATGATCCTGTGCATACAAACAATAACGCGGCTCTCTGCACCGCCGCTCTTCTGTATGCCGGTGACGACTTTGAAAAAGCCATCACAACCGCAGTGCTGGGCGGCTGGGACACGGACTGTAACGGTGCGACGGTGGGATCCATCATGGGAGCCAAATTAGGCGCCTCCAATCTGCCCAAGAACTGGACAGAGCCTCTCCACGATACGCTCTATTCCGCCATCCCCGGTTTCCACCCTATCGCCATCAGCGAATGCGCGAAGCGCAGCTATGAGACATACCAAAAGATCAAGGGATAGCGCATCGCCGTGACCTAAATGACTGACAGCATGCCGTGGACATAAACGAAAGATACATATCGTTTATATCAGCGGCATGCTGCATTTTATTCTTCCAAAGTCCACCTGAGGGCAGCCATTTCCAATAAATGCAAAAGAGCTTCCTGGTACAGGAAGCTCTCAAGAGGCGCCACCCAGATTTGAACTGGGGGTGAAGGTGTTGCAGACCTCTGCCTTACCACTTGGCTATGGCGCCATATGACCCGTGAGAGAATCGAACTCTCGTTACCGCCGTGAAAGGGCGATGTCTTGACCGCTTGACCAACGGGCCTTCCTTATGTTGTGCTCAAAACTGGATTACAGTATACCATAGTGGACAAATCTCTGTCAATACCTAATTTTATATTTTTTGCCGCAAAATATTTGGCTGTAAATTGAACAGTATCCCCCCTGTCTACCTCTTATTTTGCAATCTGACTGGAGCGGGCAGCCTCTTCCGCTGTTATCATGGCTGAAGCACACCTCGCCACAGACCTTTGCTCAAATGCAAACGATTTTGTTTTGTAAGGACCTTCTCAGATGGTTTATGTCCGGAGTTGCCGTCACGGAGGAGACAGACGCGTCTGCCGCGGGACTGCTGAACTGGCAGACAGGGAGATCCGACCACGACTTGCTCCGAATATACGATCTGGAGGATGCCTCGCCTAAATTACCCAAAATCGTAAAGAGCGACCAGATAGCCGGATATGTTACCGAATCCTTTGCAAGAAAGACAGGGCTGCCCGCCGGGATTCCTATTTTGGGCGGCTTATTTGACGTTAACAGTTGTATGCTTGGCTCAGGTATAACAAAGGAAGGACAATACTGAACGGAATCTCGTATTCCGAAGCCGATCAGTTGGTTTCCGCACAATCCATGGATGAAGACCTGCTCTATCTACCCTATCTATATACGCCAATGGACTTACCATCTGCTCAGGGTGGTTTTGCCGGACTCCGCTCCTATCACGATTCCGCCGCCATGTTGCGCGCCGTGTTTGAGGGTATCGTCTTTGAACATCGCTATCGCTTAGAGAAATTACAACAGTCCGGTATTCAAGCAAATTGTGCCGTGCTATCGGGCGGAGCCGCCAACAGCGCAGTGTTTGGACAAATGTTTGCCGATGCCTGCGGACTGAAGATATTCATCCCCGCTCAGTCGCAGTCCGGCGCTTTGGGTGGTGCAATCCTTGGAATGGTAGCCGCTGGGATTTATCCTGACATTCACACCGCCATCGATGCTGTGGTTCAGTATACGCGCTGTTTCTCCCCGGATCCTGCTGCCCATACTTACTATGAACGAAAATATAGTCGCTTTCGCGGTGTGCAGCAAAATCTTAGAAATGTGATGTGAGACTTTGCAGATCCGGTCATATTACATGCCGAAATCCTTTTCCCGACTCCTTGCTCGCCTGGGTCACAACCACCAGTGCATTGCTGTCAATCTCTTTGATCTGCTCTTGCAGCAGCTCACAATCCTTTTTGAACACAGCGCTCATAATAACCTGCCGCGCCTCTTTGCTGTAACCGCCCTCGCCTCTTAGCAGCGTAACGCCGTTTCGCTTTGAGACCAATATCTCTCTGATCTGCCTGGAATACTCGGAAATCACAATCATCAGACGCTTCTCCCCCAGGCCGCCAATCCCATTGTTCATAACAATTCCCGAAATGTATACGCAGATCACAGCATACAGAAGGCTGTTGATGTCCCGGTATCCAAATGCTGATGTGATCACCACTCCTATGTTCAGAACTGTCAGCAGGCCTCCCATTTGAAAGTTAGGAAATACCTTCTGCAAAATCAGACCTAAAAGGGGCATCCCGCCTGTGCTGACCCCGCCCGCATACATCACTGCCAATCCGATCCCCATGAGAGCCCCACCAAACATGGACGCCAACAGCGGATCCCCTTCATAGACGGGAATCCAGACGACCACATAATCCATCACTACAAACAGCAGGACCGCAGAGAACAGCGTCTTTAACACCAAGCTCTTCCCTAAATAGCGCCCACCTATGAGCAGCAGAGGCACCGTAAAAAGAAATAGGAACAATCCAATTGGAAAACCCGTAAAATAATGTACCAGCGCAGCGATTCCACCGGCTCCTCCTGGAGCAATGTGGTGCGGTGTCGTAAAACATAGAATTCCCACTCCATATAAAACGCTTCCCACAAGGTTGGCGCCTAGATAAAATCCGACTTCTTTCCACTTCCGAGGCTTCATGTCTACACCTTCCACTACTCTTTGAATTTTGCAGTTGCCTTACAGTATATTATACCATGCCCCCGCTAGATTACAACCATATTTTAACAGTTGTATTTCCATGGGACGGACTTTTCCATTGGAAAATAAGCCGCCGTTGTTTAAAAATTCAACGGCGGCATTTTCTCATCCTTTCCCGTAGCGCTTGCTCGGATCCGCTCAAACGTAGCCGATCATTCCATTGCCGTTGGCCAATTCCTCCCAACCCTATGGGAAGGCTATCATCATTGAGTAAGCTTTCCATGACCTTACCTCCATCTTCGTGATGGAAGTAGTATGTCCCCTTGGCCTATGCTTCATTCACCCTTACAACCCCATCCGCAACGGTCACGGTATACTGTCCCCCCTGCGTCGTCAAGGACATGGAAAGAGACTTTAACTGCTTGGGCAGGTGGGGATTGATCTGGACTGTCTTCCAGCCATCATCTGAAGAAAGTCCCAGCAGATCCTCTATCAGGATGATGATCGGCGCGCTGGCCCATGGATGGCACAGGCTCATATTATTCTTCTGGTCCTTGCCCCAGACTTCAAAACAGCTAGTTGCGCCTTCCCGCAGCATGTTAACCCAGGAATGGTCTGATGTATTGAGGATCAGATCGTACGCCGCCTGATACTGACCAGATTGGCATAGGCTTTTCAGTATAAAATACGAGACGAATACACCGCAGCACAGCCCCTTTTCCACAATGAAATCCACAATCGCCTGTGTTTCATCGGCCATTCCATAAAAGAGCGCAATGCCGTTGGCGTGCAGGGAGCAATGGTTGGACTGTTCACTGTCGGCAAACAGATGCTTCTCTGGGCGGTAAAAGACCTTTTGGAAGCTCTGTCTCACTGGTTCTGGATCCACGGTTATTGGCAGTTCTAATATTGCCTCAATGGCGGCAAGAGTTTTTAGCGCACCGTAGTAATAGGCGTTAATCACATTATGGCATCCCTCTCCAACGGGAATATCCAATGGAAAATCATAGTCATCCCGCAGATTGCTCGGCCAATCCACCAGATTCCATTTATCCTTGACATTGCGTAGAAGTCTGTCTTCCCTCTCATATCGGGCAAAGTACTCGACAACGCCCTTAGCCGTGGGATACAGGTCCGCCAGAGTCTCTCGATCCCTTGTATACTCATAGTAATGGAGCAGTTCTAGGGGATACAATAAAGAAAAGTCCGCGATCTCCTGCATCAAGCTCGCCGGAGCGACGATCATCATCCCCGGGCAAATCGCCGTTGACCCCCGAAAATCATAGAGCGCCTTTTTATAAAGCCGGCTATCGCCGGTGAGGTATAGATGGGACATGGCAGTTACCGCCATATCTCCTAGATACTGCCCCTTTTCTCTTCCAGGACAGTCCACAAATACTTCCTGGCTTCCGATCTGAACGCCTCTGGCACAGAGATCCCAGATTTCTTTTAGGAGAGGTTCCGAGCATTGGTCTATCACAGAGGGATTTCGGTACGGGTAGTGCTGCGCCATGAGGGTTATGGACGCTGGAGTTATGGCAGATGAGGAGGTCTCGATTTCCACATACCGCAATGCCTTATAGTCGAAATTCTCCAGCTCATCCTCTTGACCTGAAAGTGTCCAGATCTCCTCATAGCGGCAGCCACTTCGCATATCGAATCGAACGTGTCCGTCACTCTGGAGTTCCTCTCCACATAGAACGCGCACCTGTTCTCCCCGCTCTCCTTTTGCCTGTAACCGCAGACACCCCGCCTGCTCTTTTCCATAGTCTAAGAGGAAGTGGCCTGGTCCGAAGTTCGTAATCGCCACCGGTTCAACGGGATACACCTCTAAGACCGGCGTGATCTGCTGGACGAGCCGATGGTCATCCTTCTCCTTGATCGCCATAAAATTCCAGGTATGATCCTCAAAGTCCAACGTCTTCCACCCGTGAATCTGGAGCCGGGCGTCAATATTTTCCAAATACTGGGTATCATATCCGACCTTACCAGATTCCACATACTCCTGTGTGTCTGCATATTTCCAGGAATCGTCGGTGACAATATAACGATCGCCCAAGTCAAGGGACGCTATCATTCCCTGCCGGTAATCGCCGCTAGTCCAGACGCGGTTGATGAGCCCCTGGTAGTAGATGTGAACGGCCAGAACATTCTTTCCCTTTTGCAGATATTTCGCGATATCCATCTGGTTGTACTTGTAATCGGTGTAATAAGAGGGTGCCGGCCCCTGCGCTACATAGCAGCCGTTGATATACAGTTTATAATAGTCATCCGCCGAGATACTCAGAATTGCCGTTTCTGGCACCGTGTCCAAGATAAAGGTCTTGCGGACGAGCGTGTGCCGGTTCTTTAGGCTTTCCTCATGAACTGGCAGTTCCGTAGGGTCTAACTGCTTTTTAAACACTTTGATAGGCGTTAATTTTTGATACTCTGGATGGCAGATCCAGCGAGCTTTTTGATCCATCACAACCTCCATCTTTTGCGCAAATGTACTGATTTCCATTGTATCACAAAATAGGAAAAACGCAATGCAAAAGTTTGCGGGATGCAAAACTTTAGAACAACCTTCGTTTCTTCTCAAATCCTCTCCTTACTGGGTGCATTTCAAATGACACCCGAATCCTATAGCATGAAAAAGACTGTCCCTCGATCAAAATCGGGGACAGTCTTTTCTACTTCCATTCTGGAGTACCGCCACGGCAGAAGGAATCCACAAATTGTTCCAAATCCTTCTTGTTGCGGATCTCTAGATCACTTTGCATGATATCCTCCTGCACAAATTTCGGCAGGCTGTCAAAAAATTCTCTTGTATCCGCATCAAAATTGCGTATATCCGGCATGGCCGCCACCTCCGTTTTTTATCCATATCCATAGTCTGGACAGAATAAAATCGGATTATACTGCGGCAGGTCTTATTTTTAGTCTATGACCGCTCACCTCTATACGGATTCAAGACTTTATTGAGGACAATGCCTAGGTAGGAGGCCACGACGCATTTGATGATGTCTCCAAGGAGAAACGGCAAGACGGCCGCGATTACCGCTTCCAAAATGCCCATCTTCTGAAACCAGCACATAAAGGCAGTTCCAAAAAAATCGATGATGGGGATCCCCACTGCGATGGTGACAAGGCAATACCGAAGCCATTGGATGCGCTTTCCTTTGATTGCGCTAATAACAGGGGCGGCTACCAAAAATCCAACGATGAAGCCACCTGTCGGCCCAATGATCCTGCCAATACCGGATGTTGCGCCTGCAAAAACCGGGAGACCAAAAATGCCAAGCAGAATATATAGCCCAACTGCGCAGGCGGATTGAACCGGTGTCAAAATCAGTGCTACAACATTTACAACTAAGGTCTGCGCCGTCAACACCACCGATGTGAATGGCAAGGGAATGGCAATGTAGGATGAGACACAAAGTAGGGCAATACAAAGGGCAATCTTAGTAAGCTGAACAACATGGGTCGATTGACGTGCGGTATCCATGACAGAGCTCCTTTTCCAAATTCCTATTTTTCTTTAGTATAACAAGCCCTCCTCCAAATGTCAACCAAAAATGCATTTACGGTTTACATTTTGTCCTGCTCTCCGCATTGGCCCTTGCATTTTCGATTGATTTATTTATAATATAAAGTATTGCTGTACTCGCTATGTTTCCGCGGGCCAGGCGATAATTTAGTGAAAATCTTTAAAAACTTCATATATTTGTAAGATCTATATGGTATACTATTGGTATAGCTGTCATGACTTTTCTATACAACAAATGAGGGACTGAACATGAAATTGCTGAAAGAACACCGCGTCTACCTCTATGCCTTTCTTCTCTCCGCCTTTCTCCTCACATTCTGTTCCCAGGCATCCTTTGTATTTCCCTGTCACAGCCGGGTGGATCAAAATTGTTTTTTGACAGTGGGGAGGGGAATTGTTGAAGGCCTTGTTCCATATCGGGATCTGTTTGAACAAAAAGGTCCATTGCTATATTTTCTACATGCCCTTGCTTGGCTGATCACCCCTGATTCCTTTACTGGCGTCTATCTTCTCGAGATTCTATTTTTCTCCGTCGCCCTTCTATACGTACATAAAATTTCAAATCTATATCTTCCTAGCAGAGCCTCCATCCTTATTTTACCTGCTACGGCGCTCTTGATCACGACCAGCAATTGTTTCCTCCGCGGCGACAATGCAGAGGAATTTTGTATTCCCCTACTGCTGGCCAGCCTATATTCCATCCTGCGATTCTATCACACCGTTTCCGGGACATCCTTTAGGTCCTGTCAACATGCTGCCATGCCCGCTTCTTCCTTCTTTATCCATGGGATCGTAGCCGGGTGCGTTCTCTGGATCAAATTTACCATGCTTGGATTCTGGGCCGCCTGGGCCGTCCTGGCCCTGCTGCCAGATCTTTTCGCAAAACGCGTAAAGAGTCTATTCTCCAATTGTCTCCTCTTCCTCAGTGGTATGGCAGTCAGCACTGTCCCCTGGATCGTATATTTCGGCTTTCACGGTGCAATCTCTGATTGGCTGTATGCGTATCTGTACTCCAATATCTTTCTCTATTCCAAGTCCCTGGGCCTATTCGGACGGATTTGGCATTTGGCGGGCTCCATAGGCGTAGCCGCCATCTGGAACCCATTGCTCGTTGGCTCTATCGCCATAGGTATCCTGTGGTTTCGCCCTCCCCTTGCCCAGGCTCTCGACCGCAAGGTCATGCTGATCACACTGATAGCCCTGACAATTCCCCTTTATATCGGGGGTACGAACTATGATTATTATTTTCTCATTGTTTCTCCCTTTGCTCTCTTCGGCGTTATAGGCGCTGTCCAGCGGTATTCGGCCAAGATAACCGCCTATAAACTTCGGTATGGCCGACAAGCCTACTGTATCCTCTGTCTGTCCACCCTGGCCCTGACTCTTGTGCTGAGCAACTGTCTGCCCTACTACGGTATGAAGAAGGAGGACTATCCACAATATCAATTTGCGGAGATCATTACCCACAAGCCTGATTCCACCATGCTCAATTATGGATTCCTTGACGGTGGCTTTTATAAGGCAGCGGATAAAGATCCCTTGACGAAATATTTCTGCCGGCTAAACATTCCACAGGACAAGCTTCCAGAGATGGAGGCGTCGCATCGCCGATTGCTCCGGGAAGGAATCCCCGACTTTGTTGTCACCCGCTCCCGCTATAACGACTCCTGGAAGGATTCCGGCTGTCCTGAGCTCTTTCAAAATTACGTGTTAATTGCGGAAGGTGAAAATCTTCCTGATTTTTATAAATATTATCTCTTTCAACGAAAGGAAACGAATCTACAATGAAGCGCTCTTCCCTCCTCGCCACCTGCCTCTCCATCCTCTTTGCAGGCGCTTTTCTGTTTCTTGTCGCCTATGTATTCTGGGGCTTTCTGGCCGCCATTTTGTTTTCTCTCCTCGGCATGCTCCTTGTGGGGTTGGCACTGTATCGCACTCGACGCCATGCAGAGACGTGTGCGGATGAACTGCGCGCGCGATTTCCCGGGGAAGCCCTCCTTTACGTGGCCTCCGCCTCCTACCTGACGGATCGCGGTACCTTTCCCGGAACCCTTGCTGTCACGCCCGCTCGAATCTGCTTTTTCGGAGGACGAAAAACATCCATCACGGTGATGATGGATGTTCCACTCTCTGATCTTCAAGACTGTATGTTTAACATGTTTTTTTATGCCATCGAGACGTCGGGGGATGTGCATCAATTTCGAGTCAAACAGCATGAGAAGCTGATGCGCATCTTGCAGGATCAGGGTATATCGACGCAGGGATGATGCTGGCCGCACCTCAAATCCAACAGACCTTACTTTTTTAATACATCCCTCCGGTAGATTGGCAGATACACGTCCTTGTCCCGGATGACACAGCCAGCAACTGTTCCCGCCCTCATCAGTTCAGAGCACTTGCCGCATGTAATGCAGCACTTAGCAGGGTCCATGGCACCGCTATTCACGATATCCCGATAAAAATCCGGGTAGGCAAAGGCCTCTCTCCCAAATCCAGCAATGGCGCACAAGCCTTCTTCCAGCATTCCCGCCGCCAGCATCGGCGCGAACTGTCTAAGATAACTATTTCCTGAAGACACGATGGCAAGCTTGGGACAGGCCTTCTGGATCTCACCTACGCATCGGACCATCCGCGCCACTCCTTCTAGAGGATGTTCCTGGGGAACATAGGGGCCTCCGTCGAAGGGACGATTGACATGGGGGTTGACATACGGATTTCCGATGGTGATATCCAATAGGCTCAGCCCCGCTTCCTCCTGAAGCAGCTTGGCCAGACGTATTCCCTCTGTCAAATCCGGTTCCACTCCCCCGTCTGGGGAGACACCAAATCCATATGGATACGGGAACCCATCGTAGACGTTTAAGCGAGAGGTCACCATAAAGGCATCGCGAGTTGCCGCCTGGGCGTTTTGAATTCCATTTCGCAGAAGGCGGGTGCGATTTTCAAAAGAGCCTCCGAAGGCGCCAGGCCTGTTGAAGGCGGACAACAGCTCATTATTCAGATACCGGTGGCAACATTTGATATCGATGCCGTCGAATCCCGCCATCTCCGCCTCTTTTGCCGCTGAGCCAAACCGCTCTTCCAACCGCATAAGCGCATCGTCTGTAATGATGCGCTCCGGGGATATGGGCGTATCTTTCTCGAAGATCGGATTTTGATATGCGATGATCGGCTCCGGCTTTCCATTGGGTTTTGAATATCGCCCCGAATGGGTTGCCTGCATGATCACCACCGGTTCAAAGCCATGCTCCTGGAGGCAGGTCTCTTTGATCATCTGGACCAATCTCTTGAAACTGTCCAGAGTCTTCTCATTCATAAAAAGCTGTCTCGGGTTGGCCCGCCCTTCCTGCACTACCGCCACCGCTTCAACCCAAATCAGCCCGACCCCACTTTTGGCAAAGCGCTCGTAGCGGCGCTCTGTCAGCGTATCCGGACGACCATCCCGAGTGCCGTCACACCCTTCCATAGGCTGAATTGCCATGGAATTGGCAAATCGCTTTCCCTGAACCGTGAGTGGCTTTTGAAGCCTCTCCAGCTCGGTCGATAGGGGGAGAGAGACGCCTACCGTGTTCATCTCCTGCTGCAGCGCGTCTAGCGTGTTATAATGAAATGTCTGATGCTCCATCGGTCAAAACCCTTTCTATCTTAGAATCTTCAGTGAGACAGCCTCTTGCACATAGACTGTAGCGTCGCCGCGTCCCGTGAAAACTGGTCCGGATCGTCGTCCTTCACAAACTCCAACAGGGCATAGTGCATGGCCGTATCCCTCGCCGCCGGCCGCAAAAATGTCTCCCATCGGGCCTCCCCTTGCTCCAGGGGAAACCGCTCATACTTTTGCCATTGGTAGACGTGGAGATTGGTAAGCTTACCTAACTGTAAAAGTTCTATCACCTGTCCCTCGTGTTCGCCCCATGGTCTGTCGCCCAAAGGCTGCCAATAGGTGTACAGGTTTGGCTCTTCCGCTTCTTTCAACAGAGCGACAGCTGAATCCTGCATCACCGTCAAGGTTCCTCCGTGGTATTCCGTGGAGACTGTGATATTCTCCCTAGCCGCCATGCGGGCCGCGTCTCGGATGCGCTGGACAGTCCGTGCCCTCTGCTCTCTGTCACAGTCCTGCGGTTCCCTCTCCCCGGCCCAGATTCGAATGTTGGGCGCTCCCAACGCTTTCGCTGTGGCCAGTATATCCTCAAACGTCTCGTCCTCCAGAGCTCGGTAGTAGGACCCGTAGGAGGCAATCTCCAGACCGTTTTCCCTCATCTTATCGGCTGTATAGCGCGCTTTGTCCAAATCTCCGTGGGGAACATGAACGTCCCCACCCCATTCGATGGCCATGAGCCCCGCTTCCTTGGTTCTCCGGATAACCTCGTCCACATCGAATTGACGGAAGGTCACGGAAACCATCCCTGTCTTGATCATCTCCAACTCCTCCTATGCCATGGTCTTAAGCATATCCAATGTGACTTCATCGGGTGAAGGTTCTCCCCTGAGGACTCGCTGGTAATCTTCCACCATGAATTCTGCCATACGCCGCACTTCATCCTCAACGCTCCCCGCTCGATGTGGCGTTAAGAACACATTGTCCATGGTATAGAATGGGCTGTCCGGAAGTGCCGGTTCCGGGTCTGTGACATCGAGAAGTGCTGTGCGGTTGGGATGCTCCTGGAGCGCTCGAATGAGATCCGCTTCCACCACCTGGGCCCCTCTTCCAGTATTGATGAACGTCGCATTGTCCGCCATGAGATCAAAGAGCCGCCCGTTCAGCATCCCTTTCGTCTGTTCATTGTTCGCCAGATGATTGCTGATTACGCTGCATGTGGAAAAGATTTCTTCCAGGGAGCATTTCTTGACCCCCAGGGACGTGGCATCCTCGTCGCTTAAGAAGGGGTCGAACACCACTGTCTCCAGACAAAAATTCCTAAGCAATCCGATGAGATACCGGCCGATGACGCCCACACCGATAATCCCCACACGTTTGCCATAGTTGCCGCCAAAGGTGTCACAGTACTGGGCCGCCTCATCAAAACGTCCAGGGTGATCTTTCATCTTCTTCAGCGATTGAAAATATCCTTTGTTCGCCAGCAAGATCTGCGCCAGCGTAAATTCCGCCACCGGGATTCCGTTGGCCCTCCACGCTGAAAACACCCGGACCCCACAGTTCAGGAAGGGCCGGGCAAAGTACTGAACAGAACCGGCCGCATAAAAAACGCACTCCAATTTAGGAAAATAGTCTCGAATCTGTTCTTCTGTGAGGACGGTCATCCCCCATGTCGAAAATCCATATTTCACGTCCTTCAGGAATTCCCGATTTTCTTCAAGAGTATCTTCCCGTATCACCACCGGGCAAAATTCCAATTCCGGCTTCACTATTGCCTCCGGCGGCTCCCCATACACCTTGCAAAGGGTTTGTTCCATCGTGGAAAAAAAGACTGCCTTATCCATACCTTTACCTCCTATGCTTTCTGCCATACAAATATGAACCGATTCTTTCCATACTGATGATTCTATGGTATAATAAATTTGCTTTGCTGTGTCATCTTCAATTGTCACAAAATAGGCGAAATTTGCTTTTCCGGGAGGGATACCGAGCATGGACGGCACTTCACTATTTCGCTGTGAATACTCAAATCAGCCAACTCCAATCCATAAGCATTCCCATATGGATTATGAAATTCTATATGTAAAAAAAGGCGAGATCGGTCTTTCCATCTCGTCTCACCTCTACACCATCCATGAGGGGGAACTTGTATTCATCAGCAATCTCGAAGAGCATTGCGTCGAGATTCAGTCCTCCCGCTATGAGCGGTATTATGTCATCTTTTCATCCCTCTCCCTGGACCGTCTAATCAACAATCCAAAGCTCATGTCGCTGTTCAAAAATCGCCCCCAAAATTTCTGCCATGTGTTTCCCGCTGTGGAAGAAGCGGGGCCAATCTTTACCGCCCTTTTGGAGGAATCGAGGGTGAATGATCCTCTGAGCGCTGAGCGCGCCGCCTGCTTGATCAAAGAGTTGCTGATCCTCCTGTACCGCCGGCACAGCCATCGGTTTCCGATTCCCGATAAGCCTGTTCAGGAGAGCATTTACCAAGTTCAGAAGTATATCGACCAAAACTTTGCCCAGGACATTAAGATAAAAGAGTTAGCAGAAAAGTTTTATATTAATTTTTATTATTTGAGTCATACCTTCAAGGAGCTGACCGGCTACAGTCCAAAGCAGTACCTGCTTCTCAATCGGCTGACGTACTCAAAAGAGCTGCTGGCGCAGACATCCCTCTCCGTTGGCGAGATCGCCATGCGCTGCGGTTTTTCCGATGCCAACAGCTTTATCCGGACCTTCCGGCGGCACTACGGGACGACGCCGAGTCAATACCGCCGGCCGTAATACGTTACTTTTTAGTAAATCAGAATGCTGTGCGATTAACTAATACGATATATTGACGAAATAATAGCATTAGGATATAACGAAAAGTTATCTTAGATAACCTTGATTTAATTAAACCTGCCTAGCCAATATTGGTTCGGCAGGTTTTATGTTACCCATTTTTCTAAAGACTACTTAATTAGTCTATTCTATAGCCTTGCTCTGAAGGTCCTGTATTTTCAAGACTTTTCGTCAGTTTGTATATATGTAGGTTTGTCAAACATGAGTGAAAGCGAATAAGGAAAAGTACCGAAAACGAGATGCCCTTACAGCGTATGCTACTTGTGCTTTCTATAATGGTAATGTATAATTATACTCAAACAAACCGACAAGTCTGTAATGATGGAGGTGTTCTTTATGAGTTATCAGAATTATAAAGAAGCGATGAAAATTGCGCCAAAATGCAGATTTTATACTACTGCGGGCGGTAAAACCCAGGAAGAAATAAGCAAATCCGAGGAATTGTTAAACGTTAAATTCTCCAAACAGTGCAGAGAATTTTATGAACAATACGGGTATCTGTCTTTCTTTGGGAATGAGATTTTTGGTATTGACCCGAATGATACTTCCGGCGAATTGGAAGGCAATTCCGTTGCATATGCCCTAAATGATCGTGAAGAATATGGATTGCCCACTCACTGGATCCCTATCTATACCTTTGATGATGGATCGATGGCATATTTGGATTATTCATCCTTAAATGACGACGGCGAGCCTTGCGTTATTACGGCACGATTTAATGGTTCAGCGTATCAGGCAGAGGAAACGATTGCCGAAGATTTCGGCAATTTTGTTCTACAGCTTGTTAAAGAGCAGCTTGAGGGATAGCTTTTCGTCCTAGGCTGACTGTCGGCAGGAATAAAAAGCATCGGAATGGAGTTTTTTAATGGATAATGAGAAAGAGACCTTAAGGAAACAAAGTATGCAGGCGACAACAAAATTATCATTGTTTCTGACTTTACTATTACTATGTTTTGAAATTGCCTTTTGCTTTTTGAGTATAAGGTTTATTCTTTTTTCATGGATACCCTTACTGCCATTGATACACATACTAAAAAGAAAAGTTTTTTTTAAGAATGCCCAATTTTGTTATGGGGAAATTATAGAGGCTGCGGCAGGCGATTCTGATGATGTATGTATGTCAACGAAAATTCGATTTATAGATAGCAATTCAAACAAAGTATATGAAACATGGGTATATGAGCATTGGGGAGATTTTGACGAAGAACGGAAAAAGGCTATCGATGCGTTTTATAAGAATGGGGCAGAGAGAATCGGGAAAAAAGTTCCCGTATTTTATAAAATAAAAAATCCGAATAAAAATATAGTATTGATTGATGCTGTTTGAAACGATGCAGCAAATCAGCCATGTCGCCGCTTTATAATTGACTTTTCCATAATGGTGATGTATAATATTGCCCGAGCGTATGAAAATTATAGATTTTGAAATAAGGAGTTAGTATGTATGTCAGAACGAAAAAACAAATGGATACTTGTACCTCTGCTTGCGCTGATGATTGTTTTATTAACGGCGTGTAGCGAAAAGAATGCTGATGTAGACAATACGGTTTCAGGTTCCTCTGATAGCCATACGGAAACGGAAAGAAACGATATACAGGATTCGGAGGAAAGCGATGGCTATGCTAAATTCAGTCAGTTAGAGATTGGTATGACCGAAAGTGATGTGAGAGAGATTTTAGGCGAGCCTACAGAGGTTGATAAAGCTTATCATTATTACAACATTACAGTAAACGGACAGGAACTAGAAATACAAGTATGGATCAATACAGTGAGTGGTCTGGTTACATATTTCGGCGGCAATTTCGAGAAAGATGAATATAGAGCTGAATTTGTTGACAGTAAAACCGATCTTTCGGCTGCTGATCAGCTAGATAGCGGCGAGTTGAGTACATATGACGAATGTGTGAGTGCATTTAAAACATCTGGATATTTGATTAGTCTTAATGAGGACGGCGAAGCAAGGTATCTCTGGGTTGATTCCAACGACGGTCATTTGTGTATCACATTTGGTTCTGATGGAAATGTAAAGTCATATGTGGGGTACTGTTAAGGGCGTTTCCATACAACATTTCTCTGCAATTGGAAAGTAGAATAAAATACAAAAATATATCTCTACTGTAAACTATGTACGACACCGCCAGCGATCACAGGCTGGGCGGTGTTTTTCTCTTCCTATCGGCTGTCCCTGTCTGTTCCACAGCGCTTTCCATTTTTCGGAACGTCTGCACATCGGAACAGATTCTTGCCTATCTTCTTGGTGGGAAGATAGACGCTGTAGAGGAAGATATTTCCCCTGTGCCTACCATTTACCCACGGGGAATATTTAATCAAATCAACAAACAATAATACGCGCCGAGCCCTAAAATACCAGCCCCCGCCATGACATAAATCGGATTGGGCTTCCATTTTCGCAGAACAAAAAGACAGAAAGCGAACAGAACTACAGCGATCCAGTCTATGTCCGGCAGAGAGAAGGAAACCGGGTTTCCATTCCAGAAAGCCAGGATCAAAATCGATAGACCGGCTGAAGCAATCAAACCCACCACTGCGGGGCGCAGTCCATCCAAAATCCCCTGGATCACCGTAAGCTTTCGATACCGATAGTAGATAAAGGCCAGCAGCAAAACAATGACCAGCGAGGGCAACACACAGCCCACGGTTGCGACAATCGCGCCCCCTATGCCTGCAATGCGGATTCCAACGAAGGACGCGGAGTTGATGGCGATGGGGCCTGGCGTCATCTGGGAGATGGTGAGCACATCTGCGAATTCCGTCATGGTGAGCCATGGATGCACTTCAACCACTTGGCGCTGTATAATCGGCAACGCCGCGTAGCCTCCGCCGATGCTAAACAGCCCGATCTGAACGAAACTCCAGAATAATTCCAGGTAGATCATGGGGTCTCCTCCTTTTTCTTTTTTCCTCTCCACAGAACCTCCAGCGCCCCAAAAGCCCCGCATACCAGGATGATCCAGACGACATTGATTTTGAGCACACAGGCGCAGAAAAATGCTCCTATCATAATCCCTATGGGAATCCATCGCTTCCCTTTGCAGATGGTCTTTGCCATGGTGATGACCACATCCACAATGACAGCCGCCACGCCTGCCTGCATGCCGCGCAGGACAAGGCTGACGGCCACGCTATCCCGGAAAGCTGTATAGCCGATGGAGATGATGGATAGAATGATCAGGGGGGGCAATATGGTGCCAAGCACTGTAACCAGGGTTCCCGGAATCCCTGCCAGACGGTATCCCACAAGGATGGATGCGTTGACCGCCATGGCCCCTGGGGACGATTGCGCGATAGCGGTCAGATCCATCATTTCCTCTTCCTCGATCCAGTGATACTGCTCCACAAATTTTTTCCGCATCAGCGGGATAATAATGTAGCCTCCGCCAAAGGTGAAAGCGCTTAAGCTGAAAGTAGCGGAAAATAACTTCCAGTAAAAAGAGAGCCCCTTTTTCATACCTACCTCCACTGCATAGTCTTCAACTATGTTTTGATTCTTCATCGCCTGCTTTACATAGGATTTCAGTTGAACGATAAAAATATGCGGTTGCGATCAGAAAGGGATCTGTTTTCGGATTGCTGGGCAGATCCCCCCTACACTCTTTGATGGCATAACTCCAACTGGCGCTGTCAATCCAGCGCCTGCGTCCTCCTTGTCACACCCGCACGTAGTTCTATTATCTTGCAGAACCTTTTTGCTGTCAAGCATTCCTTGTCAAAAATGTCTTCGGTCCTTCCCATGTGCAGCGATCTTGACACTTTTCACCGATTGGGAGTATAATAAGCAGCATATCAATCTTAACCAGAAGGAGATTTTACCATGGCAAAACTTTACTATCAAGGACATGGAAGCTATCGACTCACCACGAACAATAAAACCGTGATCTATGTGGACCCCTATGCTGGAGATGGCTATGATATTCCAGCTGACATTATTCTTGTCACGCATGATCACTACGACCATAACAATGTCTCGCTGGTTCGGACTTTGGCGGACACGAAGATGATTACCGCCAAAGAGGCATTACAAAATGGTCAATACCAGCGGTTTTCCATCAAAGATGTACAGATCGATGCGGTTCCTGCGTACAACCACAATCATAAGCGTGAAGAGTGTGTCGGCTACGTCCTGTATGTGGATGAAGTCTCCATCTATGCTGCTGGCGACACGTCCCGCACCGATGCCATGACGTCTCTGCTGCCAAAGTATCACTTAGATTACGCCCTGTTGCCCATCGATGGCATCTATAATATGGATGCGGCGGAGGCCACCGCCTGTGCTCAGAGTATCGGCGCAAAACACTCAATCCCGATTCATATGAAACCAGGAGCCCTTTTTGATCAGAAAATGGCGGAACGGTTCATGGGGCCAGGGCGCATTATCGTCGAACCTGGCCGGGAAATCGACCTTTAAGGCGGCTGCCATGTCCGACAAGGCACGACGCCGAAGAGGTTGGAAGCTCTGGTTGAGTCTCGTTGTGGCTGTCCTTCTGTTCTGGTTTTATGAAAATTTTACCCTCTCTGTGGATCAAGTCTCCATCCCAAATGGCAAGATCCAATCCCCCGTCACCATCGTGCAACTCTCCGACCTGCACGGCACACAGTTTGGCCCAGGCCAGGCCGCTTTACTCTCCAAAGTGGAACGGCAGCGGCCTGATGTGATCGTTGTGACGGGCGATATGTATACTTATGGCGATGAAAAGGGAGCCGCCCGGGCGATTGCCCTCCTGACCCAACTGACCGCCGTGGCGCCGGTGTACTTTGTCCCTGGCGAGCATGATGCAGATACGGGTTACCTGCAATCCCTGCGCGAAGGGGGCGTTCATACCCTGCTGTACACCTACGAAGACATAACCATCCGCGAGAATGCCCTTCGGCTCTACGGTATCACCAACGCCTATTTTTCACCAACCTTTGACCTCCACAAGGCATTCGATCCCCCGCCGGACTCTCGCTTCTCCATCCTCCTGGCGCATATTCCAAACTATGCCGCCTATAAAAACTGGGGCGCCGATCTAATCGTATGCGGCGACACTCACGGCGGGATGGTTCGTCTTCCTTTTCTGGGACCATTGCAGTATAATGGCATATGGTTTCCCAGACTCACGTCGTCACAGCCTGTCTATGATAAGGGCTTCTATGAAATGGACGGCCATGCTCTCTACGTCTCCAGTGGCCTTGGTAATTATCCCTTCCCAGTACGTCTCTTCAATCGACCTGAAGTGTCGGTCCTAACGCTCGTCCCCTCCTCCAATTCCTGATTGAAAGGAAGTTTGCTATGAAAATTGTTGTATTGGCCGGTGGCCATAGCCCTGAACACGACGTCTCCCTCTCGTCAGGGAGCTTGATCGCCAACGCACTTTTAGAAAATGGCCATGAGGTTGTACTGTTGGATCTCTATGAGGGCTTGCGCCTAACGGCCCCTCTTGCATCCTATTTTCACGCGCCAGGGTCCGGCGCTCCCTTCTCCTATAGAGTTCCCGAGGTAGCCGCTGAACTTCAACCGCTTTCCGCGGATGCCTCTCTCATTGGCCCCGGCGTAATGGAACTCTGCCGCTTCGCGGATCTCGTTTTTCTCTCCCTGCACGGCTCTATGGGAGAAAATGGTCAAATTCAGGCAATTTTTGATGCCTATGGGATTTCCTATACAGGAACCGGATATATTGGCAGTCTGCTGGCAATGGATAAAGATCTGTCAAAGCAGCTTATGGCCTCCCACGGCGTTTTAACGCCCCGCTGGTCCATCTATGACCCTGCCGTGCCATCCGACATCCCATTTCCCTGCGTCGTTAAGCCCTGTAGCTGTGGCTCCAGCGTAGGTGTGGCGCTGGCAGAGGACGCTCCCTCCTTAGCTCTCGCCCTGGGCAAGGCCGGCGACTATGATGATCGCCTGCTCATCGAAGAGCGCATTGTCGGACGGGAATTTTCCGTGGGCATCTTGGACGGCCGTGCCCTACCGCCCATTGAAATCGTGGTCACAGAAGGATTTTATGACTACCGCAATAAGTACCAGCCCGGGCTTACGAAAGAGCTCTGCCCAGCGCCCATATCCGAGGCGCTGTGTCAAAAGCTACAAACGCTGGCGTTAACGGTGCACTCGGCACTCCGCCTCGGATATTACTCTCGGATCGACTTCATCGTGGACGCAGGTGAGCAACCTTACTGTCTGGAAGCCAATACATTGCCCGGTATGACTCCCACAAGCCTACTGCCGCAGGAGGCTGCCGCCGCTGGCATCTCCTACACGGATCTGTGCGAAAAAATCGCTCAAGCAGGGGTGAAGGAGCGCCGGCGCTAGCCTCTTCCCTGAACTATGGAAGAACCTTCAGTTCCCATAGAATCATAAACCGGATATGATTTCTCTTGCCTTGGCAGCCCCGAAACCATATCCGGTTTTCCTTTCCAATACATTTATAAATCGCCTAATTTCCCCACTGCTGTGACTGTGACGCGAGTCCCCAGGTACACATGCATATCCCTCGCTTCCGCCACATCCTCCTCCACACCTTGGCGAATGGTTAGCTCTCCTGTAGCGCCACGCCGGCGCGCCTCCTGCTTTGCCGCCTCCGTAGCCTGCGCCGCGGCGAAGCTTCGCGCCTCTTCCGCCTCTTGAAAATATACATTCTGGTCTGTTCCGTACACACAGAAACCCTCAACGCCATCTTCGTTGCATTCCGGGCGGATTTCAATGGTGCAGCTGGCTACGATATTGCCCACCACCGCACCGACCGCGTTGGCCACCTCTGCGTGGGGCGGAATGACGGCTCGAGTCCCCAATAACTCCGCCACCTTTGGTAGAAAGATATGCGTTGGCGCTCCAACCCCGATCAAGGCAGCCGGCGTTGTCAAAATAGAGTTTAACAGCGTCCCTTCGCGCCCTTCAAAACAATCCCGAAGGAATACTTCCATCCCCGCATCCAGGCCATGCTTTTTGTAATAAGGATTTCGGTCTTCCAATAAAATGCGGGCGATATTCCGATACAATTGCCAGTGGATTTCCTCATACACCCGATCACACAGCGTATCCAAATCCATCCCAACACAAAGTGCTACCTGGCGGGCGCCGAGCTTGGATGCCTCTGCATCATAGCGCTGAAAATCCCCTTTAATATGCATGATATCCGTAGGCGTTAGGCCACTGCGGATGACGACACCTTCCTTTTCCAATCGCATTACGTTGAGCGTATACACATCCTTTCCCATAGCGGTGGCAGCTTCCTCCAGGGTGAGCGGACCATTCTCCAGCGCTTGGCAGAAGTCTTTTTCTCGATCCGAATACCGGTCACTGTGGGATATATCCTTGAGACGCAGATAGAACTCATGGATATATTTCGTATGAATTCGCTCTTGTTCTACTATATCCCGCAATTTCTCCGTGACGTTGGGATACTGCGCCGCCAACATGCACAACGGTACAACCCGAACTGAATCTAAAAGTAGCTGGCGGTCATTATACCGCACCGCTGTATCTCCCCCAAGCGAAAATGTATCGACGTACAATCCCTTGACAAAGGTCCTCCACTTTCCTACCCGAATTCCATCTTCTGCGCGAACGGGAATCTTGTCTTTCACAAACGCGATGTCCGTAGTGGTCCCACCCATGTCGACAATTAAGCTATTGGGTTCGCTTGTCAACTCCACGCCTCCCATCACACTGGCGGCCGGACCACAGAGCAGCGTTTCCACCGGGCGAACGGCGGTGAACTCCTCATTCATCAGGCTGCCGTCGCTGCGCACGATGACAATCGGGACCGCAATTCCCTTTTGCTTCAGAACTCGCTTTACCGCCTCCAAAAAATCTGCAATCACCGGAATCAGCCTGGCGTTGAGCAGCGTACTGGCGCCGCGCTGGATGCTGTTGAGATCGGAAAATAGCTCATGGCCGCAGACCACTGGAATCTCCAGCGCCGCCTCCACCAATTGTTTTGCCTTTTTTTCAATGGCGGCGTTATCCTTCATCGCATTGATCTCTACGATGGCCGCCGCGTCATAGCCGTCAAACCATTCATGGAGATTTTCGCCAAAGGCTTTCCAGTCCGGCTCCTCATCCAGCTGCCCATCAAAATGTGCACCCTGTTCCTGAAATACGATCGTCTCCATATCCGGCAGGCCATAGCGCGCCCCAGTGGATGCCGCCACCTTGCGGTCCACCCCCCAAAACATAAGCCGCGCACGGCCACCTTTATTCTCAACACAGGCGTTGGTGGCCAGCGTTGTCGATAGCCCTACGATCTCCGCCTTGACAAGCTGCCCCTGAGGCAGGCTGCTCATGGCCGCTTCGATGCCAACAGCCAGATTTTCCCGTGTCGTCAGCGCTTTCGCCTTCGCCACCACCGTCCTACTATGAAAATCATAGAGCACCGCGTCTGTGTATGTACCGCCTGTGTCGATTCCAATTCCAATCTTCATCGCATTTCCTCCTAACTAGGCTTCCGAACATGTATTTCCATTGTACCTTTGTTTTTAAGGGCTGTCAATTGCTAGAACCAGCGATTTTTGGAAGATATTCGTGATCTCAAAAAAAGGGCTGTCGCGAAAAGGATCGTCCTGCCCCTACATATATTGGAAGACTGCCCGCCGGCGGGGATTTTTCATTTTGTTTCTTCGTCGGCATGATCGTTTCAACTGTGACGGCAAGGAATTTTCCACCTTTTGCACGCCGGCCTCTGCCTTTCTTCATCATTCCGGCGGGGATTTTGCCTCCCTTTGCACGCTGGCGGCGGGGACTTTGTCTCCGTTTGCACGCTGGTCGCTGCCTTTCCTCACCTCGCCGGCGTGCATTTTTCTTCCCATTTCTCCGCCGCCTTGGCCGTTTCGACTCTGCCGGCGGAGAATTTGTCTTCGTTTGCACGCTGGCCGCTGCCTTTTTTCACCTCGCCGGCGTGCATTTTTCATTCTGTTTCTCCGCCGGATTGATCCTCTCGACGATGCCGGCGGGGATTTTGTCTCCCTTTGCACGCTGGGCCCCTGCCTTTCTTCGCCTCACCGGCGTGCATTTTTCTTTCCATTTCTCCGCCGCCTTGATCCTCTCGACGATGCCGGCGGGGATTTTGTCTTCGTTTGCACGCCGGTCTCTGCCTTTGCTCGCCTCACCGGCGTGCATTTTTCTTTCCATTTCTCCGCCGCCTTGATCCTCTCGACGATGCCGGCGGGGATTTTGCCTTCCTTTGCACGCTGGGCCCCTGCCTTTCTTCACCTCGACGACGTGCATTTTTCATTCTGTTTCTCCGCCGCCTTGGGCGTTTCGACGATGCCGGCGGGGATTTTTCTTCCCGTAGAATCAATTCCAGTAGATTGTCCGTCCAAAAGTCCGTGTTGATGTGCTTGTTTTCAGTAATCCGCTGATAGACGGACACTTCTGCACATTCGTTCTGTTCCGCAGATACCGTTTGCAGATAGTCTTCCATATGAAATTGTCTGTCCTTAAACCCATCTTTGGTTACATTCATTTACTCACATCTCCTAAAGTTCAGTCCTTCCCTTGACGTTTGCAAGCGCCATAGTACTATGACCTCTGCTGCCTTCTCGTGATAAATCTTATTTCAACCGCTTCCGCAAATGTTCTATTGCATTGGAGGCGTCCACGAGACCTCCCCGGGTACTCACACGCTCTTTCCCTCCTATACCTGCTCCATAAATACTAAATGCAATTCCGTGCAGTTATCGGACTTTGATTTGTTGCGCAATCTCATGCTTACATTTAGCCTCAAATGTAGCAGGCCAGAGTTTTGCCTAATCCTTTCTTCAGATTCCACCTCACGGTGGACACCCTTGCTTCGGCTGTATTCTTCCCACTGCCGGGCGGATTGGGGACTTTCACCCGTTAGAACGTGTGCCCACCGGGCACACACACAGGCAGGTGTGACCCACAAGGATCACACCTGCCTCTGCATTTTATCCTTTAAAAAAGAAGGGACATTACCTTCCCGAGGTTCAACTATCAGTCGGCACAAAAGGTCTATCATGTGTTTATGCTGTATGCATTCAGCTGGAACCTCATGATAGACCATCGGTTTCGACATCATGAAATCCAAAACTAGGAGCGCTTTTCAAAATCCAAACAAGGGGATTTTCCGCCCTGATACAGAGACTTCTAAAAGAAGGAGACTGTCCGGTAAATATCCTGCGCCTCAAGAAAGCCTGATTTTCTAAGGGGCTTTCTCCTTCTTACCTATCTGGGGCCATATTCGCTATTTCACGACAGCCCCTTCGCTTCACCTATAGGAAAAGTCCGCCGTGAGGCGGACCTAGATCTGAGTTCGCGGAAGCGAACTTTTTCTTTCCTCAATCCCGCGCAACTTCCTTCCCTCCGTGAAGCTGTGGAATATAGCTGGCGAAAGTGTACTTCGGTGTTTCCTCAAAGGTCAATTCAATCATGCCGACGTTGGCGATGGGATCGGGAGACGTCAGGGGTAAATTCTTCAGGAAAATCCGATGCCCCTTCTGTTCAAACTCGATCTCCTCATTCGTTCCGAGAATCCGGGCTTTCAACAGTGGCGTCTCAAATCCGCCGAGGGTCATAGTTCCATCCGTAGGCCAGATCCAATTCCACAGATATACCTTTTCCCCCTTATTGCTCATACTGCAACGCCCCATGGAGCCAAGTTTCACTGTCTTTTCCTTTGGGATACTGCCGTACACGGCCTCCCCATATACCGCCAGCCATTTTCCGACGGTCTCCAGGGGCTCAACGGCTTCCTCTGGCACCGATCCATCCGGCGTGGGGCCGATGTTCAGAAGCAGATTGCCTCCATGCGCCGTCACCTGCCATAGCATGCGGAGAATTCTCTGGGCGTTGTAGCTGTAGGGAATCGCTTGTTCCGAATCGATATATCCCCAGCTCAAATCATTGAAGGTCATGCACGCTTCCCAGTCTCGATCCTGTGCCTGTATATGCCCTTCTGGCGTTCCAAAATCCTCGGCGAGCTTAGAGCGGTCATCAATGATAATATGGGGCTGCAATTCTCGAACCATCTGATTGAGGGTCAGAGAATCCCATCCCTCCCAGCTTTCCATGGGGGCCGATACATCATACCAGAGAATATCGATCTTTCCATAATTGCTCATCAGTTCGCGGTTTAATCCCAGGATATAGTCGTTAAAGCGCTTGCGGGCCTCCATATCGTAGGCGCAGCGGCCGCCATCGGGATGATGCCAATCCATCAGCGAGGAGTAAAACCCGATCCCCATATCAAATTCACGGCAGGCGTCCACGAATTCCCGAACTAAATCCCTCTTGGGTCCATAATTCACTGCGTTAAATGGATTAACTTTGGAGTCCCACAGACTGAAACCCTCGTGATGTCGCGTCACCATCACACAGTATTTCATACCGGCGCGCTTGGCAAGCTGCACCCATTCTCTTGGCGCTCCCGGCTTCGTCAAAAATTGATCCTTTAGCGCCTCATATTCTTCCGCACAGCTATTTTCCATAGCCCATGCCCACTCGTGAGCACCACGGATCGAAAACAACCCATAGTGAATGAACATACCATAACGAGCCTCACGCCACCACTTCATCCTCTCATCCCGGCTGGCCGCAATCTTCGCCTCATACTCTGATTTACATAACAATGTACTCAATGCTGTCATCCTCCTCTCCATATTTCCATTCTGTAGTGATAGTATCAAATCCTGTTGTCAAAAGCCATAGGATAAGCTAATCTAAATTTATAAAAAATTAACCTTGGTTAACATTACCCATAATTTACCATTCAACAGAAACTTGAAATTTTCTAAAGTTGATATATACTTTTTATATAGTCGCAGCAAAACATTTGATAGGGCTTCTTTTTCCTCTGATCACATCATTATTTTTTGTCACTGTGGACCATTCATGGTACAACAACGGCATTGACCATTTCCTTTGTTGACCTATAATCAAATTTGAGGATTTGATTAGACAATCTATACTGATGAACAAATTCCCACCCGAGATCATCTTTAGGTATAGGGGGCGTCTAGTGATAGAAAGGATTGATCCTATGGATACATTGTACAAGGAATTGTCAGATAAGCTGCATTTGCCAATTTTAATTGATTATTTGCTGTACTCCAGCGCCAGCTACAACACAGACCGGCCTACTGAGGAGGAGGCTTGGACGGCTTTGCAAACCTATCTAGAACAGCATGGATATGCAGAAAATGAATTACTCGATCAGATAATTGCCTTTACCAGTCTTATCCAGGAAAGTTATCTCATGACGGGTATCAAATTAGGTGCTCAGATTGCCAACGAATTCGTCTTAAATCCACAGGATGTAGAACGGGTGGAAAAAATTATGGTGACTAACTCAGATAAAGAAACTGTAATGAAAGAAATTGCGGAAAAGCTTCGCTCTCATTATTTACATTCTTCTGATGAGGAAACCCGCCGTTTATTAGCGGATATCGACGTGCTATTCCAGACAATCTTGCTATAAAGAAGGATCTGACTGTCACCGTCAGATCCTTATGAAGCGTTCTTTTATTCCTCCTCGTCCTCCTCCACATCATCCTCCGCGCCGCTAATGTTCCTCGTATCCAACCACTCGCTGTTGGGGCGGCAAAGCAGGCGGCCATCTAAATATGCCTGCTGCAATGTGAGGATCGTCTGCCCCTGATAATTGCCAGAACGTGTTCGCTCTACGACCAATGCGGCATCTGCCCTGCTGTCATCCTGCAGAGATAGCGGAAGCATAAGACTCATTACATTCCGCGTCGGAAAGAAACACGGGATTGCCGTTTTATAATTCCAGCGCACCTGTTTTCTCGCCATCTCAATGGCATCCTCCAGCCGATTCCGCAAGCGATTAAACAACCGCGGCGTTTCCGCGATTCGATCGCTCAGTTCCTGATAGCGAAGCTTTTTTTCCCGCCAATCGCCCGCTTCCTCGATTCGGTCGACAACCTCAAGCGCAGCCCGCATCCCATGGCATTCTTCCCGAAGGAATTCCAGCGGTAGACGCGCCACATTATCCAGTAAAATGTGCTCATAATCGGTGTGGAGCTCCTTTTCCAGATCAAAGAGCAGATCCTCCTTGCACTCAAAATACGACGGGGGCTGCGGCAGGGGATTAAAATAATCCACAAGCCGTTTTCCCACCCCACGGCCGGCAGCGGTACAAAACTCTAAAAAGCGCCACTTCGTCTTGTGACTCTCATCACTTGGCTCAAAACAAGCGTATAGATCATCATAGTGCTGTGTTACCAGACCTGTGTTAAACGCTGCAAAGCTGCCATCCTCTGCGACACAGACTTTATCTTCAAGCTGTAGCCGGTAAAATGTATATTGAATGTATTTTTGTAGAATAAAATACTTTTTATTCTGGCTGTCTTCAAAATCCCACGGCTCAGGAAGCGCTTTTCTCTCCAACTCTTCCAGGAAATTAGACCAAGAGCCTAAAAAGGCAAAGCGCTCCAGTTCTTTTCCTGGATTCCGCATTGGATTCGACCGACTCACACCTGCGAAATTCAAGTACCATGGATAGACCCCATAATCGGATCGCTTGATGGATGCGTAGATCGGCTCTCCATTTTTATCCCGCAAATCGACGGAGAAAAGATATGCGTTATTTCGCTCCCGCAGTGTTCCTGTCGCCCTGGCTTTATCATAACCCGCACAGACCGCCTGCACAACCTGCTGAGTCGGCGGCGCCTCAACGCCGGTCAGCGCCAAATTCAGCTTGGCCAATGTCTTGGGCAGCAATTGGACAGATCCCATCATCTTATGTGGGAGCGAGGGCTCCCCATTCAACCGCACTGATTCCGCGCCTGGTTCGACCGTCCTTCCTCCCTCCTGATCCCAGTCCGGAACCGCATGCAAAGTGACTAGCGTCTGGGGTACGCCTCCCATAACGGCTTCCTCCAGTGACAGAAACTCACCTAGCTCCTGCAAGAGCAGCTTCATTTTATAAAATCCATATTGTTCCTTTGAATGGCCCGCGTCATTCATCACCTTACTGACCACGGCCATGTGCAGTGTCTCTTCCTTCGGCAGCACTTCCGATAGCGCAAAATAGATATCCTTTTTATTCTCCTGTGTCAGCGATGCCACTGATTGCCCCTGCAGCCCCTGGCTTTCCGCAATCTGACCTGTCTTCGCCGTAAAGGATAGATGCCAGGGCTTGGAGTCGGTCACCACATAGCGATTGGGCGTCAGCAGGATCCTCGCCTGGTCTGTCTCAAAGATTTGCTGATCCTCCGTCTGCGTGAGACGCCCCTCCGCCTTAGCTCTCGCATAGGCATCAGATAGTGCGCTCAGTGCCTCATCTTTAGACTTTCCAATTAACAGTCCATACCCTTCCAACGTCTTATTGGGTATGTTCACCATAGACGCAAATGCACTATCCTTTGCCTCCTTCCACCGCCGGAGGGTAATCTCCTGCTGTGGGTTTTGTCCCAGAAGGATCTCTCGAATCAATAAAAACTCAGGCATCTCCGACAAAAACGGTTTCATTTTCGCATAACCGTAATCGGAGCTTTTAATCCCCTGTTTTGTCAAATATAGGGCCACCTTTGCAAAGGGCTGTGGCTCGTCAAAAGGAAATGATTCGGTCAACAATTTGTATACTCGCTGTTTCACTTCTGGTGTGATCATCGGTGGAAGGCCTCTCTATCTTCTCTATTTTTATATATTACTACATGGATACTTTTATTATATCATCCATCTGTTTTTCCTGCAAGACCTGTTCTCAAGCGATCAATGATAGAATTCTATTGCCTTCTTGTGAAAAGCCTCCAGCGCCTCATATTCTAAGGCATATTGGGCTTGCAAATAATCGATAATCCTAAGGTAAATGGCCGTATCCCCTGTCTGCGAATATTTCAGGGAAAGCGAATGGATTTTTTTCATTTGAGAGACACACTCCTCATATTGAGCATAGCAGGTGCGCATAGGGACCGCTGTCTCCTCTGCATTCAGAAAGCCCGTGTGATGGAGAAACCATGCCATAGACCGCAACAAAATGGAGCGATGCTCACAGAATTTTAAGAGTATCAGCGAATACGTATGATGTTCCTCAGCCTCAGGGCTTAGGGTTGCCATCTGGATCAATTTATCTCGCAGCGCGAGAAGGGTATAGATGCCACAATGATATACAATCGGGTCTCCCCTTTCCCCCTGTTTGGAATACCCGTTTTTGATTACCGTTCCCACTTTCCATTCCCTCTCGATCTTTCTCAAGAAATCATAGCAGGCATTATCATTGCGATAGTCTATATTTAAAGATATGCGGGTGACGAGAAAATACCACATTCTCCGAGAATACCGCAACTCTGGGCTCTCCCTGAATAATTCCCAGACCGACGTATAATTCTCCAAAAGAAGATCATACACAATTTCGTATTCCTTTCCCCCATTTGCACAGTAGAATATCCTTTTCGTCTCATCATACCCATAGATCAGCACCTCATGGATATAGGGAGCCTCGTGCTCCGTGTCATTAAGTAGCGTTGTAAAATTCAGGTATATGATAATATATCGCCCTTCGTCTATCTCCCGCTCAATCCGATCCAGGATATCGCCGGGCTTCGGTTCTTGGACCTCCGATATCTGTAGGATGTCACCAAAATAGGACAACGGATACATTTCACCGTTTTCTCCAAAACAGGAGTGAACTCCATTCTCCGACAGAAATACATCCAACCTCTTCGAGGCAAACCACTCCTCAATCCTCGGATGTGTTTGAATCACCACCATTTTGTAAAATGTCCAGCACTCCGATACAATCTCTGGCTGCAAAACAACCGGCAGCTTATACATCTGACCACCTCCATATGGAAAATGCTTTGTCACACCTCCAGTATAGAAGGATGTAATTCGATGATCAATTTACTACTGTTCACCATAAATAAAGCCTTCGCGTTCGGGATGGAAACGAGTGTTTCCCAGAGACGCATCGTCACCGCTTACCTCACCTCAACGCCATGCTCGGCAAACCATGGCACTACAAAAGGCGTTTCATACTCGATTCTTCCGATCCGGTCAAACTTATTCCTTTGTCAAGGTACATCAACGGAAGCTGTTATTAAAATTCTGCGTCTAAAAATTAAAAATTGCCCCGCCCTGAGAACTGGGAAATCCAGCATCCACAGGGCAAGGCATTAGGCAGTCTCCATATGAAAAAAGGATCTTTTAAAACTGTAGCTTTTCTCCGTCTGAACCGGCATGAAAAAACATAACATAATAGATTGGGATATAGGTGATCTTTCCCTTACTGGAAATCTCACGCTCGTTAGATACTACAAACGCTTTCTTGATATGGTAATCTTCGTTCTGGACAAAAGTATTGAGCGCACTGTGTACCGTGTAATCTTTTCCTGATTTTACTTCAATGGGTACAGCGGAAAGACTGCCGTAGTCGTCAATCAGATAGTCCACCTCTCCCTTGCTGCGGTTATCGTAATAAAACAGCTTGTAACCATGAGCAATCAGTTCGCTGGCAACCACTGTTTCATAGACCGAACCAAGATTGATACTTTTTTCATCGTCCAATATTGCCCGGATATTGTTGCCGTAAAGAATGCCGGTAAGAATCCCCACATCGTTGAGATATAGCTTGAGCAAATTTTTGCCGGATGATTCAATCAGTGGGAAAACAGGATTAGATATCGCCTGTACATTGAGAGCGATTCCGGCGCTGATTAGATACTCAAACTCGTCGCTGTAATTTTGGAAGGTCTTTCCCTTTTTATTCTCAATGTTCTGCGCTACAACACGCTTCTTCTTATTCTCCATATTGGAAGGAATAAGGTCGTAAATCCTGCGGATTTTTAGTTTGTTTTCTTCATCGTACTTGGAAGCGTCGGCAGCATAATAGTCGTGGATCTCGCTTTGGATTTCCCGTACAGACTGGATATTTTTTTCACTGAGGTAAGAATTGATGGCATCCGGCAGTCCACCCACCAGCAAATACTTGCGGAACAAATCCATCATCTTATTGTGCATTGATTCGTCCAGTGCTTCCAGCCGCTCAAACTTTTTGCGCATGGAGGAAATGGCAATCTCATTCATTCCGTTTGCATACAGGAACTCTTCAAAATCGAGAGGGAACATCCGCACCTTGCGGATGCTGCCCATCGGGATCGAGGTGGTTTGCGATAGTGTGACGCCGAGCAGGGAGCCACTGGCGATATAGGTAAAGCGGTTATCCTGCGACAAAAATTTTAGCAGTGTAAGCAGATGCGGATAGGCTTGGATTTCGTCAAGAAAAATCAGGGTATTTTCCTTATCTTTCATCTTGCTGCCGGCAAGCATACTCACCTGCAAATAGAAGTCCTCCACCGTTTTGGTATTGGCAAAGAGCCGGTCGCCTAAAGAATCCTCCACCATATTGATTTCAATAAAGTTTTCAAAAAGCCTTTCGCCTACATAACGGATAATATACGTCTTACCAACCTGACGGGCTCCGTCAATCAAAAGAATTTTTTTCGAGCCGGATTGTAAATGCGCTTCAATCAGCGATTCGATTTTGCGGTATAACATAAGAGCCCTCCTTTTAAACTTTTCAAATATATTATATCGCACATCAATATACTTTTCAATATAAAATATCTGACAAATTTATGACTTTTCAAAAACCCTTCATCTAAATTGTAGCCGTCAATATAAGTAGACACAGTGCTGGATTTATTTTGGTAGAGATGTCAAACATGTATTGTATTACAACAAGCCAAAGAGGTGATGCTTAAGAACGCAGGTACACTACAGAACACATGAAGTAAGTAAGGTCAGCCTTATGTCGCACACTATCCATAGTATATCAGCACTCTATGGAAAATGTAAGCACTTTGACTTCAGGTCTGCCATAGGGGACGGTCACTCAAGTTTTATTCCAGAAATAAAAAAAGCGGCAACCACCTACTCTCCCAGGCAGTCACCCACCAAGTACCATCGGCCGTCTATGGCTTAACTTTCGTGTTCGGGATGGAAACGAGTGTTTCCCATAGACGCATCGTCACCGCTTACCTCCCCGAGTTGGGCTCGAACCAACAACCCTCCGGTTAACAGCCGGATGCTCTACCATTGAGCTATCGAGGATCATCTATTCTCTTGTCTTTCCCAGTCTACTTCCCTAGGAACTCTCAAAATTGCACATTGAAGGGAAAAAAGAAACAACCAAAGGTCTTCTCCACTTTCTTGACCTGTCTCGTCCTCCGAGTCACGCTTTCACGTTTCACTCGTCCTCTCTCCTGATCAAGCTCCTCGACCTATTAGTACCGGTCAGCTCCATCCCTCTCGGAACTTCCACCTCCGGCCTATCTCCTCGTCGTCTTCAAGGGGTCTT
>NZ_JACRSQ010000004.1 GCF_014384895.1 Bianquea renquensis
TGCTACAATGTCCATGGCGATTGAGACCTTTCGTTAGGGTGTTGTTGTGGTGACTCTATTCTAACAAACTCTATCGCCTTTTTCTATACCCTTGGTCTCACATCTATTGTAACGCTACACAATCTTAGCCGACCCAATACGATGGGTATTGAACTTTTATGGGATTTATATTATAATAACGACAAATAGGGGGCTGCTTGGAACGTGTAATATGCTCAACCCTGATGGTGCAATTGATAATGCATCGGGTATATTATTGTTAGCGTGCTTATAAATTTTCATATAATTTTCCAATCATTGCCCATACGGGTAAATTCCGTATAAAATCGTCTCTTTCGACGAGTCGTCCATGTTAATTAGAAAATATAGATTTTTAATTTCAACATTTGGATCGTCAGGTTCTACATATTCCTCCCATTCTATCTATAGGAAAACAGGAACAGATAGGCATATTTTTAGAGGGGGTAAGCGATACACATGAGAGCGCTTCAGCGTACAGTTAAAGCATTTCTGTATATGTTTGGGCTGTTGAAGAGGATACGCCCTAAACGATTATTGACGATGCCTATCTCGATTATCTTTAAGGCGATAAAACCATTTATACCAATTGTCTTTCCGTCATTGATAATAGATACTTTACTAAACGGCTCAGACTTGCAAATTATTTTACTGCTCATTGCCGCAATGTGCATTTCGGAGATTATCATAACATTCGTACTTGAAATTATTGGCGAAAAAAATCTTGTTGACAGTGCGGTTTTTATATTCAATTGACAGGCGTTATTTTGAATAAATATATGGAGCTTGATATGGCTGATCTAGAAGACCCCAAAGTTTTCGAAAAATACAGTATGGCTAATTCAGCTTTAGATATGCACGTCGATAATTTCATTAATCTCGTTGAAGGGATATTGATACGTTTTTTAGAATTAATTGGGGCTTCCGTAATTATTATCACGCTCCATCCTGTAATTATTTTGGTTGTAATGTTTTTTACCTTTTTGCTATCCTTTATACAGAAAAAGCGTTTAAATACGGAACGAGAATTTGACGAAGGTGCAGTGGAAGAACGCCGCAAGTATAGCTATCTATATGATACGGTCAATGACTTTAAATATGGAAAGGAAATACGAACGTACGGCATAAAGAAAAATATAATAGGTCGGGTAGAATCCATCAACAAAAGTATATACATAAAGTATAAGCAGTCGAGAAAAAAATCGAGCATTTATCAGATCGGGTATCATTCACTTGTCTTTTTACAGCAGGCGGGAATATACGGTTATCTAATCTTGTCTTTTGCTTTACAAGCGATCAGTGTCGGCAATTTCTTGTTATATCTCGGCTCAATTGATAGATTCAAAGAGGCGTTGACATCGATTGGGGATGTTGCTGTTCAAATGAATTATATGGGGATTCGTATTTACGATATACAAAATTTTATGTCGATTGAAAGCAAATTGCAGAGCACAAAGAAAGAGAATGTAGGAATCGATACATGTTCAGGTTACGATATACGCTTTGAAAATGTAGGATTTCATTATCCAAATAGTGAAGCTATGGTGCTAAAAAATGTTAGTATCACGATTCCTCAGGGGGAAAGATTGACGATCGTAGGTGAAAATGGCGCTGGAAAATCTACGTTTGTTAAGTTGTTGTTGCGAATTTATGATCCCACGGAAGGGGATATATACTTAGGTGGAGTGAATATTAAAGACATTCCGCTTGAAGAATATCACAGTATACTGGCTACTGTTTTTCAGGATTACAAGGTTCTGTCATTTACAGTGAAGGAGAATATAGCGTTTGGAGATGCATCTGCTGCGGATGACAGGAATATCTTTCACATACTAGACTCACTGAATATGGGGGCAAAGATCAGAAGTCTAGCGAAAGGCCTTGACACCTATTTGAACAATGACTTTGAAGAAGACGGTGTACAAATGTCAGGCGGTGAAATTCAGAAGTTGGCCATTGCTAGAGCTATCTATAGAAATGCGCCTATTTTTATTATGGACGAGCCAACCAGCGCGTTAGATGCGATTTCAGAAATGGAAATATACGAATTAGTATACAAAATGACGGAGAATCGTACCTGTATATTTATCTCCCACAGGATGTCCACTGCACGTCTCGCTGATAAAATTGCCTTTTTTGATCATGGTTGTATAACCGAATATGGGACCTATGAAGAACTGATGCAGGATAAGGGGAGTTTTTACAATATGTTTTATATGCAGGCGAAATATTACATAATGAACGAAAAATCAGTGTAGAGAAACGGTGATATGCAGATGATTTGGACAAAGAAGAAAAATATAGCGGCTATTTTTACTATTTATAAATATATTATTAAGGATATTCATCAGACTTCCAAAACGTACTTGCCTCTAAAACTGATCCAAATTGTAATGAATGCCGTATATCCCCTTACCATTGTCATTTTCCCTAAAGAAATTCTTGATCATGTGATAAACGGGGAATACATCAATGCCTGCAATGTGGTACTCATTTTATTCGGAATCAATATAAGCTATTGCATTATAAACCAATTGTTGACCTTGTTCTTTGAGCTCAAGGACCATCAATTGGCTAAATATTTTGAAAAAATGCTTATGAAACAAATAATGGATATTGAATATCGATTCGTAGAACTAGCAGGCACATACCAGTTGAAAGAAGAGGCCAGCCGAGGAAGCAACCATATATTAAGTTTTATTACTAATGCGCAGATATTAATTAAGAATTGCATTACTCTTCTATCTGTGACATATTTGGTAATGTACCTGAATATTTTTATCATTTTTTTGATTTTTGGAGTCATTGTTTTTAACGCATATATCAACTATAAGAAAAACAAAGCGGATCTTAATTTGGAGACAGGATTTGCGGTATTATATAGAAAATGGGATTACTTAAATTATATATGCCGCGATGTTACCAATGCAAAAGAAATCCGTCTTCATCATTTATCAAATTGGCTTTCTAAACAGATATCCCATTTTTGCGAAGATAATGAACAATAGATTCGAAGCAGTTTCCACAATAGTTCTCTAGCGCGAAGATATGCGACAATAAGTGGAATGATACAAAAAGGGATCGTATACTTTTATGTGGGACTGCAATTGTGGAAGAGAAGTATAACCGCGGGTGAATTTACTCAATATATAGCGGCTTTTGAAATGATATCCTCGACGCTGATATCAATTATCAATAGCTATTTAGACATAAATAAGGATAAACATTTAATTCAAAAGTATTACGATTTTATACAACACAAAGAGGATAAACAAGACAATCTGGTATTGCCTGGACCAGGTGGAGCAGCTGCATGTCGAATTGAAATACAGGATGTATGGTTTCGTTATAATGAAGAAAGCGAATATATATTAAAAGGGATTACATTATCGATCTCTGAGGGAGAGCGCCTTTCTATAGTTGGCCGGAACGGATGTGGAAAGACAACGCTTGTAAAGCTTTTGCTGCGTCTTTTTCATCCGGAAAGAGGAAAAATATTGTTGAACGGAAGAGATATATATGAGTATACGTATGATGAGTATTGCAAATTCTTTTCCGTCATTTTTCAAGATTTTAAAATATTTTCTTTCACAGTCCTAGATAATATCGTAATGTCAGACATGTCGTATAATAGTGAAGAAATAGAGATACATGAGGATAGCAAATCCCGTGTTAATGTTGCGATTGAGAAGGCGGACTTGTCAACCACTATAGACGAATTGCCAAAAGGAATTTACACTTACGTTAATAAAATTATGTGGCGGATGGCATTGAACTTTCTGGTGGGACACAGCAAACATTGGCGATGAGTCGTGCTTATTATCGCAATGCGGACATTATTTTTTTAGATGAACCTACTGCTATGTTGGATCCGCTAAAAGAAAGCCGTATATATGAAAACTTTAATAAATTAATTGGGAATAAGACAGCGGTATATATCTCTCACAGGATGTCCAGTTCACGCTTCTGTGATAAAATTGCATACATAGAAGATGGGATAGTAAAAGAGTATGGGTCACATGAAGAGTTGATGAGACTTGATAGGTTATATGCTACTATGTTCAAAAAACAGGCGAAGTTATTTGGCGAGATATAATGTTAACAATAAAAAAATGCCCAATTTAAACATCGCCCTTCTTTAAAAATCGGCTGTCCAGCGTCAGCGGCATTGTGCAGCGAAACCCCCGCTGAATCAAGCTGTAAAGTTTAAAACTCAAAAATTCCGGTGTCAGGTAGAGAGTCTTGCACAGGGAGAAGAAGTCCATCTCCTCATCATCGATCAGGGATAAAACCCTCTCGTCCTCAATCAGAAAGTCTGCGGCGAACAGGTTGGCTTCATATTCGAGTTTGGACGTCATATCATAGAGAAAGAGATCTCGCATGGGAGCAGACATGATCTGATGATGGTGCAAGATAAGGTGAGCGGCTTCGTGGGCTGCCACGATCGTTTTCTCTGCGTCATCCAGGAGACCGTTGATGACAACAAAGGTAGAGCGGTTGGCATAGTAGCAATACCCCTTTAATCGAGAATATTGGTATGATTCCCGGACATCAGCCTTCATAGCCTGTAGAAGCTGAAAAGGGTTCCGGGTATCGTACTTTTTTTGTACTTTGACCGTCTGTTCATAGATTGTATGATTGCACAAAGCAATTCCTCCTTTGTAGCGGCAAGATCAATGGATACCCGTGCTCAATCGAACGTAAGAAATTTCTTAGGAGTAAAGCGTTTGGCCTTTTCCTTCGATTCCAGGTAAAGCCCTTGGATTTCATGAAGAAATGCGAGCTGATCATCCTCAGATAAATCACCGCCTGCAAAAAGGGCCGCCGCCTGTTCCAGAATAGCCTCGGCTTGTTTTGCGCCGTTAGTTCCATATTTTTGCGCGACATCCGTAATGAACTCTTCATCTTCGGTTCGAAGATAGTTGACATCAACGTGGAAGACGTCCGCTAGACGATGGTAGATATCGCGGGATTTGGGATAGCTGTTTCTGTTTTCATAGCTGACGATGGTTCGCTGGCTCAGCCCGACTGCATGGGCTAAGTCTGCCTGTGTCATTGCCTGACCCTTCCGCAACTCCCGCAACTTGTCTCCAAACTTCATGGTGTTGCCTCCTTGTTATTGGAATGTGAAGATAAAATTCATAATATGACTTGACAAATGAAGGAAGATTTCCTATAATTGGAAATATGAAGATAAACTGCCTATATCTTACCATAAACTGCACATTTTGTCAAATGGAAAACAAAGGGAAGGTTATAATATAGATTACAATTAAAAATTGAGATTAGAAAAATAGAAAGATAATTATACCTAGAAGTTATAATAAATCATACAATAATAGGTTTTATATAAAAACCTAGAGTTATACAATAATGCACAAGGAGATGAGGAAAATGAATGATTTTTATGCAAAAGCAGGGCAAAGAATACGGAATCTTCGGGAGGTGAACCGGTACACAAGAGAAAAGCTTGCGGAACTTGCAGAAATCTCTCCTAAATTTTTATACGAGATTGAGGTGGGAGCCAAAGGGTTTTCGGCGGACACATTATCCCGCATCGCGTCAGCGCTGTCCGTCTCATGCGATTACATATTGTCAGGAGGAAAGCAAAGAGTCTATGGGGAGGATATCCTAGACGTTGTTAAGCTCTTTGACGACACACAACAGCGTACGCTATCGAATGTTCTTAAACTTATGTACGAATTACAAAAAACAAAGTAAATCCGACAGGAGGAAATACAATGAAAGTAAAACCATTGAAAGACAACATTTTAGTTAAGATGATCGAAAATGAGGAGACAAGTCCAAATGGAATTATTTTAACAGGTGCTGCAAGAGGGGAATCGAATCTAGCGGAAGTCATCGAAACGCCGGAGATTTTTGGTGAAGATCAGGAGATTCTGCTGCGCGGTGAGACTGTGATGGTAACGCCCCACTGCGGCACAGAGGTGAAAGTGGATGGTGAAACATATCGGATGGTATCGTATCATGACATTTTAGCAGTATTTGAGAAATAATGGAGGGGGATAGAACAATGGCAAAGAAAATTTTGTTTGGCGAAGAAGCGAGAAAGGCGTTGACCCATGGACTGGATCAACTGGCGGATACAGTCAAAATTACTCTGGGTCCTAAGGGGCGCAACGTGGTGCTGGACAAGCAGTATGGGACGCCGCTGATTACCAATGACGGGGTGACCATCGCGAAGGAGATCGAGATTGAGGACGAATTTGAAAATATGGGTGTACAGCTTGTCAAGGAGGTTGCCACGAAGACCAACGATGTGGCAGGTGATGGGACGACAACAGCTACATTGTTGGCTCAGGCAATAGTACACGCGGGCATGAAAAATATCAGCGCGGGAGCCAATCCCATTTTGCTTAAGCGAGGGATTGAGCATGCTGTGAAGACGGCAGTTCAGAGTATCGCGGATGAGTCCCGCAAAGTCACGTCAACCTCTGATATTACCCGGGTCGCGGAGATCTCCGCAGGCGACTATGAGGTGGGACGTCTCATCTCCGATGCAATGGAAAAGGTCACAACCGACGGTGTCATCACGGTGGAGGAATCCAAGACAGCGGAAACTCTGTGCGATGTGGTAGAGGGAATGCAATTTGATCGCGGCTATATCTCCCCGTATATGGTAACAGATCACGATAAAATGGAAGCGATCGTGGAGGACGCCTACCTTTTGATCACCGATAAGAAGATCGCCAATATCCAGGAAATCCTGCCACTGCTGGAGGAAGTCGCGCAGGCGGGAAAGAAGCTGGTTATCATCGCGGAAGATGTGGAGGGAGAAGCTCTGGCGACGCTAGCCATCAACAACATGCGCGGGACCTTCACCTGTATTGCGGTGAAGGCGCCGGGATTTGGCGATAGGCGCAAGGAAATGCTGTCCGATATCGCCATCCTGACGGGAGGTGAGGTCATCTCAGAGGAGATCGGGTATGAGCTGAAATCTGTCAGCATGGATCAGCTTGGCCGTGCCTCTCGAGTCCGGGTGCAGAAGGAGAATACCATCATTGTCGGCGGTGCTGGCTTAAAGACTAACATTGACGCCCGTATCCACCAGATTCGCACGGAGATTGAGAATTCCACCTCAGATTTCGACCGCGAGAAGCTTCAGGAACGGCTGGCGAAGCTGTCCGGCGGCGTTGCTGTCATCAAGGTGGGCGCGGCCACAGAGGTGGAGATGAAAGAGAAAAAGATGCGCATCGAGGATGCGCTGGCGGCAACGAAAGCGGCTGTTGAGGAAGGAATTGTAGCCGGTGGCGGCATTGCGCTGATGGCGGCCTCCAAAAAGGTGGAAAAGACACTGGGAAAATATAGCGGCGATGAAAAAATTGGGGTGTCCATTATTGTAAAGGCTCTGGAGGAGCCGGTCCGGCAGATCATTGAGAACGCCGGCAAGGAGAGCTCCGTCATCGTGAATAAAATCCGGAGAACGGAGAGGAAGAACTACGGATACGATGCCTTTGGGGAAAAATATGGCGATATGGTGGAGATGGGAATCGTGGATCCAGCAAAGGTGACCCGATCGGCCCTGCAAAACGCAGCATCTGTAGCGGAGATGATTTTGACAACGGAGGCGTTGGTTGCGGACCATAAAGAAGAGACGCCACAGTGCTCAGCACAAGCTCCTCAAAATCCGGGGATGATGTACTAAGAAAATCGAGATACTTTGGCGAACTGGCATCGGTCTTCTTTCTCTGGGATTTAAGACATCGATGCCAGTTTTTCTATAAGTGGAAATGAGGAAATGAGTGTGAAATGTCCTACCATCATTGCAGGACCGTGCGCGGTAGAAAGTATGGAGCAGATGAGGACAATCGTCCCTTTTTTGTTGTCCATGAAGATACAGTATATTCGGGCAGGCGCCTTCAAGCCCAGAACCTCACCCGATGATTTTCAGGGGTTGGGGATGGAGGGGCTTTCGATTCTGGAAGCCGTTCGGAGGGAGTATTCTGTCAAGATTGTGTCGGAGATTGTGGATATCCGCCACTTGGAGAGGATGTGCCAGTGTGTGGATATCTTGCAGGTAGGCGCGCGAAATATGGACAATTACGAACTGCTCAAGGAACTAGGGAGAAGCCGCGTACATGTGTTATTGAAACGGCACATGAGCGCCACGATTGCAGAATTTGAAAAAGCGGCCCAGTATATTTTGCAGGAGGGAAATCCGAATCTGATTCTGTGTGAAAGAGGAATCCGAACCTTTGAAAATGCCACGAGAAACACCTTAGATCTAAGTTGCTGCGCCCTTATGAAACGGAGACTAGATCTGCCTATAATAGTGGATATTAGTCATTCCCTAGGAAGAAAAGATATTGCGGCGCCGATGGCAAAGGCGGCTCTGGCAGCCGGCGCTGACGGGTTAATGATCGAGGTTCACCAGCAGCCATCCATCGCCTTGTCGGACGCGGCCCAGCAGATGGATTTTATAGAGTTTGAAGATTTTTTACAAAACATCCGCGCTGCTGGCGCTATGGGGGAACTTTAGTGCGAAATATAAGCTCGATACCTTATTTTTCACAGGGCAATTTGTGCCGGAGCATCACAAATTGCCTTCGCCCCGTCGCTAGCGCTCCGGAATGGAGGTTAATATGGAAATCGAGTTTGTTCAAATTTCTGAGCAACTCCCCTTCCCGGCTGAATTCATGCGATACCTCTCAGCGTCGAGGCAGCAGCGGATTCACCGATTTCGAAATGATAATGATAAGAAGCGAGGTCTGCTTGCAGAACTGCTGATTCAAAAATATGCCAGCCGGCTCTACAACATGGGGCGAAATGAGTATGAGATACAGACAACGGAATACGGGAAGCCTTATATTCCGGAACTGCCCGAGTACCATTTTAGCATATCCCATTCTGGCCTGTACGCCGCAATCGGTGTCAGTAAGGCGCCGATTGGCATTGATGTGGAGACCATCAGTCCCATTGATTTAGCTGTGGCGAAACGTTTTTTTGCTGGGGAAGAATACGCCTACGTCATGGAGCCTGAGTCCATTCCGAAGCGTTGGATACGATTCTACCGGATCTGGACACTGAAGGAGAGCTATGTCAAGGCGATGGGATGGGGAATGTACCGTTCCTTTTCATCGTTTACTTTTCACTGCGACCGAGAGACCATTACATGTGAGGATCTAGAGGGCGAACAGGGCTTTCAATTTCGCAGCGAGCCCTTTGCCAAGACGTATCTCGTCTCCATCTGTCATCAGGAGAAGGCTATTTCCCGATATGTGGTGAAGGGCGAAGAAGAGTTCTACAAGAGTTGGATGGAAGAGGTCGGAAGCGTAAAGTGAGGACAGGATGATTGGGATTATCTGTGCTATGGATGCGGAGTATGATGCGGTCAAAAAAGGATTTGACAGATTTCGCGAATTTGTTCACGACGGATTTCGGTTTGCTGAGAGTGTCTCGCCTCGTATGGTGTTAGCCAGGTCTCAGGTGGGAAAAACAGCGGCGGCCGCCTGTGTGGAGGTCATGACGGCGCTATACCCGATGATCGATTTGCTTATCTCCACTGGAATTTCAGGGGCGTTGGCCCCGCAGATCCCCATTGGCAGTGTCATTATTGGGAAGAAAGTGCTGGAGTATGGGGAGGGGGCGAGTGTTCGATACCCACTCCATCCAATTGAAAAGCTGAATGCAGGGATCGAATCCTTTTGTGAACGGCAGGGAATACCGGTGTTTTCGGGGACAGTTCTATCAAGCGACGCACCTGTATTCGATGCTTCATTTAAGAGGCAACTCTATCAAGAGTTTAAGGCGATCAGCGTGGAGATGGAAAGCGCGGGTATCTGCGCTGAATGCTGGAAGCGTGGCATTCGTGTATCAGTCGTGAAGGTGATCAGTGATTTTGCGGAGCCCTGTGTAAGCCGGCAGTTGCGAAGTGGATTCATCAGGGCCTTCGATGCGCTTACGGAATTATTTTCCAATCTTATAAAGGAGGAGTGGTATGGGAAAGTGGGTTGCCGTCATAGCGATTCTTAGTATCGCCCTAAGTTTTCCGTTCAAAACCTTTGGGCTTGAGGAGGAGCCAGTATATGAAGAGGCACTAGCGGATATCGTGGAAACGGCCATGGAGAAGACGGCTACACCTGGCGTGTCGATTGCCATTGTAACAGAGGATGGGATTTCATCGTATGCTTACGGCTACGCGGACCGTGAGCAAAGCAATCCTGTTACGCCCAGTACTGCATTTGAGATCGGTTCCATGAGCAAGGCCTTTACCGCATTGGGAATCTTATACCTGGAGCAGGAGGGAAAGCTGAGTTTAACTGATGATCTGAGACAATATATTCCGTGGCTGTCTCTGCGCTATGAGGGGCAATATAAAGGGAGTGTTATCGAGGGTGATGTACCGGTTACCATTGCAAACGCACTGTATCAGACAACGGGGATCCCTTTTGAAAGCATTGGGGAGCTACCTGAAGGTACTTCCGATCATGCGCTGGAGGATACAGTTCGCACTTTAATCGGGACAGAGCTGGACTTCTATCCTGGAACCAGGTATTCCTACGCCACGATTAACTATGATATTCTGGGTTTCATAATTGAAATCGTATCAGGGGAGTCATATGAAGCCTTCCTAGAGAAGACAATCCTGTCCCCCTTAGGATTGACTCATACCTATGCCAGATTTGGATCGATGCAGGAAAATTCGGAGCTGGCAGTGGGCTACAAGCGGGAAGGGTTGTCGGCAAAGCGATACGATGCGCCGTCTTACCGCGGCAATACACCGGCGGGATATATTGTGTCTACGGCGGAGGACATGGCGCGGTGGATGCAGATCCAGATGGGCATGATTCAGGTGGAAGAACCATATGCCAGCCTAATTGAGAAATCCCACATGGGCAATGCCAGCGTCGCTTCCACAGATGGATATCTATATGGAGCAGGTTGGAGCGTTCAGATCCGCGGCGAGGAGATCAATCATGGAGGGAGCAATCCAAACTTTTCTTCCATGCTCTCCATGGACTTTGAGCTGGGGATGGGGATCTGTGTCCTGACGAATCTCAACTCGAACGCTGGCGATTATATTACAAAAAATTTTTGGAATGCTCTCTATGGGAGGGAGTCCAGCAAGTTTAAACCAGATGTGTATCAGATGGTTGATACGGTGTTCACCTTAGTCTTTTTTGCAGGCGTTTTGCTATCCTTCGTCTTTTTTGTGCTGCTCATTATCGCTGCCTGGGACATAGTTAGAAAGAGGAGAAAGCGCGACCTGTTTACAAAGGGGAAAATCGCCAGTTTTCTCCTTTCCATTGTCATGCTCATTTTTCTCTGCTTTTGTGTCTATTATATCCCCAATGTGATCTTGGCAAGGCTGCCATGGAAAGCTGTTGCGGTGTGGGGCTCCTCGTATATAGAGCGGGGATGCCAGATTGGCTGTGTGGCTGGAATTCTATTCTTTCTATACGTTCAAGTCACGTTTTGTTTTCCCAAGCCAAAGGAGAAAAACTATATCACCTTGATCCCACTGTCCGTCCTCAATGGGTTGTGCAGCGCCCTTATCATCTTTACGATCAATGAATCCTTCAATCGGAATCTGGAATACTCCCGTGAACTGCTAGTCTATTTTCTCTTTTCCCTGATCTTTTTCGTCTATACGACGAGGTTAGCCCAGGGACGTCTCATTGCCATGACCAACGAGGTTGTCTACGAAAAGCGGATCCACCTGATCGAGAAAATCTTGCAATCTTCCTATGAGACCATCGAAAAAATCGGAGCGTCCAGAATTTATACCAGTCTCAACAATGACACGGAAGCGATTTCCAAAATTCCAGGCATGATCGTAGGAGTCGCGTCGAATCTGATTACGATGATCTTCTGTCTTGGGTACCTGCTGTCCAACAGTCTCGCGGCGTTCCTTGCCTCCGTGGGTGTTGTTCTCGTGAACTGTGGAATCAGCTTTCTCACAAGTCAGATTGCAAAGCGATATTGGGAAAAAAATCGAGACGTCCAAGACACGTATTTTCGTCAGATGACGGATCTAGTCCAGGGATTCAAAGAATTATTGCTCAATTGGAAACGGAAAATGGCCTTTTGGTCTGAAATGAAAACATACTCCAGGCTATCGGCAGACCTCTCCAAAACAGCATCCATCAAGTTTCTAAACTTTCAACTCTATAATACGCTGATGTACAACATAATTTTTGGCGTTGTCGTGTTTCTTTTTCCAATTTTTATAATCGGCATCCAGACGAACGATCTGCGAGAGACCTTGTTCATGGTGTTTTACCTGATTGGCCCTTTTGGTTCACTTATGAACACGATACCGGCCATTACGCAGGTCAGAGTCAACATCGACCGGATTCGAGAGTTGTCGGAACAGCTTGATGCGGAGGGGCAAACGCTCAGGACCGTTGAATCAGGCGCATTGCCACAGCTGGAAGTACCAGGAGAACTCAGTCTGCACGATGTGGTATATGAGTATGAGAACCATGATAATCAAAGGGAACGCATTGAATTTTCATTAGGTCCTGTCAATATACAGTTTGCACGCGGAGAGATCCATTTCATTACTGGAGGAAACGGCAGTGGAAAGTCAACGCTGGCAAAGCTTTTGACAGGCTTGTATACACCTACATCTGGAAAGATCTGTCTAGATTCCGTTCCATGTGGAAATGCGGAATTGAATCAACTGTTTTCCGCAGTCTACAGTGATTTTTATCTCTTTCCCAAGCTATATGGAATTGACCTGGAACAAAAGCGCGATGAGGTTTTGGCCTGGCTCAAGACGATGAAAATCGACCAACGGATTCATATCGAACCCGACGGTACCATTAACGCATCTGAGCTCTCTACTGGCCAAAAGAAGCGGTTGGCCTTTGTCTTATCCTGTCTGGATGAGAAGCCCTTCCTTTTATTTGATGAGTGGGCGGCAGAACAAGACCCGGAATTCCGGCAGTATTTTTATACGGAGCTGTTGCCTGGACTAAAAGAGAGAGGAAAGGGTGTGATTGTGATTACCCATGACGACCGATATTTCCATCTGGCGGATCACATCGTCAAGCTGGAGAGGGGAGAGGTGATGGCATCGTGAAGTTGTTTCCACTTTCAAACGCGCAGACTCGAATTTGGTATATGCAAACATGATATCCAGAATCATCGCTATTTACGCCGGATTGTGTAGCGCTACAAGAGGAAGCGCTGGAGGGAGAAAGAAAGACAGTTCTGTTGGATCAAGACTTTCGAGGTCGAATCGAGACTTTTTTACAGAACTGGAAAGTGTCCATGAACATGTTATTTGTATGTGTTTATATCCTGTATCAGTATAAAATCAGTGGAATTGCGGCGTCTCCTATTGGCATCCCCTTTCTCGGTAGAACAGGAAGACGGGAGCGGCAGACCTTTGGTACCTTTACCAATCCAATGCCTTTTTGCTATACTGTAAACGCAAATGAAAATTCGGATTGGATCTGAAAGATACAGATATTTCTATGCTTGGTCAGGCGAGGAGAGTTAATGTGCAAAAAAAATACCATCATTGTCGGTGCTGGATGAATGCACTCGAAATGGAAGTCTTTTTGAATGATCTTAAGGTGACGAGAGGACTGGTGCTAAGATTGTACTTAAAGCACTCGAAGAATCTATCAGGCGGATTCGTCAAATGCAGGTGTAGATGGATTGGTAACCATTAAAGAAATTAAAGATAACGGCAGCGCAACTTTTGGATTTGATGCTTATAATGAAAAGTTTACTGACATGAATTGCAGGCATCGTTGATCCCGCCAAGGCAGTTGGGCGGCATGTAATAAAAGAAACAATTACAAGATAATTATATGATTTAATCTACGTTTCGACGAGTTAAAAAACAGTAATTTGAAATAGCTTCAAAATGATTGACTTTCACCCTCTTGAAAGCCAAATGGCGAAGCTATGCCATTTTACAAATGGGGGTCAGTATGGGATGGCATGTCATATTTGTTGAATATGGGAAGGAAGATAATGTGTGCATGCAGATGTCATATCTCTTGAAACATATAAACTACACTGATTATGAACTCCTTGTACCAAAGCGAAAGTTAAAGGAAAAACGTAAAGGGTTGTTTGTTGAAATTATTAAAACAATGTTTCCTGGATATGTTTTAATCAAAACAAATAATGCATGGGATATTTTTAATAAAACAAGGCATCTGGACAGCATATACAAATTTCTGCATAGTAATAGCGAAATGCAGGAAATCAGATTGGAAGAAATAGCAAATATCGTTTATATGTTGGATGAAGAGGGAGTTATTGGCATCTCTGATATATATGTGGAAAATGATAGGATCATCGTTACAAAGGGTCCGCTTATGAATTATGACGGTCTCGTTAAAAAGGTGGATCGCAGAAACCATCGGGTAAAGGTATTATTTATGTTTAACGGCGAAAGTCATTTTATTGATATATCGGTAAATCTGATCGAAAAATTTCATCATACTTCAGCCAAAGAAATTCCGTTTTATACGAGTTAATATTTTTTAGTGAACTTGAATCAATATTATAAAAGGAAATGATTATTATATGAATGAAATATATAGGATAAAAAGAGCTATTATTGAGAATATACTTTCTGATTTGGGAAGAATGCAGTATACAGAGGATGGACAAACACCGGAATATTCTTATGACGCTATTGAGTCGCCATATAAAATACTTCATTATAATGACTATGCTTTTAAGTCGGCAATGGGGAGACTGAGAGCGAATGAGACGGTGGATGATATTTTACAAATGCTCAAGAAAAAAGGATTAGTGGATAAGAATGCTGATTTTAATCGAGTGAAATTCCGGAAGCTATCACATAAAATTATTTATAATTTTTTGGTTCCATGGCTATCCTTTACGCCTGTTATGGAAAGATTGATTTATATGTTAACCTATGTAAAACAACCTAAGAATGTTATGGCGATAGGTATAAGTTCGGGTTATACACTTGCATGGATTGGAAGTGCTTGTGATCTAAATCGTACAAGAATATACGGGGTTGAAAAGGATGGATTGATGCTGTCGATTGCGAAAGATAATTTCAGACGATATAAAATGGAACAAATAGAGCTGCATTGTGGAGACGGATTAGAATACCTAAATAAATTTCCCGATGAAATGTTTGATTTGATATTTATTGATACCAGAAAAAATATTGATATTTTGAAAACTGCAGAGAAAAAATTGGTAAAAAATGGTTGGTTAATGCAGCATAACGCCAGTGATATTCATATGGTGAAAGAAATCAAACAATTTTTGGATTTCGTGCGTGATGAAAAACATTTTTCCTATAGCGTTTTGTTTGATGTTGATATACGTGGTTTGGAATTGTCTGTAAAATAAAAAGTATAAATGGTGGTCAAATGTTACATATAAAACTTGTAAATATGCCGTTTGCGGATGTTAATCTTTCTAATTTTGCACTAACACAATTAAAATCAACTATATGCAACCAATTTCAAGATCGTATTGAAGTTAATGTCGTATATGTTAACCATGCATTTGCTGCTTTCATAGGTTTGGAAAATTATCAAAACTTTAGTGGCAATAACAAAAAAAAGATTGGACTCGAAATAGATCATTATACAGATGGATTACGCGATTGGTTCTTTAAAAAAACTGCTTTTCCGAATGAATCCGATAATTATTATGAATACTTTGATAAAAATGAAGTGGAAGAAACTCACCGTCAATTTCTACTGAATAAACGGGATTTAATGGATGGATTCCTCGATATGCAGATACAAGAACATGCGTTAGATAAGACAGATATTGTTGCATTTACGTCAATGTTTGAACAGCAAGTTGCCAATATAGCAATGGCGCGGAAAATCAAACAAAAAAACCCCAACGCAATTATTTTATTTGGTGGTGCAAATTGTGAATATTCTGCATATTTACCATTATTAAAAATCGAGTGTATTGATTACTGTTGTTCGGGTTATGGAAACTTGTTATTTACAAGATTGGTTGAATGTTTTCTTGAAGGAAAACAAGATATGCTTTATCAGATTCCAGGACTTCATTCAAATTTGCTGCACCAACAAAGACGCAACGCCGGATTAAACGAGGAAGATTTCTATTATGGGGAAGAAGATGATATTACTTTATCCCCAAGATTGGATTATAGTGATTTTTTTCAGTCATTTAAAAAATATTTTTCTGATACTAATCTAAAGCCTAGGCTATTTTTTGAGACGTCAAGAGGTTGTTATTGGGGCGAAAAAAACCAATGCTGCAGTTTTTGTGGAATTAATGGCGGAAAACCTGTATATAGAAAAATGGATAATGAAACAGCAATTCGATATCTAAATGATTTACTTTCATATAAAGAAAATGATGTTTTTTGGGCAACTGACAGTGTTATGCCGCCGGAGTATCTTGATTTGGTTTTTCCATATTTAGACATATCGCCAAATCAACATTTTTTTTATGAGATTCGTGCTGATCTTAGTGACCAACAAATTGAAAAAATGGCGAGATATAATATCAATTTGGTTCAGGTGGGTATAGAGAGTTTTGATGACGAAACGCTTCAGTTAATGAAAAAGGGAACAACATCAGTAGATAATCTGAGGGTTTTGAAAAAATGTAGCGAAGAAGGAATTGGCATTCTATGGAATTTGCTTGTAGGCACTCCAGGCGAGCCGGAATATGCTTATAAAAATCAATTTGATTTTATACCTTATATATATCATTTTAACCCACCTAGCGGTGTTTGGGCTATCAGTTTTCAAAAAACAAGCGAATATGTTCACTATCCAGAAAAATATGGACTTATTTTGGAGCCTAATATAAATATCTTGGAAAAGATATACCCTTTTTCGAAGGAAGAATTAGGAAGCATGGCTTATTTTTATCGTTCTTTATCTTTTCAAAAGACGTTTTCATTCAAAAATTTAAAAGAAATTTATCAATTATCTCATCGTGTAGAAGAGTGGAAAAACGCATGGCTTAATAAAACTCCCCCTATGTTATACTTCTTAAATGAAAGATCAATTTTAGATTCAAGGAATAATATTTCCGGCATTATTGATATTACATTGTGTGAATATGACCTTTTACAAAGACTTGATCGACCAATGTCTTTGGCTGAACTTGATTTAAATGAAAAAAGTGAAGAAGCTTTAAAACAGTTGAAAGCAAAAAAATTAGTATACCAACCCGGGGATTGTTATTTTAGTTTAGTTATGAAAAGCGCTCCTAAATTGAGAACTGCGCTGATACCTGAGACAGTAAATCTGTTTTAAAAGAGGTGACTTTGTGAAAATATGCTTCATTAACCCCCCATATACTCAAAGCATTTTAGATAATAACGAGTATGATCCATATAAACCCAATATTCAGAGTCCGGGGTTAGGTTATTTGGCAGCAAGTATTGAAAGAGAAGGGCATTCTGTTACCGTTTTGGAGTGTCCCGCGAATCAATGGGATTTAATACGCTTATGTCAGCATTTGGAAAATAATAAATATGATGCGTATGGCTTATCAATTCTTTATACAACATTATTATGTGCTGCAAAGATTGCCAGATTGATAAGAAAACGCTGTTTTGATACGTTTATTTTTGCAGGTGGAATATATCCGTCGATCTATCCTGAAGATACGCTTGATGTAATACCAGAGTTAGATTGTTGCGTAATTGGAGATGGTGAAGAAATATTAACAGAATTAATGCTGGCTGCAAATGGAGGTATTCAAATTGATAATATTCGCGGAGTAGCATATAGAAAAAATGGAAAATTTGTCATAACGCCACCGTTTATATCCCAAAAAAGCCTTGACGATCTTCCGTATCCTAAAATATCTTATATGAATAGCAGTGGAACATTTGGTATTGTATCATCCCGCGGATGTTATGGGAGTTGTACATTCTGCGCGTCTAATACATATAAACGATTGCGCCCCGGTCCTCTCGTCAAATGTAGGAGTTGTAAAAATATTATTGGAGAACTTGAATGGCTTATTAAGGAATACCACGCAAAAAACTTTATTTTCTTTGATGATAATTTTCTTTATCATTTTTGTGATCCAGATTTTATGCGTGAATTTTCGCATCTGATACATAAAAAAGCACTGTCTTTTCATTTTCAGATAACCGCACGGGCGGACGATATCATTCGATATAGCCAATATTTGGATGTGCTGATAGGATTAGGATTAGATATGGTATTTACAGGCGTCGAAAGTTTTGTACCAAGACAATTGGATCTTTTCAGAAAAGGAGTAACAGCGGAGAAAAATATTCAAGCAATTCAAATTCTTAAAGAAAAGGGCATTCCGTTTTCTTTAGGTTTAATATTATTTGATCCATATACAACGATTGATGAATTAATATATAACATTGACGTTTTACTGGAGTTAGAATATTACAATACTGATTATGCTGGTGCATTTCCAGTTAGCTTAAATGACCCTCTTAAAGTTGTAAAAGGCTCTCCGATTTATTTTGATTTTTTACAGAAGGGTTTATTAAAAAACAATGAAAATGGTTATGATTTTATACATAAAAAAACAGAGCGGTTTTACGATTGTCTAAATAACTGGAGAAAAAAGATTCAGGCGGCTGCGGAAAAATATTATTTAACGTATAAGGCCCATAAGCAAGGAATTCATGAACTTGCTTTTCATTTGTTAAATGAAAAAAAGAAATTAATGGAGCTTGATATGCTTTGCTTTAGGAGAATTGCTCAATTATGTGCTACAGAAATGGGGACGGGAGAAATTATGAAAATTATTGAAAGAGAATATCTCAACGATCTGCTTTCAATAGAGCAGACATTCAAAAAGGCTGAATATGCTTTAGAACAGCCAGATAAAAGGTGCTAAAATGATTATATTTGGAATTGGAGGGTCTGCGCACGATTTTTCATCTTGCATTGTTCAGGACGGTAAAATTCGTATAATGCTGGAGGAGGAGCGCATTACCCGGAATAAACATGCTTTAGGTTTCCGTTCTCATTTTTTTAGAAGTAAAGCGTATGTAATGGATAATATGAAGCTTCATGAAAATGATATTGATATGTTTATTGGGAATGATCTAATAATGAGTCACCTTATAAAGCTTCATTTTCCAGAAAGAACAAGGTTGATTAGGCACCATATGTCTCATATTGCCGGTACATATTATTCTTCAGGATTTTCCGAAAGCGCATTATTATGTATTGATGGATCAGGGAGCGTACTTTCAGATGATGCAGAAGAAGTAATTACTTATGGCTATGCTCAAAACAATGATATAAGAATCATGCATCAAGTAACGCAGGATTATAAAAAGAATATCTATTCTTCATTGGGCGGTCTATATGAAGCGTTTACAGTTTTATGTGGATTCCGTGTATTTGAAGACGGTAAAACTATGGGACTTTCTGCTTATGGAAAAGATACATACTATCATGAATTATCCAAATATGTTTCAATTGATTCTATCGGGAATCTTTCTATGTTCCAATCTCCCGGACAATTGAAGGAATATGCAAATGAACTCAAAAAAGGCAAGAATGAAGAACAGATATTTCGCATCCATGCAGATTTGGCATACGCCGGCCAGAGAATTTTAGAGGAAAGCGTTTTTGAAATCATGAGGATTCTATATGAAAAGACGAAATGCCCGCGCTTATGTTACAGCGGAGGTGTTGCGTTAAATAGCGTGCTTAACGGTAAAATATTAAAAAACACGCCGTTTAAGGAAGTCTATATTCTTCCAGCTTGCAATGACGCAGGAACATCCATTGGCGCAGCTCTTTATGGTTATTATAATTTAGCCGGGAATCCATATCATGGTGGGAAAAGATTGCGTAGCGCATATTTTGGAAAATCATATGACGATTCTTATATTGAAAAAGCACTAAAGGTCCAAAATGGTAAAATACAGTGGCGGAAACTTGAAAGGAGCGAATTATTAAAAGATGCTGTGAAAAATCTTTCAGAGCAGAAAATAGTAGGGTGGTTTCAGGGAAGATCAGAAATAGGACCCAGAGCGCTTGGAAACAGAAGTATTCTTACTGATGCAAGGGATAAGAATATGAAAGATAAGTTGAACAAACGCGTGAAGTTTCGTGAAGGATTCCGACCTTTTGCGCCTGTTGTTCCCCTGGAAAAAGCAAAAGATTATTTTGTAATGGAACATGATGAATCAGAATTTATGCTTTTTGTATCTCAAGTGAGAGAGGATCGTTGTGATGAAATTCCATCTGTAATACATATCGATCAAACAGCAAGGGTGCAAACGCTTACAGCAAATGAGAATGATCTGATTTACCAGTTAGTAATGGAATTTGGCAATGAAACTGGAACATATGTTTTGATCAATACATCGTTTAATGTACAAGGACAGCCGATTGTGGAAAAACCAGAAGAAGCAATTGATTGTTTCTTGAGTACACAGATTGATGTTTTATATATGAACAGCTATAAAATAGAAAAGGTGAAAATAAATGAATAATAAAACGCCATCTGTTCTTCTCATCTCGCTGATAGCTGGAAATGCAATAAAGATATTTGAAGATATGGGCATTGCATATATAGCTTCGTATCTGAGAAAAAAAGGATGTGATGTCTCCATCATGCGTGAAGCATTGGCGTCCATTGATATAGAATCTATTGGCAAAAAAGAATGGAATTTTATCGGATTTTCCGTTTATGATCTCAATCTTCCTGATGTTTTGGCAGCGGCAAAAAAACTAAAAGGTTACCATTCATTGAAGAAAAGTGTGTTTTTTGCAGGTGGTTATACAGCTACACTTGATTATAAACGTTTGCTTCAAGGCGGAGCGATTGACTATATCATCATGGGTGAAGGTGAACTTACAGCGTACGATAGTATTAACGCACTATACAAGGGCAATACCCTGGACAATATACCCGGCGTTGCTTATAAGGCGGGAAAAGAAATAGTTGTTAATCCAAAGAGAAAATTTGTTGAAGATCTTGACTCGCTTCCATGGCCGAGCAGGGACTTGCTGATGGAAAAAGAATACCGTGTGGCGATTATTTCGTCGTCAAGGGGCTGCACTGGAAATTGCTCTTTTTGCGTATCAAAGAAATATTGGGGCAAATGGAGAGGCAGAAGTGTTAAGAACACTGTGGACGAAATGCAATATATCACACAAGCCTATAATATTAATAATTTTTACATTATTGATTGCAGTTTGGATGATCCGGGAATACCGTCAGGGCGGTTAGAATCACTGATGGATGAAATGATTCAACGGAAACTGACTATTTATTTTAATGCCTATATGAAGGCCGACTTCCAGCGGGACGCAACACCATTGCTTATACAGAAAATGAAAGAAGCAGGTCTGTGTGGGTTGATGGTGGGAATTGAATCTGGAAATCAGGATGATTTAAATTTATACAACAAAGCGGCAACCGTTGAAGATAACTATGGAATTATGGATCTGTTACTAAAGCATGAGATTGCCGTTACAATAGGTTTTATAATGTTTAATCCATTTTCCACATATGAACGTTTGCTGAAGAATATAGAATTTTTGGATCATTATGATCTTGCATACAATATCGAATATGTTGTAAGCGGATATATTGTTTATTCTGGAAACAGCCTCAACGATATGATAAAGAAAAATGGCTTATGGAACGATGCAGGAGGGCGATTCTATAGTTATACAATGAAAGATAAACGTATTTACACATTTGCAAAATACTTATTGGAATATCTTCAGGCTATCAATAGCCATACAAACGACTTGCTTATGAGAATACAAAGGTATATGATCCCCTTTGGTTATTGGTCTAAAGTGTACGAAAAAAATAGACTTGTGAAAAAGATTCTTGAAGATGAAAAACGCAGTATAAGCGTGATTCAAAAGGAACTTTCAAAGACGATTGTCTGTCTATTTAAGGAATTGTTGGAATTATCTATGAATGGTTGGAGTTTGGAAGCTGCTGATACAGTTTCCAGGGACATATTTTCGGATGATAAACTTAGAAATATTGCTCAACAATTTGAATTTACCAGAAATCGAATGTACTTGAAAATGGAACGTGTGGGCATTGATTTAAATAAGTGCCCTTTTTTATAAATTAAACTGTTCTGGTTAATACCATAAAGAAGTTGTATCTCAATTCTTAAAATGCGCATCGTGGACTATTTCATTTAATGTAGTATTCACAAAAAATAAAAATTAAAAGGAGATTATAAAATGAGTGGAAATATCAGTGATAGAGTTATGGAAATTATTTTATATTATGTAAGTGATGAAAACAAAGCGAAGCTGACTATTGATGATCCAATGTCTTCATTTGGAATTAACTCTGTAGACTTTATAAAAATTATCGTGGCTATTGAAACAGAATATAATTTTGAATTTTTAGATGAAGATTTGGCCATGGACAGATTCCATACAGTTCGTGATCTGTCTGAATATGTATTACAACGTGTTAGCGAAAATGAACAAGATGGATATTGAGGATATATTACCTCTACATGATACACAGGTTGCGCTTCTGCTTCCATATATGGTATTGAATAAGACAAAAATCGGCTTTGAACAACAAGCTTATTTTATCAGCGGTATAAAAGACATAAACGCAATAAAGAAAGCCTTCGGCGTTTTGTCGCGGTACCATCAGAGTTTGCGCAGCACAGTGCATTATATCGGACTGACGCGGCCTGTTCAAGTAATACATCGTCAGATGGATGCTTTGCGCGTAGTTCATTATACGGATCCGCAGAAGTTGCTGCACGATCTTTGGAACGAACCGATGGAACTTTCCCAGCGGGCGTTTGAAGTGACATTATGTCAGGTAGAAGCCGAAAAATTGTTGGTAATATTTCGGTATCACCATCTTCTTTTTGACGGATGGAGTAATATCCTTATTTTGCGTGGGTTGATGCAGATATATCATTCTTTGGTGTTCCGCATTCCGTATCAGCCAACCAATGTGCTGGGGCATCGGGCTTACTACAGTTACATACGAGAACTTTCAGAAATGAAGCATAATAGTTTTTGGACCGGATATCTGAAAAATCCCCCAACTCCTATATTCAAAGTCAAGCAAATAGACATATTGAAAAAGTTTGAACAAAGCGATCTTTCATATACCCTTACATTAGATGAGTGTAGCTGCTTGGCAAGTACGGCTATGCAATGTGGTATTACTCCAGCTGTGCTTTTTTGTTTAGCGTGGGCTTTGGTTCTGAAGGATCTTTACAATTTGGATGATGTGATATTTAATATTGTATTATCTGGGCGCGATGCCAATTTACCATCAATAGAAACCTTCATTGGACCATGCATTACAACTGCACCATTACGGGTCTGGGATATGCATTCTTGTTCTGCATTAAAACTTGCGCAAAAGATACAGAATGATCTTCAACATATTCAAGCGAACCAATATGTAAAGGATCCAGGGAGAGATGCAATTTTTCCACAGACCATGGTAAATATACAAAACTATCCTAAGGATTTGGACTTGCCGGATAAACATTATAAAGTAGACCTTTATCAATCAAAATATGCAAACGGCTTTTTATTAACACTGAACGTATTTACATTAGATTTTCAGTATATTGTTCAGTTGTCTTACGATGCTAATTTCTTCAGTAAGGAAAATGCGCTGGGCGTGATAGAAAAAGTAAGGGAGGTTGTTGCATCCCTGGTCCGAGACCTATTGAATTAAGAAAGGATGAAATAGTGTGTTAAAATTTAGTGTTCCGGCGGATTATAAACTAGAAACAATCTATCGTTACAGTTTATTGAACGAGCAATATTCTGATAGGTGTGTTTATGAAACGTATGGACAATTAACGGAAAACAATGTATATGGTTCTGGACGTCCGGTGGGACTGCTGCCTACGCTTAATACGAAATCGCTCGAAAAATATATTTATGTGTCTCATGAACATAACATAAAATTTAACTATATTTTTAATGCTACATGTTTAGGAAACAGAGAATTTCAAAATGAGACAATTAGCAAAATGGAGAGCTTTTTTGAACTGATAGAAAGTCTGGGAGTGGATTATATAACAGTGGCAATTCCCGCTGTTATGGATTTTATAAAAAAGCGAGGATATCAGTTCAAACTAAAAGCGTCTACGTTATGCGGAATTACCAATGTGAACAAAGCTAAAAAATATATGGACTTTGGTGCAGAAAGGTTTGTTGTATGTGAAGATATCAATAGGGATTTCAACACGCTGCAACAATTGTGTGATACGTTTCCGAACTGTGTTGAAGTTATTGTAAACGTTATTTGCCTCAGTCATTGTATGTTTAGACCTTTCCATCAGAACCAAGGCTCCCATAACTATGAGCACGGTGATGCGGGAGTAAAATATTATGAACATCAATGTATGCTGCAACGCTTGGAGAACAGTGCAAACTTAGTAAAGATGAATTGGGTCAGACCAGAGGATTTGAATTACTATTGTAAAACCGGTATCAATTTATTTAAAATACAGGGAAGGCACCTTGTAGAGCAGGGTGATATTGTCCGGTGTGTAGAAGCGTATTTAAATGAATCTTATGATGGTGATTTGATGTTCCTCCTTAACTGTTTTTCTCAGACATCCCCATTTAACGTAAAGATTGATAACAAGAGGTTGGACGGCTTTATCAAAGGATTTTATGAACGCAAGCAAATATGTCAAAATAATTGTGCTCGGTGTTCATACTGCGATTCTTTTGCAAAAAATGCGATACAGGTGGAAGACGCAAAGCACAAGGGAGATATCGGAAGTACGTATTTACGGAAAGTAAATCCATACAGTTTATATTTGGAGCAAAAACAATGAATACAAATATCAGATTAGATGATAGTATAGTTCTTAAAATAAGAAATATTTGCAAACATTTGCAACTTGATTGCGACGTTTGCATTGTACTTTCTTTGGCAGTATTGTTAGGGAGAATCGTTATTCAAGATGCATCGGCGTCAATTGTCATTTTTTCAGATGCATATACCGAAAAACAGTGGAATTTTCGTATAGAGCAACTAACAAAGGACATGAGTTGCAGAGAACTATATCAAAACATAGCAGATGGATTGAAAAAACAAATAAAAGTGGATGCAGATATAAAAATCATTATAAAAGATGGCACTGTTGAAGTAAATGCAGAAAACTATTTTACAGATATTGTGGATTTATTAACCAATTATATAGAAACTGCTTTGACAGTGTTGGTATCTACATTATGGGATATGGATACCACTTTTATTTCTTCACTTCAATTTGGTATGCCGCAAGAAGGCAGGATTAGTGGAAAGAATAGTGATTACACCGATATAGGAGTTCTTTTGCAAAATAACGCATTGTTAAATTGGAATCAGATCGCGGTAGAACGTATTTATAAACGGAGTGAACAGGATGGGTTTTTAGTCCAGACAATAACATATCGAGAACTGATGGGAATAGCTTACAATATCGCACAAGAGTTACAGATAAAAAGAGTCTCCAGCGCGAGTATCATTGTAACCAATGGAATAGAATTAGCAGTAGGCATCATCGGTTGTATTATGGCGGGATGCACCTATATTCCTATCGATCAAAATATATCGGGGCGTCAGCGGACACATCATAGTGTTGAAGAAGCCAGCACAGAGGGGATCTTATACGGTGCTGAAATTGAAAATATTGAACTGATTGATCTGTATAAAACCAAAATAAGAATTTGCATGAATGAATGCCCTGATACCCCGAAATGGCGAATTCCAACGGGAAATGAAAAGGCTTATATAATACGTTCATCAGGTTCTATGGGAACTCCCAAAGGCATTATAATTTCCAGAAATAGCCTGAGCAACTTAGTTAGTTGGCGCTTGCGGCAATATCCGTTAAATGATATACAATCAATACTTCAACTACTTTCTTGGGGATTCGACGGCTTTTATTCCGATTTCTTTTTAGGTTTGTGCGGAGGACGCAGATTAATAATCCCCGATCCAAACTTGAGAACGGAAACAAGTTTATTTTCTTTTTTAAAACAACGCGAACAGGCAATGATGACCAGTATGGTGAGTTCGTTGTTTGAATATATAGTAAATTCCCAGACTGGGCTTGTGAAAAAGTTGGCGCGAGTGGTACTTGGCGGCGAAAAAATACGAGAAACATCCATTCAAAAAGCAAAGGAACTGAATCCATCAATGCATATAGTGAATGAATATGGACCATCGGAAAATACGATTGTTTCTTTTGTTTGTGACCCGATATCTGACGAGAATGTTAACTGCATAGGGAAGCCGATAGATGGTGTTTATGCATATATTTTGGACAGGATGGGGCAGCCGGTGTTACCTGGGGTGACCGGAGAATTGTATATTGGCGGTATTGGTTTAATGGAAGGGTATGAAGGAAAGGAGGATAACAAATTTATCCGATATGGAAGTGAAATTTTATTTCAAAGCGGAGATTTGGTTCGACAGTCGGAAATCGGCTTAATTGAATTCATTTCCATAAAGGATAAGTATGCCAAATGTTTCGGGCATTATGTAGACATGCAAGCAGTGGAGGATTTGATTAAGGAACAGTTACCCGTGCGTGACTCATGTGTTTTTTGTTCGTCTCTAAGCGGCAAGGATAATCTTATAGCTCTTTATGTTGCTGATAAAAATATACCGGCTGAGTATCTTACGAAACTCCCAATTCCTCCCTTTGCAATTCCCGCAGATTGGCAACGGGTGGATAAAATGATTCATACGGATAGCGGAAAAGTAGATCGTCTAACAATGAAAGATCAATATGAGCAGGGGGTGGCTCTACATAAAGACGCGAATAACGGCGTATGTGATTTGGAGCAGGTTATAGAGACTGTTTATGAGATGTTCAGGCAAATTATCCCTATTCCCAGATCGGCAATATGCGCAAATTTTTTTGACATTGGATTTAAATCCCTACAATTACTCAAAGTATTTAATAAATTAACAAATAAATATCCGGAATCAATTGAACTCATAGATTTATTTGAATATACATCCATAAGTGCCATTTCTGAAAGAATATACAATATAATTAAAGCGAGGGATGGTAGATGCATTTCGAAGTAGCTGTCACCGGTATGGCAATAACAGCAGCATGCGCGGAAAATCTGCAAGAATATTGGAGCATACTGGAGCGAGGAGTAGATTGTGTAAGCAAATTTCCGGTTATGCGCTATAATGATATACGTCATTACTGTCAGCTTCACAACATGAATGTAGGAAAGATTGCAAACTCTGAAGCAGCTTTTTTACCGAAAATAGACATGTTTGATAATCAGCTTTTTGGCATGACCCCAAAAGAAGCTGAATTATTGGATCCAAGCCACAGGCTGTTTTCGCAAACTGCGTGGGAGGCGTTGTGTGATGCCGGATACAGTAAAACTGCTTTATCCGGAATGAATGCGGGATATTATGCGGGATATTACGGAAATGAAACATATGCAGCCATGATTAAAGAGTTGGATCCATTAGGCTACAATATCTCAATGACGGGAAATATGCCGTCTATGTTAGCGAGTCGTTTAGCTTATACATTAAATACAAGCGGTCCGGCTATTACCATAAATACATCTTGTTCGTCCTCTTTGGTTGCAATTTACATGGCTTGTTTAGCTTTGGAAAATCACGAATGTGATATAGCAATAGCTGGAGGAGTTCAGATTCACGTAATTCCATATAAAGATATCAATATAGGTATTGAGTCCCCCACTTTTCGGACGCACGCTTTTGATGTGTCTGCCGCAGGAACAGGTACAGGTGAAGGATGCGGGGTTGTTGTATTAAAAAGGCTGCATGATGCTATTGCAGAAAAAGACAAAATTTATGCAGTTGTGAAAAGCGGAGCAGTTAACCATGACGGAACTTCAGCAGGCATAACAGTTCCAAATTTGAAAGCACAAAAATCATTATTACAAAAAGCGTGGGATAGCAGCGGTTTTAGCAGTGATCAAATCAATTATATCGAAGCCCATGGTACCGCTACAAAAATCGGAGATATGATTGAGGCGAAAGCGATGACGGAAGCCTTTTCAACGTATGGAAGGCAGGGCAGATGCGCTATAGGCACTGTTAAATCAAACATAGGACATTTGGACGCGGCTGCTGGAGTTGCAGGTTTTATAAAGGCTGCATTAATATGCTCTTATCGAAAAATTCCGCCTTCCATTCACTATACTACTCCTAACCAGCATATTGATTTTGACCATTCGCCAGTATATGTGTGTGACTGCCCTACCGACATAAATAGTGATTTGGCTGTATGCGGGATAAGTTCTTTTGGAATCAGTGGTACGAATTGCCACATGGTGATTTGTTCATTCTCGAATTGTATTCCTTCGATTATAGTACCTCAAAAACCAAATACATCTTTTTGGGTTGGCCGTGTAGCATATGAAAAAAAAGTTGTAATTAAAGGAAAGCTTGTGGAAGATATAGATGAAGAAGAATGGTTTATGGCGGAACTGGTTGCGGACATTCTCGGAATAGAAAAAGTGGATGTTCACGCCAATCTCATGGAAATGGGCTTGGATTCGATAAGTGCTTTAGGAATAATTGGAAAGCTTAATTGTCCGGTACATGTAGATGCGCTTCTAAGTCATCCTTCTATAGTAGAATTTGTCAGCTATATGAAAAAGAGTGGAATGGCATGGAAAAAATAATACGTCCGGGGAAAAACTGTCTTTACGGCGCGTTAGAGAATATTTTCCGTTTTGGCGGAATGGATATAAGCGAAGAAGAAATTTTTCTCTATTGCAAGGGTATGCAGTTTCAACTACATAAAAATAAGAACGCTCAGAGTAGTTATTTATACAGTACATTTCAAAGGATTTGTGATGCATTCTGTGACTATCCGTTTGCAGAATCGATGATATATGCTCATTGCAACAATTTTAATAAAATGCAAAAAGAAGCATTGGCAGGTGGCTGGAATGTGATTCTTTCCGGTAGATTCCCGCCATTGGAGACCTCCAGGAATCTGGCAGAGTTTACTGCTGATGATATGCATTGCCTGATTTTACTGGATGTTTTGGATCCAGATTATTTGCTTACCGGAGATTGTTACATCGTAAATAACGATGCCTCTATAACGGCAAATATAAGAAAGATAGAGACATCTAATATACAAGATAATTTAAATGAAGTATTGTTTGTACGTTACAAAAAAGAATACCCCTACGACAAATGGATACATCAGGCAATTATTGATAACCTTGAGATTTTCCTGTGTTCATCTGGTTGTGATACTCTCTATGGTCAAACTGCGCTTGAAGCATGTGTGGATGAGTTGGAAAAATGTACTTTGGTTGATAATCAATTTTTATCGCAGCGGTTCTTTTATTTAGCGTATATGTTAAAATCTCACTTTGTGGTTATCTTTGATTATTGGGTTGATATTTTAAAACGCTATCTTTCGGACTGCGCTGATTCAGAAGCATGCATCGAAGAAATCAAGAAACTGAAAGTACGTTTAAATAATATTTATGCAGGACTACTTAAAGCAGCGTATGCAGGAAAATCATCTCCCCATCTCTTTCAGATGATTCATACAGAACTGTGTGAACAGAGAAAGTTGTTTGAAAAAATTTATAAAATGTGGATGTGAATAATGAAAATGATTTATTCCCGAAAACAGTCACAGAAACACCACGAACTTTTGAAAACGTTTCTACCGGGAGGAAAGTATAGCAGTTATGCCATAAAAGACTCCTCAAGCCCAATAGTATTTTGCCGTGGAAAAGGCAGTCGTCTTTGGGATGTAGATGGAAACGAATATTTAGACTTTAATTTGAAATCCGGTTCTGCGTTTTTAGGTCATGCGCATGATGAATTCAGTTCTGTACTTGGGGATTTTATCGGTGCGCCTTTCTTTGCGGATCACTATTCCAATGAGTTAGCCGCGTGTCGTTATTTGCGGCAATACATTCCCTGTTGTGAGGCGGTACGTTTCGGGTTGAGTGGAACGGAGATTGTATTGAATGCTGTTCGGTTGGCCAGAGCCTATACGCATCGCAGCAAAATAATTCGGTTTTATGGACATTACCATGGTAATGCGGACCCGCTCATTTATAGTAATAAAGTGTTAATAGAAAGACCGTTTCTCCGTCCATTTGTTACGGAAGGAGCCATAGACTCGCATATTGAAAATGACAACCTACTGTTGCCGTGGAATGACATAGAAGCTGTTGAGAAAGCCTTTCAGGATTATACCGAACAAATAGCAGCCGTGATTATGGAGCCAGTTGCTGTTAACGGTGGCGGCATTTATCCAAAAGAGGGGTATTTGGAACGGATACGTGAATTATGTACCAACAATAATGCCATATTGATATTTGATGAAATCATTACGGGTATAAGAATGGGATTGGGAGGAGCGCAGTCAGTTCTGAAAGTGGTTCCTGATTTATGCGTTCTTGGGAAAGCCGTAGGTGGAGGAATACCTGTTTCTGTGCTATGCGGTAAAATGGATATAATGAATGCTTATGAATCGGGCCGTGTTATTCAGGCGGGCACATTTAACGGCTATACATTAGGTCTTACAGCTATCGGTAGTGTTTTTCAGATAATAGAAAAACATGCAGATAATTATTACCAAAATATGGAACGTGTAATGAAAAATATTTGCAGTGTACTTTTTGAATCGGCAAAAAAGGTTGGATTCCCCGTATCTGTACAAGGCCCTTTAACATGTATGTCGATACATTGCACAGAGTCCGAATTAAAAAGCGTTGATGAATTTGACGGTAAGGTGCGATTTATGGATGGCGTTTTACGCGAATGTTTTATCGGGCATGGCATTCTTAATGCATACACATCAAGGATATATGCGAATATTAATTTAACAGAAGATGATGTCGAATTCTTTGGCAAACGGATAACCGGTGCCCTTGAGGATGCATCATTGCTTTTAAGTCGAATAAAGAGGGGTTGGGAATGAGTGGAAAGTTTTGGACGGCAGAAAATTTAAGTATTTCTGCGGCGGAATATCGGAAATATATGAAGACGCTTTCCCAAACCAAGCGAGTGTATGTCCGTATTTATACGGATACAGATCATTTCAACTCCATCCAGTTTATGTTAAACTCCGCATCGGGCGTTATTTTTCAGTTTGAGGACATCGTAGCTGACACTCCAATCTCCGATATGCAAAAATTAATAACGCCGTCTTGGGATACTTTTCTAAACCAAGCACGCCTTAATAATAGGGCACATATTAATTTCTTTTACGGAGATCCATATAAGCTGAATGTCTGCTTTGCATTTGCGTTTGATTTTGGAAAGGCATTTGAATATAATGCAAACTGGGAATTCAGTAATGCTGTAGATGCGATACCGACAGGGGTAGACGCTTACCGTACTGTTGTTCTTGATAATGACACGGTATGGATTGTTTTTTCCAAAAATGAAAATTTAGAGCGAAATACTTGGAAGAAAATACATCAAGACGATATTCTCATATTTTTGCCGCCTGCAGGTTATGGAGATCTTGTCATACTGCTGCCGGTTTTAGGAGAATATTTTTCAAAGCACTCAGATTGTTCATTCATTATCTATACGATGGATTTAGCAGCAGACGAAATAATTCATAAGACGTTTTCAGGATATTTCATCCGCGTTGTACACATTCCTAACTTATACCCTTCAAATATGTTCGCTCCTTTTTATTACAGAGAGGTTGCCATTTTTGCTCAATATATCAAACAAATAGAGGCTTCAAATATATATAATGAAGTCAAATGGTTGGCAATTGATGGAAATCAGCTCATTGCTCAAAGTGCATATGAATTTCTATCAAATATGCTGGATGTCGATCCCGATCACGCATTGGAAGTCTATCAGTACCATACATCCCAATTGCCTATTTTAGACGAAATTGAGAAGCTGAGAGAGACAAAACGCTATGTTGTAGGCTTGCAGTACCAATCTGATACGTTAAATCTTAAAGGAGAAAGAATCAAAGACTGGTCTGTTGAAAATGCCAGACAATTTCTTGTTATGTGTAAAGATGAACAAATAGGCGTTGTTAACTTGGTTCCAACAATTGAAAAGGATATAAAATGGGATATAAATGCTGAGTATGTGAGCATCCTTGACCTTTTCACGGTCATTGCGGCTTTAGATTGCGTTGTGAGTGTGGACAGCGTTAGCGGCCACATCGCAGGAATCACTGGCACAAATAATTTGACTATATGGAGTGCAAAGTCTTATTTTTATAAACCTTTAATGTTTGCTTATCGTCCACTTAGCAAAAATTATACAATTTGTACTGAGGCACACCTAACAGAAATTCCGCCAAAACTTGTTTTTGAAAAATTGAAAGCAATTTTAATAGGCAATTTGATGCTGCAAAAGAAAAGATTTTGTATGCAAGGCGTGGAACCCGCTGAATTAACGAACAATATAGAGTATTTTTGTCCGAAGGCGGTGAATAAAGATGAAAATAGATGAAAAAATGAAAGAAGGCATAACACTTCAACTTGAGAAAGAACCTCGTAGACAAAAAGCATTTTTGGTGTTTACGGTAGATAAAATTCTTGAAAAGGAAGTTATGCTGGAACCCGATGATAAGATAATTAATGGATATATCGATGCATGTGGAGAATGGACATGCAACGGGAAGACGGTTGCCAAAGGTGTGATTCACGATAAAAAATTGTCTGGGTATAACGCTGTTGATTTTACAGAGTTCATATCGGAAAGCAGACAAATTTATGCTGTGTGCAATTTCAGGACAAGCCGTTCGGTACGCGCGTTGCTTTATATTGGGTGTCTGTGCTCTGCAACTGTTTGGGTGAACGGACGCTGTATTGCTAGCGGATTACAGGATTGGAACGATGGATATATAGTATATATGCCTTTGGAACAAAATGATAATGATGTAGTAATTCGATTGTCGGTATATAAGGATTCTTATTATAAAAATCGTGTGCCTTTAGCTTTTTCCATCAGGACGGAAGCGGATCCTGATGTATCAGCACATCCGTTCAAAGATTATATTCGATACAATACTTTTGGGAAAACCGTTGTCGCTGACAGCGGATGGGATTGTCGAAAAACGCTTAAATACAGCTTTATGCTTTTGCCAAAAGATTTTTTTTCACGAGATCCCTCTAAGCTGCAAACTGTTTCTCTGAGAGATATATCCGGTATGGTATTGTTTTCTTGGGAGGTTTTGAATCAGAAGACTTATAATATTGAATTGAGTAAATTTCTTAAATTTGGTCCAGTTTTAGTATTGACTTTAGACAATTTAGAAGAGGGCCCGCGTAAATTGCAAACACTTCAGGTGGGTAACTTAGATGATCTCATATTGGATATCAGGCGTGACTGCGATGATATGTTTTATGAATGTGAGCAAGACAGACTTAATATCGAAAGTAGATTGAAATTATTAGAAGAATTTGAAGAAAAGTATACATTAAAAAAACCGTTTGAAAACAACAATATCAGCGGATTTATGCAGACATATTATGAGTTGAAGGAACTATTGGAAACATATAATGGTCATTTTCATAATTATCTGTTGGCTAAAAGATATGCAGGCGTCTTTTACCGTTCGGCATATGATGATTCGGTTGAACTATATAACATAGCTCTTCCGTCAACATACGGTGATGGCGAAAAGAAAAAAATGATTGTTTTTATGGGAATGGATCGTTATTCTTGGTATAGCAATTATTATCATGATGCTTACGCTTCATTGGATGCTATTATAGTTGATATTTCTTGTAGGGGATTTACCATGGGAAGCTATATCGGGGAAGTATCTTTCCTTGAATGTGTTAAATTGATTTGTGATATTTATGATGTGGATACAGATCGCATATATATGGTCGGATATGCGATTGGCAGTTTTGCAGCATGGTTTACTGCGCAGACTCATCCGGACCTTTTTGCTGCAATTGCTGTTTTATCCGGTACCCCATATTATAATAACATATGCAATTTACAAAACTTAAATATATACAATGTATGCGGTGATGGAGATAATTATCTGGAACATGGTTTACTACGAGCAGGCACTTATCTTCAGGAACATACAAAAGCCCATTACAAGCAAATTGTCCTTCCGGAAGCAGATGACAATACAGTGCGCTTGTTTAGTTATAATCATATAATCCCGCATTGGTTATTTCAGCATAAGCGTAATGTGGCTCCGGATACCTTGTGTTATAGAACGGAGCGGGGAATTCACAATAATTGTTATTGGATGAAAATTCTTAGTGTAATAGATAAATCTATGCATGCACGTTTGGAGGGAGTTGTAAAGGGCGCCACGGTTTATATACAGACAGAAAATATATCTGCCTTAATGATTAAACTGCCTAACAATATAAAATACGTACGGATTAACGGGATGGAGAGACCATATTATAAGACGCAAACAGGATCAAGAATTTATAGAGTAACTGTGGGAGAAGGTGTGAAAGAACTTTTCGCAACAGATCCCTATTTTCATTTATACGGTAATGGATTACTCCAGATTTATATGTCTAAAGTCAGTATTTTCGTAGATGTTACAGGTTGTGAGAAAGAAAGAGAAAAAAGAATTTTTGAAATGGCTGCCAGGTCTTTGCAACACCCCGTGTCGACTGGCACAGAGCCATACATTTATATAAATATTCCTATTATAGACAATACTCATCAAATTTGTCCCGCAGACATAGACGAGAATTTGATTTTAATAATAAACAGCAGTCAACACAACAGATACAAAATCTTCCTTGAAAATCCATTTGTAACATTTGATTCTAATGGACTTTGTTATATTGGAAAGAAATTTGGGGGGGAATATTGCGCCATGTTCATATTGCCGCATATGCACCACTTGGGAAAATATGTTCTATGCCTGTGCACGAATGACCCTAGTTACCTACGCTCATTTTTCTTTGCCAGAAAAATTCAGATTCCTACATATGCACAAGGAACCACTTCATTTTATAATCACTGTGCTATTTTTCTTATAAACGGAAGCTATAAATATGTCAAAAACTGGGGCGAAGAGATGAAAGACCTCGTTGCAAAGGAGGGGTAATTTGTACATTCAATCGCCATATATGGTGTTTTCGGTGGACAACCAACCTATATTAAATGCGATGGTAAATCTTATAGGCGACAATGGGATGAAACCTAAAGCCGATACAGTAAGTCTTTTTCTTGAATGCAGAGCGCCTCGACAATGGGATGCGTTATTACACAAATATGGGGAAGAATGTGCACTGTATGCGCGTCAAAATAATTATATCCTGCCGCAAAACCAGATGTGGCAACATTTTCATCTAAAGATAGCAGAAATTGAGATTAACAGGCATTGCAATTGGAGTTGTGTATATTGTCCGAATGCTTCAAATAAAATCGTTCATGAGTATATGCCAATGGATGTCTACAAGGAAATTATTAAAAAAATTATTCATTGTAGAACAATTCAATTTATAACATTCAATTTTTACAACGAGCCCACCTTAGACATTCATTTTGAAGAGCGTATCGCTTTTTTACAAGGCAGCGGGTTAAAGTTGATTATTCATACAAATGGTAGTGGGTTGACGAAAGATCGTCTGATGCTGCTGAAAGAAAGTGATCTTTTAGAAGCAATTAAATTTAATTTTCCAGTGACCGATGAGAAAACATTTGTTAAGATTACAGGATATCATGGATATAAAAAAGTTGTTGAAAATATTTATAATGCATTGAATATGGGGATTCCTGTCAGTTTTGTGGTAAACGGTAAAGAAATAGAATCAAAAAGAAATGGATTGGAGATACAACGTCTTTTTCAAATTGATCCCAGTCAAATTGATCTGGGGAAAACGACTTGGAGAGCGGGTGCTGTTCAAGGGTGGGAAGAAAAAAACGTTTATATCCCGGGTATATTGTCAGGCTGCCCAAATGTTATAACCTTTCTAACCATCGGTATTGATGGAGAATGCTATATTTGTTGCATGGATTATTTCAAAAAGTATCCTATTGGGAACATATTGGATATGGAAATTAATGAAATAATGAAAAGTGAAAAAGCCATCAATATCAGAAAAAAGGTTTGCGGATATTTGAAAAGCGATGCCAATTTTCTGTGTAGAAAATGCGAACATATGCAGTGGATGTCTTTATATAAAAGGCTTCTTAGAAGTCTCACTTAAATGATTGGTGTTTGAAAAAGGAGAGAGCGGACTGCTCGCCGACCTCTAAATTTGCATATAAATTTATATTGTGTTACTTGGCGGCATGAGATACGGCGACATTGTAATGTTTGCCTTCGGCCCGCTTCCTGGCAAGGTAAGCTGCGAAATTTGGATCATGGATGCAGACATATCTGGTCGCATTGAAAATGGCATAGCGTATGTCCTTGGAGAGGGACACTAAAAACTACTACTCTATAATACAAGGCGTGGTTAAAAGATGGACAATATAATGCTTGTTATTTCTCCATACATACAGTATGTCAGACATCCAGGAATGCCCATATTGATTGATTCATGGTTAGTTGACGAGCGTGTGACACTTGATACACATACTTGTTTTGTCTTATGGCAATGCAGAGAACCACAGTATGTTAATGAATTACGCAAGCAGTATGGAGAAGAAATTATAAACTTTCTTTGTGTAAAGAAATTGTTGCTACCGGTGGATAAAGTGTGGGAACAAAATAATATTAGGTTAGTAGAGCTTGAATGTACAACATTCTGCAACTACAAATGTGAATATTGCACCATTCCTGTAATACCCCGGGATCATTGTGTGATGGATATGATTTTATTTGAACGAATCATTGAAAAAGTGCTTAGACATCCGTCCATTCAATGGATTTCTCTCAATAATTACGGTGAACCAAGTATAGACCCGTTATTAATGGAACGTCTTGATGTAATTGCACAGACTGATCTTCAGATGGTTTTTAATACAAATGGATCTAGATTGGAACCTTTTTTGGATCGGTTGCGATGCATGAAAAAAAATATATATCATCTAAATTTTAATATACCCAGTATAGATAGGGACGAATATCATCAAATAACGGGTGGCGATTTGATGATGGTATTAAAAAATGTGAAAAAGGCAAACGATTTGGGCATAACAACTAAAATTATAGTAAATGGAACGCCAGATGAAGTAGAAAGAAAATATATAAAGTTTTTACATATGTTTCAGGCATACGAGAATGTAGAAGTATATAAATGGAAAACCAATGATAGGTCGGGAATTTTAAGTAATAAATACTGGCAAAATATTAAAAACAGTTATCCATTAACAGGATGCAGAAATCTTGTAAATTATCTGTTTATTGACGGCAAAGGGGATTTGTTCCTGTGCTGCAATGATTATAATAAGAAATTTGTATATAACAATATTAAAAACGGAGAAATCAGAGATCTCCTGCGTTCTCCAAAATTGATAGAATGGAAAAAAATCATATTCGGTAACAAAAACGGTTCAAAAGAATTTATTTGTATGCACTGTGCAGAAATGCGGGAATCCTTATGTGCATCGTATAAATTGAATGAAACCGCAAAGCAATGTCACTCTTTTCCGGATAATGGATAATAGGTCGCGTTCAAAAAAACAGCAATATATTATATATAAGATTGCAAAATTTTGCGTTTTATTATATAATATAATTGTAATAATAGCAAGAAATAAACCCAAAGAAAGGGATGAGTTCTATGCAACCATCAATACCGATAAGCATTCTTTTATCAAAAGAAATACAAAATGCTGTGCTTGGACAAGTTATACAGGATATGCAGCTACATTGCTTTAATGAGGGCGCCTATGTTCTTGAGACCTTGTCATTTGATCGGATTAAAGAATTAGTAGGGAAAAAGGTTGTACAGGCCAATGCAAATATCATACATGTGGAGGGAGGGCTGACTGCTGAATTTGGATACGATAATGGCGGAATACGGGTTTATGACAGAAAAAAAGAGCCGTCGACTTTGAAAAAGACACCGAAAACGGGAGGTTATACTGTAACCTTTGTTTTTGAAGACATTTGTTTAATGGTTGTTCTTAGTAGTTGGACGTGTCGGTTCAAAATATACGACGATTACCAATTGGTTCCGCGTTATCCATTAGATATCACAGATCCAACGGATTTTACATTTACACGGTTTAAAGAATGGCTGGATAGCAGAGGAAATATTGCTATTATTGATGCATGCGCGACCTATAAAGGCGCTTTTGATGTCTATATATCATTTATGAACTATATTCTATGGATGTGCGGAATACATCCAAAATCGAAATTAAAAAAACTAAGTGAAAATGATATACAATGTCTTTATGAAAATGTTGTAAAAATGGTTCGTGATTTTAAAGATGGAACATTGATAAGCGAATATGTGGATATAAACGGAAACAAAATATGCGGTAATAATGTATCGTTATCTCTTATGACTGGGAAAAATTATCAAAAGCCATGCCCAAAATGTGGTTCTCCTATTGAATCGGTAAAGGGATCAGGAACAAAACATTATTTTTGTCCCTGCTGTCAGGTATTAAAAAAGTGAGATTATATAGTAGGTAAAGATGGAACGGAGGAATCTCTTTTTGGAAAAATCATCTGCAGTAATCAAATATTCACTTACTGGTATGCAAAAACAAATATGGTATGCGCAGGAACAGCATAAAAATTCTTCGTTGTTTAATATAGGAGGATATACGCGCATTAAAGAAAAGGCAAACCTTTATGTACTTCAAAAGGCGATTGAGATGCTGTCGGATAGCTTCGATATGTTACAAGTGCGGTTTCAGTATGAAAATTATGAGGTGTACCAATATATAGAGCCATCGCCGCTAATTGTCGAAAAACGAAGTTTTGGGACGGAAAAAGAATTTTTGGGTTGGTGTGAGGCTGATATCAGGTTGGCGTTCGTAATGACGAATTCCAATCTTTACCGTTTCTATGTTTTTTCAATAGGGGATCAGGAAATCGGTTATTATGTTAAACTGCATCATATCATAGCTGATGGCTGGTCAATAAAATTGCTTACTGAACAAATTGCCAAGAATTACGATTCTATAATTACAAATCGCTCTATTGAAAATATAGAGCGATTTTCTTATTTGGCATATTCCGTAAAAGAGAATAAATTGCGCAACGAACATAATAAAGGGCATTGCACGTATCAGGATTTGCTGATTACATCTGAAGATCATACTATTTCCAGTACAGAATTAAGAGGAAAGCGAGACAGTTATTTTATAAATCCCTCATTAAAATCACAAATTGAAGCGTATATTCAGAAACAAAACCTTTCAATGAATACATTTTTTCTGGGAATATATATACTCACACAATACATAATGAAAGAGCAAAAATCATATGTAATTGGTATTCCAATGTTAGGAAGATATGGGTATATGGAACGTAAAATATTTGGTATGTTTGTCAGTACGATTCCGGTTCGTTTTACCGTTGACCCTGCGATATCTGCTAACGATTTTTTTAGATCTGTCGCTGCCAATCTTAGAGAAAACTTTAAGCATCAGAAGCGCTGTTTCAACTCAATTTACGAAAACCCAAACGTGTTTGGCAGAAGGAAACTATACAATGTTTGTGTAAATTATTATAATACCTCCATGCCAGAAATGATTGGAAATATGCCTGTTCATAACGAGGAACTATATTGTGGTGAACAAGATTATGCTATGCAAATGATCATTCGGCAATGGGATAATAATCAATTACAATTGGATTTTGATTATCAAACAGAAGTGTTTACAAGCGAAGAAATAAGTGCGTTGTTTTCACGCTTAATGCAGACAGTAACACGACTGATTGAAGATGAAAACACGTGCATCGTGGAATTACTGGAAAAAGAAGACGATATACACACATATTTCCCCCAAAAAACATTGTTTGACAAACCTAATCATGATGCGATATGGCTTGATATTTTTGAGGAAAATGCGTCTGCATTTCCGCATATGGTTGCCGTATCAAAGCAGGATGAAAAAATCACTTACGGAGAGTTGGACGCGGACACTAATCGGCTTGCACAACAGTTACTTCAAATGGGTTTGAAAAATAGGGATATAGTAGCCTGCATTATGCGACATGACATTTCATACTTAAAATGGATGATTGCTATATGGAAATGTGGTGCTGTCTATCTTCCGCTCGATCCAGATATACCGGAAGATAGGTTACAACAGATCATTACTGACAGCGGGGCGGTATTTGTTGTAGGTAATAAAGAGCCCCTGGAATTGTTAAACGTTTCTTCATTTTCTGGGGAGTCCATAAGTGTTTTGCCCCAAGCCGTAAAACCGGTTGCAAGTCAGCCTGCTTACATGATTTATACTTCCGGATCGACAAATAAGCCTAAGGGAGTGATTGTAAGCCATAAAAACCTTATGAATTATCTTTTGTGGGCAAGAAAAACATATGTAAAACGTCGTGGCGAAGTATTCGCACTTTATTCATCTTTTTCTTTCGATTTTACATTTACCAGTTTATTATTGCCTCTGGTGTGCTTAGGAGAAATCAGACTATTCCCGGGACATAAGGAACACAATGTCTTTCAAGATATTCTTTTCGATCAGAGGACTACGATATTAAAGATAACCCCATCCCATATACCGCTGATTTGTGATATACGTAAATTGCCTGGGGACGGTCCTATCCATACGATTATAAGCGGCGGAGAGGAATTGCACGCTCAGATGTGTATGAGGCTTGACCGGCTTTTTCACGGTAAAGTTCAAATATATAACGAGTATGGTCCAACAGAAGCAACTGTAGGTTGTGCTGCCTATTTATATGATGGCGAAAAATCCGGTTCTGTACCAATCGGTCATCCCATTGATAATACCGTCATCTACTTGCTTGATAAAAACGGAATGTCCCTATCGGATAACGAGATAGGTGAAGTTTATATATCAGGAGAAAGTGTAGCAATCGGGTATCATAATGAGAAGAAACAGGGGTACTTTTTGGATGACCCGTATAATCCTGGAAAACGTATGTATAAATCCGGAGACCTTGCCTATAGAAACGATAAGGGATTTCTAGTATATTGTGGAAGAATGGATGATATGGTAAAGCTGAATGGTCATCGCGTCCGACTGGGAGAAATTGAGCAAAAGATTCTTTCAAGCGGACTGGTTGATTCTGCTGCTGTCAAAGTTATAAATCGTAACGGGGGGGTATGGATTTGTGCGTATGTTGTGACTGATCAGGAAAATTGCAGCGATACCTTACTAGATACACTTCGCCGTGAATTGCCGGAATTTATGGTTCCGAAGCAAGTAATGCAAATACCACAAGTACCACTTAACAAAAACGGAAAGGTCGATCGTGCACGACTGCCGGATCCCCCAGTTCAGATCAAAGATGTTAATCGGCATAACGATGGAGAGCAGCTTAAACAACTAATGCGTGTTGCTCAGGATCTGTTTTTGCATCAAGACGTAAATTCCTCCACGAATTTTTTCTCAATAGGTGGTGATTCGATTAAAGCAATTCAATTATCATCGCGCCTTGGGGAAAAAGGTTACAATTTATCAGTAAAAGATATAATGCTACATCCCATATTTGAGGATATGTCAACATATATGTATACAACCCAAACAGAACGTAAGAGCGAACCTGTCAGAGGGATTGTGGACAAGCTCCCAAACGTGTGTTGGCTTATGACCCAAGGGGATGAAATAGCACAATGTTATCGTCAAAGTATCGTTATTAAGTTGAGCGAAGATGAACTGATGCAAAAGATTTATCAAGCTTTCGCTGTGCTCATGCAGTATCATGATGCCCTCAGAATGAATTTTGATACGAAAGCAGGATGCTTGTTTTATAATGACAATCATTTCGCTAAGGTTCCTCAAATTGAAATCATTCATACAGATAAAGTCTGGATAGAATATCAGGAAGAAATGATCCGCGCTGTGCATACAAAATTTGATTTAGTAAGTGATTTGCTATTTCGTGTTTATGCAATTTACGCACGCGATGGCATCTACTTATTTTTGATGTTTCATCATTTAATATCAGACGGGGTTTCTTTGCGAATTTTATTGGATGACCTATCAAATCTCTTTTCCAAATCGAATCTTGAGGTCACGCAAAATTATCCTAAAAAAACAGTATCATATCAGCAATATGCCAAAGCGTTTCTGGAAAGGTCAAAGTCCATGAAAATCGACGTTGAACATTGGAGTACCTACATGATTGAATCAGGAGACACAAATCGTTGGCTGTCACTAAAGCGAGATTCATGTGATTTTCAGATAAATGAGGAGATTTCTGAGCATATATTGGGTGATGCGAATACAGTATATCGTACGAAAGGCGAAGAATTATTGCTGATTGCCTGGAAACTCACACTTCAGCAGTTTTTAGGATTTTCATGTTTAATACTTGAAGCGGAATCACACGGCAGGGATGCATTTGAAAATATGGATACAAGCAGAACTGTTGGATGGTTCAGTATGGCATATCCAGTCAGTATTGAGGCTAAACAGGGCACAACCAGAGAAATTATTATATCTTATAAAGAACAGATACGTTCGGCTTTTCAGCGACGATATGAATATGGTATTTGTAAATGGATCAAAGGATATCAAATTCCGATGGTTCATATGGCGCGTTTTAACTATTTAGGCAATTGCGATTTGCCAAAAGGCACCCCCTTTAAGTTGGTAAGTGTGTTTCCTGATAACGCTTTAACCGCGCCGGATACGAATATTTATCCTGTGGAATTAGATATAGCCTTGATTCATGGAAAACTCCACTGCCGTATTATTTGTAAAGAACATCAAGCATCCTGGCTCGCAGATGTTTTTACGGAGCATCTGACAGAAATTGTGAAACATTGTCTATCCCAGGACAATTACACCTACACGCCTTCTGATTTTCCTGAAGCGGATTTAACACAACAAGAACTGGATATGATATTAGATGCGATATAATTCAGATTCCGATGCAAATAAAAAATCGGGAGAATGGTTACTATAATTTGATTATTACATCGGGATTAGCGTGGCATTACAGGATTATGTTATGTCGGTGAATTGTAGTCAGTTACAAAGCGTATTTATGGAATAACGGCGTTATGACGTGCTTTCACATTAGAAGAACGTTCAAATGTCAAGCGATGCTAAGGAACATAATGAGGCTGTTGCCTACATTGACCATGTGATATTATGCAATAACCAGCTTAGGTAGGTTTATAACACAAGTTTTGCAAAGATAAATTGTATGAAAGGTAGAGTAGCTATATGACCTCCAAAACGATTTGGCTCATAGCAGTAATCAATAAAGAAGACGAAAATACCGCATTTCTTGGTGTGAATGAATATTTAGGTATAGGGTATATAAAAGAAGTTCTTTGTAAGAACGGATATGATGCGCGAATACAAATTGCCCAATACGATAATGATTATGATTTCAGGCAAACTATCTCCGAAATGCCGATGATAATTGGTTTCAACATGTATTCAGATACATATAACCAAGTTTTCCATCTGGCTGCACAAGCAAAAATGGTTTATCCTAAAGCATATGTTATCATAGGAGGACCTCAGGTAAACGGGTATGAGGTTGAGATTTTAAACGATCACCCAGAAGTTGATTTTATTATTTCATATGAAGGTGAATACACCTTCCTTGCGTTGGCGGATCGATTGCGTGAAAATAAATCACTGGAAAATTGCGAAGGGCTGACCTTTCGTAGTGTGAATGGGCAAATAGTGAAGAATAAGCCCCGCAAGGCAATTGAAAACTTAGATGCACTTCCGTTTCCAAGCCGGGAGATACACGAAAAATATCGTCAGCAGTATCTCTATATTTCAGGAAGCAGAGGATGTAATGGAGGCTGTATTTTTTGTGGAGAGACGATGGCGCGAAAGAACGCGCCTAATGTACGGCTCCGCAGTGCAAAATCTATTGTAGATGAAATTGAATTTTTATATAAAAAATATAACATGACATCATTTCGTATGACAGACTCTACATTTGAAGATCCGGGGGAGCGAGGATTTAAGCGTGCAAATGAAATCTTTGATGAGATAATAAGTAGAAGGCTGGATATCGGACTTCATTTATTCAGCAGAGCAGATTTGGTTGTGTCTGAACCGGATGCATATTTCAACAAAGCGTATGAAGCTGGTGTTGAGTGCTTTTACATCGGCATAGAATCTGGTGACAGCGGAGATTTACATTTATACAAAAAGAAAAGCAATACTGATATCAATATGCAAGCCATAAATAAGATTCGCGCTGCCAATATTCACCTGGGTATGGGCTTTATTTGTTTTAATCCGTTTAGTACCTATGAATCCCTTAGGAATAATAACAATTTTATGCACGAGAGTGGGTTAGGACATAATTTTTATCTTTTGCAAACAAGACTTGAAGTATTACCGCAAGCGCCGATTCGTAAAAAATTAATTGAACAAGGGTTGATGATAGGTGATGCAGGATACTGCACACATTTTTATGATTATCACTTTTCTGATCCCTTAGTGGAAAAGTTTTATCATATAATTAAAAGAGCGTATACTGAACAGCCGGTGTATTATATGGATACGATACTGGGTATGAACCGGGTATGGATTAAACGATGTTTGACAGAAGAGAAAAGATTAAAATTTGATGATATGTATGCAAAATTTGACTCTCTGTGCCAAGAGTATGCTGAAAAGAATTTCCGTTTTTTTTCACAATGCCTTGACCTATGTTTTCATAAAGCATCTGATGAACAAATTGATAACTTAATTCGAGAATATAATCTGAATGAGTTGTATCAACTTTATTTGGCGCAGTATAACAAAATCAATATTAGGGTAACAAAAGAACGTGTCATGTATCACTTGAAATAAATATCACTTATTTTTTAGAGTTTCCGATTCTTGGTTCGCGTCCCCTTAATCTCTAAACTCTTGGAGGATTGTATGGCAGAAGCAGAAAGAGCAAGTAATATATTTCATCTTTCAGTTTCCGAATATCGCAGACACATAAAAATACTTAATCAAAAAAAAGCGAAATATGTTCATATTTATACAGACTATACTCATGCAATGCAGGTTTTCACTATGCTTGCGTCTACTTCGGGCATTATTTTTTTGCTTGAAGGAGTTTCAGTCAAAGCAAGCTTGTTAAAAGAAATTTCAGTGCTTTCTTGGGAAGCTTTTCTTAAAGAGGCTAATAAAAATGATGGAATGTACTTGAAACTGTATTATGGGGATCCGTATTCCTTGTCTATATGTTTTGTGTTTGATTTTTATTTGGGAACGGATAATAGCTATCAGCCCTCACTTGAATTTGAATATCTTTTTAAGACAGTACCAGTTGATTTTAGTGCTTATCGTATTGAAACGTGCGGCAATGGAATAATGATTGTTTTTTCCCATACTGCGTCCTTAGAACGAAACAAGTGGAGGAATAAGCTTAGAAAACATATTATTCTATTTTTACCCGTAATTGGCTACGGAGATCTTGTTATAATGCTGCCGCTCTTTAGAGAGTACTTTTTGAGTCATAAAGATTACAGCGTAACAATTTATTCGGCAGATCAAAAAGTCAATACAATGGTAAAACATTTTTTTCCTTCTCTTTCGATTGAAGCTGTAAGTTTGGATTTTTTAGATTATAGGAATAAGCCAGTACCGCTGCACTATAAACAATTATCCCTCTTAGTTCAGTGCGTAGAACAGATTTCGCATTCCGGTATTTACAAAGAAGTAATACTGTTAAAGCTGGACGATAGCCAAATGCATATGCAAAGTGCATATGAAACATTTGCTCGTTCAATGCACGTATATCCCAATAATGCGTTAAAATTATTTCAATATCCTATTGCAGATATGCCAATATTGGACGAAGTATTATGGCTGCGTAAAACAAAGCGTTTTGTTATAGGTATGCAATACCAGTCAGATACAGTTGATATGAAAGGAAATAGGATGAAAGACTGGTCTGATAAAAATGCAAAACAATTTCTTCGTATGTGTAAACAGGAGCAAATAGGTGTAATTAATCTTGTTCCTATAACAGGAAAAGAACTTATTTGGGATGCAAATGCGGATAAAGTAAAGATTTGGGATCTTCTTGGAATTATTGCGGCCTTGGATTTCGTAGTCTGTATTGACAGTGTTTGCGGGCATATTGCCGGTCTTGTAGGGACGAATAATCTACGCATTTGGAGCTCTCAATCTTATTATAACCAACCTGCAATTTATGCCTATCGACCTTTACGTTTGAATTATACGATTTATACGGGTACCAACTTGGCTGATATACCACCCAAATTGGTTTTTACCAGGTTAAAGGAAATCTTACACGGCAAAATAATTTTACAAAAGGAACGATTCGCTATGCAAGGCGTAGATGCAAATCAATATGCGCTAAATATGGAAGAATATTGCATAAAAAATAAAAATATATAGAAATATTGGCGTAGTCAAAAAAGAATTTTTTGTTTACTTAAAAATTGATTATAGAAAAAATCAATGGTAAATTGAAAATCTAACTTCCAGATGTATGAGAAACGTGAAAGAGCTGGCTTATTCTATTTTCAGTAAATATGGCTGAAGGGTCACAGCATCCGCCGCGATGCGTTCAATCCCCGTTTTAGGGCACAGATGGTGAAAAATTCTATCAGTATACCATGCTGGAGGAAGCCAGCAGAGAACGGTTTATCTACGTATACAGAGAAAACAGCAGCTATTCCACAGTGGACTTTGTGCAGCGGGCGATCATCTACTTCGGGTATGCTCCGGATGAGATACAGACAGACAACGGCGGAGAGTTCACACATACACAGAAAACCAGTGCATACATCCTCTGGATTTCCTCTGCAACGATCGGAACATTAGACATAAACGAATCAGACCCAAAACACCTTGGCACAACGGAAAAGTAGAACGTAGCCACCGCAATGATCAGGAGAGATTCTATACTCATCTTAGCTTCTACTCCTATGAGGACTTGCAGAAACAGATCAAGCAATACCTGAAGCGATCCAATCAAATTCCCATGTCGGTTCTAGGCTGGAAAACACCCCTCCAGAAACGGCAGGGTTGGAGGCCGCCCGGTTTTGCTGACGGAGGAAGGCATAGACCGAAGTCAGCAAAACCGATTCTCATCATTGACAAATGAACAAAAAATCAATGCTAAAAATAAATTTTCTGTTGACTTTTTTTAATATTCTGGTTATAATAAAACATATTTATATATCCCAAGAGAGTGAATAAATGTTTGATCAAATATTTTTATTGTTATTTAGCGAATAATTCTTAAGTGAGGTGGCAATATGTGAACTATTGAACTTGTAAAATTGTAAAAGAATATTATTTAGAAGATATTCTGACGGCTTTGTCAATGGTATACTACATCATTATTGGAATACGTTACAAATAGCAATACAATGGAGTTTGTTCTCAATTGGCATCTACATATTACTGGGGAAATATTGCTAAAAGTTATGACAATATCCTCAACATGCAGCTAACATGTGATTTTCATAAGTGAAAAAATTTATTTATGATAGCTTAGTGAAGGAGGTTAAGTATGTTAAAACCATATATTGTAAAGAAGGATATCATAAGATTTGTAGGTAAAAGCATAAAAATAGACAATGTTGATCTTATTGGTGAAAGCATTGGTTCATTATTCGGACAAATGAAAGAGATTTTTTGTAAGGTTCATGCCCAGATAGATGACAAATTTTATGGTATAACAGTCAATTTTGCTAATGGAACTGAAAATAGCTGCAGAAGTTATTGGTTATGCAAAGAGGTGGAAAGTTTGTGGCATAATAATGAAATCGGAAATTGGGAAAGAATGGAATCTGCTATGGAAACACTAGTATTACCAGCAACCCGCTGGCTGTATATTCCTGTCAGATATGATGATCCATTTGTAAAAAGCTTAGCGCCAGAAGAGTGCCGTGAAGATCCCTCCCAGTTAACGAATTATGTTTATGGTTGGGCGCATAAATGGATACAAGAAAACGGATATACACAACAGGATTATCCATTTGAACTTGAAATTTATGGACTAAATGATGGATATGAGGAAGTAGAAGGTGGAGCCAATATTACTTTAGCTGTCCCCATTGTCTAATGCGAAAAATAATTCAGCCAATCCTTAAATAGCTTAGGCTGCATAGTATATGTAAAGATTTTACCTTCCCTTTGCAAAGTATATGACACAATATATTAAGCAGTTCTGCTTAGCATTGCAGAACTGCTTAATATTTTAATAGAAAAGAGCAAGTAAATCTTGAAGAAAATCAGAACTTTAAAAACGCTGAAAGGATTAAATAATGCAAAGGCAAAAGATAGTGTGAAATGCCTGCAGGTGAATTTATGGTTTTATTAGGAGTTTATTTAGGGAATCATGATAGTAACATAGCTATATCTATAGATGGAAAGGTGAAATACTTGAAATCTGAACGTGTAACCGGAGTAAAACATCATAAGGCCAATTTTGATTACTTCAAAAATGTTTTAGCATCCTGGAAAATAAAATCTATAGATGCCATTGCATTTACAGATGGCAATAGAAATGGATTGGGATGTTGTGAACATAACCAGCTTTTTAAGCAAATTACTCCTCTTTATGAGAATATACCTACATTTTGTATTGATCACCATTACTCGCATATTTTAAGCGCGTGGCCGTTGGTGTCATCAGAGAATGTTGGTGTTGGAATTGCAATTGACGGAACAGGGGATAACAATATTCGAATGGCTGTCATCTCCAACCCTGGTTCTTTGAATCCTCGATACGAGTATTTTACTAAAAGGAAAGGAATTGGGAATCTATTGGTTACAATAGGTTCTTTTGCAAATCTTGGGGGAAATGGACTTGATTATGCAGGTAAAATAATGGGAGCGCAAGCTTATGGTACCATTGACTATGATTTTGTTAGAAAAATTAATTGTTCCGAAATTCTGGAACATTTATTTGATTTCATTTCAAGAATTCCTTGGCGCGGTGAAGTTCCCCTATTTACTCCAAAATTTTTTGATTTTCATAATCAGTCCTTTTTAGATTGGCTCTCTACAATTCATTACGTTATTGAATGTGCTGTGGTGGAGTTATTTCAGAAGTATTGTAATCGTGAACAGTATATTGTATATACGGGGGGGTGCGCTCAAAATACTGTATACAATGAAAAATTATTTCAAATGTATCCCAATTTAATCATACCTCCACATTGTTACGATGGAGGTCAGTCTTTGGGGTGCCTGGAGTTTTTAAGAATATATTATTCTCAAGAACCATTTTCAACCAACAATTTTCCGTATTGGCAGGATGACAATGAAAAAGAGATGCCGGACGAAAAAACGATTCATAAGGTTTCTGAGTTATTATGCAGCGGGAAAATTGTTGGATGGTTTCAGGGGCGTGGAGAAATAGGTCCCAGAGCATTAGGCCACCGTTCCATTTTAATGGATTGTAGGAATAAAAATGCAAAAAATATTATTAATGAAAAAGTAAAGCATCGTGAGCCATGGAGACCATTCGCTCCAAGCGTTATAGAGTCTCAGGCAAACAATTGGTTTTATATAAATGTACCTAGCCCCTATATGTTAAGAGCAGTAAAATCGAGAGAAAATGTTCAGGATATTATTCCGTCAGTTGTACATAGAGATGGTTCTAGCAGAATTCAAACGGTCGCTGAATGTGATAACATTATGGATCCGTTTTTCATGCTGTTAAAAGAATATTATTCTTTAACTGGTGTGCCGATGCTCTTGAATACTTCGCTTAATGCCGGAGGAGGTCCGATTTTCGGCACACGTGACCAATGTATTGATTTTTTTAAGTCAATACCAATGGATGCAATGTGTATGGGAAATGAACTTTTAATCAAGTAGAATTAAGGCCGACATTTTTATGATGGAAAATAATCAAATGCAGATAAGTATTATTGTCCCTGTCTATAACGTCCAAGAGTATGTTACAAAATGTGTGGAAAGTATCTTGACGCAAAAGTATTTCAATTTGGAAATTATATTAATCGACGATGGTTCAACTGATAATAGCGGTTTTGTGATTGATTCGTTAGCGAAAAAAGATCATAGAATACGGTGTGTTCATCAGGAAAACATGGGATTGTCTGCCGCACGAAATAAAGGGTTAGACCTTGCGAATGGGCAACTATTAGGATTTGTAGATGGCGATGATTGGATTGAAATTGATATGTACGAAAAGTTGTATAAGGATTTGGTAACAAATGATGCTGATATATCCATTTGCAGTATTGCAGGTGTAAATGAAGATGATCCAAATCATCACGAAAAAAGCTTAAAAGAAAGCGCGGTGTTTGTGAATCAGCCGGCGATATTAGACGATACACTGGAAATTGTTAGATTTTGTATATTATCTAAAAATGTACCGGCTTGGAATAAGTTGTATAAACGACATTTATTTGACGGGGTAAGATATCCCACCAATAAAATTTATGAAGATTGTTTTACTACTTATCGTGTTATGGAAAAAGCGAAAAAAGTAGTAGTTTCCCCTGAAATAAAGTATCATCATGTTTTTCGCAAAAATAGCATTTCGCATGCAAAAATTTCAGTGAAAAATTTTGCCATGTTAGAGGCATTTATAGAGCAACATGAGTATCTATCAAAAAAATATCCTGAATTAGAGAAAGAAACCCGTAAAAATATGTTTTTGATGTTGCTGGTATTTTCTAAAATTCTATATGAAAGCAATCATATTTTTACATTTCAAAATGAGTTAAGTAATATACTAAATAGAATTAGGAAATATTCTTTATCTGATTGTGGCCTTTTGCATGAAGATGAACAATTATTAAAAATGATTTTCACAGACTTGCGCCAATATATTATCGCCTTAAAGATAATTGAAAACAACTCGCAAAGTTAATATTTCATGTCTCTGTTCCTAAGGTTGTTATGAAAAAGTATGAAAAGAGAATGTGACTATACATTCTTGTAGTGAGATGATATAAATTAATGAAATACATTAAAAGAATGGAAGACCTAATAATGGAGATATAAAGTTTTTAGGTGTCATTTTGTCAAGGGATGGATTTTGCCAGCCCAATGATACGCCATTACCCGGAACTCGGTTAAGAGAAAAGTGTTGGTGTAGCCCTTAAAAAATTTTTATTTGTTTAGGTCGATATGGGCCACCACTTCATTGAAAGTATATACCGGATCATTTATTTCAATCATTCTTTCCATATCCACTGGTAATTTCAGCTGGATTGGTGTATAATTCATTTTTGTGGTATTCATTTTTGTCCAAGAAAATTTTACCACAAAACGGCTGCTCCCTCAACCGGGTGCAGCCGTTTCCTTTTATGTTTTTTGCAGCCAGCGCCCGGAGGCACTGGCTGCATTGCTGAGAGGCTTTTTTAACAGCCCCAACAGACTGCTTTTAACAAAGTTAGAAGCCCTTCCACGGGTGTCTGTGTTAGCTGTTATTGCTCTTCTGATCTCAATGTTATAAACAGGCAATGATTAAAATTGTGTTACAGAGTAAAGGGGAATAGAACTGTAGAGTCCAGTTATCCCATCAGGTTTACTAAACATAACGTAATGCTAGTTTTATATCATGTTAGTTTGCCTTAAAATTATTCAGTAAACAAGTATAACATAACAGGAGGAGATTCCCATAAACCAACATAAACTCTACACATCCGAATCTGTGACAGAAGGTCACCCAGACAAACTCTGCGACAAAATCTCCGATGCCATTTTAGACGCATATCTCGCAGGTGACCCACAAGCGCGAGTAGCCTGCGAAACCGCAGCTGCCAAGGACTCTCTAACGATCATAGGAGAAATAACGTCCCATCATTCCGTCGACATTGTGAAAACAGCGAAGCGAGTGGCTTTAGAAGTAGGATATATCAGCGATGAACTAGGATTCGATGGCAACACCTGTAGCTTTCATACATGCATACACAGTCAATCAGACGATATATCCAGAGGCGTGTCGAAAGCAAGAGATGCAGAAGAGTCCGCGTTCTATTCCAAAACGGGTGCCGGCGACCAAGGCATGATGTTCGGCTACGCTTGTACGGATACAGATGAGTTGATGCCCGCGCCCATCTACTATGCCCACAAGCTTTGCCGGCAACTGAGCGCCGTACGAAAACAAGGTATCCTTCCCTATCTAGGACCAGATGGGAAATCCATGGTCACCGTACGGTATGAGGAAAATAAACCCGTTAATATCGAAACCATCGTCATTTCAACCCAGCACCGGGCCGATGTGGAACAAAAAAAGATTTTCGACGATCTCGTTCAGCATGTCATTCACCCCATCATCCCACAACAGTTGCTGAGCGACGATACAAAAATTTATGTCAATCCAACAGGGCGTTTCGCAAAGGGAGGACCTGCGGCCGACGCGGGCTTAACAGGCCGCAAGATTATCGTGGATACATACGGTGGAATCGGACGGCATGGGGGAGGCGCCTTTTCCGGCAAGGATCCAACGAAAGTTGATCGCACAGGGGCATATGCTGCGCGATACGTGGCAAAAAATATTGTGGCAGCGAACATCGCGAAGCGGTGTGAGGTTCAGATCGCTTATGTCATCGGAATGGCGAAACCAGTGTCCGTCTATATCGATACCTTTGGGACGAGCCAGTATGAGGAGGAGAAGATCAGCAGAGCGGTACAAGCGATTTTTGATCTGCGCCCGGCGGCGATTATCGACCAATTCCAGATGAGACGGCCCATCTATGAGCAGCTCTCCGCCTACGGCCATTTTGGACGCGAGGATCTGGAGCTTCCCTGGGAGAAGACGGATAAAGTTGATGAAATCCGGGAAATGCTGTACTGCCAATAAAGAGATGGCGAAAACGGTTATAACGGGAATGGGCGTCATATCCAACGCCGGATTGACTCTGGACGCGTATTGGCGATCTCTGTTTACCGGGCAACTGATCTATGGACCACTTCCATGGCTAGAAAACGACCCACAATTCCGCGTTAAAATCGGCGCCTATATTACATCATCAAAATGGAACGAGAATCTTCCAGTATCCATACTAAGCCGGTATGGAAAGGCGGCATGCTACAGTGCCAGCGCCGCCTTGCGGGCCATTGAGGATGCCGAATTCGATATTCAGACAATGGATACAAGACGAATTGCCATCGTCATTGGAACGACTATGGGGGAGATACAGACCGAAGAACAAATTGCAAAGGCACTGAAAAAAGATCCTCAGTACGACAATCCACAGTTGTTCCGCCAATACCGATCTGACAACATTCTACAGGCGGTTCGCGATGTGACAGGTGCCCAAGGAAGGGGATATGTAGTTCCGGCTGCCTGCGCGGCAGGGAATTACGCTCTGGCTTTGGCACAGCGCCTTTTACACTGGAATGAGGCCGATCTAGTTATCACAGGGGGCGTGGACGCCTTTTCCATGGTGGCTTTTGCGGGATTCCAGCGCTTGCTATCCCTCGCGCCCGATTCCTGCCGTCCCTTTGACCGGAACCGGCGAGGTTTGGTTTTGGGAGAGGGCTGCGGGATGTTGCTGTTAGAACGGGAACGGGAGCGAAACAGTCAAAAAATCCATGGCTACATAAAGGGAATTGGGCTGGCATCCAACGCATATCATATGACCTCGCCTCACCCGGAAGGCAGAGGGGAAAAGGCCGCTATGGAAAAAGCACTACAGAATGCCGCGCTGCCAAAGGAAAAAATCGACTGTGTCATTGCCCATGGGACCGGGACAAAAGCCAATGATCGAATCGAGTCCATTGCCATTCAACAGGTATTCGGCCAACAGTCACCCTATGTCTGTTCTGTAAAGTCCATGCTGGGGCATTCCATGGGGGCGGCAAGTACGCTAGAAGTGATCGCCGGTATGCTCATGATGCAGAAAGGGTATCTGTTGCCGACAGCCAACTATGAGACGAGAGATCCGGACTGTGATCTCAAGATCCTGAAAGGTAACCCGGTGCACAAAAATCTATCGTATATTCAATGTAATTCTTTTGCCTTCGGCGGCCAGACGAGCAGCGTCATAATCGGAGTAAAGCCATGAAACAGAGAGTCTATATCCAAGCATCCGCTTCCTATAGCGAGATCCAAGAAAAACGGCCCTTTTCAAACCGTGATCTCGACCGAATCAGCCAGATGTGTATTCAGACAGTGGAAAGAGTATCCGCGGCCGCCCAGATTCAGGATCGGAATGTACCGCTATTTGTGGGGACAGCCTACGGATGTTTAGCAAGCTTATATGAATTTAACCATGTCTATGAATCGGAGGGAGCGCTGCGTGTCAACCCCAGTTTGTTTCCCAACGCGGTCTTAAACGCGCCGGCGTGCAGAACCGGAATTTCCTTTCAGATACAGGAACCGATGTATACGATCTCCAATGGACGGAGTTCTGGCATTGATACATTGGAGCTCGCATATCTGTATATCGCTCACAATGAAATTCGAGAAGCGATGGTCTGTTTGGTCGAGGAGGATTCCCAGATTGCCAGAAAGATTGCAGGTCATTCCGTATCAGAAGGGTGCTTCGCATTTCACCTCCAGACAGAAAAGGGAAAAGTAGAAATCAAAGAAACCAGTTATGTATTTGAATTGCAAGAGATACAAAGGGATAGCGATCAACAGGCAGCGGATACAATGGCCTTCTGTACTTTGGTTCATGAATTTGTATCGGATTGGGAGCCCAAAGATGGGAGTAGCCGCTGTCTGTGCTTAGAAAGAAAAAGAATTGCCTTAGAAAGAGTATGATTCATTAAGTGCCGCGAAAACGGCAGCAATGCTGGTGTACAAGCAAGGAGGTCATTATGAAACTTGAATCCGAGATCCGAGAGATCGTATCAAACATTATCCAGATACCTCCGGAGGAGATTGATCCCAAAGCGTCTTTTTTTGACGAATATGGGATGGATTCCTTGAGAGCGCTGGAAATACTAGCAGAGATTGAAAATACATATTCCATTACCATCGATCCGGAAAAGCTGCTAGCCATGACATCCCTTGAGGAAGTTATCAAGATCACACAGGAACTGTTAAATCAAAATGCTGGAACACCGGATTAAGATTACCGGAATCGGTGTCATGACCCCCATAGCCCAGACGCCGGATGAATTCTGGAGGAAGCTGGTAGAGGGAGCGGAAAGAGTCCACTTATCGGGTACTACAGCGAGACCAGCGCTGTCTGCGGAAACCTTTCGCACATACTGTGAGAGAGCTATCCGAGCTTGTATTCAAGACGCAGGGCTGGACTGCAGCAAAAAAGGATGCATCTTGGTGGGGACGGGGATGGGAATCGCAGATACAGCAATGCTGGACGAGAATCCGCCGGCAACTTTTTTATCCAGTATAGAGGAAGTAGTAAAGCAGGCGGCGCCGTATGAAGTCGAGGTCCGAGTTATCGCCAACGCATGTTGCGCAGGAGCCCAGGCCATCGCATACGCCACGGATCTGCTCCGGATGAATCAATATGACTATGTGATTGCGGGTGGCATCGAGATCTTTTCGTATTTAATCTATTGCGGTTTCGCCAGATTGTTTGCTCTGGATAAAGAGGGCTGTAGGCCTTTCGATAGGAATCGAAAAGGGATATCGGTTGGGGAAGGGGCTGCTTTTTTTGCACTGGAAAAGGGAGCTACACAGAAAGATTATGGAAGCATACTTGGATACGCAGCGACTCACGATGCCTACCACGTGACAGCGCCCGATCCAACCGGTCAGTATGCGCGAACGGCCATTGAGAAGCTGCTGTCCCGCTTGCGGCTTCAGCCCCGAGATATTCAGGGGATCATCGCCCACGGAACAGGAACTAAATCCAACGACCAGGTGGAGGCCAAGGTCTTATATGAAATTTTTAAGGATCAGCCGGGCGTCACCGCGCCCAAATGCGTGTTTGGCCATACGGGGGGCGCGTCTGGAGCCTTCTCCTTGTTGACGGCAATTCTGGCATTACAGCACCAATGTTTACCGCCGATTCATCATCACAAAGTGGCCGATCCACAAATCCATGTGCAGCTTGTAACAAAGCGAGCCAAAGATCAGGCGATGGAAAGAGTATTGGTCAACTGCTTTGCCTTTGGAGGGACGAATATTGCCATGATCTGTGAAAAGCGGCCGAGTAGAGAAGGACGCGGGAAGCCCTATATTCGAAGGCATACCAGCGTGTCGAGCGATCGGTTCCAGGGAGAGTTTTTTACTCGTTTTGGTGGACGGTTGATGGATGATCTTACAAAAAAAGTCCTACTGACGATGGACGATCTTTTCGGCTCTGACTATGGATGTATTAATGGAGACCGCACGGGGCTTGTATTATCGAGCAATAAGGGACCTTACACCGCTATCTGCCAGACAGCCGACATCGTGCGCCGGTGGGGATATAAAAGGATCAATCCCAGCGCATTTCCCTATACGATGTTCAGCACGGCGCTGGCCCAGGCAGCCATGCATGTGAATATCCATGGTCCTGCCTGTTGCTTCCTCGATTCCAGTCACCGGGGTTATCATGCGATCGAGTATTCCTTTGTACAGATTGAGAGCGGACACTGTGACGCCATGATCGAAGTGTACGTGGACGCGGACGGCTGGACGGAAGGCTCCTATATTACAATCTAGAGGGGGCTCTGGTATGAAAATCGCATTGATTAACCCCAAAGGCGCGCTGTTTAGCCGGAATGCGGCGTTGGCCCAAGCCATGGCCAATTCGGAAACCATGCGCAGTTTTCGCTATTTCTGGTCTGCACCCAATTTGGGGTTGCTGACAATCGCTTCCTATATACCGCCATCTTGGTCGGTGACCTATATCGATGAGAATTATCGGGGGCTGGACTTCAACGAATGGTACGATCTCGTTCTGCTGAGCGCCATGACGGTGCAGGTCACAAGAGCTTACGAAATCGCCGCGCATTACCGGCAAAAAGGAAGCCTCACCGTCCTGGGCGGAATCCATGCGACGGTTCTCCCGGAAGAGGCGTTGCAGCATGTGGATGTGGTCATCGCGGGGGAGGGGGAGGAATTATTTCCGCAATTTCTAAAAGACTTACAAAATGGGGATGTCAAGCCATTGTACCGGAGTTCCCATAAGGGAACCTTCTCCCTCTTACAGTGCAAAATCCCTCGCTACGAGCTGATTCAGGGGTATCCGTATCCGCTGGTTAATCTGTATACCACTCGGGGATGTCCACACTCCTGTTCCTTCTGCTGCGCTTCCAACGTGTATGGACGAAATTACCGACAGAAGGCAATCCCCCAAATCATAACAGAAATACAGACGATCCAGAGGGTATATCCCGATACTTTATTGCTTTTTGCTGATGACAACGCATTTGTTCTGCGAAAACAGGCGAAAGAGCTGTTGCGTCAATTGAAAGGGAGGGGCCTTCGCTGGATCGCCCAGACGGACATCTCGGCGGCGGAGGATGAAGAGCTTTTAACCTTAATGCGGCAGGCAGGCTGCCAGTGGGTTGTGATCGGGTTTGAGAGCATTCAAGCGAACAGCCTGAGGAGGCTCAACGCCACGTCCTATAAAGCGCGAAATGTATCCAGCTACCCAGAAAAGATTCAGGCGATCCAGAGTCATGGAATCGGGATTTATGGAACCTTCATTGTAGGGTTAGATGAGGATGATCTATCCGTCTTCTCTCAGACTGTGGACTTCATATTACAAAATCGTTTATACGGCGCGAATATCACGGTCCCCACACCGCTTCCCCGGACGCAATTGCGCCAACAGTTGCAAGCGGAGAATCGGATTCGGTCAAATACGTGGGAGGACTATACCCTGTGGGATGTGGTCATTGAACCAAAAAAGATGAGCGCAGTGGAGCTGGAAAGGGGGCTTATCTCGATCTATCGAGCACTCATGGATCCCCAGAATGCGGCAGCACGGTTAGCGGCTTTGTTGCATACAGTAAGAAAGGAGCGACACAATGATACAAAACGAAATCTGTCAAATTGTTGAGGGACTTCTCGAAATTGACTCCGTTTCTCCGGATAAGACATTGGAAGAGATAGATTCCATCACCTTTATACGGCTGGTGGTGGAATGCGAACAGCTGTTTCACATTAAGTTCGAGGATGAAATGCTACTTACTGCGAAGTTTCCTGACTTAAAGAGCTTTATCGAGTATGTCCAGACAAGGGCTGGCGATGGCACCGAATAATATCGAATATCCTCAGTCCATTGCTGCGTTTCCGGGCCGGGAGGCGGTGGCAAAGGGCCTTGACTCCACAGTGTTTAAAAACGCAGCCGCGGCACAGCGAGTTTTTCGGCGGGCATCGGAGTATTGCGCTGTAGACATGGTTTCTTTGTGTTACGGGGAAGGAAAAGACGAGGGGCCGTGGACGACCGTTGGCTTGGTGACCCATTGCTATGGGATTTATAAGACATTGGAGGAATGGCGCGGGAGGCCGAAAGCCTTTGCGGGATATAGCCAGGGAGAATTTACAGCGTGCGCCGCGGCAGGGGTTTTCGAGTTTCCGGAAGTTTTAGGGCTCATTCTCAGGCTGGAACGTATCTTGGAGGAAGACTCCCCAGCGGACGAGGCGATGATTCGGGTGATGGATTTGGACCAAAAGGTGCTGCGAGAATGCTGTCAACAATACCAGGAATCCGGAAAGCATGTCTACATAAGCGCGTATCTAAGCGATACACAAAATATCATCTCAGGAAAACAGCCGGATCTTCAGGAACTGGTTCAGGAGTTAAAGAAAAGGGGAGCCAGGTGGGCGCTACCCCTTCCGGTAAAAAGGGGATATCACAGCCCACTGTGCCAGGCAAGCGCTGAAAGGGCAAGGAAGTATTTTCAGAGAATGCGACTGTGTTCTCCATCAAACCCCGTTTACAGTTGCTATGACGGACATAGGAGCACGGATCCAATCATAATACGGGACAAGCTGTCGAGACAGGTCCAGCATCCGATCCACTGGAAGGCGCTGGCTGACAATTGCGTTTCAGATGGAATCCAGAGTCTCATTGAGATCGGGCCGGGGTGTACGGTTTCTGGGAACACAAGAATTGCCAATCCCAATATAGCTTGCCGATGGGTGCAGACCATGAATGAGGTGAGATGTTGCGATGCTGTATGATCTAAAAAATGTAGAGAATTGGAAATGCCCAGGGATTGGTGTAAAAGCACAAAACTTGGTTCGCTTATATCAGCTGGGGTACACCGTGTGCGATGGTGTGATCGTACCATTTCCGTTTTTTCAACAATTCTGTCGTGACAATGCCCTGGCCTTCATTACCCCGGAGTCCATCCGCCGTGCTGATTTTGGTTTGGCACAGCAACAGGAATTGTGGACATGCTGGGAACGTCTGACAAAAGGCGGCAGAGAGCTCATCGTCCGTTCGTCAGCTGATTTTGAAGACCGGCCGGGCAAGTCAAATGCAGGAATGTTTGCCAGCGTTCAGCATGTGAGCGATTTTGAACAGCTGTTGGAGGCAGTCCGGGAGGTTTGGAGCTCCTACTACAGGAGTTCCATTGAAAAAGACAAGGAAATGGGACAGGGCTTTGGCGTCATTGTGCAACAAATGCTGCTTTGCGATACATCGGGCGTTACTTTCACCCGTGACCCGAACACGCTGAATCGCTGTGTCTGGATCGAGGCCTGTAAAGGAAACAATGAGAAGATCATCCAGAATCGAGCGGCTGCGGCCACGGCGAAAATTGATTGGGCAGGGGGAAGGCCCCACTACACATCCTCCAGGCTATTGACAAGAAAAGAGCTAACGGAACAGCTGCGCATCGCTCAAAAGCTGGAACAAGACTTTGGGTATCCCTGCGATTTTGAGTGGGGATTGCAGGATCACAGATTATGGATATTTCAGGTGCGCCCGATTTCGAGGAAAGCGGAGAAGGAGCTCTATGGGGAGCCGGCAATAGAAGGATTGGACTGTATTCTGCTGGACCGGTATGCAAAGCCGGCGTCAACCTGTTATCTGTCCATATTGGATGAGTGGCAACAGAAGATCTACCTAAGCCACTATACAGACAGACGAGGATCAGAATTCTCAGAAAAGCCGTTGAAATTTTTATACCACCGCGTGTACTGGAATCAGCGCTATCAACAGCAATATTTTCAGGACGACGGGAGGAAGAGTGTATATAAGAGGCTGCTTTTGTGGTATCGGGTGAAGACAAGCTGGCGCAAGTGGTATAGGCGAATTCCTGCATATGACAAAAAGATTCTTCAGTATCAGCGGCGCATGGAATTCGAGACAAGCGAAGACGATCTATTGAGACTGTTAGACGAGATTTGCGACACATTCTGCATCATGCTTGGGATCGATCATTACCGATTTTTAAGCTTAGCCCAGATTCTATATCGAAAGGTTGAGCAAAAGGCTGCTACACTGCAATACGACCCTCAGTGTCTAGCTAGGGATTTAGGTGCTTATGTTCATCGCAACCAGACGTCCCAGGCAAATGATGAATTGCAGGACATTGCGAAATTTGTCCGCGAAGATGTAGAGTTGCATACCTTGTTTGCGCATGAAGATGCGGCGGATATTTGGAAGAGGATGGGAGAGAATCCTAGTAACACTATGTATTGTAAGATTCTCCAGTTCATCAACCGCCATGGACATCGAGGTGTTGGCTGTGATGATTTGTACGAACCCCATTGGAGGGAGCGGCCCGAGATCGTCATATCTCTGTTACAGCAATTAGTTAATACTACTCAAATCCATCCAGGTAACGGAGGCGAGAGCAATTCTGGTACGGTACAATCGCCTGGATGGCGCCTACAAAGTCTCATCCGAGACGCCGGTCGCTACATGTGTCTGCGGGAGGACCAGCGGTACTATTTTGACAAGAGCTGGATGTTGCTGCGAGAAATCCTCTTGAAAATTTCCCAGCGCTTTATGCAGCGCTCCATTCTGACGGAGACAAACGACATCTTTTTTATGACGATCCAGGAGATACGCCATCATCTGCAATTTTTAAATTATCCATTTCATGTCGAGATACTGAAAGAACGAATCCAGGATTACGAAAGGGCTTGTACGACAGCACCACCGTACATGCTAAAAAATTCCAGCACAGTACCGGTGCAGAAGAGTAAGGTCAGCAAAAGCTATAAAGCCATGGCGATCAGTGGAGGAGAGGCGGCGGGGCCAATCCGATTGATTCGCGGCATCGAGGACCTCAGCCGTGCCCAAAAGGGAGACATTGGCGTTGTCAATACCTTTCACCCCAGCTGGACACCAATTCTATCCGTTGTTTCTGGATTGATTATGAGCTACGGCAATATGTTGTCCCACGGAGCCGTCATTGCCAGAGAATACGGGATTCCCGTGGTTGTCTTTAACGCAGACGCCATTTCAATGTTTCATGAGAATGATATGGTTCGCATTAATGGGACGACTGGTAGGATTCACCTGCTGAACCATGCAGAAAGGAAGTCGATATGAAAGTTGCGCTGATTGTGCCAAAAGGATCAAAATATGGTAAAAATCCGTACCTAAAAGCATTTCTAGAGCAGAGTGATCTTGTTTCCCGATTTTATGGCTCTTGGGAGACGCCAAACCTGAGCCTTCTCACCATTGCGGGCCTGTTTCCTCCGGATGCAGACTTGCGGTTTATCGACGAGGACCATGGGGAGACCGTTCCCTTTGAGGAAGAATTTGATTTCGTGATGCTGACAGGTATGACTCAGCAGATTCGGCGGGCCTATGAGATCTGCATTGCGTTTCACGAGCGAGGTGTATACTCCGTCATCGGCGGGATCCACGCAGCGATCTATCCTTGGGAGGCGCTGGAATATGCAGATACGGTCATGGTGGGGGAAGGTGAGGAACTTATACCCCAGTTCCTGAGCGACTTCTATCACGGGGAGCCAAAAAAAATTTATAAATCCCTTCATTTTTGCAAATTAGAAAAATCTCCGCCGCCCCGATATGACCTGGTGAATCCACGGCTGTATTCTTCCTACAGTATCCAAACGACGCGAGGCTGCCCTCACACCTGCTCGTACTGTACATTGCCGGTCATGTATGGTTCCGTATACCGGCATAAAACAGTGGAACAGGTGATCAACGAAATCCATCAGATCAAGAAGGTTCAGGACTCGCCCTTTGTTTTCTTTGCAGACGACAATATGTTTATCGATGGCCCATATTCTGTGAATCTGCTTGCAGAAATTCAGAAAGAGAATATTGTCTGGGGTACGCAGACCGATATCGCCATCGCCAAGAAACCTGACATACTAAAGTTGCTCAAACAAGCGGGCTGCCGGTGGCTGTTCATCGGGTTCGAAAATATATCTCAGCAAAGCCTGGAGACACTGGACCGAAAAAGGTGGAAAGCCAATCTGGCCAGAGAGTACAGTCAGATGATCGATGCCATCCATGGGGCGGGGATCAACATCTGGGGATCCTTTATGTTTGGTACGGACTGCGACACGGTGGACACCTTTTCCGATGTCTGTGATTTCACAATACAAAATGGGCTATATTCTGGAAGTTTTACGATCCTGACACCGCTGCCGGGAACGGAGCTTTTCCAAACGATGCAAAGGGAAAAGCGAATTCTGGATTATGATTGGAGCCGGTACACCTTCTGGGATGTGGTGTATCAGCCGCTTTGGATGACAGAACAGGAGTTGGCGCAGGGGGTTGCCTTCGTCTATGACAAATTCTATTCACCGGAAGGCGTGAACAAACGGATGTCCCTTATCAAGAAAAATGTGCTGCGAAGTGAAAGGAGAGCAGAATGACAATTGCGCTCATTTCACCGAAAGGCGTAGGCATGGGGCGAGCCGAGGAAAATACCCAGACGGCCAACCTGTACTCCAAGCTGTCCAATATCAACTCCCTGCAAGAATTGATGGCCTGCCCCAACTCGCCGCTGTTGACCATCGCATCCATGGCGAAGCCCTATTTCGATACAATAGAATACCTTGATGAGGAGGTGGATCCCCTCGACTTCTCAAAGGGATATGACATAGTCGCCATGTCCTTTATGACCCAGCAGGCCACGAGGGCCTACGAGCTGGCGGCGCAATTTCGCCATCTCGGCTCCTATACCATCTGTGGCGGAATGCATCCCACCAGCCTTCCAGACGAAGCATCCCAATATTTCGACACGGTCTTTGTAGGTGAATGTGAGAATACTTGGCGCGACTTCATCCGGGATTATCAGAGGGGAACACCCCACAAGATTTACCGCAACCAGGCGATTATTGCCATGGAGCAGGTTCCGATGCCATCCTATGAGCTGCTGCGGATGGAGAAGTATCGAACGATCCCGGTTCAGATCTCCCGGGGCTGCCCTCACAACTGCGCCTTCTGCGCGTCGACGAAGGTGTATGGCCCCCAATACCGCCATAAATCCGTTTCGCAGATTCTGGATGAGCTGGCGGTTATCCAGCGGCAGAAGACGTTTCCTCACATTTATTTCACCGATGACAATATGCTGGTTCAAAAGAAGTTTTCCCTTGAACTCTTGGAAGCGTTTCAAGGGCAGAGGATGCGATGGATGACCCATACGGATATTGGAGTTGCAGAACAAAAGGAAATTCTGTCCCGTCTATATGCGGCGGGCTGCCGAAAAGTAGTCATCGGGTTTGAAAGTATTGTCTCCGACTCCCTTCTTCACATGGAGAAATGGAAATATGCCCGCTTGCCGCAGTATGCAAAAGCGATTGAAACCATTCAATCCTACGGGATTGGCGTTTGGGGGACCTTTATTGTGGGATTGGATCATGATGACAGATCGGTTTTCCAGAAAGTGATCGACTTTACACTCGAGAATCACTTATATGGGGCGATGATATCAGTTCCTACCCCCTTTCCAGGCTCCGCTCTGTACGCCCAGCTAGAACAGGAAGGGCGAATCCTGACGAAGCACTGGGGGAGCTATACCCTGTGGAATGTGGTCGTATCGCCAAAAAATATGACGGCAAAGGATTTGGAAGATGGATTTTCCCGCACGCTGCGCGCCATCTACTCGAAGGAAGCCTCCCATGAGAGACTTGAGTATTTCAAGGAGCTGTGGAAAAGGAGGCAGACTGGACCTTGAGAAATATACTGTTTTATGTCCCCCAGATGCAAGGGCCCACAGGCGATGGGAGATTAAACATGGATTGGACGGATGCCATCACCCAAAAGGTCATGGGGCAGCGCTGGAAAACCGTTACGCTGGCGGCTTATGTGTTGGCGGCCATTGCAAGAGAAGAGGGATACGAGATCACAGTGTGGGACGAGGACTTTCGAGGTCCGATTGCCAATCAAGAATTGGAACGCGTTGAGATCGTATGCATGTATGTCGTCACCCCGACTGCGAGCAGGGCTTACGAGGTGTCGCAGAGGGTAAAGAGAAATCGAGTCTGGACCGTGATGGGCGGCCCCCACGCCACGGCCATGCCAGAGGAATGTCAGAAAATGTGCCATACTCTCATGATGGGAGAAGGGGAGTACAGCTTCCGGCAGTTTCTGCGGGATTATGGACAGGGAAAGGCTAGAGCAAGATACGAACAGGCGAGGGGGAAGGTTGCGCTGGCCCAATCCCCGATTCCGGCATATGACGAGCTGCAAGGGGAAGAACGGCGATTGATTCCCATGCAGACGGCCAGGGGCTGTTCTCACAGGTGCCGGTTCTGTAACGTACACAGCCTGTACGGGGCAGGATATCGAGCGAAAGCTGAATGGCAGATTGAGAGAGAACTGAGAGCCATCGAAGGAGTGTCCCAAACAAAGCGCCTGTACGTCACGGATGATAATATTGTCAGCAGGGAAGACCACTTTGAAGGATTGATGAAAGCATTTTCTGAGACTCAATACACCTGGTATGCCAATGCGGACATCTCGTTTGGTCTGGATCGGACTAAAATTAAGCGCGCATATCAGAGTGGACTTCGACAAGTCTTAATCGGACTGGAGAGCGTGAATCCGAAGGTCCTCTATACCCTAAATCCAGATCAGTATAAGTATCGCCAGCGCGATCTGTATTTGCAGGCGATTCAAGCGATCCAGGCGGAGGGGATTGGGGTGACGGGGAGCTTTATCGTAGGCCACGAAAATGACGGGGAGGAACAGTTTTACCAATTAGAAACCTTCATCCGGGAGTCCAATCTATATGCCGCCAATATCACCTTTCTCACACCCTATCCCGGCACGCCCCTTTTTCAGTCCATGAAGCGAAGAGGGCAGATTCTAACCTACAACTGGGAGTACTATACGATTTTCCAGCCGGTTCTCAAGGTTCGCGGCGCGACCACCCAACAGCTCAACGGATGGTACCTGTCCCTTTTGGATCACATCTATTCTGTGGACTGCGCCAACGAGAAAGCGCGGTATTTTGCAGATGTGTATCGTAAGAGGAGGGCGTCTGGATGAGCAAGGGTAAAATTCTGTATACCTGCCCTTATGTGCCATACGGTTGGCTGCGAGATCAGGGGTTTACGATGGTCAGTGCATATGAGGAAGTACCCGGTTCAAGGGGGAGGCTTCCGCGGTTGCTCCATAGCTGCACCTATACGAGCCATTGTGCAAAGCTTGACTATGAACGCTATGACGGCGCAATTTTGGTCAATTGCTGCAACGGGATGCAGAGGCTGCGGGATGCGCTCCAAGTGGCGTATCCCAAGCTTTGGCTTTCCATGCTGGAGATTCCATCGACAGTCCACTATGAGGAGCGGCAGCGGTATTCTGAACAGATTGAAGGACTGCGGAAACAGCTGAACCACGAGTTTTGTGCATCTATACCTGAAATTAGGAAAAAGGAAATTCGCCATATTCAGCGGTATGAAACCTTTGAGCCTTCCACGATACTCATCATTGGAAACGGCATATCGAAGGGATATGCCCGTGATGTAAACAATCTCTTCCCTGGCTTTAGGCTGCGGTTTTCCTGTTGTTCTTCCATTGGCAGAGGAGACGCTCTGTTAAATCGATCCTCCAGGATCTCCGTCAAGGAAGAGGAGGTGAGTTGTCCGCGGATGGCCAATTTTATCCCTTGGCTGGAGGTCAACCTGCACAATCAATCGGAGGCCATACAGGGCGTCATTCTGATCTCCGCGGGCCGATGTGATTACACCCTGTTTTCCTACCCTCAAATTCAGCGAATCTGTAGCCAAAATCAATGCAAGGTTTTGCAGATTGAGGAGGAAATGACAGTTCGCATTTCGGAGCGAAGCCGCATACGGTTTGAAGCTTTTCGTGAGAGTTTGCAGTATGGCAGCGGAGGTGGACGGTGAGCGACTTTGTTCAGAGAATGCGATTGGCCGGCGGGTTGCGGGCCGGAATGCGATTACATGCCGCACAATCCCTGGTGCGCCATCAAGTCTCCATGTTCACAGGCGAGATCTGGAAGGAGCCGTCCAGGGTTGTCTGGACCAATATGGGCATGCCGCCGGAGCTTTTTTATGCTGCGGGGTACCTGCCAGTCAATACAGAATTGACAGCTGGCTGGTCGTCCACGCTAAATCTTGCGGCGAAATACCTTACCATTGCGGAACAGAAAGGGTTTGGACAGAATTTGTGTTCCTATCACAAAGCGATCATCGGCGCCATGGAATGTGGAGATCTGCCGTCGCCTCGTTTGGCTGTGATGTCCTCCCACATTTGCGACGGGGGGCGGGGCCTTCTATCCTATTTTGCCTCACGGTTTCGGACCAAGACATGCATGATTCAGGTTCCGTATGGCCAGACAGATGAGGGCAACCGCTATGTACAGCGGCAGCTACAGGAGTGCTATAGCAAAATCGCAAGGTCCGCGTCCTGGCCCAGCGCTGTGCGTGAACTCCAATCTGCAATCCAATGTTCCAATCAAGCAAGGCGTTGGCTGACCAATGCCAACGCTCTGCGGAAGAAGGATGTGCTGTTTCCGGGAAACGACGCCATTCGGAACCTATTTGGTGCGACCTTTTTGTTTGGCTCAGCACTGGGGATACAGATCACCCGGGAATACTGTCAACAGTTGGTGGAATTAGCAGCGCGAGGCGAACCAGCTCTATTGGAGGGACATCGTATTTTGTGGATTCATTTTGCCCCCCTATATGCAGGCCGTCTGATGCGATATTTTGAGGAGACGCTTCGCTGTCCCATCGCATTTGACATCACGGGCCATCCCTATTGGGAGGAGATGAGGAGGGACACACCGTTTCAGAGTCTCGCCCAAAAGATGGCATCCCATTTCTTTCTAGGGAGCAGCCGCGGCCGGATAAAGCTATACCGGCACCTGGTTCAGGAATATCAGATCCGCGGGATCGTAATGCTGATGCATCAAGGGTGTAAGGCGATACCCGCATCCTCATGGGAGCTGCGGGAACTTGGCAGACAGATACAGATCCCATACTTAGAACTGCCCGGAGACTGTGTTGATCCGCGGAGCTTTGGCGAGGAGCAGACGAGGTTGCGGATGGAGGCATTTGCAGAATGTTTGGGGAGAAGACAACATGGTAGTGGGAATTGATATCGGGTCCATCTCGGCCAACGCCGTGATGATGCGAGATCACGAGATACTAGGACATGTGATCATGCCCAGCGGGTATGATCACAGGGAAACAGTGCGCCAGGCGATTCATACCCTTTGCCTCAAGTGCGGTGCGGAGGAAAAACAGATCGACAGAATTGCAGGCACGGGGTATGGCCGGCGAAATATTGAATCAGCGGATCTGATTGTGACGGAAATCACCTGCCATGCCGTGGGAGCCCGGTATTTTTATCCAGAGGCCGGCACCGTCATCGATATTGGAGGACAGGATAGTAAAGTCATTCGACTGAACGGTGACGGTACCGTCGGCGATTTTGTCATGAATGACAAATGTTCAGCGGGTACTGGGCGATTCCTTGAAGTCATGGCCAGGAGTATGGAAGTGGACCTACAAGAATTTGCTCAAATGGGCTTGCGGTCCAAACGGCCCTATACCATTAGCCAGACCTGCACGGTCTTTGCTGAATCGGAAATCGTGTCGGGCATTGCAAAAGGAATACCGAAAGAGGACTTGGTGGCGGGATTGTATCGATCCATAGCCAACCGCATTCTCGGCATGCTGTACGGCCTTGACCGGACTACGAAAACTGTGTTGACAGGCGGTGTGGCCAAAAACCTAGGGATTGCAGCGTATTTTCGAAGCCAGTTGCCGTCTCTGTGGATCCCGCCGGAACCTCAGATCGTGGGCGCTATTGGAGCTGCTCTGTTAGCGGAGGAATTGCGATGATAGGCAAGATGAATGGGGAATTCAGCAAGCGGTTGAATCTAGCGGCGCGATTATTCGAAGCGAAGGGAAAGCAATACATGGCAGCGTATCTGCGCTCGAGCCAGCGCAGAATCGAAAAAATTGAAGGAGGGGCGCCCTATGCAGTGTGCACCTATTATTTCCCATCCGAGATTGCCGCGGCGCTGAATTTAGAATTCTTATATATTGAAAAGGTTGTTGGCCTCGCCATGGGGGTGGGAATCATCCGCCGAGGAAGTATAGCGCGCCAGCCAGAAGCAGTGTGCTCTTACCAACAGGCCTTCTGCAATCTGTTAGACATGGGGATACTGCCCAAACCAAAGGTGATACTCGGCGTTCCGTTCCCATGCCGGGACGCCATATCTCTGTGCCGGTTCTTGCACAGCCGGCATGCCATTCCCTTTTTTGAGGTGAAGAGCGCAACCATGGCCCGAGACTTTCAACATGTTGTTCAAAGTCTGTCCGCACAGCTGGGCTATAGGGAAAGCCTGCCCCATGTACTGGCCTTATCGGCGCAGGCGACGGCCCTGAAAAAAGAGGTTGATACATATCGAAGACGGTATCCAGGGATCATCGAGAGTGAGGACTGTATGAACCTATTTACAATTGAAAATGACTTTGGTCTGCCGTCCGCCGTCACCGTCTTACAGGAGCTTCTCAGGAATGTAAGGAGCCGTGTCCCACTGTATCAAGAGCCAGCTTACAAAATCTTATGGATGGGACTCGTGCCATTGTACGATTCGTCGTTCTTAAAAAAGGTGGAACAGACAGTGGGAGGCTCCATCGTGATGGAGGAGATGTGGCTCTATGACCATAGGCCTATAGGGTACCAGCATTTCTATGACGATCTGGCCCATCGGATCAGGCAGTCCTTCTTTTATTCTCTGGGGAGAAGGCAAAATGTCATTCATAAAACAGCCGAGAGAATGAAAGTATCAGCGGTTGTAAATTTTCTTCAGCACCAGTGCTCCTTTCTGCCTAGAACAGCAAAAAGTTTCTCTGAACGATTTGTGCAGGCCAACATCCCCTATGTAGTTCTGGGATGTGATGTAATCCACGGGCCGGTTCCGGAGTGGATCTGGGGGCAACTGAAGCGGCTCCATAGGAGGGAGTACCATGGAAGTTCGGAAAATGGGGAGCATCCGGTTACTCACCATGGATGAAAAACCGGCCAATTCTCTTACGCCGGAAATTCTCCATGAACTGGCCGGATTGCTGCGGGACTTGGAGAAGGACAGGGAGGCAAGGACAGTCGTCCTTTGCAGCAGGATTCCCACACTCTTTTCCTCAGGGTTGGCGCTACGGGAGCTGACTTCGAAAACAAGAACTCGAGCGAGCCTTTCTTTATTCTGGATGGTTCATCAGGTGTATCGGATTGTCAAGGGGATCCGCAGCTCAAGGCTAATTTACATCGCCTCGTTACACGGCGCTGTCATCGGTTCTGCTGTGTCCTTAGCGGCGGCCTGCGATTTTCGCTTTGCATCGGAGTCCACTTGGTTTTGGCTCCCCGATCCTCTGTACGGTGGACTCCTGGCGGATGGTGGCTTGACCTGTATCCGTGAGTGGGTGGGAGTCCAAGGGGCATACCGGTTTTGTATGACCAATGCACGGATCAGCCTTCGGGAGGCCCAATCGTTGGGATTTGTATCACCGTGTCCAGAGGCGGATATTCTGCCCATGGCGCTGGAATTTGCGAAAAACCTTGGACATTGTGCGGAAAGCACTCTGTATGAGACGAAGCGGCTGCTCAGGAAGAGGCGGGGACTGTCATTCCCGTGGAGGCAGCTGATCCGGATCACGGCCTCCGAGGACTGGCGAGATCGCTTGCAGGAGATTCAGACGAAAGGAAACAAGGGACATGAAGCTTCAAGAGAAAACCATTGTCATAACAGGAGGCACCGGTGGTATCGGTAAAGCCGCTGTCGAAGCCCTCTCCGAGAGAGGAGCAAATGTTGTGTTTACGTATCTGCGCCATCAGGAGAAGGCGGAGCAGATGGTGAAACGGCTCTCGGAGAATGGGAAAAGGGTCCGCGGCATGCGGGTTGACTGCCGCGTGAGTAGTTCGGTCAAAGGATTTGTCCGAGCGGTTCTCCAGGAATATGGGAGAATCGATGTGGTCATCAATAACGCGGGAATTAGAAAGGATCGGTCTTTGCTCTATATGAGCGAAGGGGAATGGGCCGATGTGGTGGACACCAACCTGACCGGCGCATTCTACTTGACCCGCGCGTGCGTTCCCTATCTATTAAAACAACAATCTGGCCGTATCATCAATATCAGTTCCATCAGCGGATTGAGCGGTCTGACTGGACAAGCCAATTATTCAGCCTCCAAGGCTGGCCTTATGGGATTTACAAAGGCTCTGGCCAAAGAACTGGCGCCCTATGGAATTAGCGTGAACGCCATCGCGCCGGGCGCCGTTGAGACGGATATGCTGAAGGGCTTATCTGCTTCCTACCTCGAGGAACTGACGCGGTCGGTGCCTATGAAACGGATGTGCCGGCCGGAAGAAACCGCAAAGGTCATTGAGTTCTTGGCGGACGACGAACAGGCACCCGACTATTTAACAGGGCAGACCATTGTGTTGGACGGAGGAATGGGACATTGACCGGTACGCAACTTCAAACAAAACGAGATCAACTGACCGGACTGCACATAAGGGAATGGGCAATCCACAGAATTGACAAAATCATACGGCAGAAGCAGCCGATTTGGATTGCCCTCTTGGACATTGATTTCTTTACTATTATAAATGAAAAGTTAGGCTGGAAGACCGGGGATCAGGTTTTGGTGAAAATCGCAGAGCTGATTCGCCGGTATGAACCGATTGAGGCGGCGCGGTATGGCGGTGATGAGTTCATCCTTTTTGGTCTCCAGAGAGAGCAGGATGGTTTCGGCCTAGTGGACGAAATACGGCGCAAAATTCGCAAGGAAGTATTTGCACAGGTAGAACCTTCTGGCCGTGTTCCCATCAAAGTCAGCGCTGGCGTTGCCGAAGGGACAGATAGGGTATCGAAATCTCTGCCTTTGCTGAAAGCGGCGGAGATTGCCCTTGCTGTTGCAAAAAAGAAGGGCCGAAACCGTACAGAGCGGACATGGAAACAGACCGTTCAGATCCAAAAACGGTCGAAGATCTGTACAACGATTCTAGGAATGGGATTGAAAGGACATTCCAGAGATGGAACGAAGGCATTTTCTGCTTCGATTGCAGAACCCTATGGCGTCGATATCGAAGAAAACGGCGACATTGTACTGGCGGACCGTTCCAATCATCAGATTCGGCGGATACACTGTGGCAGGATCTATACGGTCGCGGGCTGCGGTGTAAGCGGATATTCTGGAGATGGAGCGGCTGCGAAGCAAGCGTATTTGTCAAAGCCCAGCGGGGTTGCCATTGGCCCGAACCATTGCATCTATCTGGCGGACACAGGCAATCATTGCATCCGCAAAGTGCAGGGTGGAAAGATTCATACCATTGCCGGCTGTGGCGAGGAAGGGTATTCCGGGGATGGGGGACCGGCGGTGAATGCGAGGTTGAGACGTCCAGGCGGCGTTGTCACCGATGATGAGGGCAATGTCTATACCAACGATTATGGAAACAATGTGATCCGGATGATTGATCCAAGTGGGATTATAACGACCATAGCGGGATGTGGACAGTATGGATATTCCGGAGACGGCGGGGAAGCCATAGCGGCAAAACTGGACCGGCCCTACGGTCTGGCAGTGGATTCTCGTCTCCAGATGCTCTTTATTGTGGACTTTGGAAACCACTGTATTCGCGGGGTGGACTTGCGAACCAAGGAAATCACGACCCTGGCGGGCAACGGAACGCCCGGTTATGCGGGAGACGGAGGGCCAGGTGTAGAAGCGCAGTTGAACGGCCCTTTTTGGGCTGTCTGCTGGAAGCACGCATTTCTTCTCATAGCCGATGGTCTGAATCACTGTATTCGAAAGCTGGACCTGGAGCGGGGGAGGATTACGACGCTAGCGGGAGGCGGCCAAGCTGGGTATATCGATGCAGAGAGCCGTGAGAAAATCCGCTTTACGATTCCGGCCGGCCTTGCAGTACAGGGGGACTGGGTTGTTGTAGCGGACTATGGAAACAATGCCATTCGAAAAGTTTGGGTAGGAGCGGAAGCAGAATGATTTGGATTGTGCTGATTGTATCACTTCCCGGGCTGCTATACATGGGGGTTCAAATACGAAAGGGGTATAAGCTGGTGTATGAAGGCAGTCACCCTAAGCGGAGCCAGGCGACGCCGAGTATACCACAGGAGGCTGTCCAGAGGCGATTTTCTTTTGTTTCCCGAGATGGGTTACAGTTAGCCGCCATTGAATACAGACCCATACCGCCGGTGAAAGGAACGGTTATCGCCTGCCACTATCTAGGTGGCTCCAAAACCTCCATTTATCCCTATTTAGAGCCGCTGCTGCGCCATGGGTATCGGGTCGTTGCCTTCGATTATCCTAACCACGGGGAGAGTCAAAATCGAAAACGCAACCGCTATACCCTGGAGGACGATATGCGGCGATTTCTTCTGAGGCTTCAGGAATTACAGATTCCAGGACCCTATGCCACAATGGGTTTTTCCATGGGTGCGACCATCGCCATCAGCGCCCTTGACCATCTGCCAGAGATTCGCGCCGTCATCGTCGATAGCGGTCCACTTCTCTTTGTGAGAGATTATTTTCATTACCTTATACAGAATAAAAAAATTAAAAACCGAATTGCGCAAGCGTCATTTTTATTCCTGTACCTCTATGTTGCAGGGTTCCTGTCCATGAGTCAGCGGATGAGGAAGAGGCTGGCAGGGCTGCGGGGGATTCCGATTTTGTTTATTCAAAGCCGCCGGGATCGAATCATCCCGTATAAGAATGCAGAGCTGGCATACGCCCTCTGTCAATCCGAAAACGCCCAATTTCTTGTGGTGGATAAGGCGCATCATCTGACTAATCGAGTGGTTCTGGGAGAGACCTATGATCTGACGGTTTTGCGATTTCTAGATAAATGGATGAACAACAATGAGAAGACAAGCCATTCTTAAAATTGCGGAAAAGGAAATGCTTCAACATGGAACATCCTGCATAAGTTTGCAACGTATTCAGGCGCGGACCGGCATCCCAGAGAAAACGTTCCATTCCCTATTCCCAGAGGGGGACAAGGAATTGCTACTTGACACCATGGAGTATTCCGGAAAGGAGTGGGTTCGGACTATACGGCGCACCCTTCGCACCATGCAAGATCAGAAGCGCAAGGTGGAGTTCTTAGTTGACAGCTATTGTCTAGGAACGCAGAAGCACCCATCCGCCTTGGACACATATCTGGACATGTGGAAAGCGATCAAGGATACGGGGGATGAGTATCTTCGAGCTAGACTTGCATCAATTTACCAAATGTTTATCGCCTCATTTCTCGCGATCGTCAAGGAAGACCTTATCTCGGTTGTCTCAGACCGTGAACTCTATGGGCTTGCGTTCATGGCGACGGTTTTGAGCGACGCGCTCCATGTCCAGATTGCGCTGCTAAAGCAAGAGATACCTGTAGAAACCGTTACGAAACTTCTCAAAACACTTCTGTGGAACCTTATAAACGGAAAGGGCGCAGATTATGTATAAAATTCTATTGCTCTACCCCTCCCTGCTGAATGCAGCGAGTCAGGAGACAACGACGCTGTATACGGATATCCCCCTATCCATTGTGACCTTGGCAGCTCAATTTCATCAGAGTGACTACGAAGTGGACATAGTGGATGAACGTCTGGAAGAAATATCCGCATCCGATCTCGCGCGAAAGCTGCAAAATACCGTTATGGTGGGTATCAGCGCGATTACCAGCTACCAGATTGTCAATGGGTTGCGGGCGATTGAGAGGATCAAGAGGATCGATAATCAGATTCCCATCGTGTGGGGAGGCTGGCATGCCAGCCTCATGCCGGAGGAGACCATTCGCCACCCTCTTGTGGATATGGTTATGGTGGGACAGGGGGAGGCCAATATCCGTAAATTAGCGGACTGTCTGCGGGATCACCGTGCCCTCGATGAGATTCCGAACCTGCTCTACAAGAATCAGGATGGAACGGTGGTCAAAACAACAGTCCAACGCGATCCGAATTTTCAGATGCAGACGAATCTGATATACGGCTACGAGAATCTGTCCATGGAGCGCTATATCCATTCTGCATGGGGAAACAAGCGGATTCTAGGCTATGAATCCAGCCGCGGCTGTCCGTATGGCTGTTCATTCTGTTCCATCAGTGCGGTTTTTCAGCAAAAATGGTATGGCCTACCGGCCGACAATGTGTATCGAGATCTCCGCTGGCTGTATGACCATTATCGCATTGACGCAGTCCATTTTTTTGATAACAATTTCTTTGTCGACAAAGCGCGGGCTCTCACCCTAGCCCAATTGCTAGGTGATCACAGTCCCATCCGGTGGGACGGAACGGTGGCCATACGCCAGTTCATAAAGTTCACAAAACAGGAGATACACAAGCTAAAGGCAGGAGGCTTGTATCGGATTATCGCCGGCGTAGAATCCGGAGATGAGGAAGTTTTGGCGAAAATTAATAAGAAGCATACAAATGAACAGGTCCTGGAGCTTGTGCACAGATGTAGGGAAGAGGGCCTCCAACCGTCGCTGTCGTTTATGATGGGATTTCCATGGAATCCGGAGCAGGATACGGAGAGAACCATGCGTCTGATTGAGCAGATCAGGGAAATCCATCCGGGTACAGAGATTCTGCTTTTTGTATTTTCACCTTATCTCGGGACGCCGCTCTATAGGGCGGCAATCGAGTACGGGATGAAATTTCCCACGTCTTTGGACGGATGGGCGAATTTTACCTATGATGCGATACAGACCCCCTGGATATCCCGTGGGCTGGCAAGGAAGATGGGGCGATACTTACAATTTTTTGAGACAAAGGTTATGCCAGCCAATGAAGAGTCATTTTTTAAGAGATTTACATAATCCAACGAAAATCCACATGGACAAGAACAAAAGTTCGTTTTTCGCTGGAAAAACACGATCTATAATATGATGTAGAGGCCCACGGAATTGAGGTGATTCTAGGAATAATCGAGATATTGCGGAAGGTAGCGACCGGTTGGGCGGCCTACAGTCTTGTTTATGTGGACATTGACTTCTATATTCGGTATTCGATGAAGTTTGGCGAAGTATGCTGTCAGACGGCGCTGCGAAAAATCGATGAGTTCTTCAATACGCACTTTGGCGCCAACCGAGTTTTTCGGAAAGAGGGAGACGATGAATACCTCATTCTTGTAGCGGAGACAGGCGCAGATGCAGAAACGAGGATGCGGCGGACCCTTGCCATGTTCCGAAAGGAACCCTTTATGAAACATTGCGGAAAGGATTACGCCAACTTGCGGATAACCTTCAGCGCAGGAGTGGCCTCATATCCCAGCGACGGCGAATTTGACATAGTGTTAAAGAAAGCGGCGACTGCCTTATTCCTGGCCAAGTCCTACCGGCGCAACCAGATCGTACGGTATGCAGGGGAGAGAAAAGCGCAGCCCCAGAGAATCCTATTCGCATCCGGCGTCGCCGTTGAGACGGTGGCGGGACAGTGGGGGATGCCAGGAAAGATTGATCAGGCCCAACCGGCCAAGGAGGGGCACTTTTGGGAACCGCAGGGCATCGCGTGTAACTCGCGAGGGCAACTTTTTATTGCCGATCAGGATAACCACCAAATCGTACAGATGACAGGGGATACGGTCAGACGGATTGTTGGAACTGGGTGCTTTGGATACAGCGGAGACGGAGGCCCGGCGACGGAGGCGCGGCTCAACAAACCGACGGCTCTCTGGGCAACGGATCACGCCCTCTACATCGCGGATACGGGAAATGACGTTGTCCGCCTGGTCGATCTACAGAGCGGTTTGATCTCAACGGTCTGTGGAACCGGAAAGGCGGGGTACGCGGGAGACGGTGGACCGGCATGGCAGGCGCGGCTCAACAAACCGGGCGGTGTCGTAGTCGACCGGCGTGGCAATCTCTACATCGCGGATATAGCCAACAATGTCGTGCGGAGGATGGACCGGCAGGGAATGCTCAGCACTTTTGCTGGGGATTCGACCTTTGGATATCAGGGGGATGGACATTCCGCGGTTCAAGCAAGATTTAATGAGATCTATGGCATTGGCATTGATTGGAAGGGAGAAGTCCTTTTCGTAGCGGATTATTACAATCACTGCATCCGGCAAATTGATTTGCAAAGCCAACGAATTGAGACCATCGCGGGGAAAGGAATTGCCGGATATGAGGGCGATGGAGCAGCGCCGGACTGTGCCCTTCTAAACCGGCCGGTCGCTGTATGCGGGGGACCTTACGGAACAGTATATATTGCGGAATCTGGCAGCCATTCTGTGCGGATACTCTCTTTGCGTCATAACAAAATTTTTACCCTGGTAGGCGGTTTGGGGCCAGGGATCGGGAGAGATGGACATGTGGATGGGCTTCCGTTGGCCAATCCCAATGGTTTAGCCATGGATAAAGAGGATCTTTATGTTTTGGACGGGGCGAATCAACGGATACTACGGGTTGCGCTGTCAGAAATGTTGGGCAAAGGAGACAAAATATGGAAATCAATAAAATAGAAGAAAAGGTCAAACAGATTATCACATCTCGAATGAAGGATCAGGCGAAAATCGATGCATTGCAATATGATACGCCGTTGCTGTCCCTAGGCATCGATTCCATACTGGCCTTATCGATTCTCGTTGAGATTGAGGAAGCCTATGATATTGAGATTGATGATAGCGATCTCAATATGGATAAAATTAAGGATATCTCCTCTTTTGCGGATCTCGTACGGGGATATCTGAAAAAATGACCCCTGTGATCGAGCAGATTGTGCATAAGGAAAATGGCTTATCATATCCGTCAGGGCTAGCGTATGACCAAGAGGATCATGTTCTGTATATTGTTGATATGCGGGGAAAGCGGGTCAGACAGTTGGATTTAGACAGGAAGTCACTATGGACCATCCGGGATGAACGGGGCGTGATAGCGTTTCCATTGGCAATCACTCTCTATAAAGAAGGGCTTCTTGTCACGGATACAAAGAAAAAAGCAATTCTGCAATACACAAAATTGGGGTGGAGACAATTTGAGATTGACACGGGCAATGAGCGGCCACTACAATTTCCAGGCAGTATCGCTGCTGACGAAAGTGGAAACGTGTATGTGGCAGACTTTACAACGGACCGTATCTGCCGTATTGACGGAAATACAAGGAAATTGACAGTTTTACGGGATATCCGTTGCCATCAGCCCTATGGAATTTTTGTCAGGCACCAAACTCTGTATGTTACCGATACGGGGAATAAACGAATTTTACAATATGATCTTCGAATGAGAACGCTCTTTCCATACTGTGAAGGAATATCCAGCATCGCTGTAGCAGTCCATCCCAACGGCAGAATCTATGTCAGCGAGAACCGGAAGCTCTATCAATTCGATCCTAGGTCCAAGTCCCTCTCTCTGTTGCTGGACGCTTCAACATGGAAACAGTTTTCTTACCCTAAGCTGTGCCACATCGGCTCTCTATGTATTCAAAATGAGGCGGATTTAATCTTTACCGATACGATTAAAAATACGGTTTACCGCCTTTCTCTGCAACAATGAAACGAGTTTTATTGCTATCGCTATCGAATTCGGGACAGAAAGTTTGTGACCAGCGGATCAACGAATTTCGATCTCGTCAGCGGCTATGGAATACGCCAAATTTGAGTCTTTTAACGGTCGGCGCTATGCTGCCCAAGGACTGGGAAATCCACTATGTGGACCTCGCCTATGAATCAGTCCAGGAGTGGACGTATGACATGGTTTTCATGTCGCCGTCCACCACCCAGTCCCAAGAGGCCTATGGCTATGCCTGCCAGTTTCGGGATCGGGGCGCCAGAATCGTCATGGGAGGACCTCATGCCTCCGTGTGTCCAGACGAGGTGCTACAGTATGCGGATGTTGTCTTTGCAGGAGAAGCGGAAGATACCATGAGGCAGTTCCTCCGGGAGTGGAGCTCTCTATCACAGAAAAAAATGTATCGAGCTTCGACACATCCAGATCTTGGGCAATCGCCCGTCCCGTTATATTCTTTAGCTGTGAAATATCCTTATTCCAGCATTCCGATTCAATGGTCCCGGGGCTGTCCCCATCAATGTCATTTTTGCTCTTCCTCCTCCATTTACGGAAAACGAATCCGGCGGAAAAGCTTGGGGCAGTTAAAGGCGGAGCTGGAGATGATCCAAAAGTGTTGGAAAAGACCCTTTCTTTTTTTCACGGATGACAATCTGTTCATAGAGGAACAGTCTGGAACGGAACTTCTCTCGCTGCTGCAACAATTTAGACTCGACTGGTATGGATTTACGGATGTTTCGCTTTATGAAAAAGAGAAACTATGCCGGCAGTTGCGATCCTCTGGCTGCCGCAAGGTGTTAATCGGCTTTGAGAGTCTAAACCCTGCAAACCTGGCGGCGATTCAGCACACACAATGGAAGAAGAGAAGGCTGGAACAATATTGGCAGGCGATCTCCGTAATCCAGCGGGAGGGAATCGGAGTCATTGGCAGCTTTGTTCTCGGGCTGGACGAGGATGAGGCCAGCACCTTTGAGCGTTTATACCAGTTTATCTACGATTCATGTCTATATGGCACGAACCTCACCATTGCGACACCGTATCCGGGAACTCGATACTATGAGCAAATGAAGAGAGAAGGGCGATTGTTGACAGAGGACTGGTCTCGCTACGATGGATTTACCTTGGTTCACTCACTGCCGAAAATGACGAGGAACGTGTTTATGGATGCCTATGATCGCTTAATTGAACGTATCAATTCAACACAGCGATTGCAGCATGTCGTTGAATACTTTAAACGGATTGGGGAGAGAGCTTGAGCGGAACTCTGTATTATGATACCCGGTACGATTCGACCAGGGAGGTTTGTCATTGGATTGTAGATGGCATTCGCCATAAGGCAGTAGCCATACAGCGGATTGGGGAGGTGAAGCCGGGACAGAATGCGGATGAGTTTATTATCATTGGAAGTCCCATCTATGTGGGGAAACCTTTGGCCAGCGTATCAGAATTCATACGGTCTAAGAAAGACCGGTGGATCCATAAGCCTGTTTTTGTCTTTGTCACCTCCTGGGCAGAAGCTACGATGTACCGACACGAATGCAATCGGTTCCTGGACCTTGTCATATCGCAATTGAGTCCAATTAAGCCAGTGTTGAGCCGGTCATTACCGGGAAAATTGCTGCTGGAACAGACGACACAGCGGGACCAAAACGTGATGAGACGGCTGTTGAGAAGGATAAATGCCATGTCGGAGGAATTCCACGCGGAGGCGGCACAATTTACAGATATGCGAAATCAAGAGGAGTGTCGGCAATTTGGAAAAGACATCGAGACAGCCCTCATGGGACAAGAGGGCGATCCGAACCATTTGGTTTGATTATTATGGAACTTTGGTGGATGTGGGCCAACCCTTTGCGAAAATCGAAGAATGGTTTTCATCCTTCTTGCGTCAATCCAATGCAAAATGCCATCCGCATGACTTCTTCATGAGATTTTCGCGGGAGCGTGCGAAACAGCTACATCAGGAAGCTTTTGCTCTGGGAGAGACGGTTCTGCGTCAAAGCTATCTGCGGACCTGTGACCGATATGATGTCAAGCCCTGGACGGAAGAGTTTCAAAGGTTTATAACAGCACTCTTTACCATGCCAAAGGCGTATCCATCCGCAACATATGTAGTCGATGTCCTTCGGAAGCAATATAGAGTCGGACTACTGACCAACGCGGACAATGCAATTCTCCTGGAATCCATCACAAAGCAAGGATTTTTATTCGATTGTATCATAACATCAGAAAATGCGAAAGCCAATAAACCGGATCCCCGGATTTTTCACGTGGCGATAGAGTTAGCCGGCGGCTCTCCAGAGCAAATGGTCATGGTCGGCGACTCCTTTGCCGAGGATATCCGGCCGGCACAGGATATGGGAATGCAAACCCTATGGGTCAAAACAGATGAGCGGGCTGCGGTGGGGGAGACATGTAAATCCGTTACAGAGCTGAGAGAGATATTACAGTATATGAGGTAGATATGAACGAGATACTTGAGACATTACGGACAAACAGTCCTAAAATCGCCGTCCTTGGAGATTCCATCCTGGATGCATATTATGTTGGATTTTTGCGGGAGACACAAGAGTCCATCTTTATCCCTCAGAAACGATACTACCATCTAGGTGGAGCAGGCAATGTCGCCTACTCAATCCGGCGGCTCGGGGGTACCCCTCTTTTTTATACAGTCCTGGGAGTGCGGGCAAATTCAAAGACGTTCCACGGGCTCCTTACGAATAAAAAGCTGTTGTCATCTTTTTGCTTGACGGAGGAGACGCGGGATATCAGCTTAAAGACACGATTGGTGGCGGACAACCGGATTTTATTGCGCTTAGATGAAGATTACGATGCACCCATCAGCGCGGATACATCCAACCGTCTGTACAGTCATTTTCGTTATAATATGGATGATATCCGCTGTGTTGTCGTATCCGATTATCAGAAGGGCTGTATCGGTCAAGATCTATTTGAGCGGATCAAGAAGATCTGTCTCGCTCGAAATATCCGACTTCTGGTTGACAGTAAGTCATCCTGGGATTTCAGCGGTATTTTTCTCTACAAGCCGACGGTAGCTGAACTCGAAAAGCTGCTGGGACGGCAGCTTGCTGGAATCGATGAGACGATCGAATACGGAATGCGCTTTAAACAGGAGCAAGGAATTGAGAATATGGTCATTACCTTGGATGCAAATGGGCTTATTTATCTTGATGATTCAGACATGGCATACCCCATTTCATCGGTCTGCAAGGCGCCGGTAGACCCAACGGGAGCTGGGGATTCCATGATGGCGGCCATGGCAGTTTGCCTAGCCAATGGAATCCCCATGGACGCCGCGGTTCGATTTGCCAATGAGGTGGCGGCCATTAGCTGTGAAAGGATGGGAACGATCGCTGTATCGCTGGACATGTTGGAAAAAAGGGTACAAGGGTGATTTGGATGAGAAATGTGGTGGCTGTTTCCGCCTGCCGTTCCCCAGTGGGAAAAATACCAGGAGAATTGAATGGAATCGGCGAAATCCCGCTGCTCGCTAAAGTATTTCAGGAAGCGGTAACGCGCGCGGGCCTGCCGGTTCAGGTTGAAGAGGCGTTGGCAGGTGCCAGCTTTCCCATTGAAAAGGATAATCTCTGTCGAAAGGCGATACTGTATGCGGGACTATCGGAGATGATTTCCTGCACCACCATCAGTAAAACCTGTGCCTCCTCTGATGAGGCGCTGGCCATCGCCTGGCACAAGATTCGAAATGGCGCCGCCAACACGATTTTGGTCGGTGGGATTGAGAAGATTGGCAATTCGCCCTATGTATTACACTTCATGAAGCAGAACGTGAAGCGAATGCTGAAAAATCAACTCCCTTGTATGGCGGAGATTGAGAACCGCATCCAGGACAATGACATGGCCTACATGAACGAGGTGCTGGCCAGGAAAGCTGGTATCAGTCGGCTGGCCATAGATGCGCATACCTATCAAGGCATTTTGAAGGCTGAGACAGCCTATCGAAATGGCTGCTTTGCTGAAGAAACGGTGCCCATACCCTATACAGAAAATGGAAAAACACGATATGTCATAGGCGATGAGTTTCCACAGGTAGTGCGATCGGAGCGCGAGATCTATGAAGCGGCCCCCATGTTTCTAAAGGATGGAGTGTTAACACGGCTCAATAGCGCCGCCATAGCGGAATGTGCTGTTGCGATGCTTCTCATGGAGGAAAATACTGCACGGACAATAGGACTTCAACCGCTGGCACGAATCGTATCGGTGTTGAATACAGCGGTCCCCAATGAAGAGCGGGGGAGCTCCATGGCGAAATGCGCACAAACGATAATGAAGCAATGCGGTTTCGATCGATTCGATGTCGGTCTGTATTCAATCAATGACTCATTTATGGTGCAATCCATGATGACAGTGCTGGAGATGGGACTTGACTCAGATCGAGTCAATGTGGATGGAGGCAATATTGGTTTGGGATACCCGATCGGCGCAACAGGACTTCGCATGTGTACGTCACTTTTGTATGAAATGCAGCGCAGACAGGTAAACCTGGGGCTTCATGCCATTGGCGCAGGGACCAATATGGCGCAGGCTGTTGTAATGCAGAGGGATGGATAGGAGGAGAGTCGGACTATGAACTATACATCGTATGATGTGGCGGTGATGAACTATCCACTGTTTGATAAGCGGGAGGATGTGTCGCAGGCTGCTGAAAAATTTTTCAAAGCGCCACCTGTGGAGAAGAGGGCAGAGGTTCCGCTCTACATCCACGTTCCATTTTGTACGAGCCTCTGCGATTTTTGTATTTATCACCGAAATCTGGCATCTCAGCCAGAGCGAATCGAGGCGTATGTGGATGCTCTGCTGCGCGAGATCGAAATGTATGCCGGTGAGCCGTATACTTGCCAGCTCCCTATCGGTTCTGTTTTTATAGGCGGAGGAACCCCCACGGTCCTGACTCGCGATCAGCTAATCCGGATACTGGACCGCCTTCACCAGTCCTTTAATCTTAAGGGCTGTGACATAACCGTGGAGTGTCATACACAGAATGCAAATTTAGAAAAGCTGATAGCTCTGCGTGAGCATGGGGTGACGCGTGTGAGCACGGGCATCCAGACGCTGCAGCACAAGGCGCGGAGAGATTTGCACATGGCTGGCAGCCCGGATGCTCTGATTCAGTGGCTGGCTATGGCAAAAAGTATAGGGTTTTCCGGTGTATCGGCGGATTTAATGTACGGGCTGCCGGGGGTGTCCCAAGAGGAGTTTTTGCAGGATTTGGACCAGGCGATCAAGCTGCAGCTCTCTCATCTTTCAGTGTATAAGACAGCCGTATTTGCGTATACAAAGCTCTACCGAGAACAACAAAAGTCCATGAGCCCGCCTGCAGCGCTAAATGAAACAGAAATGAGGGAAACATTCTATCAAGCCCACGATAAGCTAATGACTCATGGATACGAGCTGATCAGCGCCCAGGAGTACGGCAGAGAGAAAGGGCTTATACGATTTTGGGATCTGACCTATGATGGATATGGGGATAATCTTTCCTTTGGCCCGTCCAGCTTCGGATATATCAATGGCTACTGTTATCAGAATGAGAGCGAGCTTGATTCTTATGTTAAGAAGCTTCAGGGAAGAGTACTGCCAGTCAGTCGAATCAGCAGGAGAATTACGTCCAAGCAGCTGATGGAGAGGGCGATGGTCATGGGATTTCGCAGGGGCGCGGTTTCCCTTTTCCGGTTTGCAGACACCTTCGGCTATGACCTAAAGCAGATCTTTTCGGAGGTAATCCATCGGCATATCAAACAGGGGTATGTAACAGCCGTTGGCGATCAGCTGATCCTGACAAGAAAAGGTCTGTACGAGCAGGGAAAGGTGAGCGTTGACTATATGCAATCGATTTTTCAGGGCATATCCAATTTAAAACGAAAGCTCTGTATTGGCAGTCATGAGATGCCGTGAGGAGGCGGAAGTGGGAAAGAGAATCACGCAATATGAATTGTCACACTATCGAAGAAAATATGAGGATCAAATCTTGGTCGCCGCCTGTGGCTGCTTTGATATATTTCATATTGGGCATCTGGAATATTTAAGCGGTGCTAAGGCGCTAGGAGATCTTTTGCTGGTTGGCGTGAATTCAGACGAATCCATCAAACAAATGAAAGGCACATATCCAATTTTCTCCATACAAGATCGGATGTCTATGGTTGCCGCCCTCTCCTGCGTTGATTATGTCTTTCCCTTTCACAATACGACCTTCGATCAATGTCTATGGCAGTTACAGCCCAATATCTTTGCCAGGGGGGCCGACGCGGAGGAAAAAGGTTTTCCGGAAGCCCATACAACAGAAAAATATAAAATCCACGTCATTAAGGTGGGGGAAATCAAAAGGGCTTCGTCCAGTTGGCTGCGGAGGAGGTTGACAAATGAAGAACGCTTGCAATAAAGCTGTTTTTATAGATCGGGATGGGGTTATCACAATTGAACCTACAGGAAAAGGAAAGAATCAATATATCCGGTCTTTATCAGAGATGAAGATTCAGATGGAGATTGTTCCGCTTCTACAGACATTCCAAAGATTAGGGTATAAACTGATCGTTGTTACGAATCAAGCTTGTATTGGCAAGGGATACCTCTCCCATAGACAGTTTGCAACCCTGACCCGCTATATGGTCGCGGAGCTCAGGCGGAAGGGAATTCGGATTGCGAATGTCTATTATTGTTCATCCTGTAACCCCCATCACCCTTGCCGAAAACCAAATCCAGGAATGTTGTGGAGGGCAAAGCAACGGTATCATATCGACCTACAGAAATCCATCCTCATCGGAAATCAGTTGCGGGATATTGAAGCTGGAAAACGTGCAGGGATTGGTAGGACTATTTTATATGATTCCAACGCAATGCCAGATATCACGGTAAAAAAATTGTCGTATATACAGCCGGAAAATTTATAATGATGAAAGGTGGACCATGAAACAGATTTTAAGTCAAGACAGGATCAAAGAGTACCTTCCGCACCGAGACGCGATGCTTTTACTTCACAGACTGGAAGTATTAGAAACTGGACAGTCAATCGGATATTACCACTTTTCGGGAGAGGAATGGTTTTTTAAAGGGCACTTTCCGGGCCATCCCATTGTGCCCGGCGTCGTGAGCTGCGAAATTATGGCACAATCCTCCTGCGGCCTCTGGCTGGATGAGCTTCAAGGGAGGCGGCCGCTTCTGACCGGGATAACGGACATGAAATTTCATAAAGAGATTGCCCCAGGCGACATCCTGTCAGCCGTCTGCCAGGTCGAAAAAGTGAGGCCCCCTTTTTACTATGTCACCTGCAAAGCCTATGTTGACAAGAAACTCTGCGCAAGCGGGAGACTATCCTTTATACTACAAAATACAGACCGTCATAGGGGGGATTGCGATGCATGAGGAAATGATTAAAGAAATCGTGGCAGACTATGTGGAGATGAGGGCAGAGGATATCAAACTTGACGATACGCTACAGTCTCTAGGACTGGACTCACTGGATGTTATGGATTTAGTGGTGGAACTGGAAAATGCCTTTGATATTCAGCTTGAAGATGGCGACATGTTTATGACGATTCGCGAGTTGATCGCGCGTGTCGACGCAGTGCAATGAAATCGTGCGAGTGTTATTAAGGGCTATGGCATATTTTGCCTAAGCCTCTTTTGTATGCGGCAGCCCTATTAAATCCGTTACAAGGTTGACAAATCTTTCCATATCAAGTACACTAGAAGTGAAAAATTGCTTGCCAGATCCGATGATCAAAATTGTAACCAGCAATACAGTCCAATGGAAGGTTGTGATACGATATGGAATATGTGTCGCCCAATGAAACTATATCCAGCACGGATGACAAAAGCATCTCCCTTGCAATTAAAAAGGCAAAGGAAACGGGGCTTGACAAAGTAGTAATCCCCCGTCATAACCAGCGAACTGGCAGCGAAAAATGGATCATAGAGGATACGATCCTGTTGCCGGATGACATAGAAATCCTGTTGGACAACGCGCATCTTGTCCTTGCGGACGGAACCTATATCAACATGTTTGCCAACGAAAATTTGGGGACCGACCTAGGCAGATCCGCCGAAGGAGAGCAACACAACATTACCATCCGGGGGCAGGGCCATGCGGTTCTCGACGGTGGGAACTACAACGGCCTGTCAGAATCCACGAGCCTAAAAAAGGGGCGGCCTCACATATCGCGCAATACCACTTTATTTTTCTGTAATGTTAGCAATCTTCGAGTAGAAAATCTGAAGATACTCCATCAGCGCTGGTGGGGGATTACCAACGTCTTTGTGAGGAATTCAACATTCCGAAATATAGTATTTCAGGCGGATTTATCAAGAATCGATGAGAATGGCGTGCATTTTCCGGATCAGTTGCCCCGGGAGTATGGCGAAGTCTATGTGAAAAATGCGGATGGGATCGATCTCCGCGTGGGCTGTAACAACATCGTGATAGAAAACATATCCGGCTTTACGGAGGATGACACCATCGCCCTCACGGCTCTAGGCGAATTTGAGATGGAACAGGGCTACTGGGTGGAAGGAAAAGATGCGGATATCCATGATGTAAAAATTCGGAATGTTTCCTCCGACCCCTATGTCTGTTCGATCATCCGATTGCTCAATGAAAATGGTCATCAACTATATAACGTCGAAATACAAGGCGTTACCGATTTGAGACAGAATGAGGCCTATCAGTCCCAAAATGCAGTTCGAATCGGGGACTGTGCCTATGGGCATCGTCCTTCCGGCATGGGAGAAATGCGGAATATTACAGTCAGAAATGTTGTCTCTAGGGCGAAATATGCAGTGGCCCTTTGCAAGACATTACAGGACTCAGTCATTGAAAACGTAACGGTGTTGGAGGGCGGACAATACGGCTTTGGGGTATATGGTTTGGACCGTGCTCCGGCAAGGATGAAAAACTGCTCCATTTGCAATATTGTTTGTGCTGGCGAGAAGGGCACTCCCCTGTCCATAGAGGGCCTTGAAGGTGAATTTGAAATAAACTGAGAACGTATATAGCGAAAGCAGAGAGAGGATTGATACGATGCCCCAGGAGATGACCTTGCCGGTCTTTGTTCCCTCCATCAAAACATTTCTATTTCACGCCTATCCGCTGGCCGTTATGGAAAATCATCCTGATTTTGAGAACTGGTTTTACACCAATTATATCCAACTGTACTATCAGATCGGGAGTCCCCACAAGCTCAATTTCTATGGCCTCAATCTGATCCATGGAGTCTGGGATTACTACCCACTTTTGGATATAGAGCGCATATCCCAGGAGATGCTGCGGGTTATGAGAGCTGACATGGTAGAGTTAGCCCGCTGGGCTATACAGACCGAGGGATATGTGAATGTCTTTTTGGACGAATACTATACGGAGCACCGCTATGCCTTCCAAACAGAGCATCGAACCCATGATTTTTTGCTCTATGGATATGATGATTCCCAACAGCATTTCTTGACAGTCGGTTTTGATGAGAATCAGCGGTATACCTCCACTCATATCCCATATGAGGCGCTGCGGAACGCATTTGCCTCCGTGACGGAGAAGCGGTCCATGGTCATTCTGCGAGTCAATAGGGAGAAACGGTTTGCCCTGGATTTTGAGAATATTCAGGAGATGGTATCGGACTATCTCCAGTCGGCAGACACGTCCAAGCGGTTTAAAATGTACGGAAATCCTAAGCCTGACATGGTGTATGGGTTGGCAGCATACCGAGAATTGCAGACCTACATAGAGCAAATTGAAAAAGGGGAGGATTTTCTGGACATAAGAGCCTTCACCCTGCTGTGCGAGCATAAAGCTGTGATGGCGAAACGAATCCGCTATCTACAAAAAGAAAATGCGATTCAATGTTCCGGTGATATCCTAGTAAAATTGGATGAGATTGCAGAACGCGCCACCTGTATCAAAAATCTCATGCTAAAGTACTCACTGATAAAACAGCCCCGCGATCTGGCGACAGTTCAAATGCATTTGCTTGCCATGCGGGAGGATGAAGAGAGGGTCTTGCGGGCAGTATTTGTTTCATAAAACGGGGATTGACAAAATCTGAAAATTGGCGTATAGTGATACTGCTAAGAAGAGAACGCGCTGGGGGGAGGATCCTAACAGAGAGGAACCGGCCGGTGTAAGGTTCCAGGAACTTCACCTCCGTTTCACGTATCGTCTCGGAGCTGGCCCGCAGAAACAGCAGTAAGCGGACCCGGAGAGCCCCCCGTTAACGGAGCGCGCATTGTTGGATGCGTATGAAGAGGCCGCGTGTACGTAGCGGCAACTAGAGTGGTACCGCGGAAGCAACAGCCTTCGTCTCTAATGGAGATGAGGGCTGTATTTTTATGATGGGGGAGAGATTTGTGATGTTGACACTGGACAAGATTTACCATGCCTCTTATGTTTTGAAGGATGTGATCCGGAAGACGGACCTTATCTATGCGCCGAAGCTGCACGCCGGTGGAAAGATCTATCTTAAGACGGAGAATCTACAGGTGACGGGTTCCTTTAAGGTTCGGGGAGCCTACTACAAAATATCGCAGTTGAGCGATGAAGAGAAGCGGAAGGGTGTCATCGCCTGCTCCGCTGGCAATCACGCCCAGGGCGTTGCGCTGGCCGCCCAGAAGAACAAGATTCCAGCCATGATCTGCATTCCGGACGGAGCGCCCATTTCAAAAGTGGAAGCGACCAAGAGTTACGGCGCGGAGGTATGCCTTGTGCAGGGGGCCTATGACGATGCCTACGAAAAGGCACTTGAATTACAAAAAGAAATGGGGTATACTTTTATCCATCCGTTTGATGATGAGATGGTCATAGCGGGGCAAGGGACTATCGGTCTTGAAATTCTCGACCAGCTGCCTAGTGTGGACGCCATTGTTGTTCCCGTTGGAGGAGGTGGATTGATTTCCGGGATCGCCTACGCCATCAAGCGATTGCGCCCCGAGTGTCGGATCTATGGAGTGCAGGCCACTGGAGCGCCCTCCATGTTCAACGCCATCTCATCCGGCAAGAAAGAGGCACTGGAGTCGGTGAAGACGATTGCGGATGGGATTGCGGTAAAGCGGCCCGGGGATCTGACCTACGACCTGTGCCGGCGCTATGTGGACGAAGTCGTGACCGTGACGGACGATGAGATATCCACGGCGATCCTGGCGCTGATCGAACAGCAGAAGATGATTGCAGAAGGAGCTGGAGCGGTTTCCATTGCCGCTGTGATGTTCGGCAAGGTTCCAGTGGAGGGGAAAAATGTCGTCTGCCTCGTCTCCGGGGGGAATATCGATGTAACCATCCTGTCCCGCGTTATCAACCGAGGGCTTCTCAAATCTGGCCGGTCGGTGGATATGACCATCGAGCTGGTGGATAAGCCGGGACAGCTCAAAGATGTCTCAAAGATTATCGCTGATCTGGGAGGCAACGTGGTGTCCATCTATCATGACCGGGCAGATGTGGACACCGATGTGAATGCGTGTCTGCTGCGTATCGTCATGGAGACGCGGGATTTCGAACATATACAGCAGATTCGGGAAGCCGTTTTGCAGGCCGGATATAAGATTATATAGGAAAGGATGTTGCAGTATGGAAACGATTTATACGAAACAGGCGCCGGACGCTATCGGCCCCTATTCACAGGCCATTGTGGCGGGGGAGCTTATTTTTACCTCTGGACAGATCCCCATCGACCCGGCAACTGGCACGGTGGAGGCACAGTCCATTGAGGCGCAGACGGAGCAGGTTATGAAAAACTTGCAAGCTGTATTGAAAGCGGCGGGAAGCGACCTGGCGAAAGCGGTCAAAACCACTTGTTTTTTGAGCAGCATGGATGACTTTGCCGCCTTTAACGAGATTTACGCGAGGTACTTTACCGGTAAGCCGGCTCGCTCCTGCGTAGCGGTCAAAACGCTGCCCAAAAATGTGAAAGTGGAAGTGGAAGTCATCGCTGTGCGCGGCTAGAAGAGGCAAACTTTTTATCATTAAGTAAATTGACATGGCGAAGAAAGATGATATAATATCCACGTAAGCCATGAGCAGTGCAAGAGCATCTGCGAGCAGTGCAAGAGCATCTGCTTACATAAGGCAGGTGCTTTTTTGTTGGCTTTCACCAGGAGAATATACCGTACCGATATACATAGCATCGTGGAAAGCTGGGGGGGAGTTAGATTGGATCGTGTTGCAAGACATCTTGTACAAAAGCGTAATCGAATCATCCTATTGTTCCTCATCCTCACGGTATTGTGCGCGGCTTTGATTCCCTTTACCAAGATCGAGTATCGGCTGAGTCAGTATCTGCCCGTGGATTCGGAGATATGGGCGGCGCTGGATTTATACCATCAAGAATTTGGGGACTCAGCGGCCATCCGGGTCGCTGTCCCGAAGATTACCATCTCGGAAGCGGTCAACCTAAAAGAGCAGTTGCGGCAGATACCGGGGGTCAAACGCATCCTCTGGCTAGATGATGTGCTGGATGTGCATGTGCCGGTCTCGGCCATGGACACCGACACGTTGAACGCCTATTATAAGAGTGGGACGGCCCTATATCAGATCGAGCTATGGGGAGATGAGTACAGTGCCTCTGCCGGAAAGGCCATCGGGGAAATCCGTAAGACGGCGGGAGATCTGGCAATGCTGGATGGGGCAGCGGTCACATCCCTGGCTCTGCGGGAGACAGCGCTTAAGCAGATCGCGGGGATTACCCTGCTGGTGATTCCCATTCTGTTTCTGATTTTGTTGATCTGTACCACTTCCTGGTTTGAACCGGTTCTATTGATCGCGACCATTGGGGTCTCAGCCGTGCTGAATCTGGGCACCAATGTTTTCTTGGGCAATGTGTCCTTTATTTCGGAGATGGTTGCAACGATTTTGCAGTTTGCGATCTCGATGGATTACGCGATTTTCTTGCTGCACCGGTTTGAGGAACAGAGGCGGGAAGGGTATGAGCCGGAGGAGGCCATGAGGCGAGGAATGGCGGGGGCCATTTCGACCATCAGTGCCAGCGGCCTGACCACCATCGCAGGCTTTGTCGCGTTCCTGTTCATGCGGTATCGATTGGGGCAGGACCTTGGAATTGTGTTGGCTAAGGGAATTGTCCTGAGCTTTATCAGCGTCATTGCCTTACTTCCCGCGTTGACGGTGAAATTCGCGAGGCTCGTGGAGAAGAGCCGGCATAGGAGCTTTCTCCCCTCCTTTCACAGCGTCGGGAAAGGAATCTCGAAAGCGCGCTATTGTATACCGATTGTCATACTCGCGATTGTTCCCTGCTTTTTAGCGCAAAATGCGAATACATTCCTCTATGGAGACGAGGCGGTTGTCGCAACGGAGGGATCCCCGGAGGCGAAGGACCGGGAGAGGATGAGCGAATTATTCGGCCGAAATAATCCCATGGTGGTCATGGCGCCGAGGGGAGAGATGGGCAAGGAAGCGCAGGTTTCCGCCAACCTTTCGAGGATTCCCCGCGTCAGCCAAGTCCAGAGCGCGGCAGCGCTGCTCGGGGAGGGGATACCGGTTGAATTAGCACCGGATGCTCTTCTGGAGCAATTTCAGACGGAAGCCTACAGCCGCTATGTCTTAAATTTGGATGTCCCGCAGGAGGGGGAGGAGACAAAGCAGGTCATCGAGGAGATTCGGTCGGTTATGAGCGACGCTTACGGCGATGCCTACTGGCTGGTGGGATCCTCTGCCAGCATTGACGAGATCCGTCAGGTTATGGAGACAGATTTTTCTAGGGTGGGCGTGATTTCTGTGGTGGCAATTCTCCTGATCGTCCTTCTGACATTCCGTTCCATATCCATCCCGATTTTGCTAATTTTGATCATAGAGTCTGCCATATGGCTGAACATGTCCATCCCGTATTTTATGGGGGAGGGGCTGATCTTTATTGGATACCTGATTATCAGTGCGATTCAGTTGGGCGCAACCATTGACTACGGAATTTTAATGACCCAGGACTACCTGAAACATCGCAAAACCATGGCAAGACAGGAGGCTGGCGTAGCAGCGGTGGAAACGTCGGGGCCCTCCATCTTTACATCGGCTTTGATCCTCAGCGTTGCAGGTTTTAGCGTATACGCGGCTTCATCGATCCAGGGAATTGCACAGCTCTGCCTTTTGGTGGGAAGAGGCGCTGTTTTCAGCGGGGTTTTTGTCATCTTCCTGTTGCCGGCCCTATTGATACTGCTGGACCCGTTTATTATGAAGACGACGTATGCTCACAAAAGGAACAAAGGGGCTAACAAGGAGGTTTCGATCCATGAAGAAAGCGGATAAGCTGAGAAAGAGGATCTGTGCGATTCTCTTCATCGGAGGGTTTCTCATAGCGAGCATGACGGCCTGGAGGTTGCCATCGTATGCGGAGGAAAGGCAGCAGGTAACCCGGGAGGAGGATCTGCCAACCATCGATGTGGTGAGAGATAAGGATGAGACGGTCTACGTGCTGCTGAACGGGGATGGGACGGTGAAGTCAGTTCACGTTGTCAACACCTTTCCAGTGGATGGGCCGGGACGGTATCGAGACTACGGCGTCTACAGTCAGGTGGTGAACTTGAGCAACAGTGCGATGGCGCAGGTTCGAAATGGCGCTGTTACCTGGGAACTGGAGGGAGACATCCATCGATTTTATTATGAGGGAACGGCCTCCAAGCCGGGAGAACTGCCTTTTACACTGACGCTGTCCTACAGTCTTGACGGGGAAAAGGTATCGGAGGACGCGTTGGCGGGAGCCGCTGGACATGTGGCGCTTGAGCTGTCAATTGAGGCAAACGTCAAGGCGGAAGCGTATTTTCAACAGAACTATATGGCGCAGGTATCCATTCCCTTAGACATGGAAATATGCCGCAATATTTCCGCTCCGGAAGCATCGACCGTCATATCGGGAAAGTCCATGACAGCGACCTATATGGTGATGGCGGGACAGTCCGGTGAGTACCGTTTAGAATGGGATACGACGGATTTTTCCATGGACGAAATCAGCATGATTGTCATGGATAGCTCCGTGGATATGGCGTCAATGATGAGCTCGGTGTTGGATACGGATGCGCTGATCGAGGGAGTCGGCGGCATGTCAACGGTCATGGGACAGTTGGTTGAGGGAACAAAGGAGTTGGAAGCGGGAGCAGAGGGGCTCACGGTTGCAGGCAGCAAGCTAAAAAGCGCTGGAGCGGCTCTTGTCCAGGGATATAAAGCGATATCCACGGCCCTAAGTCAGGTGGCGCTGACACAGGAGCAGATCGATGAGCTGAAAGGAGCACAGAGCCAGCTAGACTCCTTGGCAGAGGCAATGGGGGAACTGCGAAAGTTGCTTGGAGAGTTGCAGGATGAGGCCTATCTCGCGGACATGCTGGGCAAGCTTAAGCAACAGATTTCAGATGCCTTTGAAGAGCGACTGAATCTGTCCGGCTCCGTAGGGGAAACCACGATGCCGGCGGTGGACACGCGGGAGTGGTCAGAGGCATTGACCCAGAGGATTCTTGCCCTGCTGCCGCCGGATGTTGGGCTCACGCCAGAACAGCAGCAACAACTGGCAGACACTGTGAGCCAGGCTGGGGGCGAACTTGTCCAACAGATTGAGCAGACGGTATCCGATGCCGTAGCGCAACAAATGGCCCTGATCTTGATGCAGTATCAAGACCAGCTGGAGGGCGCGTTGGAGGATGTGCTTTGGCAGTTAGAGACATCTCCCGATATGGGTTTGGAGGGCCTTACATCACAGCTTGAAGAGATTGCGCGGGAACTGGACTCGAAGCTAGCGGATCTGCAGGCGGGGATCGAAGGGATTGCCATGCTTTCCACAGGTTTAGAGGCGCAGCGCCAGGGGCTGCTTCAGCTGTCAACCGGAATGAAGGAATTAAATGAGGGACTCAGCGCCTACGTAGATGGAATTTCCCAGATGGTCGATGGGGCATCGGCCCTTCCAGAAGGGGTCAAGGCGCTGACACAGGGACAGGAACTGATCAAGAATGGACTGGACACGGCGAAAGAGCGGATGGATGAAATGTTGAAATCCCTCGAGAAAGGGGAGGGATCCCTGACGTCCTATGCGGCGCCTGAACAGGGGGCTGTGCATTCCGTTCAATTTGTGTATCGGATCGATGCCATCGAGAGCCCGACAGAGACCACTTTTACAGTTCAGGAAGAGGAGAAAGGATTTTGGGAGCGCGTGCTCGATCTTTTTCGGTGACAGAAGAATACCATATGGAGGTGGAAGCCATGAGAAATGTACCCATCAATTATGCAGAAACGATCCTGGAGCCTTACTGGGACAGCGGAGAGTCCTATCCAGACAACGAGAAGTACTCGGTGCTTCAAAATTATCAGGTTTGCTATCATGAGGCGGCAGCCAAAATTTTCCCGTATTGGTGTGGTGTTCGCATCGCCATTGAACAGCAGCTGGGGGAATCCCCCATCATTATGGAAAGGGATTGTGACGTCGATCTCGCCGGATACGATGAACTGCGAGTATTTGCAAGCTTCCCCAAAAATCTGACATACCGGCTGTACGGGGAAATCGACGGGGAGCAACGGCTGCTGATCCATGCGGTCGGGGATGATGACACGACGGAATATGTGGGAACCTTTTCAGGGACAAAGCTGACCCATCTCCGGTACGAGTTTCAGAAGACGGGGAGTGAGTCGTGCGCGGGTTTGCTCTGTTGGCTGGGCTTGGCGAATCGGGCGAAACGGGAAGAGTTGGAGGCTGTCAAAAGCCCGTACGATTCTCAGTGGGAGGGCTGCTTTGCCGAGACATATGAGATTAAGCCGATGCTGGGAATCTATTTCGATGAGGATGAATTGCCCGCCCTTCGGAAAAAGCTGACAGATCCCTTGTACGCTTCCGCCATGAAGACATTGCGCCAAGAGGCGGAGGAGGCCATGAAGCTGGAGCCGGAGGCGGATATTCAGACCTACATCGGCAGTTCTGACCACCGATGGATTCGAAATCGGGACTGGAACCGGCCGGTTCTGAACCTTGCCATGGAGAAGCTGGCGTTTGTCGGAATCCTGGACGAGAATATTCCCATGTTAAAAATGGCCTGCCGGATGGCGCTGTCCGTCGCACACAGTCAGTATTGGTGCGAAAGTTTCATGGGGGTATTTCCCGGCGCAACCTGGCACCACCGCTCCTTTACGGAGGAGGTGCTCTTGAAGGCGTGTGCAAAAGTGCTAGATTGGGCCGGCGCCCTTTTGACCTGGCACGGACGCCATATCCTCTACGATGCCATGATCATGAAGGGGCTGCCAAGATTGGAAGCGGACTTTAAGACCGTCTCCTATATCCGGCATATGAATCAGGGCATCGTGTTCAACGTGGGCCGAATCGTGGGACTGCTGGCTTTGGTCCATCCATATCCCCGCTATGAGTCCTGGCTTCTGGATGCGGAGAAAGATATGAAGGAGATGATCGACAGCTATGTCGCCTCCGACGGGGGAACGCCGGAGGGGCCAGGGTATTGGAATTACACCTTCTCCAACGCCATGACGGGTTTATATCTTCTCGCCCGGTATCACCACAAGACCTTGAAGGAATACGTGTGGGATACCATCCGGAAGACCGCCGACTTTGCGCCCAACATGCTCAGCGACCAGATGGAAGGGTGTGCGACAATCCCCTTCAACGACGGGCATTCACAGCCATTTAAGCCCATCGTCAGCGCTTTGTTCTGCCAGGTCTCGGACGATCCCAGGTGGAAACGTCTGTATGAACATGCTCTGTCAAGCCAGACGGCGGAGTCGGATCTTGATTTCCTTATCATGTCGCCGCAGCTGGAGAGGCAAGAGAAGAAGCCTGTCAGCGGGGAAGGATTTGCGTCCTTTCCAGTCACTGGCTTGATGAACCTCCGGCAAAAATCGGAGCTGGGCATGATCCATATCAGCGCTTTCAGCGGCGTTTCCTATTTTGCTCATTACCATGAGGACAAGGGCTCTTTCCTGTTGGAGGTGGATGGAAAGCCGATCCTCATTGATCGAGGCGTTTGTACATACTCCAATCCCTATGTGGCCACGATTGGAGGCGCCGACGTCCATAACCTGTTCTATCCGGAATCCAACACAGGTTTCCGGTATCACCAGAAAAACTCCGGCGCTGCCAAGGTGACGGAGGCGAGCTTCCAGAACGGAATCCTGCGATACCGAACGGAATTGCAGGATATCTGGGAGGAGGGAATCATGACGCATTGCAGCCGGAGCCTATATTCTGAGGATCCCTGTGTATATTGGATCGCAGATGAGGCAGACTATATAACGCCCCACAGAGCTAGCTTTCGATTAAACACGAGGGGCGAGATCCGTCAGAAAAATGGGTATTATACCATTGTGGAAGCTGGAATTCAGGTCAGCGTGTATCCCATTGATTACCAACCTCAGGATGTGTGGTGGGGACCGGAAGGGTACGATGAGACCATGGACAGCGTCAATCAGCTGCGGCTCTATTTGGACAGAGGGCTACGGCACAGGATCCGCACTGTCATTGAGGTATCGGCAGTTGGGGAAGAACAGGTGAAGGTTTTGCCGGACGGCAAGATTCAATATAAGCAAAAAATATACTCATTTTGAAAGGACAAAACACATGGATAGGTTTGCACAGATTGCCAAAGAAGGCGTATCCGTTCAGGAACGGGGACTTATCATACCGGAGCCGGAAAAGAAGGATGTCATTTTCCTACAAAATATTTCGGATGCCAGGTATCAGTTTACGCCTTTGAAAAAAATGGACTCAGAGGAAGAATTGAGCGAAGCGCTGCTGGCTGCTAGGAAAGAGTACAGACCGTATATGCGGGATCTGGCCCCAGAGATGGAGGAACTGCGGGAACGGATGCCGATTCAGCGCGCTGGTTGGAGAATCCAGACGAAAGCGGATCAGCAGGATTTCCAGGGAGTGTTGGACGGAAAGGGACAGTGGGAGGAAGTACAGCTCCCCCACTATGGCGCGCCGGTTGGCAAAGCTACCACATTCTATCGGATGTGCTTTGATTTGACAGAGTCCATGGCAAGCAAGGATGCGATCTATTTGTGCTTCAAGGGTGTGGACTATAAAGCTGCCGTGTACGTGAACTACCGGTTCGTCGGCTCCCACGAGGGCTTTTTTGCCCCCTTTGAATTCCAGATTACAGACTTTGTCCGTGAAAAGGACAATGTGCTGCTGGTTGTGGTGGAAAATGACGCCGTGCACTCTGATGGAGGAGAGAAGATCTACGCGGCAACGGGCCTGGGATTTGATGACAGCAAGGTGGGCTGGCATCACTGTCCGCCAGGGATGGGGATTTATCAGGAGGTTTATGTGGAAGGGCGTTCGGCCGTGTCGATTGCGGATATTTTTGTTCAGCCCATGGAGAACTTGGAGGATGCAAGCTGCTGGATTGAGGTCAGCGCCGCCAGTGCGATGAAGAAGAAGGTCCGCCTGGAGCTATCCCTATATGGACAAAATTTTGACGAGACGGTGTTCACGGCGCTGCCCTACGACCCATCCACCAACCTGGAGGTCGGCCTGGGAGATTCCTTGACGGAGGCACAGACAAAGGCAGACGATGTGTATCATAAGCCGATGCCGCTTTTTGTCCAACAGGGGCGCAATCGGTTTGCGGTCCCGTTCCATATTCCGGGCGCAAGGCGTTGGAGCAATTCGAATCCTTGGCTGTATCAAGTCCAGGTTCGACTGCTGGACGAAGAGGGAAAACTTCTGGACTGCCGGAAACAGCAATTCGGGATGCGGTATTTTTCTATGGATACTGAGGGGGAGCGAAAGGGACGGTTCGTTTTCAATGGAGAGACGATACGCCTGCGGGGCGCAAACACCATGGGCCATGAGCAGCAGTGTATCTATAAGGGCGATATGGAGCAGCTTATGGATGACATACTGCTGGCCAAAATATGCAACATGAATTTCCTCCGGATTACACAGCGGCCTGTTCAGCCAGAATTCTACGACTATTGCGATCGACTGGGCCTGATGCTTCAAACGGATTTTCCATTATTCGGAGTATTGAACCGAGAAAAGTTCTGCGAATGCGTTCGGGAGGCGGAAGAGATGGAGCGGCTGATTCGGTCTCACGCCTGCTGTATTTTGGTCTCTTATATTAACGAGCCATTTCCCAATGCCAACAATCAGCCGCACCGCTGTCTGGAGCGCAAGGAGCTGGAGGAGTTCTTTACCGCTGCCAACATCGCCGTCCATCTACAGAACCCGGATAGGGTTATCAAGCCCATCGATGGAGATTACAATCCACCGGAGGAGACATCCCTTCCAGATAATCACTGTTATCCCTGTTGGTATAACGGACATGGCATTGATATCGGCCGTCTGTACAAGGGCTATTGGATGTATGTTAAACCAGGCTGGTATTATGGATGCGGAGAATTTGGGGCTGAGGGGCTGGACCCTGTGAGCGTCATGCGAAAATACTATCCTTCAGAATGGCTGCCGCAGACGGAGGACGAAGAGGCGAGTTGGTCGCCGGAAAAAATCGTGGGAGCGCAGACAGGAAGGTTCCACTATTTCTTCTTCAAAACGCCGACGAGTTTAGCCCAGTGGGTAGAGAAAAGCCAGGAACACCAGCGGTTTGCGACGCAGATTATGACGGAAGCATTTCGGCGGGACAGCCGTATGAATACCTTTGCGATTCATCTGTTCATTGACGCGTTCCCCTCGGGCTGGATGAAGACCATCATGGATGTGGAGCGGCGGCCAAAACCAGCGTATTTTGCCTATCGGAATGCGTTGGAGCCGGTTCTTGTCAGTCTCAGAACCGACCGATTCACCTATTTTGCTCAGGAAACAGCACATGTAGAATGCTATATCTGCAACGATACAAACGAATATTTGACGCAGTGTTGGCTTCAGTATTATGCGGTCTGTGATGGCAAAGTGCTCATGTCGGGGCGACATCCGGCTAAGATCGGCGCTTGTACTAGCCAATTTCAAGGATATATCACCGTCCCCATGCCGTCCGTATCGAAAAACGGGCGAAAAACGGTGACGGTGGTAGCAGGCCTGTTCGACGGGGCAGGGCGTTTGCTTCAGGATGCGTCCCAGGAATTAACCGTTTTTGGTGCCGCGCGGGACTCTCTTCTCGGGATTCCGCTGGATTGGCACAAGCCGCCGCTCTTCATTCTGGGCAATGAGGGCAAGGCCAGCGCGCTGTTGCAGGACATGGACCTGGAAGCCCAGCCCTTCCCCTCGACTTCCCCTCAGGAAGCGGGTGTGATCGTCGTCGATGACTACCTTGCATATGCGGCGAGAAAAGACAGCATCGACGCCTGGGTTCGCGGCGGCGGACGGCTTGTATTTCTGGAGCTGCCAACAGGCCGGTACCAGATTGCCGATGACACTGTGGAAGTACGGCCATGCCCGATGTTGCCGGTGCATTTTGCCGCTGTCGAGGATGTCCCCTTCATGGAAGGATTTGAAGAACAGGATTTCCGCTTCTGGTATGATGAACAGGCGGAGTATATTACGCCTCTCGCTGAGTACGTCGTGATCGGTGAAAATTTCGACCGGCTATTGGGGGGAGCTACGGCAGGCGATCGAGATCATTGGACGAGCGCCCACATCGCGGCTATGAAAGAGTGCGGAAAGGGCCGGATCATTCTGTGCGAGCTCAAGTTGCCCGGCAGGGTAAACAGCAATCCCGCGGCTAAGCGATTTGCAGCGAAGCTCCTGGAGAACTAGAACACGAATTTGGAGCGATGTGGAAGAAATAGTTGACATCCACCGAAAAACCCAGTATAATAAATCCATCTAAACACAAAAAAGGCTGGTGCACACAAGTGGACGACGTTCCCGTGGAAGATTCGGATTCTGATAAACGGACGATAGACTGCTGAGAGAAAGACGAGGCATATGGTTTCGCCATATGTCTGGTCTTTTTTGTGTTTGAACAGACTATGAAATGGAGTTGAAGGAATTACATGGGGAGTGACATAATCCTGATCATCGTACTGGGGCTCTTGATATTGATGTCTGCATATTTTTCCGCTACAGAGACAGCGTTTTCCAGTGCCAACCGGATTCGGCTGAAAAGTATGGCAGGAGCGGGCAATAAAAGAGCGGCGCTGGTCCTCAAAATGTCGGATAATTTTGACCGGCTTCTGTCCACGATCTTGATCGGCAATAACATCGTCAACATCGTGGCAACATCGCTGGCCACGGTGTTATTCACCAGGCATTGGGGAGATATGGGTGTCACGCTGTCCACTGTGGTGATGACGGTCCTTGTGTTGATATTTGGAGAGATATCGCCCAAAAGCTTGGCGAAGGAGTCACCAGAGAAATTTGCCATGTTCTCAGCGCCAATTTTAAAGGTCATTATGATTCTTTTGACGCCGCTGAACTGGCTGTTCATGAAGTGGAAAAAACTCTTGTCGAAGCTTTTCAAAAACAAGGATACCCAGTCCATGACGGAGGAAGAGCTGATGACCATCGTCGAGGAGGCGGAGGAGGACGGCGGAATCGATGAGCATGAGGGAGAGCTCATCCGATCGGCTATAGAATTTAACGATGTCAGCGTTCAAGATATTTTGACGCACCGTGTGGACCTGATCGCCATCGATGATGAGATGAGCAATGAAGAGATCAAGGAAGTATTTTTGAACAATGGCCTGTCGCGGCTTCCTGTCTACAAGGATACCATTGACCATATCATCGGTGTGCTTCATGAAAAAGACTTTATGGCGTTTCTCAACAAGGGCGGCACAGATTATCACAGCGTGATCCAACAGGTTTTGTTCATCCCGGAGAATATGAAAATTTCCAATCTCCTGCGGTCACTGCAAAAGTCAAAAACCCATCTGGCGGTGGTCGTCGACGAGTTTGGTGGCACGGCTGGCATCGTGACGATGGAAGATATTTTGGAGGAGTTGGTCGGGGAGATCTGGGATGAGCATGACGAGGTTGTGGAGACCTTTCAGAAGCTGGACGAGGTCACAACCCTAGTCAATTGCAGCGCTGACCTGGACGATCTATTTGAAGTGCTGGATATTAAGCAAGACCCGGACTCCTTCGACTCAACCACGGTAAGCGGGTGGGTTATGGAGGAGTTGGACCGTCTGCCGGAAGAAGGAGACTCCTTTGCATTTGAGGGGTATCAGGTTACCGTCATGAAGGTGGATGACCGGCGCGTGGCGCAGATCAAGGTTGTCAAAGAGGTACAGGTGTCTCCGGAAGAGGAGTAGAACATTAAACGAAGGCTGTTTGGAATTAGAAAAGACAATTCTCGAGAGGCGGGCCTCAAACAGAATTGTCTTTTCATCTTATGCTATAGAAAAATCCGAAAGTATTTACACCGAAATCTCCGCGAGGGCCGTTTTGAGCTTGATGATTTCGTCCCGAAGCTGGGCGGCCTCCTCAAAATGTAAGTCGGCGGCAGCTTTGCGCATTTCCTTTTCCAGCTTTGCGATTGCCTTGAGAAGCTCCTCCTTCGACATGGATTCCGGATCCTTTTCCAAGCTTTGGGGCTGGCCCTCCTCGTCCACGGCCAGGGTGGCCCGGATGACGTCGCGGACTTTCTTCTTGATCGTCTGCGGGATAATGCCGTGTTCCTTGTTGTATTGATCCTGGATCTCCCGGCGACGGTTGGTCTCCGAGATGGCGCGCTCCATGGAGCCTGTCATGGTGTCGGCGTACAGGATGACTTTGCCGTCCACATTTCGGGCTGCGCGGCCGATGGTCTGAATCAGCGATGTCTCCGACCGCAGAAATCCCTCCTTATCCGCATCCAAAATGGCGATGAGAGAGACCTCTGGAATATCCAATCCCTCGCGCAGCAGATTGATGCCCACAAGAACATCGTAGACGTCGGTGCGCAGATCGCGAACGATCTCCAGCCGTTCCAGTGTATCGATATCGGAATGGAGATATTGAACTTTGACGCCGGCCTCCTTCAGATATTTTGTCAAATCCTCGGACATACGCTTTGTCAAAGTCGTCACCAAAATTTTTTGTTTCCGAGCGATGACCTGACGGATCTCCTGGAGTAGATCGTCGATCTGTCCTAACACAGGCCGTACCTCCACCTGAGGGTCCAGAAGTCCGGTGGGTCGGATAATCTGCTCTGCCATGAGCTGCCCATGGGCATATTCATAGGGACCCGGGGTTGCGGATACAAACATCATCTGATGGATTTTGCTCTCGAACTCTTCAAAATTAAGAGGGCGATTATCCTTAGCCGAGGGGAGACGAAAGCCGTAGTCCACCAGGGTTTCCTTTCTCGATTGGTCCCCGTGGTACATGCCGCGGACCTGAGGCAGGGTGATGTGGGACTCGTCCACGATGATGAGAAAATCGTCCGGAAAATAGTCCAGCAGCGTGTAGGGGGTGCTTCCGGCCTCCCGGCCCGACAGATGCCGGGAATAATTTTCGATACCGCTGCAAAAGCCCGTTTCCCGCATCATCTCAATGTCAAAGTTGGTGCGCTGGGCCAGACGCTGGGCCTCCAAAAGCTTATCGTTCTCCTGGAACTCTCGAAGGCGCATTTCCAGCTCCTCCTCAATGCGGGAGATGGCGCCCTCCATTTTCTCTGGCGCGATGACATAGTGGGAGGCGGGAAAGAGGATCATGTGTTCCCGTTTGCCTAAGATCTCGCCGGTGAGGGCATCCACCTCGGAGATGCGCTCCACTTCGTCGCCAAAAAATTCCACCCGGTAGGCGATGTTCTCCTCCGATATGGGGATGATCTCCAACACGTCGCCCCGCACGCGGAAGGTCCCGCGCGTTAGGTTCATGTCATTGCGGGAATACTGTAGATCCACAAGGCGGCGCAGCACATCGTCCCGCTCCCGAATCATGCCAGGGCGCAGGGAGAGGACCATGCTGTTATAGTCGATGGGGTCTCCCAAGCCGTAGATGCAGGACACGCTGGAAACGATGATGACATCCTGTCGCTCTGCCAACGCAGCGGTGGCAGAGTGGCGAAGCTTGTCGATCTCATCGTTGATGGCAGAATCCTTTTCGATAAACGTATCGGTCTGAGGCACGTAGGCTTCAGGTTGATAATAATCGTAGTAGGAGACAAAATATTCTACGGCGTTGTTAGGGAAGAATTCCTTAAATTCACTGTACAGTTGGGCCGCCAAAGTTTTATTGTGAGCCAGCACTAAAGTCGGCTTTTGTAACTGTTCAATCACGTGTGCCATGGTAAAAGTTTTGCCGGACCCGGTGACCCCCAGCAAAGTCTCAAATTTGTTGCCTTTCTGAAAGCCTTTGACCAATTTTTCAATAGCCTGGGGCTGGTCTCCGGTGGGCTTAAATTCTGACACCACTTTAAAATCCATTTTAACCTCCATTCTGGAGCGCTAGCGACGAGGCGAAGAGCTATCTGTGACGCTCCGGCACAAATAGCCACACGATTCCTCCTCCCGGTGCAGGCGAACTTATTTTCTTATTATATCCTGAACAGTACAAAATTGCAATCCCTAAAAAACATATGTTTGGCTCATGTCACGGGGCAGCGTGTGTCGGGGGTGAAGTTTTTCGCTGACATCTCTTGACGAAAAAAGAGAAATACTGTATAATCGAGAAGAACGTTTGTTTGGATATCGCAATGGAAATCTATAGAATAAGTAGAGGATACGTCATGGATGAATATATTCATATTAAGGGAGCGAAGGAACACAATCTGAAGGATTTGGATGTAACCATTCCACGGAATCAGTTCGTCGTGCTGACTGGACTTTCCGGTTCGGGGAAGTCTTCCTTAGCTTTTGACACTATCTTTGCAGAAGGACAGCGGCGCTACATGGAGTCGCTGTCCTCCTACGCCAGACAATTTTTAGGACAGATGGAGAAGCCGGATGTTGAGTCCATCGACGGTTTGTCCCCCGCGATCTCCATCGACCAGAAGACCACATCCCGCAATCCACGCTCCACTGTCGGAACGGTTACGGAGATTTATGATTACCTGCGGCTTTTGTACGCGAGAATCGGGATCCCACACTGCCCCCAGTGCGGCCGTGTTATCGAGAAGCAATCGGTGGATCAGATGGTGGATCAGATTCTATCTCTGCCGGAGGGAACGAGGATCCAGCTGTTGGCGCCTGTGGTTCGAGGAAGAAAAGGGCAGCACACCAAGCTTTTGGAGCAGGCAAAACGCTCAGGCTACGTGCGAGTTTATATCGATGGCAGTCTCTATCAGTTGGATGAGACTATCGAGCTGGATAAAAATAAAAAGCATTCCATTGAGATCGTTGTGGACCGTCTCGTGGTCCGCGAAGGCATCGCGAAGCGATTGACCGATTCCATCGAGACGGTTTTGAAGCTGTCGGATGGACTGCTCATGGTGGATATAGGCGGACAAGAGGAGCGAAAGCTATTTAGCCAGAGTTTCTCCTGTCCTGACTGTGGCATCAGCATTGATGAGCTACAGCCCCGGCTATTTTCCTTCAACAATCCCTTCGGCGCCTGCCCGGAGTGTACAGGCTTGGGTATGCAGATGAAGTTCGACCCAGAATTGATCATCCCCAACAGGGATCTATCTCTGGCGGAGGGGGCCATTGTGGCCCCAGGGTGGGGTTCCGCCGGCCACGATGACAGTTATGCCGGAAAGCTATTAGGAATCCTCTCCAAAAAATACGGATTTCGGTTGGATGTCCCAGTCCGGGAGTTGAGCCCGGAGGCGATGGACATCCTCCTGAACGGTACCGGATCGGAGAGGGTGGATATGATCTATGAGGGGCGGTTTGGAACCCGCGAGTATTCCACTCCCTTTGCCGGTCTGTTGGGCAATATGAAGTACCGGTATCAGGAGTGCAGCGAGTCCATGAAGGCGGAGTATGAGAGCTTTATGACACAGACGGAATGTCCTGTCTGCCATGGGCAACGGCTCAAACCGGAGGCACTGGCTGTCACCATCAACGACAAAAATATTTCCGAAGTGACCAGCATGTCCATTCGGGATGCGAAAGTATTTTTTGATACGCTCAAGCTGACAGAGCGGGAAGAGATGATCGCCTACCAGATTTTAAAAGAGATTCGAGCGCGCCTTGGCTTTTTGTTTGATGTCGGTCTGGATTATCTCACGCTGTCAAGAGCCGCGGGGTCATTGTCCGGCGGAGAGGCCCAGCGAATTCGGTTAGCCACGCAGATTGGCTCCGGGTTGATGGGGGTTCTGTATATTTTGGACGAGCCCAGCATCGGACTTCACCAGCGGGACAACGCGAAGCTGCTCAAGACGCTGACGCATCTCCGGGACCTGGGGAATACACTCATTGTGGTGGAGCACGATGAAGAGACGATGTTCGCGGCGGATCATATCGTGGATATCGGTCCGGCAGCCGGCATCCACGGCGGAAAGCTGGTATGCCAGGGCACGGTGGACGATATTATGAAATGCCCGGATTCCCTTACGGGGGATTACCTGAGCGGAAGGAAAAAGATCGAAATTCCAGGGGAGCGCCGCAAGCCGGATGGGCGGTGGCTGGAGATTAAGGGGGCCAGGCAAAATAATCTACAGGGCACAGATTTCAAAGTGCCACTGGGAGTCTTTACCTGTGTCACAGGCGTATCCGGCTCAGGGAAGAGCACGTTCGTCAATGAAATCCTGTATAAGGTTCTGGCAAGGGACCTGAACCGAGCTAGGGTCAAACCGGGACGGTACGCCAGTATATCAGGGTTGGAGCATTTGGATAAGGTGATTGATATCGATCAATCCCCCATCGGCCGCACGCCGCGGTCGAATCCTGCCACCTACACCGGCGTGTTTGACATGATTCGGGATTTGTTTTCGACGACCCAGGAAGCCAAAATGCGCGGATACCAGAAGGGCAGGTTTAGCTTTAACACCAAAGGAGGGCGCTGCGAGGCGTGTGCTGGGGACGGGATCATCAAGATTGAGATGCATTTTTTGCCGGATGTGTATGTCCCCTGCGAGGTGTGTCACGGCAAACGCTATAACCGGGAGACCTTGGAGGTTAAATACAAGGATAAATCCATCGCCGATGTGCTGGATATGACGGTGGAGGAGGCGCTGAGTTTTTTTGAAAACGTGCCTAGGATCCAGTCAAAGATCCAGACGCTCTATGACGTTGGATTATCGTATATCAAATTGGGACAGCCGTCCACAACCCTGTCCGGCGGGGAGGCACAGCGAGTTAAGCTGGCGACAGAACTTTCCCGGCGCAGCACCGGCAGGACGATCTATATTTTGGACGAACCGACGACGGGGTTGCACTTTGCCGATGTCCATAAATTAGTCCATATTCTTCAAAAATTGGTGGAAGGCGGCAACACCGTGCTTGTGATTGAACACAATCTGGATGTGATCAAAACGGCGGATTATCTCATCGATCTGGGGCCGGAAGGCGGAGACCGTGGCGGCCAGGTGATCGCCTGTGGGACTCCTGAGGAGATCGCACAGGTGCAGGGCTCCTATACGGGGCAATTTTTGAAGCCGATTCTGGAACGCGGGTATTAAGCCATGCCAAGATGAAGGGAGAGGCTGAATATGATGAATGAAGAAACTTTGGCGGCTTTATTGGAAAAGGTAAAAGAAGGAGAGGTCAGCGTCGAGGAGGCAGTTTCGCAGATGAAAACGCTTCCGTTCACAGACCTGGGGTATGCAAAGATTGACAACCACCGGGCCATCCGGTCCGGATCCCCGGAGGTCATCTATTGTGAGGGAAAGTCGCTGGAGCATATCCGGGGGATTGTCCGGCATATGCTGGATTATAAAGAAGAAAACATCATGGCCACCCGTGCGGGTCGGGATGTATTTGAGGCAATTCGGGACGTCACAGATGAAGCGGTTTACTACGATAAGGCGCGAATCGCTGTCATCAAGCGGAAAGAAATTCAAAAAATTCCGGGGGGGATCGCTGTTGTGACCGCCGGATCCGCGGATATCCCTGTGGCCGAGGAGGCGGCGGTCACGGCTGAGGTTCTGGGCAATTCGGTAGAGCGAATCTACGATGTGGGAGTTGCAGGAATCCATCGACTGTTCGCCCGTTTGGATCAGATTCGAAAGGCAAATGTGATTATCGCCGTTGCAGGCATGGAAGGGGCGCTGGCGAGTGTGCTGGGCGGGTTGGTGGATAAACCCCTGATTGCGGTTCCCACTAGCGTCGGATACGGCAGCAGTTTTCACGGGCTCTCTGCCCTGTTGACGATGCTGAACAGCTGTGCCGCTGGGATCGGTGTCGTCAATATTGACAATGGATTTGGCGCCGCGTATTTGGCAAACAATATCAATCGGATCAATCGGAAAGGGTACGGAGAGCATGAATAAAATTGTCCTCTTAGACGCAAAGACATTGGGCAGCGATTTGGATCTGACTTGCTTTGAGCGCTTCGGACAAGTCACCATCTATCCATTTACCAGGCCGGAGCAAGTGTTGGAGAGATCGGCGGGATGCAATGTGGTCATATGCAATAAAGTCGTGTTTGCGGAAAGGGAGATGCGTGCACTTCCGCAGTTGGAGCTGATCTGTGTGACAGCCACGGGCACCAACAATATCGATTTACGGGCCGCCGCCCGACTGGGAATCGCAGTATGCAATATTAAAGGGTATTCCACGGAGAGCGTAGCACAGCACACCTTCGCCATGCTCTTCTATCTGCTGGAGCACAGCCGGTACTATGACGAATATGTGAAATCCGGTGCCTATACAGGGGACGAGATCTTTACCCATTTCGCCAGAACTTTTCACGAGTTGAGCGCTCTGCGGTGGGGCATCGTCGGACTGGGCGCCATTGGACGGCGTGTCGCACAGCTGGCAGCGCTGTTCGGCGCTCAGGTGATGTATTATTCCACCACCGGTCTCAATGCCAGTGGGGAGGGCGAATATACCCGAGTCGATAAGGAGACGCTTTTGAGGGAGAGCGATATTCTCTCAATCCATGCGCCGCTCACTGAGCAGACGAAAGATTTCCTGCGGTATGAGGAGATGTGTCAAATGAAACCCACAGCCATCCTTTTAAATTTGGGGAGAGGTGGAATTGTGCGGGAGGCGGATCTAGCCAAGGCTTTGGAGGAAAGGCGCATTGCTGCGGCCGGGCTGGATGTCCTTGAGCAGGAGCCAATACAGGCGGAAAATCCCCTTCTGAGGATTCAGGACAGCGACCGGCTGCTCATCACGCCGCATATCGCGTGGGCCAGCATTGAGGCGAGGAATCGAATGACAGGCGAGATCATGCAGAACATGGAGAGCTATTTTGCGGGGGGAAGGCGCAATCGGGTCGATGGATGAGCCAATTGTTTACTATGGCGTCGAGCCAGCCACCTTCATCGAGCGCCCCAATCGATTTTTAGCTAAGGTTCGTCTGGAGGATGGACAGCCGATAACCGTCCATGTCAAAAATACAGGGCGCAATAAGGAACTGTTAGTGCCAGGCGCTGCCGTCTATCTCGAAAAGGCGACCACAGAAGGACGAAAGACACCGTATTCGCTGATTGCGGTGGAGAAGCAATTGCATGGAGGACGCTCTCTTCTTGTCAACATCGATTCTCAAATCCCCAATCGGGTGGTGCAGGCTGCTGTGACAGCTGGCCGGATTCAGGAGATCGGCAGGCCGGACGTGCTGCGGCGGGAGGTCTCCTTTGGCAACTCCCGCTTTGATCTCTATTTTGAGGGAGCTGGTTCAAAAGGATTTATTGAAGTCAAAGGTGTCACGCTGGAGATGGATGGACATTGCTATTTCCCAGATGCTCCGACACAGCGTGGACGAAAGCATGTGGAAGAACTGATCCGGGCGGTTCGGGAAGGATACCGGGGAGTTCTTTTGTTTTGTCTCCAGATGGAGGGGATGCTCTCGGTCAGCCCCAACGATTCGACAGATCCGGAATTTGGGCGGGTACTCCGAAATGCGCAGCGCCAAGGAGTGGAAGTGCTTGCCTATGACTGTGCGGTGGGGCCGGACCGGATTAGCCTGCGGGAATCTGTGCCGGTGGCGTTATAAAGATTCATAGTTTATTCATTAAAATCCATCGAAATCATCTTAACAAATCGACCAGTCTGTGTTACAATACAAGAGACTGTGCAGATTCCACCGAATAAGAAGAGTTAAAATAAGGAATCCTACGGAAGAAGAGAGGAGGATGCCATATGATGGCTCGATTTACGAACCAAGCGGAGAGAGCGTTAGAATTGGCAACGGAAGCGGCGCGGGAGTTCCAACACGGTTATGTTGGAACAGAGCATATATTATTAGGATTGATTCGCGAGGGCAACGGGATCGCGGCAAAAGTCCTGGAACAGGAAGGGATCACCGATGAGCAGGTGACCATGATGATCCAGAAGCTGGAGATGGAGGGCGGCCATACGACGGATCAACCGGACTGGACCCCGAGGAGCAAGAGAATTATCAGCAATAGCGCCCAGGAAGCCGTCAGAATGGGAACGGTGTTTATTGGAACGGAGCATTTGCTCATTGCCTTGCTGAGAGAGAGGGAGAGTTTGGCTGTACGCTTTATTTTAATGCTGAATGTAAGTCCACAAGCGCTGTATCAGAAGATATTGCAGGGATTGCAGGGCGGAACAGCGGCCACCATGGAAGACGGAGGAAAGGCGAAACAAGCGGGGGCGGTGAAGCCGTCCAGCAATACGCCCACCTTGGATAAATTCAGCCGGGATTTTACCCAGCTGGCGAGGGAGACAAAGTTTGACCCGATCATCGGGCGGGAGAATGAGATTCAGCGGGTCATCCAGATACTGAGCCGTCGGACGAAGAATAACCCCTGTCTCGTGGGAGAGCCGGGTGTCGGCAAGACTGCGGTTGCGGAAGGACTGGCACAGAAGATAGTAGCCGGGAACGTGCCGGAAAGCATTAAGAACAAGCGGGTCGTGAATCTGGACATGGCGTCTATGATCGCGGGATCAAAGTACCGCGGAGAGTTTGAAGAGCGCTTGAAGAAGGCCATGGAAGAGATTCGCACGGCTGGCGATGTGATCCTGTTCATCGATGAGCTTCACACCATCATCGGCGCCGGCGCCGCCGAGGGCGCGATGGATGCGTCAAACATTCTCAAGCCAGCGCTGTCGAGAGGCGAGATTCAGCTCATAGGCGCTACGACGCTGGATGAGTACCGCAAGCACATTGAGAAGGATGCGGCGCTGGAGCGCAGATTTCAGCCGGTCACGATTCAGGAGCCCACGGAGGAAGAGGCGATCTCAATCCTTCAGGGGTTAAAGGATAAATATGAAGCCCATCACAGCGTCCGTATCACGGACGAAGCGATAGAGGCGGCGGTGAAGCTTTCTGCCCGGTACATCACCGACCGGTATCTGCCGGATAAAGCCATCGACCTCATCGATGAGGCGAGCTCGAAAGTGCGTCTCCGTGTCTTTACAGCGCCTCCGGCCATCAAGACCATGGAAGAGCGGCTGGAAGAGCTGGCAAAGGAGAAGGAAGCGGCCGTTTCGGTGGAGGACTTCGAGCGCGCCTGTGACATCAAAAAGAAAGAGAAAGAGCTGAGCGATGAGCTGGAGAAGGCGAAGTTGGTCTGGCAAAGAGAGAACAATAAGGCTGAGGATATCGTCGATGAACAGGAGATTGCGGATATTGTGTCCAGTTGGACTGGCATCCCGGTGAAGCGGTTGGCACAGGAAGAGAGCGAGCGGCTTCGACACCTGGAGGAAACCCTTCACCAGCGCGTCATCGGGCAGGAGGAGGCGGTCAGCGCCATTGCGAAGGCTATACGGCGAGGACGTGTTGGGCTGAAAGACCCGAAACGCCCCATCGGTTCCTTTCTTTTCCTCGGCCCCACCGGCGTTGGCAAGACGGAGCTGTCCAAAGCACTGTCTGAAGCGCTGTTCGGCGATGACAATGCTCTGATCCGAGTGGACATGTCCGAATACATGGAGAAACACACGGTCTCCAAGCTGATCGGATCACCTCCGGGCTATGTCGGGTATGAGGAGGGAGGACAGCTCAGCGAGAAAATCCGGCGCAAGCCGTATTCCGTCCTCCTGTTTGATGAGATTGAAAAAGCACACCCCGATGTCTTCAATATCCTATTGCAAGTGCTGGACGATGGGCATATCACAGATTCCCAGGGCCGCCGGATTGATTTCAAAAATACAGTCATCATCATGACGTCCAATGTGGGAGCGCGCAATATCGTGTCCCCTAAGAAACTGGGTTTCACCTCCGGTGAGGATGCGAAAAAAGATTACGCGGATATGAAGAAGAATGTGATGGATGAGGTTAAGAAACTGTTCCGGCCGGAGTTTCTCAATCGAATTGATGAGATCATCGTCTTCCATCAGCTGACCCAGGAGAATATTCGGGATATCGTAGGGATTATGTTCAAACAGCTGGCAGCGCGAGTGCAGCAGAACGCGGGCATTCAGATTGAGCTGACATCGGAAGCGGCTGCTTTTCTGGCGAAAGAGGGATTTGACGCCGTATTCGGGGCTAGGCCTTTAAGGAGAGCACTGCAAAATCAGGTGGAAGACGCCCTGGCCGAGAAGATCTTGGCAGGAGAGATCCGGGAGGGGGACTCCGTCCGGATTGACCTGCAAAATGGCGCGCTCGTTTTCAACAGCGCGGTTGTATCAGAGTAAACAAAAAGAGCCTGCGCGATGGAATCGCAGGTGTAAAATCAGGAGGGTATAGATATGTCGGTAATCACGGAGTTAATCCGTCAGGAGCAGGACGGTACCATCAGTTTTGGCAATTACGAGGCTGCGTCGAAACAAAAGCTAGCGGATTTCGAAGTCGATGGTGATCTATATTACATCAAGACGTACCGCGAGATCACCAGAGTCGAAAAAAACGGGAGTCTGTTGCTGGAGTCGATTCCTGGCTGCACCGTCCATCATTTTGCCAATGACGGGTACAGGGTAACGTTTTCCCTGGAAACGTATCGGGACACGACAGTCACGCTGGAGCTGGAGAGCGATAGGGAGTACAAGATCTTCATGGACGATGAAGAGGTGGACAAGGTGAAGGCTAACTTGGCGGGGAAAGTCACCTTCAGCACAGAAGCGATTGAACAGTCGATTCAGATTCGGATTGAAAAGATCTGAGGAAGCCGATGGCAAAGAAAAAAGAGACGTATCTCTGTACGAGCTGTGGATTTGAGAGCGGCAAATGGATGGGACAGTGTCCTCAGTGCAAGGAGTGGAATACGTTGGAGATCGCAGCGGCGCCAGCAGGCGCCGCTGCTTTGACGAGTCCCTTAAAATCCATCAAGCCGTCGGACAGCATCAAAAGACTGGGAGAAGTGCCGGTGGACACCAACAGCCGGATTGTGACAGGAATTGGAGAATTTGATCGGGTGATGGGCGGTGGAATCGTAAAGGACTCTATCACAATTCTGGCGGCCAAGCCAGGCGCGGGGAAATCCACGTTGCTCTTGCAAGTGGCGCAGGATGTGGCGGCTCAGGGACTCCGAGTGCTTTATGTATCCGGGGAAGAAAGTGAAAGTCAGATTCGAAGAAGGGCGGGGCGCATTCTGGAGAAAATCCATGAGCAGATCTGGGTGCAGTCCACAGCCAGTATGAATGAAGTTTTGGGCGCCATCTATTCCGTGAATCCGCAATTGGTGATTGCGGACAGCATTCAGACCTTCGCGCTGGAAGACTATCCTTCGCGCCCAGGGTCCCCCACACAGACCATCGAATGTACCAACTGTCTGCTGCAAGCGGCAAAGAATCCAGAAGCTCCGAGGGCGGTTCTCATGGCGGGACAGTTGACCAAGGAGGATGAGCTTGCGGGTGTCAGAGCCCTGGAACATATGGTCGATACTGTCCTCTATATGGAGGCAGAGCAGGGGGAAGATCTGCGCGTCTTAGCGGCGACAAAAAATCGATTTGGAAGTACAGGGGAGATGGGGTTTTTTACCATGGAAGAAAAAGGGCTGGTTCCCATCGATAATCCCTCTGAATATTTTATGACCCGCCGCGACCCAGGACAAGAAGTGTCCGGCAGCGCCATAACCGTAGTCCGGGAAGGAACTCGGCCCATGATCGCAGAGATTGAAACCCTTGTGTCCCAGAGCTTTACACCGTACCCCTCCCGCATCTCCGACTGTATGAAAAAAGACCAGCTCAACACGCTGATCTCCATTCTGGAACAGAGAGGGGGAATTCCTCTGTATGATAAAAATGTGGTTGTCAAGACGACAGGCGGGCTGAAGCTTTCACAGCCGTCCGTCAATCTGGCCTTGATCGCCTCTCTCGTTTCCTCCGTAACAAAAAAGGGAATCCCATCCGATACGGCTCTCATTGGAGATGTGGGATTGACCGGCGAGCTAAAGCGGGTCCCATCATTGGAAATACGCCTTCGAGAGTTAGATCGGATGGGATTTCGGCGGGTTTTTCTTCCCTACGGGTCTCTCCGCAAAGAATCGGTTGCAAAGTTTCCCAATTTAGAGGTGTTCCAGCTAAAAACCCTTTCAAGTGTAATTCAGAAGATATTTGGCGATCTTAAAAGGTCGTTTTAGAGGTCAGCAGGCGGGTTGCGCCGTGCCGTCTTACGCATTCGTTGAGGCCCGCCAAATGCTGTTCTTGGCAGTGGCCGTATAGAGTGACGCTTTGTCCCTGATCTTCATCCCGCCAATCGCCGAGACTATCTGCAAGGGCAGAGATGGCGGCAGGCGGCACAGAATAGGAAGAAGCGGCACTCGTCATGGCGGGGTCCCATCCATATCCGAGACCGATGGGCAGCAGCATGGAGGAGGATAGCGCCGCGGCGGCTGTAGTGGCAGACGCCTGCCCATACAGGTCCAGAGTGTGCCGCTCATTTTTTTCAGTCGGGCGGGATTGAATTTGAACATCCTCCACAAGGCCGCGCTCCCTCAGGCGGCCATACGCTAAGTCGGCCTCATCAGGATCCTGAAAAAATGCTTTGAAGGTGTATCGCATCATGGTACCTCCTTTCTACGTTAAGAAAACGATCCAATGTATCGACCTGCACAGTCGGATACATGTCTAGTTTGTCAAATCCATCGGGTCTCATCCTGTCAATTTCATGGTTTGTTTACAATTTTTTTCAACTTTATCTCTTGCAATCTGAAGGCGTATACAGTAAACTACTGTATTATAGTGGACGCGAGGCACAGAAACTGTCCCAAACTTGAGAAGGCGGTGTCAGGCTTTGTTAAAATATGAAAAAGAAAAAGAAAAAGCAGCGTTTAAAAAAATGACATTTAAAGAAAAAGCCGGTCATATTGTGATGTATTACCGATACCACATTTTGATCGGGATTGCTGTCATCGCCATTTTAGCATGGGCACTGAATCATTATATTATCAATCCCCCCAAAAAATCTTCCTTGACGCTTCTGTTTCACACCTCTGTCATGGATTCAGATAAGGTGCCGGACGTGCAGCAAGCGCTGAATGAGGCGTTTCCGGAGCTGTGCACGGAGGATAAGGAGGTGCAGATTACGACGCTGGCCACAGCATCCGGCGGCGACCCACAGGTGGAATATGCCACAGTCATGAAAGCCATGGCCATGGTGTCCGCGAAGGAATTGGATTTGATCATCGCGGACAGAGAGACGGGGTTGGATGATGTGGCGTCTGAGTATCTCAAACCGCTCCATGAGGTCTTTACCGAGGAGGAGATGGCTCGATTGCGTGAGTTGGCGGATCAGCAAGTTCAGGTTGACGAGGATGAGGACGGAGAGGAAAGGGAGTCGGGGATCGTCGAGGCGGAGCTCGTCACGACGGATATCGATACCGATGAGGAGATCGTATCCGGCCCCTATCCATATCTGATCAATATCTCCAACAATGAGACGATTCGCGAGATTTTTTACGATCAGGACATTTACGTGGGAGTCGTGGTGAATGCCACCAACGTGGAAGCTGTGAAAGAGATGATCTGGTATCTGCTATCGTCTCCCAATTAAAACGAAGAGGAGCTATGGAAAAACGAGAATTTTAAACCGCATATGGCACTATGGTCAAAAGAAATTCCAGGGAGCCGGCATAAAATTCTGTTTTGCTGTAGCCTCCTCTTTTTTTCCCCAAAAGTGGAGAATAATTTTCATAAAAAGTTAGAAAGGCGATAATTCGCATTGACAAGAATACGCGAAAAAGGTAAAATAAACTGGTATGGGAAGGGAATAACAGAAAGGGTGAATGGAGAATGGAAAAGAAAGAATTGCTCTATGAGGGCAAAGCGAAAAAAGTATTTACGACAGACGATCCTGAAGTTCTGATTGTATCCTATAAAGATGATGCGACAGCGTTTAACGGGCTGAAGAAGGGGACGATTGAGGGAAAGTCCGCCATCAACAATCAGATGAGCAACAACTTGATGAAGCTTTTGGAGACCAAAGGCGTGCCCACGCATCTCATTGAAGAGCTGAATGAGAGGGAGACGGCTGTGCGCAGAGTGTCCATCGTCCCGTTGGAGGTTATCGTGCGGAACGTGGCGGCCGGCAGCCTTAGCAAGCGCTTGGGCCTTCCGGAAGGAACGATGATGAAGAGGACAGTCTTAGAGTACTGTTACAAGAATGACGATCTCGGAGATCCCATGGTGAATGAGTATCATATTTACGCTATGGACTTGGCTACGGAGCAGGAATTGGCCGACATTGCAAAAATGGCATTTACTGTCAACGATGTGTTGCGCAACTATTTAAAGGATCTCAACATTGATCTGATCGATTTCAAGATTGAATTTGGCCGCACCTCCGATGGCACTGTGATCTTGGCCGACGAGATCTCTCCTGACACCTGCCGGTTCTGGGATTCCAGCACGGGAGAGAAGCTGGACAAAGACCGTTTCCGCCGAGACATGGGCGGCGTCGAGGACGCCTATCAGGAAGTATTTAAGCGTCTTATGGGGCATTGATCCCTTTTCGCACGAAGCGCCTAGCGTATCGTGCATTTTTTACTGGTAAAAGACATTTTGCTGACGACAGATAGGTATGGACAAGCCGGAATGGAGGTTATCATGGCAATCGAGTATAAAAATGCAGGGGTTGACGTAGAGGCTGGCTATAAAGCGGTATCCCTCATGAAGGAGCATGTTAAGAGAACGTTTAACCAGCGGGTTATCACGGATCTAGGTGGATTCGGAGGATTGTTCTCCATCGCAGGGATGGAGATGCGGGAACCAGTGCTGGTATCTGGAACCGATGGGGTGGGCACGAAATTAAAGCTTGCGTTTTTGATGGATCAGCATGACACGGTGGGCATCGACGCAGTTGCGATGTGCGTCAATGATATCGTGTGTAGCGGGGCCACCCCTTTATTCTTCCTGGACTATATCGCCTGCGGCAAGAATACGCCGGAGAAAATTGCCTGCATTGTAAAAGGTGTGGCGGAAGGCTGCGTGCAAAGTGGAGCGGCCCTCATCGGCGGAGAGACGGCGGAGATGCCCGGTTTCTACCCGGAGGATGAATATGATATCGCCGGATTTGCCGTAGGGATCGTGGACAAGAGCGACATTATCGACGGCTCCCATGTGCGGGAAGGCGACGCGCTTGTTGGAATCGCATCCAGCGGTGTGCACAGCAATGGCTTCTCCCTTGTCCGCAAACTATTTGGTCTGAACGGCGATAAGGCGAAGGAGACCATCGAGACTTACTATGATGACCTGGGCAAAACTTTGGGCGAAGCGCTGTTGGCGCCGACGAAAATCTATGTCAAGGCCATCGCATCGCTGAAACAGGCGGTGACGGTCAAAGCCATCAGCCATGTGACCGGAGGTGGATTCTACGAGAATATTCCGAGAATGCTTCCCCCTCACACAGCCGCGCAGATCGAGAGAGGCAGCTGGCCGATTCTCCCCATTTTCCCTCTGATGCAGCGGCTCGGGGATATAAGTGAGAAGGGCATGTTCAATACCTTTAACATGGGAATTGGAATGGTTGTGGCTGTAGCGAGAGACGATGTGCCTGCGGCTATCGCCGCCATTGAAGCGGCGGGAGAAAAGGCGTATGAGATGGGGCAGATCGTCGGATCCGCGGATGAAACGCCGGGTGTGATTCTATGATGAGAGCGGCGGTCTTGGTGTCCGGCGGCGGAACCAATCTACAGGCACTGCTGGATGCACAGAAGGCAGGGCAAATTCCCGGCGTTGAGTTTGTCCTTGTCATCAGCAATCGAAAGCAGGCGTATGCCCTTGAGAGGGCTCGCTTGGCGGGGATTGAGGGCGTCTATCTTCCCACGGTTCGCTACGAGAACCGAGAAGAGTACCATATGGCACTTCGGGATCTATTGCTGGATCACCACATTGATGTCATTCTATTGGCCGGTTTTCTTGTAGTGCTGGGCAAACCGGTGATGGAGGCATTTGCTGGGCGAATCTTGAACATTCACCCTTCCCTGATTCCGTCTTTCTGTGGAGATGGATTTTACGGATTGAAGGTCCACGAGGAAGTCCTTCGGAGGGGTGTCAAGGTCACGGGAGCTACGGTTCATTTCGTCGATGAGGGAACGGACACAGGGCCGATTATTTTGCAGAAAGCGGTGGACGTGGCGCAGGATGATACGCCGGAGACACTGCAAAAGAGGGTCATGGAGCAGGCGGAATGGGTGATCTTTCCAAAAGCGGTCGCGCTTTTTGCCGCAGGCCGGCTGAAAATCGAGAATGGACGAGTCCGGATTCTGGAGGAGGAATAGACAGATGAAAATCTTAGTCGTTGGAAGCGGAGGAAGGGAGCACGCCATTGTCTGGAAGCTCTCCCAAAGCCCAAAAGCGGAGACAATCTACTGTGCCCCAGGAAACGCGGGAATTGCGGAGATGGCACAGTGCGTGGATATTAAGGCCACCGATATCGAGGCGTTGGTTTCGTTTGCGAAAGAACATGCCATCGATCTGACCGTCATCGGCATGGATGATCCCCTGATGCTAGGAGTCGTCGATGCCTTTGAAGCGGCGGGGCTGCGTGTATTTGGGCCGAGAAAGAATGCGGCGATCATTGAGGGAAGCAAAGCCTTTTCCAAGAAGTTGATGCAGAAATATGGGATTCCCACTGCCGCTTTCTGGGAATTTACCGACAGCGAAGAGGCGAAATCTTTCCTGCGGGATCATAATACCTATCCCATCGTATTGAAAGCGGATGGTCTGGCTTTGGGCAAAGGCGTTTTGATTTGCCACACGGAAGAGGAGGCCCTAGCTGGCGTCGATGAGATCATGGTGGACAAGAAATTTGGAGCGGCCGGCGACGCCATGGTCATCGAGGAGTTTATGACGGGCCCTGAAGTCTCGGTGCTGTCTTTTTGCGATGGCAAAACTGTAAAACCCATGGTTTCAGCCCAGGACCATAAGCGGGCTTTGGACAACGATGAGGGGTTGAATACTGGCGGAATGGGAACCTTCTCCCCGAGTCAGTATTATACGCCGGAGATACAGGCATATGCGGAGGAGCATATTTTTAAGCCGACATTGGCCGCCATGGCCGCTGAGGGGAGACCCTTCACAGGAATTTTATTCTTCGGCCTGATGCTGACGGAGAATGGGCCGAAAGTGCTGGAGTATAACGCGCGGTTTGGCGACCCGGAGACGCAGGTGGTGCTGCCTCGCCTGGAGACGGATTTGGTTGATATTGTGGAGGCTTGCATCGATGGAACCCTGGCACAGATGGATATCCAATGGGCGGATAACGCCGCGGTCTGTGTCGTGCTGGCATCCGGAGGCTATCCCTTGCACTATGCAAAGGGATATCCAATCCAGGGGCTCCATGCCTTTGACGGGCGGACGGATCTTATGATCTTTCACGCGGGAACGGCGAAAAACGAAGAAGGGCAGATTGTAACCAATGGAGGCCGCGTGCTGGGCGTTGTTGCTCTGGACCGCGATTTAAATGCCGCCATTGCGAAAGCATATGCCAACATAGGCGCGGTTACCTTTGCCGATGTTCATTATCGGAGGGATATCGGGCGAAAATGAACGCGGATCATGCGAAAACCCCTTAGGGAGATTGAACCGTTTCCCTAAGGGGTTTTTCTGAGAGTCCGCCGTAAAGGGGACCTAGATCCGCAGAAATGAAAGTTTTATTCGACGAAAATCCAGTTGGATATCTCATAGGTTTGAACCTTGCGGGTATCCGCTGTGAGGTGTCCCGTCATGCGGCCATCGACACGTGTTGCCTCAAGATATAGATAGCCGTACTCCCCTGTCTCGTAGCCAAAGGTCTCCCCGTCGTCGTCGTACAGGACGAGGCTCGTATCCTCTGCGCCGAAACAGACAAGTTCCAATGGGATGGAAATCCCAGCTGCTGGGACATGGTCGTACGCGGGCATGAGTGGCAGAATGGCGCCGGAGCGAACAAAAACAGGGAGTCGGGAGATGGGGAGGTACAGATCATGCCATTGCCCACCTGCGTAGTATTCATGGGTGTCCAAGGCGTACCAGCCTCCTTCGGGAAGATATACCCGGCGGGAAGACTCACCTGGAAATAGGGGAGCCACGAGAAGGGCATCGCCCAGCATGTACTGATCATCGAGGGAGGCACAGCTGCGCTCACTGAATTCCAAGGCCATGGCGCGGATGGGTGGTTTTCCAGCGAAATGGAAGTCGGCAAGGGTATTGTAGAGATACGGGACGAGCCGCATATGGAGGGCTAACAGGTTGCGAACAATGGGGGCCACATCTTCAAAGTCCCAAGGTTTCACACCGCTAGCCCATGCGTTCAGCTGCGTGTGAAGCGAAAAAGCAGAGACTTGCATTCGGCGGACCCATTCTTCGCCGCTGGAGGCACCGCATACCTCTGGGGACCATAGGAGGCCTGAGAAACCTGAGTTGCAGAGCATCCGAACATACTCCCGGAGATCAGTTCGATCACTGTAGAAAGCAAAGGGATAGCCACAGCCTCCCAGATTGCCGGCGCGGACCATGCTGTAGGTTCGCGTATTTTTCTCGCGGAACAGTGCATCCTGATTTTTTGTGAGCAACATTCCTAAAATCTGATTCATTTGCACTCCATCCAGACCTGATGGAAAATGGGCGTGGGAGGGAAGAGAGGCATCGCATTCATCGATCTTATAGCCGGAAACGCCAATGGAAAGATGGTCGCGTCTGTGCTGATTCTGCATAGCCGTTAGCACTGCGGGCTGAGTATAATCGGGAAGCTCTCCGCTCCAGTTGGCATAATCGGATAGATGGGGACGGACCGTCTCATAGAACTCGCAACAGGGGGCAACATATCCATGCTCCCAAAGATTGATATGGAAGCCTTTGTCGGCCGCCGCCTGCACAAAACCGGCTGGGTCGGGAAATCGACCGGGATCCCAGGCGTAGGAGCAGGGGTAAGAAAAGGTCTGCCACCCAGGTTCCAGACCGATGACGTCGCAGGGAATCTGGTGCGCCCGTATTTCCGCCATCTCCGCCAGTGCTTCCTGATCTGAGTAGACCATGGGCACCCGATGCCAGAATCCTAACCCCCAACGGGGCGGAAGGGCGCCGCCGCCTGCGTACAGTATGTAGCGCCGCACTGCGTCAAGCATGGAAGGGCCAGAGAAAAAGTAGAGGTCCGCACTGTTGCCAGGGATGACGGCCTCCCAGCAATGAAAGGGGACGTCTGGGGTCCAGTTTGGCGTCGTGGCCCTGTGTTTCGGGTAGAGTGGCAGTTCGGTAGGCTGCGTACATCCACAGTAAAATGTGGCGGGCTGGAGCGAATCGACGGCAACGCCGTATCCGCGGCTGGACACAAGAAAGGGAACCGGCGCTACGTTAGCCCCGGAATCCGCGGTGGGATAGCTGTTGACACTGAGAGAGCGAGTCCGGCCGCGATGGTTGACAGATGTCATCTGAAGGCCTAAACCATAGAGGTCCTCCATCTCAGTCAAGGAAAAACGGATGACAATGCGGTTGTCGTCCGTCCGAGCGCAAGGCGAGAAGGAAAACTCGGGCATGGGCGTGTCAGGGAGGGAAGTGAGGGAGTCCAGAGCGGGAGGCGCCGCGGCTAGGGTCATAGGCGTCACAGAGGTGGGGGCTCCAAGGCGGGCTCTCCAGATGCCTGGGGCAAGGGAAGTCCAGGTCAGGGCTTGCATCATTTCGGTACTCTCCTTTTTTCAAAGTTTTTACCAATGGTACTACAAAAAAATGGAAAAGTCAATGACAAAAATTCGAAGAAGGTTGCAAAGCATAGAAATGCGGGGTATAATGAGACTAACTGCATTTCATAAGCTAAGGGAGGAAATCACAATGAGTAAAATGGATGTTGTTCGCCAGGAGATGGTCAAGGCCATGAAAAATAAGGATGCACAGCGCAAAGAAACCCTGTCGCTGCTGTTGTCAGCCTTAAAGGCGAAATATATTGATAAGCGCGATGAACTGACGGAGGAGGAAGAAAATGCCATCGTTTTAAAAGAGATCAAGCAGACGCAGGAGACAATGGAGGCTACGCCAGCGGATCGAACAGAGATTCTGGAAGAATGCAGGCTCCGGCTGGAGGTCTTAAAGGAATTTGCACCTAAGATGATGGGGGAAGATGAAATTCGCGACGCAATTTCCAAGGTGCTGGCCGATCTGGGGATTGAAGCGCCAACGGCAAGGGATAAAGGACAGATTATGAAAAATCTGATGCCATTGGTGAAGGGGAAGGCCGATGGTTCCCTGGTCAATCAACTGGTTGGAGAGGTACTCTCCCAGTAAAGGGAGTATCAGATTCCTATATTGCCCAATAAAAGCAGCCCTATCATATCCGTCCTGGCAATGATAGGGTTTCGCAGTGAAAGCGGGTTAATACAAAGCGGGCCTCATCCTCTGAGACCCGCCAAATCAGAAAGCTCCCGGGCAGACTTGAACTGCTGACCTCCGCCTTACCAAGGCGACGCTCTGCCGACTGAGCTACAGGAGCACGACGTCCATTTAGGCCGTCAACGCTAAATATAATAGCATATGGGACAATAAAAGTCAACCTTTTTTTGTAAATAATCGAAAAATAGATGATACAACGCCGCGCAAGCCCATTATCACAGCCACTTTGTGGAAAACGAATCGACAATCGGGATTTATAGGTACTCAACCAGCGGTAGAGTGGGCAGAAATCAACCGTCAGTATGTGTTACTTCACATCAATTCCCGATATACTTGAGCCATGAAAGGAGGTGCCCGATCTGGATCAAATCAAAATTGGAAAATTCATAGCATCTTGCAGGAAGGAACAGGGCATGACGCAGGCTAATCTTGCCGAGAAGCTCGGAATCAGTGACCGGGCGGTATCAAAATGGGAGACGGGGAAGTCTTTGCCAGATTCCGGGATTATGCTGGAGGTATGTGATTTTCTTAAAATCAATGTCAACGAGCTCCTGTCGGGCGAAAGAATCATGGCAGAATTATATGATAAAAGGGCAGAAGAAAATCTGCTCGCAATGAAGAAGGAGATCGAAGACAAGAACAAGCAGATGCTTAAGATGGAATACTGGATTTTACTTCCCACCATCATTGCGGGGTTGGTCATGGTGTTTGTAGCTTCATTTGTTGAGATGCCGGTTTGGTTGCGAATAGCACTCATTGCATTTGCTCTTGTCACGATCTTTGCCGCAGTATTTATAGCGGTAGGCATTGAGCAAAAAGCTGGATATTATGAATGCCAGAATTGTCATCACCGATATGTGCCAACGTACTGGCAAACCAATCTTGCACTGCATTCAGGCAGGACAAGATATATGAAATGCCCTGAATGCGGAAAACGCAGCTGGCAGAGGAAAGTCCTGATGAAAGAGGACTAACGCATAAGGAAACTAACTTCCCATGTAACTAGAAAGCCCCTATCGATTTCCGTGGCGGAGAGGATAGGGGCTGAATTGTTTTTGCGGTCACCGGCATCTGCTATCGGAATCGCCCTTCGGTGATCATGGTGTTATGAAATGATTTGGCATGACTGTAGTTTAATATACTGTCCTTCGCTTAAACTCTGATACACTTCATTCTGGATGTTATCGTTTGTAAGGATTGAGTGCAGTGTTCCGAAGGAATCGCTACAAACTTCAAAATAACCTCGGTCCTCTGTGGGAGAGATTTTATATTCTCCTGCGGGAATGTCCTTTCCAACTTTGTACATGCCCTCTCCATAGATACCATTTATGGGTACATAAGCAGGCGTGTCCGCCTCCGCGTACATTTTACCCTTGAACGTGATATATTGCCCTTCCGATACGGTAACGTAAAGTCGATTCGTAAAAAAATCATTCATAACGATTGCGCTTAAATCACCGCTGCTATCCGACGTGACTTCCATATAAGAGGCGGAGGCATTCACGATGACATATTCCCCGGCAGCAATATCGGATCCAACTTTATAGGTACCGGATGAATAATAGAGAGTTTCCTCGGAGGATTCTGTAACCTCTGATTCCTCGGCAACAATTGACTCGTCCTCTGGCTCGGAATCTGTGGCTTCCGGCGCCTCACCTGTCTGTGCTCTATCTAAAATATCGCCGATTTCCGATGAGTATGGCTCACTTAGAAATATAATGGGCGCATAATAGGCGTTTCCCTCACAGAGGAAAGTATCGGCAGCGACTGCGGGAAGCTCCATGGTACCGCTAAAACCAGCATATGTGCCGAGACAACCGACTTCTTTACCTTCCAGAATCCCTTGAATCATGCTATAATCATGAAGAAGCGGATCCCCAATCGCGATCAACCAATCGCCTTCGTCGGCGTGGAGCGTCCCAATGATAAGGCCGTCGGATTCTTTGATATCCGACATTTTCCCTTTTAGCATAACCTTTGTGTCTCCAAGCTTATTTTCCTCAGAGGAAAGCTTGTATACTTCGTAGTCCGGTACAGTGTAACCGCCGAGCTCTATAGTCTCTGGGGGTTCGGAGTTGGACGATTCTTCCACCTGCTTCGACGCACAGCCGGTGATTAGAAGCAATAAAACGATCATGCAGGTACAAATTTTTTTCATGGAATTACCTCCTCCTTTGGAGCGTTAGCGACTCGGCTTGATTTTGTAATTGATTTCAGATTATAATAGTATGATCAAATACTTATGTAAGATTTTACACCATAACAATCGCTTTGTCAAACTTTATAAAAATGAAGTAAAGCTTAATTTAAGAAAGTATCGCAACAAGGGGAGGAAGCGAAGGAAGGTGGTAGCGTGATATTTCACTGAGAGATCACGGAGCGCGAACCAATTCATCAATGGTTATTTGATAGAGTTCCGCAAGTTTCACTACAATGTCCAACGGAATCTGCCGCCTGCCGTGCTCATAATTGCTATAGCAAGCCGGTGTTACATGGAGATACATCGCAATATCGCGGCTTGACATGCCGGATTGTTTCCGCAGTTTCACTAGATTTCGATGCAATATTTCGTTCATATTGTTTGCCTTTTTATTATAAGTATAGCAGAAGGAGACAAGTTTTGTAAATAGAGTGTATGGGGCGAATGCAAAGTTTGACGGCCGGTCAAACCGAAAATAGAACTTGCAAAATCCTTAATGAACAGGTATAATGGACAAAAGCTGGATGAAAGGAGAGGAGACACCGATGGAGAGAAAGGGATTTACCATGAAGATTAAGCCTGGGGTATTGGAGGAATATAAGCGGAGGCATGATGCGATCTGGCCGGAGATGAGCGAAGTATTGACGAAGGCTGGGTTGAAGAATTATTCCATATGGATCTTGGACGATGAGACGCTGTTTGGCTATTATGAGACGGAGGATGACGAATACGCCGTTAAGGTGCAGGAGGAAAGCGAAGTGGTGAAACGCTGGAACGTGTATATGGAAGACATGATTGCGACGAGAACTCTCCCCGATGGGAGTAAGGAGCCAATTAAAGATTTTGTGGACTGTGTATTCTTGCATACGTAAGGAATACTGTATAGTCTGTCAGAATATTTTTGACAGACGCGACAATTTGTGGTATGATAAAAAATAAGTTGAGTTCGCTGAGCGATCGCACAGGCGGGGGCCGAAAGGCTGCCTGTGAGGAAAGTCCGAGCTCCGCAGGGCAGGGTGCTGGGTAACACCCAGTGGAGGCGACTCCCAGGACAGTGCAACAGAAATAAACCGCCGGGCAAAATCCGGTAAGGGTGGAAAGGCGAGGTAAGAGCTCACCGCCTCACTGGTGACAGCGAGGGCACATGTAAACCCCACTTGGAGCAAGACCGAACAGAATACGATACGGCGGCCCGTCGTGTATTCGGGTAGGTCGCGTGAGCTTTATGGCAACATGAAGTCAAGATAGATGATCGCTCTCGACAGAACTCGGCTTACAGGCGGACTCAACTGAAAAGGGGCTGTTGCAAAGTAGCTGAATAAGCTACTGGAGGAACAGCCCTCTTATAATGCCTAAAAACACAATAAAATTGTTGACACAATCACCCGAATCCTCTATCATGAAGTGAGACATGCCATCTGTCATCCATTATTCTGCGAAAAGGAGAGTATTCTACATGTCCAGACAAAATCTTTTAGCAAAGACTCCCTTTGATCCTTCGCTCTATGCCGAGCGTGTCAATGCACTTCTTGCCAGAATGACCGTCGCCGAGAAAGTAGGGCAGTTACATTTGGAGCACGTTGCCGATTGTGGGGATCTCACCGATTACAATCTGGGGGATAGGGCTGATGAAAACAGCATTGTTGACAAAGTTCGCCGCGGGGCTGTGGGAACCATGCTGATGCATGGCCTGGAAGCCGCCAACATCGTGCAGAAAATCGCCGTGGAAGAATCCCGTCTGGGGATTCCCCTCCTGTTCGGCTTTGACGTCATCCACGGCCACAAGACCATATTCCCCATTCCTCTTGGGGAAGCTGCCACATGGGATCCCGATCTGTTGGCAGAAGCGGAAGCTGTTGCAGCCAAAGAAGCTTATGCCGACGGTATTAACTGGGTCTATGCCCCCATGATTGATTTATGCCGCGATCCACGTTGGGGCCGTGTGGCAGAAGGGGCAGGGGAAGATCCTCTGCTGGGATCTTTGATCGCACAGGCCAAGGTCCGCGGCCTGCAGACCCTGAACCCCGATACCGGTTATCCCTACGTAGCTGCCTGCTTCAAGCATTATTGTGGATACGGACTGGCACAAGGAGGACGCGACTACGAGGAATGCGATGCCAGCCCTCGCACCGTGTTCATGGACTATATGAAGCCCTATGCCGCTGCCGTTGACGCCGGTGCCCTGACGGCCATGAGCTCCTTCAACGTATTAAACGGTCAGGTTATCACAGGCAGCCGTTACTACTTAACCGAGATTCTCCGTGACAGATTCGGCTTCGGCGGATTTGTCGTATCCGATTATGATGCCGTGAACGAGCTGATCCATCACCGCGTCGCAAAAGACCGCAAAGACGCCGCTGGTCTGGCTATCACGGCAGGTGTTGACAGCGATATGGGTTCCCATGTATACGAGGAGAATCTTGAATCGCTTTATTATGAAGATACCCGTTTTGCGGAGGCGATTGATGAAGCTGTCCGCAGGATTTTAAGCGTCAAATTCGCCATGGGACTCTTTGAGCACCCCTACCACGAACCGGACAGTGCAGAGAAATTTATGCTCACACCCCAGTCTCGTGAGCTTGCACGGGACATCGCCAGACACTGCTGTGTTCTTCTAAAAAATGAAGACCATATCCTTCCTTTGTCTCCATCCAAAAAATACTTCCTCACCGGTCCTCTTTCCGACAATGAGGAGGATATGCCGGGTGCATGGGCTACTTACGACCCCGAGACCAACGTGATCACCGTAAAGAAAGCGATGGAGGAGGCCGGCTATGATTTTGTTCACCACGACGGCTGCCCCTTTACCGGAAAATACTGTTTCCAGGATACAGATGACAGTGGCTTTTTACAGGCTCTTAAGCTGGCAGAGGACTGTGACGAGATCATCTACGTGTGCGGTGAGAGGGCGCCCTGGTCCGGTGAAAATAGAGGGCGGGTAAGCCTTGATCTGCCAGAGCTTCAGTATACCTATCTGCGCGCATTAAAGGCAACCGGCAAGAAGATCATATCCGTCCTCATGTGCGGCCGTGCCATGTGCTGCAGTGAACTGGATCAGACTTCCGATGCACTGCTTCTTTCCTGGCACCTGGGTACGGAAGCCGGTCATGCAATCTGCGATGTATTATTCGGTGGCCATTGTCCCAGCGGGCGTCTTCCCATCACCTTCCCTTACGATACCGGTCAGGTTCCGTATTATCACGCTTTGCTGTCCAGTGGACGCAGCAGGGAGAGCCTCTTGCGCTATAAGGATGGGGAGAATAAGCCTCTGTACCCTTTTGGTTATGGCTTATCCTATGCGGATATCCGCTACAGCACTGTCTGCCTGAATGAGACCTGCATCACTGCTGGCCAGATGCTGCATGCCAGCGTTACCCTCACCAACCATTCCCATATCCCCGCATACGAAGTTGTGCAGGCTTACTTCCAGGATGTGGTCAGCTCTCTCCCCACCCCGGAGCGAAAGCTCTGCGGCTTTACCAAGGTTCTTGTCCCTGCACACAGCAGTGTGGAAGCCACTCTGGACATTCCCGCAGAGCGCTTCGCATTGATGACCATGGACCTCAAGGAGGTCGTGGAACCCGGCGAGTTTTTGCTGTTTGTCGGACACGACAGCACTTGCCAGGAAGGCGTATCCTTTACTGTGAAATAGAATTTGTATATCATCGGTTTTCTTCTGCGGAAAAACGAGGGAGGGCTGCTTATTACCCAAAGTCATCTTGATTTTAGGTCATCCAGCAGCTCTCCCTTTGAAATTGCGCCTAAGGCGCGCTTATTGCGGTCCGATGTGGCCGGCTGTGCAAGTGCGTGTCTGCGACTGTACGATGACGCCGCATGCCAAGCGCTTTCCAGAGTTGCCGGAAGGTTGCGTTCGGAAGTCATCAGGATTTTCATGGATGATGATGGTTTTCCCAACGACTTCGGTGGGGGTGAACTTATCCGTGTAAAAGCTTAAAAAGGCAACGCCATCGTTTGAAAACAGAGGAGGAAAATCGCCGGCGTGGTTGCCATGAGGCTGGTTGGTGGGATTCCAGTGATCTCCCGCGTCCTGAAAAGGGTTTGCGGGGTCACCGGGAGCACAGCTCCCGCCCGAGTGGATGTGAAAGCCATGGGGGCCGATGGGCGGGGTGTTTGCATTGCCTGGCGTGTAGGGGGGAAGACCGGTCACATAGGCGTAAACTTGTGTTCCGGAGTCCATGGGAAGAAAATAGACGATGCCGCGGATTTCCGGGCGAAGCGGTCCTCCCTGAATATCGGCAAAAACAAGGGGAAACTGGGGTGGCTCGTCTGCTGGCTCTTGTTGGCGGGCGGAGGTCGCAACCGCCTCTTCTTCGGAGAAACAGCGATAGGCGAATAGAGAAGAATTCCCTGTATACATGGATTGTTTCGGTCCATTCATAGATTGACAGCCCTTTCTAAGATACATAATCATTTCTACACTATATGCAAAAAAAGAGCAGGATATGAACCGCCGCAAAAAGCCGCCGCAAGAAGACTCAGATCTCCTTGCGGCGGCCGGCTATAATACTGGGATGAAATTACAGATCCTTTGGAGATGGAATCGGAATGCGGTTGCCGGTGGCAGCGGAGCGATAGATACTCTCAATCATCCGAACGGCCTTGGAAGCCTCAGGTCCATCGATCCAGAATGGCTTTCCCTCCGCCAGACAGGCATAATAGTCGGCAATCAATTTCTTATGTCCGAGCCCCCAATATGCTTTTTCTCCCTCCCCGAGGGTGGTCTCTGTGGAGTGCTCCACGCGGCCGTCACTGTATTGAATCGTCAAGGTGTCCTTGAGGGAGAGCACCGCTTTTTCACATACGATTTCCAATTCGATGGGGGAGGAGGTGCAATAGTTGTTCGTCGCGTAAAAAATCGCCCGGCTACCATCAGCGAAGGTGAATATGCCGTGTGCGGTATCTTCAACCTCGATGCAATCCTGTAGCTGATAGCAGGACATCTGGGCAGCCACGGAGACAGGAAGGCCTAAAAACCATTGTAGCAGATCCAGCGTATGAATCGCCTGGTTGATCAGGACGCCGCCGCCCTCATACTGCCATGTGCCGCGCCACTGTGCCTGTCCATAATACTTTGCATCCCGTCCCCAGGTCACCAAAGCCTTCGCGCCAAGCACCTTGCCAAGGGATCCAGAATCCAAAAGGGACTTGACATGCTGCGATGTATAGTTGTAGCGGTTCTGGAAACAGACGCCCAGGGTTCGGCCTGTTTCGTTTGCCGCCCGGACCATGTCCATGGTCTCATAGATGCTCATCGCCATGGGTTTCTCCGTCAGGACGTCTTTGCCGGCTTTCATAGCAGCAATCGCCATGGGGGCATGAAGATAGTGGGGCGTGCACAGATGGACCACATCGATGGTGGGATCCTCTAGGACCTCATCGAAGGATGTAAACAGTTTACAATTGGCGGACGCCGCCGTTTTTTCCCCCTGTGCGGCGTCGATATCGCATACGGCATATAAGTCTGCCTGTGGACAGTCGGCAATCGCGTCAAGATGATTTTGGTGAATCGCGCCACAGCCGATAACAGCCGTCTGATAATGTTTCACGGGAATATCCTCCTTAGGACTAATAGGTTCCGGATGTATTGAGCGTCGCCTCCTGGGTTTCCTTCTTAAAGGTCGACGTGCGGATTTTTTCTGATAATAGGTCGTAGAAAAGCTGTTCATCTAAATGGTTGGGATCAACCCATTGGCCGGTCCAGTCGGACAAGTGCATCGCATTGGAGAGAGACAGCCCGCGAATGCCTTCAGAGCCGGGAGCCAGCAAAGGTGTACCCTTCTGCACCGCGGCCGTAAAATTTTTTAAAATCCCGACGTGCTGTGAATTTTCGCCCGGGGTTGGAATTTCACACTTCCAGCATTCTGGATTTCCAAAGCCTCCGGTGTACTCAGCATTAAACTGTCTCTCGCCAACTCGGTTTCTCCAGAAGGTTACAATATCGTCCTCGACCACGATCTTGCCGCGGTCGGCGGATATCTCTAACCTGTTGGTGCCCGGAGTTTCGTGGGTTGAGGTGATGAAAAGACCCGTCGCGCCATTGGGATATTCCGCGTAGGCAGTTACATCATTCTCCACTTCAATATCACGGCATTTCCCATACTGCAAGAAAGCACGGATTCGGGACGGCATACCGCAGATCCATTGCCACAGATCCAGCTGATGTGGGCATTGATTCAAGAGGACACCGCCGCCTTCACCTGCCCAAGTCGCGCGCCATCCGCCTGAATTGTAGTAGCTCTGGGAGCGATACCAGTTGGTGATGATCCAGACGACTCGCTTCATTTCGCCTAGCTCGCCGCTTTCCAGGAGCTCTTTTACCTTTTTATAAACCGGGTTGGTCCGCTGATTGAACATGACGCCGAATAACTTTCCGCTTTTTTCAGCGGCCGCGTTCATCTCCCGAACCTTTGCCGTGTAGACACCGGCTGGCTTTTCCGAGATGACGTTGAGACCGTGGGAAAAGGCCTCGATAGCCAACACAGGGTGATCATAGTGAGGGGTCGCGATAATCACCACGTCGATGGGGGCTTTGGCGAAGAATTCATCCGTCGTGCTGAACTTCAGCACATCCTGGGCGAGGGTGTTGGCGGCCCATTCCAATCGTTCCGGCCGAATATCACATACAGCGGTGAGGCAAGCGCCATCGATGACGCCTTTGTCCAGATTCACCGCGTGGCCGGACCCCATATTGCCGATTCCGATGATTCCATAGCGAACTTTATCCATATTGACCTCCATTCTACCGCGTTGCGGCACTACCTTGAGTGTATTTTAAGGGTTACGCCTTCAAGTTTTGCAGAATATCCGTGAGGGAAGCGGAGGCTGCGGCAAAGAGTTTGGCGCCCTGGGACATATCTTCCTTCTGGGCGACTTCCGCACTTTCCTCCAAGTCAGCAAATCCAACAAAATTCGTCAAATGAGGCTCCAAGGACAGAAAACCAGTGTATCCGCTGTCTTTCAGATCCTGAAGTACGCTGGGGATGTGCCCATCACCCCGGCCAGCCACAGTAACGGCCCCATCCGACGCCTTAGCGTCTTTGATATGCATATACTCAATATAGGGGCGAAGCATCGTATACGCGTGGGGATAGACCTCAACACCGCACTGAATAAAGTTAGCCGGATCGAAGGTGGCGCGAACGTACTCGCAATTCAGAGAGGTAAGGAGGTCGAGACAGCGCTCCGGCGTATCGCCGTAGATATCCTTTTCATTTTCGTGAAGCAGGGTGATACCGCGCCCTTTTGCGGCATCAACAAAACCTTGCCAGCGGCACAACACCTCATCCCGGTACTGAGAGGGGTCCACGCCTTTTGGCATAAAGAAGCTGAACATACGGATATACTTCGTCTCCAGACAGTCTGCCAGATCCAGCACATGGCGAAACGCCTTCAGATGGGGCTCGAAAGGGTCCGTGATGTTGATTTTGCCTATGGGGGAACCGATGGCGGAAATCTTGACACCAGCCTCGTCCAATTGGGCCTTGATTTCTTGCGCTTGGGCAAGGGAATAATCACACAGGTTTTTCCCGTTGACACCCCGCATCTCGATGTAGGAGATCTCCAAAGATTTCATGACCCGAATCTGCGTATCCAGTTCCGGCGCGATCTCGTCGGCAAACCCACTTAAAATAAATTGCGACATGGTGCACCTCCTGTCAGTGATTCGCTGCGATGGCTTTTAAATTCCGCAAGCTCACGGCTAGGCAGTCAAAAGGATCTCTCGGGCATTCATCTTCCTCAATGACGATGGCCTTTACGCCGGCGTCCTCGCATGCGCGGAAGCATTCCTTCAGATCCAAGTTGCCAAGGCCGATTTCCGAGAAGATAGGCTTCATATGGTCAACTGCGAAATCTTTAAAATGGCAGACCTTCATGCGGCCCGCAACTTTCCGAATGTAATCCGGCGGATTGACGCCGCCCATCTGAAGCCAAAAGGTATCCAGAATAAAGTGGAAGGCGTCTGGGTCCGTATCTTCGATGAGCATATCCATAACGAGGCGCCCATCATAGCGCTGGAATTCAAAATTGTGATTGTGGTATGCGAAGGTCAGGCCTTCCTCTCGGATGTGATCCGCAATAGGACGAATATCCGCAATAAACTGCTGGGCTCCCTCCTTAGAAGACTGGTACTGGGCTGGCATGGCGCCGAGTCCGATGGTATCACAGCCTATCAGCCGATGCTCCTGAATGACAGCATCCAGGTCATTCTGCAAACGGTCGAAGGGCGTATGGGTGACGCATACGTCCAATTCCAGTTCACGGACGAGGTCGGCAAGCCTCTGTGGTTCTATGTAGCCGAAGCCGGAAATCTGAATCGTATTAAATCCGATTTCTTTGATCTTGCGAAGCGTCCGCTCAATATCCTCTGGAGTTTGGGTAAACGCTCGAACCGTATACAACTGTGCTCCTAATGCAATCATATGGTCTCCTTTCCTGTACAGTTAGAATTCGATTGAATCGAATCGCAAGCAATCATCGCAGCTTGCAATTATCCCTATTATATACTATAATTATTGCATAGTCTTTGCATAAGTTGATTAAAAACATGCAAATATTGACTATGCTGAGAGGATGGAAAGGCAAAGGTGTGTTGGCAATGTGGAAGGCAAATTTTGAACAGCCAGGGGATGGCATTACGTACAAGCGACACGTAACAGTAGAGCAGGGCAGTTTTGAGTTTCATCTGCACAATGAATATGAAATCTACTTCTTTATCCGAGGGGATGTTCACTATTTCGTGGAGAACTCCATATACGCATTGCAGTATGGAGATCTGTTGTTGTTTAACAGCTACGAGATCCACCGGGCGACATTTTTGTCCGACAAGCCGTATGAGCGGGTTGTGATTCATTTCTCGCCAGAGCTGATGGACAGTCTGTCCACCCAGACGACGGATATTCTGCGCTGTTTCCGCCGCCGCCCCAAAGGGGAAAAGAATTTGCTACGTCTCTCGGAGCACCAGATCGTCCAGTTTCTTTCTCATACAGATAAAATATCCCAGGTCTGTGGTAAGTCGGGCTATGGAGCGGATGTTTTGACGAAAACCTATTTGGCGGAGCTGCTCGTATATATCAACATTCTATTCGAAAACCGGGAGTCCGGAGTTGAAAAAGAGACGATTTCCGCTAAAATTCAGGAGATGTTGGAGTACATCGATAACAATATTCAGGGGAATCTTTCGCTGGAAAGTCTGGAGCAGCGATTTCTGACCAATCGCTATACCCTGAGCCGAGACTTCAAAAAAGAAACGGGGAGCACGATTTATAGCCATATTATTGCGAAGCGCATCTCCTGTGCCAAGCAGCTATTGGAAGAGGGGCAGTCCGTTATGGATGCCTGTGCGCAGACAGGGTTTAACGATTATACGAATTTTATCCGAACGTTCAAGAAGGTGACGGGCATGACGCCACATCAGTACCGTAAAGTGCAAGAAAAACGGAAAAACGGTTGAACATTACAATTGTGTTAACAAATCGCCCTCGGCCAAAAAATATGGGAAAGTTCTTTCATTTCACCGCAATCTGTGATATAATAGGCCAAGAGGGAAAACGGACAAAGAGATTACCTGATATACATTGTATTGCGGAGGTGGACACATGCCACCGATGAGCTTGCTGATCAAGCCAGCGTCCAGTCTTTGCCAGATGCGATGCCAGTACTGTTTCTATACGAGCATCGCGGATACCCGTGTGCAGACATCTTACGGGATCATGCCGGTTGAAACTTTGGAGGCGTTGATCCAAAAGGCGTTAGCCTATGCGGAGGGGACATGCTCATTCGCCTTTCAGGGGGGCGAGCCGACCATGGCGGGGCTTGATTTTTTTGAGGCCGCCGTGAGATTTCAGAGAATCTATAATGTCCACGGTGTCTCCATATCCAACGCCATCCAGACAAATGGATATGCCATCGACGGCAAATGGGCCCAGTTTTTTCATGATCAGCAATTTCTGGTGGGTTTGTCCATGGATGGGCCTAAGGAGTTGCATGACCGCTATCGCATCGATGCCAGCGGAAAAGGAACGTTCCAGAGGGCGATGGCAGCGGCGCGGCTATTCAAGAAGTATAAAGTCGAATTTAATATACTCCATGTTATCACATCACAATCCGCAAGACATCCGGAACAAATTTACAATTTTTACAGAAAACAGAATCTCCCCTTCTTACAGTTCATTTCCTGCTTGGATCCAGTCGGTGAAGCGCGGGGAGGAACCCCATTTTCCCTGACCCCTAGGGGGTGGCAGGATTTTTATTCCGTGTTATTCGATTGCTGGTACCGAGACTTTGCCAGCGGACACTATGTCAGCGTGCGCTATTTCGACAATCTAGTTCACATGTTGCTGGGAAAGGGCCCGGAGATCTGTGCTCTGCAGGGACAATGCTGCTGTCAATGGGTCGTCGAGAGCGACGGAGGGATATATCCCTGCGATTTTTACGCATGGGATGCCTGGAAAATGGGGACCATCCAGCAGGATGATTTTCCGGATCTCCTGTCCAGCCCTGTGCTGGGAGATTTTATTCGGCAATCCCAACATCTCCCGCGTGATTGCGCATCGTGCAGGTGGTTTTCCCTGTGCAGAGGTGGATGCCGCCGCGAGCGGGAAAATTTTGTCTCGGGAACGCTGGAGCGAAACTACTATTGTGAAGCGATTCAGAATTTTTTGGAGTACTCGTATCCTCGTCTGCTGAATGTAGCGCGAAGTGTACGCCATACCTACAAATAGAAAGAGGAGTAGCGATGTCAATGACAAGATATGCGCCGTCAGGTAAGTTCTCCGCAGTCGGGTTAATTGGGATGATTTTTGGCGGTCTCCTGGGAGCCTTTATTTTCGGAACGGTTTACATTTATCTCATGAATTATTTTTCCAACATGGTGTTGCGGTTGATCATCATAGGGGGCCTGATCGCCGGCATGTCCCAGTGGATGATTTTTTTGATGCGGATTGGAAAGATACGGCGGCCGGTGCTAGCCGTGGGCATTACCGCCCTGTCGCTGCTGTTTTTGTTGTATAGCAAATGGGCGGTCTATGTCAACATGGTGCAAGAAATCTGGAAGTCAACGGATAAGGTCTGGTATGCAAACCTGGCGATGCCCGGTTTCTTTGAGACTTGGTGGGATACGGTTACGCACCCAATGGATCTGTGGAAAGCCATGGTGGAGATCAATCTCCGCGGCTTTTTGTTGGTGAATGGACGGCTGATGACAGGGGTTCCCTTGGCCATACTTTGGATTCTGGAAACCCTTTTGCTGCTTGTCATTCCCCTGTACCGCGTTGCGCTCAACGCCAGGAAACCCTATGTTGAGGGCAAGGGGTGCTGGCTGACAGAGGAAGAGGAGATCGTAATCACCTATGTGCAGGATTACCGGACGATGCGAAGAGCTCTGTTAAAACAGGAGTATAGCGGCCTGAGTGCGCTGGATTACCACGTGTTGGAGGGCCAGGAATCCCACGGCGTCCTTACCTTTTACCGCAGGAGGGACTACACCGGCCCCTATATTACGCTTGCCAATGTAAAGGCCATACAGGCTGGTCCCAAAAAGATTCGGCACCGTTTTGTGCCGATCGTCCGTCTGGTGGACATTGGCGAGGAGACGGCGGCGGAGTTATATGCGCGGTTACATGCCCGCATGATGGAGGAGGAGTCGAAGGATAAAGAGAAGGCGACCTTAACCGGCAAGGGGAGCTGGAAGCGGTGGTTCATTGAGACCCGTTTTAATCTCCGCCAGTGGGTATCCAGTTTGCTCGCTGATATCCGAACCGTTGCGGCGGTAAAACCAGAGCCGGAATCGGAGGATGGGCAGGGGAAGAGCGAGGACGTCTACGAGGATGGAGAGAAGGCCGTTTCCATTGAGGAGGTCACGATCCATGTCCCCAATATTACACCGGAGATGGAGAAGGAATATATAGTAAAAAAAGCCCAAGAAGAGGAAGAGTCTAAGAGCCGCCGGAAGAAAAAAGGCCCTGCACAAAAGTAAAGTTTGAGCCGCTCCTTGCATATGGGATGCGGCTTCCCTTATGTACAGCCGTCGTGTTCCGCGTGGACAACAGCTTTTCTTAAACTTTTCATGAACTTTTATCATTTTCCATGATTTTTCAGAGGATTCCTGCTATAATCTATATCAACTTTGGAGGTTGCGATGAGCGGATTCGATTTTACAGCCATGCCCATGGACTCAAAATTGCAAAATGCCTTTCAATTTCTATCCGAGATAGACAGGGCGAAGACGGTGCTTCGCCAAAATGTTGTACCGCCGGATCTCCGCCGGGAAAATGACGCGGAGCATTCCTGGCACATGGCGGTGTGCGCGATGATCTTGGCCCCCTACTATCCGCATCCCTTGGACCTCAGCCGTTGCCTTTCCATGATCCTGCTTCATGATGTTGTGGAGATTGACGCCGGCGACACGTACTGCTACGACGAACTGGCGAATCTGGACAAAGCGGACCGGGAGTGCTGTGCTGCGGAGCGGATATTTGGACTCCTTGGACCGGAGGGTGCGAAGTGGGAAGCGCTCTGGAAAGAATTTGAGGCTGGCGAGAGCCATGAGGCTAAGTTTGCGGCGATAATGGACAGAATCCAACCATTGCTGATGCACATGCGAACCGATGGATGCGCATGGAAGACGCATGGGATCTCGAGAGAGCAGGTTGAAAAGAGAAATGAGGCGGCGAAGGAGCAAGCGCCCGCACTTTGGGAGGCCGTGACCGCGATGCTGGATTATGGCCAGTCACAGGGGTGGCTGAAGTAGGAGGATTGCATGTTTGGATATGTTTCCATCAATAAATTAGAGCTAAAGGTCAAGGAGTATTATCGATATAGGGCGTACTATTGTGGCCTGTGCCGGATGCTGAAGATGCGCTATGGGATCAGAGGGCAGATTACGCTCACATATGATATGACATTTCTGATCATGTTGCTGACATCGCTCTACGAGCCGGAACCGGTGGAGGAGTATCACCGCTGTGCCGCGCATCCCACCATGACACACTGGATGATCATGAATGGATACACACGGTATGCGGCGGATATGAATGTGGCCATGGCATATCACCACCTGATGGATGATTGGAGAGACGAGGGCAAGGTGATGAGCCGCAGCGCGGCCATGGCGCTGGGAGGAGCCTATAAAAAAATTGAGGCGCGCTACCCGATGAAAATGAGGGCGATTGAAAAGAATCTGGCGCGGCTTCACGAGTTGGAGGGCAGGAAGTCTGGCAACCTGGATGAGGTTTCCGCTTGTTTTGGGCGGATAATGGAATTGCTACTTGTATACAAACGGGATCATTGGGAACCTTATCTGAGAAGAGTTGGCTTCTACCTGGGGAAGTACATTTATTTGCTCGACGCCTGGGATGACTTGGAGGAGGACAAGCGAAACAAAGCGTATAATCCGCTCCTATACTGTCAGCAGCAGCCGGTGACGAGAGAGAGGATGCAGAACGATCTCCTTTCGACGATTGCCCTGTGCGCACAGGAAGCCGAACGGCTTCCGCTAGTTCAGGATGCGCAGATCCTCCGAAATATACTGTATTCTGGGGTTTGGACTCGATTTGAGCAAAAGAAACGGAATTCAAAAAAATCCTGTGGACAGGTTATAAATAGAGAAAGGACTAACACGCGATGAATGCAGATCCATATGAAGTTTTAGGGGTATCAAGGGATGCGTCGGACGACGAGATCAAGAAAGCCTATCGGGAATTGGCGAAAAAGTATCATCCAGACCGGTATGTGGACAATCCTCTCTCGAGTCTGGCAGAAGAAAAGTTTAAAGAAGTTCAGCAGGCATATGACGCCATTATGGAGGAGCGCAGCGGACATGGAACTTCCTACCAACAATCCTCCTATGGCGGATATTCACAGAGCCAGTACCAGGATTATGGCGGTGCGGATGCGGAGACGCCGGAACTGCAAACGGCCCGGAATTATATCGAGCTGAAACGATATCGGGAGGCGCTCAATCTCCTGGCGCGAATCACCGACAGGAGTGCGCGCTGGTATTACTACAGCGCGCTGGCAAATCGTGGACTGGGAAACAATGTGGAAGCGTTGAACTTGGCTAGGCAGGCTGTATCCATGAATCCAAACAATCTTGAATATCGAAATTTTCTGAATCAGATGATGCAGGCCAATCAGACCTATCAAACAAATTCGCAGCAGTATGGCGGCATGGGATCGAATCCCTGTGACTGCTGTCTCCAGCTCTGGTGCATGGATTCCTGTTGTGAGTGCTTTGGAGGAGATTTGATATCATGCTGTTAAAACCCCGGAGCATGGCATTTCTAGGATTAAATTTAGCCTTATGTCAAGTGCTGATCATCCTGGCCTCCGTATTGGATTTTAGTAGCCTAACTTTCATGGTGCTGGCCAACTGCTGCGTGGGAATCGCATTTGCGGAGACGGGGCTTAAGGCGGGGACAGCGTTTTTTGCGGCATCTTGCATTTTGGGTGTGTTTCTCTCACCCAACAAATTGTATATGCTGACCTACGCGGCCATCGGCGCTTACATCTCATTCAAAGAATGGATGGAACAGCGAGTGTTGCTGAATAAACCGTCTGCCCTACTGTGGGCAGTGAAGCTAGTATTTTTTAATGCGCTGTATATCCCCTTGCTTCTCCTTTTTCCAGAATTGATCTTTGGCCGCCAGGTTTCAACGCTGATGCTCTTAGCGGCCTGGGGAGGAGGACAATTGCTGATGGTACTCTGTGACTTCGCATATTCTTATTTTATGCGATATCACTGGAAACGCTTACGAAAGCTTGTAATGAAAGAATAGGAGGGAGTCCAATGCCCGATGATAAGGATGTCCGCAATAAGAAGATACGAATTGGGATTATCTATTTTGTTATCGTCATCGTCCTCATGCTTGGCGTCAATTATGTTCTCCAGTCATCTCGCGTTCAAGACGTGATTTACAGTGAGTTCAAACAGTGGGTCAAGGATGGAAAGGTCGATGCGGTGGAAATCAATGTCAGCACCGGCCAGATCAGTTTTACAGTGAAAAACGACAACTATAAGATTTACAATACTTACCCCACGGAGACGGCGTCCCTCATTACGGAGTATCTGGAAGAGTACGATGTGCCCCAGTTTACAGGGCGATTGCAGGAGACAAACTACTTCCTCATGATCCTATTGCAGTGGGTTGTTCCCATCCTTATCTTTGTCGTCATCTGGAGATTTCTTGCCAAGGGGATCACTAAGAATATGGGAGATTCTATGTCCTTTGGCAAGCATTCTGCGAAGATTTACGCTGAAAATGAGACGGGAATAAAATTTCGCGATGTAGCGGGGGAGGATGAGGCGAAAGAATCCTTGGAGGAGATCGTCGATCTTCTACACAATCCCCAGAAATATTCTCAGATTGGCGCTAAATTGCCAAAAGGCGCTCTTTTGGTGGGCCCTCCTGGTACTGGAAAGACTATGCTGGCGAAAGCGGTAGCTGGCGAGGCCGGCGTTCCTTTTTTCTCCATGTCGGGATCGGAATTCGTTCAGATGTTCGTCGGAATGGGCGCTGCCCGAGTGCGGGATCTGTTCAAACAGGCCCAGGAAAAGGCTCCCTGTATCATTTTTATCGATGAGATTGACGCCATTGGAAAGAGCCGTGAAGTATCGTTATCCACCAATGATGAGCGGGAACAGACGCTAAACCAATTGTTGACGGAGATGGACGGGTTTGACTCCTCAAAGGGGGTTGTCATTATCGGAGCGACGAACCGCCCAGAAGTGCTAGACCCAGCACTGCTGCGGCCTGGACGCTTTGACCGGCAGATTCAGGTGGAGACGCCGGACTATATCGGGCGCAAGGCGATCTTAGAGGTTCACGCAAAGAAGATTCGGATGTCGGACAATGTGGACCTGGCAGCCATCGCGAAGTCCACTCCTGGCGCGTCCGGGGCGGATCTTGCCAATATTATCAACGAGGCTGCGCTTCTGGCTGTGCGACGGAATCGCAGCGCCGTCGAGCAGTGGGATTTGGAGGAGGCGCTGGAGGTGGTCATCGCTGGCAAGATCAAGAAAGATCGGGTCCTTTCTCCTAAGGAGAAACAATCGGTTGCTTACCATGAAGTTGGCCATGCGTTTCTTGCACATGTTCTTCCCAATGCGGATCCAGTGCATAAGATCACAATTATCCCCCGAACAAAGGGGGCGCTGGGGTATACAATGCAGTTGCCGGGGGAGGACAAATATCTGATCACCCGGGAAGAGCTGGAAGATCGGATTGCAGTAGCTCTTGGCGGCCGTGCGGCGGAGGAAGTCCTTCTCGGTCAGGTATCCACTGGCGCGGCCAATGATATCGAGCAGGCGACGGAGTTGGCGAGGCGGATGGTGACCATCTATGGCATGACGGAGCGTTTTGATATGGTGGGACTGGAATCCCCGTCCGGCGCCTATTTGGATGGCAGGCCGGTGCAAAAATGCAGCGATGTCACAGAACAGCAGATTGATGAGGAAGTTATGAATATCATCAAAAAGCAGCATCAGCGTTCCATCCAGATCTTATTTGAAAACCGTGAAACGGTTCTCCGCATATCCCAGTATCTGCTGGAAAAGGAGACGATGACGGGGGAAGAATTTGTCCAGATCTTAGAGGAAGAGACTTGACACGGAGACGTGTCCAATATAAATGGTTTTCCCGATGGGGATGGAATCTGACGTTAGGCGTCAGAAGAAAAAATGATGTTAAACCTTAAAATCTATGGTTTAGCATCATTTTTTTATGAGTCAATCAGAAAATAAGGGCTTGGATAGCTCCAGAAGACATGGGGTGATAGAGTCTGGGATCGGTGAACAGTACATATAAAATAGCAAAAAAACGTTATAACAGAAAAGAATCCGTGCTTTTTTATTGACTGCTGTTTGCGTATAATGAAATCGTAACAGACGAATGAAATGGCAGTGGGCCTTAGCCCATAGAAGCGTGCGATCGAATGGCTCCGAGAGCTATGAAAGGGATGAACGATACGATGAAAAAACGCAGATTATGGCGGGATATAAAGGCGAATAAACTGATTTATATCCTATTATTGCCGGCAATTTTGACGACGTTTGTTTTTGCCTATATGCCGATGCCGGGGATTATAATAGCATTTCAGGATTATAAGCCTTTGCTTGGCCCATGGAAAAGCCCATTTGTTGGCCTTGATGTGTTCAAACGGATTTTTTCTTCCCGGATGATTATGGATTCCGTAGGCAACACGGTGTATCTCAATGTACTCAATCTTTTGGTTACGTTTCCTGCGCCTATTCTTTTGGCGTTGATGTTGAATGAGGTAAGGTGCTCGATCTTTAAACGGGTAATACAAACCGTCAGTTACTTACCCTATTTTCTGTCATGGATTTCGGTAGTGGGCCTAGTGCAGACGATTCTGGGGCTGTATGGACCGGTCAATGATTTGTTGGCGCTCTTCGGAGGGAGCAACTTTGAGCGGATCCTCTTTCTGGGACAACAGAAATACTTCATCCCGACGTATCTGATTTTGAACTTGTGGAAAGGAACTGGATGGGGGACCGTAATCTATCTTGCGGCAATCAGCGGGATTGATATGCAGCTGTATGAAGCGGCGACGATAGACGGCGCCAACAAGCTTCAGCAAATCTGGCATATTACGCTTCCGGCTATACGGCAGACAGCAATTCTGTTGTTGATCATGAGCATAGGAGGCCTATTTGGAAGCAATTTTGAGTTGGTTTACGCTCTCCAAAACCCCTATATTGATTTCGAGGTTATTTCGACGGCGGTATATAAGATCGGTTTGCAGCAGGGCGATTATCCCCTAGGCACCGCTCTAAACTTGATTCAAGGGCTAATCGGATTTGCGCTGGTGGCTACGGCCAACTTTATATCCAAGAAAGTCACGGACGTAGGACTTTGGTAAGGATAAGCGCGAAGAGAACGCGGTGGATAAGTGGAGCTGTGAATTCGGCGAGAAAGGATGGTTGGCATGAGGAAGAGAGTGACTGTTGGGGGCGTGATAAATGGGTTCCTTTTAGTATTAATAGCGGCGGTTATGCTGTTCCCGTATTTGAATGTTATGGCGACTGCATTTAACGATGGGGCTGACGCCGCGTTGGGCGGAATCACCATCTATCCCCGGGTCTTTACATTGGAAAATTTTAAAGTGATCCTAAAGGATAGCAAAGTCATTCGTGCAACGATGATTTCCGTTTGTTCCGTAGTTGTGGGTACACTTTTCGGTTTATTTGTCCAATTTACAGCCGCCTACGCATTTTCCAAAAAGAGCTTTCCCGGAAAAAAGTTGATTACCGTGTATCTCATGATCCCGATGTATATCAGCGGCGGATTGATTCCATCGTTTATCCTGTATTCTACTTTGAAGATGCTCAATACATTTTGGATGTATGTACTGCCGGGAATGTTTAATTTCTATAACATGATCATGATGCGCACGTACATAAAAACAATTCCTGACAGCTTGCAGGAGGCGGCCAAAATCGACGGCGCTTCAGAATTTACGATATTGTGGCGCATCATACTTCCCTTGAGCGCTCCAATTTTGGCGACGGTTTCTCTATGGCTGGCGGTAGGGTACTGGAATGACTGGACGACGCCTTTATACTATATTAGAAGCACTCGACTTCAAAATTTACAATATCTGCTCATGCGGGTCTTGAAAGAAAGCGAAATGATGACTCGAATGCTGGCAGATGCCATCGTCTCTGGAAATCTTAACAATTTGAAGGTGACGGTGACTCCGGAAGCGGTGAAAGCGGCACAGGTTGTGATTACAACGATTCCGATCATATTGATTTATCCCTTTTTACAGAAATATTTTATCAAAGGCGTCATGATCGGCGCGATTAAAGAGTAAGAACTTGATTTCAAGGATCTTAGGGGTGTCCGCCGGGCGCTCCCGATATAGGTCAGACAATTCTATCATTACGCAAAGGAGTGTGTAACGTGAACAAAAAATTAAAAAAAGGAATCAACCTGTTCCTTATAGCCACTATGCTGGGCGTTATGGCAACAGGATGCAAGCCCGATGATGCGACGTCCAGTGGCAGCGCTGGTTCGAATTCATCAGGGGGAGAGTCGTCTATTTCGGGGGCCTCTGGCGAGGAAGAGATTCTCTACTCATTTAAGGATGTGAAAGATTCCTCCGAACTGCCTGACTGGACAGGCGAAAAGCGCAGCATTACCATCTGGTACGCTCATGGAACGGGAAGCTCCTTTTCCCGGGAGTATCCCCAAGTTAACCTGGTGAATGAGGAGATTGAACGGGTTACCGGTATTTCGATCGATATAGAAAATTCCTTTGACAACGACGGACAGGATTTTAACACGAAGCTGGGGATGATCGCTGCCTCCAACGACTGGCCGGATTTGATCGTTGAGGGCGGGATTCGAAATCAGCAGGACGATTTGATCGTAGGCGATAAAGTCTGGGAGCTGTCCAGCTATATTGAGCAATATCTGCCGGATCTTTTCGACATTTATCCCATGGATACAGTCGGCAGCTGGTGGGATAAAGAAGGACTGACCAACGCCGACGGAAAAATTTATACAATCGCGACGGCGTTGAATCCCATCTATTTAGACGATTTTGTTGAAGACACCGATCCTGAGCGATATGCCAGAATTCAACCGCCCAGTGATACGATCGGTGGTAATGGCTATATTTGGGTAAGAGATGATATTCTGAAGATGATTTACCCTGAGGCTAAGACGCAGCAGGAAATCGAGGATATCTTTATGGCCAACGGCGGCACCTTTACCCGCGATGACTTGTTTGATGTAACGATTTCCAGCAGAGACGATCTTTACAAGTTGCTTAAGGGCATTAAGGATTTAAACATCACCGAAAATGGTAGGCCGCTGGAACCCTTCTTCTGTCTGTCCGGAGAAGATAACTGGGCGCTTATGGCATTTCTGAATGGTTATTTGAACGGAGGCGGAGACTGCAATAGTTACTTCACTTACTGGGATAATATTGACAAGTCTGTAAAGTTCATGTACGAACAGGATTGGTTCAAAGAGAACCTGAAGTTCTTTAACACGCTGCAGAGAGAAGGGCTTGCCTCCAAAGAAGCGTTAGTCGATAACAAGAGTATTTTTGATACCAAGCTTAATAATGGACAGTATGTGACCAGCTATGCGTGGTTGACCCCGGACAAGGCGGCTCTCCAGGCGGCCGGTGTAGAGTATCAGTACCGCAAAGTCTTCATCACCGTGCCCTGGAATGACAGATTTGTTATGTTTAAGGGTAATCCGTCTTCCCACTACAATATCAACATTGTAAAAGATGCTGTAAAAGAGGAGGAGCTTTCCCAAATTCTGCGCTGGATCGGGTTCAACATTTCGGAGGCCGGCTCCAAGCTTCATCAGTGGGGACCGAAGAGCGCCGGCCTCTGGGAGGAAGACGCCGATGGAAACAGGGTATTTACCGATAAAGAATTGGAAGATGAAATTATCTATGGCGTTGCCAACAACAGACAGAAACAATTGGGCATTGGCAACCTCTTGTTCCCTGGCCTTCCGGCTTTCACCAACGGCTCTAATTTGTGTTCGCCTCTTTACATGTATAAAGAAGTCAATCTGACATCTTCTCAGGCGGATATCTATTTCCGGTCCGGGCTGGTAGATCCCCCAAAATATACCTTAGGTGTCGCGGCGGAGGTCTGGAATTTCACTGGTACCGTTCCCGGTGTTGAGCAGTTCTGGAATGCGCGTCCAGGATTTGAAAGCCTTCTGACCAAATGTATTGCTGCAGAAAGCGATGAACAGTTTGAGAAGCTATATGCTGACATGATCGACTACGCGCAGACAAACGGTATGACGGCAGAGACTTTGGAGGAAGTCAATAAGGTATATAGGGAATCCGTTAATGATACCTACATGGATCTGCTCGAATAGTGCAACCTGTAAATACTGAAAATAGTTCTATGGCCGCCATTGATCCGCTTAAAGCCAACAGATTCGTTTGCTTCTCTGTGGGATCGGGATGGCGGTCATTTTTAAGCGAGAGGGAATTTTTCCATCAGGATTCAGGAATGGAAGATTTCAGATCGCAGTGAATTCTATTTAAAAGGGGGTACGTCTGATATGGAGCTGGTCTTTATGCGCCCAGAGGAATTGCGAGATGCGGTGTCCAGAAACCTTCCCTTGCTCTGGCCGGTGGGCGCCATGGAATACCATGGCGAGCATATGCCCCTCGGCACGGATACGCTGATCGCGTATGGGCTGTGCAGGAGAATTGCTGAAAAAACGGAAGCGGTGATTGGCCCGCCGATCCCGTTCACTCCTACCATGAATTGGGCGTCGGGGATTGCGGACGGCGATGTCGACTTTTCCGCAGATGCGCTGTACCCATATATCCGTGAAAGCATGGGCCATTTTTTAAAAATGGGATTTCAGAGGATCTATGCCATTGTAGGGCATCAGGGCAGCGATGGGCTTCCCGCGGTGCTGCTAAAACATGCGTTCCGGGATCTGCTGTGCGAGTTTACGCGGCCTTTAGGGCCTGGGTGGAGTGTGCTGCCGGAGGAAAAGATGCCGGTTTCCGATGTGTTTTCTGCTGTGAAGGTCTGTGATTATGATCAATTCTGCGATTACAGCTCCATTGATCGGGATGAAAAAATGCCAGTAGGACACGGCGGCCGGGGCGAAACCCAGTTGATCATGATGTTGTATGAGGGCCTTGTAAAAATGGAGGCGTTGGACAGACAGCCCTGTCCGGCCCCCTTCTGGCTTGACGATGTGGAGCAGGCGGATAAAGAGGATGGCGGTTTCTGGGTGGATTTTTGCGTGAATAGCTGGGTGGCGGAGCTGGAGCGCAATCGAAAAGACGCGTAAGCCAGACAGAGGAGTGGATTAATTCTTATGCAGACACAGGATAGAATGGAAATATCTGCCGTTACGGAATCGACAGACCGAAACTGTATGTTTATTATCTTAGGCGAAAATCTGCACCAAATCCGCAAGGTGTGGCTTTGGACACCGGATGACGTAGAGATTGAGGATCTGGAGATGGAAAATGCCCCTCTCCCGGAGGCCCCTCCCGAAGATGCGGTGGAAGGGATGCTTATGGGAAAGCCGGACTGTCATTTCGCCGCAGCCTGCGGGATCGGGAAAATCCCCGACGGATATAAGGTGCTTCCTACGGTACTATGGTTGGAGAGTGAAACCGGATTCAGCACTCCATGGCTGATGAACCGCCCCATACTCAATACGCTTTCAGACTACGAGGTTATGCCGGGGCAATTGCTAACTCTTTACGGACGGAATCTTTGTGCCGGAGATGAATATATCCGGGAAAAGTATCTGGTGCTGTTCCAGAATAGGGACACAGAGCAGCGGTATCCGGCGGAGGTGCTGGGCACTGCTGAGCAGGTGCTGGGGGACGAGAAGCCCTATTGTCTGCATATCAAGGTTCCCGATCCACTGCCTGCCGGCCAATATTCTCTTTCCGTCAACCTGCTGAATTGTGGTCAGTTTGGGTATAGCGACCCGGTATCGCTGGAGGTGGTGGAAAAACGGTCCTTTTTGTCCGCCATGTCGCGGATGGATTTCCATGCCTATTGCCAGCCAAAATGGGATTTTAATTTTGTGGAGACCATCGATTTGCGGGGGAAGCTTGTGGCCGACGGAGTCCATAGCGACTGGGCAGTGCTGCAAGAGGCGATCGACAATGCCTCCCCTAATCCGACAATCGTGCTGCTACCTTCTGGTAAGCTCGGCATTGAACGCACGCTACATGTTCAGGAAAATGTGGTATTACAGGGAACAGGGAACACGGAATTCGTAGTGCCCTTCGGAAAAATCTTGGAGGATCGCTTTGATCCGGAAGCCCCGCACATTTTCGATTCACCCCGGTGGTTCGGCGGATTTGTCGGGGACTACCGTTCCCATTTCAGAGGAAACAATGCGATGGTCTGGCTGGACAACTGTGCAGGTCTCTCCGGAATTACCATATGCCCTGGAGCGGGCGCGGATACTGCGATTGTCGTTATGACTCAATCGGAAGATGAGATGGTGCGGGAATCTTTCCTGAGAGACTGCAAGATCTTGAATATGCACGGCTCGGCTTTCCCGGCAGGCAGCGGCTGTGGATTCGACTGGGGAGGAATTCATTTCCTCTGTGGAACAGAAGGCTTCACCATGGTAAATTGTAAAATTCAGGCTTTGGAGCCCATTTTTGCTCATGCCGCCCGCCATCCTCACCACAATATGCGGATTGAAAACTGTGATTTTAGCGTGTCGCCTATTCAGGGCAGCAACTGCGTTTTTATTCGGGCTCTGTATAACTCTATCATCAAGGATACTCATTTTTCTGATTCGGGCCGGGCGTTCAGCAACCAGATGGGTATGTCAAACAATGTGCTCATCGGCAATGTCATCACCGGCATCGCCGGCTTGCACAACGCCAGTGAGATCTTGATGTCGGAAACCGGTGCGACCCTGTTTCAAGGGCAGGCAGTCTGTCAGGAAGGGAATTGTCTTCGTCTTGACGCAGAGCTTCCCGTAGGAAACGATGGGCTTCTGTCTGTGGGGACAGATTTTTATGCCTATATTCTTTATGGCAAGGGAATGGGGCAGTACAGAAAAATTACTGGCAATAGCGCTGCGGCGGTTTATCTGGAGAGCCCGTTTCGGGTGGAGCCGGATGCCACCAGCCGGATCGGAATCAAGCTGATGTCTAACCGGAACCTTTGGCTTCGCAATCAGATCCGGTGTAGCCGCGGAGCCTTACAATTTGTTTACGGCGCTGGTTTTGACAATATGGTCGTGGGCAACGAATTTTATGATGCGCCTGGAATTACCGCCTTTGGTTTGAGTCATACGGACGGTGGGGATGTTTCTCCGGCCGCCTTCAATTTTCTGTATGACAATCGGCTGACAAACACCGCAGAAATTGCTATGTACGGTTCCCTTCGCCGGGGAGAGGGGGCGACGGAAAGTGGTCAGGGGGCAGATGGCAGCTATCTGTATCAGGGAACTAGCAATCTTTTCGGAAATATCATCCGGCGAAATCAAATTTTCACAGTCGCAATGCCGTCAGGCGCCAATCAGTACTATAATGTCTGGCTGAAACGCCAGGGATGCCCAGAGCTTTGTTGCCCTCCGCAAGCGCCTCCGGAGACAGGAGCGATCAATCTGATGGACGGCTGTTGGAATGTGGTGGAATGCAATTACATTTACAACGCACCCTGTGGAATTGCCATACGGGGAGGGGGCGGCGGTTTGTGCCGCCGGAACAAGATGAATCGGGTGGCAATTCCCTTTGTCACCGACTGCGAGGAAAGCATATACCTGCCGGAATATGAACCGACGGAGGAATCGGAATGAAAAGGAGGGAATGGGATGGGCCATTTTAAACCGGTTTTATTAAGCAGCCGAATTAGTGCAAACTATGTAAATCCTGGCGAAAGCCTCTGGGTAACGCTGGTCTGGCAAAATCAGGGGGACAATCCGGCGGAGCGAGATTTCCGTTTTTTTCTCAAAGGGAGGTATGGCCATCAGAGACGGCTTGAAGATAAAAGCTACGATTTTGTGGAAGAGGCGGAAGCGATGCCACAAACTTCTTTCTGGTGTCCTGGCGAAACGGTTGCAGTGACGCTGAAATGGGATGTCCGGGGGGATTGGTCGGGAACCTACTGGCTGCGAGTGGGAATCATAGATGAGGAGGGCTTTCTTATTCCCTTTTCCGGGGAAGAAGGCCGTACAGTGTATCATCAGGAAATCGGTTCCATCGATACTAGCTGGAATCTGGGACGCCCCTGGGTGATCCAGAATTCCGTCCCGGTGGAAAGGCAGTATAACCAGCGCCGGAATGCCACCACAGGCACCACAGAAAGGCAGTTCCTTGTCATCCAGGATGAGGCAAAGCTGGAATTGGGCGCGGATTCGCCGATCCTTTATGGTATCTATGATTCTGATGGAGGGTACCCCTTTACGCAGGCGTATCCCCGCGCCATTCTCCGGGACAGGGAAAGCGGGGCTATCTTCCGGGACAGGGAAGGCAGCTGTAAAACGGAGTACCGCTTGTGCCAACATGGGAAGCACGCGGCAGTTTACGAAGGGCGGGCGTTTGTCGGGGAAACCCTTGCGGCAGAATTTCAGGTGCTTGCCCAAGTGGAGAGACGCACGGCAAAACTGACCATACAAAGCAGAAAAGAGTACGGGGACTATGAGCTGTTAGAGCTGAAATATAACAGCCTGGCTGAAATGAAGCAGGGGTATCTTGTAGATTTCTGGGGTTCCGGCCGCCTAGTACCCATTGAAAAGGCGACCCCACTATTTTTCGAGAAGAGGTACGATGTCCGCAACGCCGCTGTTTTATATGACGACCGCGGCATGATATTGGTGGAGAGTGCGCATATAGACAGCAGGATCACAACCGGTGTATTTTCGGTTGACGGCGTTTCCCGAGGGTTTGTCGGCGGATCGATAGTTTCAAGGGTAATGGCAGAGAAGGGAATTCCGAGTATTCCGGTCCAGAAAGCGCCTGTCTTTACCATTGAATTGGCCGATCTGAAAGGAAAACAACCCGATTGGAAAGTTGCCGCTGTGCTGCTCCGACGGGGAGTCAAGGCCAACGGCGCACGAGACCTCTACCGACACTGCTACTTCTACAAACAGCTGGCTACATGGGGACCTATGCCGGAAGAAAAGTTCCGTCTGGGGGATCCGCATCCCCTCACGCAGAATCTATTTAAGACCGTGACGTTTTCCCAGATTGCAGAAAATGTGAGGCAATTTTCCAACTTGACCGATCATGTAAAGCAGGTCATGTATGTCACGGGCTGGCAGAAGGGAGGGTTTGACAACACATATCCAGAGCCTTACGATGCGGAGGAGCGGTGTGGCGGATTGGACGGCCTCCGGAATTGTCTGGAGGAGTCGCGGCGATATAACACGTTCATCGGGCTTCACGACAATTTCGACGATATAGCATCGGCCAAGATCGAGTCCTTTCCTTGCGCTGCTCTGGACGAGAGGGGCGAGAAATGGAGAGGATGGATGTGGGCGGCCGGTATGACTTATATTATGGGAGTAAAGAAATATGCTGCCAGCGGCCTAATGCAGGAGCGGATCCGAAGGATGATGAATTTACTGCCCTTAAAGGATACATATCATCTGGATGTTCTGACCGCTGAAGTGTGCCGGTATGATTTTGATCCCGCCCATCCGGCTTCCGCGGAGGACAGCTTCCGCGCGAAAATGCAGATTGTAGAGGAATTTAACCGGTATGGGATCGATGTGACCAGTGAAATGCTTACCCATCCGGCGGTGGGGAAGATCGGGTTTGCCCTCCATAACCGCTTCGATACTCTGGGGACGTTTATCCCGGGAGATCAATTTATCCCTCTGGTGCAGATGATCTATCATGGGATAATTGGTTACTGTGCGCCCAGCCGCAGCAAAAGTGAGATACTTTGGAGTTTGCTCCTGGGCGGCCAGACCTTCTATGAGGAGGACATTACCGGAGAGTTATGTGTCAGCCGTTATTACAGCAATAACGTACCGGCTATGTTGCTGTATGATAAGCCGATGACGGATTTCCGGTGGGAAGGCAGCCAGGCAAGGAGCGAGTTTGGCGAAGGAAGCTATATAGAAGTTGATTTTGCCGCAGAAACCTACCGTGTGGTCGTTGATGGACGGCTGATCGGGAAGGATTTTACGACATTTGTAAAGGGACCTAGAGATGGATATTTAGCCTACTCCTTCTCAGGCGGCCGGATGGCGTATCCACTGCCGGAGGAATTTTCAGCCGCGGCGGAGCCGAAAGCAGTTTGTCTAACGACAGAAGGGGAAGGCGCAGGGATAAACTGCTTTGTGGAAAACGGGAATCTTGTTATGGATATGCCGGCAATGATTCCAGTAAAAATCACGGCGATCCACTGAATCGATAGGCGTCATAGCGCAGGGAAACAGACGTCCTATGGACAAACTAAGGATATAAGGAGAATGAAATGAGATCGATCGTAAACGGTGTGCCAGAATATTCCGGACAGAATTTGGATTACATTGGGTTCCCGCTCGGCGGACTCGGAGCGGGGAATATCTGCATCCAGGGAACCGGTGCTCTGAGTGGTTTTTCAATCCGTAACCAGCCGGATTATTACTTCGAGCCAAATGTATTGTCCGCAATTTGCGTGAAGGAACCTGGAGGGAACATTGCAAGGGTACTGGAAGGACCTGTGCCAAAGCCGAAAATATTTGGCGGGGCGCTACAATCTCCTGCTGCGCAGGGGAAAGGTGGCGGAGCCGGTGAAAATCTCTACGGCTTGCCTCGATGCCAAAAAGCGGTTTTCCGCTCCCGTTTCCCCTTTGCTGAGGTGGAACTTGAGGACCCGGTGCTGCCGGTTACAGTGTCCGTCACGGCGTGGAGCCCCTTTATTCCAGGAAATGAAGATGATTCCAGCCTCCCTGCCGGTTTCCTGACCTTCTGTTTTTATAATGTGTCGAATCACCCCGTAGATGCCGTTTATTATTTCTGCTCTGAAAATATGATGCGGAAGAACAAGGAGCACTCCGCCTATCCCATCCCCGATGGCTTTGTGCTGCACCAGGAGGGCAGTGAGAGTGAACCTTGGCTGGAGGGGAGCTTCTGCGCTCAACTTCATGAGTCCTGTAATGTGGATACCGCCTGGTTTCGGGGTGGCTGGTTTGATGCCTATACCATGCTTTGGAACGGAATCCAGCGAGGGGAAAGCCGTACTAAATGCCGGCCAGCCGGCCAAGACCCTGGCCAGGGAGCCATGCTTTCCCTGCCGTTTTATCTGGGACCCGGTGAAGAGAAGAAGATCACGCTCCAGCTCTGCTGGTATGTTCCCCACACCAACCTCCGCTGCTATGAAGAGGATCCTGACGTCATCCCCTCCCACCGGTTACAGACCTACAGTCCCTGGTACAGCGGACGCTTCGCATGTGTGGAGGAGGTTGCAGGGTATCTTTACGGAGAATATTCCCGCCTGTATGGGGAAACGCACCGGTTTACAGAATGTTTTTATGATACCAATCTCCCCTCAGAGGCACTGGAAGCTGCGGCAGCCAACCTCAGCATACTGAAATCCCCCACGATTTTGCGGCAGACGGATGGACGTCTCTGGTGTTGGGAGGGGTGTATGGACCGCTGGGGATCCTGCATGGGTAGCTGCACCCATGTCTGGAACTATGCCCAGGCGATCTGCAACCTATTTCCATCTTTGGAGCGGACTCTCCGGGAGACGGAATTCCTGGTCAGCCAGGACGAGCACGGTCACCAGAATTTCCGCAGCAGCCTACCCATCCGCCCATGCCGGCATGATTTCTATGCAGCATCGGACGGCCAACTGGGGGGATTGATTAAGCTTTACCGCGACTACACCATCTGCGGTGACTTGGAATGGCTGACAAAGCTCTGGCCGGCGGCGAAACAGAGTATGGAGTATTGTATCGCCACCTGGGATCCCGACGAGGAGGGCCTGCTACGGGAACCCCATCATAATACCTATGACATTGAGTTTTGGGGACAGGACGGCATGTGCAGTTCTTTCTACCTTGGCGCGCTGGCTGCCATGGAGGCCATGGCAGCGGCATTAGGCGAGAGCGGGGAGCGCTATACTGCGCTGAGAGAAAAAGGAAGGGCGAAAATGCAACAGGAGCTCTTTAACGGGCGCTATTTTGAGCAGAAGGTCAGATGGAAGGATCTGAATGCTCAGATCTCTTGCGAGGGTTTGCCGGAGGAGGAGCTGGAACGGCTGGAGGAAGAAGGGCCGAAGTACCAGTACGGTGAAGGTTGCCTGTCTGACGGCGTGTTGGGCGCTTGGCTGGCCGAATTGGCGGGATTGCCAGAGATTATCGACCGTAACATGATAGAAAGTCACCTTCTCAGCGTTTTCCGCTACAATTTTAAGGACGATTTGTCCGGACACGCTAACCCACAACGTCCCGGTTATGCCTTGGGCAAAGAGGGCGGTCTGCTGCTGTGCACCTGGCCCAAAGGCGGAAAACCGTCTCTTCCTTTCGTTTACAGCGACGAAGTGTGGACCGGGATCGAGTACCAGGTGGCGACGCATCTGATGATGCACGGCTATCTGGACCAGGCGGTACAGATCATACGGACCACCCGAAGCCGCTATGACGGGACGGTCCGCAACCCTTACGACGAATACGAGTGCGGCCACTGGTACGCCCGCGCCCTGGCATCCTATGCCTGTATCCAGGCATTCTCTGGGGCACGGTATGACGCCGCATCGAAAACGCTTTACCTGCACGCGGAACGCCCGAAAATGACGCGGACCTTCCTTGCCACTTCCACGGGCTACGGAACACTAGTGGTCAACGGAGATCAAGTGGATCTCCAGGAGGTTTCCGGCAAAATCGAAGTGCATAAGATCGTCCGTAAAGGATGAGGAGTTCCGATTGCCGGATGCTTTCCACGGCCAAAAGCGGAGCCGCCGCCCTGACAATTCTGGCAGTGCCTCCGCTCTTTTGGTTTCCCCTTTATTGTTGGGAGGATGAAGGGGATTCTTTAATTTTGGGAACGCGTATGGTTATTTGAGTGCCGGCGTTTATAGCACTTTTTATTTGAAAATCGCATTGATCGTGAAAAAACATTTTGAGCCGTTGACATGAATTATAGATGCCGTATCCACTATATTGCCCTTGTATAGAGCCGTCCAGCAGGTTTTGAAGCTGTTCAGGCGTCATTCCCTGCCCATTGTCCTGAATCGAGATGAAAACAGAATCGCCGGAGGAGCGAATAGTCAGAGAGATGACCCCGTCGGATTTTCCGTTTATGCCGTGGAGAATTGCATTTTCAATAAAAGGCTGAAGTGTCAGTTTTTGGATCAGACAGGAGTGGATGGAAGGGTCAACTTCACAGATGAAATCAAATTCCATATCATAGGAAAAACGCTGTATCTTGACGTACTCCTGTACCATTTCCACTTCTTTGCTGATTGAAATAACATCTCGGCCACGGCTCAGCGTGATCCGATAATAATGTACCAAAGAATCGATTATTTTTTCTACGGAGGGGTCGGAACTGGTGATTTTGATTGCCGATAGCGTGTTATAGAGGAAATGAGGGTTTATTTTTGCTTGCAGCAGCTCTAACTCGAGCTTTTGGTAATCGTGTTTCAGCTTATTCTCCGTTTCTAAATGGCGGTTTAGATTTTCAATCAATTGCTGAAATATTTTTGCCAGATTGCCGAATTCGTCCGTCTTTCCATCCAATCCGTCCAATAAGCAAATGCGCTCGCCCTGAAATTGAATATTGCTGACCAGCTCGTAAAGTCTGTTCGTCAGCGCTTTTACCACCAACTTTATAGCGACCAGTAAAATAACGCCAGATAGCAGGACCAATAGGCTGGCAGACAGCCAGATGTTTCTGTTTATTTCAGCCAGGCCTTCTTTGGGGAAGCAGGAGTACACGGAAAAGCCCATTACGGTCTCATGGGAAAGGATGATATGTGTTTTGCTCCGCTCATCGGGAAATACCTGCTCCGCAGTATATATATCGGTGTAGTGGCCGTTACGCGTATTGTAAATCAGAAGGGAGAGCAGGTTGTGAGGATAGTTGAGGTCATTTAACAGAGAGCTCAATTCGGTGGTCGATTCGATGACTGCCAGTATGCCAGAGGGGGAGTTTATAACCTGGTAGTGTTTGAGACGCTGTCCGTCATCCGATAAGTAGAAAATATAAGAGGCACTGCTATGGTCCATCACATAGGTTTTCTCCTGTTCCCCCATATCGCGGATGGAGCGGATAATATCACCTTTAAAGATGCTGTCGTCGAAGGCATAGATGGTCAGAATATTGTAATAGGGATTTGTCTGATAAATCGCGTGGCAGGTGCGGCGCAGGTCCTCGTAAAAATCCAAAGTATCCACCATGTCAGATAAACGTTTACCCTGCAAGTATTGGTACAGTTCTGGAATATTGGCTATGTACGCTGTATTTCGCCAGAGCTCTTCCATTGTATTGTCCATCAGCGTGATATACTCATGAGCAGTATTTTTGTAATGATCACAGTAGCTTTTGACGCGGTCTTCGCGCTGCCCGGAAAAGATGAAAGAAATCAAGAAGATAAGCGGCACCATAGAAAATATGAAAATTACTGCCGTAAGCTTTATGCGGAAACGGTTATTCCCACTCATCATAGCCCTCCCCTTCGTTATGTACCATCATTCTTCGATAGTCGGCGGGGGTATGCCCTACATACTTTTTAAAAATAAGAGAAAAATGAGATTTGTTGTTGTAGCCCACCTGTTCCGCTACCGCACTTATTTTACAGCTCGGCATTTTTAGCAGATGCATAGCCTTTTTGATCCGATACTCCGTTAAATACTCAAAAATGCTTTTCCCGGTAATGCTTCGGAATACATTGTTGGAATAGCTGGCGCTAAAAAACACTTTTGCTGCAATTTCGCTTACGGTGATAGGCTCAGCGTAATTTTCTGCAATCACTTTCTTGATATCCGATACCAGTTGCCGGCCTTTACTGCTATTTTGTTTTTTCTGAAACTGAATGGTCTCAAAAATCACATTGCCAAGCAACTGTTTGATATTGTAGTACTTGTCAAAGGTTAGGACTTTATTCCAGAGTCCCATACTATCGGGAAAGAGCTCGCTGAATTTGATTCCGTCCTCCGAAAGCTGAAGCTCTACGATGGTGAGAAGGGTAAAGGCTAAACCGCGGATGCGGTTTTCGCTGTGATAATAATCGCTGGAAAAAAGTTTATCGATAAACGCTCCGATTTCATCGCGGGAGCCGCTGATGAATAGCGCTTTGATCCCTGTAGCAATCTCCTGTACTGTAACTCCGACTTTTGGGGGATCGTCCTGTGGTTCTTCAATCTCATGATACCAGATGATAGGGTTGATTTCCGTAAAGAAATTTGTATTCAACGCGGCAAGGCTCTGGGAGTAAAGGGTATCCGCCTGCAGTAGTTCGAATGAAAAATTGCTAATCCCAACTGCAACTTCACGATTGATAGTGGCGGTGATCTCTTCTACAAGTCGTGTCGCCGTTTCGTCAATGCGCCGCTTAAGCGGGACCAAATCCTCTTCTTTTGGAAAAAACAACAGACAGGAGAGTTGCTCAGATGATTTCGAAAATAACTGGACGGATTTGGCAAAAGAGAAATGGCTTGATAACATTTTGCGGGAGAAAAAGAAATTGTAATACTCTTTCCATGCCTCCGTTTTCTGTATAGGTTCTTTTTCCAGCTGAAATTTGATTGTGACTGCACAGATGAGGTCTAGGATATGGCGGTCCAGTTCTAAAAGTTTCATTTTTTCATGGATGTCCTGAATATTTGAAAAGGCGCCGTTGCACAGTTCAAAGAAGAACTGTTCCTGCAGTGTCTCGAGAGATTGGGAAAAAATTTTTTCCATAAAATCGCTCTTTGTGCGTTCCGCTTCCCTCTGATTTAAGCGGCTTACTGTTTTTGTTATGGTTTCTTCCAGCTCTTCGAGGATAAGAGGCTTTAATAAATAGGAGCAGGCCCGCATATCCACCGCTGCTCTCGCATACTCAAAATCTTCATGGCAGCTCATAAAGACCGTAAGCAAATCCGGATTGTACTCCAATGCCTTTGCCACCAGCTGGAATCCGTTTATTTGCGGCATAACAATATCTGTCAAAATAATGTCCGGCAGCAATTTTGGTATTTCCTCCAGTGCTAAAAGCGGATTATAAAATGTCCCAACGACATCGATCTGATAGTTTTCCCATTCCAGCGCTCCCTGTACGTATCGTAGCTCCCGTCTGTTATCGTCAATGATTACCATCTTATACATAAGCGAATACATCCCTTTCCAATGCCTCAGTGCGAGGATAAACACGAATGTTGTCTTGAAAATTGACAGGTACAACAGATTCTATGAGTTTATCATAAAAATTTGGATGACACAAGTACGATTTTAGTTAATTTTGATACGGTTTTGATTGCTTTTTTTAATCGTTGATTTCGTTTCTGTATATTTGATGAAGGGGCTTCCTATCGAAAAGCCTTTACAGTGAATATCCGTTACAAGACAGACGGTTCAGAGCTTCCTTTCCCATCGGGATCTGTTTATTATGATGGTAAGCAAGTCACGATTGCTCAAAGATGGTAACGGATGTGGAAAAATGGAAAAGGAGGCTTACAATGAACAAGGGTAAAAAGTGGGGAAGCGTGTTGCTTTCCGCGGTATTGACATTAACCTCTGTTACGTCCCTATTTACTGGCGCCATTTATGCCGCCCCTGACGGGTATCAGATGGCGGAACTTGAACTGATAGACGGCGAAAATGTTCCGCTTGTTTCGGAAGCGGGGTCATTTGGGAGGCTATCAGGGGAGGAGGGGAGTGTCGTATACCATACAGATCCGGAAGGTGACTATATCAGATTGGTCCATGAGAACGGGAACGCCGACCTGACCCCTTCGCTGGGATATGTTTTTCCCGAGGGGACGGCGGAGTCTAAGGTGACGGTAGAGTATGACCTGCGGCTCGATACAGCGCTGAAAGTCAATGACAAATACCTGACAGCGGGCTTTGACAGCGCCATAAAGCCTTTTGGCTTCGATGGTTACGCGGCGCGCACCTTGCTGAACCGGAACGGCATTTGTGTGGATGAGGGCGGAATGTGGTCGTTTGTGCCCACTGACTGCGAGGTGGACGAGGATGGAGACCTCCTTTCTGGCGTTTGGAACAGCTGGAAGATGGTTCTTGATATGACCAGTGGCAAATATCAGACGTATGTCAACGGTGTGTTGAAAGGCGAGGCGATCGCTGATACCAGCAATGTAAAAAAGTTTATGCTCGGGTTTGGAAACTGGGGTGGAAATCCCGCGCTGACGTACAGCGTTAAGAATTTCCGGGTTTCATTTGAGGACAGCACGGCGTCCGGCGGAGATGTAGAAGAATGGGCTCCAGATCCCTTTACACAGGGAGACGCGTGGACAGCGCCGGAAAATGCAGAAGAGACATGGGTACTGAATGATCAGATAGCCAATATGAGTGTTGGCGAATCGCTTCCCGCGTATTCCAGTGGAGAAGTAGGATTCAGCGTCTATGCCGTATCGGACAGCCCGGAGAACGATACCCTTCAGGTCAAAGGCGAAGGCGACCAAAAATATGTGGAGATCAGCTATAGCGGCACAAAAGACCGCAATCCACAGCTGGTATTCAATTTGCCAAATACTTACAAAGCTGGTACTGTATCTGTGGATTTTAAACTGTATATGAAACCGGGTTCGGCTATGCATTGGATGGAAGCTGTTCTTGGAGCCGATGCAGTCGGCATCGATAACGGTGCTGCTTACGCTGGCAGACTGATTCTCGATGGAAATGGTTATGCCGAGGCATCAGGTGGCCCCTGGCTTTCCACCAAGCCCTTCCGCGCCGGCGGCTGGTACCGCTATGTCGTGACCATTGATGTAGGACTTCAGACGATGAACGTGAAAATATGGACGCCTCTGGATACGGAACCCTCCAGCTTTGACTACACCCTTTCCCAAAAGCGAAATGTTTCTCAATTTGTTGTCAAACCGTACGCTCCTGGCAGCGGTGTTCTCTGCGTAAAAGACGTGGCGCTTAGCTATGTTGCGCCGGATAGAACGCCGAGTCTGATGGCCCCGAAAGACGACACGTATATGGCCGATGTGAACCCCACTTTCACTTGGAGCAACACGGGTGCGGACAGCTATACTTTGGAAATCAGCAAAACCAGTGATTTTTCTGGGGATGTCATCCGCATAACGGGCCTTACCGATACCACATATACTCCGGAAACGCCGCTAGAAAGTTTCACTGAATATTATTGGAGAGTAACGGCTGTAACCGGAGGAGAAGAGCCTATTACCAGTGCGGAAACCTTTATGCTGACCACAGAGTCTGAGGATATCGAAGGCAACGTGTATTATGCGAAAAATTTTGGTTTGGTCGAAGGCATATTTAGCGAGGAGATTCCGGAAGAGAGAGCGATAGCACAGCATAACGCCGCTATTATTCAGAACCTTCTGGACAAAGCGGGCAAAAAGGGTGGCGGTACGGTTATCTTGCCGGAAGGTGACTTTTGTCTGTGCGGAGATTATACCACCTATGATGCACGCATCCTCTATATCCGGTACGATAACGTCACCTTAACTGGACAGGGCAGAGATGAGAATGGCGTTTACAAGACCCGGCTGCACACCAACTCCAGACGGAGCGTGGACGAAAAAGTTTACCGCAACGGCGGTATTGTCATTGTCGGCACTCCTTTCGGATCGGAAAAAGCTAGAGAGAATATCGAAATTTCCCACTTTGAGATGGACGGCGGACGCGGATATACCGGCCGCAGCGACTGGGGATTCGATCCCAACATCGACTGGGGATGGGATATTTCTCACCAGGGCATCGTTGTGTCCAAAGATGATCTGGTAACGAATGTTACCCTTGATGATCTCTATGTTCATAGCTATTCCGGCGAAACCCTCTATGTAGGAGGCAAGTCGGTTGGCTATCTGGAAGTCAAGAACTGTACGCTGGCCGATACGAACGCATCTTGCTTTAACTTGAACGCTAAGTATTTGAATGTCCATGATAACCAGTTCGGTTCTCCGGACGGCAGATGTCGATTCTGGATCGAATACTGCCCGCGGAAATGCTTAGTCGAGTATTCCTTTGACACATCTGTCATTCCGGAAGGGATTGAACCGGATACAGCGTATTTCCGGAACAACAAGTTCTATAATTCGGTGAACGCGCATGGCATCGCCATCGCCCAGGGCGACTGTACAGAATATGCTATGTATTTCGAGAACAACGAGATTGACAATAGCCTGGATGAGAACAACAATGGTATTTTCCAGTTGGCTGGTGCTGTATATGGGCCCATCTATATTCGCAACAATACAATCCAAAATACTCATGGCCCGATTCTTGTATTCTCCTATGGCGGTGGAACGGTTGACGAAAACGGCGTTCCCAATGTCGACTGGGCAAAAAACAAGAATATTTATCTGGAAAATAATACATGCGTGAATTTGGGCAGCCCCATTATCGATCTGATGGGCAGTTGGGGTGTGTGGGATCCCACATTAAATGATGGCGCAGGCGGTGTCGCCCCCTGGACACAGCCGGTAGAAAACCTGTATATTCGCAACAACTATTTTGAGGGAGCGGATCCGCAGAATAAGAGCATTGCAATCGGAAGTTTCTATGATACCATTGAATCAGCCATCGAGCTGAACAACACGGAAGTTTCCGGTAATACTTTTAAAAACTGTCTGGCCCCCGAAGAGGTCAGAGCCTTCATCGGCAAAGTTCCGTTGTTTAAAGACAACACCTACAGTAACGTTACAGCGACTTCTTTAGGCGGCATTGCCAATCTGGACGGCAGCAGTGCAGAGCTGAAGCCTGTGTACGAGTATCTCACTCTTACTGCGTCGGAGGCAGTCAATCCAACCTTCCGCGTAGGAAAGAATGAGAATGGACAGAAAGTTACCATAACCGGAGGCGTGAAAACGAACCCTGTTACCTTTGTGAGAGGTGCGGAGAGCTATTTTGTTCCGGAAGAGTATCGCCTTGAAGAGGGGGATACCATCGTTTTTGTATATGATGCGGAAAAGGCTATCTGGAATTTTGTTTCCTTCGAGAAGGCTTCTGAAGAAGAAAAGCCGCCTGCTGTTGATCCTGGCACAATGTACGAGATTACAGCGACGGCGGGAGAGGGCGGTACGATTACTCCGGATGGCAAAATTACAGTTCCATCTGGCGGCGAAATCACCTATGTTATATCTGCCGAGAAAGGCTACCGGGTTGACAAGGTTATACTCGATGGAGAGAAAGAAGTAGAGCTTCTGGATGGCACCTATACCTTCTATGAAGTGAATCAGAATCATTCGATCCATGTGACCTTCATTAGGATTCACGATATTTCCGAAGAACCCACCGAAGGACCTACCGAAGGACCGACTGAAAGACCTACCAAAGAACCGACTGAAGGGCCTGGCGATGAGACGACGCCTCCTCCTGCTACGGGAGATAGCAATGCTGGAAATATTTTTGCAGTTTTGTCAGCTCTTGCATTGGTGGCGATACTGTATCTTTCGCGGAAAAAGGTATCTGACTTTAGAGGGTAGAAGAATGGGGCTGTCGGGAAATAGACAGCCCCCTTTTTTGCCTATAGAAAGTTGGCGAAGCGAACTTTTTTGAGTAACTAGAGGAGCTTTCCAGTATCTGCTGGAAAAGGAGACGATGACGGGGGAAAATTTGTCCAGATTTTGGAGGAAGAGATTTGACACGGTGAAGTATGTCGAAAAAACGAATAAATAATGTCGAAATAAAGAAAAAATGTTAAAAAATTTTGAATAGAGGGGTTGCCAAATGATTCTGAATGTGATATTATAATAAATGTAACCCCCCCATATTATTTTATTAAAGTTTTGCTACACCCAAAGAAATACCTTCTCCTTATAGTCGGCGTTCTAGAACGCCGCTTTTTTTTACCTTAGAAAAAGTCTGCCGAGAGGTGGATATATATGGGGAAAATTGGAATGCATAGAATGATGGATTTGGAAACATACTCTTTATATCCTTCTGAAAATTTCCAATTGTCTGGATTAGTGTATACAAAATTGAAAATAAGCGGTTGGTAAATTTAAGAAAAAGGCTTGACTTTGGAATGGAAACATGCTATTATGGTTCCGCTGTCAAGAAGGACAGATATTGGGTAGTCGCCAAGCGGTAAGGCACTGGACTCTGACTCCAGCATTCGTAGGTTCGAATCCTTCCTACCCAGTTTACAGAACTTTTTCCTGTGGGATGCCGGGAGGTGGACTGATAAGTTCACGGGGCGCGAACTTTTTACAATTTTTTCTTGACAAGCCTTCGGACATATGATATGATAAATTTTGTCCGTTGGGAAGATTTTCTAAAATGATGGGTAGTCGCCAAGCGGTAAGGCACTGGACTCTGACTCCAGCATTCGTAGGTTCGAATCCTTCCTACCCAGTTCTTCATGGTGAGAGGTCCGGCTGTCATATGACGGCCGGATTTTTTTATGTTAACCTTTTGGAATTCCGCCGCAAGGCGGACCAAATAGTGAAGAAGCGAAGGTTCTTCCAAAGTTCGCGGAACGCGAACTTTTAAACCTTTTGGAATTCCGCCGCGAGGCGGACCAAATAGTGAAGAAGCGAAGGTTCTTCCAAAGTTCGCGGAACGCGAACTTTTAAACCTTTTGGAATTCCGCCGTGAGGCGGACCAAATAGTGAAGAAGCGAAGGTTCTTCCAAAGTTCGCGGAACGCGAACTTTTAAACCTTTTGGAATTCCGCCGCGAGGCGGACCAAATAGTGAAGAAGCGAAGGTTCTTCCAAAGTTCGCGGAACGCGAACTTTTAAACCTTTTGGAATTCCGCCGTGAGGCGGACCAAATAGTGAAGAAGCGAAGGTTCTTCCAAAGTTCGCGGAACGCGAACTTTTAAACCTTTTGGAATTCCGCCGCGAGGCGGACCAAATAGTGAAGAAGCGAAGGTTCTTCCAAAGTTCGCGGAACGCGAACTTTTAAACCTTTTGGAATTCCGCCGCAAGGCGGACCAAATAGTGAAGAAGCGAAGGTTCTTCCAAAGTTCGCGGAACGCGAACTTTTAACCTTTTGGAATTATAGGAAACGGAACTGCAAGGCAAACGGACAGCCAAGGATTGAAAAAATAAATCATACATGGTAGAATAAGCTAACCTGTAAAAGATAGAGCGGACGTCGGGAATGGCTCCGCACGAAACGGAGGATCCTATGCCATCATTTACGCGAAACGCCATCATAGCGTCTTTTTTAAAGCTGCTCAACGAGCGGCCACTTCATAAGATTACCGTCAAAGACATTGTCGAGGACTGCGGGATCAACCGCAATTCCTTTTACTATCATTTTGAGGATCTCCCGGCACTGGTGGAGACGATTGTCAAGGAAGATGCGGATAAAATTATGGAGGAGCATGCTTCAGCCGCCTCCCTGGAGGAGTGTTTGGATATCGCCATTGATTTTGCACTGAAGAATAAAAAGGCGATTCTCAATATCTATCACTCGGTGAATCGAGAAACCTATGATCGGTACCTGAACCGCGTGTGTGAGTATGTGGTGACGGAGTATGTGGATCTAGTCGCCAGAGAGTATGGGATTCAGGAGGAGGATAAGGCGATTATCATTAAATATTATAAATGCGAGCTGATTGGTCAGATTCTGGATTGGATGAAAGATGGAATGCGGTACGATATCGTCAAGCAATTCCACAGGATCTGTTCTTTATTTGAAGGTTCGACCCAAATTGCCTTTCAGAGGAGTGCCGGACAAGCGGATTTTTTTCCATGACAGAGAGAGCTGTCTTTCAACAGATCTATTTTTAATTGCCATGATTGTGCAAAATGGGTGAAATGCCTAAAAATTCCACACACCGTTCAAGGTGTCTATTTTTTTATGGAGAGAAAAGGAGTACACTGAAATCCCATCAAAGAAATGACACAGAAAGGAAGCGAAACCATGCGTTCCACGAAATCCATACGAACCGCAAAGATTGGATCGATCATGATGGCGGCGGCGCTCTCTGGTATAGGGGTGATGCTGATCTTGTTTCCGGAGTTTTCCGCAACCACCCTGTGCTATGTGCTAGGCGGTCTGTTGACAGCCTACGGGATTATTAAAGTTGTCGGATATTTCTCCAAAGATCTGTACCGATTGGCATTTCAGTATGATCTAGCTTACGGCGCACTGCTGGCCGCTGTGGGACTGATCATGCTGTTACATCCAGAGGGGTTTATCGCGGTCCTCTACATTGTGATGGGAATCTTATTTCTCGCTGACGGCCTTTTCAAGACTCAAATGGCTATTGATGCAAAGCGCTTCGGCGTTGGGAAGTGGTGGCTGATCATAGCGCTAGCCGCCCTGACGGGATTGGCGGGGCTGTTGCTGATCCTACGCCCTTTTGATGGCGCCAAAGCCGTCATGATCCTGCTGGGCATTTCACTCTTGGCAGAAGGGGTGTTGAGTATCAGTGTCGCGCTCTGCACGGTCAAAATCATTCGGCATCAGCAGCCGGATAGTATCGAAGCTATCTATACTGAAACCAAGGGGGATCAAGAAGTATGAAACTCGGAAGAGCGGTTGTTCGCTACCGTGTACCCATTTTAATCGTTACGATTCTCTTGCTGATTCCATCGGGATTGGGCATGGCTGCAACGAGAATCAACTACGATATGCTGAACTATTTGCCGGAGGACATGGATACGGTCATCGGCCAGAATGAACTTCTGGAAGAATTCGGAAAAGGAGCCTTCTCTTTTCTCATCGTAGAGGATATGCCAGCCCGGGAAGTGGCTGCGATGAAGCAGAAAATCGAGACTGTGGATCATGTGGAATCTGTGTTGTGGTATGATAGTATAGCGGATCTCTCCATTCCCATGGAAATTCTGCCGGACAAATATTTCCAGGCCTTCAATACAGATCACGCCACGATGATGGCCGTATTTTTTGACACCTCCACCTCCTCCGACGACACCATGGACGCGGTCCGTGAGATCCGGGCCATTGCAGGAAAGCAGTGTTTTGTCTCCGGAATGTCAGCATTGGTGACGGATTTGAAAGACTTATGCGAGAAAGAAGAGCCGATCTATGTTGCCATAGCTGTCGCCTGTGCGTGTGTGGCTATGATGCTATTTATGGACAGCTGGCTGATTCCATTTGTTTTTCTCGTCAGCATAGGGATGTCGATTTTGATCAATTTAGGTTCTAACTATTTTCTCGGCGAAATCTCGTATATAACGAAAGCACTTTCCGCGGTTTTGCAGCTTGCCGTCACAATGGATTATTCCATCTTTCTTTGGCATAGCTATAATGAACAGCGGGAGATTCATGGGGACAAGAATGAGGCCATGGCTTGTGCGATAAAAGAGACCATTACATCTGTGGTCGGCAGCTCTGTGACAACCATTGCTGGGTTCATTGCGCTTTGTTTCATGAGCTTTACCCTTGGACGCGATTTGGGAATCGTCATGGCAAAGGGAGTCTTTCTAGGAGTCATCGGATGCGTCACCACATTGCCGGCGCTGATCCTACTGCTAGATAAGCCGCTGCATAAAACGAGGCATCGCTCTCTGATTCCCAAGGTGGAGGGGGTATCCCAAGGTGTGACCAAAATTTTTCCGGTGTTCTTAGTCCTGTTCGCAGTGTTACTTGTGCCGTTTAGCTACGGATATACGAAGACCAATGATGAAGTGTACTATGATTTGGGCCAGTGCTTGCCGGAGGATATGGAGTATGTCATCGCCAATTCAAAGTTGAGCGAGGAATTCAACATTGCCTCCTCGCACATGGTTCTTGTCAGCTCGGAGGTATCGAGCCAGGAGATCAGAGGGATGATCCGCGAGATGGAAGCCGTGGATGGTGTAAAATACGTCCTTGGGATGGAATCCATAGTTGGCTCATTGGTTCCACAGGAATTTCTGCCGGACTCGGTAAAAGGAATTCTGGAGAGTGATCGGTGGAAATTGATGCTCATCAATTCAGAATATGGGACGGCAAGCGATGAAGTCAATGCTCAGCTTGATCAATTAAATGCCATATTGAAAGAATACGACGAGGGCGGGATGCTCATCGGGGAAGCACCGTGCACAAAAGACATGATCGAAACTACGGATCATGATTTTCAGGTGGTCAATATGATTTCGATCATCGCCATTTTTCTTATTATCGCCGTCGTTGAGAAGAGCATCACCCTGCCAGTCATCCTGGTGGCCGTTATTGAGCTTGCGATCTTTATAAACCTAGGACTTCCCCATTTTCTCGGGCAATCGCTTCCCTTTATCGCCCCAATCTGCATCAGCACGATTCAGCTGGGCGCTACCGTGGACTATGCGATTCTCATGACAACCCGGTATAAAGCGGAGCGGGCTGGAGGACAGGATAAACGGCATGCCATCGCAAAGGCATTGTCCTCTTCCATACCATCGATCATCGTCAGCGCCATAGGGCTTTTTGCGGCAACCTTCGGTGTCGCCATCTATTCCGATATTGATATCATCAGTTCCATGTGCATGTTGATTGCACGGGGAGCGATCATTAGTATGCTTTGTGTCATCTTCATTCTCCCGGCTCTATTTATGCTGTTGGATCGAGTCATCTGTGCAACTAGCTTTGGAATGAAGACAAGACAACAACACAGGGATGTTCAAGCATAGACTTTGACATAGTTTTCAATACAATCTCTTGGAGGCATTGGTATGATATATGAAAATAAACATGTGATGAAAATTTTATCTCTTATTCTGTGCTGTACAGTCATCGGCAGTGGAACCGCCGCCATCGCTTACGCGACGGGTGTTAAGAAGACGGAAGAGAAGACCGGTCAGGAGACGACGGCGGTAACCAGCGCGAAGCAGGAGACAACCGGGGCCGTCAGCAAGGATGAAACAGTATACGTGATCGCAGATGCCGATGGCTCTGCCAAGCGGATCATCGTCAGCGATTGGATCAAAAATGCGCCGGGCAGCGCGTCCATCCGCGATAAAACGGAGATGGAGGACGTAACGAACGTCAAAGGCGACGAGAGCTATACGATGAATGGCGACCACATGCGGGTGTGGGATGCGAACGGCAATGACATTTATTATCAGGGAGATATTGAAAAAGAATTGCCAGTGACCATTGCCATCCGCTACCAACTGGATGGAAAGCCAATCTCTGCGGAAGAATTGGCTGGCAAGAGCGGAAGGGTGACAATCCGATTTGAGTATATCAATACCCAGTATGAGATGGTGGAGATCGATGGGCAACAAGAAAAAATTTATGTCCCTTTCGTCATGCTGACGGGTATGATTCTAGACAATGAGAATTTTCGAGATATCCAGGTATCCAATGGAAAACTGATCAATGACGGCGACCGCACCATCGTCGCAGGGATTGCAATGCCAGGTCTGTCGGACAACTTAAAATTAGACGGCGATGTATTGGAACTGCCGGACTCTATAGAAATTGAGGCTGATGTAACGGATTTTCAGCTGACGGCAACGGTTACGATAGCGACCAATGAACTTTTCAATAAACTGGAATGGGATGGGGCTGGAGATCTAGAGGATATGTCCGCTTCCCTCGAGAAACTCCATGACGCCATGGGACAGTTGATGGATGGCTCCTCTGCGCTATATGATGGGATTGCGACACTGCTGGATAAGTCCGGGGAGCTGATCGATGGAATCGATCAGCTCTCGGCTGGAGCAAAGCAGCTATCAGAAGGAGCGGGAAACGTTGACGGTGGAGTTGCGCAATTACAGGCCGGAGCAGCACAATTGACAGACGGTCTTGGCGCCCTGACAGCGAACAATGAAACGTTAAATAGCGGAGCAAAAGAAGTCTTTGAATCCATGCTGTCCATGGCGGATTCGCAGCTGGCTGCCGCTGGTCTTACTGTGGATAAGCTGACCATCGAGAATTATGCCACTGTATTGCAAGGGGTTCTTGCATCCTTGGACGAGACCGCGGTCTATACTCTGGCTTATAATACTGCGCACAGTAAGGTGGAGCCGGCAGTGCGAGCCCAGGAACCGAACATCCGCGCCAAGGTCATAGCCGCAGTTCAAGGGCAGGTGCTGGATGGGGTGTTGGCATCTCTGAATCCTCCTCTGACATCGGACCAATATGAAGCAGCTGTCGAGGCCGGACAGATTCCAACTGAAATTCAGGGACAGGTCAGAGAGGCGGTGGAGGCCCAGATGCAGGCGGAGTCAACCCAAACCAAAATTCAGCAGACGGTGGAAGCGCAGATCCAGGCGTTGATTGAGCAGAATATGAGATCCAGCGATGTCACAGCGCAGATTCAAGCGGCGGTGGAGAGCGCAAAATCAGGGGCCTCTAGCCTCTCTGCGCTGAAAACGCAACTGGATAGCTACAATCAATTTTATCGGGGACTTCTGACGTATACCGCTGGCGTGGCGGACGCTAGGGCTGGGGCGGATGCCATAAAAGCAGGGACCGATGCGCTTAAAAATGGCACAGCCAGCCTGAAATCGGGTGCTGATACCCTTTGCGCAGGGCTCAATTCTTTGCAGGCCGGGAGCGGCGCCTTAGTGGAGGGGGTACAGCAGCTACAAGATGGCGCGATGCAGCTCTCCGATGGCTTACAAGAATTCAATGAGCAGGGAATTCAAAAACTGTATGAGGCGGTCAATGAGGATTTGGGGGGACTGCTTACAAGATTCCGCGCCACCTGCGATGTATCAAAAGAATATAAATCCTTTGCTGGGATTCGCGACGATATGGATGGACAGGTGAAATTCATCTATAGAACGGAAGAAATCTCCAAATAGAAAGAATTTTCGGTCACAAAGAAGTAATTTCCGATTAGGCGGCACAGACCTGTTACAAGGGCTATGCCGTCTTTTCCTGTTGATTTTATTCGGCTGACCGTATAGAATTAGGGAAAGGAAATTAAAGAGGATGTGAACTGAAGATGTTAAAATATATTTCAGCACCGGAAGCAGCGAAAAAGTGGGGGGTTTTCAGAAAGACGGGTACAGAAACTTTGCGAAAAAAACCGCATACCGTTGTGGCAAAATTTAGCCAACTGATAATAGATATAAACATAAACGCTTCTCAACTCAAGCACAGTTGGCAGAAAAACTGGGCATTACAGATAGGGCCGTATCCAAATGGGAAACAGGAAAAAGTATGCCAGACTCATCGATTATGTTAGAGCTTTGTGAGATACTGGAAATCACTGTAAATGAGTTGCTAAGTGGGGAGAAAATTGATATGGAAAGCTATGAAAAAAAGGCAGACGAAAATTTGATTGCTTTAAAAAGAAAAGATGAAAATAACATGACAAAGAATGTGATTATTTCACTTCTTTTTTCGGTGACACTTTCGATAGGAATTATGGTATGCGTTATTTGCAACCTTGCTATATCCGGCAATTTAACATGGTCACTAATTCCGGTCAGTTCCATTGTTTTTGTATGGGTTATATCTTTCCCAAGCATTATACTGGGAAAAAAAGGGGTTGTAGTAAGTTTAATTTCATTAAGTATTTTTAGTATTCCTTTTTTGTTCTTGATAAGCAATTTAATAAAAGTAAAAGATGTATTTTCAGTTGGCGCGATAATGGCAGTAATTTCAATCGTATTTTTATGGATAGTAGTTGCAATTTTTAATCATATTGGAAAAACAAAGAGGTTGATTGCTTTAGGAACAACTTTTTTATTAGCCATTCCGTTTATTCTTATCATCAATATCATACTGTCAAAAATGATAGCAGAACCACCTCTTGACGTATGGGATATGTTGTCTATCTTTATATTGTTGATATTGGCATTTGGTTCTTTTGTTTATGATTATGCTCAGAAAAAGGGATTGATAAAATAGTGAAAGTGTTTGCGCTTCTGTTATAGCGTAACGGCGGTTTTGAGATCCTCTTTTTCCATCGGAACCGCTTTCACAGAAGCTCGAATAGAACAGCGGTTTGCCGGTAACACTCATAGAATGGTGGAATTTGAGACGGGAATTCTGAAAAGAGCTTGCTATTTCAATAGGGAATTGGTAAAATAAAGAAGGTCATCATTTCGAAAGGCACAGGTAAGAGGAGGACATTATGTTCGAATACGAAAATTATTATAAAGTATACAACGCCAGAGCCGCAGAAGACTATTTTGACGATGCGGAGAAGTTGAGAAGAATTTTAGAGGGCAATAAACCCCCAAAAGGAATGCGGGAAACCGCATATCGATTTCTTCGCCATGAAGCGGAATTTCTGTTGACGTTACTTGAATTTGAGCATAAGCTGGATGCCGATTCCTTTGTAGGCGCGACATCAGCTGAGCTGGAGAAGGACCAGAAGCGCCTGTATCAGGACGTGGAGGAGGACGGCTATAAAAAGAGCTATCTCAACCCAACCTATATGGCCTCCCTATTTGGGGATGCGTGTGGCCCCCTATTATGTGCAATGGCGGCACAGCTCCGGGAGAACATTGAACACGCGTATCGGCATCGCCGATTCGCCATGCACTGGAATCACCTTTTATTTTTTGACGTCTGGGAACAACTTCGGCAGGGGAACGCCCTGGAGCCCCAGGAGATTCGCGGGATTTTAAATGCACATGGAAAGAGATTCCAGAGAGAAAAGGCGGGACTCTGGGTCCATGGAAGGTTTGGTTTTGAGGACTCCTATCGCCGGGATCTCATTATGTCGGCTGATTTGACCAATCCCAGCTATCTCTACCAGCTGGGAGAACGGGTCAGCACGGTGGAGCTTGACTTGTCTTCCTTCATGGCAACCTTAGACGAGGAACGGATCGACAAAATGGCAAGGGCGTATACCCAGGGGTTCCGAAAGGGATTCTTTCGCGATGGAAAAGATATCGTTTTGAAAAATATTGTGGGCATCCGCTATCACATGGGGATGGAGCGGATGATCCGCAGGGCGGTTGAATATTTTGAGGAAGATCTGCATTTCATTCCCTTCATCCAGGAAATCGCCACGACGCCGGTGAATCGTCAGTATATCTATGATCACCGGTTTGACATGGCTGTTTATTTTGATTCAGAGTTCCAGACCCTCCGCTATGAAGCACTGGAGGCAGAGCTGGAGTGCAACCGAGAGATTATCGCCGGCTACGGAGGTCCAGCGGTTGTAGATTCCTTTGGGGAGGTACCTTTTACACCGGAGAGCAAAGCACAACAGATTGTCTTTACGTCAGAACAATCTCAGGAGTATGCCAGCTTTAACACAAAGCTACAGGCCCTGCTAGCCAAGTACGCGCCGCCCAACGAGACCAGCTTTACGATTATCGCCTTTCCATTGCCGACGATCGGTGCGTCATTCGAGGCGATATTCAAAGAGACAGTGGCGGTGAACACGCTGGACACGGAACAGTACGAGAAAGTCCAGCAGACGATCATTGACGCACTGGACAAGGGAAGGGCTGTCTATGTCCGTGGAGCGAAGGGGAACGAGACAGACATAACAGTTCAGCTGCCCGTCATCAACAACCCTGCCAGGGAAACCAATTTTTACAACTGTGTCGCAGATGTCAACATCCCAGTGGGAGAAGTCTTCACATCTCCAAAGCTGGAGGGAACCAACGGCGTTCTGCATCTGGAGGAAATCTATCTGGAAGATCTTCAATACAAGAATCTTCGGCTCGTGTTTCAGGACGGTTATATCCAGGACTATAGCTGTAGCAATTTTGAATCGGAGGAGGACAACAAGCGATATATTGAGGAAAATCTGTTGTTTCCCCATGATACGCTGCCGCTGGGCGAGTTTGCCATCGGGACCAACACGACGGCGTACAAAATGGCAAGAAAATATGGGATTGTCCATCTGCTCCCAATCCTCATCGTAGAAAAGATGGGTCCACATTTTGCCATTGGGGATACCTGTTATGCCAGATCAGAAGATATTCCCGTCTATAATCCGCTGGATGGAAAGGAGATCGTGGCGAGAGATAACGAGCGGTCGCGGCTGCGAAAGGAGGATCCCGCCAAAGCGTACACCCATAAGCACACCGATATTACCCTTCCCTACGAGAGTTTGGGGCAGATCAGTGTACTCTTGGATGGAGGGGATGCCATCGATATCATCCGGGGCGGCCGGTTCGTACTGCGCGGCACGGATCTTTTGAATGATGCGCTGCGGGAACAAGCGTTGGAGGAGAAGAAGGAGGAACAGGATGAGCGATCAACTGTATGATGTCATCATTATCGGGGCTGGACCGGCGGGGTTGACAGCCGCTATATACGCTGGGAGGGCGGAGCTGCGCACCCTTCTGTTAGAGCGAGGATTTCCAGGAGGACAAGTGCTCAACACCTATGAGGTCGACAATTATCCTGGAATGCCCATGTTGTCCGGCATGGAGCTGGCGGCTAAAATGCATGAGCACGCAAGCGCCTATGGCATTGAGATGCTCACGGACGAGGTGATCGATTTGGAGCTTGGCGACCCCATCAAGATCGTGCGGACCATGTCATCCGAGTATCGCGCAAAGACGGTTCTATTTACTGCGGGAGCTGCATGGCGAAAGCTCGGCGTCCCCGGTGAGGAAGAGTTGCGGGGCCGCGGGGTGTCCTACTGCGCTACATGCGACGGAGCGTTTTTCCGTGGAAAAGCTGTGATTGTATTCGGCGGCGGCGACACCGCGGTGGAGGATGCCATCTATCTCGCTAGATTTTGCAAGAAAGTCTATCTGGCGCACCGGAGGGACGCGCTTCGCGCTGTCAAGACACTGCAAAATCAGGCAATGGGAAAAGAGAATATCGAGATTCTATGGAATACAGAACTGCGAGAGATTCATGGCCAGGAGCAGGTGGAAAGCGTGATTCTCTATGACAATCAAAAAAAGGAAGAGAGGAAACTGTCCATCGACGGCGTCTTTATCGCCGTGGGCGTGGATCCGAATGCCGGCCTGTTGAAAGGGAAGGTTGATACGGATAGTGCCGGCTATATCATCAGCGATGAAGATTGCCAGACGTCGATTCCAGGGGTTTTTGCGGCGGGGGACGTCAGGAGAAAACGTCTTCGCCAGATCATTACGGCCGCGGCTGACGGCGCGGTGGCCATCAATGGCATCCAGGCGTATCTTGCAGAAAAGTTCTAAGAATCTTTCGACCTTATTTCACAATTTATACCAAAAAGTGAAAAGTTTATGAATATTTGTTGACAGTCTTCGTCCTCTTTGCTATGATAGGAAGGTAAAAATCCTATCCAAGGAAAGGGGACTTATTTAATGGCTTCACAAGCAGGTTTTTTTGAAAAAACCTTTAAGTTGAGCGAGCACAAGACCAGTCTCAGGACGGAGATTGTAGCTGGCTTGACGACCTTTATGACCATGGCGTACATACTGGCAGTCAATCCCAACCTTTTGTCTGCAACAGGAATGCCCTCCGGCGAATTGTTTACGGCCACGGTGCTGGCCAGTGTCATCGGAACTCTGGCGATGGCCCTTTTGGCGAACTATCCCTTCGCCCTGGCGCCCGGTATGGGGCTCAATGCCTATTTTGCCTTCACAGTATGTGGTGGCAATATGGGATACCCCTGGCAGTTGGCTTTGCTGGCCGTCTTCATCGAGGGTGTCATCTTTATCCTGTTGAGCTTCGTCAACGTGAGAGAGGCGATTTTCAACGCTATCCCCCAGAGCTTAAAATATGGAATATCGGCCGGCATCGGTCTTTTCATCGCGTTTATTGGCTTGCAGAACGCGGGGATCGTCGTGGCCGAGGCAAGCACTAAGGTTACCCTTGGCCACATAACCCAGGCGGGGCCGCTGCTGGCTCTGATTGGATTGCTGATTATCGCCATCTTGTACGTGCGCAAAGTAAAAGGGGCGCTCTTAATCGGCATTATCGCCACCTATATTTTGGGGCTGATCGCGGAAGGGATCGGCTGGTATCAGGTTGATGTGGAGGCCGGCGTCTACTCTCTCGTTCCCCAGGGCCAGTTCCTGGGAATCTTCGCGCTGCCCAGCGGCCTTGGGGAGATTGGCGGAGCGTGCTTTAACTTCAGCGCCATGGGCGATATCAATATCCTCGACCTGATTGTCATCGTGTTTGCATTCCTGTTCGTTGACATGTTCGACACCATCGGGACTCTCATCGGCGTATCCAGCAAGGCGGATATGCTGGACAAGGAAGGCAAGCTGCCCAAGGCGAAGCAGGCCCTGCTGGCCGACGCCGTTGCCACCACGGCAGGCGCGGTGCTTGGAACCTCCACCACGACTACATACGTGGAAAGCGCTTCCGGTGTCGCGGAAGGTGGACGCACGGGTCTGACGGCGATCGTCGTTGCACTTCTGTTCTTGCTGTCCCTGTTCCTGTCCCCGCTATTCCTAGCGATTCCCAGCTTTGCAACGGCTCCGGCGCTGATCTTCGTTGGCTTCCTGATGATGGAATCCTTCCTGAAGGTGAACTTCTCCGAAGCGACGGAGGCCATACCTGCGTTTATCGCGGCTATGATGATGCCCTTTGCCTACAGTATCTCGGAGGGAATCGCCTTCGGTGTCATCTCCTACGTGATTATCAATCTTTGCGGTAAGAAGTGGAAGAAAGTCCACCCCGTGATGATCGTGCTATCCATCTTGTTTATCCTGTATTACATCTTTGTCAAATAAGAAAACCAGCTTGAATCGAAGCATATCGGCCGGATTTGAAGAGAGTAGAGGACTCTTCCGATCCGGCCGATCTTATATTGGAATACCGGAACCTCCTTCCAATCGAGATTCATGAAAACGTAAGAAACCATATGGAAAATTAGGTTGAATTTCCTGCTTGAAATCTGCTATAATGGGAATCATAGTAGAAGGATGGCCCCGTTGCATGTTCGCTTCGGGACTGTATACGTTTGCTGTTGGAGGGAACTATGCTTAAGACACGTATTTCCGCCGGCTCATCCCTGCGGAATTTTAAAATATCAGATGGATATGGTGGAAAGCGAAGGCGAGGTTGGTGGAAACCCGTGCTGAGTCTTCTGTTGATCCTTTGCCTTGGCGGCGCCGGCGTTTTCGGATACTTTCAGTGGAGAGGTCTCCAGGACGAACTTGCGGAACAGAAGAATACCATTGCAAGTCTTGAGGAGTCGCTAAAAAAGGCGGAGGACGAGCGGTCTCTGCTGCAGCAGTCTGTGGAACAAAAGGATCAGAAGATTGAAGAGCTGACCAACGCCATGAATGATCCGGACCAAGAACCGGCTTCGTCCAATCCATTGAAGCCTCAGACCACGGTTCGCCGCGCGTACTTAACCTTCGATGATGGACCCAGTGAGAATGCCAACCGTGTGATGGACATTCTGGATCAATATGGGATCAAAGGGACGTTTTTTATGAACGGGAAAGAATCAGAATTGGCGGCTCAGGTCTATTCCCGGGTTATGGATGATGGACATGTGCTTGCCAACCATACGTATTCCCATGTATATAAGGATATTTATGCCTCGTGGGACGCATTTTATGCTGATATCGTCAAGATGGAAAACTGTGTAAAAAATCAGACAGGCAGAGAGATGGCCAAGATCGTTCGATTTCCTGGCGGTTCTAACAACGGGACAAAGGAAATAACGCTGGAGATCAAAGAGAAGTTGACGGATCTGGGTTATACCTTTTTCGACTGGAATGTATCGGGACAGGATGCCATCGGTAAGAATGTCAGCGCCGATGCCATCTACAAGAATGTGGTCGAGACTTCGCAGGGCAAGCTTGATGCGGTGGTCCTGCTTCACACCACGAACAATACCAATAATACGGTGGAGGCGCTCCCCAAGATCATTGAATATTTAAAGGGGGAGGGATTTGAGTTTCACACCCTGGATGAACAGGATGCGCCTGTCTCCATAGTATTCAAAAATTAACCTAAAATTTTGGCATATTTTCTTGTGGAAAGGATAGCCGGAGGCCTTGTCTTTCGGCTATTTTTTGTGTATAATAGTATGCGAGAAAGTGAGGGGGTTTTATAAGAATGAAAGTGGAATTGGACTGCCATACTCATACCGTCAGCAGCGGCCACGCGTATAGTACCTGGCAGGAGAATGCCCATGTAGCAGCCTCCAGGGGACTCAAGCTGATTGCCAATACGGACCATGCGCCGTCCATGCCGGGAGGCGCCCACGAATACTATTTTCAGAATCTGGGCAGCCTGCCGAAGGTATATGAGGGAGTCCGCGTCTTAGCAGGTGCGGAAGTCAATATTTTGAACCAGCGCGGTCATGTGGATTTGCCGGACCCACTTCTTCGGAAGCTGGATTATGTGGTCGCCAGCGTTCACTCGCCGTGTATCGCGGGGGAAACAGAGTTTGACGTCGTGACGGCTTACCGTCAGACGATGATGAATCACCCATGCGTTACCGCCATCGGCCATCCGGACGGAACGCGGTTGCCAGGCGATCCAGTCCTCGACTATGATGCATTGACCGATGCGGCTAAACAATATGGGGTTTTGCTTGAGATCAATAACCATTCCCTGGTTGCTGCGCAGTACAGCGAGAGGGCCAGCCGCAACTACCGGAGCCTTTTGCGGTACTGTAAAGAGAAGGAGCTCTCTGTCATACTTGCATCCGACGCCCATTTCAGTGGATATGTGGGACAGATGGATGAGGCGGTCCGGTTGCTGGAGGAAGAGAAATTTCCCGTTGAGTTGGTTCTCAATACTTGCGCCGAGAGATTCCTTACATATCTACAAGAAAGACGAAAGGGATTGGGAATGGGGGGCGCGCCATGAGCGAAAAAGCTCCCTGATGGATTCCAGAACAGGCGTGTCAAAAACGGAGGATGCATATGAATGATAAGCTTAGACGGGCGGATGCGGATTTGTTGTTTCAGGGGATCCTATCCTTACAGACCATAGACGAATGTTATGCGTTCTTTGAGGACATCTGTACGGTTCATGAGATACAGTCCTTATCGCAGCGAATGGAAGTCGCCCGCATGCTGAAGCAGGGTGTCACCTACACGGAGATCAGCGAAAAGACGGGCGCGTCGACGGCCACCATAAGCCGGGTCAACCGTTGCCTGAACTACGGGGCAGATGGATACAATATGGTACTAGAGCGTTTGGAGTTGGAAAAGGAAAGTCGAGATCAGGATTCGACGGAAAACGGTCAGCCGTTGTGAGCGCCGTTTTTTTATGGAGGAGAATGGGTACGGACAATAAATATGCAGCATTGAATGAAATGCAAAGGAGAGCGGTCTTTCAGACAGAAGGGCCGGTTTTAATTTTGGCTGGCGCAGGCAGCGGGAAAACGAGGGTTTTAACCCACAGGATGGCGTATCTGATTGAGGAGATCATGGTTCCGTCCTATCATATATTAGCCATTACCTTCACCAACAAGGCAGCCAAGGAGATGAAGGAGCGGGTTGAGAAATTAATCGGGGATCCCGCGAGAGAGGCGTGGATATCCACGTTTCATTCAGCCTGTATCCGAATTTTGCGCCGGCACTGCTCGCTGCTCGGATATACCGACGGATTTACAATCTATGATCCCGAGGATCAAAAAAATGTGATCCGGAGGCTGCTGAGGGAGATGAACATCAACGAAAAGATGTTTACGCCTCGGTCGGTTCTGGGGGCAATCAGCCATGCAAAGGACGAGCTGGTCACACCTTCGCGCTATGATGAGATTGCGAAAGGCGATCTGTTTAAAGAAAAAGTTGCGGTCCTATATCACCGCTATCAGAAAGCGCTGCTTGAGAATCAGGCTATGGATTTTGATGATATTATTGCGAAGACGGTGGCGCTGTTTGAGCAGAATCCAGAAATTTTGGAGTACTATCAGGAGAAATTTCGCTATATCATGGTCGATGAGTATCAGGATACGAATACGGCGCAGTACCGTCTCATCCGACTGTTGGCGAACAAGTACGAGAACCTATGCGTCGTCGGGGATGACGATCAGTCCATCTACCGCTTTCGAGGCGCCAACATACGCAACATATTAGATTTTGAAAAGGACTATCAGGATGCCTGTGTGATCCGGCTGGAAGAAAACTACCGCTCGACGCAGACAATCCTGGATGCGGCGAATGCAGTCATTGCACATAATGTGGGCCGAAAAAGCAAAACTCTGTGGACCCAGAATGAAACCGGCGATCCTATCCGCGTATATGAGGCATATAACGAGGAGGAGGAGGCCAATTATGTCGCAGAGCAAATAATCCAAAAGGTTTCCGGAAAGACTAGACGGTACATCGACATGGCGATCCTTTTTCGAACCAACGCCCAGTCCCGCGCGCTGGAAGAGCGGATGATCATGGCGAACATTCCATACCGGCTATACGGAGGAACCCCGTTCTACCAGCGCATGGAAATCAAAGATATTTTATGCTATCTGAGACTGATTGCCAATGATAAAGATTATGTGGCCGCTGAACGGATTCTCAACGTCCCGAAGCGAGGGATCGGCACCGTTACTGTCGAGAAGCTGCGCAGCTTTGCGGTAGAACAAAGCTACGGAATTACTGAGGCGATCGAGCAAAGCGTTCTTTCGGAGGAGCTGCGGCGCGCATCGAAAAAGTTGAGTCCTGTCGGGGAATTGTTCACCGCTTTTCGAGGGCAGGCACAGGATGTGAGCCTGACAGAATTTATCCCGCTGATCATGGAAAAAGTGGGCTATAAGGACTATCTTCGGGAAGAGGATCCGGAACGGTATGAGGACCGCATACAAAACCTGGACGAATTTGTGAACCGTGCGGCGGAATATGAGGAAACCGCACCGGAGCCCTCCCTGGGTGGATTTTTGGAAGAATTGGCTCTGGTCGCCGCCATCGACAGTTTTGAGGAGGGGGCTGATGCCGTGTCCATGATGACACTCCACAGCGCCAAAGGGCTGGAATTTCCAGTTGTCTTTATGACGGGGATGGAAGACGGCATTTTTCCGGGCTATATGAGCTTGACCAGCGGAGACGAGGAAGACATTGAGGAAGAAAGGCGGCTGTGCTATGTCGGAATAACGCGGGCGCAGAAAGAACTATATATGACATATGCAAAAATCCGGCGCGTTCATGGGTTGGAACAGATCTCCAAGGTATCGCAGTTTATGCGGGAGATTCCCATGGATTTGCTGGAAGAGGAGGTAGGGAAGATGGAACAAAAAGAAGAAGGACCGGTGCGCAAGTTTGTCAAAACCCCAGAGGTCCATTTTCAAAATCGGTACGTGGGGAAAAACGTAGCCCCGCCGGTTTCTCAGCCGGGAGGCCCGGGAGAGGGATTTGCGCCCGGGGATTTGGTCACCCATCGCAAATTTGGCTTAGGTACGGTTAAGGAGGTTCAATCTGTCAATGCAGACTATCAGGTGAAAGTCAACTTTGTGAAAGTCGGTGAAAAGACATTATTCGCAAAGCTGGCGGGCATTAAGAAGGTTGAAGAATAAAGGCCAGCGAATATTCCGTAGGAGATGAAATGGAATGGCAGAGGATACGATTGAGAAGCTTAAGAAATTGACGAAACGGTTGAATGATGCCGCCGAGGCTTATTATCAACAAGACCGAGAGATCATGACTAATTTTGAGTACGATGCGCTGTACGATGAGCTTGTCGCGCTCGAGAGGGAAACGGGCATGGTGCTCTCGGAAAGCCCAACACGGCATGTGGGCTACCAAATTCAAAGTTCTTTGCCGAAGGTTTCGCATAGTACGCCAATGCTGTCACTGGACAAGACTAAGTCTCCAGGCGCGCTGAGGGATTGGCTGGGCTCACAGACGGGCCTATTGTCCTGGAAGCTTGACGGCTTAACCATTGTGCTACAGTATGACCAGGGAGCGCTCACCCGGGCTGTCACCAGGGGAAATGGGGAAGTGGGGGAGGATATCACCCCCAATGCGAAGGTATTTCGCAATATTCCTCTGGAAATTCCGTACAAGGGGGAACTGATCCTGCGGGGGGAAGCCGTCATTTCTTACGGCGAATTCACGAGGATCAACGAAGCGCTGCCGCCGGAAGAACAATATAAGAATCCCCGAAATCTCTGCAGCGGATCGGTCCGGCAGCTGAATAATGAGATTACGGCCAAGCGGGGCGTTCACTATTTTGTGTTTGGACTCGTCTTGGCACAGGACATGGACTTTCATGATTCTAAGGAAGAGATGATGACCTTCATTCAATCCTTAGGGTTTGAGACGGTGGAATTCTGCAAGGTTGACGCGCAGACGGTGGAGGAGGCTGTCCAGAGTTTTGAAGGGCGGATCGCCGAATCAGAGTTCCCATCGGATGGCCTTGTCCTCACCTTCAACAGCATCTCGTATTCGGAATCTCTTGGCAGAACGGCCAAGTTTCCCCGGGATTCCATTGCTTTTAAATGGCAGGATGAAACCCGCTCTACGGTCCTGCGAGACATCGAATGGAATACCTCGCGGACAGGGCTGATCAATCCTGTCGCGATTTTTGACCCAGTGGAATTGGAGGGAACCACAGTTCAGAGGGCTAGCATTCACAATATCAGCATTATGGAGGAGCTAGAACTGGGAATCGGTGATGAGATTGAGGTCTATAAGGCCAATATGATCATTCCTCAGATCGGAGAGAATCTGACGCGCAGCGGTACAGCGGTCATTCCGGAATACTGTCCCCGGTGCGGCGGCGCGGCGAAGGTCAGCGACGGCCGGGAGGCCAAGGTGCTGTACTGTACGAATCCTAACTGTGGGGCGAAACTGCTCATGGCCTTTACCCACTTTACCACCCGGAATGCTATGAATATTGAAGGCTTGTCAGAGGCAACCCTAGAGAAATTCATCGACATGGGGTTTCTGGAATCCTTTGGAGACATCTACCGTCTCAAGGAGCACAAAGCGGATATTGAGTCCATGGAAGGATTCGGGGAAAGGTCAGCCCAAAATCTTTTTGCCTCCATCGAGCGCTCCCGAGATGCGGAGATGCCCCGATTTATCAATGCTCTGGGGATTCAGAACGTGGGGTTAGCCAATGCGCGGCTTTTGTGTAAGGCGTACCGGCAAGATCTGACGGCGATTCTGGCGGCCAAGGAGGAGGAACTGGCGTCTATCGACGGGTTTGGGGACATCATCGCGAACCGTGTGTATGAATACTTCCAAAATCCAATCAATCGGGACGTCGTTGAAGACTTGCTGCGATATGTGCGATTTGCTCCCGCGGAAGAGTCCGAGGAGGCGGCCCAGATGCCTTTGGAGGGGAAAACCTTCGTCATCACGGGAAATCTGGAACATTTCGAAAACCGTGACGCGCTTGTGGATTTTATCATCAAGCGCGGTGGAAAGGCTGTCGCCAGTGTCAGCAAGAAGACCTCGTATCTGATCAACAATGACACGGCCAGCAGCTCATCTAAGAATAAGAAAGCGCAGGAGCTTGGGATCCCCATACTCAGCGAGGAGGAGTTCCTTCGTTTGGTCGAGGACGAGATATAATGTGGGAAGCCGCCGGAACGTCGGAGGACGATATCCAGGCGGCTTTTATGTGCGCGGAAATTTAAGTATGGAGTGTAGACAAACCTACATATATTGAATATGAAGCACACTTTTGGGAAGCCTAGGTAAAGAATAATTAACAAAGGATTAGCGAGAATGACAGTTCCATAATTTGGGGAACTATGGTATAATAATCGCGTGAGCGATTATACGCGCCGGTCGCGCGGTGAGCGGAGCGAACAAACCGCTGCGCGACCGTGTGCAAGTTGTGAAGTTATATCATGGCCGGAGGCCATGGTATAATAATCGCGTGAGCGATTATACGCGCCGGCCGCGCGGTGCGCGAGGGAATGGAGGGGTAGAGTGAGTGAAAGAATCCATCTGATACAACGTACATCCGTTCAGGAGCAGAGCGAAAGCGATGGAAATCCCCCACTGTATTTGTTTCATGAGGGGACAAACTATCGCGCATATGAATATTTTGGCGCTCACTTGAACGGAGAGGAGACGGCATTCCGTGTGTGGGCGCCCAGAGCGAGAGCGGTCAAGGTCGTGGGAGATTTCAACCAATGGGGAGAGGAGGAGGCAGTTCCCTTAAGCCGAATCTCAGACAACGGTGTCTGGGAAGGGAAGGCCCTGGGCTTCCGGGAATTTGACCTCTATAAATTTCGAATTGAGACGGAGGATGGCCGTGTTTTGATGAAAAGCGATCCCTATGGATTTCATATGGAGACGCGCCCGTCCACGGCGTCCAAAATTTACGATATGAGCAAGTATGTTTGGCAGGATACACGTTGGCGCCAATACTGCCGTCAGCATCCAGCATACGAATCGGCTATGAATATATACGAAGTTCACGCCGGATCCTGGAGGCGGTATGCCGATGGCAATGTGTATGATTACCGAAAACTTGCGGAGGAGCTGATCCCGTATGTAAAGGAGATGGGATACACCCATATCGAGCTTATGCCCCTGGCAGAATATCCCTTCGACGGATCGTGGGGATATCAGGTTATCGGATATTATGCACCCACATCCCGCTATGGGACGCCGGATGATCTCCGACACTTTGTCGATCAATGCCATCAGCAAAGCATCGGTGTGATCATGGACTGGGTACCGGCTCATTTTCCGCGGGATGCGTCGGGGTTGGCTGAATTTGACGGAGGCCCTCTGTACGAATACGCGGATCCGAGAAAAGGCGAGCACGCACAGTGGGGAACGAAAGTATTTGACTATGGCCGTCCGGAGGTCATGAGCTTTTTAATATCCAACGCGATGTACTGGCTGGATCAGTTTCATATGGACGGTCTGCGGGTGGACGCAGTTGCCAGTATGCTATACCTGGATTATGGCCGGGATAGTGGGGCTTGGATTCCCAATCAATATGGAGGAAACGAAAATCTGGAGGCCGTCAACTTTCTTAAGAAGCTGAACGAGGCGATTTTTAAGGAGCATCCCAGCGCGCTTATGATCGCGGAGGAATCGACGGCATGGCCGATGGTGACGAAGCCAGTCTACATGGGAGGCCTGGGGTTCAATTTTAAATGGAACATGGGCTGGATGAATGACATGCTCCACTACATTTCCCTGGATCCTTTTTTCCGAAAAGACAATCATCGAGATATTACATTTAGCCTGACCTATGCTTTTTCGGAAAATTATATCTTGCCCTTGTCCCACGACGAGGTGGTGCATGGAAAAAAATCACTGTTGGATAAAGCGCCGGGAACCTATGAAGAAAAATTTGCAAATTTGCGGGCTTTTTATGGGTATGCCATGGCGCATCCTGGAAAAAAACTGCTGTTTATGGGGAGCGAATTCGGTTCCTTCTCTGAGTGGAACTACCAGAGAGAGCTGGATTGGAATCTGCTCCAATATGAATCCCACAGCGCGATGTTGGAGTATGTGCGGGATCTGAACTGGTTTTACCGCAGCCACAGCGCTTTGTTTCAACAGGATGACAGCTGGAAAGGATTTGCGTGGATCAGCCCTGACGATCAATCGCAGAATATCATCTCGTTTCGGCGCATTGACCGGCAGGGGCGCGAGGTCGTTGTCGTCGTGAATTTTGCACCCGTTCGCCGCGATCGATACCGAATTGGCCTCTACCGGGAGGGCGAGTATGTGGAAGCTTTCAGCAGTGACCGTTCTGCCTACGGCGGGTCGGGGGTTGAAAATCGCCACATCCTATATACACAGAGAAAGCCATACCATGGATATAGTCATTCCATGGAGATCACCATTCCCCCTCTGGCCTGCCTATACTTCACACCGGTGGAGAAGCCGTATCGGGGAAAGCGGACGCCAGCTAGAAGGCAGAGTGCGAGGAGAAAACGGTAAAGAAAGCCGAAAGTCGGCTTGGGCTGCGGCGGTGTACCGCAGTGATAAAATATATTGTTCAAGTGGAGGTTGTGCATATGAGAAGTAAAAAGGATTGTGTGGCAATGCTTCTGGCAGGAGGCCAGGGAAGCCGGCTGGGGGTTCTCACAAAGAAAGTCGCCAAACCCGCGATTCCCTTTAGCGGGAAGTACAGAATTATCGATTTTACATTGAGCAATTGTATCAATTCTGGCATTGATACAGTTGGTGTCCTGACACAATATCAGCCTCTCGAATTAAATGCGTACATCGGCAACGGTCAGCCGTGGGATCTGGACCGCAATGACGGAGGTGTCGCAATCTTGCCGCCCTATGTTCGCGGCAAAGAAGGAGAATGGTATAAAGGAACGGCAAACGCAATCTACCAAAACATGCAGTTCATTGAGCGCTACGATCCAGAATACGTAGTCATCCTGTCAGGCGACCATATCTACAAAATGGATTACTCAGAGATGATCCGATTCCATAAGGAAAAGAAAGCCGCCTGTACCATTGCAGTGTTGAACGTGTCCCTTGAGGAGGCTAGCCGCTTTGGTATCATGAATACCTACGAGGATAATCGAATCTATGAGTTTGAAGAAAAACCAGCCCACCCAAAGTCTACGAAAGCCTCCATGGGCGTGTATGTGTTTAGCTGGGATAAGCTTCGATTTTATCTGACAAAGGATGAGGAGAATCCGACTTCCTCCAATGATTTTGGAAAGGATATCATACCCGCCATGGTGGAGGGGGACGAGTCGGTATACGCCTATGAATTTGACGGGTATTGGAAGGATGTAGGGACAATTGAATCTCTGTGGGAAGCGAATATGGAGCTCCTCGAGGAGGATAGCCCCATCAATCTCCACGATCCCTCCTGGCGTATCTATGCGAGAAACCCTAACGAACCTCCCCATTATGCCGCGGACGGCGCTGTCATTAAAAAATCGATGGTGACAGAGGGAACACAGATTTATGGCACGGTGGAGCACTCGGTCATATTCTACGGCGGGTACGTGGGAAAGGATGCGATTGTCCGAGATTCTATTGTTTTGCCCGGCGCTAGGGTTGAAGAGGGAGCGGTTGTCGAATACTCGATCATTGGCCAAGATTCCATCATCAGCCGAAACGCCGCGGTTGGGCAGAGAAAAGAAGAGTGCCCCAAGGGCGCAATTGCGGTTGTGGGGGACGAGCTGGTGGTAGGCGAAGGCGTGGCCGTCGAGGCCGGAGAAATGCTCGACGCAAATCGAATCAATGACTAAAGGAGGGATTCACGATGAAAGACACGATGGGAATCATTTTTACGTATAAAAACGATGAGGCTTTGAAATCGCTGACGCAGAAACGGGCGGTGGCGTCCATTCCCTATGGCGGCCGTTACCGCATCGTTGATTTTGCCCTGTCCAATCTGGTGAATTCCGGGGTCACGAAGGTTGGAATTATCACCCGCAACAATTACCAGTCCCTGATGGACCACCTGGGCACCGGCAAAGAGTGGGATCTAAGCCGTAAGCGGGATGGACTGTACATTCTTCCTCCCTTCTCTCAGGTTGAAGACTATGGTGCGGCGAATTATCGGGGACGCATGGAAGCCATGAATAACGCAGGTACATTTATCCGCCGGTCCACCAGCGAGTATGTGATAATGTCCGACGCAGACTGTATCTGCAATCTAACCTTTGACGAGGCCTTAGAGTTCCATAAGCAAAAGAAAGCCGATATTACGCTTTTTTACAAAAAAGGCAGCTATGGGCAGCAGGCCTATGCGGACTCCTGTTTTCTCGATGTCGATGATGACGGCCATGTAACAGATGTCACCATCAACCCGGCCGTAGGGCGGATTAACCTCAGTATGGGGCAAGTCATCATTAGCAAATCCCTGCTGGAATCCCTTGTTCAGGAGTGTGTCAGCCATAATCTATATAGCTTCAAGCGGGATGTTCTCCAGAGGAAGCTGCATGATCTGAAGATTTACGGGTATGAGTATAAGGGTTATTACGCGCGCATTGACTCAGTGGCGGCGTACTATCAGGCGAACATGGATCTTTTGAATGAAAGTCTGCGCATGGAGTTATTCTATAAGGGGAATCAAATTTTTACGAAGATTCGCGACGAGGTTCCGACCCTGTATCGCAACTCCAGCGACGTACGCAATTCCCTGCTGGCTGATGGGTGTGTCATTGAAGGGACCGTTGAAAATTCCATACTCTTCCGGGGCGTCCGGGTACGAAAAGGCGCTAAGATCAGCAACTCCATCATCATGCAGGACTGCGAGATACAAGCGAATACGCAGCTCAACTATGTTATATCGGATAAGGATGTCGTGATCCGCGAGAACCGCAAACTTTTTGGATTTGAATTATTTCCCATGGTATTGGCTAAGGGAAGTGTGGTATAATTGCGAGTATCCTGTGCACTTGTCAACGTATAGAATAGGAGGATTTAGCTAACGCGATTCGGAATGGAGGATTCGGATGAAAGTATTATTTGTCACACCAGAGGCAGTTCCTTTTATGAAATCAGGTGGGTTGGGCGATGTGGCCGGCGCACTGCCGCTGGCACTCCGCAAAAAGCTTGTGGGTGTTCGTGTCGTTATGCCACTGTATCAGGAGATCAAGCAGGAATTGAAGGATAAGCTGACATTCCTTCAGGAAATCTGGGTGCCACTGGCATGGAGAAGTCAATATTGCGGCATCTACGAGGCTAAAATGGGAGGAATTACCTACTATCTTTTGGATAATAAGTACTATTTTGGGCGTAAAGGGATCTACGGACATTTTGATGATGCAGAGCGATTTGCCTTCTTCTCAAAAGCATCCCTGGAGATTCTGCAATACTTGGATTTTGAGCCCGACGTCATCCATTGCAATGATTGGCAGACAGCGTTAATTCCCATGTATCTCAATTATTTCTATCGGCAGGCGGGCGGATGTTATGAAAATTTACGTGTGGTTTTGACCATACATAACATTCAGTATCAGGGAATTTTCCCCCGGGATGTTACGGAGTATGTGCTAGGAATCTCAAAAGAGGAATTTGACAACGGCTATATTGAATTCGACGGGTGTGTCAATTTTCTCAAGACTGGCATTTTAGCGTCCGACTGGATTACCACGGTCAGCCCATCCTACGCCCAGGAGATCCAGTATGAATTTTATGGACACGGACTTCATGGAATATTGCGCGACCAGCAGGCAAAACTGAGTGGCATCATCAATGGGATTGACACCAATCTTTACAACCCGGAAACCGACCCTGCCCTGTTCCAGAATTACAGTGCAGAGGATAGAACTGGAAAAGCGGTAAACAAGGCAAACTTGCAAACACTTTTGAATTTGCCGGAGAATCCTCATGTGCCGGTGATCGCCATGGTGACACGTCTAGTGGATCATAAGGGCTTGGATCTGATTGCAACGGTTTTGCCGGAGATTCTTAACGAGGACATCCAATTGGTGATTTTGGGCACCGGCGATTGGAAATATGAGGAGATGGTTCGCAGAGCGAAGCAAAATTATCCCAGCAAAGTATCCGCCAACATCACCTTTAATTCTGATTTGGCACAGAAAATCTATGGGGGAGCGGACATGTTCTTAATGCCATCCAAAAGCGAGCCGTGTGGGCTTTCTCAGATGATCGCCATGCGGTATGGAACGATCCCCATTGTCCGTGAGACAGGCGGACTTAAAGATACGGTCCAGCCATATATATCGTGGGAAGGATCTGGCTGTGGCTTCACATTCCAAAATTACAATGCGTGGGATATGCTGTATGTCATTCGGCAGGCGATCGAGACCTATCATCAGAATGAGCAGTGGCAGCAGTTGACGGATAATGCGATGAAGGAGGATTTCAGCTGGGACGTTCCGGCAAGAGAGTATCTCAGTCTGTACCGCAAGCTCGCGAATAAACGCTGATTTGCAGTGGTGGGAAAGAAAGGATCGATTGTATGAAGAAAAAGGAACTGAAAAGTCTACTCGAGGGCAAGCTACAGCGCCACTATGGTGTCACAGCCAGCGAGGCAACTAAAAATCAGGTTTATCATGCCTGCGCTATGGTGGTGCGTGATATCCTGATGGAGAAGTGGAGCGCGACTCAGGAGGAAATGGAAGCAAAGAAAGCGAAGCAGGTTTGCTATCTGTCCATGGAATTTTTGCTTGGCAAGTCGCTAAAAAACAATATCTACAACCTATCTATGACAGACGTGTTTCAGCAGGTTCTCCAAGAGATGGGAATGGATTTGAAGGCCCTTGAAGACATTGAAGAGGATGCAGCGTTAGGAAATGGGGGGTTAGGTAGGCTGGCCGCCTGTTATATGGACGCTCTGTCCGCCCAACACCTTCCCGCGACTGGTTACAGCATTTTATATGAATACGGAATCTTTAAGCAGCGGATTGTGGAGGGACAACAGACGGAACTCCCCGATAGCTGGCTGGATTCAGGTTCCTGCTGGCTCGTGGCCAAGCCGGACGAGACGGTGGAGATTCGCTTTGACGGAGAAATTGAGGAGAGCTGGGACGGCGACCATCTGAGAATCCAACATCGAAATTATACGCGGGTGAATGCGGAGCCCTATGATATGCTCATTTCAGGATACGGTTCCGAGACGGTTAACACGCTGCGCTTGTGGCAAGCAAAATCGCCCTATTCCATGGACATGCACCTCTTCAGCGAAGGCGAGTATTTGAAGGCGATAGAGCAGCAGGCCAGCGCAGAGGTGATCTCGAAGATTTTATATCCTGAGGATAAGCATCCGGAGGGCAAATCGCTGCGTATCAAGCAGCAGTACTTTTTCGTCTCCGCATCGATTCAAAGCATTATTAAGAAGCACATGGAGACATACGGCCGGCTGGATAACCTGCCGGACCGGGTTGTGATCCAGATTAATGATACGCATCCGGCGATGGTTATCCCCGAGATGATGCGTATCATGATGGATGACCACGGACTGACATGGGATGCCGCGTGGGAGATCACAACACATTCAGTGGCGTACACCAATCACACGGTAATGAGCGAGGCGCTGGAACGATGGCCAGAAGCTTTGATTAAGAGAATTCTGCCTCGAATCCATCAGATTATCGTCGAAATCAACCGCCGGTTCTGTGATAGCTTGTGGAAGTACTTTCCTAATAACTGGGATAAGATCTCTTCTATGGCGATCGTGGCCTACGATGAAGTGCGGATGGCGAATCTCAGCATTGCCGGCTCTTTCTCCGTCAATGGAGTATCGGCGCTGCATTCCCAGATTTTGAAGGACAAGGTGTTTCATGATTTTTATGTGGTATCCCCTGATAAGTTTACAAACGTGACCAATGGCATCGCGTATCGGAGATGGCTGGGACAGGCCAATGAGCCGTTAACGTCGCTAATCCGAGATTGCATTGGCGATGGTTTTCTGCGGAACGCGGAAGAGCTCTGTACGTTCGCACCGTTTGCCAAAGATGCGTCCGTTCGCCAGAAGTTTCTGGAGGTTAAGAAGCGGAATAAAGAGCGATTGGCCGCATACATTCAGGAACATAACGGGATCGACGTTGACACGAATTCGATTTTCGACGTACAGGCAAAGCGCCTGCACGAGTACAAGCGGCAGCTGTTAAACATCATGCAGATCATCAAAATGTATTTTGAGTACAAGGATAACCCGTCGCTCCAACGCCCTTCCAGAACCTTTATTTTTGGCGCAAAGGCGGCGCCAGGCTATTATATGGCAAAACAGATTATTCGGCTGATACACGCGGTAGCGGATATGGTGAATCATGACCCTGTGGTGCAGAACCATATGAAAGTTGTCTTTTTGGAGGACTATAAAGTCAGCATCGCTGAAATTTTGATGCCAGCTGCGGATGTCAGCGAGCAAATTTCTGTGGCTGGCAGGGAAGCATCCGGCACAGGAAACATGAAATTTATGATGAACGGCGCTCTGACAATCGGGACTCTGGATGGAGCCAATGTGGAGATCTGCGAGGCTGTGGGGGAGGCCAACATGTTCCTATTTGGACTTAAGGCTGACGAGGTGGAGCAGCTGCTCAAGCAGGGATATCAGCCCATGAGTTATTATCAGTCGAACCCATGGATCGCTCGGATTCTCGGCGCGATCATGCAGGGCATCGGCAGGCCTGGCGGTAGAAGTGTCCCCTTTGTCGATATCGCAAACTCTCTGCTCATCAGCGCCAACGGTTCCCAGGCGGATCCGTATCTGGTTCTGGCTGATTTCGAAGAATATTGCCGGGCGCAGCGTGAGGTGGATCGGGTGTATTCCAATCAGGATGCCTGGAATGAAAAGGCAATCTTGAATGTGGCGCACTCGGGGGTATTTGCCGCCGACCGCTCGATACAAGAATACAATGAAAAAATCTGGAATTTGACAGATTTAGGCAGATAGAAACACTTGAAAGCCGGGTAGCCTCTTGTCTGCCGGGCTTTCCTGCTTACATACGATGAAGGTATAGAGAGTCTCTTCTCCGTGAATACTATCCGTGTGCGGTTCATTGCGGGTGGACGGTAGTGTGAAAAATAAGCTTGATCGCTTATTTTTCACACGGCTATTTGTGCCGGAGCGTCACAAATAGCTCGGGGGGCAGAAGAGAAATCGCCTTCGCGAATTTCTCTTCGCGCCGTCGCTAACGCTCCAGAATGGAGATTAACATGTCTGAAATCATATAGCAAATGGAGGAAAGGAATAGCATGAAAAAGTATTTGGCGTTGCTCTTACTTCTGACCCTTGTTCTGTCCACAGTCAGCTGTAAGAGGGAGAAAGAATCAGGATACGAGGGAAACTCTTCCCCGGATTCCGCGTCGGATTTTGATTCCCATCTCTTGGACAATTCTATCGAAGAGGAAAGCGCAGAGAATTCCACCGAGGAGTCCCAGGAAGAGTCATCGGAAGAGTCTGATGCGAATGAGTCTGAGACTGCGCCAGTGACAGAGGGCAGTGAGGCGCCACTGCCGGAGGAATCTCTGACCCAGGAAAATTCATCTGACAGCGCTGCGCTAAGCGTGGAGGAGATTCAGAGCTTAGATGGAAAACAGGAGACATGGGGACCGGGAAAGAACGTTGACGACAAAAACCGGCCGACAGCGTGTGTCCAGCTCCAGGAGAAATACGGACAATATGACGCCTGGTTTATACAGAAGGATGAGCCGAAAGTCTATCTTACCTTTGATGAGGGATACGAAAATGGATATACCGCTGCAATTCTGGATGTCTTACAAGAAAAACAGGTCAGCGCTGTCTTTTTCGTGACTATGCCCTATGTAAAGGAAGATCCGGACTTGATTCAGCGAATGATAGAGGAAGGTCATGTGGTGGGCAATCATACGGTGCATCATCCCAATATGACGGAGGTTTCGGTGGAAAAAGGAATGGAAGAAATTCAGGGATTGCATGAGTATGTCAAAGAAAATTTTCAGTATGACATGTATCTGTTCCGAAATCCAGAGGGGGCTTTCAGTCCAAGGGTTCTGGCATTGACCCAATCGGTTGGGTATCAAACGGTGCTGTGGAGTTACGCTTACAAGGATTGGGATCCTGACAATCAACCGGACCCAGCATCAGCGCTGGAGAAAACAGTGGAGGCCGCACATCCAGGGGCAATTTATCTGCTTCACGCCGTGAGTAAAACGAACGCGGAGATTTTAGGAGATTTTATTGATCAAGTCCGGGCAAAGGGGTACACCTTTGCAACGTGGGATTCAAAGTAATGACGACAAAGGATGAGAGGAAAATGGAAGATACAATTGAGAAATTATTTTTAGATTCGATTTCACAGGAAGAAGTTCTATGTGAGATCGCGAGTCGGTTTTATGAAACGATCGAGGATCTGGCGGTCTCCCATGGAGTCTTCCGCCGAATGCTATGGGAATACGAGAGTTTTGTAGCGTATTTTGCCGCAGAGTCGGAGGAGTTAACCCCCGAGGAAGACGATATTTTGCTGGATATGAAAAATACGTTGGGGATGGCGCTGGAGGATTACTTCGAGGCGGTGGAAGATCACGTCATCCAACGGATTCAGCAGGAATTCACCCACCCGATACTGGAAGACTTACGGAAGAGGGGAATTGTGCTAGCACAGCCATACCTTCACGAGGAGCAGATCGAGGAATTTTATCCTGGGGCCTTTGAGGCCTATGACCGGCTAAAGCAGCGCTTTATTGAGAAGGTCTTTACATTGTCACCCCAAAAGGCGTACAAGCAAGGGGAGGCGGCCCTCGCTCGGTATCGGAACGACAAAGGAATCCTCTTTGATGAGAGGGACTTTATCCTTGCCTACCAAAAAGGCTTTTCGAGAGAGCAGCTTTGGGATATACTGGCGGTTAAGTTTTATCAGGCTATACACTACGGCCGCCGGTATCGATTGGAGCAGTTGGAGGATGAATTTGGGGTGCTGGAGGATGGCGAAGAGGATCAAGTAGCGGAACGGGACGACGGGGTCTTGATTCCGGACGGGGATTTTGCCATTGACCAATTTGAGTACGTCTGCGACCTGTGTACGGAATATACGGGGCGGCGGGTTTTGGCGGCGGAAAATGAGCTGGGCGATGAAGCCTACTGGACTACGTATCAGGAAGATTTCCAGGAACTGATTGCACTATATTTGATGAATCATCTGAATCAGGTGATACAGGAGCTGGAGAGGGATCGGGTGGAGGAGTATGAGAGCTTCGGCAAGATTTTTGGGATGAATGCGGAGCAGAGAAAAGATCCGGAGGCGATCCTACAGCGCTGTGATAAAATCAACTACTATCTTCTTGAGCTAAATGAAAATCTTTGGACAGAGTTTACCGAATCCAGAGCAATGCAGCTCTATCAGAAGGGCGAGTCCATGGATCAGCAAACAAAATCTTGAGAGCGAAGTCGCGTGTAGCGAATTTATTTTCCTTGAAAAAATGGAAAGAACGTAGTATACTAGAGCGGAGTAGGTTCGAAACATACGGAAGAGCCTCCACATCTACTTAAGAAAGGAAGATCCAAAGAATGTCGAAAAAAGTTGTGACATTTGGTGAGATTATGATGCGCTTGCAGACGCCGGGGTACCAGCGTTTTGTACAGGCCGGCAGTCTGGAAATGATTTTTGGGGGGGGAGAGGCCAATGTCGCTGTATCCCTTGCCAACTATGGCTTTGCCCCATACTTTGTGACGAAGCTCCCTAAAAATCCTTTAGGGGACGCTTGCATCGCTTCTCTGCGCAAGTATGGCGTTGACACGTCTTACATTGCGCGAGGAGGGGAACGCCTTGGCATTTACTTCGTCGAGAAGGGAGCTTCCCAGAGAGCGTCCAATGTGGTATATGACCGCTCTCACTCATCCATTGCGGGAGCGCAGGCGGAGGATTTCCAATGGGACGCTATCTTTGACGGCGCTGCGTGGTTCCACTTTACCGGAATTACGCCGGCATTGTCCGATGGATGCGCACAGCTGACGCTGGATGCGTGCAGAGCGGCGAAGGCTCACGGAGTTTCCGTCAGCTGTGACTTGAATTTCCGCAAAAAGCTTTGGTCCAGTGAAAAGGCTGGCCAGGTCATGGGACAGCTGATGGAGTATGTCGATGTCCTCATCGCCAACGAGGAGGATGCGGAGAAAGTGTTCGGCATCAAAGCGGCAAACACGGATATCACCGGCGGAGAATTGAGCGATGAAGGATATAAAGACGTGGCAAAACAGCTTGTCGCGCGTTTTGGGTTTAAAAAGGTGGCCATCACCTTGCGAGAGAGTATTTCAGCCTCCGTCAACAACTGGGCGGCAATGCTGTATGACAGTGAACTTGACGCCTTCTATAAGTCGAAAAAATACAATATGACGATCGTAGACCGCGTTGGCGGTGGTGACAGCTTCGGCGGAGGATTGATATACGCCCTTCTGTCAGCATATGAGAATCAGGAGTGTATCGAATTCGCGACGGCGGCCTCCTGTCTGAAGCATTCCATTGAAGGGGATTTCAATCTCGTATCCGCAGATGAAGTTAAGAATTTGATGAAAGGCGACGGCTCCGGCCGTGTCCAACGGTAAACGTAAGGGTTCAAAAAAGAGACGAGGCAGCAGTGAGTACACTGCCTCGTCTCTTTTTTATCCTAATGTTCGGGGATTCTTCACACGAGTTCCGCCTTTTTTTCGATTTCAATCCTGTGATCTTGACGTAAATACAGAACAATGGCATCCCCGGCGCCAATCTCTCCCCGGAGAAAAGCTTCCGCAATCTCATCCTCGATGGTCCGCTGAATCAGCCGGCGAAGAGGACGGGCGCCATATTTTGCATCATAGCCCGTCTCGGCAAGATACTCTTTGACCTCGTCCGCCACTTCGATGTGGATGTTCTGATATTGGCCGGAGCGATATACATCCTTTAGCATCAGATCCACGATCCGGCGAAGTTGTGGCTTTGTGAGGGGCTCGAAGGTGATGATCTCGTCGATTCGATTGAGAAATTCTGGCCGGAAAAATTCCTTGAGCGCGCTTTGAATCCGTTCGGATAGGGCAACGTGGTCATCGCTGTTAAATCCGAGACCATTATTTTTGAAGCTGGCGCCGGCGTTCGTCGTCATGACGATAATCGTGTTTTCAAAATTGACCACAAGCCCCTGGCTGTCGGTGAGTCTTCCGTCGTCCAGAATCTGCAAGAGCATATTGAAGACGTCGGCATGGGCCTTCTCGATTTCATCCAACAGAATCACGCAGTACGGACGCCGGCGGACCTTCTCTGTAAGCTGACCACCCTGATCATAGCCCACATAGCCTGGGGGTGCGCCGATCAGCTTCGAGACTGTGTGTTTCTCCATATACTCAGACATATCAATTCGGATCAGTGCGTCCTCCGTGCCAAAAAGTTCCTGTGCCAGCGTCTTGACCAGCTCCGTCTTACCGACCCCAGTGGGACCGGCAAAGATGAAAGAGGCCGGTTTCTTTTCCTTTCGGAAGCCAGAACGATTCCGGCGGATCGCGCGGGACAGGGCGGATACGGCCGCCTCCTGTCCTATGACGCGCTGATGCAGGCGTTCTTCCAGGTGCAGCAGCTTATCCGCTTCCTCACTGGTGAGTTTTTGCACCGGGATTTTGGTCCAGGATTCGACCACCTGTGCGATATCGTCATACGTCAACGGGACATGGGTACAGGAGATCTGCTTGTCTTTAATCTCCTCTTCCAGGCGGATTTCTTCGACGCGGCACTTCGCTGCCGTCTCAAAGTCGTCCTTGGAGGCGGCCTCTTCCTTCTCCTGCTGGACTTTGGCCAGCTGGGAGCGAAGGTTTTCCAGATCCACGAGGCCGGTATTCTGAAGATTAACCTTGGAGGCCGCCTCGTCGATGACGTCGATGGCCTTATCAGGAAGAAACCTCTGATGGATGTACCGCTGCGATAGCATGACGGCGTCCTCAATCACGGAATCCGGGATCGTTACATTGTGATAGGTTTCATAGTGCTCGCGAATTCCCTTTATGATCGCAACCGTATCCTGCGGCGTCGGCTCATCCACAATGATGGGCTGAAAACGGCGTTCCAGCGCAGAATCCTTTTCGATATATTTTCGATATTCTTCCAGCGTCGTCGTGCCAATGATCTGAATCTGCCCCTTGGCAAGGGCGGGTTTTAAGATATTGGCGGCATTCATGGAGTTCTGGGCATCGCCGGCCCCAACAAGGTTGTGAACCTCATCGATGACAAGGATGACGTTGCCAGCGCTGACGACTTCATTGATGATGGCTTTCATCCGTCCCTCAAATTGCCCTCGAAATTGGGTGCCCGCCACAAGTCCGGTCATATCGAGCCAGAATACTTCCTTGTCCAATAACTTGACGGGGACGTCCCGGCGTGCAATCCGGAGAGCGAGGCCCTCCGCGATGGCCGTCTTGCCGACGCCAGGCTCACCCAACAGAATCGGATTGTTCTTCGTCCGCCGGTTGAGGATCTGCATCAGCCGCTGGATTTCGGCATCGCGGCCAATGATATTGTCGATCTGCCCCTTGGATGCCTGATCCGTCATATTGATGCCGAACTTCATCAGGTTCTTTAGCTTCTCCGTGCGCTGTTTCGGAGGAGTCTGAGAAGTCCGCCCAGATGTGGGCTGTGGGGAAGCCGACTGTTGATCCACCATCGTCATAAGCGCGTCTTCGTCCTCACCCGCTTCCTCGTCATCCTGGTCACCGCTTGGGGAGGCGCCTGTGAGCATCTCCATCAAACCCGGCGGCATCATCTGTGACAGCGCGTCCGGGTTATTCTCCAGGTCCATATTTTCCAGCATATCCGTCATCTGCTGATTGAGATTCTCGATATCCTTTTCATTCAGGCCGCTCTGATTCATGAGATTTTGCAGAGTGATCCCCTGTTTTTGGGCACAGTTAAGGCACAAAGCCATCTGCGTATTGTGTCCATCCTTCATAATGTTGACCATGACAACAGCTATATTTTTTTTACATATTTGACATAACATACCATCACTCCCTCTAGTGGCGCTGAGGATTGTCACCGGCTCTCTTACTGTTTATAGACCTGCTAAACAGATCGTCATACAACCATCGCGCCCTCTTTCATTATACTTGCTTCGATTCATAAATTCAAGCATTTTACATAGAAATTTGAGTTTTCACAATTTATTCATAAGTGGAGCTGGCAGGGTGGCGATCGGGTCTAGGCGGCGGATAGAGCAGTGCATTGTTCTTGCCATAGAAACTTTACGGAATATTGATTGAAATAGAAGGGCAAGAATGCTATAATATGTAAGGGTGCATGAGAGTGGCGAGGCAGCGATTAAAAGTGGAGGAGGTTTTCTGGTATGGCGATAGAAGATTATAAAAAAGCGCTAAAAATGGGACGAAAAGAGTATCAGAGCAATCTGTCACAGGGCATATACCCATATTTGCAGGTGCTGGAGGAGATCACATCCAATGTGGATGTGGAATCCGAAATCACCATAGGGGATGTGCAGGTTCCCATGGACAAAATCGTGGGGACGAATGGACGCTCAAGGGGAACAGCCTTTGCAAGAAATTATATGCCGCTTCTGGACGAAGATACAGAGTTTGCCAGAAAATGGGCAAGTTTATGCGATATTCATATTGAAGAGGGGATCCGAGATCCGATCAAATGCTATGAATTTATGAATCGCTTCTATGTTGTGGAAGGAAACAAGAGGGTCAGCGTCCTGAAATATTTCGATGCTGTGTCCATTGCGGCGCATGTCACCCGGATTGTGCCGCGAAGAACGGATACCTTAGAATCAAAGATCTATTTTGAGTTTTTGGATTTTTATCGGATAACCGGAATCAATTATGTCTGGTTTACGAAAGAGGGCAATTTTCAAAAGCTGCTGGATATCCTGCAAAAGACAAAAAAGTCCGACTGGGATCAGGAATTCTCCAGAGACTTTCGCTCAGCCTACTACCGCTTCCGCAAGGCTTATGCCGCCAGAGGCGGGAGAAAGCTTTCGATATCCACAGGGGACGCCATGTTAGAATACCTGAAGGTATTTGGGTATGAGGGACTGCTGGAGAAGAGCCATGCGCAGCTGATGGACGATGTAGCTAAGATGTGGGACGAGATCTGTCTGCAGACGGAAGAGAAGCCGGTAGGGCTGGTCACCCATCCCATTGAAGAGCCAAATAAAAAGGGGCTGTTTAATTTCCTGTCCGGCAGCTCGAAGAAGACAAAACTGAAGGTCGGTTTTGTTCACGATAAGGACCGGGAATCATCAAGCTGGACCTACGGACACGAGCTCGGCCGTATGCATGTGGATGAGGTGTTTGCGGATCAGGTGGAGACCTACTGCGTGGATAATATTTTCAGCAATCCCAAAGGTCCGGACCAAGTGCTGGAAGAGATGGCGGACAGTGGTTTTGATGTTATTTTTACAACAACCCCGCAATTGGTGGAGTCCAGCCTAAAAGCGGCGATCAAACATCCCGAGATCAAATTTTTAAATTGTTCAGTGAATATGTCTTATCGATATCTGCGGACCTATTACGGCAGGATGTATGAGCCAAAATTTCTGACGGGCGCCATTGCGGGATGTCTGACGAGAACAGATCGAATCGGGTATGTAGCGGATTATCCCATATCCGGAATGATTGCCAATATCAATGCTTTCGCTCTCGGTGCGCGTCTTGTCAACCCTCGTGCGAAGATCTATCTGGAATGGTCCACGTTAAAGGATGGAGGCTCCATCACAGAGCGTATGCAGAAGATGGAGGTGGATTTTATCTCAAATCAGGATTTGATCACGCCCGGCAACGCATCCCGAAAATTTGGACTGTACAGGGTGGACCAAGATACCCTGACGAATATCGCCATGCCCATGTGGCATTGGGGGAAGTTCTACGAAAAGCTGATTCGCAGCATTCTCAGCGGGTCCTGGAATGATGAGGACTACGTGGACGGGAGCAAGGCGATCAATTACTGGTGGGGAATGTCGGCTGGCGTCGTCGATCTCGTCTGTTCACAGAATCTGCCGGAGGGGACGAAACATCTGCTCAGCTTTTTAAAGAGGACCGTCATATCAGGGGAGATGGATCCTTTCACCGGATATATCCGGGATCAGGAGGGAAAAATCCAGGTCAAGGAGGATGAGTGTCTTTCCACTGAAAAGATCGTTACCATGAACTGGCTGACGGATACGGTCATCGGAAAGATACCGGCGATTGAGGAACTGCGGGAAGACGTCAAATCCCTGGTTCAGCTGGAGGGCCTTACCGTCATGGAGGATTGACAGCCGTACAATAAGCAAGAGCGGGAACAGCCGATACGTCATAGACGGCTCCCGCTCTTTTTGTAGAAAGGACCTTGGGCACTTTGGGATTATGCCCTCGCGGCGGACATTTCTATAGGACAGAAATGTAGGGAGCGCCGCTCCCTCATTCATAGAGAAATTTATATTTTTCGTACGCGTTGATGATGGTGGTTTCCCTGTAGTGGTTCAGGCGCTGAAAGGATCTGGCATTGTAATTAGCGTGGACATGGCCGTGGACGAAGTAGCGGGGCTCATATTTCTCCATGATGTGCAGGAAGGTTTCAAATCCGCGGTGGGGGAGATCGGTCCCATCTCCAATACCGGAGGCGGGCGCGTGGGACAAAAGTATATCGAACCCCTTATTTTTCCAGAGGGCAAGGCGAAGTTTTGAAATGCGGCGGCGCATCTCAGATTCCGTATACTGATAGTCGCCGGGCTTATACCGATAGGAACCGCCTAATCCCAATATGCGAATTCCATTATGGACGAAAATAGTGTCTTCAATGCACTCGCAGCCTTCAGGGGGAAATCGGTTATAGTTGGTATCATGGTTCCCGTGGACGTACAGGAGAGGAACCTTGACCATCGTCGCCAGAAACGAGAGGTAGGAGGCCTTCAGATCTCCGCAGGACAGGATCAAATCCACATCCTGAATCTTATCTCTATCAAAATAATCCCATAAGGCCTTGGATTCCATATCGGCCAAAGCGAGTATCTTCATCCATTCTACCTGCCCTTTCCCTGACATTCCTTTCCAGACGTATAGCATGGCGTCGGGCCATACTACAGTTCCGGAAGGATTCACGAATCATTGCTTGTGTGAATATTATAGCATTTCCGCGGTAAAAAACAACCAAAAATAGAGAAAATAACACTTTTCATAAAGATTGGATCGAATTTGAGACAGTCTTGTACTGTTTTTGCTGAAAAATTTCATTGGATAGGCGAATTAGCAAAAGGATCGCCGCAGAACAAGGCAAGATGCGCTATCTTAGACAGTATGTTGGCTGGAATGTGGCCAAAATCTTGCATTGTTGGAAGAATTCCTGTATACTGAGCGTATATGGACCTGTTACTTGAGACGGTACAGTGAAGGGGGAGGCGGCCTATGATAGAGTTAGATCGATATTGGGAAAATCCAAGATGGCTTGCGCGTGGCCGGGTGCCGGCGGGAGCATACTCGATTCCCTTTCCGGCAGGTGATGTCCGGAAATTGGATGTACTGCAAAGGGCGAGCAGCGATTGCTATCGAAGTCTCAGCGGGGGATGGCGACAGCGGGTATATCCCAATTGGGGAGCCCTTCCTGGCGACTTCATCTCCCCAGGTGGAAGCACAAGCGCTTGGGCTGTGGCTATGGTTCCTTCTGGCATACCGTGTATTGGCGCTGACTCTACAGTGCCTTTTTGCATCGATCCCCCATATATACCTTGGGACACCCCGGTGGCGGCCTATGTGCGGGATTTTGAGTTGCCAAAGTCCTGGGCGGAGGACAGGGAGATTCATTTCGTGCTGGAAGGGGTCCGTTCATGCTGCTTCCTATGGGTCAACGGCAGCTTAGTAGGCTATAGCCAGGGCAGCGGTTTGCCCTCGGAATTTGTGATCACGCCATGGTTGGGATCCGGCAAAAATCGAATCGCCGTGGCGGTGTTCGCATGGTGTGATGGGAGTTATCTGGAAAGCTATGGCGCCCCCTGGGGACTGGTGCGGGATGTCTATGTGTTAGCCCGCCATAAAGGCCATGTTCGAGATGTTTGGATTCGGGCTGAGAAGGGAATGGGAGAGGCGCAATTTCTCTGTGAAGTGACTGCGGATGGAGAGGGAAGTGTAGAGGCGGTTCTATTGGACCAGGACGGTTCCATTGTCGACTCTCAATCGGAATATGTTGAGGCTGAGGGCCCGTGCGAGATTCGACTCCATGTGCCTTCCTCAAGGCTTTGGTCGCCCCGAGACCCTTACACATATCAGATTCAAATCCGCAAGGGAAAGGAAGCACTGCCGTATACGGTGGGAATCCGTGAACCTTTCGATAAAAAGCAGTGGGAGTGGGGGATTTTACAGCCAGAGAATAGCAGAACGATAGAAGAACTGTGGAGGTTGCTATCGGCCTTGAAGAGGCAGAACCGGTCCGCCATTTTTCTTAAGGGAACCGCGGATCCCCGTTTGGTGGAGCTGTGCAGCCGCATAGGGCTATATGTGGTCGAGTCAGCAGATATTCAGATTCCTGAAGAATGCAGGGAGATCGCCGACGACCCGGTCTGGCGGGAAGCCTTTTTAGAGCGAATGACACGGATGGTCGAGCGCGACAAAAATCAGGTGTGTATCATCGGGTGGGGAGCCGGTGCGGACACAGAGTTGGACGGGAAAGCCAATATCAAAGCTATGGAAGAATGGGTGGAGCGCCGGGATGCAGAGCGGAGCTGGCAGCCAAGCGAGAGAACAAGACTCGAAGAGTCGAACGGGATAGGGAAGACGCCAGTGGGTTGGCACAGGTGCCGAGAAGCCCTCCGGCAAAAGCTCAATATCTGGAAGACAGAGGGGATCGTGTATATAGAGGGGGAGGAGATCTTATATACCTTCCATCTAGGGAGAGGGGCCCCGATGCAGTTGCAATATCAGGGAATGAATATGATGCAGCGCTTCCCAGAGATGGTTATGTGGGAAAAGGATGGGAAACCGGTACAGGGCTGGAATGTCCATGAAGTTCAAATCTATGATGAACGGCCGGAGAAGCTTCACTTTATGACGAAATATTCGCTGGGAACCCCGGGATGCCGTCCCGTGGAGACGGGACAGGCAAAATGGACATTCCAGCCCGATGGAGGTCTCTATCTATGGATTTCACCCCAGTTGTGCCGCCAGGAAAGTGAGGTTGCGCTGTGCCTGACAGTACCCCAATGGATGGAGCGGTTGGATGTTGAGTATTGTGGCTCGGCCGGCCCAGGGCATTCCGGTCAGGTAGGCGATGAAATGGGGATTTGGTTATCCAATGTCCAATGGGCAAGCGTGACAAACATAGCGGGTTTAGGACTGTATTTTGAAAGCGATCGGGCGATGTCGATCCGATTGCAGGATTTTCAGACGGAGGATGGCGTAGAGCGGAGACTCTATCTCTGTCCTGCAAGAACGAAGGGGAAGGATTGCCATCTCCATATTCAGCCAATCTTAAAAGATGATGGAGGCGTTTGCTATGAGGCGGGTGGATGTCATTGATACGGCGGCAGCGATCACCAGAGAAACTGTAGAAGGCCGTCATGTCTTAGTGATGGATGTTTTGCGCGCGACATCGACTATTGTGACGGCACTTAACAACGGAGCAAAGCGAATTATACCGGTTGAAACCGTGGAGGAAGCCGTGGCCCTTAAAAGACGGTGTGCGGACAGTCTGCTTGGAGGTGAGCGCGGTGGGGTCCGGCCGGAGGGATTTGATTTTGGAAACTCTCCCTTGGAATATTCCAAGGACGCGGTACAGAATAAGACCATCGTTCTGACAACGACCAACGGGACGAGAGCGCTGGTGGGGTGCCAATCCGCCCATGCCGCGACAATTGGCTGTGCCGGATTTCTAAATGGGAAGGCGGCAGTGAGGCGGCTCACGGCGAAAACCGGAGATCTGGCCCTTGTATGCGCTGGCACGAAAGACCGGTTTTCGCTGGATGATTTTCTATGTGCAGGAATGCTGCTTCAACAGATTATGGCTGAGGAGGAGGTTCAGATGGCCGATCTAGGCTGGAATGCGCTGTTACTGTATCAGGCATACGGCGAAAGCCTGCCTGCTGTTCTGGACAACGCAAAGCATTATCAGGTTCTAAAGGGATTGGGATTTCACGAAGACCTGGAATACTGTCTCATGAAAAACCAATTGGAGATAGCCCCTGTATTTGATGGGAATGAGATACGGATTGATTGACAGGGGGGAGATACCGAATGACGGTTGAGCTGGCTACAATACATGATATAAAGAAAATCAAAAAATACGATTCCCATATTCCATCGAACCGGCTTGGAGAGTGTATTGATAACAATTTGGTCTATGTATTACATGATGAGGAGCATGGCAACGCCATTGTGGGGATCTTGCGATACAGCCTGTTTTGGCAGTCAATTCCATTTTTGGACCGACTCTATATTGAGGAAGAGTATCGGGGTAAAGGATATGGTACTCTCATGATGGGTCATTGGGAAAATGCCATGCGTCGAATGCGCTATCAGTATGGAATGCTTTCTACACAGGAAGATGAAACCGCCAAATTTTTCTATGAGAATCTCGGCTATAAAAAAATCGGCGCCTTCCTGCCACCGGAGCAAAGCGCCGATGAACTGATCTATCTAAAAACCCTATAAATTGGCATACCGTATTATATTCCATAGGCAAAAGGCCTATGCACAATCATGAAAGCTGTGCATAGGCCTTTTGTTCTACTTGTTAGTGTATAGGGCTAATCCTATTTTTCAAGAAGCGAAGAGGAGTGAGATTCCAATGAGCAGAAATTTTACCGCCGTACCTTGGCGCGCATACCCGCTTCCAGCACTTCCTTGCGCATACGAATATTTTTGGGGGTAATCTCGACCAATTCATCGTCGGATATAAATTCCAAACATTGCTCCAGACTCATGGGCTTTGGAGGCGTCAGCCGAAGTGCCTCATCCGCCGTTGCAGAGCGCGTGTTGGTCACATGCTTTTTTTTGCAGACGTTGACGACGATATCTTCCTGGCGGGAACTCTCACCGACAATCATCCCTTCATAGACTTTTGTGCCGGGCCCAATAAACAGAATGCCTCGGTCCTGCGCGTTATAGAGTCCGTATGTGACAGCGTCCCCCGTCTCGTGGGCAATGAGGGAGCCTCGGGTGCGGGTTTGCATTTCTCCCTTAAAAGGCTCATAGCCATGGAATACGTGATTCATAATCGCGGTTCCCTTCGTCTCTGTCATGAGCTGGCTGCGATACCCGATCAAACCGCGGGATGGAATCAAGAATTCGAGACGGCTATAGCCACCTTGAGTCGGGGTCATGTTTAACATCTCAGCTTTTCGGATGCCGGCTCCCTCCATGAGAACGCCAGTATAGTCATCGGGCAGATCGACCGTTAAGGTTTCGATGGGCTCCCAGACTTGGCCATTGACCATTTTTGTGATGACCTGGGGTTTAGAAACGGCAAATTCATAGCCTTGACGGCGCATGTTTTCAATCAGGACGGATAGATGCAGCTCACCGCGGCCAGATACAACAAACGCATCCGGTGAATCGGTCTCCTCCACGCGCAGGCTGATATTGGATTCCAATTCACGAAACAGGCGATCTCGGAGGTGGCGGGATGTTACATAATCGCCATCTTGCCCGGCAAAGGGACTTTTGTTGACGCAGAATGTCATGGACAAAACAGGCTCATCGATTTCAACAAAGGGCAGGGGTTCAATGTTGGAGGGACAGCAGATTGTCTCCCCGATATTGATGTCTTTGATGCCGGAGACGGCTACGATATCGCCCACTCCCGCTTCCTCAACGGCAATGCGCTGCAAATCTTGAAATACATAGAGATTGGAGAGCTTGATGGAGGTTGTCGTCCCGTTCTTCCGGCAGATAACGGCCTGATCGCCGCTATGAATCTGACCTCTGTCAATGCGGCCCACTGCGATGCGTCCCGTATACCCATCGTAATCGATATTGGAGACGAGAAGTTGCAGATCTCCGTCCATATCGCCCTCGGGATGAGGAATAGCGGATAAAATCGTGTCAAACAATGGCTTCAGATCGGCCCCCTCTTCTTCAGGATCCAGTGAAGCCCAGCCATCCTTAGCGGACGCGTAGACAACAGGAGAATCCAGCTGTTCATCGGAAGCTCCCAAATCCAGAAGAAGTTCCAGAACTTCGTCGACGACTTCCAGAGGTCTCGCCATAGGCCGGTCCACTTTATTGATGACAATGACCGGTGCCAACTGCAGATCCAGGGCCTTTTTTAAGACAAAACGCGTCTGTGGCATACAGCCCTCAAAGGCGTCGACCAAGAGTAGAACGCCGTTAGCCATCTTTAGGCTTCGCTCAACCTCTCCGCCAAAGTCTGCATGGCCCGGCGTGTCGATGATATTGATTTTTACATTTTCATAGTGAAGGGATGTATTTTTGGCTAAAATGGTGATGCCCCGCTCTCGCTCCAGATCATTGGAGTCCATAATCCGCTCCTCAACTTCTTGATTCTCGCGGAAAATGCCGCTCTGTTTTAACATGGCATCCACCAAGGTTGTTTTACCATGATCTACGTGGGCAATAATGGCGATGTTTCGTATATTTTTCTGATTTAGCATGCAGTAAACTCCTCTCCGGCTATAGGCAATAAATCTCGCAGGCAAGCTAAAAATTGGCCTACCCTTTAGTTTACCACAAAAGCTGACAGTAATCAATGCATGAAACAAAAAAACTGTCAAACCATTTGTAGATGTAAATTCCCAAAGTAAGTGCCACAGTGGGATTTAAAATGGGATTTACTTTGATACGTCATTTGTGGTTGAATTGAATCTGGGAAATTATTTCTCAGAAAGGAGGCCACACATATGGC
>NZ_JACRSQ010000005.1 GCF_014384895.1 Bianquea renquensis
TCTGCGTTCAGCCATTGATGGATATATGAAATTTTATGCGGAAGAAAGACCGCAGGACAGATTTCATTGTAAAACACCATCTGAGGTAAGGCGAGAGGCACTGGGTTCTGAAACAGCAACCCAGTATCCGATTGCCGAAAACAAGCGGATAGAAGCCTACAAGGCCAAATGGTGTGCATAACATAAATATCCGCCATATCAGAACACAGATATGGCGGATGCCTATAATCTTATTTTAGATATTTCGCTTGTCTACTTGACATGGGGCTGATCACAAGGCCTGGCTCTTGGTGAAAAATTTATTTATGCCACTAAATAAAATCTTACAAAAAGATTATACCTAATCTTCTCTGTACTATCAAATCAAACTTCCGCTGGATGTGGAAATTTTGATCCCGGCAGATGCCCCGGTCCGTCTTCTGTGTGCGTTTGTGGAGGAAATGGAGCTCAGCGATCTTTATCAGACCTAGGGAAAGATGCTGCCGCATCTATGATTTTCTAATCATTGATGCGACAGCCCTCGTAAATTTTGAGGTCCGCCGAGAGGCGGACGTGATTCTGTTGTGTCAGCCAACCCTCAAAAACTGCGCCATAAAAAGATTGTAGTACAACCCCTTCTTTTCCATGAGCTCCCCGTGAGTGCCGTGCTCCATCAATTGTCCTTTGTCGATGACGAGGATCTGATCCGCCTGTTGAATGGTGGATAGGCGGTGGGCGATGACAAAAGAGGTCCGGCCTGCCAACAATTGGCGGATGCCCGCCTGGACCAGCCGTTCCGTATGGGTGTCAATACTGGATGTAGCCTCATCCAGTATCAAGATGCGTGGGTTGGACAGCATGGCTCTGGCAAAGGCGACGAGTTGCCGCTGCCCCACGGAGAGGCGGCCGCCCCGCTCCTGAATGTCCGTGTCGTACCCTTTTTCCATCTCCACGATAAACTCGTGGGCGTGGACGGCTTTGGCCGCTTCTACGATCTCCTCATCCGTGGCGTCCAGCCGGCCATACCGGATATTATCCTTTATGGTGCCAGAAAAGAGAAAGGTGTCCTGAGGCATAATGCCCATCTGACTCCGCAGACTTTCCAGGGTCACTTGGGTGATGTCGTGCCCATCCAGCAGGATCGTCCCCTCCTGGATATCGTAGAACCGGCTGATCAGATTGATGATGGATGTCTTTCCCGCGCCTGTGGGGCCAACCAGGGCGATGGACTGACCGGGGGCGACGGAAAAGCTCACGTCCCGCAAAACCGGAACCTGTGGGTCATATCCAAAGGTGACATGCTGAAATTCCACCTCTCCCTTGATGGGCGGGAGCACCTGGGCTCCGTCAGCATCCTGGATTTCAGGCTCCGTATCCAGGACCTCAAAAATCCGTTCCGCCGCCGCCATATTGGTAACCAGGTTGTTATAGAAATTGGATAGATCCATGATGGGCTGCCAGAACATGGACAGATAGCTGCTGAAGGACACGAGAAGGCCAACGGTGATATGACCGGTATCCAACATGCGGACACCAGCCCAATAGACGATGATGCTGCCTACCCCCCATGCCACCTCGACAAAGGCCCAGAACAGGTCCGTATAGCGGACAGCGCTAATGTAAGCACCCCGCTGTTGCCGGATGAGCCCGTTGAAATTCCGATTCATCTGGCCCTGGGCGGCAAACCCTTGGACAACACGGATGCCGGACATATTCTCATGGACAAAGGCATTGAGATTAGAATTCTTCTTTCGGAAGAGGCGCCAGCCCCGGTGTGCCCGACGTTGGATAAAAATCAGGCCCACGGCAAGAAGTGGTACGATGAGGAGGGCGAAGAGAGCCAGCTTGACATTGAGAATCAACATGATCACGCACACGCAGACAAGCTTGACAAGGTTGGGGAGCAGTGTGAGAATGCACTGATTGAACAACTCTTTTAGGGAGTTGACATCCCCGATGACCCGCGCGAGGATTTTGCCAGCCGGCCGCTCGTCAAAGTAGCGAAATGCCAGGGTTTGCAGGTGCTCGTATAGATCCTGCCGGATCTGATACAGCACTCGATTGGATAGTTTGGCCATCTCCCGAAGGCGAAGACGAATGGCAAACATGGAGAGGATATTCAGTGCAACCACGAGAGCGCCAACGGCTAGCAATCCGGGGATATTCTGGGTTTTATCAATAAAGTAGTCAATCCCCACCTGAAGGAAAAGCGGATTAAACAGCTGTACAGCTAAGATGAGGGCAATGAGAGCGAATACCTTGAGCACGGATTTCTTATAAGGAATCAGATAGCGCAAAAGCCGTCTTAGCATGGGAAGCTTTACGCCCTCCTTTGTCTCCTCGTCCTCGCGAAATGTATTGATGGGCATAGCGTTACACCTCCTTATGCGGTGGTGGCGCCGTACTGTGCGCCATATTGTTCCAGATAGGTTTCATAGTAGAGCCCTTTTTTCGCCATCAGAACGTCGTGGGTTCCGCGCTCTGCGATTCGGCCTTTATCCAAGAATAGGATTTCATCCGCATCTTTCACAGCGGAGATTCGATGGGCAATGAGAATTTTCGTGACATCCTTGCGCTTGTCGATGGCCTCCTGGATCGCGTGCTCTGTCTCCATGTCCAGGGCTGATGTGGCATCGTCCAGAATGAGAACCTTGCAGTAGTCTTTCGCCAGAGCGCGGGCGATGGAGATCCGCTGCTTCTGACCGCCCGATAGGCCGATGCCTCGCTCTCCGATGATGGTCTCATAGCCCTCAGAAAGTCCCTGGGCAAAGGCGTGAACCTGGGCGTCCAGGGATGCCTGTAGCATCGTCTCCTTCGATACGCTGTGCTGTGACTCCAGGTCCGTGTCGTCCCCAAAATAAATGTTTTCTTCTACAGTGTCAGAAAAGAGGAACACATCCTGCATCACCACGGCGATACTCCTGCGCAGGGCTGTTAAGTCCCAGTTTCGGACATCGATGGAATCAAGAGAGATGGCTCCACCGGTCACATCATAGAAGCGGCACAGGAGGTTGATAATCGATGATTTACCCGCGCCGGTGAAGCCCATAATGGCCAGAGTTCCGCCGGCGGGAAGGGTGAAACTGATATCGTCCAGGATCGTCTTGGAATCCCGGGAGAAAGACACATGGGAAAAGGAAACGGCGCCTTGGATCACGGGAGGAATTTGAGGATTGTCCGGCGGCTGAATTTCCGGTTTTTCTGCCATGATGGCATTTATTTTTTTGAGCGACGCGCTGGCCCGAGCAATGACGTTGGCGATCCAGCTCAGATTGCGCACGGGCCCCGTCATCATGGCGGCGAAGCTGTTGACAGCCACCAGTGTTCCCAGGGTTAGGTCCTTTCCGATGACTAGGATCCCACCGGCGGTGATGATAAAGACGGTCACGACGCTGCACAGAAATTCGATGGCGGGATCATATTTGGAGAGAATGTGGGTTTCCTGATAGTTGAGGTTATAGTTTTCTTCATTCTGCTTCCGGAATTTTTCGATCTCGTAGGGTTCCCGGGCAAAGGATCGGATCAGCCGGACGCCGGCAATATTTTCCTGGGCGGTTGTATTGAGCACGGCGGCCTGATCACTGATTTTGTCATAGATTTTATCTAATTTTCTCTCCATGATCATAGCCAACAGGAAAATCAGCGGCATAACCGCCAGGCATAATAAGGCCAGCTTCCAGCTTAAGATGAAGAGAATGACAGCGGACATGACGAAGTATACGATCTGGTCGATCAGAAATCGGATACAGAATCCACATGAATCCCAGATGTTGTCCACATCCTCCTTGATCCGGGCCATGAGCTCCCCGGTGTTGCGGGTATCGAAGAAGGATAGAGAAAGAGAGTTGACATGGTGGAACACCTCTTTGCGCAAGTCCATCGCAACACTGCTGCCCGTCTTATCGAACAAGAATTCTCGAAGATAGCCGAGGATTCCCCGACCCAACGTTACGCCCAGCAGGGCCAGCAGCGTCCTTGTCAAAAGCTCGACATGCCCCGCCTTGATGATGTCGTCGATGATGACGCGGACTAGGAGCGGATTCAACATATCCAGAGCAATGGCGGCCAACATGGCGAGGGTGGCAATACAGTAGCCGAGGAGATGTTTTCTCATATGTTTCAGTACAAGTTGCAAGGATAAGACCTCCTTTTGAGAATGATAGGCCGAAGACAAAGAAAAGCCATCCAGCTCCCTCCAAGCTGCATGGCTTTTCTCCGGCTCAAGACGGCGAAACGGCGTAAAAAAGCCATGGGACGATATCCCATGGCCACCTGTCAGACTGCTATGTAAGAAATTGCAAACAAGCAATGCTAAACGACAGACGAAGACAGGGCATGGATATCGAAGGTGTTCACACGATCAAGGGATATGCGAATCCTTATACTTTGATGGTCTGCAAAATATAGCGCCGATTGTATCATGTGATTGCGATGCATCGTCCTGTCTCCTTTCTGTCATTATTTGCTTTCATCAATCTACAAGTTGCATTATATCTCATGGAATATGCACTTGTCAATAGGGACATAGAAATATTTGTTATTTTCTTCGACCGCCGAGGATTCCGCCTAAAGCAGCGGTTCCCAGTGTGGAGACAATCTCTGTCACAAGGTTGCCGACAAATAGGTTTGTTCCATTGACGCCAAAGGATACCAGCATACGGATGGCCAAATACAGGACTCCCATGACCAGCGCCCACTTGAAACCACCCGATGCGCTTTTCTTTGCCGTCAACAGGCTTCCGGCAAGGACGGATATGACCACAATCACCATGACCAACAGAACATATTGCTTAGGACTCCCGCTCAAGCCCCCTGAATTCAGCAGCACTGCGGAGAGCAAAATTCCAGCCGTTGTGATCCCGTAGGACAGAATCAGGCCCATCAGGACGCATTTGATCGGTGCGCTTCCGCTCGAAGCGGCCTTTGCGCTGCTTTTATGTACGGCTCTCCGTGTCTCTCTTTTTGTATGTTGCACAACAATCCCTCCCACTTTCATGATCCTCTCTACTCCATATGTATGTTGGACAGTTAAATTTATGCTCCCCTTTGCCGGGAAAATCTTGTACATTTTCCATTCCTGTGATACCATATAGGTATCACACGGAAATACCAATACCGAAAGGAACGATTCTATGTCGATTGACTTGCACACCCATTCCTATTATTCCGACGGGAGCGATAGCCCGGAAGAGATTGTCCAAAAAGGAGCCGCGCTCGGGCTTCGCGCCATCGCCCTGACGGATCACGACAATACCGACGGTGTGAAAGAATTTATGGAAGCAGGACAAAGCGCTGGCATACTTGCTATACCTGGCGTCGAGATCTCCGCCTCCTACCGTGGGCGCGATATTCACATTCTCGGATACGGCTTTCGCTATGAACAGCCGGATTTTGCGGACAGGCTTCGCTCCATCCGGGAAGAGCGCCAGCGGAGAAATGAAGCGATGCTGCTTCGCTTGCAGCAGCTGGGATACGCCATCACAAAAGAAGATATAGAGCGCTATTCTGGAGGCGAAGGGCATGTCATCTCCCGTCTCCACTTTGCCCAGGCTTTGACGGAAAAGGGATACTGCCGCGATACCAATGAAGCCTTTGACCAGATTGTTGGGACAGGGTGTCCTGGCTATATTCCCAGACAGCAGCTATCGCCGGAGGAAGCCATCGGCCTGATCCATGGCGCCGGGGGGAAGGCTGTGCTGGCCCACCCGCTGCTCTACAAGTTAAACGAGGATGAATGTGCTGTGTTGCTTAAGTTTGCGGCGAGTGCAGGCATGGATGGTCTGGAGGTTATCCATTCTACCTGTGATGCAAAGGGAACCCTATTTTTGCAGGAAAGGGCCCGGGCTCTTGGTCTTTTCTGTACAGGCGGCAGCGATTATCACGGGGAGAATAAGCAGGAAGTCCCTCTTGGCGTCGGCTATAATGGGCGTCCAATTCCGGATTCCTACCTGGAGCCCTTGCAGCATACAGGGGTTGTGTGAAAAGACGCTTTTCGCACAACCCCTGCAAGTCTATAATAACCTCCCGGGAAGACAATAGATAGTGTAGCCCTTTTTTAGTATTCTATTCAAAGTTGAATTCCATGGTTCTGATTTTTTGATAAAAATTTCTGTGGCTCATGGTCGCCTGTCCCACATCCTATACATAACACAGAACCGAGAAATCTTTAAAACACAGAAATATAAAGAATGTTTTTCTTCTTTTTTGTTGGATTGTCTTTGGTTAGGGTTGACAATTGGAGCTGCATGGTGTAGGATATAACGTAAGACAATAGAAGTTGATATAGTTGCCGCCAAAGCGGCAAGATGGAGGCAAGGATGGATCACGGTTATACGGAATATATTGAAAAGAGTGACAGAATTCCCCGTTTGATTTCACATTTATTTGAAAAGATGCCAGCGATTGAGGCGGACAGGGCGGTCTTGATTACGCAATCATACAGAGAGACCGAGACAGAGCCGGTTATTATGCGCCGTGCAAAGGCATTCGAACATATTCTAAAGTATATTCCCATTGTGATTCGGCCGGAGGAATTGGTTGTAGGGAGCGCAACCATTGCTCCGAGAGGGTGTCAAGTATTTCCCGAGTTTTCTTTCGAGTGGCTGGAGAGTGAGTTCGATACCATTGCCACGAGAGATGCGGATCCCTTCTCTATTTCGGAGGACACCAAGAGGTCGCTGCACGAGGTATTTCAGTATTGGAAGGGTAAGACCACCAGTGAGCTGGCCACTTCCTACATGGCACCGCAGACTTTGATCGCCATTGAACACAATATGTTTACCCCAGGAAATTATTTTTATAACGGAGTCGGGCATGTAACCGTCAGCTACGATAAGGTTTTGCGAATTGGCTACGAAGGCATCATCCAGGAAGCACAGGCGGCCCTGGATCAGATGTCCCTGGGGGATGCGGAGTATTCTAAAAAAAGTCAGTTTTTGCAGGCAGTGATGATCAGCTGTCAGGCAGCCATTCAGTATGCATATCGGTATTCGGAGCTTGCGGCCCGCGAGGCGGAGCAATGTACAGATTCAGTGCGCCGCGCTGAATTGATACAGATCTCTCAAAATTGTGCGAAGGTTCCCGCAAAGGGAGCGACTTCGTTCTATGAGGCATGCCAGTCCTTCTGGTTTGTCCAGATGCTGTTGCAGATCGAATCCAACGGTCACTCCATCTCTCCGGGACGCTTCGATCAATATATGTATCCGTACTACAAGAAAGATTTGGACAGCGGGCGGATCACGCGGGAGTTTGCCCAGGAGTTGATGGATTGTATCTGGGTTAAGCTTAATGATTTGAACAAGGCAAGAGATCACGCCTCGGCGGAAGGCTTTGCCGGCTACGGGATGTTCCAAAATTTGATTGCTGGCGGCCAGAATGGGGACGGGGAAGATGTGACAAATGATCTGTCCTTCATGTCGATTCAGGCCTGTATGCATGTCATGCTTCCGCAGCCTTCCTTTAGCGTCCGGGTCTGGAATAAGACGCCCCATGAGTTTTTGATGCGGGCTGCGGAGCTGACCCGGACAGGTATTGGACTTCCGGCATATTACAATGACGAAGTGATAATTCCGGCCTTGATGAACCGTGGGCTGACCCTGCAAGATGCCCGCGAGTACAATATCATCGGATGCGTGGAGCCGCAGAAAGCCGGCAAAACAGAGGGCTGGCATGATGCCGCCTTCTACAATATGTGCCGTCCGCTGGAGCTAGTCTTTCACAACGGAATGGATGAAGGCGTTAAAGTTGGCATTGATACCGGCAATGTGGAGGATATGGAGACTTTTGATGCGTTCTATGACGCCTATAAGAAGCAGAATCACTATATGTTGAGTCTGATGGTCAATGCCGATAATGCCATTGATGTCGCCCACGCGGAGCGCTGCCCGCTTCCTTTCCTCTCCAGCATGGTGGAGGACTGCATCGGGCGCGGCAAGAGTGTCCAGGAAGGCGGAGCCGTCTACAATTTCACCGGACCACAGGGCTTCGGCATCGCCAATATGACAGATTCTCTCTATGCCATCAAGACATTGGTCTACGATCAGAAGAAGGTCACCATGGCGGAGTACAAGGAGGCTATGGATCATAACTTCGGCAGACAGCTCTCTCCTGAGGATGCCGCGGAGATCACAAAGGCCTTAGCCAGGCGCCTTGTAGATCAGGAAGTGGAGGTCGATGAGGAGAGGATCCGGGAAATCTATCAGGTGGCCAAGGCCAATGGAGTTCCAGAGGAAAAACGCCTGAAATATGAGGCCTTGCGGGCTATGATTGAGGAAGTTCCAAAGTATGGAAATGATATTCCGGAGGTTGACCAATTTGCCAGGGATGTCGCGTATACATATACGAAACCTTTGGAACAATACCGAAATCCCAGAGGCGGCTGGTATCAGGCCGGTTTGTATCCAGTATCGGCCAATGTGCCGCTGGGCGCGCAGACCGGTGCGACGCCGGACGGCCGGTATGCCCATACACCGGTTGCAGACGGTGTGGGACCCGCTTCCGGTAGGGATGTACACGGCCCCACAGCGGCGGCGAATTCTGTCGCGGCATTGGATCACGCCATCGCCTCCAACGGCACGCTGTTTAACCAGAAATTCCATCCGTCCGCTCTGGAGGGCACGGAAGGATTGTCAAAGTTTGTAGCTCTGATACGCGGATATTTCGATCAAAAGGGTATGCATATGCAGTTTAATGTCGTTCGCAGGGAAACCCTTTTGGATGCGCAGGCGCACCCGGAGAACTATAAGACGCTAGTTGTTCGGGTAGCTGGTTACAGCGCCTTATTTACAACGCTGTCAAAATCATTGCAGGATGATATCATCCGCCGCACGGAACAGGGAATTTAAGAGGGACAAAGATGGAAACGTATTGGCAGGAACAGGGAAGAATTTTCGACATCCAGAAATATTCCATCCACGATGGACTGGGGATCCGCACAATCGTCTTTCTCAAGGGGTGTCCGCTGCGCTGCCGCTGGTGCTGCAATCCGGAATCACAGGACTACGCGGTTCAGACAATGCGTCTGCCGGGGCAAGCAGCCAAGAGCGTAGGACGTGATGTAACGGTCCAGGAGGTTATGGAGGAGGTCATGAAGGATCGCCCTTATTATACACGCTCCAATGGCGGCCTTACCTTATCCGGTGGAGAGTGTCTGATGCAGCCAGATTTTTCAGCTGCGCTGTTGCGGGCGGCGCATGCGCAGGGGATTAATACGGCCATAGAAACCACAGCCTTTGCCCCTTATGAAACGATGGAGAAGCTGCTTCCATACCTAGACTATTGCCTGATGGATATTAAGCACATGGACAGTGGGAAGCATCGGGAATTTACCGGGCAGCCCAACGAGAGAATATTGGAAAATGCGTTTCGGGTGGCATCCTCAACCAATGTAAAGCTGAGTATCCGCGTGCCGGTTGTGCCCCCCTTTAACGGGACGGTGGAGGAGATAACAGAGATCGCGCGGTTTGCGGAGCGCTTGCCCGGTGTAAGAGAGCTCCACCTGCTTCCGTATCATCGGCTCGGGCAAGACAAATATGCGGGCCTGGGCCGTACCTATGCGCTGGAACAGCTGGAACCCCCTACCCAGGGCATGATGCAGAAGTTGCTCGAGGCAGCGCAGCAGTTCAATCTAGAATGTCAAATCGGTGGATGAGTGAGGGAGAGTCACAATGAGTATCTTCAATGAGGTCCGTCAGGACGAAAAGCTGAGGATCGTCCAGGAACTGGTCCCTGGCAAGCAGATTACCTTGGCGCATATTATTGCAGCCCCAGATGCCATTTTATATCAAAAGCTGGGCCTTGATCCGGCAGTTGATTATGCAAGGGCGGCCATCGGAATCGTGACCATGAGTCCGGCGGAAACCGCCATCATCGCCGGCGATATTGCAGTGAAGGCATCCAACGCGGAGCTCGGTTTTTTGGACCGCTTCAGTGGGACTTTGATCATTACAGGGAGAATCTCAGATGTGGAGGCATCTTTGAATGCGGTCATCGACTATACGCGGGAAAAGCTTGGCTTTGTTGTCTGTGACGTGACTAAGACGTGATATGAAGCGAATTCTATTTATGGGCCGCAGCGAATGCGGTAAAACCACACTGACACAGGCCATGCGGGGCGAGGTGGTTCACTATCAGAAGACGCAGTATGTAAACGTTCACGATGTAGTCATTGACACGCCGGGAGAGTATGCGGAGAATAAAAGTCTAGCGGCGGCGCTGGCCCTTTATTCCTATGAGGCTGACGTGGTGGGACTTCTAGTCAGCGCCATCGAGCCCTATTCTCTGTATCCGCCCAATATAACGTGTCTGGTCAACCGGGATGTGATCGGCATTGTGACAAAGATTGACCATCCCAATGCGAATCCCAAAATGGCAGCCAGCTGGCTCCGCAATTCCGGATGTACCGCGATCTTTTACGTCAACTCCAAAACGGGTGAGGGTGTCCAGGAAATTCTGGACTATTTAAAAGAAGAGGGGGATGCTCCATGAGCCATCCGCCTCCCCCTACAATCTGTTCTGATCACAGGTGCGAAAAGAGTCAGCCTTATGATTGACAAGTACCCGTAAAATATGGTACAATGAGGCGATTCCATTGGAAGGGAGGCATTATGAATGAAGCGAGTTAAGACAGTAAATGGTTCGACGCTGAAGCAGAGTCTGAAACGGGGCGGCTGCGGCGAATGCCAGACCTCTTGCCAGTCCGCGTGCAAGACTTCCTGTACCGTAGGAAATCAGACCTGTGAAAGTATCAAGCTGACAGGCGGAACTGTTCGGAAATAAGCAGCGGATGTATGAAAGACCTTTAAGCAGTGGCTTTGCCGCTGCTTATTTGCGGATTATAGAGCTTTTTCTATAGAAAGATTTTCCTAGGAGGAACGAAAGGTTGATTCATCAATTTAAACAGAACGGTGTGAATGTTGTGCTGGATGTGTACAGTGGAGCCGTTCACACTGTGGACGATGTCGTATACGATGTGGTATCGGAGATTGACCGAGTCGGGTGGGAAGTGGCTAAGAAGGATTCCTTCGCCTGTTTATCCAGCCTGGACAATACATATTCCCGTCAGGATATCCAGGAGGCGATGGACGATGTGACAGAGCTGGTCGAGGAGGGAATGTTATTTTCCAGCGATCCCTACGTGGATATGGCGCCGGCGATTGGAAACAAGGAAACGGTTGTCAAGGCTTTATGTCTCCATGTAGCACACGACTGCAACCTTAAATGCCGCTATTGCTTCGCGGAAGAGGGCGAGTATCATGGGAAGAGGGCCCTGATGAGTGCGGAGGTTGGCCGGCAGGCGCTGGAATTCCTTGTCGCGAATTCGGGGAAGCGCCGGAATCTGGAGGTCGATTTTTTTGGCGGAGAGCCTTTGATGAACTGGGATGTGGTCAGGGAGCTAGTTGCCTATGGGAGAGAACTGGAACAGAGCCATCACAAGAAATTCCGCTTTACCCTGACGACAAACGGCATTCTGCTCAATGATGAAATCATGGACTATCTCAACGCGAATATGGACAATGTGGTGTTGTCGATAGACGGCAGACAGGAGGTCCATGACCGGATGCGCCCCACGCCCAATGGGAAAGGCAGCTACGATTTGATTCTCGATAAGTTCAAGAGGATGGCCGAGCTGAGAGGACAGACACGATATTATGTCCGGGGTACCTTCACCCGCGAAAATTTAGATTTTGCCAAGGATGTGCTGCATCTGGCCGACGAAGGATTTCAGCAGATTTCCATTGAGCCGGTGGTGGCCGGGGACAAGGAAACCTATGCCCTTCGAGAAGAGGATTTGCCGAAACTCGAGGAGCAATATGAGTTGCTGGCCAGGGAGATGCTGGCGAGAGAAGCGCGAGGCGATGGGTTCACCTTTTTCCACTTTATGATGGATTTGAGTCAGGGACCCTGTATCGTCAAGCGGCTCAGTGGCTGTGGATCCGGCTGTGAATACTTAGCGGTTCACCCCAGCGGGGATCTGTATCCATGCCATCAGTTTGTCGGGCAGGAGGAGTTCCGGATGGGCAGCGTGCTGGAGGGAGTGACGCGGAGAGATCTGCTGGACCGCTTCAAGGGCGTGAATGTGTACTCAAAGCCGGGATGTCAGGATTGCTGGGCCAAATTTTACTGTAGCGGCGGTTGCGCCGCCAATGCATGGCAATTTGCCCATGACTTGCACGGAAACTATGAGCTGAGCTGCCATCTTGAGCGCAAGCGGCTGGAGTGTGCGCTGATGATGCAGTGTTATCGCGCCTAGAGAGGTGTCCGCCGTAATACAAAAAGGTGGCAATTTTGGAAAGATTCTCGACAAAGGTTGACAATATTAGGTCACAGAGTCTATAATAAATAAATCAGTATGACCTAAAAATGAGGAGGAGCTTAAGAGGATGAAGAGTCTTAAGAATGTTTTTATCTTGCTGCTTACCTTGCTCATCATCGCCGGGTCCGCCATCGTTACGTTTGTGGGTATTGGTGGCCGGGGCGGAGATTATAGCGACCGATTTGGAGTTCTAAACATTAAGCTGGGCCTTGATCTGGCCGGGGGTGTCAGCATTACCTATCAGGCGGAGGAGGGGAGCAATCCCTCATCGAGTCAGATGGAAGGAGCACTGGCGGTTATTCAGAATCGACTGGACTCCAAGGGATATACGGAGGCGCAGGCGTATCTGGATGGAACGGACCGAATCCGGGTGGAGATTCCGGGTGTGAAGGATGCCAACGCAGCGGTTGAGGATATCGGGAAGACCGCGATGCTGACCTTTGTCGGTTTTGATTGGGATGATATTAAGAATAGCAGCATCATGGACAAGTACTATGACTTATACGTGCAGGATGCCATCGCTGCGCTGAAAGAACAGGATGGGGAGGACGCGGAGTACAGCGAGTCGGAGCTGCTGACCGAGGCTAAGACCTATCTTCCCCAGCAAGCGTATTATACAGTCATGACCTATCCTGAGATCTTGACGGATGCTCTGGAGGCAGGCCTGGCGGAGGAAGTCCTGACAGGGTCCGATGTGGCTGATGCCAGCTATCAGCGGGGTCAGCTATCTCAGAATAGCGCGGTACAGTCCTATGTCAAGTTGGAACTGAATGCGGAGGGCAGGGAGAAGTTTGCGGAGGCGACGGAAAAATATGAGGGCAAGTACATTGCAATTCGATTAGATGAAACCGTCTGCAGCATGCCCACCGTCAATTCTGTTATCACCGACGGCGTCGCGCAGATCACAGGCATGTCCGGCGAAGAGGAAGCGAAGAGCTTGGCTGCTGATATCCGCGGCGGTGCCTTGCCAGTGCGGCTGGTGGATATTGAGCACAATAGCGTAGGCGCTACGCTTGGACAGGATGCCATGCAGACCAGCGTGACGGCGGCCATCATCGGTTTTATTCTGATTTTGATCTTCATGATCGTCTATTATCGGATCCCAGGAGTGGCGGCATCCATCGCGCTGCTCTTCTATATCACGCTGGAATTGTTCTTCATCAACCTGCTGGATATTACACTGACTCTGCCGGGGATTGCGGGTATCATTCTCTCTATCGGAATGGCCGTGGACGCCAATGTTATTATCTTCGCCCGTATCAATGAAGAACTGCGGGGGGGCCGCGGGCTCCTGGTGTCCATCGAGTCCGGATTCAAAAAGGCATTGTCAGCGATTCTGGATGGCAACGTGACCACCTTGATTGCAGCGGCGGTCCTATGGTTCCTGGGAAGCGGTACGATCAAGGGGTTTGCCCAGACTCTTGCCCTAGGGATCGTGATCTCCATGTTTACAGCGCTGGTTGTCACTCGCCTGTTGATCCAGCAGTGTGTGGCTTTGATCTCGAAGAATCCAAAGCTGTATCGCTCGATACACGTTAAGAAAGCCTGAGGAGGTGGGAACGATGAAAATAATTGAACGCACGAAAATCTGGTATACGATTTCCATCGCCATTATCCTGGTAGGCGCTGCATTTTTAATCTTCCGCGGTATGAACTTCGACATAGAGTTTGCCGGAGGAACCATGGTGCAGATCGATATTGGACAAGAGTTTGACGCCCGCGGGGATATTGAACCCATCGTTCGGGAGATTACCGGTGATACCAACCCGCAGGTTCAGAAGGTAAGCGGTACAGGCGGCGCGACACAGGTTTCCATCAAGGTCAAAGAGATTACAACAGAGCAGATCGAGCAGCTGTACACTGCTATTGCGGAGAAATATGGCCTGGATACGGTAGACAATGCGAACTTGATCAGTCATTCCAGTATCAGCCCGACAGTCAGCGGGGAGATGCAGAGGACAGCGGTGGTCGCCACCAGCGTGGCGGCGCTGTTAATGCTTCTCTATATCACGTTCCGGTTTAAAGATTGGAGGTTCGGACTCAGCTCTATCATTGCGCTGCTCCATGACGTCCTGATCGTGATTGCCATGTATGCCATCTTCCAGATTCCAGTCAATAATACGTTCATCGCTGCAATTCTGACCATCGTTGGATATTCCATCAACAATACCATCGTTGTATTCGATCGAATCCGCGAAAATACCCGGCTGTACCGGCAGGACCAGCTGGATCAACTGTGCGATGACAGCATCATGCAGACGTTGAGCCGGTCCATCAACACCTCCCTGACGACTATCGTCATGGTTCTCGTGTTGTTTATCCTCGGCGTCCAGTCTGTTCGCTGGTTTGCATTTCCCCTTTTAGTCGGATTTCTGGCTGGAACCTACTCGTCAATCTTCATTGCAAGCCCCACCTGGGTTTTGTTGAAAGGAATTGGAAGGAAAGGGAAGAAGGGCGGCCAAGCTGTGAAACGAGTGAAACACGCGTAGGAAATATACAAAATGCGCCTCGTCAGGTTTGGAGGAATCCAGACCTGACGTTTTCTTGTGGGGTGTGCGATTTGTGCCGGAGCGTCACAAATCGCACAGGCGGCAGAATTCGCCCCGTCGCTAGCGCTCCGGAATGGAGATTGATATGGAAGAAAACTGGATTTTGCGGAATCGAAAATATAAGGCTCTGGCTGAGAGGCTCCACGTGGACCCCCTGCTGGCCAAGATTATCGCAAACCGAGTGGAGCCGGAGGAGGCGGAGGACTTCTGGAACAAGGATGCGCCCCTGGAGAATCCATTCCTCATGGCTGATATGGAGGTAGCGGTTACCCTGATACTGGCCCATATCGAGGTACATAGTAAAATTAAGATCATCGGGGATTATGACGTAGATGGGATAAGTTCGGCGGCGATCCTCTACCGGGGGCTGACAGGGCTGGGAGCGGATGTCAGCGTTCGCATTCCATCCAGGATGGAGGATGGGTACGGGATCCATAAAGGCATGATTCAAGACTGCCAGGGAGAAGGGGTGCGCCTTATCCTCACATGTGATAATGGGATACGGGAATTTGAGGCGGCCGCATATGCCAGGGAAGTTGGCCTGGATCTCGTGATTACTGACCACCATGAGATTACCCCTGATGAAAATGGGGCGGATGTACTCCCAGCTGCGGATGCTATCCTGAATCCACATCGGCAGGACTGCGCCTATCCCTACAAGCAACTTTGCGGGGCAGGTGTAGCATTTAAATTGATGGAAGCACTGTATGAGCGGCAAAAGCAGGATAAACGTCAGCTGGAGAACCTCTTAGGATTGGCGGCGCTGGCGACCATCTGCGATGTATGCCCGCTGCTGGGGGAAAACCGTCGGATCGTCTATCGCGGATTGGAACAGCTCAACACCAACCCAATCACTGGGATTCGCGCGCTCATGCAGCAAGGTGACATCGGAAGAATGGATGTATATACATGCGGGTATGTCATTGGGCCCATGCTAAATTCAGGAGGGCGGCTGGAGCGGCAGGATAAATACATCGATATCTTGATCAAGGATGAGGCGGAGAAGGCAGCGGAGCTTGCAAAAGATTTATTTGAGCTAAATCGAAAACGGCAGGCGCTGACGGAGGAGGGAATCCAAGCAGGGGTAGCGCAGATGGAAACCCAATTGGCAGATGATATGGTCAAAGTCGTCTATCTCCCGGAGATCCACGAAAGCATCGCCGGGCTTATCGCTGGGAAGCTCAAAGAGAGATATTGCCGCCCTGTATTCGTCTTGACGAAAGCGGAAAGCGGAGTAAAAGGATCGGGCCGCTCGATTCCCGGGTATAGTATGTTTGAGGAAATGCAGAAGGTGAAAGATGTATTCACCAAGTTTGGCGGCCACCCCATGGCAGCGGGTCTGTCCATGGAGGAGACGAGAGTGGAGGAGTTCCGGCGGAGGATCAATGAGGTGTCAACCCTGTCCCAGGAGGCATGCGTGCCATGCGTCTATATCGACGCGGCCTATCCCACGAGCCACGTATCCATTGGACTCGTAAAGGCGTTGGATGAGTTAGGCCCATATGGCACCGGAAATCCCCGCCCCATTTTCGCGGAAAAGGGCGTGGAGCTCCGGCAGTGCCGGATCATGGGGAAGAATCGGTCGGTGGCCAGAGTATCCTTTGTAAAAGATGGCGAGCCGGCGGAGGGAGTCCTATTTCGGCTGGAATTGCTGCAGAGGGTAATTCTTGCGCGATACGGGCCGAGTGTCTGGCGCCGTCTAGAGCAGGGAGAGTATATGCGGGACGTGATTACGGTGGATCTGTGCTATCAAGCGGGAATTCATGAGTATAAAGGAGAGACCAGCGCACAGATAACCATTACGAATATCCGCTGAATAAAAAAGTTTTTTAAAGATGCTGTCATTCGCTTCAAACTATGGTATAATAATCGCGAAGCGATTATACGCGCCGGCCGCGCGGTGAGCGAAGCGAACAAACCGCTGCGCGATATCCGCAGAGGGCAGAGCCAAGACGCCAGAAACATACAAAAGGGTTTACAAAGCATAAGAGAGGTGCAGACAATGGAACTTAACAAAATCATCCGGGATATTCCGGATTTTCCGCAGAAAGGTGTGCTATTTCGTGATATCACCCCGCTGCTTCACAATCCCCAGGCCTTAAGGGAAACCGTTGATCAAATGTGTCAAGTGCTCTCCCAGTTTGAATTTGACTATGTGGTGGGCCCCGAATCCCGCGGTTTCATTTTTGGTGTGCCGGTGGCCTACGCTATGAACAAGGGATTCATCCCCATCCGCAAGAAAGGAAAGCTGCCCTACGAGACGCTTTCAAGGGAATATTCTTTGGAGTACGGGACGGCGGTGCTGGAGATGCACGCGGATGCCATCCGGCCTGGACAAAAGGTCGTAATCGTCGATGACCTAATTGCCACAGGAGGCACGTCAAAGGCCATTGTGGAACTCATCGAGGAGGCGGGGGGCCAAGTGGTCAACCTGATGTATCTCATTGAGCTTGTCCAGCTGGGCGGCCGTGAAATGCTGAAAGGCTATGATGTGAAGACCTTGATTCAATACTGAGACAAGGGGAGAGTGAAATGAACGTGGAGATTGTGCAGCCAATGAAACTGTCCCCCGTGTATAAGGACATGATCTGGGGAGGGAGCGGACTTCGCGAGTATCTCCATAAGCCTATACCTTCCGAGCATACAGGCGAGTCCTGGGAAGTGTCGGCTCACCCCAGCGGACAGAGCCGGATTGCCGGTGGACCGTGTCAGGGAATGACGTTGGGAGAGGCTGTTTCGAGACTGGGAGCGGATCTGGTGGGCACGGAGGTCTGGAAGCGGTATGGAAACAAATTTCCGCTTCTGATCAAGTTTATCGACGCCCATGATAAGCTTTCCGTGCAGGTCCATCCCAACGATGAACAGGCCAGACGTTTGGAGGGGGCAGGGGAGAGCGGCAAGACGGAAATGTGGTATGTCCTCCACGCGCAGCCTGGCGCTAAGCTCGTCTACGGCTTTAAAAGGGAGATTGCGGAGGATGAACTGGAGGACTCCATCGCCAGCGGAACCATCGAGTCACTGCTCAACTGGGTGGATGTGAAAGCAGGCGACACGTTTTTTATCCCAGCGGGGACGCTGCACGCCATCGGGGCGGGGATTCTGATTGCGGAGATCCAGCAGAGCTCGGATACTACATATCGAGTCTATGACTATAATCGATTGGGATTGGATGGAAAGCCAAGGCAGCTCCATGTGGAGAAAGCGTTGCAGGTGGTGAACCGAGCCAGTTCACTGGGGGAGGAGCGCAGCGATATTGACGCAGGAGTGTGCTGCCCTTTCTTTGAGACGAAACGCGTGCGTTTCCGTGGTGAAGAGGCAATGGCTGTACCGAGGGAGCGCTTTGAGATTCTAATCTGCCTAGAAGGCAGCGGAACGGCCAATGATGTGGAATTTGGCATTGGGGACGTGATCCTGTTGCCCGCAGCCATGGGCACATGTTTGACAAAGGGCGAAGGTATGCTGTTGAAAACTCATGTGGCGTTATGAGGCTGAGCCAAAACGCCAGAATGGAGGTAAGGATGAGAATCGGGATTGACCTCGGCGGCACAAATATCGCGGGAGGCGTGCTCAATGATAGCGGGGAACTGCTCTGTGCGAAGTCGATTCCAACGGACGCGCAGCGGCCGTATTCCGAAGTGATCCATGATATGGGACTGCTGGCGGTGGAATTGGCTCAGATGGCGGGAACCTCCATCGATTCAGTGGAATCCGTTGGAGTTGGAAGCCCGGGCACACCCCATAAGGAGACGGGCAATATTTTATATTCCAATAATCTGGGCTGGGAGAATGTGCCGCTTGTGCAGGAGTTGGGGCGATACATTCCGGTGCCAATTCGGTTGGATAACGACGCCAACTGTGCCGCCCTGGGCGAATACGCGGCGGGGGCAGCCAAGGGATGCCGGTCAGCGGTTATGGTTACCTTTGGCACAGGTGTCGGCGGCGGAATTGTATTGGATGGCAAAATCCATTCCGGCTTTAATTCTGCTGGGGGAGAGATCGGCCACATGGTCATCGTCTCCGGTGGCGTACGCTGTACCTGCGGGAGAAAGGGCTGCTGGGAATCCTATGCGTCCGCGACAGCCCTGATTCGCATGGGCAATGATGCGGCGGACCGGAACCCGCGTTCCCTGCTGGCTTCCATGCGGCAAAGGGACCGGTTGAATGGCCGTCTGATTTTTGATGCAGCGCAAAAGGGGGATGCGGCGGCGAACCAGGTGATCAAAGGCTATATCTGGTATATGGCGGAGGGGATCACAAATTTGGTGAATATTTTTCAGCCGGAAGCCATCGTATTGGGCGGCGGCATCTGCGCCCAGGGGGACTACATCGTAAATCCCATTCGGGAATATGTAGCGCAGGGAGTCTTTTGTAAACAGGTTGCGCTGCCCCGCATGGTCACGGCCACCCTTGGCAATGATGCGGGGATCATCGGCGCCGCGCTGCTATAATCCCAGATGAAACGCAGATTTGTCATAAAATCGTAAGGGTATGGTAAGACTTCGAGGAAATTGTTAACTTGCCTTTTCGACATAAACTGCTATAATTATTTATGTCGCCGTCTCAGGTGACGGAAAGGGTGTTTGGATGGCAAGAAAAGAAGGAAAAAAGAAGCGCGTTTGGCTGAGAGCCATTCTGATTACGTTGGGAGTCCTGATTGTCGCCTGTTCTGGAGTGCTTTTGAAGGCGTATCTGGATGTAAAAGATATGACGGACGCCGTGTATGTATCGGTTTCAAAAGAGAACAAGCGAGCGGAGGACGGCGGCTCCGATTCTACAGATTTGATTGGGCGAAAGGAGCCATTTTCCGTACTGCTCTTGGGAACGGATACGGGAGGATTAGGGCGGACGGAACAGCGTGGACGGACAGACACCATCATGGTGGCGACCATAAATCCCAATGACAAGTCGGTGAAAATACTGAGTATTCCCCGTGACACGCGGACGGAGATCATCGGAAGGGGGACGGTGGATAAGATCAATCACGCCCATGCATTTGGCGGGGTGGAGATGACGATCAACACGGTCCAAAACTTTTTGAACATTCCCATTGATCACTATGTCCTCGTCAACTTAAATGGATTTGAGACGGTGGTTGATGCGCTGGGCGGTGTTACGGTGGAGAACACCATGGCCTTCTCCCTGGACGGATTTGATTTTCCTGTGGGAACCATCTCCCTAAATGGCGAGGAAGCGTTGGCCTATGCCCGAATGCGCTATGAAGATCCGGAAGGCGATTTTGGGCGAAACCGCAGGCAGCGCAATCTGGTAACGGCCATGGCAAAAAAAGCGCTGTCCTTGGAAGGAATTTTGAATTACCAGAGCATTCTGGATTCCCTCCGGGATAATATGCAGACGGATCTGACGCTGCAGGACCTGACAACCTTGGTTCTGAGCTATCGGCAATGCGCGGAATCGATTTCCCAGTACGATACCCTCCCGGGAGTGGGAAAGACAATTGATGGGGTCTGGTATTGGATTCCCAATGAGGAGGAGGTTTCTAAAATTTCCTCTGAGCTTCGGCAGCATCTGGAGCTTTCAAATTAAAGACATGCAAGAGAAATCCTACGGTGGATACCGTTGCAAAGGAAACAGACATGGAGAATCTTATCTTGGCATTCAATGTAGTTATGCCGCTTTTTCTAACCATCGCAATTGGTTATGGCCTTAAGGTACTAAAATTCTATGACAAGCCTGCGCTGGATGTCATGAATAAATTGTGCTTTAAGGTCTTTTTGCCGCTGATGTTATTTGAAAATGTATATAAAACAGATTTAGCCGGAGTTTTCAACGGAAAAATCCTGGTTTTCTCCGTCATTTCAGTATTTGTGATGTTTGTCATTCTCATGCTCTTAATCCCGAGGGTCGAGAAGGACAATGCCAGACGGGGCGTTTTAATCCAGGCCATGTTTCGAAGCAACTTTGTCTTGTTCGGGCTTCCCGTGGTCATCTCACTCTGCGGGGAAGAGGCGTCCGGCGTCACCGCCCTGATGATCGCAGTGGTGGTTCCGATGTACAACGCCCTGTCGGTGGTCGCGCTGGAAACCTTTCGGGGAGGGAAGCCCAGCCTCAAAAAGATCGGAAGGGGTGTCATCACCAACCCTCTGATTATCGCCTCAGCGCTGGGCATTCTGCTCTTCTTCACAGGGGTAAAGCTCCCCTACGCAGTGGACAAAACCATTGCAGATTTAGGCAAAATTGCGACGCCATTGGCGTTGGTTGTCCTGGGCGGTTCCTTTGATTTTTCTAAAATACGAGGGTATGCCAGACAGCTTCTGATTGGCGTTGGCGGAAAGCTGGTGATCGGGCCGGCCCTTTTCTTGCCTATCGGCGTTGCCCTCGGATTTCGGGATGTGGAGCTCACCAGCCTGATGATTATGTTTGGAGCGCCCACCGCCGTCTCATCCTTTACGATGGCGCAGCAGATGGATGGGGATAGCGAGTTGGCCGGTCAACTTGTGGTCTTTAGCTCTGCCTTTTCGATCTTGACTATCTTTATCTGGATTTTTATTTTAAAACAATTGAATCTGATGTGAAGTCTGTGTTAACTCAACATGCAGACAATGTAAAAAATACCATTCCTATTGTAACTTGTTTTGGGATACGCTATAATGGAAGTATCATCATGGAATTCGGTGGAGGAGCGTGAGGGAATGGAAGAGCGGAGTCAGAGATTTACAAAAGTGGAGCGGAGCTGGATTTTATACGATTGGGCCAATTCCGTGTATGCCACCATCATGATGGCAGCCCTGTTTCCCATCTATTTTACTAGCTTGGCGGGGGAAGCTGGCGACGTGTGGTGGGGCGTGGGCTCATCGGCAGCAACCTTTATCATGGCATTTTTATCGCCGGTCGCCGGTGCTGTGGCGGATTACCGGGGGCGCAAAAAAATCGTATTCAGCTTATTTTTTATTCTCGGTCTGGTGGGCACCTTCTGTACGGCGATCACCGAAAATTGGCGGTTGATTTTAGGATTTTATGTCCTCTCCAACATTGGTTTTGCCGGAAGCAATCTGTGCTACGATTCATTTTTGACGGATGTTACGACGAGGGAGCGGATGGATAAGGTCTCTGCCTGGGGCTATGCCATGGGGTATATCGGTGGAAGCACCATTCCGTTCCTTGCCGCCATCGCGCTGGTGATGCTGGGACCGAGCATCGGGATCGATAACGCCGCCGCGATCCGCATATCGGTTGTGATCACGGTGCTATGGTGGGGCGGTTTCAGCATACCCTTCTTCCGGCACGTGAGACAGCGGTACTATACGGAAAAGAAGAGCGGCCATGTGGTCAGGGAGACCTTCTCGAATATTTGGCGGACCGCAAACATGATTTTTCAGGACCGCCGTCTTCGTCTCTTTATTCTGGCATACTTTTTTTATATCGACGGCGTGGGGACGGTAATCAAGATGTCAACCGCCTACGGCGCAACCCTGGGGTTGGATTCCACGGGTATGGTTCTGGCTTTGCTGGTAACCCAGATTGTAGCGGTTCCCTGTGCCATCTGGTTCAGCAAATTGGGAGAGCGGATTGGCGGGCTCAATGTGATCCTGCTAGGTGTGGGCATCTACTGTGTCATCTGTACGCTTGGCTTTGTTATGGGGTATGGCACAGAGGAAGGATTTCTGACCAATAGGCAGGCACTGGGAATATTTTGGATCTTGGCAGTGCTGGTGGGCACCGCGCAGGGCGGGATTCAGGCCATGTCTCGATCTTACTTTGGCAGAATGATACCGCCAGAGCGCTCCAATGAATGTTTTGGCTTCTTCGATATCTTTGGCAAGTTTGCCGCAGTCATTGGTCCGGCTCTATATTCTGTTGTCAAGACAGTGACAGGGCGATCCTCCATGGCAATCTTTGGAATCATCCTCCTCTTTTTGCTGGGAGGCGCCTTATTGGTCGGGTGTAAAAAGGCGAACCCTGATATGCGCTGACGTAAAGGTCAAAGTGAAAAGGGGCTGTCCTGAAATGGCGACTATTGCCCCTGATAGATAAGAAGGAGGAATCGGGTACCCACCGCGTCTGTTGTTTATGATCGTACTATACGGCTGCTCCCGTGGAATCGACACGACACGGGGAGGGCGGGCACAGAGGTTTGTGAAACTGACAGAACGCTACGCCGATTTTACCGACCTCACCCCCCCCCCGCCATTCTGGGCGAGTTTAACAGCAGGATTGAAGTTCATGAGCGCGACAAAAAGGGAGCGAGATACGCCACTCAGCACATGGGGATATACTTCAACCATATCGGCAAGTTTGAAAATGAACTGACACAGCTTGCCGAGGAAGCGAAAAAGGAAAAGAGTCGCGCTTATCAACGGGAGTATGAGCGTATCAAAGCGCGGGAGTATCGGGCAAGGAAAAGGGCGCAGGCCGCCGCGCCCGCGCAGTAAAACAGAATAACCGACAGCAGAGAGGGATTTTCCGATTACGGGAAATCCCTTTTTCACGCCCACAGAAAGGAGTGATTAAGTGGCAGAAAAGAACGAAACGTCCACCGCCCCGCAAGCCCGACGGTATCATCACGACGCAGAGGGACGGGCAGACCAGTTGTTTTTCAACCACAGCGGCACAGAAACATACCGCGACAAGCTGCTCAAAATGATACTTGCCGACAAGCGGGAGAAAAGCGGGAAACCGCATATACTGACGCGCAAGGCACAGGCGGGGAAAGACTACCTCAAAGGCGTGATGAACGGCAAGACCACAATCCCGACAAGGGCAGCGGGATAGTCAATCTCTGCCCCACCGCCCTGTTTTGAGTTTTTCGTTTGACCGATAAATATGTAAGTGTTTAGTAGTTATCAGAGCCAATTTACACTTCACACATAGGTGAAAGCAACACCCGGAGAAGTATAATGGAAATACTCCACACCCACAATCGAGCTTTTTTTGACAAGGTGGTAAACCCCTATTAAAATAATAACCAAATAGCCGGATAATAAGTACTGCTTGTTCCTTTAGACCAAACTGGAAGTCCAAATACGGAGAATACATTATCTCCGAAGCAAACCCTTGTACTACTCCAAGTACCCCCGAATACAATACCCAGAATTATTAACACAATCGCAGAAATCCATTTTATTAACTGCTTATTTATAGTCAATTTTATTACCCCCATTTCTCTAAAAATCGGGAGTTATTTTGTTTTCTTAAATGGAGCAATAAACAGCACTATCATTATAATGGCATATATTCCATAAAGTGTATAAGAAATTGTGTTATTCCATGGAAAACTTGCCTGTGGATTATTCAAAGCAACGAAGATAAATATAACCGCAATTATCAGCATTATGAAAGCAATAGTTCTTGAACACTTTTTCGTCATAATGTTTCCTCCTCAAATCCATTTTGTCGGTTCGTTTGCTACCCCAAGTATAGCAAATCTTTCCGCCGAAAACAATCAGTGTTTTATGTCCGTTCCGACGATCCAGACCGCCAAGGGACGAGTAGTATTTTTCCGCAAAGGGCGCGAAAATACACAGGGTAAGATTTTGTTTTATAGTGCCTGCCTCCAAAACGGCTTCTAACCGTCCACAGGCGCGTTTTGCACCCCTCTCCGACGCTTTAGTCAATAATTAAAAAAAGCACTTGAGAAAACGCTTCATGCAAGAAGTGTCCGGTGAAGGATAGGTGCATCCGGCAGCCATGGAGCAAAAGATATCCACAGAGGAAGGCATTCTGCACCGAGTCAACCGCGCCATCCAGTCGGAGGGTGTTTTTGCCATGAGTAAAGAGTGGCCTACAACAGCATCATAAAATACAAACAGGCCGGTTGGGACAACTGCTGCGTAGGGACCCCAAAAGGAAGAACAGCGTACTTTTTTGGAAGGCAAATTTTGTCCCTCAGAGTTAGTATGCTGTTATTAGGCACTTTTCACCAATTTTTTCCAGCCTTATGCAAATAAAAAGGCTACCCCCCTCATGATTTCGCAAAATCATTTTGGGACAGCCCCGTTTTTGCACGCCGGCAAGGAAAGGAAGGGCAGAAGCCAGCGTGCAAAAGGAGGCAAATTGCACGCCGGCAGCGTCGAGACGCCTAAGTCGGCGGAGAAATGGGAAGAAAAATGCACGCCGGTGAGGCGAGGAAGTGCAGGGGTTAGCGTGCAAGAGGAGGCAAATTGCACGCCGGCAGCGTCGAGACGCCCATACCGGCGGAGATATGGGATGAAAATGCACGCCGGTGAGGCGAGGAAGTGCAGGGGCCAGCGTGCACACGGAGGCAAATTGTACGCCGTCAGCGTCGAGACGTCCAAGCCGGCGGAGAAACGAGATAAAAAATGCACGCCGTTAGGCGAAGAAGGGCAGAGGCCAGCGTACACACGGGGGCAAAATCCCCGCCGTCAGCGTCGAAACGTCCAAGCCGGCGGAGAAACGAGATGAAAAATGCACGCCGGCGAGATGAGGAACAGCAGAGGCCGGCGTGCAAAAGGAGGCAGAATCCCCGCCGCCATCGTCGAGACGCCCAAGTCGGCGGAGAAATAGAATGAAAAATGCACGCCGGTGAGGCGAGGGACGGCAGAGGCCAGCGTGCAAGAGGAGGCAAAATCCCCGCCGCCATCGTCGAAACGCCCAAGCCGGCAGAGAAATAGAATGAAAAATGCACGCCGGTGAGGCGAAGAAGGGCAGAGGCCAGCGTGCACATGGAGGCAAATTGTACGCCGTCAGCGTCGAGACGCCCAAGCCGACGGAGAAACGAGATAAAAAATGCACGCCGGTGAGGAGAGGGACGGCAGAGGTCAGCGTGCACACGGAGGCAAATTGTACGCCGGCAGATTCGAGACACCTAAGTCGGCGGAGAAACGAGATGAAAAATGCACGCCGGTGAGGAGAGGGACGGCAGAGGCCAGCGTGCAAGAGGAGGCAAAATCCCCGCCGTCAGCGTCGAGACGCCCAAGCCGGCGGAGAAATAGAATGAAAAATGCACGCCGGTGAGGCGAGGGACGGCAGAGGCCAGCGTGCACACGGAGGCAAATTGTACGCCGTCAGCGTCGAAACGTCCAAGCCGGCGGAGAAATGGGAAGAAAAATGCACGCCGGTGAGGCGAGGAAGGGCAGAGGCCAGCGTACACAAGGAGGCAAATTGTACGCCGCCATCGTCGAAACGCCCAAGCCGGCGGAGAAACAGAATGAAAAATGCACGCCGGCGAGGCGAGGAAGTGCAGAGGCCAGCGTGCAAGAGGAGGCAAAATGCACGCCGCCATCGTCGAGACGCCCAAGCCGGCGGAGAAACAGAATGAAAAATGTACGCCGGTGAGGCGAGGAAGGGTAGAGGCCAGCGTACACACGGAGGCAAAATCCCCGCCGCCACCGTCGAAACGCCCAAGCCGCCGGAGAAACAGAATGAAAAATGCACGCCGGCGGGTAGTCTTCCAATATATGCAGGGGCAGGACAATCCTTTTCCCGGCAGCCCCTTGCGCCATGTCTTTATCCTCTTTTATGCAAACAAACCCTTAAGCCAATCGAGGAAACTTTCAAACCAGCCTTTAAGCGTGTTGAGAAATCCCTGTCCTTCCTCAGAATTGGCGAAGCTGGTAACCGTATCCATCACCTGGTTGGCTTTATTTTTGATATTGGATGCGACCGTGTCCCAGTCAATATCCAGAGTCCGCATCTTGTCAAACAGGGAAACCAATTTAGCGTAGGTTTCATCCGATAGGCTGACTTCATACCGCTGCAATGTATCGGTCACGATGGTTTCGATTTGCTCTCGGGTCTCCGGCTTTTGTTCGCTGATAGTAACCTTTATATCGCTGACGATGTCGGAGGCTTTTTTCTGTGCCTCATTTTTAGCTGTTTCCGTGTCCTGACCACTTGCTTCTGCCTGACTTGCCAGTTCATCCCCTATAGTAACGGAGAGCAGGACTTCTTCATTGACCGCTTCTTTGACCTCCGGATCAATGGTGGCTCCGCTGGATGTCTCATAGGCTTTCATGATGCCAGTTAGAGCTGCTGTGCCAGATACATCGTAGGGGGCGGAGATCTGGATCTTTGCATCGGTAATTCCGGCTGTGATCAACGCATCCGCATAATTCTGCTTTGTAATGTAGGTGATATGCTCGGAGGTGGTGATATCCAAGCCGGATCCCTTTTCTGTGTAGGTAATCATGGCTGAGGATATGGCTTTTGAGCCGATTTTTCCGCTGGGAACAATGTTGCCCAGTGTCTCGTGTTCTTCTTTATTGGTGATGGTCAGGATCAACGTATCGTCCTCAACCCCAAACTCTTCTAGCAGTGCCTCCTTTTGAGCATCCGTCAGGTCTTCCCCCAAAATGGCAATGCTGTCCCCCACAGCGGTATCCGCGCGGGAGGTCATGGGTATCAGCAGGAGCAGGCCCATCAGACATAGCGACCATAAGCGTTTCATAAGCTTCCCTCCATTGTTTCTTTTTGTATCTATTGTAGACTATGTTGCGACCTTTGGCAATGACTTTTAAAAAGTTGTAAGAATCCTGACAGATGGAGAAAGTTAGCAATAATTGTCTGGCCAAGGGAAAGAAATGGCAAGTCAAAGGAAGAGAATTGTGCTAAGATGTACAGAGAATGGATGGAGGCCCTGATCGGAACTCTGTCGATTGATGCTATCAAGACGGTTGAAGGAATGAAAGGAGTTGTACAATGAAAAGAGCATTGCTTTTCCAGGGCGGCTGGGATGGACATGAACCAAAGTTAACCTCCGCAAGATTCTCTAGAATTTTACAGGAAGAGGGATTTCAGACGGAGATCTCCGATACGCTGGATTGTCTGGCCGATCTCGATGCGCTGATGGAGCTGGATTTGTTGGTGGCGTGCTGGACCGGAGGCGAAATCAAAAGCGAATATACACGAAACGTGGCGAAGGCCGTGGGCGCTGGCGTTGGGTTGGCCGGTTGCCATGGCGGAATGTGCGATTCGTTCCGCCAGGATACGGAATGGCAGTTTATAACCGGTGGTCAGTGGGTCAGCCATCCCGGCGGGGATGGCGTGGAATACACGGTTAACATCAAAAGCTCTTCCAGCCCCATCGTGTATGGTCTAGAGGACTTTACAGTCAAGAGTGAACATTACTACCTGCATGTGGACCCAGCCATCGAGGTATTGGCGACCACCCGCTTCCCCCTCATCAGCTACTATCATATCTCCAACAAGGCTGTGGACATGCCGGTCATCTGGACAAAGCGCTGGGGAAATGGACGTGTATTTTACAATTCCCTGGGGCATCATGACGATGTGTTTGAAAATTCCCCGACGGCGGAAGTGCTGATGCGGCGCGGTATGCTGTGGGCGGCTGAGGGCAAGGAAATCGCCGTGCGCGAAGGGCTCACCACAGATGCTTTTGAAAATAACGCCAAAATGTATTGACCGATAATAGCAGGAGGATATTCCCATGAGAACGATGAAGATTGGAATCGTCGGCTGCGGCTCCATCAGCGGCATCTATCTGAAGAATTTGACATACCGGTACAAGGAGGTCGAGATCATCGGGGTTTGCGACCTGATTCGAGAGCGCGCGGAGAAAGCGGTGGAGGAATATAAGATTCCTAAGCTGTACGAGGATATGTATGAGCTCTTCGCGGACCCGGATGTGGACATTGTGCTGAATCTGACCCGGCCATATGAGCATTTCGGCGTTACAAGCGAAGCGCTAAAGGCAGGCAAACATGTGTATTCCGAAAAGCCCCTGGGGGCGACGCTGGAAGAGGGGAGAGAACTGATTGCCCTGGCGAAGGAGAAAAATTTGCTCATCGGCGGGGCTCCGGATACATTTATGGGGGCGGGAATCCAGACTTGCCGTAAACTGATGGACGACGGATATATCGGAACGCCGGTAGGCGCGTCAGCCTTTATGGTCTGTCACGGGCATGAGACATGGCATCCAGACCCGGAATTCTACTACAAATTCGGCGGCGGCCCGATGATGGACATGGGGCCCTATTATTTGACGGCTCTCGTCAATTTGTTGGGCGCGGTTGCGTCCATCTCCGGCATGACCAAAAGCACATTTTCCCAGAGAACCATCACTAGCGAGCCTCACTATGGCGAGATCGTCGATGTGGATGTGCCAACCTACATTACAGGTATGATGCAATTCGCCTGCGGCGCCATCGGCACAATCTTCACCACATTTGATGTGTATAAGGCGGAAATGCCTTGGATTGAGATCTACGGTTCACAGGGGACGCTGTCTGTACCAGACCCTAACGGATTTGGTGGTCCTGTGCGACTGTACCGGCCGGAGGAAGGTCGATTCTATGATATACCGCTGACCTTTGGCTATGCAGACAACAGCCGGGGCATGGGATTGGCGGATATGGCAAAGGCGATCCAGACGGGCCGAAACTTCCGTGCCAGCAGTGATATCACGTTCCATGTGTTGGAGATCATGACCGGCTTCCAGCGGAGTCAGGAACAGGGCCGGCATATCGCGCTGGAGTCCCGTCCGTCCCGCCCTGCGCCTATGCTGCGCCATGAGTTGGAGGGGATCTTCGAAGTGTAAATGGAGTACGATTCCCGATAGGAGGACCGGTATGGAGATACGTACATTTTCCGATTTTTGCACAGCTGTGTTGGACTGTGGATTTTCCATGGGGGGAGGCAACAGCGAGGGCATCTATTCCATTATACCTTGGCGGTGGGATGAAGTCCCACCGTATGACACGCCAGTCTGCTGGCATACAGGAGACCCGGAAACCGACCCATGGGAATGGCGCATACGCGTGCTGGAGGAGCGCCGCGACATCGCCTACGCAAAGGTCTTTTTCCGAAAGAGCGGTTATATTGCAAGGGACTGGTACCCATATTTTATAGCGGCGCGGCGCGGGAACACGTCATTGGAAGAAGAGTACGGAAACGGTAGGATCAGCCAGTATGCAAGGCGAATCTACGCGGTGATTGAAGAGAATGGAGTCGTGCCACTTCACGCCATCAAGAAGCTAGTGGGGGTTGAAAAGGAGGACAAAGCGCAGTTTGAGCGAGCGCTTGTGGAGTTGCAGATGAAGCTGTACATCACCATGTGCGGGGCACAGCAAAAACGGTCTCAGGCAGGAGAGGAGTACGGCTGGTCCTCCACGGTTTTCTGTCCGACAGAACTGTTTTGGGGAAAGGAGATGGAAGAGGAGGCGGCCGCCATCACAAGAGAGGTTGCCATTGAGCGGATTGCGGAGCAGGTGTACAGACTGAACCCTCAGGCGGAAAAGAAAAAGATTTGGAAGTTCATTACTGGGATGTAGGCTCCCCATAGAAAAGGCTCCCTGTTCACAGAGATTCGGCATCTGTTGACAGGGAGCCTTGTAGTAGACTATTTTTCATTCCAACGTTTCTTTTTTCCACGGCTTTCCGATCTAGCTCCATGAGCGGCAGGCCTTCCCTTGCCAGCCTCGCCTCGATTGGTGGGCGTGCCTTTGCCTTTTCTCCCGCTTCCTTTCACATCCTGAGCCCGCTCAACATTGACGGCTTTTCCTTTGATCTGATTGTTCTTCATGCCAATCAAAACATCTTTGACGTAATCGACTGGGATATCGACAAAGGTAAAATTGTCGAAGATGTCGATGGCGCCGATGATCTTTCCCGGTATGCCAGTCTCACCTGCGATGGCGCCGACAATATCCTTCGTCCGGATCTGCTGGTTTTTCCCGATATTGATGTACAGGCGAACCATATCCGCGTCCGAATACTCGCGTTCTGGAATTTTGGTTGGCGTAATGGAGATGTCGTCTTCTCCCTCGCTGGTATCATCGTAGAGCTCTCGTTTGAGGAGCGCGGCGGCGATATCCATGACGGAATAATCTTCTTCCACCAGGCTCTCCACAAGGTTGACATACTTGGTCAGATGGCCCTCGTCGATGGAAGCTTTCAATTCGTTGAGAAAGGCGCGGGTCTTAACCTCCTCGATGTCGCTGAGAGTGGGAAGCCGCTGAGGAAGGATTTTGCTGCCAGTATAGCGCATAATATCCCGGAGCTTGTAGACCTCTTTCCCCACAGCGAAAGTATACGCCTTGCCCGTCTTGCCAGCCCGGCCAGTTCGGCCGATCCGGTGAACGTAGTACTCTTCATCGGACGGTATGTCATAGTTAAATACGATATCGATATCGTCCACATCGATGCCGCGAGCCGCCACATCTGTCGCCACCAAAATCTCAATGGTCCCCTGGCGAAATTTCTTCATGACCAGATCGCGCTGGACTTGCTTTAGATCCCCGTGAAGACCGTCGGCAAAATAGCCGCGGCCTTGCAGCTGCTGCGTCAGCTCGTCCACTCGCTTCTTTGTATTGCAAAAGACCATGGAGCGCTCCGGCGAATACAAATCGATGAGCCGGCACAGGGCTTCTAGCTTCATTTTTTCTTTGACTTCAAAGTAAATCTGTTCAATCTTGGGAACCGTTAATTCCTTAGGCGTTGTCTTGATCAGCTGGGGATCCCGCTGGTATTGCTTCGTCAGATCAAGGATCTCCTGCGGCATGGTGGCGGAAAATAAAATCGTCTGCCGTTCCTCCACTGGCATCTGAGACAGAATCAGCTCAATGTCTTCGCGAAAGCCCATGTCCAGCATTTCATCGGCCTCGTCCAGCACAACCATCTGGACGTGTGAGACCTTAATCGTATGGCGCCGCATGTGATCCATGAAGCGGCCGGGAGTGCCGATGATAATCTGTGCCCCCTTTTTTAAAGCGGAGATCTGGCGATCGATGGGCTGTCCGCCGTAAACAGGTACGACCTTGATATTGTCTTTATACTTCAGGAGTTTGCGAAATTCTTCGCAGACTTGGATGGCCAGTTCCCGTGTCGGACACAGGATCACCGCTTGCAGATACCGATCATCCGGATCGATCTGTTCGATGCAGGGGATCCCAAATGCAGCTGTTTTGCCGGTCCCTGTCTGTGACTGTCCGATGACGTCCTGTCCGGACATAATGATTTCGATGGCCTGCGATTGGATGGGAGTGGCTTCCTCAAATCCCATATCCTGCACGGCACGGATAACCTCTTCCGAGAGGTTCATGTCTTCAAAGTTTTTATATTCTGTCATACTTTCCTTTCAATGCTGTTTTGTCACAGCGAATTCTGTAAGTCCAAATAGAGTCTATGTACCAAATGTTCACTGGGAAGATGAGAATCCATTTGATACATAGTGTTTTATTATACCATGATTTTACTTCAATGGCAAGGGATTTTGGGATATTTCGAGAGCTTTGTTTGAAGAAGTCACGGCGCTTCCCTTGACAAGGTTTCCATTTTATAGTACACTTGCCAATGACTGAAGAGGAAAGGCGATTATAAGACAGGAAGGCGGTGCAAGAGATGAGTGATTGCTTAACGCCGATTACCCTAGAGAATTTTGATAGGATTTATCAGCGGGTGACTCGGGATTTTCCGGACAATGAGCATCCGCCTTACGGAGCGATGCGGTCCAGAACGAAGCGGGGAGTATCCGAAGGATTTCTCTTTCAAGCCGACGGGATTGACTGCGCCTATGTGTTTACTGTGACAGAGCCAGAACAGAATGTGGTGCTACTCTACTTATTAGCTGTCTACGAGGAATATAGAGGGAGCGGTATCGGCGGGCGTTTCATGAAAGCGCTGGGGGAACAGTTTGCGCAGACAGCTGGAATTCTGATCGAGGTGGAAAAGCCGGAGCTGGCGCAGTCGGACGCGGAGCGGCGGACCCGGACGCGGAGAATTGCGTTCTATGAGCGTGCGGGCTATGCGATAGTGCCAGGATTCGAATATTATTCCATTTGGGATGTTCCGTATCATATCATGGCCTTGCCGAGACGTCGAGCCATGGAAGACTTGGCGGCTGGAGCACCCGCAGCGCTCCGGGGCGCCTACTTGAAGCTTATCGGGCAAAACAATATTCATAAGCTTGTCATCCGCACGCAAGCGCAGAAATTTACTGATGAAAAGGAGAATGCCACATGATCACGATCACAATGCAAAATGGAAAACAGATAAAGCTGGAGCTGTACCCGGAGGCAGCGCCCATAACGGTACAGAATTTTGTTGACCTGGTGAAAAAAGGATTTTACAACGGCCTGACATTTCACAGGGTTATCTCCGGTTTCATGATTCAGGGAGGTTGTCCGAAGGGAGATGGAACCGGGGGACCTGGCTACCATATTAAGGGCGAATTTTCACAGAACGGCGTTTCCAATCCCATCCGCCACACTCGCGGCGTCATCTCCATGGCGCGGGCCATGGATCCAAATTCTGCCGGTTCGCAGTTTTTTATCATGCACGCGGATGCGCCTCATCTGGACGGCTCCTACGCCGCCTTTGGGAAGGTCGTCGAAGGGATGGACGTGGTGGATGAGATCGCAGCGGTCAGTGTGGATTACTCGGACAAACCGACGGCCCCACAGGTGATGGAAAGAATTGAATATACGGAAGAGTAAAAGCTTCCCACCCTATCTCCTGGTAGGGTGGTTTTTTCAGGCCGTATTGGATTGCGGCAAATAAAGGCTTGATTTTTTTTCTCGGATATGGCAGAATAAGAGAAACCGTATGAAGAAGGTGTAGGAATTGATTCAGGAGGATACACAGTACCTGCGCAGGAGAAGGATTGTCAGCATACTGTCATTTCTCATCTTTCTAGCATTTTGTGGTTGGCTGACGTATGCGGTGGGACGCCCGCTGTTGCACTTAGCCTCGGATCCGGAACGCTTTCGGGATTGGGTCGATTCCCACGGAGTAGGGGGGCAATTTATATTAATCGGCATGCAGGTTTTGCAGGTTGTCGTAGCTCTGATTCCGGGCGAAGTGATTGAAGTGGGCGCTGGCTACGCCTTCGGCGCTGTGGAGGGAACTTTGCTGTGCCTTAGCGGTGTTGCGCTGGGGTCCACGATTATTTTTTTGCTGACAAGACTCTTTGGCGTTCGGATGGTCGAGGCGTTTATTTCTCGAGAGAAGTTATATGCATTTTCTTTTATGAAAGACGAAAAAAAGCTGAATCGTCTGATTTTTCTTGTATTTTTCATACCGGGAACACCCAAAGATCTGCTGACGTACTGTGTCGGGTTGACTCCCATGAAGCTGGGCACGTTTTTAATCATATCCTCCATCGCACGTGTCCCATCGGTGGTATCGTCCACTTTTGGCGGTCATGCCCTGGGGCATAAGAATTACGGCCTCGCGATCTTGGTGTTTATCGTGACAGGGGCGGTCAGCCTGATGGGGATGCTTCTCTACAACAAAATCATGCAGCACCGGCGCAAGGCGAGTGAACACGCGCGGCGGAGAAAGGAAGGATCAGACAGTGAATGACGGATATAAGCTGGTTGCGGGTCCCTTGACCATCTTGCTGACCGCGGTGGTATTTTTATTCTTTTACCTTCGCAACCGAAAAAAAGGATGGACGGCCATTTATTATACGGTGGCGGTCTTTGCCCTGTGGTCTGTCTACACTGTGATGGTCCACACGATCCTTCCGCTTCCCCTGGACTGGGATGCCATGCGCGCCATGCGGGATCTTCAGGCGTATCAGCCGATTCAATGGAATCCCATTGCCAGCATTCAGGAGGGGATACAGATGAAAGGAATGGGTTCGTACTTGTCGGACATCTCCTGGATCTTGCGCTCCGGAGCCGTATTGGGAATTGTGTTGCCCATCGTGTTCCCTAAGGCGAAGCGCCTGTGGATCCAGATTTTGACGGCGTTAGGGATCGGAGGATTTCTATTCCTTTATCCGGTGGCCTTCCGAGCGGCAACAGGTATAACGAGCACTGCGGATCTCTCCTACAGTCTGTGGTATTGGCTTGCCTATGCGGTTGGCATGGGCGTCTATCAGCTTATTTTAAGGGTTTACCCAGAATTTTTGGGATATATGAAACCAAAGTCATAATAAAGCTTTGCCATGGCAAAATCGGCTCCGCCTGCCGGCGGAAATCCCCATAATGGAAGAAGAGGCCAAACCGGATTCCATCCGGTTTGGCCTTTCTATATTACCGATAGATGAGATCTTCCCGCTTCGGTCCGTTGGAGATCATGGTGATGGGGTATCCGATCTGGTTTTCAATAAATTCCACATAGCGCCTTGCATTGACTGGCAGGTCCTCATACTTGCGGATACCGCGGATATCGCATTTCCAGCCGTCCAAATAGGTGTAGACAGGCTTAGCCCTGTTCAACAGCGGTGTGATGGGGAAGTGGTCTGTCTCTTCGCCGTCAATGGAGTAGGCGGTGCAGACGGGAATCGTGTCAAGGTAGCTGAGAACGTCCAGCAAGGAAAATGCAACTTGCGTCGTCCCTTGCAGCATACAGCCATACCGCGTTGCGACAGCATCAAACCAGCCCATACGCCGTGGACGGCCTGTAGTAGCTCCGTATTCTCCGTTGTCTCCACCGCGGTCGCGCAGCTCTTTCGCTTCATCTCCAAAGATTTCGCTGACAAAGGCTCCAGCGCCGACGGCAGAGGAGTAGGACTTCACAACCGTGATGATAGTTTCAATTTTTGTCGGGGGGATGCCGGCACCCACACAGGCAAAGCCTGCCAAGGGGGAGGATGAGGTTACAAAGGGATAAATGCCGTTATCCGTGTCCTTTAATGCCCCCAGCTGACCCTCCAACAATATATTTTTTCCTGCATGGATGGCGTCATTTAGGAACTGGGCTGTGTCCGCCACGAGAGGGCGAAGCCGATTGCGATAGCCCGTCATCTCATCATAAATGGAATCCACATCGAGGAGTGCATTCCCTGGATACAGAGATTTTAGCGTTTCGTTTTTGATGGCGCAGGCGCGCTCCAAACGTTCCCTTAAGAGATCATCATCAAAGAGTTCGCCAACTTGAATCCCGATTTTCAAGTATTTATCCGCATAAAAAGGCGCAATGCCGGATTTTGTGGAGCCAAAGCTTTTGCTGCCCAAGCGCTGTTCTTCCAGCTGATCAAAGAGCACATGGTACGGCATTACGATCTGCGCCCGGTCCGATACGAGGATATTCGGCATGGGAATCCCACGGGACAGCAGGGTATCCAGTTCATGGAATAATGATTTTAAATTCAGCGCGACTCCCTGCGCAATCACATTGACGACCGTATTGCGAAATACGCCGGACGGAAGAAGATGCAGGGCAAACTTGCCATAGTTGTTGATGATGGTGTGACCGGCGTTGGCCCCGCCCTGAAAACGAACGACGATGTCGGATTGTTCCGCCAGGGTATCGGTAATTTTACCTTTTCCCTCGTCACCCCAGTTGCCGCCTACAATCGCTTGTACCATATTTGAACCTCCTGTAGTTGATGTGACTGTATCACTCATATTGACATGAGTATCCTATCATACTTTGCAATATAAGTAAAGGCAATAAAACTTATAATATTTATAAGAAAATGTTATGGGATTAGAGATAAAAACTCCTTGCCGGCGGGCGATATGGGAGTGTTCAATCCGGTAACCAGGCACAGATTTCGGGGAGGAAGCGATTCCTCCAGATGAAGTTCAAATAGACCGCCCTCGGCTTTATGCTTCTCATAAAAATTTCGCACGACACAGCCGACGCCGAGATTGCGCTGCGTGAATTGGACGATCAAGTCACTGGTGGCCAGCTCAAATTCTGGGTGCAGGCGGACGGAGCGAGACTGGAGAAAGGAATCGACGTACCGTCGCGTGCTAGTTCTCGATTCTAGACAGACAATGGGGAGAGTCTCCAGGGCGGCGAGGGGAAGGGTCCGTCCCTTTAAATCATTGAACTGACTTCCGGCGATGAACACGTCCTCGATGGAAGCCACCGGGCGGATGGAATACTCTTTATGATTGTCAAGAGGAGAGCTGACGACGCAAAAGTCAATATCTCCGGCCAGCAGGGCGCTGATGGTAACCGGTGTGGGGCCGTTGGTGACGCTGGCTTTGATTGTCGGGTGTAGCTGGTGAAATCGCTCGAGATATGGAAGAAGGAAGAACTCCAGTGTCATGTCGCTGGCTCCGATGCGGATCTCGCCCTCCTCCAAATTCATGTATTGCCGCATTCGCCGTTCCCCAAGTAAGATTTCCTCGTATCCTTTCGACACGTGGGCAAACAGTAAGTCTCCCTCCGCAGTCAGCCGGATGCCTTTCGGGGTACGAATAAAAAGTTCTACGTTCAACTCCTTTTCTAGCCTGCGAATGGTTTGACTGACTGCCGGTTGCGATAGAAATAGATGATCCGCTGCGGCGCTGATGCTGCCGTATTTGACAATGGTATAAAAAACCTTATAATATTCTAAGTTGGCATTCACAGTCAGGCTCCCTCCTTTTGCCTATTATTGTATCACGAAATGGACAGACTGTAAATGTCAGGGGTATGTGATTCTCCGGCATGTATTTAAGAAATCTTAAGAATTGTCTATGTCGTTTTTTAAGGTAGTTCGTTTATACTGAGTTTATATTCAGTTCATAAAATGCAAAATTTGCCGATAAGGATTTAGTTTGACATAAGAGCGAAGTGGAGGCGTTCAATATGAACATTTTAATATTAACCGGAAAATTTGGTATGGGACATTATTCGGCTGCGAAGACGCTGGGACTGGAGATTCAAAAACTGTTTTCGAGTGCGAACGTAACCATCGTTGACCTTGTGGAATATAGTGTCCCCATGAGCGATGTGTACTATCGATCCTTTCGTTTTTTTGTCACGAGATGTCAGAAGGCATACAATGCGTATTATAAGGGGACAAATAGGATGGCAGCGCTAAGCGGTGAAAATAAGATTCCTCTGCCCCATCATTTTTTGAAGAAATTGGAGAGCCTTCTGCAACGGGAGCAGCCGGACATGATCGTATGTACATTGCCAATATGCGCCCAGGTGGTATCAGAATATAAACGACGTTTTGATGCAAACATTCCCCTCATCACCTGCATCACCGATGTCAGCACCCATGGCGAATGGATCAATCCGGGGACGGACGTGTATTTAGTTCCGTCCGAGTCGGTAAAAAAAGGCATCATCGCAAAGGGCGCCTGCTCCGATTTGATTCTTGTGGGGGGGATCCCGGTGAAGGAACAGTTTAAAACGTTACGCCACAGAAGTGCCCATAACGGGAAAAATTTATTGATTATGGGAGGCGGCTGGGGCCTGCTGCCGAAGGAGCCGACTTTCTATGAGACGCTAAACACCTTTTCCGGTGTACGCACTACAATTATCACAGGCAATAACCGCAGCGCGTATGAACGGCTACACGGCCGCTATGCCAATATTGAAGTGATCGGATTTACCGACGAGGTGTACCGCTATATGGAGAAAGCGGATCTTATTGTGACGAAGCCCGGGGGGATCACCTTGTTTGAATCCATTTTTGCGGAGCTGCCCCTTGCGACCATCGCGCCGACGCTGATGCAGGAAATACACAACGCAGAATTCATCGAAGCCAATGCGATCGGCCGAGTTATCTCGAGTGAACCGAAGGAGACCGTGCAGGAGCTCTTAGCTATGTTGGACGACGACATCGCCCTGGCGGAAATACGCGCGAATATGCGACGCCTCAAGGCGACGCTGGAGCCCAATGTCACGATCAAAGCTTTACGTCATATTCTGGGCAGAGAGGCAGTGGCGGAAAGAGAGAACCTGTTGACGCTGCATGAAGGAGGCGTTCTCGCATGAAAAAGGCTGTAAAATGGGGGATTGTAGGAGCATCAACCCTTGGAGTCCTCTATAGTTGGTATTGCGTCGTGCCGAGCTTCTACCAGAAATGGGTCTCGCGGAAAGCCATTCGCAGGATTCCGCGCCCGGAGGGCAAAGAAATTGTTCTAACGTTTGACGACGGACCGGATCCGCGGTACACGCCGAAGGTTTTGGATGTGTTGAAGAAGTATGGGATATCGGCACATTTTTTTGTTGTGGCGGAGCGGGCTAAAGAAAATCCGGATTTGATCCGGCGTATGCTGGAAGAAGGGCATGAAGTCGGCCTACACGCATACGCCCATAAGAATGCCTGGCTGGTGACTCCGGGATATGTGAAGCGGGATTTCGCCAAAAGTGCTGTCATTTTACGAGAACTTGGCGTCGATTGCAAGTATTACCGGCCGCCATGGGGATATGTGAATCAGGAAACACTGAAACAGATTCAGGCGGCGGGATATCAATTGGTGATGTGGAATGTCATGGCGCAGGATTGGAAACGCAATCAGACCTCCCGAGAGATCGTGAGGCGGCTATTGGAAAGAGTTCACGAGGGATCAATCATCTGCCTTCACGACGGAGGCGGTGCGCCGGGAGCACCGAAGAGAACCATCGATGCGCTGGACTCGGCGCTGCCATTATTTCAGAAAATTGGGTATCGGTTTGTTTTGCTTAAGGAGACAGGAATATGAGTTCATTTATGGAAGATAAAAAGAAAATGTGGGTGAGCACCCTCTTTCTCGTGGCTTTGATGGCGGGGACCTTTTTCTTTTTGTTGCGGGATATCTCATGGTCAATGTTGATGGACACCCTGCGCAAGGTGAATCCTATCTTTATACCGCTGGGATTTGCGCTGATGGTTTGTTTTGTGGCATGCGAGGCAATCAACATCCGAATGATTCTCCGCCAGGTTGGTATGCGAGTTCCCTTTTTTCGCTGCCTGCGATATTCCTTTGTCGGCTTTTATTTCAGTTCCATCACACCATCGGCTTCTGGTGGACAGCCAGCGCAGGCGTACTATATGAATAAAGAGGGAATTCCTGTTTCCCTCTCATCTTTGACACTGCTTGTGATTGTGGCCATCTATCAGCTGGTTATGATGATCTATGCATTGGTCTGCTTTATTTGGAAGTTTGAATTTGTCAGCGGGGGAGTCCAGGGGATCGGATTTTTGGTCATCTTTGGCTTTATCTTTAATTCATGCTTATTTTTCTTTATTGTCGCGACGATTTTCTCAAAAAAGTGGTTGCGCAAAGGGATTATGGCCTGCGCAGGCTTCCTTCACCGCGTTCATATCCTAAAAGATCTGGCAAAGGTTGAAAAATGGCTGGACCGCCAGATTCGGGAGTATCAGGAGGGCGCCGCCTTTATCAGGAGGAATCCAAAGGTTTTAGGGAAGGTTTTGTTGGTGACGGTTGTACAGCTCAGCTGCCAATTTCTTGTGCCCTACTGCGTGTATCTTGCCTTTGGGCTGAGGCAATACGGCCCAATGGATCTAATAGCTGTCCAGGCTTTGCTCAATGTGGCAGTCGTTGCGCTTCCCCTTCCTGGAGCTGTGGGTGCGACGGAAGGAAGCTTCCTGCTGGTTTACAAACTCTTTTTCAGCCAAACACAGATCTTGCCCGCCATGTTGTTGAGCCGTGGAATCAGCTTTTATGGATTTGTCGTCATATCCGGAATCGTGTCCTTCGCGGTGCATTTCCAGATTTCTAGAAGGCAACAGAGGGAAAAAAAACTGAAGGTATGTAAAGAATCGTGCTAAACGAGAATAATTATTATTAGAAAATAAATATTGACTTTTGGTCGCCGCTCTGCTATACTATAGAAAAATAGTTACTATAATTTTCCAGAGAGAGGAGTATAGCCATGGAATTAAAAGGATCGAAGACCGAAGCGAATTTGATGACCGCTTTTGCGGGGGAGTCACAGGCACATACCAAGTACATGTATTACGCATCCGCAGCGAAGAAGGAAGGCTACGAGCAGATTGCAGCGCTTTTTTTGGAGACGGCCTGTAATGAGAAAGAACATGCAAAGATTTGGTTTAAGCTTCTACACCATGGGGCAGTGCCAGACACAGCGACGAATCTGGATGACGCGGCCGCCGGGGAGAATTATGAGTGGACCGATATGTATGCTACCTTTGCCAGGGAAGCGGCGGAGGAAGGATTCACCAAAATTGCGTATCTGTTTGAGGCTGTCGGCAAGATTGAGAAGGAGCACGAGGAGCGATACCGCGCGCTGTTGAAGAACGTGGAAGAGCAAAAAGTCTTTATCAAAGAGGACGTGGTGATCTGGCAGTGTGCAAACTGTGGACACATCCATGTGGGGAAGAATGCGCCTGAGATCTGCCCTGTCTGTAGTCACCCCAAAGCATACTTCCAAATTCAAGCTAAAAATTATTAAGATGTGAGAAAGCGGCGAATATACAAAACAGACGGAAGATTTCCGTCTGTTCTTTTTGGCATACGGGGTTCGTTTTGGGGCTCTGAGAGGGGTTATGCAAGGTCTAGCTGGGTGAAGTCAATGCTGAGGTCTGCTAGGGTGTGAACCTTGATTGTGTCGCGGAAGGTATAGACAGCCGGGGTCAGCTCTTCCACCAGACGGTACACGGTAATTGTCTCATTCATGGGGTTGACGATCCAGTATTCTTTCACGCCATAGTCTGCGTAAAGGCTTAGTTTTGTCAAGTAGTCCCGTCTTGATGTGCCAGAACTGACAATTTCGATCACCCATGTGGGAGCGCCTATGCAACCCTTCTTGGTGATCTTGTTTCGGTCGCAGATGACCATTAGATCAGGCTGGACGATGTTGGGCGTGTCCTCGTCTTCATGTTGAAGGTAGACATCAAAGGGAGCATAAAAGACCCGGCATGTTTTTCCTAACAAATAATTGCCAATTTTTAGATGAAGGAAGCTACTGATTGCTTGATGGTTGGCACTCGGTCCACTCATGTAGTAAATCTCGCCGTCGATCAACTCCGCCCGGATGTCTTCGCCCAGGGCTTCCCAGTCGGCTAAGGTTGCTTTTTTGGATTCGTGTAATGGCAATGGTGGTTCCTCCTTCCCCGGTCTTAATCTTCTGTAAAGCAGATTGGCTTATAAGATTTTCTTTCCTTATCCTGTAAGTCGTATAGCCTTTTTTTCAAGCAAAGCTAGCAACTTATCATATTTGATTGGCATTATCCCACCTCTTGCTTTGATTATAGTATAGAACATGCACGATATCAAGTGTATATATTATACAAGAATTCACGAAAGAAACATGGAATGACCATGAAATCCGCTTTGTAGAGAAAGATTAGGAGTGATTTTGAAGAAATGGGTACTTTATCGGTTTTAAACCGAGAAAGTACCGGCGGACGACCTGAACAGTATTGCGCAGCCGGAAGAAAACCAGAGGCGCGCAAGCCGCCGTTCTTGGTTCAGAACCGGGGCTGTAGCGGCACTTCTGACATTTGAACACGGAAGCGGGCAGATTTATATCCCCAAAGAAAAAGACCCCCATTTGGGGGCTCTATGCAAGGTCTAGCTGGGTAAAGTCAATGCTGAGGCCTGCTAGGGTGTGAACTTTGATCGTGTCGCGGAAGGTGTAGGCTGCCGGTAGCAGATCATTATCCAGTTGATAGACCGTTACCGCTTCCCTGTCCGGGTTCACAATCCAGTATTCCTTGACGCCGTAACGCAGATATAAGCTTAATTTCGTAACGTAGTCATGGGCCATATTCCCAGGGCTGACAATCTCAATAATCCAGGTCGGGGCTCCTTCACAACCACGAGCGGACAGCTTATCTCTGTCACAGATGACGCTGATATCGGGCTCTACAGCGTCCGTGGTTCCATCTTCGTTGTGGAGATAGACGCCAAAGGGAGCCGGATAGACCTTGCAGGTTTTACCTCTTAGATACACGCTAATTTCAGTGTGTAGGAAGCTTACAATTGCTTGATGTTTCCGGCTGGGCGGTGCCAGGTAGTAAATCTCACCATCGATCAACTCCGCCCGGACGTCTTCGCCCAGGGCTTCCCAGTCGGCTAAGGTTGCTTTTTTGGATTCGTGTAATGGCAATGGGGTTCACCTCTTATTCCTTATTATCGCGTTCCATAGTCTCATCTATGGCGCGGTTGATAAAGGCAGTTGTGCTTTCCTGCATTTTGGCAGCATGTTGTTCCTCAATTTCTACTTAAAATTGGTGGGGAAATAATGCGGCACCTCTTACACGCTGCTAATAGTATAGCACAGAATTCAATCTACGACTATATAAATATTACATAAATCTACAACTAGATATTTGACTGATCTGCATATTTCAAACCCGGCGCTTCTCCAATGCATAACGCGGAGGAGGTAAGACCGGGACGAGCGCCAAACTCGGACGTATTTTCAGATGATTATTGTGACTTTGCATGGATGAACTGAGAAAGAAACCCGCGCGAACAGCGAGCCAGTATAAGGGCCTCATTCCAAATTCAGAACGAAGTCGGGAGGAGCTCCAGGAAAGTCAGAGAGCTATGCAAGCTGCGGAATATGCGAGGCCCTAAAAAGAAAAACCTCTGACATTTTGTCCCCTAAACCGCTTTAGCATATGAAAGTTTCAAAAATTTCATGAACGAGCCATGAACTAAAAACGGGTCCCCATCCCGGGAACCCGCTACATCAGCAAGCGCGAAACGGGATTCGAACCCGCGGCCCTCGCCTTGGCAAGGCGATGCTCTACCTCTGAGCCATTCGCGCAGATAAAAACAGCAATAGGAGGACAGATTTGAACTGCCGACACCGCGGGTAAGAACCGCGTGCTATCGCCAGCCATAACAGGGGACCTGTGCCCGCCCCATGGCGGACTTTCCGATAGAAGAAAAGACGACTCAGAAGGGGCTCGAACCCTCGACCTCCGGCGTGACAGGCCGGCGTACTAACCAACTGTACCACTGAGCCATATGAAAAATGGGATACAATGACCCGTGAGAGAATCGAACTCTCGTTACCGCCGTGAAAGGGCGATGTCTTGACCGCTTGACCAACGGGCCAAATAACGGAGGAGGTAGGATTCGAACCCACGGACCCTTTCGGATTCACTGGTTTTCAAGACCAGCTCCTTAAACCACTCGGACACTCCTCCAGGAGCCTCAGCCTCAGCGCTTCATAAGCGCAGACTCTATTATACGGCATGTTTTGCTCTGTGTCAAGAAATTTTGTAAAATTTTTTGTATAGGCGTCTGTCACATCATATTGACATGCGCTAACATGACCCTCGAAAATGGCTGAAAGGGCTTGACCCATGTTCGATATCACGCTATAATAAGAGATTAGAAATCGACATGGAATCCGTGTCGCCAAGGAGGACGAAACGATGATATTTACGCCCGCGACAATCCTGCTGCCTCATGAGAAAGAATGTGCTCTGTGGAGCAGCATTGCCTGTGATCAGTTTACATCGGATGCGGCCTATTGGGAGCAGGTCAAAACTCTCACAGAGGGTCATCCATCCGCCTATCATATCACATTGCCGGAGATCTATTTAGAAGAGGGAGAGGCGTGCGTTCAAGAACGGATACGGAGCATCAATGAGACGATGCGCGAGTATTTGAGGGAGGGTGTTTTCCGACAATTCAAAGATGCGATGGTTTACGTCGAACGGCGCATCCCTGGGGGAAGCGTGCGAAGGGGGATCATAGGAGCGGTCGATTTGGAAGACTATGAGTATGCTGCGGGCGCCGAGACGCAAATACGAGCGACGGAAGAAACTGTCTTGTCGCGGATTCCGCCAAGGGTCAGGATTCGACAGGACGCCGCTCTTGAACTGCCCCATCTTATGCTTTTGGCGGACGATGTGGATCGACTGCTGATTGAACCCATCGCAGAGAGGAAAAGGGAACTGGCCAAGGTCTATGATTTTGAACTCATGCTGGACAGCGGACACGTGACGGGATATCTGCTCGATAGGAAAGAAATCCAGCGAGTGCAGTCCGTTTTAGAGCAGATGGGAAATCTAGAAGAATTTCAAAGGAAGTATCATACGTCAAGGACGGACCCGTTGGTGCTAGCCGTGGGCGACGGAAATCACTCTCTGGCCTCCGCAAAAGCGTGCTATGACATGCGAAAAGAAGAAATGGGAGTCGAGGCAGCGCTGCGGCATCCATCGCGCTATGCGCTGGCGGAGATTGTAAACCTGCACGATGCATCTCTGAAATTTGAGCCAATTTACAGGGTTTTGTTTGGTGTCGACCATCGGCAAGTTATGGAAGCGCTGAGGAGGGCATATCCACAGAGCCACATTGGAAGAACGGCTGCCGGTGAGATTGCGCTGGAGTACTGGGCGAAGGATTGTGAAGGGACGCTGTCAATTTCAGCTTCAGAGGGATTGCTGCCGGTGAGCCTACTTCAATCGTTTCTCGATCCCTTTCTACAGGAGTACGGTGGCAAGATCGATTACATCCACGGACTGGAGGAGGCTAAGCAGTTAGGCCGCCAGGAGGGAAACATAGCATTTACGTTTGCCGGCATGGAAAAGGAGCAATTATTTCCTGGGATTCTCCAGGGGGGCGTTTTGCCTAGAAAAACATTCTCCATGGGAGATGCGAGGGATAAACGATTCTATCTGGAGTGTAGGAGGATTCAATAGAGAAGGCTATGAGTTTGGAAATAAGAACCGTAACAGAGACGGAGATCACGGCGGCGGGGAAGATTTATACAGCCTGTAGCCACGCCATGAATCAAAAGGGGCTCTTTAACTGGACACCGGAGTATCCCACACAGAAGGAAGCGGAACGCGACCAGCGAGCGGGTGCTCTGTACGGCGCCTTTGATGGCAAGGTGCTTATGGGGGTCGTAACGCTTGACAACACCCCCGCACCGGAGTACGCCACTGTCTCCTGGGGGATTCAGAGCGGAGCAGCGCTATATATCCACCGTTTAGCGGTACATCCCTCGTACCAGCGCAGAGGACTGGCCAAGAAGCTGATTACATTTGCGGAAAAGCAGGCGCAGAAGATGGCGGCATCCGCGGTGCGCATTGATAGCTTTTCAGGCAATCACCGCGCGGTTTTGACCTATGAAAAGTTAGGATTTGTAAAAAGAGGCGAAATCTACTACCGAAACAAAGATCCACGAGTTCGGGAGTTGCCCTTTTACTGCTTCGAAAAAGCAATTTGATTTATATTTTCTCATCCCGCTAATTTCGATACAAATTCGATACAAGTCGATGCTATACTAAAGACAATTGCCGGTACAGGTTTGATAAAGAAGGGATTGGGAACAAATGAAAAAGAGGAAGAGGAACCGGGCACTAGCCATCGGCGCCGGCATCATGGTGCTAGCTTTGCTGATGCCCCTTGGCTGGAATGGTTTCCGTATTCTGTGGGGAAAGAATCAAACAGCCTCCCATACTGGAGAAATTAGTTTTGAGGAGGAGAGCAGCGGGACCCGTTCTCCGCAAAATTTGTCAGGGGAGTCCTCAGATGAATCGTCCATCAGTCCGGAGGAGCGAGAATACTTAAATTGGATTCAAAATAAACCGGATCAGGACAACGTGACAGTCCTGCTTTTTGGCTTGGATTTGGATGGTCTGCACACGGATGTTATGATGCTGTGCAATTTTAATACGGCCACGAAGACCACGAGCCTTGTATCCATTCCGCGAGATACGCAGGTCACGTTGACAGACCAGGAATATCAGGCATTGAAAGACATCAACCGTTATACCAAGAAAACGCTGAAGCTGACAGAGGTTCACAACTATGCCTCCGACGGAGGAAATGCCAACGCCTGGAGTGTGTATATGGTAGAAAAGCTGCTGGATATCCACATTGATTTCTACGCGGCGGTTACATTTGAGGGGTTTCGCGAGGTCATCGACGCCATTGGGGGGATCGAGTTTGACGTGCCAAAGACGATCACAACGTGGAACGATGACTACCAGAGGAACGTGACGGTGGAGGCGGGCCGGCAGGTGCTAAACGGAGAACAGGCGGAGGCGGTGGTTCGGCACCGCCAGACGTACCAGATGGGGGATCTTGAACGCGTGGAAATGCAGCAAAGCTTCCTGAGGGCAGCGGCAGACCAGCTTCTTCAGGGGAAGAATCTCTGGAAGCTTCCCAAATTGATTCGAACCTGCTATTCCTATGTGCAGACGGATGCGGAACTTGTGGATATTCTTCGGTATGCCTCCATCGCCGCTGATATCGATTTGGATTCTCTAATGACCGCCACCCTTCCGGGAGAAGCCCGAGACGAAGACGGAAAAAGCTATTTCTTTTTGGATAAAAAAGGGTGTCAGGAAATGATGGCGAAGATATTTAACCCGCTGGAGACCCCAGAATCATTGGATTCAACCGGTTCGGACGGCGCTTCCAAATGAGGTGATCCGCAGTCTCTAAAATAATACTTGACAATCCCAGGAATTCTCAGTATACTAGATAGCAAGTATTATGAGGGAGTAGTTAGCACGATGTCGTGTGGCAAGTCAACATGCTGATTGCGAGTCCATGCAGTACATGGATAGCAATCTGGCTTGTCTTCAATAACAAGACTCATATATGGCGCGGATGTCATATATGAGTCTGTTTTTTTTGTCAATACAATGAATAGGGGAGATTAAAATGAGTGTTTGGGAAGTCATCATGATCGGTATCGGTTTGAGTATGGATGCAGCAGCGGTATCCATGACCAATGGAATGGTGTATCCAAAGACATGTAGAACAAAAATTCTATCAATGCCGCTGTTTTTTGGTGGATTCCAGGCGCTGATGCCGCTTCTCGGCTACTATGCCAGCGGTGTGTTCGCAGATTTTCTCAGCCGTTATTCCGGGATCATCGTTCTGATTATTCTGGGTGTCATCGGGTGCAAGATGGTCTATGACGGCCTACATCCACAGCTGGAGGAAGAGACCGACTGTTCGTTGACCTACCGTATGCTGCTGCTTCAAGCAGTTGCCACCAGCATCGACGCCTTTGCTGTGGGAGTTGGTTTCAGTGCTATGCAGGTAAATATCGTGCAGGCCGTTTCCATCATCGGCGTCACAACCTTAGTCTGTAGCTTTCTCTCCATTGCCATCGGCAAAAAGTTTGGCAATATGTTGGGAAATAAAGCGCAGATATTGGGCGGGATGATTCTGATCATCATCGGGATTAAGGGGATGTTCGGCTGAGGGTTTGCCTTTTTTGGTATGTATTTCTTTTTCAGCTATAACGGGACAGATAGCGAGAAGTGGAAAATAAAAAGTCCGCGAACTTTTATACTCGATATAGTAAGTTGAGAATGACAGGAACCAGCGCGGAACAGACAACCCCATTGACAACGGCCATTACCGCCACATCTTCGCTGGTGCAGCGCATCAGAAGCGGTAGGGTTGTGTCTTCGCTGGTGGCGGCGGCGGGGGCGATGGCCGTATAATGATTCAAATGCTTGGCGATGAATGGAATAGTCAAGAACGAGAGAATCTCCCGCAATAGATTGCTGAAAAATGCCATTGTTCCCAGCGTAGCGCCAGCCAGATTTGTCAGCAAAACCCCGGAGAGGCTATACCAGCCAAGTCCACATACAACAGCCAGACAATCCCGCAGCGGCATGTCCACAATCAGATAGCATAGAAAACCGGCCAGGACTGTACCCACAACAATTCCAGCGGGGATGATGAGAATTTTGACATGATATTGCCGTAAACGGCGAAATACCTGCTTATTGGCTCCCACGCTGATGCCAACAGCAAACATCAATATGTACAGAGTGTATTCCGAGATGGGACCAAAAAGGGAGACGAGATCTGGGGAGAAAAGCCATTGACCACAGACAACGCCTAAAATAAGGCTAACGATTGCTGCGATGACCATGACGCCCCTCCATAAACCATTTTGTCAAGAGAAAAACCACGATTGTCGATAGAAGGATGGAAACGCCTGCAAACAGCAGGCTATACAAACCGATGGCCCGCAATTCACCGAAAAATTCTGGGCGGCTGCCGAGGGAGACGCCCATAGAAAAGATCAACAGCGATGTGCAGAGCGTCTGTAGTATAGAATTGTACTTCTGTAAAGATGGTGGAAACCATCGCATACCGATGAGGACACCGGCTGCCATGATCAAAAGAGTCAGCATGTGTTGTGTCACTCCCACTAAAATATATACCACCGCGCAGCGGCCCGATCGCTTCGCCCACTGCGCGAGGGCTTTCGCGACTAGTATATCATAGAATCCTTCGTATCTCAAGAAAGAATTGAATTCCGTAATAAAAAGTTCTGTGTGGAACTGTGTTCCCTATTGACAAGAATTCGTAAATTTCGTATAATGAGCGTGATTCTTGAAGAGGGATATGCAGGAGGGATTCGATGGAGCAAACATATAAGGAAGAGAACCGGCAGAAGTCGCTGGATGTGCTGGTCATAGGCGGCGGAATCGTAGGAACCGCTGTGGCCAGAGAATTATCCCGATATACACTGACCATTGGGTTGGTAGAGGCGGGCAGCGATTTAGCGAGAAAGACAACGGGAGCAAATTCTGGAATCATCCATGCCGGATATGACGCACCGGCAGGTTCCCTGATGGCCAAGCTCAATGTCCAGGGAAATCAGATGTATCCAAAACTCTGCAGGGATTTGGACATCCCATTTGTCCAGAATGGTTCTCTGGTACTAGCCTTTACACAGGAAGATCGGAAGGAACTGCAAACGCTATTTTCTAGGGGCCTACAAAACGGGGTCGAAGGGCTTACCATATTAGGCGGGGATGAGGTTCGCAAAAGGGAACCCCACATATCCCAAGAGGTGGTGGAGGCGTTGTATGCTCCGACTGCCGGTGTTATATCTCCGTACGAGGCGGCCATTGCCTTTGCAGAAAATGCGGCAGACAATGGGGCAGAGTTCTATCTGGGCCATCCGGTGACGTCCATTAAAAAGACACAAACAGGTTTTCAAGTAACCGCCGGTGATCTGGAACTGACCTGCAAAGTCCTGATCAACTGCGCTGGCTTTGCATCCGATGAAATTAGCCGTATGGCGGGAGGCGAGTCTCTTGCGGCCCAGGCCAGAAAGGGAGAATATATCCTGTATGACAAGGCATACGGAGATTTCGTCAACCATGTCATCTTTCAGCCGCCGAGTAAGATGGGAAAAGGGATACTCGTCACCAGGACGGCAGAGGGAAACCTGCTCGTCGGGCCGAGCAGCGAAACGGTTTACGATCCGGAGGACACCGCGACTACGCAGCAGGGTCTTGACCTTGTGTGGAACACGGCCAGAAAGAGCTGTCCCACATTACCGGCAGGCGGCGCTATCACCACTTTTACAGGCGTTCGCTCTGTATACGGAGATGATTTTTATATACGCCATTCTGAGTTAGCTCCGGGGCTAATTCAGACGGCGGGAATCTGTTCGCCGGGGCTAACGGCGGCGCCGGCCATCGCCAAAATGATCGCGGCGCTGACAGGAGACTTGCTGGCACTGGAGGAGAAAGCCGAATTTCAGGAGACAAGGGAGGGGATCCCGGTCTTTTCTGCCATGAGCTGGGAGGAGAGGGAGGCCTTGATCCGCCAGGATCCAGCCTACGCGCGGATGGTATGCCGCTGTGAGACTGTTACAGAAGGGCAGATCCGCAGGGCGCTTCACTCACCGATACCGGTATGGACAGTGGACGGCGTGAAACGCCGTGTCCGTGCAGGGATGGGCCGGTGCCAGGGAAGTTTTTGCACACCCAGGGTGATGGAAATCATTGAAGAGGAGACGGGGATTCCCTTCTGCGAGATTACTAAGAACGGAAAGGGATCCGAGTTGATCGTGGGGAAGCTGAAGGATACGAATGGAGGTGCGAGCCATGATTCGAAACATTGATACGGTGATCATCGGCGGCGGCCCTGCGGGACTGGCGGCGGCCTGTGCGTGTTACGATGCCGGCGTCCGGGATGTCTACATTTTGGAGAGAGATGAGAATCTGGGCGGTATTTTGCAACAATGTATCCACAATGGCTTTGGTCTACAGTGGTTTAAGGAAGAACTAACGGGGCCGGAATACGCCCAGCGGTTCATCGATGAGGTGGAAAAACGGTCCATCCCATATATGGTCAACACCATGGTGCTGGAGATTACTCCGGACAAGAAGGTATACTGTGTGAATCCGGATGAGGGAGTCTGTATTTTCCAGTGCAAAAGCATTGTCCTGGCCATGGGATGCCGCGAGCGTGTCCGAGGAAATTTGAAAATTCCGGGGATGAGGCCAGCCGGCGTATACTCGGCAGGACTTGCCCAAAGGCTTGTAAACCTGGAGGGCGCCATGCCGGGCAAGGAGGTCGTGATCCTCGGCTCCGGAGATATCGGACTGATCATGGCGCGCCGTATGAAATGGGAAGGCGCCGATGTCAAGATGGTATGTGAGATCATGCCGTATTCATCGGGATTAGCGCGGAATATACAGCAGTGCCTGCGGGACAACGGCATACCGCTGAAGCTGAATACCACGGTTGTAGCCATTCATGGAAAACAGCGGGTTGAGGGTGTGACCATCGCCAAGGTCGATGAAAATCGGAAACCTATCCCGGAGACTCAGGAATACGTCCCCTGTGATACGCTGCTCTTGTCCGTGGGATTATTGCCAGAAAATGAGTTGAGCCGTGGAATCAACATTCAGATGGACCCTGTGACAGGGGGACCCAAGGTCGACGAAAACCGGCAGACATCCGTACCGGGGATATTTGCCTGTGGCAATGTTCTACATGTGCATGATATTGTGGATTTTGTTAGCAAGGAAAGCGTCATTGCGGGCAAGGGCGCAGCGGCGTATTGCCAGAATAGAGGGACGGAGGCAGTATCGGGAGGGGTTTCCTTGAATCCAGGGGAAAACGTGCGGTATATCGTCCCTCAAAAGTTGGTTCAGGCAGAAGCCTGTAGTTTATACTTCCGCGTTGGCTCCCCTCTGGGGGCTGGCAGAATTATTTTGCGGGCCGATGGGGAAGAGCTGGCAGCCAAACGATTCATCCGGGCAGTGCCTGGCGAGATGGAAGAGCTGCCCATTTCCCTTGAGGTTGCAGAGAAATTGATGAGTGCGAAGGACGTCGTGCTGTCGGCGGAAGTTAGCCGCTAGAGCGGGGGAGGGAGGTTGTGATGGAGCTGATTTGCATATTGTGTCCGCGAGGATGCCATTTACAGGCGGAACTGCGGGACGGACAGGTTGTTGTAAGTGGCAATTCTTGCCCTAGGGGAGAACGATATGGGCAGGAAGAATTGACCCATCCGGTGAGGACTGTCACATCGTCGGTGTATGTGGCCAATGGAAAGGGAAAAATGCTGTCGGTCAAAACGAACCGGCCGGTCGCAAAAGAGTCGATCCCCATGGTGCTTGAAGCATTGGCGGATCTTCAGGTGGCAGCCCCTATCCGCGTAGGGGATGTGATCCTAGGGGATGTGGCGGGAACCGGCGCTGACATTGTGGCCACGCGGAATGTGCCCATAGTGTAAGAAAATAAGGGATTATTGCGCTAACGAGAGAGCTCCCTTCTAGGTCGGCAAGAGAAATAACAGACACTTGCCACCTGGAAGGGAGTATATTGTATGTCTACATAGTAACTGAACAAAGAATTTGTATAAACAGTGCAACAGCACATTTCGTTAGAATCGGTGATCGTGCAATAATAATGGCACAGTAGGCAACGTATCTGAGGTCTATAAAAAAGCACAGGAGGATGTATGAAAGTTATATTGCCATTTGAATTGTCACCGATCATAAGAACGTACCTTAATCATGCGTATCCCTTTGGAATCGTAGAAGGACATTTCGGAAAAAAATTTGTTTCAGAGCGAATGTGTGATATATATGTCAATTGCCTGTATAGCCAGGAGGATCGAAACAATTTTTATCTATATCCCGAGGACGGGTGGTTTGAAAAATGTGGCCTCGTCAGACAAGAGCCATATGTGTGCCAGGATAAAACAAAGGCGTGCGTACAGGAAGCGATCAAAGAAGCTCGCAGCAGACTGTCAAAGGGGCAATATGTATACGCTTCGCCAAATGAGGGATATATATCCGCGATCAGTCAGGGGAGATACTATGATTTTGATCATGAGTGCCTGCTGTACGGTTTCGATGACGGCGCCGGCGTCTATATGTCAGCAGGGTATAAAAACGGGAGATATGTTCCGTATACGATTCCCTATGGCGAATATGAGGCAGCCCTTCTCAATGTGCAAAAAAGCGACATAGAGCTGCTGTTCTTTCGTGTGAACAGAGAGTATATTTTTCCGGGCATTAACGCAAACAATGTTGCCGACAGGCTTTCGGAGTATTACAATTCGTATATCCCCGAGTTCTTGTCGCGGCGGGAACTATCGCAGTACATATCGTCCGGCCGCCTGAAATTTGGTCAAAATGCCTGGAAGGAGCTAGTGCTCTATTTAAGAGAGGCTGGGGATGAGCACAGACAGGTTGATATGAGGTATACGCGCAGTTTTATGGAACACAAGCAGCTTATGAAGATTCGAGTCGAGAAACTCTATGAAAAAGGATTCATTTCGGATGACGCTATGGTTCGGGCAGCGTCGGAATGCTACAGCCAAGCGCAGTCAGCTATGTCATTGGCTATGAAATATAACATCACGGGGAGTTTGAATGTACTGATGCGGGCCGCTCAAAAGATTACGGATGTCAATGAGAGAGAAGCAATCTATCTGAATCAGGTTATCTCGGAATTGCGCGTACAGTGTGAATCCTGCAGAAGGCAGTAGTTGTAGGCTTTATTCTGGTGCAGATCTGGGCTTGCATTATTCGCCAGATGTGGTACAATATGTTCCGTAGATTACGAGTGGAAGAAGGATAGGAATGGCTAGATTGCGTCAATTGATCGTGTATCGAGGGATCATGCAGGATCCTGTCATGGCGGCAGTGCAGGAGATGTTAGATTGCGAAAACGCCCGGCAGAGGATGGACAAGGCATGTGAATTGGCAGGCCGTCTGATTGAAAAGGCGGAACAGTATCTGTTGGAGGGCAATATCATGGAGGCTTGGATTTGGCATCTCATATTAAATGATGTCAATCCGTTCAGTTTGGACTGCGAGCGGCGCTCCGCCGGAGACAGTGGAAGTTTATACCAGGCTGTCCTATGGGATATGGGAATTCTGAAGAGTGTGGTGGCCAAGGTTCAGGAAGAACTAGAGTCGGCTGGCTTGCAAAAGATCACAAGACAATATGTGCGGGACACAAAGGGGAAGGATGGGCGGTTGCCCGCGCGCAGGCGAAGGGATATCCTGGCCGGCTTTTTACAGACCTTGTCTTTTGCAGATCCGGCTTGTCAAGCATCCAGCATAGCAGACGCGGCTAAAGAGTATTATGAGACCAACGGCTGCGGAGTTATGGCCATGTATCCCATGTTTCGGTGGAGCCAGACGAGGGGCTTGGTCGGCATCGAATACTATGATGACATCCGACTGTCGGATCTGGTTGGCTATGAATACCAAAAGCGGACATTGATTGAGAATACAAGCAGCTTCGTCAAAGGGCGTCCCGCAAACAACGTATTGTTGGCGGGGGCGGGGGGAACTGGCAAATCCTCCTCCGTCAAGGCGCTGGTCAACGAATATTTTGAAGACGGGCTCCGGCTTTTGGAGATGGGTAAGGAGCAGATGCCCCTGCTCCCGGATGTCATGAAATTTTTGACTGGGCGAGGCAAACGCTTCATTCTCTTTATTGACGACCTTTCCTTTGAAGATCAGGAGACGGATTATAAATATATTAAGTCACTTTTGGAGGGAAGCGCGGAAAAGAAGCCAGACAATGTGATTTTCTATGCCACATCCAACAGGCGGCATATCATTCAGCAGAAGTGGAAAGATCGGGATTTGAACCATATGGACGAGGAAGTCCACGGCATTGAGGCTATGAACGAGAAATTGTCTTTGTCCCAGAGATTCGGCATCACCCTGACCTACCCGGTGCCGAAACAGGATGAGTACCTGGAGATCGTATCCCATATGGCGGCGGAACTGGGGGTCAATGGGGATGCGCAGGAGTTGCGGCAAAAGGCTCTGCAATGGGCTCTCGACCAAAAAGGATTCTCCGGAAGGAGCGCCCGGCAGTTTATCAGCGCGTACGCGGCCCAGAAACAAAGTGAGGGGCGACCATGAAGAGAACGCCCAAAGCAGCAGTTTTTAATGATTTAACCGGATATGGGCGGTGCTCCCTCACAGTGGCGATCCCAACATTGACGAATATGGGAGTCTGTTGTTGCCCGGCGCCGACGGCGATTCTCAGCAACCATACAGGATTTGAACGATTCTTTATGGTTGATTTTACCGACAATCTACAAGGGTATATCGACGGTTGGCGGGAGCAGAATATCCGATTTGACTGTGTGTATACCGGTTTTTTGGGCTCTGAGAGGCAGACCACGATTCTGGAGCCATATTTGGAGGAATGCCGCAGGGCGGGAGCTCTTCTGGTTGTGGACCCAGTCATGGGGGATCAGGGGGCGCTGTATCAATGTTATACGGAGGAAATGATTCGCGGAATGCGGCGGCTGATTGCGCAAGCCGATATCATCACACCGAATTTCACGGAAGCCTGTTTCCTGCTTGGACGGGAATATGAGGATACCGTATCCGATGAGAAGATGCGAGATTACCTGCGACAGTTGGCCGATATGGGTCCTGCGACAGTCTGTATAACAGGAGTGGCGCAGGATGATGGAAATGCCAACTGGGGATATGATCGAGCGACAGGGGAATACGTAAAATCGCCGTTCTCTATGTTACCCGTCCATTACAGCGGAACCGGTGATTTTTTTTGCAGTTTACTAGTAGGCTACGTCCTGCATGGAAAACCCCTTTCTTGGAGCTTGAACCGGATCGGTGAACTGATTACAAAGGCGGTTTCCATGACGTATGAGATGGGAACTCCTATCTTGGAGGGGGTCCTGTTGGAGCCCTTGTTTCAGGAGGAAACACTTCTCAAGTTGCCTCGATAAGTCTCGCAGTTAAGTTTTGAACGATTTTATAAAAAAGGCGACCTCTTCTCGGAAGAGGCCGTCCTTTTTATCCGCGGAATGCGAACTTTTCTCCTATAGGAAAGTCCGCCGTGAGGCGGACTCAATCCGAAGAACCGAAGGTTCTTCCAACTGCATTACAGTGGGATTACTTGCATCCGCAGCTTGTGGAGCAGTTGTTGCAACCGCATCCGTTGTTAAGGCCAAAGAGTCCATTGCCATTGCAATTGCCGCAGAACAGAAGCAGAATCAAAATCCAGCACCAGTTGTCTCCACATCCATTGCCACACCCACAGCCGTCGTTAGAGAACAGAGAGAAAAGAATGATCAGAAAGAAAATGTTATTTTGGCAACACATAATTGCCGCCTCCTTGAATGATAATTTCAAAAGCGGGAAGCTCTCTGCCGAGGCTCATTGCCAGGGCTTTTCGCCGAGGTCTATCGCCTTTGATACTATAAGGTATTCTGAAAAGGGGGGAGGGGTGAAGAGTTTTTATAAATTTTTCTGCGATTTTTACTTGACAAAAATGGTATAATTGTATACAATCTAAGTCAATACGAGAAATCAAAGAAAGGAAGCGCTTTTGACGGGCCGGTAGGGTGGTCAGCGGTTTGTGCGGAGCACTACAAATCGCTCGGATGGCGGAAGAGAAACCGCCCTCGTGAATTTCCCTTCGCCCTGTCGCTAGCGTGCCGGAATGGAGGTTACAATGGAGGACAGGGATTTCATAAATGAATTAGAGATCAACCCCAGTACAAATTTGCTGGAGCGGTCACAGTTTGAATATAGCCTTCAGGATGTAGAGGAGCCGAATCTATACCGGATGCTGTTCAATTATTCGGAGGTTCCGAAATTGATTTTCAACCGAAGGTTAGTTCCCATGGGGATGCCAGAACAGATTTGGATTACGGACACGACCTTCCGGGACGGACAGCAATCCAGGGAACCGTACACGACGCAGCAGATTGTGGATCTCTTTGACATGCTGCATCGTCTGGGCGGACCCAATGGGATCATTCGCCAGAGCGAGTTCTTCTTATATAGCCAGAAAGACAGGGATGCGGTGTATAAGTGCATGGAGAGAGGGTACGAGTTCCCTGAGATTACAAGCTGGATACGGGCTTCCAAAAAAGACTTTGAGATGGTAAAGGAGCTGGGGATGAAGGAGACCGGAATCCTGGTCAGCTGCTCTGATTATCATATTTTCTATAAGCTGAAAATGACGCGCAGACAGGCGATTGAGCACTATATGAGAGTGATCACCGAGTGTATTGAGATGGGAATCCGGCCTCGCTGTCATTTCGAGGATATTACGAGGGCCGATTTCTATGGATTTGTCGTTCCCTTTGTGTTACAGCTCTCCAAACTCATGAAAGAATCCGGCGTGCCAATCAAAATTCGGGCCTGTGATACCATGGGATACGGTGTTGGAATTCCAGGTGTTGCCCTGCCGCGGAGCGTTCCGGGAATCATCTATGGTCTGCGGCATCATGCCAGAATTCCATCGGAGCTGATTGAATGGCATGGACACAACGACTTCTACCGAGCGGTGAGCAATTCCACGACAGCATGGCTGTACGGCGCATCTGGCGTGAACTGTTCCCTTCTGGGGATCGGAGAGCGCACTGGCAACTGCCCCATTGAAGCCATGGTCATTGAGTATGCACAGCTGCGAGGCACCCTGGACGGCATGGATACCACGGTGATCACAGAGATCGCAGAGTATTATGAAAAGGAACTGGGGTACCGGATCCCCCCCCGAACCCCCTTTGTGGGAGAGGACTTCAATGTGACCCGGGCTGGCGTCCACGCTGACGGACTTCTCAAAAATGAAGAGATCTACAATATTTTTGACACAGACCTCTTGCTGAACCGGCCGCCGAAGGTAATGGTCAGCAATACATCCGGCGCATCCGGCATCGCCCACTGGCTCAACAGCCATTTCCGCCTCAAGGGGGAAAATGCTTTTGACAAGCAGGATCCCATTGTGATAGAATTAAAGGGTTGGGTTGACAAAGAATATGAAGAGGGCAGAGTGACGGCGATTTCTGACGGTGAGCTGGAGGAGTTGTCCCTGGCGCTGGCGGAGAAACAGGGCCGTACCATAGGATGAGCTGCCCGCAACGAAATAAGGAGGAATCGGTATGGGAATGAATGTTGCACAGAAAGTAATTTCAGCGCACCTGGTGGAAGGCAGGATGGTTCCGGGGGAGCAGATTGGGCTTCGCATTGATCAGACGCTGACCCAGGATTCAACGGGGACTATGGCCTATCTGCAGTTAGAAGCCATGGGCGTCGATCAAGTGAAAACCAAGCGGTCTGTTGCCTATATTGACCACAATATGCTGCAGCAAGGGTTTGAAAACGCGGATGATCATAAATATATTCAGACGGTGGCGAGCAAGCATGGAATCTACTTCTCCAAGCCAGGCAATGGAATCTGTCATCAAGTCCATTTGGAGCGCTTTGGCGTGCCGGGCCAGACGCTGTTAGGTTCTGACAGCCACACAACCACGGGCGGTGGAATCGGGATGTTGGCCATGGGCGCCGGCGGTCTTGACGTAGCCGTAGCCATGGGTGGTGGCACGTACTATATCAATATGCCTAAGATCGTAAAGGTGGAATTACAGGGAAAACTCCAGCCTTTTGTCTCGGCAAAGGATGTGATTCTGGAGGTCCTTCGCCGCCTGAGCGTTAAGGGCGGAGTCGGCCGAATTGTCGAGTATACAGGCGAAGGAGTCAAAACGCTGACAGTGCCGGACCGCGCCACAATCACCAACATGGGAACCGAATTGGGCGCGACCACATCGATTTTCCCTACGGATGAGATGACAAAGACATTTTTGGAGGCCCAGGGACGGGGGGATGTCTACGTAGAGCTTCAGCCGGACGCCGATGCCACCTATGATGAGGAGATTACCATTGATCTGGAGGCGCTGGAGCCGCTGGCGGCTCTGCCCCATAGCCCGGATAACGTAAAGAAAGTGAAGGAAGCGGAGGGAATTAAGGTCGATCAGGTCGCCATCGGCAGCTGCACCAATAGCTCCTATCTGGATATGATGCGGGTTGCGCGCATTCTAAAAGGAAGGACAGTCCCGGCGGAAGTCAGTCTGGTCATTGCGCCCGGCTCCAAGCAGGTGCTGACCATGCTGGCGGAGAATGGAGCTTTGGCGGACATGATCGACGCAGGAGCCAGAATTCTGGAGTCTGGGTGTGGGCCCTGTATCGGCATGGGGCAGGCGCCGGCGACGGGCGCGATCTCTCTGCGGACGATCAATCGAAACTTTAAAGGTCGCTGCGGTACGGCTTCCGCGGGAGTCTATATCGTCAGCCCGGAGACGGCGGCTGTGAGCGCGCTGGAAGGAAAGCTGACGGATCCCCGCACCTACGCGGACCGTGTGGATTTATCCGTCCAACTGCCTGAGAAGTTCTTTGTCCATGACAATATGCTGATCCCGCCCTCAGAGAATCCGGAGACGGTGGAGGTAATCAAGGGACCCAATATTAAAGATTTCCCTGTGAACGAGGCTCTCGGGGAGACAGTCGAAGGTAAGGTTCTGATCAAGGTGGAGGACAATATTACCACAGACCATATCATGCCTTCCAATGCGAGCCTGCTGCCCTTCCGTTCCAATATTCCGCACCTCTCGAATTTCTGCCTGACCCCCTGCGATCCAGACTTCCCAGCCAGAGCCAAAGCCAACGGCGGCGGATTTATCGTGGGAGGCGACAACTATGGACAGGGTTCCAGCCGTGAGCACGCCGCGCTTGTCCCTCTGTATCTAGGCATCAAGGCGGTTTTAGCTAAAAGCTTTGCCAGAATCCATAAAGCGAACCTGATTAACAGTGGAATTCTGCCGTTGGTCTTTGAGAATCCTGAGGACTATGATGCGTTGACGTTGATGGAAGATTTGATCATCGAGAACGCCATCCAGCAGGTCAAGAGCGGCCGTGTCGCGGTTAAAGATGCCAAGAGCGGCCAGGAAATGGCATTTCGCATCGAACTGACAGATAAGGAACTTCAGGTTCTATTGGCAGGCGGAAAAATCAATTTTATCAGACAGGCACAGTAGGAGGGTAATCATGGGAAAATATGACTTGTTTTTACAGCGGTTTGAACAGCTATTAGAACAGCAGGACGCGCGAGTACAGCGGCTAAAGAGTGAAGGCGATTTTATCGACTACAAGTCTCTGGATAAGCTGATTATCGGCGTCATCGGCGGAGATGGGATTGGCCCCATGATCACAAAGCAAGCGCAGCGGATTATGGAATTTTTGCTGAAAAAGCCGGTGGAAGAGGGAAAGATTGAGATCCGGACCATTGAGGGGTTAACCATTGAAAACCGTGCGGCCTGCAATAAAGCCATACCGGACGATGTGTTGGCAGAGATCAAAAAATGCCATGTCCTGTTGAAGGGGCCGACCACGACGCCGCAGAAGGGCGATCCCTGGCCGAATATTGAGAGCGCCAATGTGGCCATGCGCAAAGAGTTGGATTTGTTCGCCAATGTTCGTCCTGTCAAAGTTGAAGAACAAGGGATCGACTGGACGTTTTTCCGGGAAAATACGGAGGGAGCCTATGCCCTTGGAAGTCAGGGGATGAACATCACCGAGGATTTGGCCTTTGATTTTAAGGTTATCACCTCCCCTGGCGCAGAGAGAATCGCCCGTGCTGCCTTTGACTTTGCCGATAAAAATGGAAAGACCCGGGTTACGGCAGTGACCAAGGCCAACGTGATCAAGACGACAGACGGCAAATTTTTGGAGGAATGCCGGAAAGTGGCGGCGGAATATCCGCACATAACCTTTGATGAGTGGTATATCGACATCATGACGGCGAAGCTTGTGGACGAGAAGCGCCGCAAGGACTTCCAGGTTGTGGTGCTGCCCAATCTGTACGGCGATATCCTGACAGATGAGGCCGCCGAGTTCCAGGGCGGCGTGGGTACAGCGGGCAGTTCCAATATTGGCAAGCGCTACGCCATGTTTGAGGCAATTCACGGGTCTGCACCGCGGATGGTCCGGGAAGGACGCGCGCAGTATGCGGATCCCTCCAGTGTGATTCGCGCGGCGGCAATGCTGCTGGCCCATATCGGGTACGCTGAGGAGGCGGATAAGTTGTATGCAGCCCTTGATATTTGTGGCAACAGAGAGCGAAAGCTGGTCATGACAGGGCGGGACGACGGCGCCACGGGAGAGGAATTCGCGGATTATATTATGGCGACCATCGAGACGATGTAACCGTCTGCTTGCGGGGTAGGCAGGACAAGGAGGATATAGGACATGGACGCAGGCTATTCGGATTCTCTTCCGGCGGGTACGAATTTGACCACCAGGGTATATGCCCAAATCCGCAGCGATATTTTATCCGGCCGATATTCCATCGGGGAAGCGGTAACCGAATTAGGACTAGCAAAAGAACTTCATGTGAGCCGCACGCCGGTGCGGGAGGCTCTCCGTCAGCTGGAGTTGGAAGAGCTGGTGGAGATCACGCCCAACAAGGGAGCGGTCGTCACAGGGATCACAGCGGAGGATATCCAGGATATCTACGAGATCCGGTCGCTCATCGAAGGAATGGCCGCTGAGCGCGCCGCAAAGGAAGCGACGGACGAAGACATCGCGAAGCTGACGGAAATCGTAGATTTGACCCGATTTTATCTGGAGCGAAAGAATTATGATCAGCTCAAGACCATGGATGGACAGTTTCATCAGCTGTTGTACAGCATGTCCAAAAGTAGGATGCTGAAACATATTCTGCGGGATCTTCACAACTATGTGGGCCGCACGAGAGGAGCATCACTGAAAAGCGAAGGCCGTGCGCAGAGCTCATTGGAGGAACATCAAGCGGTGCTGGACGCAATCCGCAGCCGCGATGGAGAACTTGCAAAAGAGTGTATGACGCGCCATGTGAACAATACAGCGAAAAATGTTTTAAAGCACCATCTCCAGAGCCAGCAAGGAGAGTAATGGAAAATCCGTCGCAAGTCAAACTTTTTTGGTACAAGGATTTTGAAATTTGATAGTGACTGTAAAAACCCCCATAGAAATCGAATTGTCTATGGGGGTTTTTTAATTTGCCAATTTTTTCATAAAGCTAAGTATTTTACGAAAAATAGCCTTTCTTCTTTCTTTTTTCGCCATTTATTTTGATATTACCAAAATCGTGACCAGGTATACTTGAATGACGCTCTGCGAGATGAAGCATTGGTTATAACCGGATTGTTAAGAATTTGCTTTGAGAATTTGACCAATTTTTTGACCACAAATACTCTTACAAAACGTGTTTTGGCGTCCTTTGAACGACAAATTTTGTATAATAAGACAAGAAAAATTGACAAAGACCTTTCGATGCAGTATAATAAACCAAAGATAGCAATAGATAGGAATTTCACATTGCAATTTGAGGTTCGTAAAATACTTAGTTTTACGAAAGAAGTAAACAGGAGTTGACTATGCAAATGAAGGACATGACAGATGAGACAGAGATCAGCCTGCAGGAGATAGCTGGAATTCTGCTGCACTGCCTTTGGCTGATTGCCGGGGCTACGATTATGGGCGCCCTGATAGCATTTTTGCTGACGAAGGCCTTTATCACGCCCCAATATGCGGCCTCCGCCTCTCTATATGTATATAATACAGATAACCGTGAGAGCATCACCCAAAGCGATATCACCACATCGCAGAAGCTAGTTGAGACCTACATCGTCATCATGCAGAGCGACGCCGTTCTCAATCAGGTTGCGGAGGAGTCAGCGCTAGGATATTCAGCGAAAGAAATCAAGGAGATGTTCTCCGCCTCTGCCATCAACAACACAGAGGTTTTTCAGATTGTCATCAAGAATCCGAATCCAGAACATGCGCAGTTGCTGGCGAACACATTCCTAAAGGTGGCGCCGTCAGAGATTATTCGGGTCGTCAAGGCGGGTTCCGTGGAGACTGTGGACGAAGCAGCCCTGCCGACTTCGCCAGTTTCACCGAATACAGTGCGCAATACACTCATTGGCGGTTTGCTGGGACTCCTTCTCTCCGCCGCCATTGTGGTGTTAAAAGAGTTTCTCGACACCACAATCAAGACGGCTGAGGATATCAAGAAGCTTACAAGCATACCGATTATCGGTGTGATTCCGACAATTAACGCCGTCAATGGAAAGAAAATCACAAATGGGAGATCGACCAATGGGACTAAATCGTTCAAATCATAAAAAAAAGCAGAAGGCAAAAACACGGCCAAACCGGGGCATGATGCTCAGTGATAAGACGGATTTTGGCGTGGTCGAGGGATACAAAGCCGCGCGGACAAATCTGATGTTTCTCGGCGGTGGAGAGAAGTGTCCCGTGATTGCGTTCACAAGCTCCATTCCTGGAGAAGGCAAGACTACCACCTGCATTAACATGGCGATTACCTTTGCGCAAGCAGGGTTTAAGACATTGCTCATCGACGCCGATATGCGGAAGATCCAGCTGTACCATTATTTCAGCGTACCGGCGAAGCCAGGGCTCAGTGAAGTGTTGGCGGGGCTGGAGGATGTGCTGCCAATCCACGATACGCCGTATGAGAATTTAAAGCTGATGACAGGGGGAACGATTCCGCCGAATCCAGCCGAATTGCTTATGTCAAAAAAGATGGACGAGATGTTGGAAACCTTGCGTGTTGACTATGATTATATTTTTATCGATACGCCGCCGGTGTTGGCGGTGACGGATGCGGCGGCGTTAGCTCCCAAGGTGACAGGGCTGGTGATGATGTCTCGCCAGGACTATACGAAAACGGAAGATATTCGGCTGGCCCTGGAGGATCTAAATCGTGTGGGAGCAAAAGTTGTGGGGATTTTGTTTAATGGGTTTAACGCCGAAGCTCATTCCTACAAATACAAGGGAGACTATCACTATCGATATTATGAGTCTTATGAGGCGAAGCGATAGCCACGCCGAGAAAAGGAGGGACGCGGAGTGTATGTGGATTTTCACGCCCATATTTTGCCGGGAGCAGACCACGGAAGTCCGGACCTTGCACATTCTCTGAGACAGCTTTGGGCAGCGAAGAACGTGGGGGTGGATACGATTGTCGCGACCCCGCACTTTTATCTGGAATCAGGCCATACGGCGGAAGAATTTCAGAGCCGGCGGGACCGGACCTATGAGGCGCTTGTTCAGTCGAACACGACGGGGATTCGGATCATCAAAGGCGGAGAGATCCATCTGAGCTATGATTTACCGACGCTAGAAGGCTTGGAGCAGCTGACCATCGAGGGGACGAACTGGATTCTATTGGAGATGCCGAGAGGTATATGGCAGAATTGGATTGCCGACGCCATCGGGTACATCGAGTCGGCGCGGAAGCTGCGGGTGGTCATCGCCCACATCGACCGCTATGAGAAATCCATGCAAGAGAATCTGCTGGACATGGGGTATGGGATCCAGGTGAATGCGGAGAACATCTGCAACCGGCTTCAGCGGCGAAAGCTGTGTAAGCTTTTCAAGACGGGACAGGCCCATCTCCTGGGCAGCGATGTACACACCGATCCGGTTCAATCCTATGGATGGTTCCAGAAGGCAGTCAAGATATTGGGGCAAGATGGAGAAACCGCTATGGAGACGGCTCGCTCCATCTTAGATGAAATACCATCCTAGATGGAATTCCATCTAAGATGGAATACAAGAATAGTGGGGGAAACGATGGATACTAATACAAAATCACAGAGAAGAAAGAAGAAAATGCCTGTCTGGGCCAAAATCCTGCTCATTCTTCTCATCGTCATGGCTCTTATAGCAGGCGGCGCCTACGGCTATGTGCGGTATACTCTCAGCAAAATGCATAGAGTTGACCCAAAGCAGGAGGCAAAGATCGCCCCCAATGAGGAATTTTTTGAGGTAGATGAAAGTCTTCCCAGCGAGACGGAAGTCCCGCACCTGAATCCGGATGAGATTGTGTGGGCCAATGCGGACCCGGATGTGATGAAGGACCGGGATGTGGTGAATATTCTTCTCATCGGCCAGGACCGGCGGGAGGGCGAGGGACGGCAGCGCTCTGATTCCATGATCTTGGCCACCATCAACAAAAAGAGCCAGAGCATCTACTTGACTTCCTTCATGCGGGATATGTATGTTCCAATCCCAGGGTACAGCGACAATCGAATCAATGCTGCCTACGCTTTTGGCGGAATGGATCTGCTCGACGACACCATTGAGACGAATTTTGGAATTCACATCGATGGAAATGTGGAGGTCGATTTCAGCGGATTTAAAACCCTGATCGATATGATGGGGGGGATCGACCTCTATCTGAGTCAGGCGGAAGCGGATTATATCTGTGGCCGTAACCGGAATGTCCTGTATCCTCAGGCGGAACGGCCAGATTGGGACTTATCGGAGGGGATGAATCATCTCACAGGGGAGCAGGCTCTCATTCATGCCAGAAACCGGTCCATCGGCAATTCTGATTACAGAAGAACCGAGCGCCAGAGAGAGGTCTTGATATCTGCCTTTACTGCGATGAAGAGCTCCGACCCCATTACACTGGTGGCACTTATCAACGAGGCGATGCCTCTTTTGACGACGGATATGGAGTCCAGCCAGATCCTGGGGTATGCAATGGAGATCTTAACCATGGGGGTTGACGATGTGCAGTCCTTCCGTATTCCTGCAAACGGGATGTACTCGTCGGCGGTCATCCGAAAGATGCAGGTGCTAGTTCCGGATTTGAATCAATGTCGAGCGTACCTGAGAGAGATTTTGTACGGAGAGGCAGGCTAAGGATTACACAAGGAGGGGACAATGGTGGAACGACATGTGGATGAGTCCTGGCCAGGAATCCAGTTGGATACTCTTGCACGGGTGGAGCCCAATGAAGGAATGGGCCTGAGTGACTGCCGGGAACCGTTTGAAACAAAGAGAGCGTACCAGTTTGGGAGACGGGCACAGGATATTCTCTTTTCTGCCCTGGCTTTGCTAGCGCTGGCGCCCTTTATGCTGCTTTTGGCTCTCATCATCGTGATCGATAGCCCGGGTGCTGGGCCAATTTTTGTGCAGGAGCGTATCGGAAAGAATGGAAAATCCTTTCGCTTCTTTAAGTTCCGGTCCATGGTACCGCAGGCGGAGGAAAAGCTGGGAGAGTTGCTCAAGGATAACGAGATGGACGGCCCGGTGTTCAAGATCAAAGAAGATCCGCGGATCACGCGGATTGGTAAGTTTATTCGAAAGACCGGCATCGATGAACTGCCGCAGCTGCTCAACATTTTAAAGGGGAATATGAGCCTCGTGGGGCCGAGGCCGGCGCTTCCCCGGGAAGTTGAGCAGTATGACGAGTTTGATCGGAGACGCCTGTCTGTGAAGCCGGGTTTGACTTGTTACTGGCAGATTCAACCCCATCGGAATTCACTTAGTTTTGAAGAGTGGATGGAACTGGATCAGAAATACATACGGGAGCGCAGCTTCTGGGTTGACTGGAAAATTATTTTTGGGACCGTCAAAGCTGTGGTGACCATGCAGGGGGAATGAGGCTGGTGCAGTTTCGAACGGGAGGATTTTTTCCTCGCGCTATCGGTCAACCTTGAGACCTAAATTTCAGCGACTGACAATAAGGAACAGCATATATGAACTATACCTATAAAACGATTAAAAATTTGTTTCTTCAGCAGAGCTATCTGGATTCCTGGGAAGATTATGTGAGAAGTCTCCGAAAAACTTCTTTTATAAAGTGGGACTATATTATCCTGACAGCTTCCAATGAGGAGCAGGCAGCAAGCTACCGACAACAGCTACAGTACCGGCTGGATAGAAAACTTCTGCCGGATTCTACAAAATATGCTGTGCTCCCCGACCCGGATGGAAAGCGCGTTGGCTCCGGCGGCGCTACCTTCAACGTGCTTCGGTATATTGCGGAACAGGAAGCCTCTGTTTCCCTAAATCCTTTTCATAATAAGCGAATCCTGGTGATTCATTCTGGTGGGGACAGCAAACGAGTTCCCCAGTACTCGGCTTGCGGAAAACTGTTTGCACCAGTCCCGCGTGAGCTGCCCAACGGCCAAGCGTCTACCCTCTTTGATGAATTTATCATCGGGATGTCAGGGGTGCCAGGGCGGATTCAAGAGGGGATGCTTGTCGTATCTGGGGATGTCCTTCTGCTTTTCAATCCGCTACAGATTGATTTTCAGTTTCGTGGCGCCATGGCCATATCCATCAAAGAACCAGTGGAGACCGGAAAGAATCACGGGGTCTTCTTAAGTGACGGAAAGGGGTACGTGGATCTGTTTTTGCATAAGCAGTCGGAGGAGCATCTGAAAAGACTTGGCGCGGTGAATGAACAAGGCAATGTGGATCTTGACACCGGTGCCATCGCCCTGGATGCCCATATGCTGAATGCGCTCTACTCTCTCCTCTGTACGGATCATACAATCGATAAGAGGAAATATCAGGCCTTTGTCAACGAGAGAGCGCGGCTTAGCTTTTATGGGGATTTTCTGTACCCCCTGGCTAAGAGTGCGACGTTAGAGCAGTATTGCCGAGAGGCGGCGGAAGGCACGATTTGTCAGGAGCTTCTCGATTGCAGGAGACAATTATGGGATGTGTTACAGGGGTTTTCCTTAAAGTTGCTTTGCCTTTCTCCGGCAGAATTTATCCATTTTGGAACCACCAGGGAACTGGCGGCACTGGTTACGGAGGGGGTCAACAGCTATGCATTCCTTGCATGGAAACACATGGTCATGACCAATGCAGAATTGGGCGGGACCTGTGCTGTGCACACCAGTCGGATCGATCATGGCGCTGTGATTGGCGACGGCACATATATAGAAAACTCTGTCATTTCCCATGATGTCGAGATCGGCAGAGGATGCGTTATTTCCAATGTGGATTTGGATCATGTGGCAATCCCGGACTGCGTTGCACTTCATGGCCTTGTTCTCAAGGATGGGAAGTATGTTGTCCGGATTTACAACGTATTGGATAATCCTAAGGGGAAGTTAGAAGACAATGCCGGATTTCTCGGCACAACATTATCCGCATTTTTGGAGACCTATGGCTTACTGGTCCAGGACCTGTGGCCGGACCAGGAGCCCTACCTGTGGTTTGCCAAATTGTACCCGGTCTGTGACACCATGAGGGAAGCCGTTGCAGCGGCACTGGATGTATACCGTTTGGCGGCGGGCTCTCCCCTTTCCCCGGACACCTTGCTGCACTGGAGACAATCCAGGCGCACAAGCCTTTTCGAAAGTTTTAATGAAGCCGATGTACAAGCGATTATACCCAGAAAACAGCGCCTGGAGGAACAGATTCTTGTAGCCCGCTTCCTAGACGCCATCCAAAGACGGGAATCAGTTCAGGACGCTCTACAGATTTTTGGGGATGAGGGCATTGATGAAGCCAAGTATGCGCTGCTGATGGAAGAAGCGGAGAAGAAGCCTTTTGAAGCCAAGATTCGAATTTATTACTATCTGTCACGGTACCAGAAGATGAAAAAGAAAAAGCTTAGCGGGCATGGGTACGATTATCTGGAATCGCTGTGCTTCCATAGCATACGTCAGGCCATCACAGACGAAGCAGTGCAGTATATCCAGGACAGTAGTTCCTATACGATCGCAAAAGATTGTGTGAGTATAGAGCTTCCGGTCCGTGTGAACTGGGGGGGAGGCTGGACGGATACACCGCCTTATTGCAATGAGCACGGTGGCCTTGTATTGAATGCCGCCATAAGGCTGAACGGAGAATTGCCGGTTCATGTGGAAGTGAAAAAACTGGATGAATTGGTGGTTCGGTTTGAAAGTACCGACATTGGGGCAAGCGGGCAAGCGCTTTCGGTGGAGGACATTCAGAACTGCGCGAATCCCTATGATTCCTTTGCGCTCCATAAAGCAGCCCTGATCGCATGTGGGGTTATTCCAAGGAAAGGGAATGCGGACCTGACAGAAGTGCTTCGAAAGCTTGGCGGGGGCATTCAGCTGTCTACCTGGGTGGTGGGCGTGCCGAAGGGATCCGGCCTGGGCACCAGCAGTATCTTGTCGGCGGCCTGTGGGAAAGCCCTTTTTGAATTCATGGGACGGAAAATTGACGATGCCTCCCTGTACAGCCTTGTGCTTTGTATGGAACAACTGATGAGTACCGGAGGCGGCTGGCAGGATCAAGTTGGTGGGTTGACCAGTGGTATCAAGTTAATCCGTACAAAACCGGGACTCTGCCAGGATATTGAGGTGCAGCCGTTGAAGATCCCGGCAGAAACGATCGCAGAGCTACAAGAGCGATTTGTCCTGATTTATTCCGGGCAGAGGCGGCTTGCGAGAAATCTGTTGAAGGACGTGGTGGGCGGCTACATCGGAGGGCGCTCGGAGAGCATTGAGGCGCTGCATGAGATGAAACGGCTCGCCGTGCTGATGCAGTTTGAGCTGGAGCAGGGAAATGTGGATGCCTTTGCAGAGCTCCTGGACCGGCATTGGGAACTGTCCAAGCAGCTGGACAGTGGCTCTACGAATACCTGCATTGATCAGATCTTCCTGGCGTGCGACGATCTGCTTGAGGCGAGATTTATCTGCGGTGCTGGCGGCGGTGGCTTCTTACAGGCGGTGCTGAAGAAGGGTGTGAGTAGGGAGAGACTGTCCGAGAGACTGCGAGGGGTTTTCCAGGATAGTGGCGTCGACGTTTGGGATTGGGAGTTTGTGTGAGTTGCGGGATGCTGGCTAGAAGAAGGATTCAGTGAAGATCAGATGGTATCAATCCCACAGTGATTATAATAGATACCACTATCAGTTTAGCTAAGAGAGACGAGGAAAACAAACTATGGATAAGAAGTATACGATTGCTGTAGCAGGGACTGGCTATGTTGGCCTTTCATTGGCTGTTCTTCTTGCGCAGCATCATACTGTATATGCGGTGGATATTATTCCTGAAAAAGTGGAGCTAATTAACAACCGAAAATCTCCGATTCAGGATGACTATATCGAACAATATCTCGCTGCGAAAGATCTGAATTTGACCGCAACACTTGACGCAAAGCTCGCATACAGTAATGCGGATTTTGTTGTGATCGCGGCACCTACAAACTATGACTCGGCTACGCAACACTTTGACACGTCTGCCGTGGAAGCCGTAATTAAGCTGGTTATGGAGTGTAACCCAGATGCTGTTATGGTTATTAAGTCTACGATTCCGGTGGGTTACACAGCAAGCATTCGAAAGAGGACATGTTCTAAGAATATAATCTTTAGCCCTGAATTTTTAAGAGAGTCAAAGGCATTGTACGACAACCTGTATCCCAGCCGGATTATCGTCGGTACGGATATGAATGATGAGCATCTGCTAAATGCGGCTCATACGTTTGCTGGGTTACTCCAAGAAGGCGCCATCAAGGAAAATATCGATACGCTGTTCATGGGCTTTACGGAAGCCGAAGCTGTGAAGTTATTTGCAAACACCTATTTGGCCCTTCGTATTTCCTATTTCAATGAACTGGATACATATGCAGAGATGAAGGGGTTGAACACGCAGCAGATCATTGATGGTGTTTGCCTTGATCCTCGCATCGGGAGTCACTACAACAATCCGAGCTTCGGGTATGGCGGATACTGCCTGCCAAAAGACACAAAGCAGCTGCTGGCAAATTATGGGGATGTGCCGGAGAACCTGATCCAGGCGATCGTTGATAGCAATCGGACGAGGAAAGACTTTATTGCTGACCAAGTCTTAAAAATGGCTGGCTGCTATGGCTATGAGGAAGATAACCAGTACAGCAAGAGCAAAGAAAAGCCAGCAACGGTTGGTGTGTACCGCCTGACAATGAAGAGCAATTCTGATAACTTCCGACAGAGTAGTATACAAGGGGTTATGAAGCGGATAAAAGCAAAAGGGGCAACTGTGGTGATCTATGAGCCCACGCTGGAAGATGGAAGTACGTTTTTTGGAAGTCTTGTGGTCAATGACCTGGAAAAATTCAATAGTATGTGTGATGCTATCATCGCCAATCGGTATGATAGTTGTCTGGATAATGTGAAAGATAAGGTGTACACGCGCGATATTTTTCGACGCGATTGAAAGGTGCAATGAAAGTTGTGCGAATGTATGAGGGGATCATATGCTGAAATCAAATGTTAATTTAAATCATAACACGATTCTGGTTACTGGCGCTGCCGGATTCATTGGTTCTAATTTAGTAAAAAGATTGTATGCGGATATGCAAGGCATAGCGGTCATCGGTTTGGATAACATGAATGATTACTACGATGTTCATTTAAAAGAGTATCGTCTTGCGCAGCTGGTGCAATATCCGAATTTTGTATTTGTAAAGGGAAATATTGCAGACAAACAGCTGATTGAAGAGGTTTTTACTGAATATAAACCGCAGGTGGTTGTCAATCTAGCGGCGCAGGCTGGAGTACGCTATTCTATCATCGCCCCGGATGCGTACATTGAATCCAATCTAATTGGATTTTTCAATATTCTGGAGGCGTGCCGGAATCACCCGGTGGAGCATCTGGTATATGCCTCAAGTTCATCTGTGTATGGCTCTAATAAGAAAGTCCCGTATTCCACAGATGATAAAGTGGATAACCCTGTGTCGCTTTATGCGGCGACCAAAAAGAGCAACGAGCTGCTAGCACATGCATATTCAAAGCTGTACAGCATTCCTTCAACGGGCCTGCGTTTTTTTACTGTTTACGGTCCAGCAGGACGTCCGGATATGGCGTATTTTGGCTTTACCAATAAGCTTCGCCGTGGCGAGACGATTCAGATTTTCAATTATGGAAAGTGCAAACGAGATTTTACCTATGTGGATGATATAGTCGAAGGTGTTGTGCGTGTTATGCAGCATGCGCCTGAGAAGGTGAATGGAGAAGACGGGTTACCTATCCCGCCGTATGCTGTGTACAATATTGGAAACAACAGCCCGGAAAACTTGATGGACTTTGTAGATATTCTGCAGCAAGAGTTGATTTATGCAGGCTTGCTGCCAGAGAACTACGATTTTGAGAGCCATAAAGAGCTTGTACCGATGCAGCCCGGCGATGTACCTGTGACGTATGCGGATACGAGTGCGCTGGAGCGGGACTTCGGATTTAAGCCGAGTACGAGCTTGCGTGAAGGGCTGCGGAAATTTGCACAGTGGTATAAGGCGTTTTATATTGATAACGCTGAGGGATGAAAAAAAGCGTCCTGGCTGTATGAGAATTGAATGAAGGGAACCCGAAGCAATGGATACAAGGAAGAAGCTTTTGATTTATGCCCATTACTATGTACCGGATGTGGCATCTACAGGTCAAATTTTGAGAGAATTGGCGGAAGGAATACTCGATGCCTTTGATATTACGGTCATTTGCGTCGTGCCCTCATATGAAGGTACGATTGCGTCGGCATATAAGACAAAGCTGTTTTATGAGGAGCAAATTGACGGGGTTCGCGTGCTACGTGTCCGGGTATCGGAGTTTACAAAGTCCAACAAGATGAGCAGAATCAAAAATATCCTCGGGTATTTCTTTGGGGCGATGGTAGCCACATTCAAAGTGGGGAAGCAAAATTATGTATTTTCCATTTCCCAACCGCCAATCCTTGGCGGTTTATTGGGGGTATGGGGCAAATGGATCAAGCGTGCCAAGTATATCTATAACATTCAAGACTTCAATCCAGAACAAGTCATGGCAGTGGGATACAGCAAGAACCCACTGATTCTAAAAGCGATGATATGGTTAGATAAGTTTAGTTGTAAGCAGAGCGATTTGGTTATTACAGTTGGTCGAGACTTAGTAGAGACGATGAATATACGGTTCAAGGGAAAGAAAGTGCCAAAGACGGTGATGATCAACAACTGGATTGACGAGAAGAAGATTTATCAGCTGGATAAAGATAATGAAGGTGTTGTTGCTTTTAAGAGGAAATATGGGCTGGAAGGCAAGTTTGTCATTATGTATTCAGGAAATATCGGGTTGTACTATGGTTTGGAGGACCTGATCACGGTAATAGAAAAATTTGAACCCGGAACAAAAACGAATGATGGACGAGACGTTATCTTCGCCTTTGTGGGTGCTGGTACTGTACTGGATAAGCTTGTAAAATATGTAGATAGGCATCATATGGATAATGTAACATTTATTCCCTATCAGGACAAGGCAAATTTGATTTACAGCCTAAATGCGGCCGATGTACACTGGGTTGTGAATGCGAAGGGTATAAAAGGAGTCTCTTGTCCGTCGAAATATTATGGGGTTGCCAGCTGCCAGAAAGCAATTCTTGCTGTTCTTGAGAAAGGTTCAGAAGTACATCTTATCATAGAGGAAACTCAGAACGGTTTGGTGTCTGAACCTGGTAATTGTAAGACTATTGAAGATAATATTCGTTGGTTCATTGAAAATGCTGACAGCGATGAGCTGGTTGCTATGGGGCAGCGTGGACGTGAAAATTTAGAACAGAATCTGACCAAGGATGTCAGCCTGGAAAAGTATAAGAATGCAATTCTGGGTTTGTGAGGGGAAGAAGAAATGTCAACAATTACGACAGTTACACTTACATATAACGAAGAAAAGAACATTGCGGAATGTTTGGAATCTGTAAAAGATATTGCTGACAGAATGATTGTGCTGGATGGTTGTAGCAAGGACAGCACGGTTGAATTGGCAAAGTGCTGTGGGGCAGAAGTGTATCAGAAGGATTGCGGATACTTCGATCGCTTTCAGTTCGGCATGGATAGCATCACCTTCGATTCTAATTGGATTTTGTTTATTGATGCAGATGAACGCCTGACAAAGGAGTCTCGAAGCGAGTTAAAATCGCTATGTGACCAGCATGTAGCATCAAACGTAAATGGAATTGTGGTCAAATACCGTATCGAGTTTATGGGCAAGTCGCTGAAGTACGGCGCTTCAACTTTGCGAAAGCTGCGGGTGTTTCGCCCTAAAACAGCGTTTATGGAAGATATCTTGCTCGACCAGCATATCCGACTGATCAGCGGTGAAATGGTTTATATGAATAGCTATTTACTGCATAAGGATTATAAGGGACTTGTGAATTGGTCACAGAAGCATGTGCAGTATGCCGAGTGGGCATCCAATGACTTCGCCCAGAAAAAAGAAGATGCTAAGGCTATAGAATTGTCAGGACTCGAAAGAAGTGCAAAGATCAAGAGAATACTTAAATATCGAGTTTATTATAAGTTGCCCTCTGGGCTAAGAGCATGGATGTATTACATATATCGTTACTATTTCCGACTTGGATTTTTAGATGGTAAAGAAGGAAAACTTTACGCATATTTTCATGCATATTGGTACCGTTACTTGGTAGATGCGATGTTATTTGAGAAGAGCAAAGGAGATAAGTAGCAATGAAAGCAGTTCTCTTGGCGGGAGGGTTTGGCACTCGTATTTCAGAAGAATCCATTTATAAGCCAAAGCCGATGATTGAAATCGGCGGTATGCCGATTCTGTGGCATATTATGAAACTATATGCAAGTTATGGTGTTCAAGACTTTATCATCTGTGCTGGCTATAAGCAGCATGTGATTAAAGAATGGTTTGCTGACTACTTTCTGCACAATAGTGATATTACGTTTGATTATACCAATGGTAAAAACGAGGTGATTGTCCACAATCAGAATTGCGAACAGTGGAGGATTACTGTGGTGGACACGGGTTTGAACACCATGACCGGTGGCAGGGTGAAGCGTATTCGCGAATACATTGAGGATGAATCATTCTTCCTGACATATGGCGATGGCGTGGCGGATGTAGATTTAGATAAAGAGCTTGTTTTTCACAAAGAGCATGGCAAGCTGGTGACCATGTCTGCATATAATGCTGGTCAGCGTTTCGGAGTATTGGATATTGACCCTGAGGGGCACATCACGGAGTTTCGTGAAAAGACTCGGGGGGATGGCAATATGATTAATATCGGCTATATGATTTGCAAACCGGAATTTATCGACTTAATCGACGGCGATGCCACTGTGCTGGAAAAGGAACCATTGGAGAAGGCGGCCAAGATGGGACAGCTTATGGCGTACAAGCACGAAGGCTACTGGCAGTGCATGGATACTGTAAGAGAGAAGGAACAGCTCGAAAAACTATGGGCCAGCGAAAAAGCGCCTTGGAAAGTGTGGGAAGACTAATGAGTTTTGATATATCATTTTATGGCGGAAAAAAGGTATTCATAACTGGCCACACTGGATTCAAAGGTTCATGGCTTTGTAAAATATTGGCGAATGTTGGAGCCATTGTTACGGGATACTCTCTAAATCCCCCGACGGAACCTTCCCTGTTTGAGATAGCCAAAATTGAACAGGATGTTCACTCTGTTATTGGTGACATCAGAGATTACAAAAAGCTGAAGAAAACTTTTCATGAAGCGCAGCCGGAAATAGTGTTACATCTTGCTGCTCAGCCGATTGTTCGGGATAGCTATAAAGATCCCCGATATACATACGAAGCGAATGTCATGGGTACAGTCAATATTCTAGAATGTGTACGTACCAGCAACTGTGTAAAGTCGTTCCTGAATGTAACCACCGATAAGGTTTACCTTAATAAGGAATGGGCATGGGGATATCGGGAAAACGATGAACTGGATGGTTATGACCCTTATTCTAACTCAAAATCCTGTTCCGAGCTTGTTACACATTCTTTCAAGAACAGCTTTTTTGCTGATGGAAGTGTGGCTATTTCTACCGCTCGTGCCGGTAATGTTATCGGTGGCGGTGATTTTGCCAATGATCGAATAATCCCGGATTGTATCCGTGCTGCAATCAATAAACAGGATATTTTTGTAAGAAATCCGTACTCGACGAGACCCTATCAGCATGTACTGGAGCCCCTGTATGTCTATCTGTTGATTGCAGCAATGCAGTATAAGGATTGCAGTTTTGCCGGTTATTACAATGTTGGACCGGATGAGCAAGACTGTTTTCAGACCGGAGCACTTGTCAATCTGTTTGTGAAACTTTGGGGTGATAACATAAATTGGATCAGCCGCTGTGATGGCGGTCCACACGAAGCGAACTTTCTGAAGCTGGATTGCTCAAAGCTCAGGGCGGCCTTTGGATGGAAGCCACATTGGACTCTAGATAAGGCCATTGAAAAGGTTGTGGAGTGGAGCAAATGCTGGATCAATGGCAATGATGTGAGGCATTGCATGGACAGGCAGATTGAGGAGTTTTTGCAAGATGGGTAGCGATGAGTAGAAGGATGTATGGAGGAAAGCAAAATGGGTAATTGGAAGAATGAAACAGAAGCACGTGAGCAGATCAAAGCCATGGTTGTCAACTATTATCATGATTTTAAGGAAAAAAAAGGAGAATTCAAGCCCGGCGATCGCATTAGCTATGCTTCCCGTGTGTTTGACGAAAAAGAAATGTGCAGTCTGACAGATGCTGTGCTTGATTTTTGGCTGACGACGGGGCGTTTCTCAGATCAGTTCGAGAAAGATTTTGCAGAGTGGATTGGTGTGAAGTATGCCCATCTAGTCAATAGTGGCTCTTCCGCGAATTTAATCGCGTTTTCTATATTGACGGCTCCTGAATTAGGAGACCGCCAGATTAAGCGCGGCGATGAGGTTATTACCGTTGCCTGCGGTTTTCCAACTACTGTGAACCCTATCCTTCAGTATGGTGCCGTTCCAGTTTTTGTCGATGTAACCGTACCACAGTATAACATTGATGTGACAAAGCTAGAAGAAGCTCTGAGCAATAAGACGAAAGCAGTTATGATTGCACATACTTTGGGCAATCCGTTTGATTTAGCTGCGGTGAAAACCTTCTGCGATAAACACAATCTATGGCTGGTGGAGGACAACTGCGACGCACTCGGAACCCAGTATACGATTGATGGAGTGACGAAATTTACGGGTACATGGGGTGACATTGGCACGAGCAGTTTCTATCCGCCGCATCATATGACCATGGGAGAGGGCGGATGTGTTTACACGGATAATCCGAAGCTGCATCGTCTGATTCTCTCCTATCGTGACTGGGGTCGAGATTGTATTTGCCCCTCTGGCCAAGACAATTTCTGTGGCCGTCGTTTTGATGGACAAAATGGTGAATTACCGCAGGGGTATGATCACAAATATGTATATAGCCATTTCGGATATAACTTGAAAGTAACAGATATGCAAGCAGCGGTCGGAGTGGAACAGCTAAAAAAATTCCCGGTCTTTGTTGAACGCCGCCGTCACAACTGGGAGCGTCTCCATGCGGCGCTGGAGCATGTCCAGGATAAAATTATCTTGCCAGAGCCTGCGAAGGATAGCCGCCCTTCTTGGTTTGGTTTCTTAATTTCCGTGAAGCCAGAGAGCGAACGGAAGCGCAATGACATCACAAAATATATTGAAGAGCGCAATGTTCAAACCCGTCTGCTGTTCAGTGGTAATCTAATCAAGCACCCCTGTTTTGATCAGATCCGAGGAACTGATGCATATCGAGTTGTAGGCGACCTTGATGACACGGATTTTATTATGAATAACACCTTTTGGGTTGGTGTGTATCCGGGAATGAGCGACGAGATGATCGACTATATGGCGCAGGTCATTATCGAGGCTATTAACCGATAAGTCAGAATAGGAGACGAATCAGTGAAAGCGTCTGATTATATTGTTGAATATTTAATTGGTAAAGGGATAACGGATGTGTTCGGATATCCGGGTGGCATGGTTACACATCTGATGGATTCATTCAGCAAGTATCAAGGGCAGATAGCCGCGCATGTAACATATCACGAGCAAGGGGCGGCGTTTGCCGCTTGCGGTTACGCACAGACAAGTGGCAAAGTTGGCGTCGCATATGCTACGAGCGGTCCGGGTGCTACGAATCTGATAACAGGCATCTGCAATGCGTTTTTTGACTCAATTCCAACACTTTTTATTACGGGGCAAGTAAATACGTTCGAAGCCAAGAATGAGATGCCGGTTCGACAACGTGGCTTTCAGGAAACGGATATCGTGTCTATGGTGAAAGGTGTCACAAAGTATGCAGCGAAGGTTGACAATGCAGATGGCTTGAAATGGCAATTGGACTTTGCTTTTGCCCAGGCACAATCTGGTCGCAAAGGACCGGTGCTTTTGGATATTCCGATGGATATCTTACATGCGGAGATCGATGCTGATCAAGTAAGCGTCTATGAGGCTAGTGAAATTCACGAGAGCACACTTGATGAATCAAGGATAGCGCAGATCAGGGAAGCCTTAAAACAAGCAAAAAGACCGGTTATCCTGTTGGGCAATGGCATCAAGATGGCAAATGCAGTAGCTGATGCCCGCAAGGTAATTGCTAAGCTAGGTATACCGACTGTGTCGACAATGATTTCTATGGATATTGTCAATGAGTCTGCGTTAAACTATGGATTCATCGGTGCTTACGGCGACAGAGCAGCTAACTTCATTGTAGCCAAGAGTGATTTGCTCCTCTCCCTCGGTGCAAGGTTAGATGTCCGTCAGGTTGGTGCTAAGCGTGAAAATTTTGCGCCCAATGCAACATTGATCCGGGTTGAAGTGGATGAAGGTGAGCTTGCATATCGGGTACATGACAATGAAGTTGCGATCTGTGCAGATGTGTCAGCAGTGCTTCGCGTTTTGAACGATATATGGGATAATATATTGCTCGATTACAGCGAATGGCTGGAGATTTGTAGTACCATTAGGTTTATGCTGGCTGGCATGGATAAACGGCTGCCGAACGAGATTGTCGAACAAATAAGTGAACACATTCCCAGCAATGCTGTAATAACTGCGGATGTTGGGCAAAACCAGATATGGGTTGCACAGTCTCTAAGGGTTAAAGAGCGTCAGAAGGTGGTCTTCTCTGGCGGGCATGGAGCTATGGGCTATTCTCTTCCAGCCGCTATCGGCTGTTACTATGCATCACACGGTCCGGTCGTCAGCTTCAACGGCGACGGTGGTATCCAGATGAACATCCAGGAATTGCAAACAATTGCACGGGAGAGATTGCCGATAAAGATTGTACTGATGAATAATTCCGCGCTGGGTATGATTCGTCATTTCCAAGAAATGTATTTTGGGGAAAACTATGTACAGACTGTGGCAACGGGGGGCTATACTGTGCCTGACTTTGGCGCGATTGCGAAGGCTTATGGAATTGAATACTACAAGATTGAGTCTGCTGATGATGTGAGGGCTAGCTTATTCGAAGGAGTGGCCCCTTGTTTGATCGAAGTGAGTATCAAGGAAAACACATATGTGTTTCCGAAACTTGAGTTTGGAAAGCCTAATCAAGATCAGGAGCCCTTAATGGACCGCGCTTTGTTTAACTATTTGAGTTCACTTTAATGGGGAAGATTGCATGAAAAGGAATGTTGTCATTACAGGTGCCACAAGCTTTATTGGCGTACATTTGATTAGAGAGTGGGCGAAGAGAGAATGCACGATTTATGCAATTGTAAGGCCTAACAGCAAGAATTTGAATCGCCTTCCCAACGAGACCTGTGTTCAGGTAATAGAGCTAGAAATGGTTGAGTATCAGGAGCTTCCAAAGCACATTAAAAGAGCGGATGTATTCTATCATTTAGCATGGGAAGGTGCCAGAGTACCTTATCGTGACAACGTGCAGATACAAAGAAACAATTATGATAGCGCTGTAAAAGCAATGGAAGCGGCGCATGAAATGGGTTGTAGTCTGTTCATTGGCTCCGGTTCTCAGGCTGAGTATGGAAAAACAGCCAGTCCTGTTGAGGAGAATGCTCCATGCAATCCGAACACCGCGTATGGCAAGGAGAAGTTACACGCCTGTGAGACCCTTGCAGACATGGCAAAGCAGTATGACATGAAATTTATCTGGACTCGTATCTTCAGTGTTTACGGAAAATACGATGATCCTGGAACATTGATTATGTCATCGATTGAGAAGATGAAGCGCAATGAATCCATTCAAGTGACAGCCTGTACACAACTTTGGGATTACCTATATGTTGAAGATGCCGCGAGAGCAATGGTGAAATTTGCGGAAGTCGATTGCGAAAACGGTATCTATAATGTTGCCAGTGGGAATATCAGACCGTTAAAGGAATATGTTGAGGAGATCAGAGATGTCATTGGCAGCGAGAGTTTGATTGAATATGGAGCGAAATCGTATGGCCCTGATGGGCCGATAGATTTGCAGCCTAATAATTCAAAAGTTGTAAAATCGCTGGATTGGAAAGTAGAGACAACATTTGCGGAAGGTATCAAAAAATGTGTAGGCGAGGAAGGATGTGAGTAACTAGTGAAGGTGTTGGAGATTACAACAATGTTTGGCGGTGGGAGCGTTGGACGCATTGCTGTTGACTGTTATCGGGTTTTGACGAACAATGACATCGAGAGTACAATTGTGTATGGCCGTGGAGTGCCACCGAAAGACGTTACAACATATAAAATTGGAAATACGGCCGGCATTTATCTGCATGTCCTTTTGACCAGATTGTTTGACGCGTGCGGCTACGGTTCGTATTTTGCGACAAAGAAGCTAATTCGTTATCTGGAAGAATATAATCCAGATGTAATTCACATGCACAACCTTCATGGTTACTACATTAATGTATTTTTGTTGTTTGACTATCTAAAGAAGACAAACAAGCGTGTGATTTGGACGCTCCATGATTGCTGGAGTTATACGGGGCATTGCCCATATTATTCTTTGGAGAAGTGTGAGAAATGGAAAACAGGATGTAAAAAATGTATCCGAAAACATGAGCATCCAAAGAGTTTGTTCTGGGATGGCTCCAAACGAAATTATAATGATAAACGACGAAGCTTCTGTGGTGTTGATCGAATGACGATCGTTACTCCTTCGCAGTGGCTGAAACGCGAAGTGCAGCAATCATTTCTCAAAGAGTATCCTATAGAGGTAATTAACAACGGGATCGATGTAAATGTGTTCTATCCCCGAGATAACAGTGTTAGAGAAAAGTATAGAATTGGAGATAAATTTGTAATTTTGGGTGTAGCTAATGTTTGGGGGTATCCAAAAGGACTGGACGTGTTTGAGTATTTGGCGGATACATTAGATTTTAGAAAATATCAGATCATTATGGTCGGGCTTACTGAAATGCAAATTAAAAATATAGACAAACGTATTCTTGCATTGAAGCATACAGAGAGTGTTGACGAGCTTGCAGAGCTGTATTCAGCAGCTGATGTGTTTTTGAATCCGACACGATGTGATAATTTCCCTACAACCAATTTAGAGGCGCAGGCTTGTGGAACACCGGTCATTACATTTACCGGAACAGGAAGCCCAGAATCGGTAGGTTGTGAATGCGGAATCATTGTGGAGCAAAATGATCTGGAAGGAATAAAGGAGGCAATTCTTGAGTGTCAAAAAAATCCGAAATCTATTGAAGCCTGTGTTGAGCATGCTAATAATTATAAGAAAGAAATAGCGTATACTCAATATCTGGAACTGTATATGCAGGGCTGATCTGGTGGGAGACGAGAGGACAGAAATCTATGTCAAATTTGCAGGAAAGGAACTACTCAATAGATGGTTTGAGAGGGGGATCCGCTCTTCTTATTGTGTGCTACCATATGTTTTGTAGATATCAAGAACTGTATAATAACAGAACTATAACATTTGCATTTATAAACTACTGGGGACAGTTAGGTGTAGCGATTTTCTTTATTCTATCAGGCTTATATATGACGAGAAAGCATGAAAAGTGGACAATAATCGGGTTTGCCAGAAAGAAATTTCGCAGGCTTTGGCCGGCATATTTTGTAGCTATCTGTGTAATATTCTTTTTTACTCATCTGTTTAGTTTGCCGGGACGTGAATGCAGTTTATCAGAATTTTTCATAAATATATTCTTTGTGAATGGGTTTATTGGTGTGGACTATGTGGACAGTGCGCACTGGTATATTACATCACTTATTGGAATTTACTTTGTGATAGCTGTAATATATAAGTTTTTCTATAACAGAAGATTTTGGGTTTATAATGTATGGATCGTATCCAGTATGGTACTACATATTGTACAGCAGGTATCTGGTCAAACCATTGCAGCGAAGGCGGCATATTTTGTGTTACAACTGCTCGGTGGTCGATATATATCACTATTTGTACTTGGACTTTTAATGCAAGCTGTTTTAATTGACCGGGAAAAAATGGGAGTCGTGCACTGGGGAATACTTGTTATGTCTATTGGCTATCAAGTAATTCTGCACACTTATGTCGGCCTGATTGAGATGGTGATAGCAGCGGTTATGGTCGTGCTATGTCTGTATAATAAGATTCCGTTCCTTAGAAATCCTTTACTGGAATATATTGGTGTAAATTCTTACTCGATATATGTGATACACCAGAATATTGGTTTCTTGATCGAAAGAGAATTACAAAAGCAAATGGGATCATTTTCCTATGTGATACCGTTGATTGCGGTGATATGTGTTTTGGGATTAGGTTTGTTGTTGAATACACTGGTTGAGAGAAGTCGTCAACTGCTAAATAGAAAAATTTGATTAGCAAAAAAGGAGTTTATATGAAGAAAGTAATTCTGTATGAGCCTTCAATTGGAAGCGATAACTTTGGTGACCAAATCATCGTAGATAGTGTTAAGTATGCGTTAAGTGGATATTTATCGGATGCATTTACGATCGAGATGTCTACGCATAACCCGCTATCCTGGAGATATTTAAGATATATTCATAGAACCCCTGTGACACAGAAGATTGTCTGCGGAAGTAATTTAATTGTAGGCAAATTGAATAGTCTTATTCATATGCGCCAGTGGGCTCTTTCCGCTTCTACTATAAGGCAAGCGGGTCCCTGTGTTTTTATTGGTGTAGGGTCTCAGCAATACAATCAAAAAATCAACGCTTACACAAGAAGTGCCTATCAATATCTATTTAACAAAGATTATCTGCACTCCGTTCGCGATAGTTATACTGAGCAGGCATTGAAAAGCATAGGTATCCATAATGTAGTGAATACTGCATGTCCTACAATGTGGAGTTTAACAGAAGAAAAGTGCGCATCAATCCCAACTTCAAAGGCATCAACTGTTGTATTTACACTGACAGACTATAAACAGGATAAAAATAGAGATGAAAAGCTGATCTCGTGTCTGAAAAGAAATTATAAGAATGTCTGGTTTTGGGTACAGGGCAATGGTGACGCTGCCTATTTTCAGACGTTGCAGAGAACGGAGGGCATTAAACTGTTAAAACCCAATTTGGAATCTTACAACGATTTTTTGCTTAATCAGGATACGGATTTTGTTGGTACTAGATTACATGGCGGTATGCGCGCAATGCAGATGGGCCGCAGGACAATCATTATTGCGATCGACAATCGGGCAACAGAACTTCAAAAAGATTTTGGGATTCCTGTTATCCAGGAAAGTGACATTGACCAGCTCGACGATATGATATGTGGAAAATGGGAAACAAGAATTGAGCTTCCCACGGATAATATCAGAGCGTTTATGGAGCAATTTACATATTGAGGCAGTAATTATTCAATTTTGTATGAACAAATATATAACAAAAAGTTAGGATACGAGGTGGGATTGGGTTGAATATTTTGATAGTCATGGACTGTTTCCGCTATGGCGGATTATCTAAAATGATGAATTGGCTTGCAGGGTATCTGACGGAACAGGGCAATGGTGTGACTCTGTGTTCAGTATATCATAGTGACTATACGGATAGATTAGGCAAAAATGTAAAGTTCGTTTCGTTTGAGATTGCTGAATCTACATCTAAAATTAAGCGGAACACGTCGATTCTAATTAAAAAATGTAGGAAATTTTATGAGCTTATATTAAAAGAGAAGTTTGATCTTGTGCTTTCTGTGGGCGACCCATGCCTATATTTTGTCTTGCTGTTTAGGGGAATGCTGGATTATAAAGTGGTAGTGGCTGAACGAGTTGATCCTTATCATTGCCGCGGTATGGGAGACAGGTTGAAAAGAAAGTTGTATTACTCATGTGATGGATTTGTCTTCCAGACGGTAGGGGCCCGTGATTTCTTTAAAAAAGATATAATTGAGCATGCGATAGTTATTCCGAATCCAGTAGTTCCGGCAGATGATGTTCCAAGGTGGGATGCAACGAAAGCGGATAAAAGTATTGTATATGTTGGACGATATGATCCGGTTCAGAAACGTAGTGATATTATGTTCAGAGCATTTAGTGAAATCTTAAAGGTGCATTCCGATTTTGTGCTTGAAGTTTATGGCGGCGGATATGATAATGCGGCGGTTAAAGCACAGTGCGAGCAGTTAAACATACACAAGAACGTCAGATTTAATGGGGTCACAAATGATGTTTATAGGCAGCTGGTTAAATCAAGTATCTTTTTATTTACTTCTGATTTTGAGGGAATTCCGAACGCGGTAATTGAAGCAATGATGGTAGGAATTCCAATTGTTGCTACTGACTGCAGCCCTGGAGGCGCCCGTATGCTGCTGGTTGACGGTGAATATGGATATCTCGCCGAATGTGGGAATGCAAAGTCGATTGCAAAACAAGTTTGCTATGTAATCGAGCATATGGATGAGGCTATTGCAAAGGCGAATAAATGCCCGGAATCTTTAAAGCGATTTGATGCGAGTGAAATAGGAAGGAAATGGGAGAATTACCTTAAATCAATTGTAGGTGAAAGAGAGGAAAAAGCCAAATGAGAATAAGATGGAAATATATCAGTCAATATTTGTTGACGCTATCTTGTTTCGTTTTGCTATTTAAAGACATTCTTCCTGGATCACTGGATCAGGTTTTAATGATTTTACTTGCAGGTTTAACATTGATACATAACAGGTGGAAGATCGTAAAGGATCATGCAATTATCTGGTATGGTGTGTATGTTATTTTCAGTTTTATAGTTACTTTATATACCAGTTCCAGTTTTGCGTATTTTACTACAATCTGCTTTTCATTCATTGTTATTTATACTGTTACACAAAATATGCGCTATAATGAGGATTTAATACATTTTCTTAAGATGTATGCTTATTTTGGAGTTTTGTTCTGCACATATCTAATAATTGTATACCATGATAAGTTTGGACTAACCAGATTCGGAAATAATGGTATGCTTACCGGGACAAAGATAGATAGCTCTATTTCCCTGTCGTACTATCTTATTTCGATTTGCTGTGTTCTTATTTATGTGATAAGTGAAGAACAAAGGTGGCGTGTAAAAACGTTGCTTCTTATTGGCTTGTGTGAATGCTCTTTGCTGATTTTGTTTTCTGGTGTAAGAAAAGCTATATTGGTTCCAGTACTTTTTTACGTCATGTATATGTTCAGAAGGAATAAAAAACATGTGATTAGACTATTTAAGTATGCGGCTGTTTTGGTACTTGTTTTAATGGTAGGGATAAAACTTATCAATATAATACCAGGATTAAATAGAAATCTAGGTGATCGGTTGCTTACGCTGGTGAGCTCATTTAGTTCCTTATCAAGCGATTCGTCAATTAGCGAGAGAGTGCGTTTGGCCATTACGGGTCTGCAATTATTCTATGAGCATGTATTTTTCGGATTTGGGTTTGACCAAACATTTAACTACTTCAGGGCGAGTCATAATGGACTATCGCATCCTCATAATAATTATATTTTATTACTGGATATTGGTGGTATCGCATTTTTTTTGTCGTACTATTGGGGGCATATAAAGGTTATTGTAAGCGGACTTAAAAGATATATAAAATTGCCCTATGAGCAGGCAATCATTCTCTACTATGTGATTCTTACCCTGTTCTCAGACTTTGGAACAGCAAGCTATAACATTGTATTCTATAATCTATTTATAGGCATCGGATTGTGCATGTACAGATTAAGAAAGGAGGATAAGTGTGAGCAATCATGAAGAAAAATGTAGAATCGCATGGGTAGATTATTTTCGTGGCCTATGCATGTTTGGAGTTTTGGCGGTCCATTTAGGGGTTCCTGATTATATATATAGGTTATTTTCTCCATTTTTTCTTACTGGTTTTTTTTTCGTTTCTGGATACCTTACCGGGACAAAGAAAAAGAATATTAAATGGCTATGTAAGAGAATAAAAGCACTGTTCATCCCATTCATCTTTTTTGGTCTGATTAATTTGCTTGCGGATGCGCTGTTTACTCATTCAGATATATTAGCAGGAGTGATAGGATTTCTTGTGCAGATTCCTGGCTCCGGCCAGGATATGTTGTGGTTTATTTCATGCCTGATTCTCTGTGAGATCTTAACATGGATTATCCAGTGTTTATTTGAGGAGAATTTCTTAGCCACGACAATTGCCTATATCGGTATGTGTATATTGGGCTTTACTCTAAGTAGTTTGAGGATTCAATTGCCGTGGCATATTGAGACTGCAATGACGATGGGGATATTTGTCTTGATTGGTGAGCTGTATAGAAAGAACGAGAATAGGATAACGAGTATATTGGAAAAGCGGATTGCTATAATCAGCTTTGTGATTTATATAGCGCTCTATTTCATTTTTCCTAATATGTATATTGATATTCACTTAGGTATCTATACCAATATACCAGTATTTATTATTACTGCAATTTGTGCAATTGCATTCTTAACAGTGATATGCAGACATATGCATAAGATAGACGGACTGCAATTCATAGGAAAGAATACATTAGTATATTATGCACTTCAAATAAAATGTTTTACGGTATTAAAAAAACTAATTCGGTTTAATAATGCGATACTTAATTGGTGGCTTGTGTTTTTGGCGTCTCTTGTGATTTTGGGGATCGTTGCATGGCTAATTACACGTTACATACCGGAGATTATGGCTAGAAAGAGGGAAACATGAGAGAAGTTACATCGATTAAAACAGCAACGCTGTTAAATGCGGCAGCAAAATATACGAATGTCATTTTCAATCTGTTGGCTACATCCATATTGGCAAGAATATTATCACCTGAGGATTATGGTGTAGTCGCCGTTGTTACAGTTTTTTCGACCTTTTTTTTGCTATTTGCAGATATTGGATTGGGGTCTGGCATAATACAGAACAAAGATTTAAATGATGATGACATCAGCAATATATTTTCGTTTACGATTTATTTGGGACTGGCACTTATGGTATTATTCATACTTTGTTCATACCCTATATCATTATGGTATGGTGACAGCGTATATTTTACTTTGGGTGTTTGCTTATCATTCTCTTTGTTTTTTAATGCTATAAATATGATCCCTAATGCGCTCCTACAGAAGGAGAAGCAGTTCGTTGTAATCGCAATCCGCACAGTCGTGGTTGCATTGATTAGTTATGGTGTGGCAATTGCATTGGCTTTATTGGGATGGCGCTATTATGCCCTTGTGTTTCAGTCGATTGTTTCAGCTTTTTTGGCTTTCGCTTGGAATTACCGCAGTGTTAAATTGAGAATTCATTTACGCTTTAATTACAATAGTATAAAGAAAATTTTGAATTATTCGATTTTTAATTTTGCATATGAAGTTCTTAATTACTTCGGTCGAAACCTGGACAATTTATTGACAGGCAAATTTATAGGTAAAGTAGCATTAGGGTACTATAATAAGGCGTACAACTTGATGTTGTACCCTGTCAGTTATTTGACTTATGCGATTACACCCGTGTTACATCCGATTTTGTCTGATTATCAGAATGAAAGGAAAACGATATACGATAAGTATATCCGTATATTCAAAGTGCTTTCATTGTTGGGCACATTTTTTTCTGTATATTGTTATTTCGCAGCTGAAGAAGTTATCCTTATTCTATATGGTCGTCAATGGCAAAGTGCGATTCCGTGCGTCAGGGCATTAAGCATATCTATTTGGTTTCAAATGACCGCCGCCAGTTGCACAAGTGTATTCAAAAGTCTTGGCGACTCAAAGACACGGTTTTACAGTGGAGTGATTTATGTACCCATTCAGATAGTATGCATAGTAATAGGAATAATCGTTGGCAATATTGAGATACTGTCGATCTTTGTTGCAGTTAGTTTCATTGTTAGATTCGTTATTGAGTACTACTTTTTAATACGTCGCTGTCTGCACGAATCTCTTGTTAAATTCTATCGAGACTTGCTTCCTGAGTTGAGTATGGTCCTTGTAATGAGTGTCATCATGATTTTGATAAAAAGGATAGATGTGGATCATGTTATCATATCTGCCCTGATAAAAGGTTTGGCGTGTGGAATAACATATCTTATTATGCTATTTTTGACTGGACAATATCGATATCTGCTGTCGTTGGTTCCAAAAAAATGGCGAAAATAGTGATTCAAGGTTGGATGGCCGCCATGGAGAGCGCCGGATTTTGACCGCCCTCTCTCCAAACCTAATTCAGAGTCTGCTTTTTCACTCAAACCCTTTTCACAAAAATCCTTCCCACCATCTAGACAACCCCGTCCAACCGTGCTATAATACCCCAGGATAAAGAAAACCAAGCCATTTCAAAGGAGACGATCACCGATGATGCCCACCCCTATATGGGCTTCCACAGTCATCCAAAACGAATCCCTCCTCATGGTTCGCGAGGGAGAGCGGATCCAAGCACCTCTCCTGTGCCATCCCAAGGAGATCACAGCCGTTCAGAACGCCGCTCTGACCATCCAGTATGAGCCTGGCCGCGACTGGATTCTAGAGGATGACATGCTGGTTATCCCCAAGGGCAGCCGGATTCCCGTAACAGAAAAGGAAGAACTGGAAATCAGTCAGTATCGGGAGGGGGCCTGCTTTCCCAAAAAAGGCGGAGGCTATCTCTATTTCAGCGAGGGCGATTCCTTCCATCAAAAGCAGATTGCCGTCACCTATACCTGTGAACCAGGCCAGTGGACCGGCTACATACCGCCCAGACAGGGGGACCGCTTGCCCAACACCGCGGAAAAGTTGACGCATAAGCGGGACCTAACCATGATCATCTACGGGGATAGCATCTCAGAAGGCTATAACGCCAGCGGGTGTGTCGGGGTAGCGCCGCAGCAGCCCGCCTGGGGAGAGCTAACCGCGCGCTATCTGGAGGCGGAGTACCATACCGCTATCTGCTGCCACAACCCCTCCAAGGCTGGCATGGACAGCAAGTGGGGACTTGAGCATGTGGGAGAGAGGGTCAGCGTGCACGCGCCAGATCTGGTTTTCCTAGCCTTTGGCATGAATGATGGAACCAGCGGCCGTACACCGGAGGAATTTGCGGCGAACACAGAAGCGATGATGGATGTGATACGGAAGGCATCTCCCCATGTGGAATTCGTGCTTGTCGCACCATCCCTTCCAAACCCGCAGGCGCTAACCTTTGAGGGAATCCCCTTTTACAATCAACAGCCCGATTATAAGGAGGCCCTGGACACTCTCTGCCGGGAGGGCGTCATCGTGGCCAACGTGCGCGATGTACAGAGAGAATTGCTAAAGAAGAAGCGATTTATCGATATGACAGGCAACAATATCAACCATCCCAATGATTTTTTTCATCGGGTCTACGCACAGGTGGCCTACACGTCCATCCTGCCCCAATGACACAAGCAAATCGTAGGAAAGAAGGAAACGAAATGAAATCAATCCAAATTACAAGAGACATGGTACAAAACACCGCGGATCTTCAGCGGATTCTCGATCAGAATGCCGGTGCGGAGGTGGAGATCGTGCTCCAGGAAGGGCAGTACGATCTTGACAAGGGCCTGTGTCTCCGAAAAGAGCACGCGGGCATGACAGTGCGCGGAGAGGGCAAAGTACGCCTGATTGGCGGAAAGCGGTTAACCGGTTGGAAGGTGGCAGAGGACGACAGGATCGCACCGGAGGCCAAGGGGACGGTTCTTGTCTGCGATCTGCGGGAGAATGGCATCGGAGATACAAAGGCGATGGTGTCCCGCGGATATGGGCGAGCGGTGGTTCCCTCCCACTCCCAGCTATTCATCGACGGGGAACCGCAGCGGCTCACCCGGTACCCTAAGGAGGATGAATTCCTGACCATTGCCGGCGTTGTGGACGCGGATGTCAATGAGTGGGGGGAGGAGGCCGGCAAGCTGGAAGCTGGTTTTTACTACGACGATGAAGAACCGAAGACCTGGTCCGCCAGCGAGGATATCTGGGTCCATGGCTATTGGAGCTGGGATTGGGCCAACAGCTACGAGCGCGTTGCGGAGCTGGACACTGCAAATTACAAGATTGTCAATGCGGCTCCCTACGGCAACTTCGCCTTCAAAAAGGGACAGCGGTTTTGTTTTCTGAATATTATAGAAGAATTGACGGAGCCCGGGGAATATTACATTGACCGCCAGACGAATCAATTATATTGTATCCCGCCGGTTCAGGGGGCCGAGATGGAAGCCATTTTATCGTTGCTCGATGAGCCACTTTTGACGGTCAAGGACAGCGCGGATATTACGTTCTGTAACTTGCAGGTGGAAGCGGCCTGCGGCAGCGGAATTTTGGTGGAGGATTGTACGGGTGTCACCATTGACAACTGCCATATCCGCAATATTGGAAATCACGGCGTGATTTTGCTGCGGGGAAAAAACAATCAGGTCCTAAACTCGACTCTCCATGACTGCGGTGACTGTGGGGTGGAGGCTGTCGGCGGAGATCGTTTGACGCTGGAGTCTGCGGATTTCAGAATCTGCAACAACCATATGTACCGGCTGAGCCAGTGGTCCCGGTGCTATCAGCCTCCGATTCATATGACAGGCGTCGGGATGACGGCGAAAAATAATTTGATCCATGATTGTCCTCACACCGCGATTTTGTACTGGGGCAATGACATGACCATCGAGGACAATGAGATCTACAGTGTCGTCATGGAGACGGGGGATGCGGGCGCTATCTACACGGGGCGGGATTATACATTCCGTGGAAACCGGGTCTGCCATAATTATGTACACCACTTGGGCGGCGTCGGCATGGGCACGATGGGCATCTACAATGATGACTGTGTGTCCGGAACGGTGATGGAAGATAATTACTTCGTCGAGACCTCCCGGTCAGTCATGATGGGCGGCGGCCGAAACTTCACGGTCAAAAATAATGTCTTCGTAAAGTGCAATCCTGCAATTTTTGTGGATTGCAGGGGATCAGATGACCATCCGGTATGGAGAAAAATGGTAACCCAGTTTCTAAAAGACCGGTTTTACCACATTCAGAATACGGACGCACAGAACAAAGCCTATCCCAGCCCGGTGGAGGTCAGCGCCACCGATCCCATATACATGCAAAAATATCCGGAATTGGCGGAAATCGACGAGTGCTATAAAAACGGGGATGTGGTGCCTGGCAGCGGCCTCATCCAGGGGAATGTGTTCTGCTCAGATTTTAAGTTCCACTATCGCTATGATGACAAAACTCATACGCTGTACCGGGACGGGGAGGAGATCCCCTACACACCGGCGATTCTGAGCCATATATTCAATTCAAGGTGGGACGTTCGCTCCAATGGCTCCGAGGATGGAACCTATCTGTATAAAGAGAATGTATCGGCAACCCCGGAGGATTTTCAGGACGCGGTGTGGGGCGACTGGAATCTCGCAGAAGACTCGAAGGCATTCCGAAAGGGCTACAGCGGGCGCTCCATGGCAGGAATCGGCCTGCAAAAGAATCTGCGCGGTGAGAATCCCCCCTGTGTGACCACGGCCGTTACCGTTGAGGCGCGGGAAAATGGAAAGGCGATGGTTCTGCGCCTTTGGAATCATGAACCTTACCGGGTTCAGGGGACGGTCTGGGCGGAGACAAAAGGGGCTGGATGGAAACTGGCGCAGCCAGTGGATTTCGACCTTGAGTCCTTAGAGCGGAAGGAATATATCCTTGAAGTAACCGACACGGAGGAAGACTTTGTGGTCCGCGTGAGTTCTTCCATGCCGGGTGTGCGGCCCAGCATCTTCCGTGTGATGCGGATCCAATAAAGGAGGATGCAAATGATACTAGATTTTCTCTGCATACGCGTACTCCATGCAATGTCCGAGGAATGACGGCGAGGCTTGCATGGAGTAGGATTTGATCGCCGTTTCATTCTAACGACATTGCGTCCTTAAAGCGATGGAACCCATACATGTAAGGACGAGGAGGGGCGTGGGCCTCTCTTCTCCCAATGCGCCGCCGCGCGGCTAGAGGAGAGGTTAGAATGAAATATAAGAATGCGAATGATATCATTCCGGAGACGCTGCTGGCAGAGGTGCAGAAGTATGCAGCGGGAGACCTGCTGTATATTCCGCAGCTCAAAGAACGGCGAAAGAGCTGGGGCGAAGGCAGCGGGGCCAGGCAGTATCTTAGAAAGCGCAACCAAGAGATTCGAGACCGGTTTGACCAAGGGCAGACGGTGGATGAGCTTTCCGACGCATACCGTCTCTCTCCGGACAGCATCCGAAAGATCATATATGCAAAACCAAACATCTGCGGCAGGGCCACAGATTCTACGGAAGAAAAATAAGGCTTTTCCGGCTGTTGCACAATACAGCTGGGAAAGCCTTTTCCCGTGGAATAGAAAATTCAACTATACGTAATCTAGTATGAAATGAGATTGGGGTGCGCATACTATTTGACAGTTGTTCCCATGTACAGTATAATAGGGAAAAATAACCGAATCGACTGGGAGGGGCAAGTATGCTGGATTCTATAAATCTGATGACGGAGATTCCAAAGGCGGAGTATAAGCAGGAGGTGAGGGAGCTAAAGCGGCGGCTGGCCATGCTACAGCAGACCGTGCGGGAAAAGAAGCTGCCGGTGCTCATTCTATTCGAAGGCTGGGGCGCCGCTGGGAAGGGCAGTATCATCTCGGATGTAATGCTATCCATGGATCCGCGCGGATACTCGGTCTATTCCATAACCGAGCCATCCCAGGATGAATTGCGCAAACCTCTGCTCTGGCGGTATTGGATGAAATTGCCCGAATACGGACAGTTCACCATTTTCGATCGGAGCTGGTATCAGGATATTATGATTGCGCCGCTGGAGGAGAACATCAGGAAGAGCGAAGTGGCAAGGCGCGTGCACAGTATCAATACTTTTGAGCGACAGCTGGCAGACGATGGGTATGTGGTTCTCAAATTTTTCCTCCATATCGGTCAAAAAGAACAAGAGAAGCGACTTCGCAAGCTGGAAGAGAACAAAACCACGCGGTGGAGAGTGACGGAGCGCGATTGGAAGCGAAACAAGCAGTATGAGAGATATTGGACGGCCTATGACCACTATCTACAGGAGACGGATACCGCCTGCGCGCCGTGGCATTTGATTGATGCACACCATGAGCGCTGCGCACTTCTTTCGGTCTATCAAATCCTGGTCACCTCCGTCGAGACGGCGCTGCAAAATCGGGAGGATGGGGTTATGTCCTGGGTTCAGCCCTGTACGGCGGCCAAACCATATGAATCGCCTTTAGGTTTTCCCATGGTGTCCATGCCCAACCTCGCCGAGGTCCACCTGGACAAAAGGATGGAGGAGGCGGACTACAAAGCCGAACTTAAGAAAGCGCAGAAGACATTGGCCAAGCTCCATAACAAGCTGTACCTGAGTAAGCGGCCCCTGATCATCGCCTATGAGGGATGGGATGCTGCGGGGAAAGGGGGCAATATTCGCCGTGTGGCAGCCGCGCTGGACCCGCGGGGCTACGAGGTGATTCCTGTCGCCGCGCCGGACAAGACCGAGCTTGCGCATCACTATCTCTGGCGTTTCTGGAAGAATCTTCCAAGGACCGGCCATGTCGCCATCTTTGACCGGACCTGGTATGGCCGGGTGTTGGTGGAGCGCATCGAAGGATTCTGCAGAGAAGACGATTGGAAGCGTGCCTACCAAGAGATCAATGAGTTTGAAAAGGAATTGCATGACTGGGGGGCCATCCTCGTCAAGTTCTGGCTTCATGTTGACCAGGACGAGCAGCTGGCCCGGTTTATGGACCGTCAAAATACGCCGGAGAAGCGGTGGAAGATTACAGAGGAGGATTGGCGGAACCGGGAAAAGTGGAGCGCCTATGAAATTGCCGTCAATGATATGTTCCAGATGACGTCAACGGAATTCGCGCCGTGGCACATCATTGAATCCAATGATAAACGATATGGCAGGATTAAGGCGCTGAAAACGATCATTCACGCCGTTGAGTCTGAGCTAGCCCAATAGCTCAAAAAACGCATGGCGAATCCTCATTGGGAGGTTTCGCCATGCGTTTCAAATTTTGTATCAGTCCAAATTCACTTTGACGGGAAGGCCCGTATCCAGAGATTCATTGCAAGCTAAGGTAAAAGCCAGAGAGCGGACGGCGTCCTCATAGGGAGACCGAATTTTGGACGGATCGCCGCTCAAAACAGCGTCGATAAAGGTGCGGTCGCAGAGGAGACCGCTGTCGCCTTCTTGCCGGTAGACGGTGTCCGTAGTCCCCTTCCCGTTCATCGCACCATCCCCCTTGACAACAAGGCTGGAGTCCTCCACGGCAGCTTGCTTTTCTTCGAATACGCGGAGCTTATCCAGTATATACAGGTCTGCCCGGCTGTCCCGCGCGCCAAAGGTCACCTTGCTGTCAGCGCTGGCGCCAGCGGAGGCATAGCAACCTGTGGAGATGGCGGCGAGAGCCCCGTTTTGGAAGCGGACGACGGTGGTGGTTAGATCCTCCGTGTCGTATCCGTCCACATCGGTGACATAGCCCTTCGTGCCCATGGTAAAGACGGTGTCCGGTTCCCCAAAGACATAGCGGATGATGTCAAATTGGTGGATGGTCTGTTCAACGATCTGACCGCCGGACAGAGCCCGCTTTTTCCACCACTCGGTCCCGGGAATTCCGCCGACTCGAACGCAGTCGATAAAGACGATTTCATGATCCTGAATAAATTCTACAGTGGGCTCCACAAGATTGCTGTACCGGCACTGAAAACCCGAGGCGGTGATCAGACCAGCCTCCTGGATACGCTGGCGAATCTCGTGGGCCAGATCTAGGGAGAGTGCGACGGGTTTTTCCACAAAAAATGGGATGCGCCGGCGAATGGTTTCGAATTCAATGTCGCCGTGAGCGTAAGGGGGAATACAGATAAAGACCATGTCAGGCTGGACTGCGTCGTACATCTCTTTGTAGTCCGTAAACCCTTGCCCACTGCCAGCGGCTTTTGCGAAAGCCTCCGCGCGCTCAAGGATGATATCGCAGAAACCAGCCAGTTCAATATCGCGAAATTGTAAAAAATGGTCCAGATGATAGCGGCCGATACCGCCGCAGCCGATGATCGCTAATTTTTTCATTTTGCTTCCTCCTGCTTTAGTTGGATACTGTAAAATTTTTAGGGTCCTATTCCGTTTCAACGTGTTGCCGACGCCTCGCGGCCTGCACCAGATTCAGCGCAACATGCCCGTAGCCTCTCTACTGTTTCCATCCCCGGCCTTCATGTACGATTTGGCAGAATTTTAATGCTGTGAATAAGTGTCTAATGACAATCATCAGCCATTTTTTTAAAATTATGCCAACAAGAAATAGGCTGATATTTACGGATTCAATTCGTTTTTTCCGGGTATAACGCTGTGCTCCAGGCATCTGATCGGAGATGGCAGAAAAGTAATACTCATTGATCGCTTCACCCGTTTCCGATCTCTCTCTCAGGCAAATTTGGCATCGGTAGCAGTTGTTTTGCCTCTTCTGGACGAATTGCCTTCAGCCTTTCAATCAGGGATAGGGCCTCTAACAGATTTATGGTTTCTTGCCAAATGATGTAAGCAAGCATTGAGCGCCTGGACACCCTTGTCTGCGCGGAGGGTCTCGGCGTAGACAAGGCGGCGTTACGCTGCCTGCAATAGAATATCCAGAGCGGATGAGGTGATCTGATACAGATACGTAGGGCTATGGGGCATGGCGCTAAGTTCTGCTGTCAGATAGCCGTCATAGCCGGCTGTGCGCAGAGACTCCATGACCTTGTCCCAGTGAATGCTGCCCTCCAGCAAGTTGACGAACCAGCCGGAGTAGAGCCCGTGGGAGCGAAGGAAGTCCTTGACATGGACTTTTACGATCCGGCCTCCCAGAATTTCAATCCAGTGGTCTGGCTCTGAGTGGACCGCCACGTTTCCAACATCAAAGTACGCGCCGATGGATGGGCAATCCAATGCATCAAGGAAAGATACCATGTCGAAGGGGGACATAAAGAATCCATTCCAAACATTTTCGAGGCCGACGAGGAGTTTCGAAGCCTTGATTTCAGACGTAAGGGAAGAAAGGGCATTGAAAGCATTTTCGTGGGCCTGTAGAAGCGTTGTGTCTTGATCAAGACCGCCCGGAACCACTAAAATTCCATCAGCGCCCAATGCACTGGCGAGTTCTAATTGTCGCCGGACGATGCCTTTCCCCTTTTCCCGCATTGCCGGGTCGCGCGAGCCGAGGGGATTGCTGCCGTATAGAGACGTAGACACACTGCAGATCGTGAGTCCGGTGGCCTTGGCCAGCTCTCGGATTTGGACCAGCTGCGCCGCACTGGTGGCCATGGTCAAAGAATGACTGGAGGAATCGTCTGCATCCAGATTCAATTCCACTCCGTCAAAGCCAGCCGCTGCAATCTGCTGAAACATGGTTTCGAAGGATATACCGCCGGGAACAGACCATGCATTAATGGCCTTTTTCATAAGGTTTACACCCCTTTTCTAGTAAAATGTCTTGCATTTGAACTGGCTTTACTATATACTAAAAGAAGATATAAAACAATGTAGAAAGAGACTATATACATGGAGAAATCAACTAAATCCTGGAGGTGATCGATTGGATAGCCAATCATTTTACCGATTGGAAGACGGCATCGATTGTAATGAAATCGCCATGGACCGTCATCTGGTGATCAATTGTACTGGACTGTGTGTGCTGCCGAACCACTTTACGTCCCATGCTCCCCAGGGCCGCAACGATTACTACTTTTTGTATCTGTGCAAGGGAAAACTCAACATGCAGGTGGAGGGCACAATGCGCCCTATGCTGCCGGGCCAGGCGATGGTCATGTACCCAAAGCATGAATATCGGTATCAGATGATGGGGGAGGAGGAGATCCGATATTATTGGGTTCATTTTACAGGGTTTGGGGCGGCCTCGATCCTGGAGGAATGCCATGTTCCCTGCGGGAAGCTGCTGACCATCGGGAGCAATGATGAAATCATCCGGCAGATCAAACAGATGTTCACGGATTTTATCCGCCGGGAATCCTGGTATCAAGTGGCGGCGGCCAGTAGATTTATGACCGTTCTTACAATTGTCGGCCAATGTCTGACGAATGCAACTCGAAAGATCGGACAACTGGACCGGATTCTGACCTCTCTTCATTTCATCCATCATCATTACACGGAATCTCTGACACTGGATGCTCTCGCAGCCATGGAGCATCTGAGTGTAAGCCGGTACCGGACGGTCTTTCGAGAGTGCATGGGCACATCGCCGCAAAGTTTTATCATCGATCTCCGGCTGCGGCGTGCCTGTGAGCTGATGATGCAGACAGATTTGCCCTTAAAGCAGATTGCCCAGATGGCAGGGTATGAAGACCCATTATATTTCAGCCGACTCTTTAAAGAACACTTTGGCATGCCGCCTAGCCAATATAAAGAAGGGATCCGAATATAAGATCCAGGTCCGCCTCACGGCGGACGATCCCATAGAAAAAACTCCATCCCACCATGGCCGTTTTTTGCAGTGATGGGATGGAGTTTGGATTATTTGGCTTCTTGTATCACGACCCGCAATTCATGATCCCCAATGGCGTCAGCCTGAAGACACAGAATTCCCGATTTAGCAGGGCCGCACCAGCCTTCGTATGAAACCGTGGCCTCTGCGGGCTGGCCGTTGAGAGTCACAGTGCCGGTGGCATTCAGACCGTAGAGTTTAATTTGATAGCGACGGTTAGCGGTCTGTCCCTCGAATTGGCCGCATCTCGGGCCGATGGTGACCAAGGTTTTGGAATCATGGCGGACCGCCGTTATGGCGGTCGTGGCGAACGCGCCGTTGAGATGGCGGTTGGATTCTCCATCGTCTTCATAGAGAACAAAGCAGCTTTTTTCCCGTGAAGGGTAAATATTTAAAACGAGTTCCTCCGTGGTGCTTGTCTCCACGCTGTCCCTGGCAGCCCAAGTTGGAATGATGGCCCCTTCCTTGATGAACAGCGCGCCTCCGGCGTGGGAGGGGTAGACTACGTCGAGCTGCTGTCCACCTTCTTCGATGCTCTCGTCAGTCCAAGCGTCGATCCAGCGGCCGCTAGGAAGAGTGATTTCCTTACAGAAGGCACCCACGAGAAGGAATTCGCCGAACATATACTGGTGAAGTAGGGTATCCACCTGTTCCAATTCAGGATAGACGAGAGACATGGCCCGCATAACAGGAAATCCTGTGGTTGAGGCCTGATGCGCTGCGGTATAAATATAGGGGATCAGCTGATTGCGGAGAGTTGCGTAGAATCGAAATGTCTCCTTCAACGGTTTTGTCAGAAACCAGGGATGCCTCCAGTACGCCCAGCTGGAGAGCTGGGACCAGGTCTGAAAGAACCCGCAGTGGATACCTTCCGCTGTGAAAACATCCATATCACAGCTTGTGTTAGAGTGGCCAGAAAGACCATGGTTTAGCATGGAAACCAGGGACTTAGGGCCGCCTCCTGTGTCGCCAGCCCAGGTGGCACTAAAACGCTGTATGCCGGTGTATCCACCTGAGCTATAGATCATGCTTCTTCGGCCAGTGTACGCTTCAAAGCCAAGGCTCATCTGTTTATTCAGGATTGCGGGGTAGAGGTTGTGCATCTCCTCATCGCACATACCATTTCCCCACATCCGGTCCGGATGCTCATTGACCTGGTAGGCGCCATCAAGCTTGAAGGCACAGGCGCCCTGATCCACAAATTTTTGCAGGTGCTGGAACCAGGGTTCCTCAGGCTTTGTGATCTTGTCCATTTTCAGGGCGCCGTGGCCAAAATGTTCATCCTTTTCAAAGTCGTCCTCATGGAAGGTTGGCGAATTGTCCGTGGAGTCGTAGCGATTGTTTCCCAGAAGAGCCTCCTCGTAAAAGCTCAGGTCATAATCACAGCAGAGCCACAGGCTCAGGCGAAATCCCAACCGCCTGGCGGCGCTGATGAATGTTTCCGGCGCATTGGGGGCCCAAGGGGGAAGATAAAACCGGTGGGAATCCCAGTTTTTCTCCGTGGTGGTGTCATAGTACTGGCTCATCCATCCCGGCTCCAGCCCGATGATGTCGCAGGGAATCTCTTCTCTGCGGAAGTTGAGGCAGTCATCCAGCATATCTTTGGCGGAAGCTTGCTGATTGCACACAAAAGTCAGGCCATAGGCCCATATAGGCAGGAGCTTCGGTTTTCCGGTCACGTCAGTGTAAGCGTTGAGAATCGCCCCGTAATCCTCGCCGGTAAACAGATAAAAATCCAATTCTCCGTGGCGTCCCCAAAAGCGAAGGACATCGGGAACATCACAGCCGGCATCGATGTAATGCTTCCATGTGGTATTGAGCAAGATGCCGTAGCCTTTCGAGCTCATCAGGAATGGAATGGGGACATAGCTGGCCACGTTACAGACCCACATCTTCTTTTTAAAGCCCCGGCGTTGAATGCATTCCCGGTTGACATCCCCCATGCCATACAGCCGTTCGTCCTCCGTGAGGCGAAATTGAACATCGAACCCTACTTTCTGTGAATTGCGGGGTGGTTTTGCGCTCTGGAGCAGAACCTTCCCGCTGGCGTCAAAGAGCATCAGGCTGCCATCTTTCTTTTGAAAGTGGAGTTTCGCTTTTCCCGTAGTCAGGGTAAGCGCATCCGCTGCCTCTTCGACCTTGAGGGGGAATGTCACCGCGGGTTCTTGTATAATGGAATAGCGGTTCAGCGCGGATTCCGGATCTCCTTCCTTCTGGATGCGAATGCGAAAGCATTGTTCCGACACGGCGGTGACCACTGCCGACTCACCGCCTAGCAAGGAATAGTGAAAAATAGATTCCATCTGATTATCTCCTAACTGTAATCCATTGGTTGTGATGGGTCCTATTATACTTTGGACGATGGGAAAAAGCAATCGTTCCGGCTGAAAAATACAGTGTTGTATTTTGGAATCTCACCGCCGTACAACAACAGAGGCTGACGCAAAACAGAATGAATTCTTGTTTTGCGTCAGCCTCTGTCGGACTATGGAGGAAAAGGTACAGCTGTCAGCTCGTCAATGGGAACAGGTATGGCCGTGGCAATGGCCTTCGCGGTGATCATGGTGGTGATGGCATTGGGTGTCAGGGTCATACTGCAAGGTTCCGCTGATAAACGCCTGAACCTGTTGGTCGGCGTCCCCGTGCACACCAGGGTACAATGTGATGCCAGCGCTGGCCAGCGCCTCTCGAGCGCCACCGCCAATCCCACCGCACAGCAGGACGGTTACGCCGTGGTTTTTCAGAAATTCAGCGAGAGCGCCGTGCCCGCTTCCGCTGGCGTCCAGAATTTGACTCGTCTGCAGGGATGAACCCTTAACCTCATAGACTTTAAATTGTTGGCAGTGTCCAAAATGTTGAAACACTTGGCCGTCTTCGTAGGAAACTGCAATTTTCAATTTACTCTCCATTTCTGCGCTGCATTTGTAACATAGTTTGTGTCGAGCAGCGCAAAGACACAAACTAACAGTGATATTCGCCGCTGGAATGATGCCGGCAGTTGGACCATGTCAAGGTGGCACATATATTTGGAGAAAGTACCCATGGCGATGCAACAATCTACAAGGTAGAAGAAGAGATGGTCAATATTCTATGAGACATCTATTTCTAATCCAAAATTTACCGCTCCGTCTCAACAAGTAAAGTATCAAGGTATTCATTTAGTAGGGGTTTCGCCCTACGAAAATAAGAAGGATTAATACGGTAATAAACCTCAGCTCCCTTTTTCTTAATTCGAATAATGACGAGTTCAGATGAGAGATCCTCTACATACCTTGATATAGATGTTCTCGCGAGGTTGAGTTTTCGTGACAATTGGGATATTGTCATATCGCGAAACCGTAATTCGTGGAGTATGTCAAGCTTAACCTCATGGCCTAGCGAAATCAAAACCGAAGTAGCCGACATGAAGTCATAGTTAACGGCTTGTAAATGCCGCAAAACAGAGCAGACATCACACCCTATTAGGAATGCATATCGATGTATGGTAGAATTATATGTACGCATAATCAAATATTTATGAAGATAGCAGACGGAATAAGTTTGTGCTTCAAACTTGCCAAGGTCACGCATCTTGTCGGGGTTACATCGTCTGACGATAGCTTGATTGTCTTCGGATATAAACTCCTGGATGACATGGCGCGTTTCCTCTTTTTGTCGATTGTGAAGCGACTCGATTGGAATCCGCAATTGGTTGAGATAGGCAATTAATTTCTGAACGAGCGCAGAGAAATGGTAAAACATAAAAGTAAAATGCTCGATGTCCACCCGTTTGCTGAGTAGGGCTAAAGCGTGCCCGATGCTTTCGCCATTTCGCCGGTGTATGTCATCAATCGATACGATATCCTTAAAATCGGATAAATAGTAAGAAAAAACGAAATATTTGAAAGTAAGAGTATGGGTTACCTTGTGAATAAAAGAGTCAATAGTATCTTCAAATAAATCAAAATTGGAATGAAAGAACTCGGAAAGGACGCAAGTGTTATGATTATACAAAAAGAAAAAGGGGTATAAGCAATCAGGGGGATCGAGTTTAGTCTTAGCTCTTCGAAGATCGTCATAGTAAGAGAACGAAGTTTCGATATTAAATCCATTATTCTGATAGTCAGTCTCGATAGTTTTTCTATTGAAGTAAAATATGTTATAGAATATCATATCATAAAAGATTCCAGCATCTTCATTTATATGCAAGATTACCCACTCCAATCTGCAAAATATATCCTAAGATTATCACAAATATGTGAATAATGCAAGAGGATTAACAAATTTTATAGTGAAGGGGAAATATTGCTGAATGTGTAGAAAAAAGCTCCCCTTTAGAGGCACGTAGTCAGCCGTTCTTGGTTCAGAACCAGGGTTGTAACAGCGCTTCTGACATTTAAACACAGAAACGGGTAGATTTATACCCATAGAAAAAGAACCCCCCATTTGGAGCTCTGAGAGGGGTTATGCAAGGTCTAGCTGGGTGAAGTCGATGCGGAGGTCTGCTAGGGTGTGAACTTTGATCGTGTCGCGGAAGGTATAGACTGCCGGGGTCAGCTCTTCCATCAGACGGTACGTGGTAATTGTCTCATTCATGGGGTTGACGATCCAATATTCTTTCACACCATGTTCCGCATATAGGGGAAGCTTTGTCAGGTAATCCCGGTGTGCGGTGCTGGGGCTTACAACCTCGATAATCCAGTCAGGGGCACCGATGCAGCCCTTCTTGGTGATCTTATTTCGATCGCAGATGACCATCAAGTCAGGCTGGACAATGTTGGGCGTGTCCTCCTCTTGGTGCTGGAAATAAACGTCAAATGGAGCCGAGAACACTTCACAAGTCTTTCCTTTTAAATACCCGTATACGGTATATTGAAGGAAATTAAGAATCCGTTGGTGTGTGGCACTCGGTCCAGCCATATAGTAAATTTCGCCGTCGATCAGTTCCACTCGTACGTCTTCGCCCAGGGCTTCCCAGTCGGCTAAGGTTGCTTTCTTGGTTTCGTATAGTGACAATGGGGGTTCACCTCCTATTCCTTAGTATTGCGTTTCATGGCCTCATCTATGGCACGATTCTGCGTGGAATTTGATTTTGTCCTTTTGTCCTTTTTCCATCCTCAACTTGACTTCATCATCCATTGTGACACTATTATATCATGTCTGTATATCGGGGGCAATATACAGACATGATATAGGAGCGGAGGCAGAATTGTACACCACCCTGCGCAGCCGGAAGAAAACCAGAAGCAAACAAACCGCCGCTCTTGGTTCAGAACCAGGGATTTATACCCAAAGAAAAAAACCATTTGGAGCTCTGAGAGGGGTTATGCAAGGTCTAGCTGGGTGAAGTCGATGTTGAGGTCTGCTAGGGTGTGAACTTTGATTGTGTCGCGGAAGGTGTAGACTGTTGGAAAGATATCCTGATCAGCCAGATGGTAGACGGTGATCGTTTCTCTGTCGGGGTTGACAATCCAGTATTCTTTGACGCCGTGGCGCAGATATAAACTTAATTTCGTAACGTAATCATGGGCCATGTTCCCAGGACTGACAATCTCAATAATCCAAGTCGGAGCTCCTTCACAACCGCGGGTGGACAGCTTATCTCTGTCGCAAATAACGCTGATATCTGGCTCTACAGCGTCGGTCGTTCCATCTTCATTGTGGAGATAGACACCGAAGGGAGCGGGATAGACCTTACAGGGCTTGCCCTCGAGATAAGACGCGATTTTTAAATGTAAAAAGCTTACACTTGCTTGATGCTTCCGGCTGGGCGGAGCCATGTAGTAAATCTCACCGTCGATCAGTTCTGCCCGGACATCTTCGCCCAGGGCCTCCCAGTCGGCTAAGGTTGCTTTTTTGGATTCGTGCAATGGCATGGGGTTCACCTCCACTTCATCAAGGATTAGGCTGTCCATTGCCTTTAGCTCTGCGGTGTCTTTCATGTGCTGCCGCCTAAGGGCCTTCATTTCAGATTCCACAGAGTCTAGCTTCTCTAGAATTAGGTCTAGCTTTTCGCTGTCTGTTATGGATGGTTCACCTTCTATTTTTCATCTGAGATGTATTCCATAAAGTCCCCGGGTTGGCAGTCTAAAAGATTGCAGACGGTTTCAATGTTTTTCCAGGAAATAGGCTTCCCTTCTCGTAACGATTGTATAACTCCTTCCGCCAGAAGTTTTTCCTTGCGTAAGACAGTGGTGTTATAGCCCTTTTCTTTTATAGCGGCAAGCACGTCTATTTTATAGACAAGTGGCAAGCGTGCCCCCCCTTTACTGATAGTATAGATCGCTTCTACTGTATCCAGTATAGCACATGAATACACAGAAATCAATGTATAATATGCACAAATTAATACACAGAATTTAGTGTATTAAATCAATTAAAATACACAGATATCTGTGCTATGATAGTATCATCAAAGACAGGGAGGCACCCAAAGACGACGCGCAGGGATTACACAATAAAGCGGTTGGCAAACTAGCCGAAGTGTCAAGGCTAACTGTATCCGCTGTAAAGAATGGCCGGTCATGCTCTGACGATACAGGCTGGAAGATAGCAGCGGCCTTAGATGTGGACTTGGCAGAAATCTTAGAGGATTAAGGGTATTCACTATCTGCCCACTTGTAATCGGCTCTTTGACAACCGACGTCCCCATACCAAAGAAAAGCCCCTTCACGGGGCTCTGAGAGGGGTTATGCAAGGTCTAGCTGGGTGAAGTCAATGCTGAGGTCCGCTAGGGTGTGAACTTTGATCGTGTCGCGGAAGGTGTAGGCTTCTGGGGAAATGTCTTGGTCCGCCAGATGGTAGACGGTGATCGCTTCTCTGTCGGGGTTGACAATCCAGTATTCTTTGACGCCGTATTCCGCGTAAAGGTTTAGCTTTGTCAAGTAGTCCCGTCTTGATGTGCTAGGGCTCACGATCTCTATAATCCATGTGGGGGCGCCTATGCAACCCTTCTTTGTGATCTTATCACGATCACAGATGACCATAAGGTCAGGTTGAACGATGTTGGGCGTATCCTCGTCTTCGTGCTGGAGGTAAACATCGAAGGGAGCAGTAAATACTTCGCAGGCCTTGCCCTCTAAATAATTTCCGATTTTTCGGGTTAGAAATGTGCTGATTCGTTGATGGTTAGCACTAGGACCGGCCAAGTTGTAGATCTCGCCATCGATCAGTTCAGCCCGAACATCTTCGCCCAGGGCTTCCCAGTCGGCTAAAATTGCTTTCTTGGATTCGTGTAATGGCATGGGATTCCTCCTATTCCTCATTGTCACGTTCCATGGTTTCATCTATGGCGCGAACAACAAAGGCATTCATACTTTCTTCCTGGCTCTCTGCATGAGCTTTAATAATTGCCTTTTGACCTTTAGGGACTCTTATGCGCACATCTTCAACGGCTTCTTTTAGGTATTTTGCATTAGCCTTGCGCCTAGCGTCGGTCTGCCCTGTATACGTGCTCTTCTTTTCTTGTGGCATAGCCTCACCATCCATTTCAATGGTTTTATTATGGAATAATGGGACGATAAAATAAATCAGCGCCTTTTCCATCTTTCATGATCATTATAGCATATGTAAATATGTGTGTCCATATACAATATGGCTAAACTTTTAATATATGTGTTCCCACATATATAAGGCTTGCCAATTGAAATACATGTACCCACATGCAAAGCTAATCTCATCAAAAGCAAGGCGCCCCAAGATGAGCATAACCGATATGGCTAGTAAGGCAAGAGAGCTAAAGGAATTGAAGAGAATGGCAGAGGATACATTGAAATTCTAGAAGCAGACACGACAATTGACGTCCTTCCTACAGGGGAAAGGAGTGTCAGATGAAGCAATAATTGCAGAAGAGAATCAAAAGCGCTGCGTTTCACCCATGACCGACAAGGAATTACAGCGAGCCAGTATAAGGGCCTCATTCCAAATTCAGAACGAAGTCGGGAAGAACTCCAGGAAATGGGGCGCAGAGGTGGAATCAAAAGCGGAGAAGTTTGCTGGGAGGTCGAAAGTTTCAAAAATTTCATGAACGAGCCATGAACTAAAAAAGGTCCCCCACCGGGAACCCGCTACATCAGCAAGCGCGAAACGGGATTCGAACCCGCGGCCCTCGCCTTGGCAAGGCGATGCTCTACCTCTGAGCCATTCGCGCAGATAAAAACAGCAATATGCAACAGCAATATGCAACAGCAATATGCAACAGCAATATGCAACAGCAATATGCAACAGCAATATGCTGTTGTAGTAGCGGAGGACAGATTTGAACTGCCGACACCGCGGGTATGAACCGCGTGCTCTCGCCAACTGAGCTACTCCGCCAAATTTTTCAACGATCCCCGAAAGGCGAATCGAAAGAAAAATGGGCCTTCAGGGACTCGAACCCGGGACCGTCCGGTTATGAGCCGGATGCTCTAACCAACTGAGCTAAAGGCCCGAAAAATGACCCGTGAGAGAATCGAACTCTCGTTACCGCCGTGAGAGGGCGGTGTCTTGACCGCTTGACCAACGGGCCATGTCCTAACGCGAAGATTATTATATCATAGGGGTTCGGGGATGTCAATACACATTTTACAAAATTTTTCCCCGCGGTGAGTCCGCCAAAGGCGGACCTGAATCCGAAGAACCGGAGAAAAAAGTTCGCGGAACGCGAACTTTTTCAAGTAGATCAGTAGAGCGGTTCTAAGCCGGGACATGTCCTCATATATATGCAATAGTGGCTTGCCTGTCCCAACAAAGGGAGGGAGAGCCAAGACTGTATGTGAGGTGGGAGACGATGTCCGGCAATGAACCAAAAAGACAAGAACAGCTGGGATTGAACTGGGGGCAGGTGGAAGAGTCCAGGCGCCAATATGGATCCAATGAGATTACAAGGAAAAAGGCAAAGAGTTTTGGACGGCGGTATCTCGAAAGCTTTGGAGATCCGACGATTAAAATTTTGCTTGTGGTCCTCGCGCTGAATGTCATATTTTTCCTTCGTAATTTTGACTGGTATGAATCGGTAGGGATTGCAATTTCAATCTTGGTTGCGACGCTGGTATCCACCATGTCGGAACATGGAAGCCAGGTAGCCTTCGATAAGCTTATGGCGGACGCCTCCAGGACGAAGTGTAAAATATGGAGAGGGAATGTGTTGGAGGAGCTGCCAGTTACAGATGTTGTTGTCGGTGATTATGTCAAGCTCCAGGCTGGAGACCGCATACCGGCAGACGGCATTTTGATTCAAGGGAATCTGGAGGTGGATCAATCGGCGCTCAATGGAGAGACGAAGGAGGCGCACAAGACCGCGGCCCCATATCTTCAAAAGCCTACAGAGCGAAGGCGAAATCTGCTGGATCCCCATACCCTGTTTAGCGGAAGCGTCGTGTGCGAGGGAGAAGGGATTTTATGGGTCCAATATGTAGGTGACGCAACCTTTTACGGGGATCTTGCAAAGGAATTGCAGATCGAGGACCAGGAGAGTCCTCTAAAGCGCCGCTTGGCAGATTTGGCGAAGACCATCAGTAAATTCGGCTATATGGGAGCCGCTTTAGTTTTTTGTGCATCGCTATTCGAATCCATCGGCCTGGATAATCATTTTGTCGGGGCCGCGATGCTGGCGCATGTGTCAGATCCGTACCGGCTCTTAGGGGACTTGTTAAAAGCCATTGCCCTGGCGGTTACGGTTATCGTCGTTGCCGTGCCGGAAGGGCTGCCCCTGATGATCACCGTGGTTCTGTCTTCGAATATGAAGAAAATGGTTAAAGACAATGTGCTGGTGCGAAAGCTTGTGGGCATTGAGACGGCGGGAAGTCTGAATATTTTATTTACCGATAAAACAGGAACTTTGACAGAAGGAAAATTGAGCGTTGCCAGTTATTTAAATGGAGATGGGACGGAGTTGGACACACCGCGGGATCTGCAAGCCTATCCCAATATATGGGAAATGTTTTATATTTCCTCCGTGTATAACAATAGCTCCCAATTGGGGCATGAAAACGGCAGGCCAGCGGTCATGGGCGGCAATTCTACAGACAGAGCACTGCTAGAATTTGCAGTGTCAGGGGGGCTTCCCCAGGAAAAATCCATTACAGTTTTGTCCACGATTCCCTTTAAAAGCGAAAACAAGTATGCGGCAGCCAGGATTGCAGGAGATTGGAACACGACGCTATTGAAGGGAGCGCCGGAAAAGATAGTATCCCGCTGTCGGTATTATTATGACATGTCGGGCAAGAAGCGGGAATTCACGGCTGAACTCTCCCTGCGGCGGAAGATGAAGGACATGTCGTCGCGGGGAATTCGGCTTCTGGCACTGGCCGTATCCGATGCGGAGGTGAGAGAGAAGACTTCCTTTCCAGAATTGACTCTTATCGGGATTGTGGGGATCCGCGATAAAGCGAGGAAGTCGGCAAGAGATAGCATCCGGCAGGTGACGGGGGCAGGCGTTCAGGTGGTGATGGTTACGGGGGACGGAAAAGATACGGCGGCGGCCATCGCCAGGGAAATAGGTCTTGTTGGCAGTCGCGATCCGGAGTGCGCGATCATGACCTCGGATGAACTCAATCGGCTAAGCGATGAACAGGTTAAGAGGATTTTGCCCTCTCTTCGAGTCGTAGCGAGGGCGCTACCTGGGGATAAAAGCCGGCTGGTGCGGGTGGCCGGGGAAATGGGTCTCGTGACAGGCATGACAGGCGACGGGGTGAACGACGCTCCGGCCTTGAAGAAGGCGGACGTTGGATTTGCCATGGGCAGCGGCTCTGAGGTGGCAAAAGAGGCCGGCGATATCATTATTCTAGATAATAATTTTCTATCCATCGGAAACGCGATTTTATACGGGAGAACCATTTTTAAGAGCATCCGAAAATTTATCATCTATCAGCTCTCCAGCAACGTATGCGCCGTGGGGATCTCTATTGTCGGGCATTTTATCGGCATCGATACGCCCATCACAGTCATCCAGATGCTGTGGGTCAATATGGTCATGGATACCCTGTCAAGCCTTGCCTTCGCCGGTGAACCACCCCTGGCTGAATATATGGAAGAAAAGCCGAAGCGGAGGGAGGATAAAATCATTAACCGCTATATGGCGTCCCAAATTGGACTGGCCGGGGGCTACACCATGCTTCTGAGTATTGCCTTCTACAAGCTGCCCCTGCTGCAGAATATGTTCCGCAGCGCGCCGGATCAGCGCTATCTTCTCACAGGCTTCTTTGGCTTTTTCATGTTTTCGTTTATCTTCAATGCCCTCAATGCCAGGACGCCGAGGATCAATCTGCTAGCCAATATTTGGAAGAATAAAGCCTTTTTAGGGATTATGGGGATGACGTTCGCCATACAGCTAGGACTGATCTATCTGGGAGGTCCCGTATTTCGGGCTTACGGATTGACTGCGAAAGAGTTGGCGTTTGTTATTTTGCTGGCGCTTTCCATTATTCCGGTCGATTTGATCCGCAAGATCTGGCTCCGCCGAAAGTCCTCAAAGGAAGAAATCGCACGGTTTTTATAGAAATGGATGGTTTTAAGTCTCTTGACCAGCTAACGCGCGTCAGCTATAAAACGCTAACGCGCGTTAAAAAAGATATACAATCCTCCTATTGTTGTGATATAATATAGGGCAAAGCAACCAAATAATGAGGAGGAGTCAGTATGATCGAAATTCCAGAAGCACAGACATTAGCCAAGCAGAGCAATCAGTTTCTGACGGGTAGGACCATGACAAAAGTTGAGGCAAACCATACCCCCCACGGATTCGCGTGGTACGCCGGCGATCCTGCACAGTATCCTCAAATTTTGACGGACCGCGTCATAGAATCCGCCTTTTCTGTGGGAGGGTTTGTGCGGATCCAGGCACAGGATTCGGAGATGGTTTTCTTCGACGGCGTCAACCTGCGCCTGATACCAGCCGGTACAAAGAGACCGGCCAAACATCAATTTATAGCGGAGCTGGATGACGGATCCGCGCTTGTGGTTACGACCCAAATGTACGGGGGAATCATGGCCTTCGCGAAAGGCGCGTGGGAGAACGGCTATTATCAAGTCGCGGCGGACAAGCCGTCACCGCTCAGCGATGAATTCTCTGAAGTGTATTTTGATAAGCTGTGCGCTGGCCTGCCGGGTAAGCTGTCAGTAAAAGCGCTGCTGGCAACGGAACAGCGGATTCCAGGACTGGGGAACGGAGTCCTCCAAGATATTTTGTTTATTAGTGGAATTCACCCAAAGAAAAAGCTATCTGCGCTGACAGACGAAGACAAAGAGCGTATCTATCACGCAATCAAGACTGTGCTGCGGGAGATGACGGATCAGGGCGGCCGCGATACAGAAAAGGATCTATTGGGCGCGCCAGGAGGGTATTCGACAATCCTCAGCCGTAAGACCGCCGGGACACCGTGCCCACGGTGCAATGCCATCATCAAGAAAGAAGCCTATCTCGGCGGAAGCATCTACTACTGTCCTTCCTGCCAACAAGCGGAGTGAAGCTGGAATGTGAGACACCCAGCACGCAGCCTCGCTCAGCTCAGAAGACCGTTAGCTTGCACCGCTGCATTCATTTTATAGAATTTATAAGGGGTGATTCCCTTTATCTTTTTAAAAACGGAGGTAAAGTAATTGCTGTCATTAAATCCGCATTGTGCGGCGACTTCCGTGATGGAACAGCGGCTCGATGCTGTTAGCAGCCGGGCGGCATTGTGAATGCGCACATGGGTGATATATTCATTGATGCCCATGCCGGATACGGCCTTGAATTTCCTGGAGAGAAATCCCTCGCTGAGAGCAAAGCGTTTGCTCAGCGATTTCAGCGACAGGTCGTTGGCATAATTGGCGCTGATATATTCAGAGACGGTGCGGATCAATTTGTCGGATGCGTTCTCATGCGGAATGGAATCGCATTTTAGGCGGCAGAGCAGTGTCAGAAGCTCCAGGATGTAGAGACGGATCATGATCTGCTGAAAGGCACTGTGCTTTTCAAATTCAGTTTCCAGCTTGTGCAGAATTTCTTCCACCTGATACAGTTGATTGACTGGGAGACTGATCCGTTTGCACCCACAGAGTTCGTCCAGGAGGGGACGGGTTTCGCTGTCAATCAGACTGTCGTTAAAGCTTATGAGCATCCGCTCACTGTGAAGACAGGTCTCGCTATCTGTCTTGTGCAGAACCCCCTTGGGGATCATGATAAAATTGCCGGGCTCCAAATGAAAGATTTCATCGCCAACAAAGTATTTTGTTTCCCCGTTCCTCAGGTAGTACAACTCATAACTGCTGTGACAATGGATACCGGTAATTTTGCGCTGGTTGGTCACCTTGTTGTGAGAAAATAGTGGATTTTTCCCTTCCAGATCCATATGGAACTCCCCCTTTTGCGTATCTACACTACAAGTTTACCACAGGAAACCTGATGGGACAATCAAAATATTCGTGTTTTTCTTGAAACTAGGCAAAATAATAGAGGCAAACATAAAAATATTGATATATACTAAAAAAATAAGGTTGGCGGGAGAATAGGAGGAAAGATATGGGTACCAAACCAGAGCGGTGTGAAAAGATCATTCAATTTGGAGAAGGAGGCTTTTTGCGAGGTTTTGCAGACTGGATTATCCAGCTGACGGACGAGGCGACGGATTTTAACGCGTCTGTCGTCGTTGTGCAGCCGATTGAGCATGGAATGTGCGCAAAACTGGAAGAGCAAAACTGTGTCTATACGCACATCATGCGCGGAATGAAAAACGGGATCCCGACTGTGGAGCAAAAGCGAATCGACGTCATCTCCAGAACGGTGGAGCCCTATAAGGATTTTGAGGCGTACCTCAAGCTGGCAGAAAATCCGGATTTTCGGTTTATCCTTTCCAACACAACGGAAGCCGGGATTGTCTTCGACGGTGAGGATAAACCCGAACATGCGCCGAATCTAACATTCCCGGCAAAGGTGACACTGCTGCTGCACCGGCGCTTTGCCATGGGATTGAAGGGCTTTATCTTTCTGCCCTGCGAGCTGATCGAACAAAACGGTACCACACTGAAACAGTGCGTGATCGACTATGCAAAACTTTGGGGGCTGGGTGATGATTTTATTGCCTGGGTTCAGCGGGACAATATCTTTTACAATACTCTTGTGGACAGAATTGTGACGGGGTATCCCCGGGATGAAAAAATCGATCTTGAGTATGAGGACAACATGGTCAATACCAGCGAGCTCTTCCATCTGTGGGTCATCGAGGGGCCGGCCTCCATCAAAGAGGAATTTCCCTTCCACAAGGCGGGGCTGAACATCATTGTCACGGATAATCTGGAGCCGTATCGGACGCGCAAGGTGCGCATCTTAAACGGCGCGCACACGGCCATGATTCCCTACGCCATGTTAAGCGGACTGGAAACGGTGGGTGACTGTATGGACGATGCCAAGATGAGCGCCTTTGTCAAGGCCTGTGTTTACGATGAAATCCTTACAACCCTCGATCTGCCCGAGCAGGAGCTGCGCGAGTACGCCGACAATGTCTTCGAGCGCTTTTGTAATCCATATATCCGGCATCTGTGTGCCTCCATAGCCTTGAATTCCGTCAGCAAATTCAAGGTGCGCGTTCTGCCCTCCATCCTGGAATACATAAAGCGGTGCGGGGAGCTGCCAGAGCATTTGATCTTCTCTTTTGCCAAGCTGATTGAATTCTATAAAACCGGTACGCCCAACGACGACGATAAGATAATCGCCTTTATGAAGCAATCGGATGTGCCCTCGATTCTATCCAACACAACACTCTGGGGCAGCGACCTGAGGTATCTGACCGAAGCTGTGGAGCGCGCCTTATGAGAATTCATCCCCTGGATAATGTGGAGGTCAATCTGGAAAATGGACATAAGTATGCGCTGCGTCCTATCGAAGACGGTGAAATGATTCTTAAATATGGCAATCCCATTGGACATGCGATCCGGGATATTGCCAAGGGCGAGCATGTTCACAGCCATAATATGCGGACAAATCTCAGCGGCAATCTGGAGTACAGGTATCAGCCCAACTATGTGGAGACGGAGAGGGTCCCTACCAGCCAGACCTTTTTAGGCTATGTGCGCGAAGATGGCGAGGTCGGGATCCGCAACGATGTTTGGATCATCCACACCGTCGGCTGTGTGAACAAGGTGGGCAAAAGGATTGCGGAGCTTACGGGAGCAAAGTGCTTTGAGCATCCCTTTGGCTGCTCGCAGCTAGGGGATGACCAGAAAATTACACAGCTGATTTTGCGGGGATTGGTCAATCACCCCAATGCAGCAGGCGTTCTTGTGCTGGGACTCGGCTGCGAAAACAACAATATTGCAGAATTTCAGAAGGTACTTGGAAGCTGGAACCCTAAGCGAGTGTCTTTCTTAAACGCTCAGGAATGCGAAGACGAAATCGAAGAGGGCGTGCAACTTGTCCGCCAGTTGCAGCGGTATGCGGACACTTTTCAGCGAGTGCCGGTGCCGGTTTCCAAACTAAAAATTGGACTTAAATGCGGCGGCAGCGATGGTTTCAGCGGAATCACCGCCAATCCGCTGGTGGGCTCACTGTCGGACCGGCTAGTCTCCTACGGGGCAAGCTGTGTTCTGACGGAAGTGCCGGAAATGTTTGGCGCAGAGCATCTGCTAATGCAGCGCTGTCCCACAGAGGAACTCTTTCAAAAGACAGTGGAGCTGATCAATAATTTTAAAGACTACTTCACACGCCATCATCAGGTGATCTATGAAAATCCTTCGCCGGGAAACAAGGCAGGGGGCATTACGACGCTGGAAGAGAAATCCCTCGGATGCGTTCAGAAGGGCGGCGGCAGTCCAATTGCCGATGTACTGGATTATGGGGATATGGTGACCAAGAATGGGCTTTCCCTGTTGAACGGGCCGGGAAATGACATAGTCGCCGTTACAAACCTAGTCGCCGCAGGTGTCCAACTGGTGCTCTTTACCACTGGGCGGGGAACGCCGGTGGGAGGTCCCGTGCCGACGGTCAAGATTGCGACAAACCGTACACTCGCAGAAAAAAAGAAAAACTGGATTGATTTTGATGCGTCCCCGCTGCTGGAGGGAAAAACCATGCCGGAGATGACAGAGGCGCTGTTGGACTATGTCCTTCGTGTCGCCTCCGGCGAAGAGACGGCCAATGAGCGGGGCGGTTACAGTGAAATCTCTATTTTTAAAGATGGAATCGTATTATAGGGATTGCCATCCGAAAGAGCGTCAATCGTGCTAAGTGCAGCGCTATGGTATTATCGAAATTTTGAGGGTCAGCAAAGCTTGCATTCACTGTCCCTTTGTGATATGATCATCGTATCCAGAGGGAGGTGTGGAGATGGAGGCTTACACAAAATCTGAATACATTGAGGATCCCAAGATCCCAGGGGCGACTCCTGCACATCGGAGAATGCGGTGCTGGCATAGAGTATCGTCCAGGATCTGTATCACAGCATATCCCATCTGTTGGAACATGAATTGACAAAATGAAAGACGAACGGGAGGATCAAGGAGTGTATAAAATCAAAATCACCGGTGATAGTACCATGGACTTGTCAAAAGAGCTGCTACAGCAGTATGACATGGATGTCATTCCGCTCTATATCAATATGGAGGAGCAATCCTACAGGGATGGGATTGATATTGTCCCGGATGATATTTATTCCTATGTCAACCAGACGGGAAAGCTTTCGAAGACATCGGCGCCCACCATCGAGGATTATACGGAGCTATTTCGCGCTTACAAAAAGGACTATGATGCCATCCTTCACTTTAATATCAGCTCTGATTTTTCCAGCGCGCACCAGAACGCAATGGCGGCTGCGGCACAGATGGAGGGGGTTTACCCCATCGACTCCAGAAGCCTATCCTCCGGCACGGGAATACTCGCCATTGAGGCGGCGGAGATGGCGCAGCAGGGGATGGATCCTCAGTCCATTGTAGACGAAATCCAAAATCTGATCCCCAAGGTTGAGATCAGCTTTCTCATCGATACGCTGGTCTATCTGCATAAAGGGGGGCGCTGCTCGTCCGTTGCCATGCTCGGAGCCAATGTGTTGAAGTTAAAGCCCTGTATTGAGGTTATTGATGGGCGGATGTTGGTAGGGAAAAAATACCGGGGGTCCTATGAATCGTGTGTGATGAATTATGTACGAGACAGGCTCTCCGGAAGAACGGATATCCGAACACACCGTATTTTTTGTACCCATACGCGGTGTGAAAAGGACCTGGTAACAAAGGTATTGGAGGAAACAAAACAATATCAGACCTTTACAGAGAGATTGGACACATGGGCGGGATGTACCGTAACCAACCACTGTGGACCGGGAACTCTGGGAATCATCTATATTCGAAAATAGTCAATGGGACGGCGGTCTACCCGCCGTTTTTTCTATAGGAACGTCTTCGATTGCCGGTATGCCCTTGGCGATACGCCAAATTGCGCCTTAAAAACATTGGAAAAATAGTGAGCGTCGTCGTATCCCAGCTGCCGTGCAATTTCTTGAACCGGCAAGGTGGTATTCTGCAACAAGTTTTGCGCGGCAGCAAGTTTTTGCTGGAGAAGATAGGCGTAGGGCGTAATATGGAACGTTTTTTTAAACAGTTTGGTTGTGTAGTCCGGGGACCGGCCGATGGCGCGCGCGAGCTGTGAGATGGAGATGGAACCGGACACCGCCTTGTCCAGAGCCTGCCGCAGGATGACTGCTTCGCTTGAAATAGCAGGTGTATGGGGCTTTGTATCGTAAAGCACGGTGAGAATGCGGTGGAAAAGAAGTGCGCACTGATGAAAGGTGCGCCGTGTATCGGAACCGGATGTAAAGGCAGTCTGGATAAACTCGCGAAAAAGGGGTTCCACAGGGCAGCGGTGCAGGACCACGGGATTGCCGATCTCATACTGGTCCAGGAGAAGTTCAACCAGGGAGCCGTCAAGGTTAAAGAATAGTTTTATCCATGGATCCTTCGCGTCGGAGGAATACGTATGGCAGGTGCCCTTCCGCAGAATGTAGACATCTCCAGAGGAGGCGGTAAAAGATTCTCCGTCACAGAGGATCGAACCTGTCCCTTTTACCACGTATTCCAGAACGGTTAAGGGACTTTTCATTCGAGAGATCCGATAACTGCCGTCGCAATACGAGATGCCTGTGAGAAGGATTCGAAATGGCAGTGTCGGATCCATACCAGGGAAATATTGTAAGTCTTCGTACAAATAGGATTCCTCACTTTTTACTTGTTTTTTCTATTTCTTTGCGATATATCCAATGGTATACTACAAATATGGAAAAAGCAAGTACTTTTTATGAAAGAAGGAATCCGAATGAATTTGCGAGCACCAGCCGTTCCTCTTATAACGGTGGACCCCTATTTCAGTGTTTGGTCCATGGCTGACCATTTAGCGGGCGATACAACCCGGCATTGGACTGGAAAGCCCAACACGCTACTTGGAACAGTCTCAATTGATGGGCAGTCCTATGGGTTTATGGGCGCACAGGAAAATCTGCCAGCGCTTTCCCAGACCCAGATTTCCATCACTGCGCTGAAGACGACGTACATATTTCGCCAGGATATGGTGGAGCTGACCGCTACGTTCCTGTCACCACAGCTCCCAGACCAATTGGAGATTATGAGTCAACCTGTATCCTATCTGGAAATTCAGACGCGCTTTTTAGATGGACGTCCGCACCACATCTCCATCCAGATCGAGGCGTCAGAAGAGCTTTGTCTGAATTCCAAAGGGCAAATGCCAGTCACGGTTGCCCAGCGGACAGTATCACCTGCGCTTGAGGCGATTGAGATGGGAAGCGCGGAACAACCTATTTTGGCGAAAAAGGGTGATGATATACGGATTGACTGGGGATATTTTTATCTGGCGGTTCGGGGAGGACATACAGCGCAAGCTGCCCACGATGGCATGACATTTGTTCAGGCTGAAGCGCCAGTGTCGCCCGGGCATCCGGCTTTATTCGTGTTTGCCTATGATGACCGGGAGAGTTTACTTTATTTTGGGCATAAGGCAAAAGCGTATTGGAATCGCAACGGCGCTTCCATTGACGATGTGATCCGGCGGGGAATCGCCAGCTATTCGGAACTGTCACGGCAGTGTGACCAGTTTGATGAGAATCTATTTCGCGATGCTGTTCACGCGGGCGGCGAAAAATACGCACAGATTCTGCAATTGGCTTTCCGACAGGTAATGGCCGCACACAAGCTGGCAGTGGATGAGAATGGGGAGATTCTCTATATTTCCAAAGAATGCTTTAGTAACGGTTGCGCCGCAACTGTGGACGTCAGCTATCCCTCCATTCCCATGTATCTGTATTATAATCCGGAATTGATTAAGGGGATGCTTCGGCCTATATTCCGTTATGCGGAGAGTCCGGCCTGGCAATATCCTTTTGCGCCCCATGATGTGGGAACGTATCCAATTTTAAATGGACAGGTCTATAGCAAGGATTCGCTGGATGGACAGATGCCGGTGGAAGAGTGTGGAAACATGCTATTGATGGTCGCTGCAACTGCTATTGTGACTCACGATGTATCCTATGCCGCAGCCCACTGGGATACTCTGTCGAAATGGGCGTCCTATCTAAAAGAGCATGGCGTTGATCCTGAGAATCAGCTTTGTACGGATGATTTCGCCGGACATCTCGCCCACAATTGCAATTTGTCTCTCAAAGCCATCATGGCCTTGGTTGGAATGGCGGCCTTGTGCGAAATGAAAGGCGATGATACGGAAGCTGGAGAATACATGGCCTGCGCCAATGCCATGAAAGAGCGCTGGATCGAAATGGCAGACAATGGCGACGGCACCTATCGTTTGGCCTTTGACCAGCCCGACACCTACAGTATGAAATACAATGTAGTTTGGGATATAGTTTTCGGCAGCCACATTTTCCCTGCGGAAGTGCTGGCATCTGAATTTGCTGGGTATAAGAAGCGAATCCATCCATATGGTATGCCCTTAGATAACCGAAAGACCTATACGAAATCGGATTGGCTGGTTTGGACGGCGACCTTAGCTCGAGAGAAGGAAGAGTTTGAAGCTTTCATTGAACCTCTTTGGAGAGCATATCATAACTCGCCTTCCCGTGTTCCCATGACGGATTGGTATGATACGGTTACATCGATTCAGGCTGGGTTTCAGCATCGAACGGTGCAGGGCGGCCTTTTCATGAAGGTGCTGGAGGCGAGTGGAAAGTGCAGGTATTGGGATTGATAGAAAATAATAGCGGATATCTGGCTTGATTGTCAGATGTCCGCTTCTTGTTAACATACAGATGATTTATAATCTTCGCCCCAATTCCACATAGCATCAAGTATCGGCTTGAGACTCCGACCTAATTCGGTAAGAGAATATTCAACTCTCGGTGGCACTTCCGCATATACTTTTCGATTGACAAGACCGCTTGCTTCCATATCGCGGAGCTGTGCGGTCAGAACCTTTTGCGAGACACTTCCGATAGATTTTTTTAACTCGCCAAAACGCTTTGTTCCCGGCATAAGGTCACGCAATATCAAAACTTTCCATTTATCTCCAATCAAAGTTAAGGTAGTTTCAACGGGGCAGGCGGGTAATTCCTTTACGGATCGTGGCTCATTCATAGTGAACGCCTCCTATAATCGTTTCTCAAAATATTGAACACGCTAATTATAGCATACAGATTTTTGATCAGTCAACATTTTAAATAGATAATAGTTTCTTTTTAGTAACTATAGCACAATAAAGTGCTTACTTTACAACAGAAACTAGAGTGCGTATAATATAGACAGAGCTGAGGGGAACGGCCGCTCCTACGCTCGCAGATGAATTACACGGAGAAACCCAGAATGAAAAGTTAAAAACATTCGGCAGTGACCGAACTGAAATCAAGGAGGAACTCAGTATGAAAATTGCAGTAATATGTGCAAACGGTAAAGCGGGTAAACGTATTGTTAAGGAAGCGGTCAGCCGAGGTCTGGATGTAACCGCCGTCGTGCGCGGGGAAAATCAGACGGTGGCGCAGAAGGTATTGAAGAAAGACCTGTTTGATTTGACTGCCGCCGATTTAAAGGGCTTTGATGTCGTTATTGACGCCTTTGGCACCTGGACGGAGGATACCCTTCCCCAGCACAGCACTTCTTTGAAGCACCTTTGCGACATTCTCTCTGGAACAAATATTCGTTTGCTTGTGGTTGGCGGCGCAGGAAGCCTGTATGTAAATCCAGAACACACCGCGGTTGTATCGGATGGAGCGGATTTTCCGCCGCAGTTTTTGCCGCTTGCAAAGGCTCAGGGGAAAGCACTCTCAGAGCTTCGTCAGAGAGGGGATGTAAAGTGGACATTTATAAGCCCTGCGGGAGATTTTAGAGCAGACGGTGAGCGTACTGGAAAATACATTCTTGGCGGCGAGGAATTGACACTTAATTCCAGAGGCGAAAGTATCATAAGCTATGAGGATTATGCTATTGCTATGATAGACGAAGCTACAAATGGCGACAATATTCAAAAACGGATCAGCGTTGTCAGAGAATAGCCGATTGCTTTTCTCCCCAAACAAAAGCCGCGCATACCGCTGGTTGCGCGGCTTTTATATATGCCTGTGTCAACTTAGGGGAAGCCTGCGCGCCAACGGAAATCAGAGACCGCTCCATCTGTATCAATGCAGATATCGGGACGATATAAAAATGGAAAGCGCAAAAAAGGAGTGCATGGCAAACATAAAATCCTGTGAGATGGGAAAATGTGGTATTTCGACTATAGATTTTTGTCAGTTTCTATGGTATAATAATCGCGTACGCGATTATACGCGCCGGCCGCGCAGTGAGCGAAGCGAACAAACCATTGCGTGGCCGTGTGCAACCCTGCGGAGCGATATCATGGCCGGAGGCCATGGTATAATGACAGAAAGGGTTCTACTATTTGATGAGCAGTGGGAGGAATGGGCATGGGGAAACAGTATACAAACTATACGTTACAAGTTGCGCTGCCAGAAAGGAACGTCAGCCATGTAGTATCACTTTCGGGGAGCAGCACGCTGGAGGAGCTACATCATTTAATTCAGGATGCGTTTGAATTTGCGGATGATCATCTCTATGGCTTTTTTATGGATAATCGCCCATACTCAGAGGATGCCTATTATGCACCGAGTGATGAGGAAGAGCGCTGTGCGGATCAAGTTACACTGGACGAGCTTTCCCTGAAACCCGGCGGAGACTTCCTCTATATCTTTGACTTTGGCTGTGATTGGACTTTCACAATTCATGTTCAGAGGATCGAGCGGGTAGACCGAAAACCGATTCCAACGATTTTGGAGAGCCGAGGTCAGAACCCGAGCCAATATGAGGAAGAGATTGATTTTGACAACATGGAGATATACACGATTCGATCCAGTGCGCAGCCCTTGACAGCCTCCCTGATGAATTTTTATAAAGAAGACTTAAAAGATCTATGCAAGCTCTATTGCGTCAAATCCAAAGCGGCGTGGAATAAAACGCAGCTGGTGGAAGCGCTAATTCATTCTTGGACACAGGATCCGGAAAGTATGCTTCGCGTCTATAGCCAGGATGAAATCGCGTATCTGCTTGACATCTGGGAGGCGGGGGAAAGCACGCAGATGGAGGCGAATGTAGGAACGCTACTGCGATTCCAAGAGCAGGGTCTTCTGGAGATGGAGTTAGACGGTGAGCGCGTTGGTATCCAATACTGTGAACAGGGAAAGGCGCTCTTTCAATCCTACTTCAAAAGCTGTGAGGGGGAGGCAAAGCGAAACTGGTACGCGGAAATCGAGACCTTGACGATGGGCTATATGTGGTGTTACGGGATACTGGAAGAAGATTTGCTTTTCTCCAAGGTCCGCCAATATATGAAGACAGAATTGGATACAGCACAATTTCAGCTATTTCTATGGCAGCGCTATCTCTGGGAGGACTCTATGCACCGGTATATCGATCCAGATTCGGGCACAACGTTTATAAGCTTCGTTGAGAACGAGGAGTTGGATGAAGCCATATTGGAAGAGCGCGCGCAGCATCCGGTTGCGTATCGAGAATTCTCTAAAAAAGAGGTGCTCGATTACTATTATACGGCAGGCATCGGGTCGCTGGACTTGATGCAGGAATTCTACCAATTTATGGAGGAATCCGTATTCCACCATGAGGAGGAAGCGCACGCATTTGTTGTGTTGACCATAGGTATGCTCAAAGGCGGAGCTGCCTTGCCGGACATCGTGGAGGCAATCGTTCCGCCGGCGGCGGAGATTGGAACCAAAAAGAGGAAGCAAACCATTCATTTTTTACAGAACCTCTGCGCGTCTCTTCCAGACTATCGCTACAAAGGGTACACGCCCAATGAAATTCGGCTGCTGGAATCGAACTTGCAAGTGATCTGTGGCGGGCAGGCGGGCAAGAAAAAATAGCCATTTTTGGTTTATTTTCTGAGAAATTACATACACTACTGGCATAAGGAGGTGTGCTAGATAGGATGAAAGAAAAAATTCGAGCGATCCAATATGGATGTGGAAAGATGGCGAAAGTCATAATCCCCTATCTCTTAGAAAAAGGGATTGAAATCGTGGGGGCAATCGACATCAATCCAGAGGTCGTGGGCCTCGATGTAGGAGAGTTTGCAGGCTTGAGCACGCGATTGGGTGTGACAATACGCAGCGATGCGGATGCGGTGTTAGAGGAATGCGACGCGGACATTGCCATTGTGACGCTGTTCAGTTTTATGGCGGATGTCTTCCCGCATTTTGAAAAACTTGCAAAACAAGGCATCAATATCATCACGACTTGTGAGGAGGCGATTTATCCGTGGAATACCGCCGCTGCCCTGACAAATCGATTGGACCGGCTGGCAAAGCGGACGGGCTGTACAATTGCAGGTTCCGGGATGCAGGATATCTTTTGGATCAATCTCATCGCATGTGTTTGCGGCGGGATTGCAAGGATCGACAAGATTGAAGGCGCTGTCAGCTACAATGTGGAAGATTACGGCCTTGCACTAGCGCAGGCACACGGCGTGGGCATGACGCCGGAAGAATTTGAAGAAAAGATTGCCCACCCACAGGTGCTGGAACCGTCCTATGTCTGGAATTCCAATGAAGCGCTTTGCTCGAAAATGGGATGGACCATACAGGAGCAGACGCAGCGCTGTGTGCCATATTTTTATCACCAGGATTTATACTCCCAGACTTTAGGGAGAGTCATTCCAAAGGGGCACTGTATCGGCATGAGCGCTGTGGTCACGACGAAGACCTATCAGGGGCCAATTGTGGAAACCCAGTGTATTGGGAAGGTATATGGCCCAGACGATGGGGACATGTGCGATTGGAGAGTGCTAGGGGAACCGGACACAGAGTTTTATGTGTCAAAGCCGGCCACAGTTGAGCACACCTGTGCGACGATTGTCAATCGGATTCCCAGTGTGTTGGTCTCTCCCCCGGGATTTTATACGGTGGAGAAGATGCCCTACGCGGATTACATGACATATCCGTGTCATCTTTATCTCGATGATTGAGTCTCAAGCTCAGATGACCAACTTCCGGCATCTGAGCTTTTCCATTGCTTTTGCCCTATGACTATGGTACAATTAGAAAAAATTAGAAGCCGGCAGAAAAGGTGAACACAGGATTCCATGAGAAAAGGTAAGAAGAAACGAATTGGATTGACGATTTTTTTAGTCTTAGGTATCGCGCTATGCATTTCCATTGTGGTGAGTAATACGCTCATTGTGGTCACGGAGTATACCATCGCAAGTGCCAAGCTGCCAGCGTCCTTCTCCGGATTTCGGATTGTACAGGTGTCGGATCTGCACAGCAAGGACTTTGGAAATTACCTTATACGTCAGATTCAACAGCAGCGCCCCGATATCGTCGTCATGACAGGGGATATGGTAAATTCGTATGATTCTGATTTTCAAACTTTTTTAACATTTGCTGAGCAAGTCAGCGATCAGTATGAAACATACTATATTGTTGGAAACCATGAACAGATTTTAAAAGAGAGCAAGCGGGAGGAGTTGCTGCACAGGCTTACGGCCATGGGCATCACAGTGCTGGACAATACCTCTGTGGAATTGTCTCGCGATGGCGATGTCATCGACCTGTATGGGATGTGGTTCAATCTGCGGTATTACAAGGATGTGACGGCGGAGTACACACAGGATATCATGTTTACTGAAAAAACCATGGTACAAATTTTAGGGTCCGCCAACCCATCCCATTTTACGCTGTTGCTCACCCATAATCCGCTGTATTTTTCCGCGTACGCGGCATGGGGCGCCGATTTGACTCTTGCAGGCCACATTCATGGGGGCATGATTCGGATCCCCTTTGTGGGAGGACTCTTTTCCCCGGAAAAGGACATATTTCCTAAGTACAGCGGCGGTTTGTATGCGCTGGGCCAGAGACAGATGGTGGTGAATCGGGGACTTGGCAATGGAGGACTTGGATTCAGAATTGCGAATTGTCCGGATCTCTCCGTGATTACGCTGATACGATCATAGAAGAACGGGAAAGGATGAAGGAATCGATGGAAGCAAAACGTATATTGCTCGGATCCCATGTGGGGATGAGCGGACGGGATATGTTGTTGGGGTCGGCAAAGGAAGCGGTCTCCTATGGTGCCAATACCTTTATGATCTACACAGGAGCGCCACAGAATACCCGCCGGAAAGAGATCAAAGATCTGAACATCGAGGCGGGCTGGGACTATATGCAGGAACATGGCATTGCGGAGATTGTCATCCATGCGCCCTATATTATAAATCTCGGAAATTCGGTTAAGCCGGAGATCTTCCAGCTGGCGGTGGAATTTTTGGCTAAGGAAATGGAGCGAACACAAGCGCTGCGGAGCCAGATTCTAGTTCTACACCCGGGCTCCCATGTGGGCGAAGGGGCCGCGAGAGGGATCGAACAGATCGCCAAGGGCCTGAACGAGGTGTTGACTCGGGATACGGAGGTCTATATCGCCCTGGAAACCATGGCGGGAAAGGGCAGCGAAGTCGGCAGGAGCTTTGAAGAACTGGCGCAGATCTATGAGCGAGTCCAGTTCAACGAAAAGCTGAGAGTTTGCTTCGATACCTGTCACACCCATGACGCGGGGTATGACATCGTGAATGATTTTGAGGGTGTGATGGAGGATTTTGACCGGCGACTGGGGAAAGAGCAGATTGCTGTATTTCATATCAACGACAGCAAAAACCAGCGCGGGGCAGCCAAGGATCGCCACGAGAACATTGGATTTGGCTATATCGGATATCAGGCGCTGCGGGCCATCACGCTCCATCCCGACTTTGAAAACATTCCAAAAATTTTGGAAACGCCATATATCCCAGATCCTGATGCCAAGGCGGTCTCCTACGCGCCCTATGCCAGGGAAATTGAAATGCTGAAGGCAGGGCGCTTTGAAGACGAGATGAAGGAACAGATTATAAAAGAAGGACAGACAAAGGAGGAATCGCCGTATGCGGGTGCATGAACGGTTTTTGCACTATGTACAGTATCCCACCACATCCGACGAGAGGTGTGAGGAATGCCCAAGTACCCAGGGCCAGCGGGTTTTTGGCCAGGCTTTGGTTCAGGAGATGAGGGGGATGGGAATGGATACGGCGAGGATCGATGAGAATGGATACGTGTACGCGACCATTCCTGCGACACCGGGCCGGGAAGAGGAGCCAGCCATTGGCTTGATTGCGCATATGGACACATCGGATGCCGCCAGTGGAGATCATATCCGGCCGCAGATCATTTCACAGTACGACGGCGGCGACATTCTTTTGAACAAAGAGCGCGGCATTATAATGAGTCCGGCTGAGTTTGAAAGTCTCACACAGTATGTTGGACAAGATTTAATTGTGACAGACGGAACGACCCTATTGGGCGGGGATGACAAGGCAGGCATCGCAGAGATCCTGACGGCGGCCGCTATCATTCTTGATGAAAAAAGGCCCCACGGGAAGATTTGCATAGGATTCACCCCGGATGAGGAGATCGGACGCGGCGCTGACCGGTTTGATGTGCAGGCGTTCGGCGCCGCCTATGCCTATACAGTAGACGGCGGGCAGTTGGGAGATCTGGAATATGAGAACTTCAACGCGGCGTCGGCGCGGGTGACGATCCACGGGCAAAATATCCACCCCGGCAGCGCCAAGGGGAAGATGAAGAATTCCCTGCTGATTGGCATGGAGTTTCACGCGATGCTTCCTGTCTTTGAAAATCCTGCCTTTACCGAGGGATATGAAGGATTTTCCCATCTGCGGCACATGGAAGGCGATGAGGAGAAAACCATCCTGCAATACATCATCCGGGATCACGACCGTACAGCCTTTGCCAAGAAAAAAGGCCGTTTTGAAAAGATCGCCGCCTATCTGAACGAACGCTATGGGGAGGGGACGGTGGAGCTTGCGCTGGAGGACTCCTATTACAACATGAAAGATCAGATTGCATCCCATATGGAGATCGTGGAGAGGGCTGAGAAGGCGATGCTGGCTGTGGGGGTGACGCCCAAGATTCAGCCTATACGAGGGGGAACCGACGGGGCCAGGTTGTCCTTTATGGGGCTGCCGTGTCCCAATCTCTCCACTGGCGCCCACAATGGACATGGCCGGTTTGAATACGTATGTATACAATCCATGGACCGCATGGTGGAGGTTCTGTTGGAGATCTTGAGATAAAGGAGGGAAGGCAAGCCTATGACAATCGAAGCTTTACTGCAAAAACAGCGCCGGTATTTTGAATCCGGGATCACGCGGCCATATGCGTTCCGAAAAAGTGCCTTAACACGATTGCATGATGCGATCATTAAAAATAGAAAGCAGATTGAGGAGGCTCTATGGCAGGATCTGGGGAAAGCGGGCGTGGAAAGCTATATGACGGAGATCGGTATTGTCCTCGATGAGATCCGGGTGACCTGCCGGAATCTAAAGCGCTGGATGACCTGCCAGAAAGCTCCAGTCTCCATGGCCCAATTTCCGGCTAAAAATCGTGTTCTAACGGAGCCGTATGGGGTTGTCCTACTCATGGCGCCCTGGAATTATCCATTCCAACTCTGCCTCATGCCGCTGATTGGGGCGCTGGCGGCGGGCAACTGCTGTGTCATCAAACCCTCCGCCTATGCGCCAGCTGTTTCGAATCTCGTGGCGTCTCTGCTGGGGGATTGTTTCCCAGAAGGGTATGTCGCTGTGGTCCAGGGAGGGCGGGAGGAAAATCAAACTCTTCTGGAGCAGCGGTTTGACTATATCTTCTTTACTGGTGGGACGGAAGTTGGAAAGGTCGTGCTGGAAAAGGCCGCCAGGTATGTGACGCCGGTGACGCTGGAACTTGGGGGGAAGAGTCCCTGCATTGTGGACCGGACTGCTGATATCAAGCGAGCGGCCAAACGAATCGTCTTTGGGAAATTTCTCAATTGTGGACAGACCTGCGTTGCCCCGGACTATGTTCTGGTTCAGGAGGATCGCATGGGGGAATTGCTGGATGGGATGGCGCGATATATCCACAAGTTTTTTGGCCCCTGTCCACTGGACAGGGAGGAGTATCCCCGTATTATCAATGAAAAACACTACGACCGGCTCTGCGGGCTTATGAGAGAAGGAAAGACCGCCATCGGAGGGCAGCGCCGGAGAGAGACGCTTCAGATTGCGCCCACGGTGATCACCCACGTCAACGGAAATTCATCCATCATGAGGGAAGAGATCTTTGGGCCGCTGTTGCCGGTGATCCCCTACCACTCCCTAGAAAGTGCGATTCGCTTTATCAAGCGAAGGGAGAAGCCCTTGGCCCTCTATCTGTTTACGGAATCGGATTCCGCGAAGAAGCGGGTGCTGAGCCAGATTTCCTTTGGAGGCGGCTGCATCAATGACACGATCTTGCACTTAGCCACATCCCATATGGGCTTTGGCGGCGTCGGCATGAGCGGTATGGGAGCCTACCATGGGAAGAAAAGCTTTGATACCTTTACCCATTATAAGGGCGTTATGGAAAAGAGCCGGCATCTGGATGTTCCCCTCCGCTATCACCCGTATACGGCCTGGAAACGGTGGATGCTCCAGCTTTTTTTGAGATGAGGGGTGTGAGATGAGAAAGACCATCGGCATTCTGGCCCATGTTGACGCAGGGAAGACAACGCTCTCGGAACAGATCCTGTACCATGGAGGGACGCTGCGAAAGAGAGGGCGGGTTGATCATCAGGACGCGTTCCTCGATCAGGATCCGATCGAGAGGGCGAGGGGGATCACGGTTTTTTCCGATCAGGCAATGTTCTCCTACGCAGGCCAGCAGTTCACGTTGATCGATACGCCTGGACATGTGGATTTTTCATCGGAGATGGAGCGGGCGGCGCAGATTTTGGACTATGCGGTCCTGCTGGTCAGCGCAGTCGAGGGCGTACAGGGGCATACGGAAACGATTTGGCATTTACTACAGCGATTGCATATCCCCGTATTGATTTTTATCAATAAGACGGACCGGGTGGGGGCGGATGTGGGCAAGGTTCTCCGGGAACTCAAAACCTTATCCGAAGCGGTGTGGAACATTACAGAGAATCGACTTCTAGCGGGCTTTACCGATGCGCTGGCGCAGGAGCTGGCCGATTTTGACGACGGTCTGTTGGAGCGGTATTTGGAACAGGGCTATGATCCGCAGCAGGAAAGTCAATGGATGGATGCCCTGGGGGACTTGGTGCGCCAGCGAAAAGTCTTTCCCGCTTTCAGCGGCGCTGCGCTGCTGGACCAGGGGATTGAGGAATTCCTTGCCGTCGTCTGCCGGATCACAGCGCAGGAGGATCCTTGTCTTATGGAACAGCCCTTTTCGGGGATCGTCTACAAGATCCGGCGGGACCGTCAAGGAAAGCGGTTAGCCTTTATCAAAATCAAAGAGGGCTCCCTCCGGCCACGGGATGAGATCGCGGTATCAGAGAAGGACGGCGCATTCCAATCTGCCAAGGTGCAGGAGCTTTGGATGAATAATGGCAACCGGTATGAAGCGGTTGCCAGCGCCCACGCCGGCGATGTGTGTGCGGTGACAGGGCTGGATCTGGTCCGCCCAGGCGATGGGATAGGCGCGAAATGCTATCACACAGAATACGAAACACGCCCCCTTTTATCCGCCAGGGTCCTGTACGATGCCGCTATCCCCCATCGCCATGTGCTCCAGTGCCTCCGAATTCTGGAGGAGGAGGACCCACTTCTTTCAGTGCGGTGGGAGGAGGCGCTCTCCCAGATGCAGGTTCGCGTCATGGGTGTCATACAGTTGGATGTGCTGCGGCAGGTGTTGTCCAATCGGTTTGGACTGGCGGTGGATTTTGGAGACTGTGAGGTTCTCTACATGGAGACCGTCGCCGAGCCGGTGATGGGCTATGGACATTTCGAGCCGCTTCGACACTATGCGGAAGTCCATGTTGCCATATCGCCGGCGGCGCGGGGCAGCGGAATCCACTTTGTTAGCCGCTGTTCTGTGGATGTGTTGGAGAGCCAGTACCAAAATCTGATCCGAACCCATGTGTTGGAGAAGGAACACAAGGGAGTGCTGCTGGGCGCGCCCCTTACGGACGTAGAGATTGCCTTGATCACGGGAAGAGCGCATGAAAAGCACACGGAGGGCGGAGATTTTCGCGAGGCCACCTACCGGGCGATACGGCAAGGCTTAGAGAAGGCGAAGAGCCAGATTCTGGAGCCCTATTATCATTTCACTTTGGAGGCGGAGGCCTCCATGACAGGCCGGCTCGTCTCAGACATGCAGAGAATGGCGGCCGTCAGCGATGCCCCCCAGATTCTACAGGATCGCGTTCTGATTACGGGGAAAGGGCCAGCTCGGGAACTGATGCGGTATCCGCAGGAATTCGAATCGCTGACAAAAGGGAAAGGGCGTCTATCCCTCACACCCGCCGGGTATGAGCCTTGTCACAATCCAGATGAGGTGGTGGCAAGAATCGGGTATGACAGAAGGAGAGACCGTGACAATACGTCGGACTCTGTTTTTTGTGCCAAGGGCGCTGGATTTACTGTCAAATGGGATGAAGCAGAACACTATATGCACTGCAAATCATAAAACGAGGTGAAGAAAGCATGTTGAACAATAGTACAATCGCAGGCTGTCTCGAGGCGATGGAGCCGCCTTTATATATATACGACGGCGATAGTATTGCCCAGAGGATCGCCAGAGTTCAGAAGGCATTTCCGAAATTTTCCCTCTTATATTCGGTAAAAGCGAATCCTTATGATAAGATCTTGAATATAATGAGAGAAGCAGGCGTTGGAATCGATGCCGCCTCAGGGAACGAGGTGCTGTTAGCAAAAGGGCTGGGCTTTCGGAGTGAAGATATCTACTATTCATCTCCGGGAAAGACAAGGCGAGATATTCTGTCAGCGATGGAGGCGGGAACCTTGATTGCCGACTCCATTCATGAGCTGGATATGCTCAATGCCATAGCCGAAGAACAGAACAGGGCATTGTCCGTGGGAATGCGACTGAATCTCCCGAATCCCCACATTTTAAAGAGTAAAAAAGAGATTATGGGTGGCCATGCCAGCAAATTTGGCATTGATCCCCAGACTTATGAGAAAAATAGAGAGCGCTTTCATGAGTACAAGCATCTGCGGATTCAAGGGATCCACGTATATTTTGGCAGTCAGATATTGGAGGAGGAAATCTTATTCAACAATTTCAACACCATTGCCACGTACGCGCTGGAGATGGCGAAGGATCTGCCGCTGACCTTTGTTAATTTTGGCGGAGGGTTTGGAATCCCTTACGCAGAGGAAGAAAGGGATCTGGCGCTGGAGAGTGTGGCGGAGCGGATTCATTCCTTGCCGGCCATCCAAGAATTGCTGTCGCGGGGGGTTCGGTGCAATTTGGAGCTGGGGCGATATTTCGTGGGGGATTGCGGTTTATTTGTTGCGGAGGTTGTGGACAAAAAGGAATCCTTCGGTGAAACCTACGTCATTCTCAATGCGGGCATGAATTCCTTTTTCCGCCCCATGTTTACCCACGACTATCACGCCATCCGGCAGATGACGGTGCGGAATGAGACGGAGCAGATTACCGTGGTCGGCAATCTATGTACTCCAATCGATGAATATTATAAGGGGATCACCTTGCCGGCTGTGGAAATCGGAGATATACTGGCCTTTGAGAATGCAGGCGCCTATGGATATTCCATGAGCCTCCTGGATTTTATTTCCCATGACCGGCCAAGTCAAATTATGTTAATAGGAGGAGAGCAAGTTGAATTCCATTGATGCCATACAGGAGCGAGTGTTAGAAATCTCACAGCCGCAGCAGCGAATCGTGCGAGGGCTGTGGAGCACGGATTGTTTTTATAATCCCGATCATAATGGGCGTATCTTTGATTATAAATTCATTGTGACGCAGACTGTGGGACAGGGCTGTGCCTACAGTCTGCGATACGACTATGACCGGAAGGATTTGCTTCAATACGTTGGAAAGGACTGCCTGGAACAGCCGGTCTCCGACGTGGCTCTGCGGGTGTCCATGTTGGATTCCCTGTATGGATATTTCTTTCCGGTTGCCAATCAAACGGTGGAGAGGGCGGTTGGTTCTTCCTACGAAAAGCTGAGCTGGCGAACGAACCTGATCCTTCGGGAGGCGACGCGGCTGCTGGGAAATCTTAAAAATAAGCGGATCCTCAATGTAGGTGTGGTGGGCGATATTTTGAAATGCTTCCATGATCAGCGGAGCAATATTGTTGGAACCGACTATGACGAAACCATCATCGGGACAAAGATGTTTCACGATGTGGAGATCTACCATGGGGATCGAACGCTGCCTCTTTTGGAGGATGCAGATCTGGCCATTGTGACAGGTATGACCATTACAACGCAGACCATCGATTCCATCCTGGAGGTCTGCCGGACGCATAACACAAAGGTGATTCTGTTTGCGGAGACAGGGGCCAATCTGGGGAGCTACTATTTACAGGAGGGCGCGGATGTATTCCTGGGGGAGACGTATCCCTTTTACATCTTTAACGGTCAAAGTGAAATCCTAGTCGGCCGGGGATAGCGAGGAAAGTCCGCGGGACGCAAACGGCAGATACGACCTTGATGGCAGGCGTAAAGAAAGACCGCAGGAATTTTTCTGCGGTCTGTTGACTTTTCGTTACATGGTCTGCATCGGGGAATCTTCCTCTATATCCGGCTCCTGTCCCATGGCAAGGTATTCGTCCAGACGCGTTTCTTCCAATGCGGCAACCATTTCCGCAAAGGGGATAAGGTCACCGCCCACAGCGTATGCTTCCAGCGCCTCAAAGTATTCCAGCCGATCCTCCTTGGCGACGGATACGGGCAGGAAGCCTCCGGCCATGAGCTGGTAGTTCATTAGCATACGGGAGGTGCGCCCATTGCCGTCCACAAAGGGATGGATTTTCACAAACTCCGCGTGCGTCCACGCAGCCAGCTCAATGGTATTTACGTCTGTCCGGTGCGGCAAATTCGCAAAAAAATTTTTGATCTGTCGGTACATTTCAGTGGGTGCAGGCGGCTTGAAACCCGCACCGGAAATACGAACCTCCACACTCCGATAGATTCCGCCGATCAGTATATTTTCCATGAGCAGTGCGTGGATATCCTTTGTGGCCGCCTCGTCAAGTGGCAGGCCTTCCGCTACGCGCTTCTTCACATAGGAGAAGGCTTTCGCGTGATTTGCCACTTCGTAGATCTCCCGAAGCGTTTTCCCGCCAACGGAGAGGCCATCCTCCAGGATCGCTTTCGCCTGAATCAATGTCAGCGTATTGCCCTCGATGGCTGTGGAATTATGGGCATACTCGATATCAAAACTTCTATCAAAACTTTCCAGAGCTTCTTTCGGAATGTGTCCCCGTATCTGTTGGAATTGTTCTTTCTTCTGTAAAAGGCGTTCCCATGTCATGCCTGCTCACCTCACTTTGGTTTCATTTCTAAAAATTATTATACCATGCGCAGCTTTAAATAACAAGTCTCCTGCCGGGTCTTTACCGCCAGGAAATACGATACACAGGCTGACATGGGTGTTATGAACATCAGCGCCCCCATTTCTTACAATTTTCTTATGATTGAAATTGATAAAAAAACGAAATGAACCTGTAACATTTCGATATTATAATAAAAGCCAGGTTCGCTAAGCCAAAGAACTTTTTTATTCGCCCGGTTGAAACTTGGGACAAGTTGTGTTACAATACAACCATTGATTCAGGGAAGGATGATCGATGTTTGTCTAATGAAAAGGGATCGCCCGGCGGCCGCACTGCCAGGAGTCTCCCACCTCGAAAAAAACACCGGCGCATACGGCTGACGACAGTCGTTGCCGTATTTATTTTTATCTATATTGCAGCACAATTTATTCTCTTTCTCAAAAATGAAAAGTTCAGCTATGTCGTTGCCAAAAATGGGGAGATTGAGCAGAGCTTTTCCCTGGACGGCGTGGTCACGCGGGAGGAGCAATTATTCCGCGCTGGGACGGATGGAGTCGTAGAATACTATTATCCAGGGCGGCAGACCCTGCCCAAGTCTACGCTAGTGTGTTCCATTCAAGATGATTACTATGGCGATCTGCTGAATGAAAAGCTCGAGGACATCTATCGGGAGATGGACGGCATCAAGGGCAGCGAGGAGTACTTAGACGAGTTCAAACAGGCGGATTTGGATATCGCGTCGGCAGTGGCGCAGTATCTGCGCGAAAAGGATGACCGCAATTTTTCTCAGGTGTACGATGTGAAAGAGTCGTTGGAGACCGCAGTCGCCAGGCGCAAGGATCTGTATGCTCTGTTACAAAATAAGCGGATCAATGCGTTGCAGCGGGAGCAGGGAGTCATACAATCGCAGCAGCAGGAGAGCAAGAGTTCTCTGTATCTCAGCGAAGCCGGAATTATCGAGTATTCCTATGATGGCTTTGAGGGATGGACGCCGGAGCAGATTGAGTCAGATTTTGTAAAAACTTATGATGGCAAATACGAGTATCTGAATATCAACCTCCAAAAGGTGGAGCAGGATGCGCCGCTGTACCGGTTGATTTCCTCCCAAGATTGGTATATTACAGTCTTTGTGCCTGCGGAGATAGCCGAGTTTTTTTCGGAGAAAAAGAGCGTTACATTCTATTATAATGGCGAGGACCGGCTGCGAGGCAGTATTGTCGCGCTGGAACAGTATGATGCGGATCAGTACAAGCTGACGCTGAAGATGGGATCTCATGTACAGGACTATCTCACTGACCGGATTGTCTCACTGAAATTTATAGTGGATGATTATAAGGGGATCAAGATTCCGGATGCCTGTGTTGTAACGGAGACCTTCTGTGTGCTCCCCCAGTCCTATCTTTTTACCAGCGGAACGGAGACGGGAGTTTTAAAGCAGCAGGGGGAGGGGGATCCGGTCTTTGTGCCGGTGACGGTTTCATGGAAAGATTCGGAATCGCAAACCTGCTATGTGCAGCTTCCAGAGAGCCTCCATTCCGGCGACGTGCTGCGGATGGAGGGATCCCAGGAGACCACCACCATATCGAATTTTGAGGATGTGGAGGGCGTGTATGTTATCAACGGGGGGTACGAGTCGTTCCACAGGATTACTCGGCTGTACCAGTCCAATGGTTACTCGATTATCGAGGGGGTCGATCTTTACGATCGCATCCTGATACCGAGCAAGAGCGCAGAGTAATCGATAGTTTGATATAGGAGGCTATGGCTTCGGAATAGGAGGATACGATGAAAAAAGCAGCAATCCTGGTGTTAGTTTTACTGTTGGGGCTGACCGGTTGCAGCACCGTCACCAATGTGGGGAAGGTAAACGATCTGATCACGGAAGGGGATCAGGCGTATGAGAATAAGGACTATGAGGGCGCCATCAAGGCCTATACGGCGGCATTAGAGCTGGACGCGAAGAAGGATACCGCGTATAACAATCGAGGTCTCGCCTATATGGAGCTGGAACAGTATGATCAGGCGCAGGCGGATTTCATCCAGGCGATTGCGCTGAACGATAAGATGGACGTATACTATTACAACCTTGGACTGATACAGTATACTCAAGGGGAGTATGAAGATGCGCTGAAGAATTATAACAAGGCCATCGAGTTAAAAGAGGACGCCATGTATTATTCCAGCAGAGCGAAGCTGTATGACGATCAGGAGTCCTACTCCGAAGCCATTGCCGATTATGACCGGTCTATCGAGCTGAATAGTTCGAACGCGGTGGTGTATAACAACCGCGGTGTCACCTATTATAGCATGGGAGACTATGACAAAGCAGCGGCGGACTATACGAAGGCGATCGGGCTGGATGGGTCAGATCCCATTACCTTTTGGAATCGGGCCCAGGTATACCAGCAGATGCAAGAGCACGCTAAAGCACTTGAGGATTACACAAAATACCTCGAGATGGTTCCAGATAGCGCGGAGGCCTACAGCCGCCGGGGGGGTGTGCAGCTCAATCTGGAAAAGTATGCGGAGGCTGTAGCGGACTATACAAAGGCGATTGAATTGAAAAATGACGACGCCCAGAGCTATATCAACCGCGCTTTTGCCTATAATAAGCTGGAGGAGTATCAGAAGGCGGCGGATGATTACACATCGGCCCTGGGATTGCAGGAAAATGAAGTGATTTACTGCAACCGAGGCAATTGCTACGTGAAACTGGAGAGATATGACGAAGCTATGGCGGACTATAATAAATCGATTGAACTAAATGCAGAGTACGCGGATGCTTACTATAACCGGGGCGAACTGAATCAGATTCTCAAAGAGTATCCAGCCGCCATGTCGGATTATAATAAGGCGGCGGAGTTGGAGCAGCAGCAGAGGGAGACCGAGGACAGCGAACCGGCAGCGTCTTAAATAGATCACAGAGGCGTCAAATCTGGCTGCTAATGGCGGCCAGATTTTTCGTCCTATAGGAAAGTCCGTGAGGCGGACATGTGAACAGCGGAGAGAAATCGAGGGCCGCTAAGGCGGCAAATGGAGGTAGCCATGGAGCTGGAGGAATTACGCAACAATTTAGAGAGTGTACGGGATAGCATTGCCAGAGCGGCTGCGAGGGCTGGGCGAAATCCAGAGGATGTGCTGCTGTTGCCGGTCACAAAGACATTGGGCGCTGACGTGGTGGAGCAGGCGTGGCAACTTGGCATCCGGCAGGTTGGGGAGAACAAAGTGCAGGAAATCCTCTCCAAAAAGGAAGTCATGGGCGAGAAGATGCAGTTTCATATGATCGGCCATCTACAGCGCAACAAAGTCCACCAGGTTTTGGACAAAGTCTGTCTGATCCATTCCGTGGATAGTGTCCGTTTAGCGGAGGAGATCAACAGGGAGGCAGAGAAAAAGGGACTGACCGCAAGAATTTTGTTAGAACTGAACGTGGCGCGGGAGGAATCGAAATATGGTATTTTGGAGGAGGATTTGGACGCGTTGCTCCAAAATCTGGCAAGATTCCAACATATACGAGTGGAAGGCCTTATGACGGTGGCGCCGTTTGTGGAAAATCCCGAAGAAAATCGAAAAATTTTTCGGCGGATGAGAGAAATTTTTATTGACATTCGGCAAAAAAAAGTGAATAATATAGACATGCAGATTCTGTCAATGGGAATGACCAATGATTATGAAATTGCCGTCGAGGAAGGTGCGACGATAGTCCGAGTCGGGACGGGCTTGTTTGGACACCGGCAGAAAAAATAAGAGATGCAGAGAGGGAGTTGTAAGAGATGAGCAAATTTGTAGACAAAATCGCGGGGGCCCTGGGCTTCAGCAGCGAATATGACGAGTACGATGAATATGAGGATGAGGACTACGTGGAGGAGGAGGTTCCCAAGAAGACGGTGAACTATGAGACGAACAGGACTCGATATGAGGAAGACCGGAAAGAGTATGACAACATCCGACCTTACCGGCAAAAGAATTCAAAGGTGGTCAATCTACACGCCAATGTCCAGATGGAGGTCGTGGTGACCAGCCCGGAAACCTTCGATGAAGCCAAGGAGATATCGCAACATATCAAGGATAATAAGCCGGTGGTCATCAATCTGGAGTTTGTCGAACAGCCGATTGCCCAGCGGATCACCGATTTTCTCTGTGGCTGTTGCTACGCTCTCAACGGAAATATTCAGCGGATTGCGGACAAGATTTTTATGATCGCCCCGGACAATGTGGATTTCGCAGGGGATATCGATTTTCGTGAGACGCTGGAGAGCGAAGGCGGATTGGTGTTTCCCTGGAACGGTGAAGATTGATCCCTGCCCGCAGACTGATGTGGAGGAACGGGTGAATGGATGACAAGGAGAGGAACTGGTTCATCAGCCGTATGGAGGATCTGGCGGATCGCGCAGATCAAACGGGGTACATGATTTTTTCAGATTTTCTGGACGGCTATCAGCTGAGCCTTTTACGCGATATGCAGCGTCATCTGACGACGGAAGTCACGTTTTACGGGGGATATGAAGATGCCGAGAGAAGGATGGCATCGTTCTATCCCTCTTTTTTGCAGGTACAGACGGAAGATTTTCCCATTGAGGCGCTTTTGATCACTCCGAAAGCGCCCCAATTTCTGACGAAAGCGCCGGGACACCGAGATTATCTGGGGGCGCTGATGGGGCTGGGAATCAAGCGGGAGAAGCTGGGGGATATCCTCCTCCAGGAACAGGGAGCCGTTGTGTTTGTCAGCGAGGATATGGCATCCTACATACAGGAGGGCGTGACGTCTGTGGGCGCCGCCGATGTCAAGGTCACAGTGCAGGACAGGGGGATCGCTGTGAAGGCGCCGGAGGGCAAGCGTATATTGGTCAGCCTCGCCTCTCTGCGCCTGGATGCGCTTCTCAGCAAGGGCTTCGCCATATCCAGAGGAGACGCATCGAATTGGATAGCGGCGGGGAAGGTCCAGAAGAATTGGAGAGACTGCACTGCTGGGGATGAGCCTGTCCGGGAAGGCGATGTGATCACGCTGCGCGGCATGGGCCGCATCAAGTGTATTGAGGAAAAAGGCCGGTCAAAATCCGGGCGAATTCAGCTGATGATTGAGCGATTCAGCTAGAAATGAGGGGGTTGGATGTGAGACGATATTGGAAATTGGCGTTGGCTGTCGTTTGCCTAGTGGCCGCAGACCAACTGACAAAATACTGGGCTTATGCGATCCTGCGGGTGGAGGGGCCCGTTGTTTTGATCCCGGGGGTTTTTGAATTTTCATATTTAGAGAATCGGGGGGCCGCCTTCGGGATGATGCAAGGCAAGTTTTGGCTGCTCATCCCCATCACCGTGATTACAGTGGCCGTCATTCTCTATCTATACCACAGGCTCCCGAACACAAAGCGGTTTTGGCTGCTGCGCACTTGCTGCACTCTGATTTTGGCGGGGGCCTTGGGAAATTTTGTGGACCGCTGCTTTCGTGGATTCGTTGTGGATTTCCTGTATTTCAAATTCATCGATTTTCCAGTTTTCAACGTGGCGGATTGCTATGTAGTCATCGGATGCATCGCCGCCGCCTGCGTCCTTCTATTTGACAAAAACCTGTTGGACGGCAAGCCGAAGGAGGAGTCCACGTGATCGATCAATGGGAAGAAGCGGTGGCAGGGGAGGAACAGCGAGGACAGAGGCTGGATCAATACGTCAGCGCTCTGTGTGAAGACTGCTCCCGCTCCCGCGTTCAAATCCTCTTGGAGAAAGGACATATCACTGTCAACAGCCAGCCGGAGAAAGCCAACTATCGAATTCGGCCGGGTGACGTGGTCCGCTGGAGCATTCCGGAACCGGAAATGCTCAGCGCAGAGCCTGAACCCATGGACCTGGAGATCGTGTATGAAGATGAATCCTTGGCCGTCGTCAACAAGCCGCGGGGGCTGGTGGTTCACCCGGCGGCCGGGCATGCCAGCGGGACACTGGTCAACGGCCTCATGTATCACTTTCAGGGAAATCTATCGGCCATCAATGGCGTCCTGCGCCCGGGCATTGTGCACCGGATCGACAAGGATACGTCGGGCTTGCTAGTTGTCTGTAAGACGGATCGGGCGCATCAGAAGATGAGTGAGCTTTTAGCCGAACATGCCATTACGCGGCGGTATCACGCCATCGCCTATTTTAATTTCCGCGATGATGAGGGGACAATCTCTGCGCCTATCGGGCGAAGCGGCCATGACCGAAAAAAGATGGCTGTTACGCCGAAGGGCCGGCATGCGGTGACCCATTACCAGGTGCTGGAGCGTTTCGGCGAGCTGACCTATGTGCAGGCTGAGCTGGAGACTGGGCGGACGCATCAGATCCGGGTGCATTTGAAGAGCATCGGCCATCCCCTTCTGGGGGATCCGGTATATGGGCCTGCGTCCATACCGCCGCAGGCAGCTCGGCTTCTCCGTGGAGTTTCGAGTGAGCTTTTGGAGGGACAGATTCTCCACGCCAAAGTCCTCGGCTTTGTCCACCCCATCACCGGCCAGTATATGGAGTTTGACCAGGGGTTACCATCATATTTTCTCGAAATTTTAGATGCCCTGCGAAAAAATAAGGGGAATCTGTAAATTATTCTTGTAAAACCCTCGCTGATTTGGTAAAATAGGTAAGAAAATTGTATCAGAGAGGATGAGAGGGAATGGAGAAAGGAACGCAGTTAACAGCACAGCTCTCCGTGGGGAAGAAAGTTGTGCTGGGTCTACAGCATGTATTGGCGATGTTTGGGGCCACGGTTTTGGTTCCCCTATTGACAGGGCTGGATCCTTCGATTGCCATTTTGGGCGCGGGCATTGGAACACTGATCTTCCATGCAGTGACGAAGGGGAAGGTACCTGTTTTTTTAGGATCCAGCTTTGCCTTTATTACGGCTATTACATTGACGCTGGATGGGTCAGGCATCGGGGCCGTGAAAACCGGCATTATCGCAGCCGGTTTAATTTATGTGCTGGTGGCGGGGTTGATTAAGCTATTTGGCGTACAGAGAGTCCACAGCTTGTTTCCGCCCATTGTCACGGGGCCCATCATCATCGTCATCGGGCTTCGGCTGAGCCCTTCTGCGATCGAAAACGCATTCTTCCATACCGTTGACGGTGCATCGGTGTTCTACTGGCAGGGGGCCATCGTCGCCATGGTGGTGTTGATTACGATGATCATCGTGTCCATCTTTGCGAAGGGCTTCTTTCAGCTGGTGCCGATTCTCATCTCTGTCATCGTGGGGTATCTGTTGGCGTTGGCCATGGGCATGGTGAACACGGCGGAGATCGCTGCGGCGCCTTGGATCGGCCTCAGCGCAGAGGGCATCCAGTATCTGAAAGCGGCTCCCGAAATATCCTGGAGCGGGATTCTGGCCATCGCGCCCATTGCGCTGGTTGTCTTCGTGGAACACATTGGCGATATTACCACCAACGGCGCCGTCGTCGGCCAGGATTTCTTCCAGGATCCAGGCATCCACCGCACCATGCTGGGCGATGGGCTGGCGACCATTGTGGCAGGTCTGATAGGAGCACCGGCCAATACTACCTACAGTGAGAATACGGGCGTGCTGGCCGTGACTAAGGTATATGATCCCTCCATCATTCGGATTGCAGCGGTCTTTGCCATTGTGTTGAGTATGTTTGGCAAGTTCGGCGCCTTCGTTCGGACCATCCCAGGGCCTGTCATGGGCGGAATCAGCATCGTGCTCTTTGGCATGATTGCCAGCGTCGGCCTTCGAATCCTCATTAACGCGAAGCTAGACTTTTCTCACAGCCGGAATTTGTTGATCGCCGCTGTGATTCTGGTCATGGGAATCGGGATCGACAATCTACCGATTTACGGTGACATCACGATTTCGGGGTTGGCCATTGCGGCCATCGCCGGCGTGATAATGAACAAGGTGCTTCCGGAAGAGATTTAGGAAGACAGCCGGACAGAACAATAAAATCGTATGGATCACAAGGAAAAGGGCTATACAAAAGGAGAATCCGATTGTATAGCCCTTTCTTCTAGATCTGAAGAACCAAAGGTTTTATGGCCGGATTGGATTAACGGCAGCCACAATCACAGCCGCAATCCGATGAGGTGCTGGGCTCGGAGGCTGCGGAGATTCCCGTGGTGGAGCGAGCGACGTCTAACGGCTGGATGTTCAGTTCCAGCAGATCACCTTCCACGAAATCGCGGCAGGCATCTCCTTCTTCCGTGTTCAGAGGCGAGCATTTGGGCGGGACAGCTAGCCCATTGTGAGGAATGCGATACTGAACAAAATAGATAGATTTCAAATACAGTGTCAGACCCAGCGCGACTAAGCCACACTCATTATCATGGCGTACGACTTTGGCCAGTGCCTGTGCGCTGATTCCCTGGCGCAGCATATTGTTGCCGGGGCAGGAGCAGGGCTCCTCCATCCCGATGAAGTTGATGCTGGGAACCAACTCATCACCGCGACCCTGGTAGGCCGGGCCGTAGGGAGTGTAGAGTTCCAGGCAGACGCAGCAGGGATTCGTGTCTTCGTCAAAGCTATCATCTTCAGCGCAGGGAGGAAGATATTCCTCGGTGATAACAAAGCTCTCCAAGACGTTATTGCAGCAGTCCAACAGCTGTACCGCTAATTTCACCATAATGTGGGACAGGCTGATACGGCTGCAGTTCGGGCGAGAACGCAGAACCTCAACTTTTGAACCGTGATCGCAAGACCCAGTGTTGAAATCGATATCGATGACTTTGACATTGATGGTGCTGATCTGCGGGTTGGCAAAGACATTCCGCTGAAACACTTTGCAAAGGTTGATACCGCATTCGTCAAACACGACAGGGGCCATGACAGTCAGGTTGCGGGGCTGGCCGATGGGGGCGTTGACGCAAGGGTCTTTGCTGCAGCTGGTATTCATTGTATTGTTGCAGCAGGAATTGCAGCCACAGGATTCCTTGCAGCAGGAGTCTTTACAGCCGCAGGGATCAGGATTCGGGGAACAGGACGGGCAACAGGTGCCGTCCATAAGAGGACGGGTCATGAAGCGGCCGCCATTGGATTTGTTAAAGAGGGTTGTGCATTTCGACATTTGGATTACCTCCAACTCTTACCTTTTGTACTATAGTCTATGTGGAATGGGAGGAGGGGGTTCCAACGTGGAGTCATAAAAAATCCAAAAGATTCATAGGATACAGAATATGGAAAGATATACCTTTGAAGCGAAGATATTCAACGGGGAGGATTTTTTATGGGGTACCTGGTGCGAAATGGACGGACCGACTTTTATTACGTGGACTACGCCGCGCGGAGTGGACTCTTTTATCAGATCCACAGCGGACAAACCGTGCGAACAAAAGGCCTTACCCCCGATGCGCTGAACGAATATGCCGTCGCCAAGGATGACGGAGGGAGGGTCCACATCTGCTTGAAGAACCGGCGAAATCAGATTTTGCATATGAAAGAGACGAAGACAGGCTTTCAGACAGAGATCATACTGGAAGACAGTGAAAACCAATATCGGATCACAGGCCTGCGAATGGTAGCCCAAAAGGAGGTATACTTATTTTATCGCGCGTTTAACGCAGAGGAGGATAGCTACCACATCGTATGCCAGCAAATCCATGGAGCTGGCATTGAGAGTGAGCCTCAAGTCATAGCGCAGCTGCCAAGCGATACGAGTGTCTTTGATGTCGGACTGGGAAGCGGCGGTGTCTATGTGATAACCGTAGGACAGGTGGAGCGCGGGTACTCCATTTTTTTGCACACGTTTGCCATACGGGAAAACCGCTGGCTGAGGACAAGATGCCTGTTGCAGGTGCCTACAGAGCCGGAGTCCATCACCTTTTGTGTCTCCGACCACGGGACCGTCCATGTTGGATACGTGGTCAATCAGTATGGTCAACACCGATTGCAGTACGCGCAGAGACGAGACGATGAGGATCTGTCTTTCATGCAATCCGATCGAGGGCAAGTTCTCGCGTCGGCAGGGACGAAGCTAGAACCTGCCATGTTCCTTTTCAATGGACGGATTTGGATTCATTGGAAGGAATCTGTGGGAATCCGGATGGTCATGTCGTCCGACGAAGGACTCCATTTTTCCTCTTCCCGCCTGTGTACAATCTCGCAGAGTGCGCAGCTAATCTATTATGTTCACAGAGAAGAGGACCGGCTGCAAGGCCAGCGTTTTTATGGCGTCGTCAGCCCTCAGCCCCTTTTAGCGATTCTCCATGAAATTGATACCTGCGGTGTATTTCTAGAACGGCCCAGGGAAGAGCTCCGTCTAGTATTGGAAGACCAGGAGCAGGTGAGGCCCTGCCAGAAACCGCATCAGGAATATTACATTCAGCTTCGGGCGATGGAGGAGGAGCAGCAGCGTCTTCTGCAGCAGTATCAGGATTTGGAGGAAGTCAATGTACAGCTGCGGGAAGAGGCTGAAAGCTGGAAAGAACGCTGTTTTGCGGCTCAGGCTCGACAGAAAATGGAGATCAAAAAAAGGGAGATGCTTCGTGACCAGTGCGAAGACATCCCCAAGGAGGATATACAGCAGACCGATTACCGGTGATAGAACAAGCCCTCGTGGCGAAGCAGACGGTCCATCTTGTGAAAGATGTCGAGAATAAGGTCATCGCAGCTTGAAAACTGCGCGCGCAGGCGAGGGCAGGAGAGGCTGCCGAATTCAGCCTGACATTGCTGAAACAATAGAAGTGACAGCCGCCTTGCGGTTTTCTCATCGCATAGAAGACCAAAAACCGCAGCCGCGCCTAGCAGGCCTCCGCAGATTTGGCCAATTCCCATCCCTCCGGTGTACACCGCCAGGGAGCGGTACACCTCATCGGGCCAACAAAGTCCATATTGTCCGGAGGCGATCCGAACAAGCTGTTGTGCGCAATTATCCTCATCGTAGCCGGAAGAGCGGACACATCGTTTTGGAGAGGGGGAAAAGCGAAGGGGCGTACAGGAATTTTGCCGGGACGGATCCCGGTTGTTTTGAATTTTTAAGATCATAGCATAACCTCCGTTGCCTATGGATTCCCTATTAGGATATGCCAGAGGAGGGAGGTAGGTGTTTATTGGGCAGAGGTCAGAATCCGGACCGCTCTCGGAGTGTACCGGCTGCGGTTCATTTTTTTTGTCATCACGTGCAGGACGCCGTAGGTGATGGCTAGCAAGAGCAGAGAGATGAGAAAAACCGCGCTTTCCTGTGAGAGTAGCTGACTGGCAATCAACATGCTGAGCAAAAAGACTACAAGAGGCACTCCGTATAGAAGCAGGGTCGCGGATAAAAATCCAGATTCCTCCAAAGTAATTTCCACCTGATCCCCTGGTACGGCTCCGCAATCATTCTGTGCCAGCAGAACCATGGTATCCTTGGAAGAAAAGGTCAGACAGGCCTTGCAGTGCTTGCAGGCATCGTGGCGCGGCATTTCAACCCGGACCATGGATCCCTCAAGCTTTGTGACAACTCCAATTTCAGCCATTTCAATCCTCCATTCCGAAGCGTATAAGCGCGAAGAGCGCAGGCCAAATTTTTAGTTTGGCTCTGCGGTCAACAGTTGATGTCATGAATCGCAGCGATGTTCTCCTTTACGCCAGTGTCAATCCGGCTAGGGCGCGGACCACATATCCAGCAAGGATCATGCCAGCTACAGGTGGCACAAAGGATAGGCTGCCCGGCGGGGTGAGTGGGCTTCGCGGCGGCTCAGTGGAATACAGGACGTCAAGTTTTGGAATCCCCCGCTTTCGAAGCTCACGCCGCATAACTTTTGCCAGAGGGCATACGGAGGTCTGATAAATATCCGCAATCTGGAAGCGGGTCGGGTCCAATTTATTGCCAGTGCCAAGACTGCATATGATGGGAATACCCCGTTCCCTAGCGCACTCGATGAGCGTCAATTTACCGGTCACCGTATCGATGGCGTCGATGACATAGTCACAGCCTGAGTCTAGAACAAAAGCGTCCTCTTGTTTCAGAAAAAACATCTCGTGGGTCTCGACGTTGATTTCCGGATTGATGTCCAGCGCCCGCGCTCGCATCAATTCGACCTTCGATTGACCGATGGTCTTGGTTGTAGCGTGGAGTTGGCGATTGATGTTAGTATGATCCACCACGTCCTTATCAATCAGAAGTAAGCTGCCCACCCCAGCGCGGCACAAGGCCTCTATCGCAAAGCTGCCGACCCCTCCAGCTCCAAAGACAGCAACGCGAGACTGGCGCAGGCGTTCTTGACATTCCAGGCCGATCAGCCGAATGCTGCGGGCAAATAGATCTTCATACGAGTACAAGATGATCGACTCCTTTCGTGTAGTATCATACACTATATTTGAAAAAAAATCAAATGGGCCTTTGTATAAGCAGGCAAAAGTGCGGACAAATTTTCGAAAAAGAAGATTTTTTCTTTTCTTTTATTGGGGGGTATGTTATAATATAAACAATAATTTTGAAGGAGCTACTGAAATGAAAAGTGAGAAATATATATCGCCGGCAGTGATACGGAGATTGCCTCGATATTATCGATATCTGGGAGATCTCCTGGCGAAAGACATCACGAGAATCTCGTCCGGAGAGCTCAGCAAGCGAATGGGGATCACGGCGTCACAGATACGGCAGGATCTCAATAATTTTGGCGGCTTTGGACAGCAGGGATACGGGTACAATGTGGAGTATCTATATAAAGAAATGGGCAAGATTCTGGGATTATACAAGTCCTACAGCGTCATTATCATCGGCGCCGGTAATCTGGGACAGGCCCTGGCCAACTATACCAATTTTGAAAAGCGTGGATTTCGCATTGAAGCGCTCTTTGATGTCAATCCTCAGCTGATCGGCCTAAATATTCGGGGCAGTGAAGTTTTGGATATGGCGATCTTGGAGGGATACCTCCGAGATCACGCCATCGATATAGCAGTGCTGACAATTCCGAAGACTAGCGCTGTGGAGGTGGCCAACCTTTTGGTCGACAATGGGATATCCGCCATCTGGAATTTTGCTTCTGTGGACTTAAAATTTCCAGGTCATTCAGTGGTGGTTGAAAATGTACATTTGTCGGACAGCCTCATGACCTTGTCCTATCAGCTTAAAGAGCTTCGCAGCGAGACGCCCTTGGAGGAATAGGGCAAGAAAGGCCGTGGGGAAATGATGTGCCACGGCAGCGGTTTTTTATTTCCGTGGTGGCGGGCATTCCGTCAGTACATAGCGGATAGGCAATCAGAGGGTGTCCCAAAACTGTGAATTTTAGATCCATAAGAAAAGGGGCATCCTCTTTCTTTTAACAAAAATGGCTGTTTTCTAAAAAATGCGGCATTGGTACTTATCCCTCCAATGCCATTTTTGTGATATTATGAGCGATTGACAGCAATCCCCTCTCTATTTTTACCTTCTCCTTCCCTCGAAGTAGAAATCGTCGGAACCAACAACCTTTGATCCGGCCAAAGGTCTGTTCTACTTCCACCACTCTTTGGGTACGTAGTTTCACCCCTGTTTCGGAGCAAAGGTTCTCATTCGCTTTCTTCTTTAATTCATTCAGCCGGTGCGAAAATAGCAGGGCTTTTGGCTTCTCTGTCTTTTTGCATTCCCGTCTGGTTTCATATCCTGCCTCTGTCACATATTTTCGGTTTCCCACATGGAGCAGATGGTTTCCATTCCGGCATAAAAAGCTATCCGTCTTCTTGTCATAGGCAAGATTCTCCGGCAGATATGGATTCTCCCGATTTTTTCGTTTCTTTTCCCAATGAAACTTATTATATTTTACATAACTTCCAAGATTATTTTCTTCCAGATCCTCATAATTCTCTTCACTTCCGTATCCTGCATCTGCCACGATGTTCTCCGGTAACCTTCCCAGACGCTCCTTTAGATGCTGCCGATGGGGAATCATGGTTTTTGTGTCCGTGGGCTGTGATCCGGGTGTTTTCCCCCTTTTCCTCCAAATCTTCTTCCAGATAGATATGGTTTTCTTCCGCTACGATCCGGTCAATCTCCCTGAGATGGCTTTTGATCTTCTCATCCAGCTTCTGGTCATAATTGCGGACAGACTTATTCCACACAAAAGAATCCTTGTTGGCATTGGCTTTAATTTTTGTGCTATCCAGAAAGTAATTCTGCAGTTGAATATATTGTTTGTCGATCAGGAACCTTACAACTTCATAAAAGATGTCTTCTATGAGATCTTTCATTTCCAGCCGCAATCATATGAAGATAAGGGAGGGAGCAGGTGGGCAGAGCCTATTGCTGAAGTGTCACGGCGTCACAGAAGGGGCGTTTTTTTATTGGAAGAAGAGCGGAGAAAAGGACAAACGGAGACGATAGCCACTAAAAATCCGTCAGTCATAAAAGCAATGGCAGAGAAAGCAGATAAACGCGAAAAGTAGCCGCTAAAAGGGGAAGGCCGAAAACAAGGGGAAAGCAGAAAAGGCGAAAGGAAGAGAGAAGCGAAACGACAGAGAAAGAGCGGGCAGACAGCCATAGCGGAGAAAAAGACAAACGGAGACGATAGCCGCTAAAAATCCGTCAGTCATAAAAGCGATGGTAGAGAAAGCAGGCAAACGCGAAAAGTAGCCGCTAAAAGGAGAAGGCCGAAGACAGGGTGAAAGCAGAAAAGGCGAAAGGAAGAGAGAAGCGAAACGACAGAGAAAGAGCGGGCAGACAGCCATAGCGGAGAAAAGGACAAACGGAGACGATAGCCACTAAAAATCAGCCAGTCATAAAAGCAATGGCAGAGAAAGCAGATAAACGCGAAAAGTAGCCGCTAAAAGGGGAAGGCCGAAAACAAGGGGAAAGCAGAAAAGGCGAAAGGAAGACAGAAGCGAAACGACAGAGAAAGAGCGGGCAGACAGCCATAGCGGAGAAAAAGACAAACGGAGACGATAGCCACTAAAAATCCGTCAGTCATAAAAGCGATGGCAGAGAAAGCAGGCAAACGCGAAAAGTAGCCGCTAAAAGGAGAAGGCCGAAGACAGGGGGAAAGCAGAAAAGGCGAAAGGAAGACAGAAGCGAAACGACAGAGAAAGAGCGGGCTGACAGCCATAGCGGAGAAAAAGACAAACGGAGACGATAGCCGCTAAGAATCAGCCAGTCATAAAAGAGATGGTGTAGAAAGCAGGCAAAAGAGAAAAACAGCCGCTAAGAGGAGAAGGCCGAAGACAGGGGGAAAGCAGTTACATCAAAAGAATGAGAAAATAGCAGCAAAAAGGCCGACGACGAATATAAAAACGAGGGTATCCCTCAACTTCCGAGTAGACAAGTGAAATAACAAAAACTTGTTTATTATGCGTAAAAAATTTACTACAGAGGAAAAGCTGAATGCGGTACATGCTTACCTCGATGGAACAACCAGTCAAAAAAAACTTGCAAAAAATTTAGGAACAAGCCAAGCGGTGGTTCAGCGTTGGCTTGCAAATTATCAGAGTATGGGAGAAGCTGCATTCTATAAAAAAGGAAATTCCTCTTATTCAGCCAGATTAAAGTTTTCTGCTGTCCAAGATTACCTGTCCGGCAAAGGTTCTTTGCGGGAAATCTGTAAAAAGTATAGAATCAAGTCAGAAACCCAACTTCAACGATGGATTTTGAGGTATAATGGTCATGGGGAACTTAAGGCTTCTGGAACAGGAGGGGCAATTGTCATGACCAAAGGAAGAAAGACCTCATTTGAGGAACGTGTGGAGATCGTCCAGTACTGCATTAGCCATAACCGTAATTATGCAGAGACAGCGGTGAAATATAACGTGTCCTACCAGCAAGCACGAAGCTATACCGTAAAATACGAAGCCGGCGGCGTCGAAGCATTGCGGGACCGGCGTGGACGCACGAAACCGGAAGAAGAAATGTCAGAACTGGAGAAGCTGCGTGCAGAAAAAAGACGCCATGTTAAACGGGCAGCTCAAACCAGGCTACAACATACAGGTTGGAACAGAGAACCGATATATCGTAGGCTTTACCATTCATCCCAATCCCACGGACACAAAACCATGATTCCCTATCGGCAGCATCTGACGATTTCTACTTCGAGGGAAGGAGAAGGTAAAAATAAAGTGGGGATTGCTGTCAATCGCTCATAATATCACAAAAATGGCATTGGAGGGATAAGTACCAATGCCGCATTTTTTAGAAAACAGCCATTTTTGTTAAAAGAAAGAGGATGCCCCCTTTTTATGAATCTAAAATTTATAGTTTTGGGACACCCTCCATTTTAATTTTGAGGAAAAAAAGATCAGATATTACAGAAATATTACATTTCGTTACAAAATTAGTCCGTCAAAGTGCAAAAATGTTAAAAAAAGCATTGGATAGAATCGCTAAATTTTAACATTTAATTTTGGTACTATTCACGTTATTGCGGACAAATCGTTGACGGCATGAATAAAATCCCTTATAATTCCATATCGTTAGCAGTAGACCCTGTTTCTATTTATTGGAAACTGTCTATGCTATGGTGTGGGGGGTTCCCCCAGGTAAGGAGGTAATCAATGAAAGCACGCATTCGTTTTATAACGGTCGGTATCCTTCTGGCTGTATTTACGGCGTTCTCTGGAAGCTTTACGCAGTGGGCGCTGGGGTACAGTTATACGAAAGATAATCCAGCAGGCCGTGAAAAAGTGGCGGCCACGGATGAGGTGACGGCTGCGTACCAAGTCGAAGTCACAGACACCGTTATCACTGCGGAGGAGATACGGGAGGCGTCGAGGAATGTGCGATACGAGGAAGGAGCGCCACAGGAGCTCGCAGAAGAGACGCTCCTGCTGGCGGCTTCCACGGAGGCAACGCCGGTGGTGGAAACACAGCCCCGACAGTTGGCGGCATCCTATACAGACGAAAGCCGCAAACCTGTCGATGCCGCCAGCGTAGAGTATTCCTTCCGGATGAACGGCAGTGAGGAGGATAGAGCGATTCTTAACAAAATCGTCATGGCGGAAGCCGGCGATCAGGATATGAAGGGCCAGATTATGGTGGCCAACGTGATCCTCAATCGAGTCCGATCTTCTAAATTTCCAAATACTGTGGCGGGTGTCGTCTTTGCTCCAGGCCAGTTCACGCCGGTCAGCAGCGGAGCCTACGATAGGGCTGTACCGTCGGCATCTGTTAAGGAGGCAGTCAGCAGAGCGCTGGAAGGGGAGGATTACTCCCAAGGCGCCTTGTACTTTGTCATGTACAATACAAGCAGTTCCTGGTTTCGAAATGCATTGACCTTTGTGTGCCGGCATGGGGACCATAATTTCTACAAGTAAGAGGAAAAACCACTCCAAAATCACTTCGTTTAGAAAACGTCGCAAATTTGGGGTGGTTTCTTTTTATACTTTATGGTATAATAATCGCGTAAGCGATTATACGCGCCGGCCGCGCAGTGAGCGAAGCGAACAAACCGTTGCGCGGACGTGTGCAGGCTCGGTCACGCTGCAGGTAAATATGGTGAAGCCATGAGCAATGGGGGAATGGTGCGCACAAAACCAGGCGTGTCCCATTTTATGCACCGTTATGGAATTATGTAAAGTATTGGTATCTGATAGAGTTTTTAGGGCAATCTGATTTCCCCGTACAAAGTCGGGACATGAGCTTTGTTCAAAAGCGGCCATGCGGACACACTTGCTGAAGATCAAAGATCGATTTCTATAGGGCCGTATACAGCGTTGCAAAACAATGCACATGTTTATTCTTCCTATGAAGTGTTAACGGACGAAGTCCATGTTTGCTTGGGAAAGATGAACGTTATCTTTTTGTCGAACGCTTACAGCAAGTCTTTCATCAGGATTTTGAGATGCCGGAGAAAAATCACAAACCCGTATGTCTTATAGGCCTGAAGTGTGATGAACAAAGAAAGTATATCCCGGGCGATATTCAAGTGTCTTCTTTGGTTTGGGGGATTCATCAGCTTCTGAGTCACGCCGATCAATTGACAAAAAAGAATATGGCGGATTTTTTATCCATGGATACCTATAAGTCCGACATGCAATCATTCGATATGCAGTTGGTAGAGGTGACGGAGGAAGGACATATTGGACAACGTTCTCACTTCGGTTCTGCTGAATTCTATTATGGAGCAAGTAGAAAAGAAATATTTGGTGAACATTATTCGACCGGAACAGGGGATTAACTGGGACGGTGTCATGATTATCACCGCTATCGAACGGAAGATAGCAAGGCGCAGGATACGGATGTTTTCACGATATTGACTTGGCTAACAGCTTTTTTGCAGGTGACTTGCACATGGTGGAAAGTGCAATTAGCAGTGGAGAGTTAGGCCAAAATCCGCTAGAACAGGTGATATTGGCCGTCCAAATTTATGCCCTACTTGATGCAGCAGCTGGCGGTTAATTTGAGTTGGCGCCCATCTCTGGATAACCAGCCCATTTTTTCTGTAAACGGCCATCCTGGTACAGGGAAAACCATACTATTGAAGGAAACCATAGCTGGCAATATATCGTGGAGCGGGCGAATTTAATTACCCACTATCAAGATCCGGACAATACCTTTATTCTGCGGCACTTCCAGGATGGCGATAAGACGTATAGGGGATATTGTCAATACTGTTGAGGGTATTATGACTTTACGGATGAACAATTGAAAGACTAGGGGATGCTGGTGGCCTCGTGCAATAACGTCGATGTGGAAAATATTACAAAGGAGCTGCCGGATGGGGTAGCCTTGTTGAAAGGGATAGAACCTGGTAAGAAGGAAGATGGGGCTGTTTGTCAAGGGCTTAGAAGTACAGAAATTATTTCAAATTGTAGCGTTACAATAGATGTGAGACCAAGGGTATAGAAAAAGGCGATAGAGTTTGTTAGAATAGAGTCACCACAACAACACCCTAACGAAAGGTCTCAATCGCCATGGACATTGTAGCA
>NZ_JACRSQ010000006.1 GCF_014384895.1 Bianquea renquensis
TTCTCAGGGCAGCGCCCTGAGCCCTCGGAGAGCTTTTCGGAATCAATATCTGCAATTTTCAAGGTTCATTTGAGCCTGTTTTTTTCGGCTCAGTTTTTCATAGATTACTTGACACTACCTTTGAGGGCAATAAAATACAAGTTTGATATACCATACAATCGGAATAATTACAATGCATATTCTGGATATTTCAATTTTATTTTGCCGATAGTGAATTTTTGGAGAGTATGCGCCGAATCCTTTTGAATGTGCAGGCCTTTAAAAAGCATTTAGCAGAGCAGGAGCGCACCAAAGCAAAAAGGGCATAGCCAAAGGCTATGCCGCTTAACGAAATCTTCACCAGACTTGCGGATTCTTTTTATATTCCAGCGGCGTCATCTTCATGACCTGTTTGAAGATGCGGTGGAAGTACTCTACACTCTCGTAGCCAACCGCGTAGGCAATGTTCTGTACCGGGAGCGCCGAACTTCTCAGCAACCGGCACGCATGGTACATCTTAATATCGATCACGATCCTGTTGAAAGAAGAATTGGTATATCGCTTAAAGAGCCGGCATAGATGCGTCGGCGTATAATTGAATCGCCTGGACAGCTCCTCCATCGTCACGGAGCGATAATGGTCCTGCACATACTGCAGAATCTCTACGATCCGCTCTTCCTTGGAGCAGGATTCTCCCTCTTCGCTCTGCCACCCCGTACATGTCCGAAGGATCCAGGCAAAAAATTGCACGAGCATGGCTTCCAGGCAGGGATTGCTGTAGCGGTCATACTCCACGCTCTCCTCAATCATTTTCTCCACCAACGCTTTCATTGGATCGCAGGGCGGACATTGCATGTATAAATACTTTTTGCGATTCGTCCCATACAGGATACCGCCGAGAAATTCTGACAGCGGATTGTCCTCCTCCTCCGCTACAGGGTACAGCGATGTCAAATACTCCTTTGTTACCAGGATATTGATGATGATTCCGTCGCACGCTTCAATGAGATGGTAGATCTCCGGCGAGATTATACACACGTCCCCTGTGGTCATCTGCATCGTCTTTCCCTCCACAAGGTGAACGCAGTTTCCACTGTATAAGTACAAAATTTCAACAAAACTGTGCATATGGTACTCGCCAGTTGTAAACCGGGGATGGCGGCAAATGGCCACCTTCTGCCCTTCTTGAAAGACAAAGAAGGAATCTGTAAACTTTTTTCCGTTGGGATATACGCGATCAATGGCTTCCTCCTGGGGCCTTGTGTCCCTGTCACGGTCCTCCACTGCGAAACTGAATAACCACTCTTTTAATTGCTCTTGCGTCATGGGATCTTCTCCTTCGTGTGCTTTCTCCCTCTAGTATGCACGAAATGTTGAAAATAGTCAACCAATAATGTCGGTCTCGGTCATTCCAATTTCCGCCTTGTGTGATATAATTTGGGAAACTTCGAAAGGGGACTTTCTATGACTCTATCCTATACAACCTATCACAATAAGCTCCGCAGCTGTTTTCTGGGAAAGACTGTGGGCGGAACACTGGGAATGCCGTACGAGGGAAACTTGGACACGAGGGCCGTAACCTTCTACGATCCGGTTCCAACCCGCATGGTTCCCAATGATGATCTGGATCTCCAGGTCGTCAACCTGGAGACGCTTTTGCGATACGGCTTTCCTGTCAATCGCCGGCACTTAGGTGACCTTTGGAGACGCCACATACTGGACTTTCCGGATGAGTACGGTGTGGCGCAGCATAACACCCTGGCAGGACTGTATGCCCCCCTGAGCGGACGCTACAATAATAAGTTCCATGGCGGAATGGGCGCGGCCATTCGCAGCGAACTGTGGGCCTGCTTAGCTCCGGGGGATCCCAACCTCGCCGCCGCTCTCGCCCGGGAAGATGCCTGTACTGACCACACGGAGGATGGCATCGATGCCGCCATGTTTCTGGCTGCCGTAGAAAGCCTCGCCTTTGTGGAAAGGGATCTTGCGGCACTAGTACACACAGGAATGTCCTGTATTTCTCCTGAAGGACGTTTATACCGCGCACTGCAAAGTGTGCTGGACTGGTGGGACCAGAGCCTTGATACGCTGAAGATCCGAGAGCTGATCCTCAGCACATATCCCTCTGACAACTGGACCGACGTGTCCATCAACCTGGCCTTCATCCTGTTGGCTTGGCTTGCCGGCGAACAGGACTTCTCAAAGGCTATCTGCACCGCCGCCGGTCTCGGCTATGACACTGACTGCACTTGCGCAACCCTCGGCGCCATCATGGGGATTCTGTATCCGGATGGGATCGAAAGACGATGGCTGGAACCCATCGGCGAGGATTTGGTTCTATCGGACTGCATCGTAGGCATCCATGAGCCGAATTCCATCTCCTCCTTCTGTGAGATCATCGCGTCTCTTTGTCCACAGACGCTTCGGTATTACCACAGTTTCATGCAGCTCGCCGATATACCGGAGACAGCACAGAAAGTATCCCTTCCCGCTCCCTGGAGCCCATCGCCCTGTGTCATCGAGTGGGATCGCGACTCCGCTGAATCCCTGGTGGCCCTCTCACCCCTGGCGATACTCCTACAGTATCCTTCCACTGTGGCCTTACAGCCCAATGTGCCGGGTGATTTCACTGTCAAACTTCGCAATAGCAGCCCCTCAGCCTTTGACGGGACCTTATGCCTCCGCGTTCCCCTTGGCTGGAAGATCACCCCGTCCACCTTTTCTCTGCACATCCGTCCTCTGGAGGAGGTCACACTGCCTGTGGTGATCACCCCAGGCCCCTGCACCAAGCGCCGGCCCAATTACAATCCAATTCTCTTTGTCCTGGAGCGCTCTGATGGGTTTCGCTGGCAGGAGGAGGCAGGACTCGTTCTGACAATCCCGTGGATGCGAAAAGCGGAGTCCTCCAACGACTGGGAAGCCATCGAGGCTGCGCAAAACTTTCAGATCGTGCCGCGGGGAGCCTATCATTACCGCACTGCCGTCAAATTTCCATCCGGAAAGGGCCTCTGCCGCATGACAGTACAGGGAACGCGCAAGCTGACGGCCTCCTTAAACGGCACGCCGATCCTCAGCCATGATGGCCTCGTGTATGTTCCGGCCTTTCACCGGAGCGCGCCTGTCGCCGCGTTTACCATGAAAAGCGGATGGAATATTCTAGATATTGCCGTGGAAGATGGGGATGCAGGGGAAATCTTCGTTGGATTTGCATCCATCGCCGGATGCGGCGAATGGATCAATGGGTGTGAATGGAGTACGGCGCCGCTGGAGGTGGATGGCGTATGATTAAGCTGCTGGCCTTGGATTATGATTGGACGATGTTGGATTATTCCGCCCATAAGCCTGCTTTCAGTCAGGATCTGTTGGACTATCTGACCCGCTTCATCGCCGCGGGGGGGATCGCTGGCATTGTATCTGGCCGCACAGAGGAATCCTTGCGGCATGAGGCCTCCGCCAATGGGTGGGACTGGGAAGCCCCATTCCCCTCCTTCTGCGTCCTACAGGAAGCTTACGCCAAAGTTCCCCAGGATGCCCTGGCCGAGCTCAACCTTCAAAATCGAAGGAAAATCGATGCACTCTCCCGTCAGCTGTCCCATTTTGTGGACCCCTGGCTTACAATTTTTGCCGAAAGAGGACTGCCTCCTCAGACCTGGAGCCTTTCCAGCTCCTATCCCCTGGCTTTTGAATTCTCGTCGCCTGCGGAAGCTTCAAAGGCATGGCCTGTCTTAGAACAATGTCTCGCCAGCGCGCATCTGGACGCATGCCGGATTCACCGGAACTGTCACATTCTAGCCCTGTATCACCCCGCCTGCTGTAAGGGAAGTCTGCTGAAAGCTGTTGCGGAGCACTATGGGATTGCACCCGGTGAAGTTCTGGCCATCGGGGACAGCTTGAACGATGCCACTATGCTGGATGGCGAATACGGTTTTTACTGCGGAGCGCCTGAGAACGCAGACCCTTTGATCCGATCCTTGGTCTTGTCCCGAGGCGGAAAGCTGGGCAAGGGGACGGCTTATACCGGCGTTCTGGATATCTACCGCCAGTACCGGGACGAGCATCTATTGCCATTTTAGATTAAAGAGGAGAGGTGTATCATGAGACAATATAACGTAGGCTGTAGTATGGTAAAAGACGGGTCTAACGGCAAATATTCCTTGGAGGAACGCTTGTCCATTCTGCGTCAGTACCACAAGCTGGGGGTGCGGCATATTGAATACTCCCATCCCCAGACCACAACGGAAGAGGAAGCACAAACTCTTCGCCGCTATGCGAGACAGCTAGGGCTCATTCTGTGGTCCGCCCACGCCACTTGCTATCGTGAAAGCACGAGGGAGGCCTCCATGGCCCAGCTTCGGCATGATGCCAAAATCGCAGCGTTACTAGATGCTACAGTCCTTGTATTCCACCCGACAGAACTTCTGCCAGACGGTTCCCACCATATGGATGTATACCGGTGGATGGCAGATGTCGCGGAAGAAAATGGGTTGCAGCTGGCTCTGGAAACAGGAATTCCCACAGACAACTCTATGCTGGGCTATCTTCAACTTATCGACCTAGTCGATGCCATCGACCGCCCTCACGTCGGCATCTGTATTGATACCGGTCACTCGTATATGCGGGACCGGCCGGATGTGGAATCGGTTGTGCGCGCTGTGGGAAATCGCCTAAAGACGCTGCATCTTCACGATAACTATGGCCAGCACGACGATCATCAGATGCCCGGTCTCGGTCTAATCAACTGGCCGGAGGTCATCCGCGCGCTAAAGGAAAGCGAGTACGACGGTCCCCTCATGCTGGAAATGTCGGATATCAAGGAGGGGCGCACGGTTCCCCAGCTTTCTTTATTGACAATTGAGAAAGAAATTCTTTTCTCCAACGCGTATCTCCGATATCTCTGGGATCTTGTCTGATGTCTGCGAGGACATTCCAACCACAGAAGGAGTCTTGTCTAGATGAATGGTATCAATCACAAACGAATTGCGGGCAAAAGCCTACATTATTTAAGTGAACCTGTCCGCAAGTTTTGGCAACCGCAGGAGCTTCTGGAGGATGCCTCCAACTTTCCCGATATCTTCTGGCCAGGGGAAAACTCTTCCCCAGACTATATACAGAAATATCCGGATTGGAAAGAGTACATCATGATCCCTTGCAACGACACACTCGTCAATTGTCATAGTGCCTTTGACTCGCTGAAGATCTGGGAGACGTATCCTGTGGTCCTGAATTTTTTAGTCCACAGAGCCCTGGACGCCATGGATTCCGGTGATCAGGAACTCGCTGTCAAAATCGCGGGCGTCCTGTCCCATATCATTGGAGATACTGGACAGGCCGCCCACGTGTTTGACAGCATGCAGCTGAGTTTGCTTTTTCAAGGCGATGAGGATATCTACCTAATCCATTCGCTAATAGAAAACAATCCCATGGTGTCGTACCCGGATCACCCCTATACGGCGCGCTGTCTGGGTGACAATGTGGATGAATTCTTGTGGCGTCTGCTTCAAGAGCTCGTCAAGCTGAAAAAGCGAAGTACAAGGACCATCGTTCCCATCATGACCGCAACGCTCAAGGATGACTTGGATACCGCAGCCCAATACGCCTCCGCAACTGTTGGGGAGTGCGCCGATCTCTTTGCCGATGTGCTCTACACACTGACGCTGATCCACCTCAGAGAGAAAAAGGGGCCCGACGCCATGTCTCTGCTTCAGCTGGAACCGGAGCGATGGCACTGCGACGGCATGTTCAATTTCCTGCCGCAGAAAAATTATATTCCCGGGCCGACTCGCAGAACACCGCTACCGCTCCATATTGGAAATGGACCTCAGCTCGGCATCGCTCTGCTGCCGGATATGTTTCCCGGCTGTACCGGCGGCCGCTGCGCCTTTGTGGAATATCCGCTTCCGCCAGGGGTGTTTCAAAAATTTACTTTTTCCTGTGGATTGAATCGTGCCGCCGACCGCAATGAAACGGCAGGAATCTTTGAAATCCGACTGGATGACAAAACGGTCTGGGAGTCGCCGGCTTTAGATATCCACTCCCCTTCCGTCAGCGCGGAAGTCAATCTCGGCCGTGCCGAACGGCTCCAACTATTGGTAAAGGACGCGCGGCGTGATACTGCGGAGACCAAGTTTTTCTATCCCTGTTTCATTGAACCTGTCCTTTGGCGGAACTAAAGGCCGGCTTTTGATCCCGCACACAAATTTGGCAGATCGCCCGCATAGCACCGTTCCATTCTGCACATCCTATAGCCGAGGTGATTCCAATGCAAAACCAATATTCCGATCTTCGCAGTATGCTAGCCCAAGATGAAGAGGCCTACCAGTATTTCATGGGGCTGCCTGACTACGTGAGGGATCAAATTAACCAGCGCAGCGGCAATGTCAAAACTTTCGAGAGCTTGCAGGATTATGCAGAAAATTTGCTCCGCGGGGATGACTGACTCGCAGACGGGGTGTAGCAGAAAACAAGACTGCTACACCCCGTATTTTGTCCTATCCCTTCACCTTCCAGCGATACCCGTGATCCAACGGGCCTCGCCCATGGCCAATGGTAAGCCCTGCGGCTATGGCCTCTGTGATATAGATCTTAGCGTGCCGCACCGCTTCCCGGAGCGTTAGCCCCTTCGCCAAACCCGCCGCTATGGCCGACGATAAAGTACAGCCTGTCCCGTGCGTGTTGGGGTTCGCCTGCACCTCGCCGGGATACCAGGTTATCTGTCCCTGGCTGTACAAAAGATCATCGCAGCAACCAGCCAAATGGCCTCCTTTAACGAGAATCGCGCCGGGATAGTCTCCGCCAATGGCCTCCGCCGCCCGCGCCATATCCCTCTTATCCCGGATCGGTAGACCACTCAGCCGCTGAGCTTCCGCAAGATTCGGCGTTATCACATGGGTCAAGGGCAGCAGAGTATCCTTCACACGGGCAAAGGCGGACTCCCCCATCAGCGAAGTACCGCTGGTGGAAGCCATGACCGGATCATAGACGATATGCGCCGGCTGGAATTCCTCCAATATCTGGGCGGTCACCAGCACCGCCTCCTCGTCGCCCAACATCCCAATTTTAACTGCGTCCGGCGGGATATCCTCAAACACCGCTCTGAGCTGGGCCTCAATCATAGACGGCGATACAGGATCAATCCTGGTCACCCCCAAGGTGTTCTGGGCGGTGATCGCCGTCACGGCGCTCATCCCGTAGACGCCAAGAGCCATATAGGTTTTCAGGTCCGCCTGTATGCCAGCGCCGCCGCTGCTGTCGGAGCCGGCAATGGTCAGAACCGTCTTCATCACACTACGTCCACGGCGGTCCCATTGAGAATGGCATTCATATTCCGAACCGCGCACATTTTCCCGCACATGCTACAGGAATCTTCATGCTCTGGCTTTGATTCTTCCCGATACCGGCGCGCCTTTTCCGGATCCATGGCTAGCCGAAACATCTCATCCCAATCCAGATTTTTCCTTGCAGTGCTCATCTGCCGGTCCCAGTCCGCCGCGCCCTTGATTCCCTTTGCGATATCCGCCGCGTGGGCCGCAATTTTGGACGCGATGATTCCCTCCTTCATATCGTCCAGGGTGGGAAGCCGCAGATGCTCCGCCGGCGTTACATAGCACAGGAAAGAGGCTCCAGCCGATGCTGCAATAGCGCCTCCGATGGCGGATGTGATGTGATCGTATCCAGGCGCAACATCGGTGACGATGGGGCCCAGCACATAAAAGGGAGCTCCTTTGCAGATCTTCTGCTGAAGCTGCATATTCGCGGCAATCTCATTCAGCGGCATGTGACCAGGGCCTTCGATGATCACCTGAACATCTCGGTCCCATGCCCGCTGGGTCAACTCCGCTAAGGTCACCAGCTCTTCAATCTGGCTGATATCCGTGCTGTCCGCGATGCAGCCGGGCCGGCACGCGTCGCCAAGGCTGATGGTCACGTCATACTGAGCACAGATTTCTAAAACCTCGTCATAGTATTCATAAAAGGGATTCTCCTGCCCCGTCATCTCCATCCAGGCGAAGATCAGCGATCCGCCTCTGGATACAATATTCGTGAGCCTTCCCGCTTTTTTAAAGCGCTCCCCTGTCGCCTTGGTGATGCCACAGTGGATCGTCATGAAATCTACACCGTCCTCCGCATGCATGTGCACCACATCCAGCCACTCTTTCGCCGTGATCTCCTGCAACGGCTTGTTGTAATACACAATGGCATCGTAGATGGGCACGGTCCCAATAATCGCCGGGCATTCCTGGACCAATTTTCGCCGAAAGGCCGCTGTATCGCCAAAAGAGCTGAGATCCATGATGGATTCTGCTCCCATCTCCACCGCCTTCTGTACTTTTTCCATCTCCACGTCCAAGTTGACGCAATCCCGGGAGGTCCCCAGGTTGACATTGATCTTAGTCTTTAAGGCATGTCCAACTCCGTGAGGAACCAAACACGTGTGCCGGTGATTGGCAGGGATCGCCACCTTCCCCTCCGCCACCAATTCCCGAAGCTCCTGAACCTCCGTTCCCTCTTCCCGCGCCACCGCTTCCATCTGCGGCGTAACAATCCCTTCTCTCGCGGCTTTTCTCTGTGTTGCCATACATATGCTCCTTTCCAAATTGTTAAATTTCTGGCCTGGAAAGCGTATCCGCTTTTTCCGAGGAAGACACTTCGCAGAAAATATAGATACGTTCGCCTCTTCCAATCTCGGTCCGCCTCACGGTGGACTTTCCTATAGGATGAAAAAAACGTCCGCCATAAGCGAACGTCCACCCTTCGATGATTTGCTCCCTACGCCAGTATTAACTAACAGGTTCCAAGGGTCAGGTTTTAACCTTCTCAACTATTGCTAGTCCCCCTGCAAATGCCTACCCTATATTCAATTCCATATCAGTATATCACACCCACGGCCAAAAGTAAAGAGGCCAATCGATGACGCATCTCTATATCGTGCCCATGTAATGTTTGACAGCCTCCAGGAAAGCATCCCAGCGCCCTTCCTCCCGGATACGATGAGGACAATCTTTACCGGAATACTCATGGTGCTGATAGACATCATCCAGACTCAAATGGTATTGCTTCACCAGATAGGCCGTAAGCTGTGCCGCGTTGTCCAATGCTTTCTCGAAGTCTCCGTCCTCATTGACGCAGATCTCAACACCGATCCCCTCCTCATTTCCCTCCGCCGTTCCCGCATGGTACCCTATCTCCTGATCCGGCAGATGATGATAGATCTCATGGTCGTCAACGGTATAATGCCAGGAGATTTTTGTGCTCTTCGCCTCATTCATCAGATACCGGCTATGATTTTCGCTGTCGGTCCCTTTTGCCGTATTGGCCGTCTCATGGATGACGACGCTTCGAATTTCGCGCAGCGTACCGGGGCGCCCCGCATATCCCTCCGGAATATACTTGGTATGTACAGGGATAGCACCTATGAAATCGGGTGTTTCTCCCTCCTGAATCACGTTCGGATTCAGAATCTGGATCAACCGAACTACCAGCACGAGGATGGCGACCGCTGCCACTGTCAGCATCCCTCGCAGGATTTTAACCTGTCGCTTTCTCTTGCGCCTTTGCTTCGATCTCCTCTCCGCGTTTGTCATTTTTTTCGTCCCCCCATCTATCTTTCCCCTTTTTCCATTTGTGCTTTTGGCCGGCCTGTGCTATACTAAGATCCACTGTGGGGTTTCCATCCAAAAATAAACCACACCGCTGCACCGGCATAAACGGCAGTCAGCAAGCCAGACCACCATGAGCTGAACAACCTTCCTATGACGTCGACGATCCGCGTCCAATCGTGGAATACGATTACGGCAATCCCAACGGCAAATAGAGCGGCCAAAAGAACCATGCCCGCCGCCACATCCTTGGCAATTTTTGCATATACGTTCTTCTCCTGTGTGATAAGGTCCACAACGGCTTCAATGGCGGTATTCATCATCTCCATGGTCATGACCGTGGCCACCGCCACCGCCAGCAAAGCCCTCTGGCCGGTGTCTACGCCGTAGAGCCAGGCAAACAGGACCACGGTTACGGCCGCCACCGTATGGATTCGAAAATTGCGTTCATGGACGAGGCAACGCCCAATCCCGTCAATCGCATGGCGCAGACTTTCTCTCAGCGTTATCTTGGTCATAGGGTCCCTGTCCCTCCCTTTCGTCTTCGCTTACCTCAAATAAAAAGGCTGTGATTGTCATTCATACTATCTATACTGCAAATCAATATTTTCAAGACTGTTTTGGTCAAAAAGTTTACAAAATCGCCATCGACGCTGGATTGACCTGTCCCAATCGAGATGGCACCGCTGGCTACGGCGGCTGCACCTTTTGCAGTGCTGGTGGAAGCGGAGAGTTCGCACAGCGCTGGGATGGAACCCCGGCATCCATCTCCGCGCAACTCGAACAGGGCGCGGCCCGCCTGCGGCAAAAATATAAGGGAAATGCCTATATCGCCTACTTCCAAAGCTTCACCAATACCTATGCGCCGGTGGAAATTTTGGAAGCGCTGTACCGCCCAGTCCTGGCGCATCCCTCCATTGTCGGCCTCGCCATCGCGACTCGGCCAGACTGCCTTCCCGACGATGTGATCAGGCTATTGCGGGATCTGGCACTCCAAAAACCGATCTTTTTGGAACTCGGCCTCCAGACGGTTCACGAGGCAACCGCCAGGCGAATCCACCGGGGGTATTCCCTGGACCTTTTCGAAGACACTTGGGCACGCCTTCAAGGACTTCCCTTCCACAAAATTATCCATGTGATTTTGGGGCTCCCAGGGGAAACTATGCAGGACATGTTGGATACGGTGGACTATGTGGTGAGGATCAGGGCAGATGGAATCAAGCTGGCACTTCTCCACGTTTTAAAGGGGACGCCACTGGCGGCAGACTATGAGGCGGGAACACTCCCTCTGCTAAGCCGGGAGGCCTATATCGACATCGCCGCCCGCTGCCTCAGCCGTATCCCCCCCTCCATGGTCGTGCATCGGATTACCGGTGATGGACCTCGCTCTCTGCTGCTGGCTCCGCTCTGGAGCACTGACAAAAAGGCCATTCGAAATCATATTTTGAGACGGCTATCCGAGATCACCTGATGGTCACGATTCCGAGGAGTCCTCCCCTGAATCTTCGGCGGAGCCGTCCCCTGAATCCGAGACATTTCGCGGCTCATAGCCCCTGAGAATCTCCACGACGGCATCCGCCATGGCCTGAGCACCCTGCTCTTGGATCTCAGGATCGCACAGAGCCGCGTCGTCCTCCGCATTGCTCAAATACCCCAGCTCCATGAGAACAGCCGGCATTTCACAGCTGTACAATACCTCCAGCGTCTGTTTGGAAGCTTCCCTCTGGCGGAGTCCGAATCCCGCGGCCGCTTTTTCCAGCAGCACCTGCGCCGCCGCCTGGGATCTCATGCCAATCTCCTGCTTTTCCTCCGCCTTGGCAATCCAGTACCTTGTCTCCAACCCATTGACCGAGGTATCATCCTGGAAAGAATTGCAGTGAATGCTGATAAAGAAATCCGCCTGCAACTCATTGGCCAGCTTAGCGCGCTCCTCAAGGCTCACATAGGTGTCGTCCTCCCTCGTCATGATGACCTGGATCTCAGGGGCTTTTTCGCGCAAAGCGTTTCGAAGCTTAAGGGCAATCTCAAGATTCAGAACGCTTTCTTTCACCTCCCCCTGATCATTGCCGCCATCGTTGCCGCCGTGGCCCGGGTCAATCACTAAACGGTAGACGTAGGAGGCCGGATTCGAATTCTCGCTGTACGATTCTTCCGGCTCCAAATCCGGCACTGTAGGATAGTTTCCAGGATTGGCCAAAATCATACCCGTCATATAGCCGACCATCTGGTTCTTAATACTGCTGATGTCCGAGGCCGAAACGGTTTGTACCGCTGGCGGAACATACGAGGTCTCGGATGACTGGGAAATCTCCTGCACCACCGCTTCGCTCTTAGGTGGGCTACCGCTGATCAGCAATTTTAATAGCAGTGCCAGCAATAGAATGACGATGCATAACGTGAAGACAAGCCTCCAAGGCTTTACAAGCTTATACTGCTTTCTACGCCTCTGTTTTGCCATCCTCTCGCCTCCTTTTCTAGACTGTAACGATTTTGCAGGGTATGCCCAAATCTCGGATTCGCCTGCCTTCTCGCTCCTGACAGGTCATGAGCAGGATCTGCCTTTTTTTCTGTTCCTGGTTAAGAAATTGCAGCATTTGGCCAAGGCGTTCCTCATCCCAAAATCCCAGAACGTCATCCAGAATCAGAGGCAGAGACCGTCCTTTTGTCAAGATTTCCGCCATCCCCAGCCGAAGGGCGAAATAGATCTGGCAGACCGTGCCGGCAGAGAGCTGTTCCAGTGCCACCATGCGCTTTTCCTTTGGCTCCTGCACCATCACTTTCATTTCTTCGAGAATTCGGACGTGCCCATAGCGCTGGCTCGTCAAATTCTCTACATATCGCTGAACCGTATCATTCAATGCGGGCCCTAGCTGCCGTTCCATCTCGCTGGACAGCTCTTCGATGGTATCCACCGCCATTTTTAAGGCTGCCTGCCGCTTATCCAGCTGCGCCCACTCTTGCCGCAGACCCTCCAACTCTTCCTCAATCTCATCGGTGGACCGCCCACCCTCCCGCAGGAATCGTCTCTTTTCCTTGAGGCGTTCCATCTCCAGCTTCCATGCTTCCAGCTCCCGCTCATAGACGGCTAGCTGTTCGTCCAATTCCGCGGAGCCAATGACCGCAGGCGCTGTCCGGGCGGCTTCCTCGAGTTCAACCTGAAACTCTTCCTCGTCCATGCTCTCCGGCATTCCCTTTTGCTTAAGCCAGCGGCTTTTCTCCTCTGCTAACATCTCCTGCTTATCCATCAACTTCTGACAGGCTATCTTCCGCTCGAGACAGCGCCTATATTCCTCTATGGAATCAACGCCAGCCTGCTCCAACAAAAGGCGCAGCTTCTCCTCCACGGCCAAACAGTCAGATCTGCGCTCCATTGCCATCTCCCTCGCGTCCTTCTGGAGCATGGACAATCCATGATGGTCCTTTTCCATCTGCTCCTGCCGCTGCCGCCAAATCTCCTGACGATTCGCCTGAAAACGCCGGCTTCCGATGGAGACGAAAAATAAAATCAGCGCCGGGAGAGCTCCCAAGGCCAGCACCGGTTTCTCAAAAATAAAGCTGAGCAGCAAAAACAACGCGCAGCACGCCAGGCCAGTCCATTGCAAAACTCGATTCCCCCATATTCCTTTTCCTGCCGTTCGGATTTCCCGGTCTAGCTCATTTTGATTCTCCACTGAGATCTGTATCTTCGCTTCGATCTCCTGCACGGCTTTCTTCGCCTCTGCCCAGCTCTGCCGGGCACTCCGCACCTGTGCGGAACAGCGCACGGCCTCCTCATACCCGGATACGGACACGAGGCGAGAATCTTCCATGCCCGTCATCTGCTCCTGGACCTCCTGAATCCTCTGATTCCAGGACTCCAGCTCTTGTAGGCAGAGAGCGGCGGATTGACCCGCCAGCTGCTTCTTTCGAGTGGCCAGCAGCGGCTCCTTCTCGCGGAGACTTCGGATCGCCGCCTGAACCTGGGCAAGTTCCGTTTCCCGCTGTAGCGCTTCCCTCTGCTCCGCCTCCAGCACCTGAATTCGCTTGGAGAGATATGTCTTCTGTCCATTCTTCGCCTGCCGGAGCGTTCCAATATCCGTGATCTTAGCGCGCAGCCGCTTGACCGCCCTCTCCACGGAAATATCGTCCCCGCCCCCCTCCTGCGCATTAGCCAGGTATTCCTTGACCTGCGCCGCCAGCTCCGGTCCATTGGGATGAGGGGCATCTTGCGATATCAACAGTGTATTTCGAAACGTGGCCGCGCTTAAGCCCATGTCCCGGGATGCAGGCTGCACTTGCCGGTAGCTCTCCGAATAGGCAAAGAGCTGGGTCATCTCCTCCCCTGTCTGCTGGTCAAAAATGTGAACTGTATCGCGGTTCTTTGCAAAGCAGCGCTCGATCCGGACTTGTTGTTCGCCCTCCTGGTAAATCAGGACCCCGCCGTAGGAGCCTTGATCCCACGGCTCGTAAAGGTCGCGATCCTCTGTATATTGCCGGCGCTTTGTCGGCTTGTAGAACCCATACAGCATTCCCTCTATGAATTTGACGAGAGTCGTCTTTCCAGCTTCGTTGGGAGCCTCCACGAGATTCAAGCCCTCCTCGAATTCAAAGGTGGTATCGCGGAACCGGCCGAATCCCTGAATATGTACTGTCTGAATCCACATATGGCCGCCTCCTATCGCTTCTTCATTTCCTGTAAAAGCGCGTCCAATCCTTGGTACAGCGCTTCCTGGGCATACGGCTCCTGGCGGTCGATCTTCTCTTCCATTGTCTCGATGAAGCGGCCAATGATGGAGCCGGCGTACTCTTTTTTCAGGCTGTCCAGGTCATAGAATGGCTCCGTCTCATCCTGGACCTCCACATAGTAGAAGCCAGAATCCAAGAGTCTCCAGCGAAGCTCTTCCACATCCAACCCCTCAAAATTCTCCCGATATCCGGTGAGGCGGAAACGGCATAGATCGCGTTTTCTCTCCATTTCTCCTACTCCTGCCTCCATCCGGGCAAACACTTCCTGTTCCGACAAATCAGGTGTCAGAGCAAAATCGAGTATCCGAAATTGTCTCTGTGCCACGGGAATGAACTCAAAGTCAAGGCGGACTTCGCCTCCTTCACGCCGCAAAGTCCCTTTGATTACGCCATGGGATCCTGTTTCCGAGAAATCTAACGGCTCAGGACTTCCCGGGTAGGCCGCCCCGCGCCCGTCAGGAAACCGAAAGATATCCGGTTTGTGGATGTGCCCTAGGGCTGTATAGTGCGCCGGAATCTCCTGCAACCGCTGGAGGTCCAGGGGCAGATAGGGGCTATCCTTGCCGTACAGATCCCCGTGAAGGAGTAGGATGTGGAACAGGGAGTCATCTCCATCCCACGCCATTTCAGGAAGAGCCGTCATCTCCGCCGTATCCCAGCTGACAGCCCCGATCGCCGTTTTTTTATCGACAAAACGCTGTACGGAAAAACCCGGTGGCATGACTGTCACGTTAGACGGCCATGCGGAATCCGCATAGATACTGTCCTTTGACAAATAATCATGATTTCCCGCAATCAAAATAACCTGGAGATCGCTCTGCCCAGCCGCCTGCTCCAGTTTCCACTGAATGTTGCGCAGATCTCGCCTGCTGATGTACTCCGCTTCCACCAGGTCGCCCGCTATCAAAAGAAAATCGACCCTCGCCTCCACCGCCATATCCACAATGCGGTAAAACGTGTCCATAATCTCTCGCCTGCGGGACTTTCCAAGAACTGAGCCGAAGCTGGCATGGTGGAAATTTTTCCCGGCGTGCAAATCTGCCATGTGCAGGAATGAAATTGAATCCATGGCGCCTCTCCTTACCACATTTGTTTTGGAGACCAAGCAAACGCTCCCTTTTCCTCAACTGGCATACTTAGAAGCCTGCTTCGGAACACGAGGCCCCGAGGAATCGGGGAATACATAATCGGGGATTTGAAGCTTTTCAGGAAAATGCTGAGGCGGAGCGCGCTGGTTTTCTGGTAATACATCCGCTGTAGCGCCTCTTCCTCTGCGCTCATAAAGGTATGCACCAATGCCAGGGCACTGTTTAGGGCATAGCTTATCCCTTCCGCGGAGCAAGGGCTGATGAGGCCCGCCGCCTCGCCAGTGAGGAACACACGGCCACCGCCTGTATCGACACTGCCGAAGGGGCGCGGCCGCAGGATAATCGCACCCCGCGTCTTCTCCGGCTGGCACAGCCCAAATCCCCTCTCCATCAGTCTGGCCTTGAGGTACTCGAATTTCAGCCGCGCATCCGGCGATTTTGGAATGGCGCTTCCCAGCAGAACACGCCCGTTTTCCGGGATCATCCAGGAATAGAAATCCGTAATATATTGGTCAAAGATCGCCAGAAAGTACGGCATATCCTCCTTTACCGGCAGCCACTGCTGTATGCTCACATATTCTCGAGGCATTCGGGACACCAGCGGATATGAGAATTCTTTATGACGGCGCACCATGGAAGCCGCGCCGTCCGCCCCCACTAAATACCGGGCGTTGGCATACTGCACCTTTCCATTCTGCTTGATCTTGACCTGAATAAAATGCGGGTCCTCCCGGAAGCCCACGACAGAGGCTTCCTCCATCAGCGTCACCCCCCGCTGGGCGATGGCCTTCTGGACCAGCCATCGGTCAAACTCCCCTCGATCCACGTTGACATACTGTTTCTGATAATACCGCTCCATTTTGTTGTCCAGGTCGATGGCGCGGATGGCAAAGACTTGCGGAGAGGCCAGCACCGACTTCGGCAGAGCCAGATTTAATCTCGTCAGCGCCTTTTGTGCGCTTGGGTCCAGCAGTCCCCCACAGCTCTTCTCGTGGTGCTCCCTCCTAGCCTCACTGTCAAAATTCCGCTTATCTACCAGCAATACCCGATAGCGCTGTCCCAACCCTCTTGCCAGTGTGGCTCCTGCGGGCCCTGCTCCAACGATGATCATATCATACATGTCGATACCGTCCTTTCTTTTTGCCGGATGCCTTTCTGGGGTTCACGGCCACCGGATGCTTTTCTAGATACCGTTCCCATTCCCTCTGCACCGATGGATCCTGAAAAGACATCTGGATGCCCTGCCGCTTCGGCGGCGCAATCAGCGCATTTTTTCCATATCCGATGAGATCCCAGCGCTTTGTCCGGAGCAATGCTTCCAAGACTAAACTGTAGTTTCGAGGATCGCTATATTGAATCAGAGCTCTCTGCATTGCTTTCTCATGGGGAGACCGCGGTACATATACCGGTTTCAGATCCCGCGGGTCCAAACCGGTATAGTACATGCAGGTGGATGCGGTGGATGGAGTCGGGTAGAAATCCTGCACCTGCTCCGGCCTGAGCCCACAGTCCCGCAAATACTCGGAGAGCAAAACCGCATCTTTCAGCGTCGAACCTGGATGGCTCGACATAAAATAGGGGACCAAGTATTGCTTTCTGCCAAGCTTCGCGTTAACATCCTCATATTTTTGAACAAAGCGGTCAAAGACAGCGTGGTCTGGCTTTCCCATGTAATATAATACCCGGGGCGAGACATGCTCCGGCGCCACTTTCAGCTGGCCGCTCACGTGGTGGGCCGCCAAAACCCGCAAAAAATCGGAATGCGTATCGGCTAGCACATAGTCAAACCGGATGCCAGAGCGGATAAAAACCTTCTTCACGCCTGGCAGCTGGCGCAGCTCTCTCAGCAGTTCCATATAGTCTCGGTGATCCGCCTCCAGATTCGGGCACGCCTGTGGAAACAGACACTGCCGATGGGCGCAGGCTCCGTGGCTGGCCTGCTTCGCGCAAGCGGGGCCTCGAAAATTAGCTGTCGGCCCCCCCACGTCGTGGATATACCCTTTAAAGTCCGGCTGCTCTATCATTCCCTTAGCTTCCTCCACAACCGATTCCCGGCTGCGGGATGTGACGATTCGCCCCTGATGAAAGGTCAGAGCACAAAAATTGCATCCCCCAAAACAGCCTCGATTATGTGCGATGGAAAACCGCACCTCCGAAATCGCGGGGACGCCGCCCTCCGCTTCATACAGCGCCGGGTACGTTCTCTGATACGGAAGACCCATGATCCGGTCCAACTCATCCCGGTCCAAAGGGTAGGCTGGCGGATTCTGCACGATATACCCATCCTCATAGGGCTCCACAAGCGTCTTGGCTGTATAGGGATCGGTGTTGCTCATCTGTGTCTGGAAACTGCGCGCGTAGTCCAGTTTCCCTTCCTTTGTCGGCCTGCTGACGGAGGAAAAGGGGGGCAGCGTCAAGTAGTCTACCTCCCGGTCCAACACGGGATTTTGATAGACCGTCCCCCGCACATAGGTGATCTCACCGATGGGGATTCCGGATTCCAGACTCTGTGCGACCTCCACAATGCTGGTCTCGCCCATCCCATAGATGAGAAGGTCGGCCCCACTGTCCAGCAAAATGGAGGGCATAACCTGATCTCTCCAGTAGTCGTAATGCCCCAGCCGGCGCAAGCTGGCCTCCAGGCCCCCCAGGAGAACAGGGCAATCTGGATACGCCCTTTTCGCCAGCCGGGAGTATACCACCACAGCGCGGTCTGGCCGTCTCCCCGCCTTTCCGCCCGGTGAGTACAGATCCTGGCCCCGTTTTCGTTTCGATACCGTATAGGCGTTGACCATGGAATCCAGATTTCCAGAGGTGATGAGAAATCCGAGGCGCGGCCGGCCAAACCGTGTAAAATCAGTGGGCCGGTCCCATCTAGGCTGAGACAGGATGGCAATGCGGTAACCATAGGATTCCAGCACACGGCTGATGACCGCGATTCCGAAAGAGGGATGATCAACATACGCATCCCCTGTGACCGCAACAAAATCCACACCGTCCCAGCCTCTCTCCTGAACCTCGCTTCGACTCATGGGCAGAAAGCCTGTCCCCATCCCATCACCTCCTATTGATATCGCCAACCTCTTAAATATTTATTTTTTAACAGGCTGCCGCTCGCCTTCCCCCAGCCAAGGCCAAAGGGACCGGCGCACACCAGGTTCCAGCCTGGAGCAAACTGGCTGGGCAGTGTCTCCCCCTTCAAATAGCGAATCACCATTGGATCCTCCGTATCAAACACCGCCAGTTTGCGGACCTGCTCTTTTTTCAGGGCAAGGGCGAATGCCTGCGACGGTTCAAACCGTCCCCCTTTGACGTCTCCAGCGTACAGGCCGTTGCGCAGGATGCGAAGACCCGCCAGCGCCTCCATCTCCACAGGCATCCAGTACAGCCGCTCTCCCAAAAGCTGTGGCATTTGGTGTGCGCCAGGCAACGACGCCGCTTCCACCGCCAACGTATCCTCCACAAATCGATAGAAGGGCTCCAACTCTCGCTTTCGCCCGGCGGATTCGGCCTTATCTCTCCACGGCAACGCCGTTCCTTCCTTCTGAAAGAGGGCAGCAAAATGGCCTTCTCCCCGCAGACGGTGGGGCCAAAATCTGGCGCACCGACGCAGCGCGGAGTCCCCCTCAGGGATCCACTCCGGCCGCCCGTCGGCCATCCCTCCACATTTCGGGATCTCCACAAGCTGATACTCCCTGTGCCGCTGCAAAAAATTCTGCACCGTCTGCTCGTCCTCCAGCGGCGAAAAGGTACATGTGGAATATAGCAACATCCCGCCAGGGGCTAACATTGCAGCCGCACTGTCCAGGATCTCCTCCTGTATCTTGGCGTAATATTCGTTGCCGTACTGTTCCCAATTCTTCACAATGGACGGGTCCTTGTGAAACATCCCCTCCCCGGAACAGGGGGCATCCACGAGAATCTTGGAAAAATATCCCGCAAACCGGGACGCAAGCTTATACGGCGCCTCCGACGTGACCACCGCGTTCTCCGTGCCAAAGAGCTCCAAATTCTTGAGCAGCGCCTTTGCCCTGGAAGCGCTGACATCGTTGGAGACGAGGACCCCTCTCCCTTCAAGGCGCGCTGCCAAATGGGTACTTTTTCCCCCTGGAGCCGCACAGAGATCTAAAACCCTGTCCCCCGGTTCAACGGGAAGGATAGCCGCCGGCGCCATGGCGCTGGGCTCCTGCAAATAGTATGCCCCCGCAAAATAAAATGGATGTTTCGATGGAGGTTTTCCCCCTGGGCTCAGATAAAATCCCGCCGGGCACCATGGCACGGACTCCAAAGGATCACCCCAAAGTCCTAAAAATGCTTCCGGGGATATCTTTCTCGTGTTGACCCGGAGCCCCTGGCTGTACTCCCGCTCAAACGATTCCATGTAAGCCTCGCACTCATCCCCCAAAAGCTCTTGCATCCGACGGGCATATGTTTCAGGCAGCCGCATAGCATCCCCCTGTTCTATTGTTTGCGCTCCGCGGCATAGCCGCCATTCCGCTTAACCAAAAGTTCGCCTTGCGGCGGAATTTCCCATGCTGTGAAAAAAGGGCGCATCCTTCCCCGCTCCTGTCCGTCCGGCGCAGATAGGATCGGAAAAACGCCCCCATAATCTTTCTCATTTGTTCAACGGCCCTTTTGGAGCAGACCGTCATTCTTCAATTCCTGCAACGCTTTCATAATTCCGAATTTTCCATGGCTCCATGTCAGCCCCCCCTGGAAATACACAATGTATGGTGGCTTCATTGGTCCGTCCGCCGATAGTTCGATGGAGGATCCCTGCACGAAAGCGCCCGCGGCCATGACAACTGGGCAATCATAGCCAGGCATGTCCCACGGCTCCGGGGTCACATAGGAGTCAACGGGAGCCGCCTTCTGAATGCCCCGGCAGAAGGATAAGACCGCCTCCGGCCTCCCCAGTGCAATCGCCTGTACGATATCATGGCGGCTCTCTTCCGGCCCCGGTGAAACCTGATATCCAAGCCGCTGAAACAGGGCGGAGGCAAAGACGGCCGTTTTCACCGCCCCGGCTGTCACCTGGGGCGCTAAGAACAGCCCTTGATAGAGGGACCGGTTCACTCCCAGTGTGGCGCCAGCTTCCTTTCCAAGCCCTGGAGCTGATAACCGGACGGCGCACCGTTGGATCAAATCTTTGCGCCCCACAATATATCCCCCGATGGGCGCCAGCCCCCCACCTGGATTTTTGATCAGCGAGCCTACTGTCAGATCTGCCCCAACTTCGCAGGGTTCCTGGTCTTCCACAAACTCTCCGTAACAGTTGTCAACCATGCAAATGCAGTCGGGATTGGCGCTCTTCACCGCGCGGATGATCTCTCCGATCTCTCCGATGGACAGGGAATGTCGAAAGGAATAGCCTTTGGACCTCTGTATCGTCACCATCCTGGTGGAGGCTTTGACCGCGCGGGCAATCCCCGCTACATCCGGCCGGCCATCCCGCCCGAGCTCTACCTGCTCGTATCGGACTCCCATTTCCGCCAGGGAGCCCACCTCAGGCCGAATTCCGATGACGCCCTGGAGCGTATCGTAGGGTGCACCAACCGCTGATATCAGCTCATCCCCCGGCCGCAGACACGCGAACAGCGCTGTCGAGAGGGCATGGGTCCCGGAGATCATCTGCGGGCGGACCAGCGCATCCTCCCCTGCAAAGACTTTCGCATAGACTGCCTCCAGGCAGTCCCGGCCCACATCGTTATATCCATATCCTGTGCTCGCTTCGAAGTGCATCGGGGCCACCCGCTGATCCTGCATCGCCCCCAATACCTTCCACTGATTTTCCTCCAGGATCTGTTCAATACGGGTGAACTGACTTGTAAGAGACTGTTCAGTCTCCTCACAGAAACGAACAGTCTCCTGGTCAATGCCCATATCGAACAAACGCTGTCCCTTACCCCTGAAATCCATCTGAACTATTCCTGATTGCCTGTTGTCTCACGGGGAGTCACAAAGACAACGGGACGTGACGGTGCGATGGTCGAAATGGCGTGCTTATACAGCATCTGCTGTTTTCCGTCCGAATCCATCATCACCACAAAATTGTCATAGCCTTTGATACACCCTTTCAGCTGATACCCGTTGGTCAGAAACACGGTCACTTCCGTGCGCTCCTTCCACAGCGTATTTAAGAACATGTCCTGTAAATTAATCTGTTTGGTCATCCCAAGCTCCTCCTCAAAAAGTAAAATCCCCTCCGGCCATATTTTCCAGGTTCCGGTAAGGTGTATAAGCCCCTGACATTCCCATTTTAACCCGATTTGCAGGCTCTTATATCTCTACAGTCTATTGTATAGTATTTGCGCCTCAAGTTCAAGTATTTTTTCCAGGTTTAAAAAAATTTAATCTGCCTGTAAGGTCCCGCTGTGTTTGGCGGGCGTCAAATCTCTTTCTGTTGGGCGGCCCCCTGTGTCCGCCTCCAGAGCTCAATGGCTGCATCCACAAGACTAACGCCGTCCCGCTCCGCCTCCTCAGGTGACAGCCAGATCGCCTCCTTCTCCGCCTTGAACCACGTGATCTGCCTTTTGGCGAAATGTCTCGTATCCCTCTTTAAAATGTAGACCGCTTCTTCTTTCGTCATGCGGCCCTCAAGATAGTCGATCATCTCCTTGTACCCCAGGCCCTGCATGGAGACCATTTGGCGGTGGCATCCGTTTTGGATAAGCCGGCGCACTTCCTCCTCCAACCCCTGCTCCACCATGCTGTCCACCCGCGCATCGATTCTCCGATAGAGCTGCTCCCTATCCATAGAAAGGACCAGATAACAGAGCCGGTAGGGTGTCGTTTTCTGCTTTTCTCTTCGGTTGTGGACACTGATTGGTTCTCCCGTCGCCTGATAATACTCAAGAGCGCGGATCACCCGCTTCACATTATTCCTGTGAATCGCATGGGCCGATTCGGGATCGATCTCCGCCAATCTCCGGTGTAAGCTCTCAGCCCCCAACTCCCGCGCTTGCTGCTCCAGTTCTCTTCGAAGCCCGGCATCCCCGGGCTGTTGGGTAAAATCCGTATCATAGGCGAGAGCATGGAGATAAAACCCCGTTCCACCTACGACGATGGGCAAGTGCCCTCGGGAGCGGATCTGCTCCATCGCCTCCTTCGCCTTCCTGACAAAAAGCATCACATTCCATTCATCCCACGGCTGGCAGACATCCAACAGATGATGCGGGATGCCCTCCATCTCCTCCTCTCGGATTTTGGCCGTCCCGATATCCATTCCCCGGTACACCTGCATGGAATCTCCCGATAGGATCTCCCCATTTAGCCGTTTGGCAAGCTCAATCGACAGCTTTGTCTTGCCTGCCGCCGTGGGGCCTGCCAGTAGTAACAGTGGCTGTCGCTCGTCCATTCCCTGCCTCGTCTCCTATGCCCGCTTAAATTTTCGTTCCAGCTCATAGCGCGTCATGGTGATCATCGTCGGCCTCCCGTGGGGACAGTTGTACGGGTTCTCCGACGCTAATAGCTGCTCAAGTAGCCCCTTCATCTCCTGGAAAGAAATCGCATCGTTCCCCTTTACCGCCGCCTTGCAGGACATCATCGCCATCCGGTCTAGACATACATCCAGGGACACATTGTGATTGCCCTCCTGACAGAGATCCACCATACTCTGAAAATCCTGTTTGTCAAGCGGGCCATTGAAGATATATGGCACCGCCCGCACCAACATCGCGTCCTCCCCAAAAGCCTCCATCTCATACCCCAGCTGTTCAAACACCGGCCGGCATTGCTCTAATCGAAGCATCTCCTTTTCCGTGACAGAAAATACCTCCGGCTCAAGTAAAATCTGTGAGTCAAGCTTTCCATCCCGCAGACGGGCGCGAATGCGGTCATACAGGACCCTTTCATGTGCCGCGTGTTGGTCAATGATGTACAGCTGCTCCTGACTCTCTGCAAACCAGTAGGTTCGAAATGCCTGGCCAATCAGCGCAAAGTCAGCCCGTTTCTGATCCTCCCTCCGCGCTCCCACCTCCGGCTCCAGCAGCGGCGTTTCCTCGACAAACATCTGCTCGCTCCGGGGCGGCTCTTGTTCCGCCGGTGCCACCGGTTCCTTCTGTAAAAGCTCTTCTCTCCTCCTCATGAGCTCCGCCAGCAGCGCTTCCTCTGCCGGATCCGCTTTCTTCGCTTCCATAGCCGGCGGCTCGGACCTCGGCGGCTCGATATGGAGGGATGCCGTAAGGTTCGACTCCCGCAGCTTTCTGGAAACGGCTTCAAACACCGCCTCCCTCACCTGCTCCTCCGCCGAAAACCGCACCTCCATTTTCGTTGGATGGACATTGACGTCGAGAACCTGCGGATCCATTCGAATGTGCAAAATCGTCACGGGATAGGTGCCTGGAACAACATAATCTTTGTAAGCTTCCTCCAGCGCCTTCTCGATAACCTGGCTCTTAATATAACGGCCGTTTAAAAAATAGTTCTCATAGCTTCGATTGGCGCGAGTCAGCTCCGGCTTCGAGATGTATCCATCTATGCTGATCTCACCTGTCTCCTCCAAACTCAGCAATTGGGACAGCATCTCTTTCCCAAAGACGGCAAACACACAGTTCTTAAGCTGATTGTTGCCTGGCGTATGCAGAATCGGAGTCCCGCCGCCGCGCATGTATTTAAAGGAAATCTCCGGATGCCCCAGCGCCATCTTCTGACAGAAATCCGTGATGTACGCCGCTTCCGCCGCCGGCTTCTTCAAAAATTTTTTTCTGGCAGGTGTGTTGAAAAAAAGATTTTCAACCCGAAGGGTGGTTCCCGCCGGGCAGGCGATCTCCTCCAGTATCTGCGGCCGTCCACCTTCGATTACATATCGAACTCCCGTCATGTCCTCCGCGCGTCTCGTCAAAATCTCAACCCGCGCCACCGCCGCGATACTGGCCAGCGCTTCCCCCCGGAAGCCCAAGGATGAAATGGTCTGCAAATCCTCTGCTCTCTCGATTTTGCTTGTGCTGTGACGCAAAAACGCGATTTCTACTTGATCCGCCGCAATCCCCGCCCCATTGTCCGTCACGCGGAGATAGGAAATGCCACCGTCGCGAATATCCACGGTTATGGTACTGGCGCCAGCGTCGATGGCATTCTCCACCAGCTCCTTGACAATGGACGCGGGCCTTTCAATCACTTCGCCAGCGGCGATTTTATTGATCGTGGCTGGATCTAACATCTGAATCTGTGCCATTTATGTCCTCCCCTCCTCGGGCGCCCCTCATCCGAGGGTCTTCGCTTTATTTTGCAGATCGTACAGCGTCTGCATCGCCTGGAGCGGCGTCATCTCCATGACGGAAAGCCCTTTGAGCTCCTCCAAGAGGGCCTCCTTTTCACTGTCCCCAGAGCCAAACAGCGAAATTTGTAGGGGATCCTCCTCCACCTGCTTTTTCGCTTTTATATTGGACGCTTTTTTTGCCACATCCTTTTGGAGCAGCTCCTCCAGTATCTCCTGGGCGCGCTTAACGACCCATCCCGGCAGCCCCGCCAGCTTTGCCACCTCGATGCCATAGCTCTGATCCCCGCTGCCCCGCTGGATCTTGCGGAGAAAAATTATATCCTCTCCACTCTCCTTGATGGCGACACAGTAATTCTTCACGCCGCTCAATTGCCCCTCCAGCTCCGTCAGCTCGTGGTAGTGGGTCGCAAATAGGGTCTTAGCCCCGATGATCTTCTTATCGCTGATGTATTCCGCCACCGCCCAGGCAATGCTGAGCCCGTCAAAGGTGGAAGTTCCCCGCCCGATTTCATCTAAGATCAGCAGACTTGCGGATGTGGCATGGCGCAAAATATTGCTCACCTCAGACATCTCCACCATGAACGTGCTCTGGCCGCCCGCCAGATCGTCCGAAGCCCCTACCCGGGTAAAAATCCGGTCCGCAATGGAAATGCTGGCCGATGAGGCCGGAACAAAGGAGCCGATCTGGGCCATGAGCTGAATGATGGCCACCTGCCGCATGTACGTTGATTTTCCGGCCATGTTGGGTCCCGTAATAATGGCAATGCGGTCATCCTTTGTGTCAAGATAGGTATCATTGGGAATGAATGCCTCGTCCGGCAACATCTTCTCCACAACGGGATGCCGGCCCTGATGAATCTCCAGGACCCCTTTTTTATTGTGCAAAATCTCGGGTTTACAGTACTGATTCCGATACGCCGCCTCCCCCAGAGAGCGCAACACATCCATCTGGGCGATATCATCGGCGGTCTTCTGGATTCGCGTCATCTGCGCGTTAACCCTATCCCGGATCTCGCAGAACAGCTGATATTCCAGCTCCACAACCTTATCCTGTGCCCCCAGCAATGTATCTTCGATCTCTTTTAGCTCCTGGGTGATGTACCGTTCCCCATTGGTTAACGTCTGTTTGCGGACAAAGCGGTCCGGCACTAGCGGAATGTTTCCCTTGCTCACTTCAATATAATACCCGAATACCCGATTGTAACCGACCCGCAGGTTCTTGATCCCTGTCGCTTCCCGCTCTTTTGCCTCCAGCTTCGCCAGCCATGTTTTCCCATCCACGGATGCCAGCCGGAGTTTATCCACCTGTGGATCGTATCCCTCCTTGATAATCTGGCCCTCGCGGATTGTGATGGGTGGCTCCTCATGGATTCCTCTCTCCAGCAGCTGACACACGTCCGCCAAATCATCGAAGGTCTTTTCCATGGCCTGAAAATGTGGGACCTCCAGCGCACGCAGGAGCGCCTTCACTCCCGTCAGTCCTGCCAGAGAATTTTTCAAGGCCAGCATATCCCTTGCATTGGCCGTACCGTAGGAAATCTTCCCCATGAGCCGCTCCATGTCGTAAATGCCACTGAGCATCTCCCGCAGTTCCTCACTCACCATAGGATCGCTGACAAAGCATTCCACCGCGTCCAGCCGGTCCTCGATGGCCGCCTTATCCACCAGCGGCTGTTCTAGCCATTTGCGCAGTAGTCGTCCGCCCATGGCCGTGCTGGTATAATCCAACACCCACAGCAGTGAGCCCTTCCTCCCTTTGTCTCGCAGAGTCTGGGTCAATTCTAGGTTGCGCCTGGTGGTGGCGTCCAGCATCATGTACTGTTGTAGTGAATAAGTGGTCAGCTTGCTGATATGGCCGAGATCCCGCTTTTGGGTCTCCAGCAGATAGTCCAGCAGGGCTCCCGCCGCCGTGGCGCCGAGAGGCATCTCCTGTAGCCCCAGCCCTTCCAGGGACAGAACCTTAAAATGCTGAAGAATCCTATCTTTACAGCGCTGATATTGGTAGTGATAGTTGGGATAGGGGTTGACGAACACGGAGTACGTCTTGGCAATCCGGTCAAAATCCAGGCTCTCCATATTTTTCAAGTCTTCGCTGACCAAAAGCTCTGTGGGGCGGTATTTGGCCAGCTCATCCCAGAATTTTTCTTCCTCGGTCAGCTCCGTCACCAAAAATTCGCCTGTGGTGACATCCGCCACCGCCAGCCCCATGACGTCCTCCACCCGATTGACTGAACAGATGTAATTATTCTTGTTTTCTTCCAGCGACTCGGCGTTCATATTGGTGCCCGGCGTCACAATCCGCGTGATCTCCCGCTTGACAATCCCTTTGGCAAGCTTCGGATCCTCCATCTGTTCGCAGATGGCAACTTTATATCCCTTTTGGATCAGCCGCTGGATATAGGTCTCCGCCGCGTGATACGGCACACCGCACATGGGAGCCCGCTCCTCCTGGCCGCAGCTTCTGCCCGTCAGGGTGATCTCCAGCTCCTTTGACGCGGTGAGCGCGTCATCAAAAAACATTTCATAAAAATCCCCGAGTCGGAAAAACAACAGGCATCCGGGATTTTGCTTCTTGACTTCAAGATACTGCTCCATCATTGGTGTAAGCTTATTCACTTGGGATTCGCTCTCCTGTAAAATAAAATGTCTGATTCTCTACAATTTTGACCGGCACGACGGATCCGATCAGGGCTCTGTCTCCCTGAAAATGGACTAACTGATTGTGAGGTGTCCTCCCTGTCAGCATCCCCTCGTCATGCTTGCTCGTCTCCTCCGCCAGCACCAAAACCGTGCGTCCAACCCATGTTTCATTTTTCGCATGGATATCCTCCTTCAAGACATCCAACAGCCTGTCAAAATGTCGTTTTGCTTCTTCCTCCGGCACTTGCTCCGCCATGGCCGCCGCGGGCGTTCCCTCCCGCTTGGAATAGAGAAAGGTAAAGGCGCTGTCAAATTGCACATCCCGCACAACTTTAACCGTCTCTTCAAAATCATCGTCCGTCTCTCCTGGAAACCCGACGATGATATCCGTCGTCAGGGAGATATCCGGAACCGCCTCCCGAAGCCGTCTCACCACATCCAGATACCGCGCCTGGTCATAATGGCGGTTCATCTTCTCTAAAATCCGGCTGCTCCCAGACTGAAGCGGCAGATGGAAATGGGGACAGACCTTGGGCAGAGTTGCCATGGCATCGATCAAGTCCTGGGACAGATCCTTGGGATGCGAAGTCATAAAACGGATTCTCTCAATGCCGTCGATCTGGCTGATCTCCTGTAATAGCTGGGCGAAAGAGATGGGGTGCTCCAGTGTCTTGCCGTAGGAATTGACGTTCTGTCCCAGCAGCTGGACTTCCTTTACGCCGTCCTGGGCCAACTGGGAAATTTCTTTCAGGATCTCCTCCGGCCGGCGGCTGCGCTCGCGCCCCCGCACATAAGGTACAATACAATAGGTACAAAAATTGTTGCACCCAAACATAACGTTGACGGAGGCTTTAAAGGAGTATTTCCGGTTGGAGGGCAGATCCTCCACAATCTCTCCGTGCTCCTTCCAGATGTCGATGATCCGCTCTCCGCTGGACAGCATGGCCTGTAGAAGTTCCGGGAATTTATACAGATTGTGGGTTCCAAAAATTAAATCCACTTGTGGATAGGATTTTTTCAGCTTCTCCAGCACAAGATTCTCCTGCATCATGCAGCCGCAGAGGGCGATCTTCATCTCGGGACGGCGCTTCTTATAATTCTTCAGGTATCCTAACCGGCCGTACACCTTTTGTTCCGCATTCTCCCGCACACAGCACGTATTGTAGATGACCAGGTCTGCGCTTTCCTCCGCCTCGCTCCTGCGGTAGCCGATCTCCTCCAGAATGCCGGACAGCTTCTCCGAATCCCTGGCGTTCATCTGACAGCCCAGTGTGGTAATCCAGTATGTCTTGTTCCATCCTTTTTGAGTGAATTCATCCCGCAGTTCCCGAATAATGGCTCTCTGTCTGGCGGATTCCTCCACCCCGGGATCAATGGAAACCCCTGCATCTTTTTCCTTGGACATGGTTGCCTCCCTGCCGGCAGCGCCGGCTTTATAAAAAAGAACCTTCGGTTCTTCGAATTATGTCCGCCTTACGGCGGTCTTTCCTATTTCAAATTTAAACTGCCTTATGGCAGACCATCCTATAGGCAAAAAGGGACGATTCGCCCTCCAAAAACTCCATGGTAGGTATATTGTAGCATAGAATCCAGGGTCCGCGCAACCCTGGATTTTGGTTTTTGCGACAGATTCCGACTCTTTTCCGTCCTCAAACCGCGTTGAAATCGACACAAGCCTGTGGTATACTCTATCTGTATAAAGGGTAACCGGGAGGCGGCATAATGGAACACTATAAATCATGGTCGAATCTTAACAAATTCTTGCATCAAATGCTCTGCGACAGCTTAAAGGGACAAATCCATTATTTTTTAACTCGCTACCACCAGGTCCACAATTCATATGGCAGAGCCGCGATTCAGCTGAATGGAAGGGAAATCGTATGTTTTTCATGGATCGAGATGTACCATCAGGAACGCGATGCTTCAACGCTATATGAAAAAAATCCCCATCTCTCTTGCGACGATATTGAAGCCATTATGAAGCCCAAATGGGATGATGCGTGCACCTACTGTGAAATGGATTTTTTGTCGGCGGCGCTCCAATTCCGCAATATGCCAATCCAAACGGCTCTACATTCAGACAATTCTATTATAAAGATATTGGCGATTCTGGATGGCCGTGTTGGCAAAAGAACGTTGCAACAGATTGCTGATGAAGATGCCTATACGGAATATCCATTCTGGGTGCGACAGTTTTACCATCTACGATTATCTGATTTAAATCCAACTATAGGAGGAGATCATGAAAATTTTGAAGACTCAGCTTTCCCTATCGTCCAATGAGACGGAAAGCATCAAGGCTCAACTGCTGACGCTAGGCCCTCTTGAACAGAGCGTGTTCCTCGATATTGAAACCACCGGCTTCAACCGCACCTATGACAGCGTATACCTCATCGGATATCTGTACTATGAAAACCACTCCTTTTACATAGAACAGCATCTAGCCTCCTCGCTGCAAGATGAGCCGGTATTGTTGACATCCTATACAGAGCGGATGCAGGATTTTTCCCTGTGCATCACCTACAATGGGGATATGTTTGATCTCGCATTTCTGGAAAGCCGCATGAAAACGTTGCATATTCCCTGTGACTTTCTTTCCTTCCGCTCCCTGGATCTCCTGAAGCAGTATCGCCCCTACGCCAAATTTTTTGGCTGGGACAATTGCAAGCTGAAAACAGTGGAGCAATTCTTAGGAACTCGGCGCGACGACGCTTTTGACGGTGGACAGCTCATCGACGTGTACTATGAGTATATCCGCCGGGATGACCCCGCCTTGGAGCGCGTTCTCCTGCTCCACAATTTTGAAGATGTTCAGAACCTAGCGAGGCTCATGCGGATACGGGAATTTTTATCCATCTTGACAGACAGCGCTGTGCTGACCGTAGCACTTCGAGACTCTCTCATCAGTGAAGAGGGCGAGTGGAGGTCCCTAGAGATTCATCTCGACCGCCAGATCCCCTTTTCCCATGAGACATGGATACCTCTACAAAAAAAGAGCCCCCTGGAAGGACTCTTCTCCTTTGAAGCGGGAAGCTCCATCTGCTATGTAACACTCCCCGTAACAGAGGAAACCTTGCGCTATTACTTGCCGAATCCGAAAGACTATTATTATCTGCCAGAGCAAGATACAATCCTTCATAAATCCTTAGCTGCGGACATCCCGCCGCGCCTTCGCAGAGCCGCAACCGCCGCTACCTGCTGTGTCCCAAGGCAGGGGCTCTTCTTATATGGCGGGCCTCCCCTAGCCGACGCCAGCGCGCATCCTCTTCACGGGTTCCGCCGCGGCCCGAAAGACGCCACTGTGTACTATGAGCTTGACGAATTGACCCACTGGTTCTCCCAACAGACGTCCCCCATGCTCACCGCTTATATCCGGGGGCTGTGGAAAATCCCTATCGCTTCATCTCACTCTGGGGCCCCTTCGACTGATGCGCCGCGATGATCATTTTGATCTCCTCCGCGTCGCTGGCCGGCAGATCGCCCGGTATTGTATTTTTCACTGCGGACATGGCGTTGCCGAATTCCACAGCTCGCTGACAATCCTGGTACTGTAACAACCCGTACAGGGCTCCCGCCAGATACGCATCTCCGCTTCCTACCCGGTCCACGACCTCGATATCCCGGTACGGTTCTTCCCGATAAAACCGATCCTCCTGCGCATCATACAGCGTCGATCCAAAGGTGTGCCGGGTGGGACTCGTAACCTGCCGCGCCGTCGTCGCGACCATGGAGACGCCATAGTCTTGGGCATACCTCTTCATAATGTCCTCCAGATCTCCGGTCTTTCGGAACATCCGCCGGGAAGATTCCTCCGACACGAATAAAATGTCCACAGACGGCAGCAGCGCTTCAATGGTTCTGCGCGCCTCATCCTCGCTCCACAGCGAAGCTCGATAGTTGACATCAAAGGAGATGAGCGTTCCCCTCTCCTTGAATCTCCGGATTACCTCCAGCGCAGTGGACCGGCACGTAGGGCTAAGCGCCAATGAAATACCGCTGGTGTGGAACAGCTGCGCCTTCTCATAGATCGCAGGGTCAATTTCCTCCACGGACAGGGTGTTGATGGAGGAGGCTTTCCTGTCATACACCACGGATGGCCGCCGCGGATATACGCCTCCCTCGTAATAGTAAACCCCTAGTCTGGCGTCATCGCTGGTGTCATAGACTACGCAATCATCGCTGACGCCACAGAAACGGACTTGGTTCTTGACAAATTTTCCAATCTCATTGTCCGGCAGCTTGGTGATAAGCCCCGTCCGAAGTCCTAGCATGGAGATTCCAGACACGACGTTGAGCTCGGAGCCCCCCGCCCGCTTTTCGAAAGTCTCTCCCTGGGAGATCCGTTCCTTTCCCGAAGGCGACAGACGGAGCATCACTTCTCCAAATCCCACGGCGCTGAATTCTCTCTGCTTATCGATGGTGACCATTGTAACCTCCATTCTGCCGCTTAGCGGCAAATTATCAGTGTTGTTTTCATCGCTATGACTTTCTAGTCACTTGTACCGGCTGAATCTCCGCTGCAAGGCGCATAACCAGAGACCGGCACCCGAGCCCCGGGCTGAAGGCCGTGGCACTGCCTGCTGCGACTGCCATGCTCAATGCTTTGCCCAAATCCGGTTTCTTCGAAAACTCGCTCAAAAAACCGGCAACCATGGAATCTCCAGCGCCGACAGTTCCTATAACCTTGCCCTGAGGGGCCTGTGCGCGGTATACAGCGTCTTCCGCTGCGAGCAGTGCTCCGCCTCCGCCCATGGAGACGAGGACATTCTGCGCCCCCTCCCTCCGCAGCTCGTCGGCTGCGCGAAGCACCTCTTCGTCCGATTTCAGCGGTTGACCAAAAAGCTCCTCCAGTTCCTGCAAGTTCGGCTTGATTAAAAAGGGATGGTACGGAAGACAGTCCCTCAACAGTTCTCCTGTGGCATCGACGGCGAGAGGAATCCGTTTTTGTTCCGCCCAACAGGCGATTTCTCCATAGATGTTCATGGGCAAAGTCGCAGGGATGCTCCCGGAGAGGACAATGATATCCTGTTTCTCCGCCTTTTCCAGTACGCGGAAAAGCCGTCTCACATCGGAGCCGGCGACCATTGGACCGGTTCCGTTGATCTCCGTCTCCTCCTCAGCCCAAAGCTTTACATTGATCCGTGACAAACCGCTTACCGTCAGAAATTCTGCCGCAATCCCCTCTCCGCTGAGCTGCGCGGTAATTTCATCTCCCGTAAAACCGGCGACAAATCCAGTCGCTCTGTTCTCCACGTTCAGTCGATTTAACATCAACGAAACGTTGATACCCTTTCCGCCCGCCCGAATGTACGTGCCTTTCGCTCGATTCGTCCTGCCAAGCCTTACCTGCTCGAGCTCGACCACATAATCCAGACATGGATTCATGGTAACTGTATAGATCAACCGCACCACTCCCTAAAACTATAAAAAGAACAAGTCCGCCTCAAGGCGAACTTGTATCGACACGGAACGGCAGGTTACTCCTGCTCCTCCGTGATCTCCTCCGGCTCTGGATTCTCCACAATCTCCACAGCCTCGTCCTCAGGCTCCAGATCCCGAAGACTCAGGCTGATCCGCTTCTGTTCCAGATCCAGGTCAATGATTTTCGCCTGGATTCGTTCTCCGATGGTCAGCACATCCGAGGGCTGCTTGACAAACTTTCTGGACAGGTGGGAGATATGTATCAACGCATCCACGCCTTTCTCCAGCTCAACAAACGCGCCAAAGTCCGCAAATCGAACCACGGTCCCCTCCACAATACTGCCGACGGCGTACTTTTCTTCCGCGCCATTCCATGGGTTGGTCTCAGGAAATTTGGTGCTCAACGAGATCTTTCGATTCTCCAGATCCATATCCTTAATCATAACCTCGATCTGCTGGCCTTCCTTCAGAACATGGGCCGGGTGCCGGACTACGCTCCATCCCATCTCCGAAATATGCAACATCCCATCGATGCCCCCAAGGTCAACAAAGGCACAGTAGTTGGTCAGCGTCTTGACCACGCCGTTGACGCGAGCTCCGATCTCCAGCTTCTTCAATGTCTCTTCCCGCTTTTCATTCAGCTCCTCCAGCAGAACGCTTCTGCGGTCGCCCAAAATCCGATTGCGCTTGCGCTGTAGCCGAATAATCCGAAATTGAACTTCCTGTCCCACCAATGTCTTCAGGTCCACCCTCCGAACGTCGGCCAACGATGCCGGGATGAAAACTTTGCTTCCCTTATACTGCACAGTGACGCCATTGTCAAAGGCTTCCTGAACTGTACCCGTCAGAATCGCCTTTGTCTCGAAGGCCTCCTCCAATTCCGCATAGGTCTTGTCCTGAAGCAGACGGCGGCGACTCAGCAAGATCTCGCTATCCCCCACCTTGACGACCAGAACCTCCATCACATCGCCCACTTTGACCTGCTCCGTCAACGGCGCATCCGTACCGCCGTACTCCTCCCGGGTCATGGTTCCATCACACTTGTAGCCTATATTCAAAACGATCTCACTGTCCGTTACCTGAACCACGGTCCCGGTGACGATATCCCTGGAATGAACTTCTTTAAAACTTTCATTCAATAACTCTTCAAACGTATTGATCTCACTCATCTTCCTAATAACCTCCTGCATGATAAAATTCGGCGTGGATGCCCCGGCTGTAATCCCCACCTTCTCCATCTTCATGGATCGGATCTCCTCCGGGGAAAGCTCTTGGGCGTTCTCGATATATAGAGCCTTCGGACAGCGCTGAAGGCACAGCTCATAAAGCTTCCGGGTATTCGAGCTATGTTTCCCGCCAATTACGATCATCACATCCACTTGCTCTGCCAAATCAATCGCTTCCTGCTGGTGCTCATGGGTTGATTTGCAAATCGTAGGAAACACTCTTAAATTATACCCTATTTCTCTCAATTTCTCAACAATTTTCTGAAATTTAAATATATTAAATGTCGTTTGGGCGACCAGGCAGATTTCTTGTTCTTTTCTTTGTGGAAGTTTTCCAAAATCTTCCTCAGACTGTATAATAAAACAGTCATTTTGACACCATCCCTGGATCCCCTTCACTTCTGGGTGTTCTGGATTCCCTAAAATGATCACCGGACATCCCGCAAGGCTTTCCTCCCGGACGATGTTGTGTATCTTCTTGACATAGGGACATGTGGCATCCAGGATGTCAACCTGTTGTTCCTCCAAACGGCGGTATACCGCCTCCCCTACGCCGTGAGCCCGGATTGCCGCCTCATCGCCAGCGCCCAGCTCACTCACATCGGCTACTGTTTTAACCCCCTGTCCTTCCAGGCGGGCCACCACATCCGGATTGTGAATCAGGGGACCAATGGTGTACAGCGTCTTCCCATTCTTTTCAGCCGCTCGCTTTTCCACAAGCTCCAGCGCATTTCGAACGCCAAAGCAAAATCCCGCCGTCTTTGCCACCTGAATGGTCATGACACCTTTCCTCCGGCTAACGTGCAGATACGGTCAACAACCTCTTGCACCGTCAGCTGTGTCGAATCCACCATAACTGCATCCTCCGCCTGTCGAAGCGGCGCAATGGCGCGATGTGTGTCCCGATAATCTCGGGATGCAATCTCCTCCTGGATGGCCTCCTGGGAAAAGCCAGTCTCGCCTTTATCGCAGAGCTCTTGATACCGCCTTCTGGCCCGCTCTTCCACTGAGGCAGTCAAATAGATCTTCACACCTGCGTCCGGCAAAACCGCTGTCCCGATATCCCGCCCATCCATAATGACATCATATCGCACGGCAAGTTCCCTCTGTAACCCTAACAGCTTGTCTCTGACACATGGATAGACCGCTATTTTGCTGGCGGCCTCCCCCACATCCTGGGCGCGAAGCAGGTCCGTCACATCCTGCCCTGCAATGTACATTCTCTGTACTCCGCCGGAAAACTGGATGGTGGCGCTGACAGAAGATAGCGCGTCTTCCACAGCCGCCTCATCTGAAAGGCAGACCCCCTCCTGCAGCAAATACCATCCCAGCGTTCGGTACATGGCGCCGGTATCCACATAATGAATTCCCAACTGTTTTGCTACTAATTTAGCCACCGTGCTCTTCCCTGCGCCGGAAGGCCCATCTAACGCAATCGTCCGCATTCGATCCTCCTCATTTCCTATTGAAATCGCCTATCCGCCGCGTACACGCCTGCCGCAACGCCGGTGGAGAAGGCTATCTGCAAATTAAAACCGCCGGTCAGCGCATCCACATCCAACACTTCTCCTGCAAAAAATAGCCCTGGACACCGTTTGGATTCCATCGTCTTAGGATTGATCTCCCGCACATCCACGCCTCCCATGGTGATGATGGCTTCCTCCATTCCACGGCTCTGGTGAACTGTCACCGTAAAATCTTTGAGAAGATTTCGCAGCGCCGACCGCTGCTCTCTCGTAATGGCGTTGACCTTTGTTCCTGCGGGAATACCCGACCGCTCAAGGATGACAGGGATAAGCGTTTGCGGCAGCAGATCATCCAGCGCATTCTGAAAATCGCGCAGAGCGAATTTTTCAAAATCGCGGAGCAAGCGCTTGTCCAAAGCATCCTCATCGAGCCCAGGCTTTAAGTCCATGTGAAATACAAAACCTGCCTCACCAAAATCCAATCCATTTTGGGCTAGCCAGCGCTGCATATAGCTGGATGCGCTCAACACCACCGGACCGCTTATGCCAAAGTGGGTGAAGAGTAGCTCTCCGAAATCACGGCAGACCACCTTTCCTCCCCTCTCCGTAACCCAAACCGCTGTATTTCGAAGGGATAGCCCTTGCAGTTTGCGGATCCAGCTTTCCCGGCAGACTAGAGGAACCAGACCTGGCCGCCGCGGAGTTACACTGTGCCCCAGAGTTTCGGCCCATCGGTAACCATCGCCAGTGGATCCCGTCCTCGGATAGCTCCTGCCTCCCGTGGCAATGACCACAGCTTTGCCACGATACGCGCCTTGCCCCGTGATGACAGACCAATACCCCTCTTCCGGCTCAACGGCATTCACTTCTTCCTTCAGATGAAGTCTGGCACCGGCTTCCGACCCATAGCGGGCCAACGCCGCCACGATATCGGAGGCCCGATCACTCACAGGAAAAATTCGGCCTCCCCGTTCTTCTTTCACTGGCACGCCCATCTTCTCGAAGAACTCCATCACATCCAGGTTGGAGAAGCTGTGAAAGCTGGAGTACAGAAAGCGTCCGTTGGACACCACATGGTCCATAAATGTTTTCACGTCCGCAATATTCGTGACGTTGCACCGGCCCTTGCCAGTGATGCCGACCTTAACGCCGGGACGTGGATTTTTTTCTAACACCAGCGCGCTGGCCCCTTCTTCAGCGGCCTTCCCTGCCGCCATCAAGCCGGCTGCCCCGGCGCCGATGACAATCACATCCCATGTCCTCATGGCAACGGCTTCCCAAACACAAGATCATCTCTCTCCTCGCTGTCATAGACATCATACTCTTTCCAGATGCTCTCCAGACTGCTGAGGGAATGGGTGATCTCATCCCTGCGCCCTATGCTCAGCGCAACGATGAGGGAATTCAATAAACTCAGAGGCGCCACGAGGGAATCCACAAAGGATACCATGTCACTCCTCGCTTTCAAGGTATAGTCGGAAAAAGGAATTAATGGCGAGACGTCGCTGTCTGTGACGGCCACGACTTTCGCACCCCTGGACTTGGCAAATTCCATAGCGCGGACGGTTCGCTTGGAATACCGCGGAAAACTGATTCCAATCACCACGTCCTCCGCACCAATCTTCAACATCTGCTCAAAGGTCTCGCTGACACTGTTCGTATGGATCAACCGCACATCGTCGAACAGCAGATTCATATAAAATCCGAGAAAGGCGGCTAGCGACGCACAGCTTCGGACACCGAGAATATAAATCCGGCGTGAGCGCAGGATCGCATCCACTGCCTTTTTAAATCCTTCTTCATCCGCCATCTCCAGCGTAGCCTTGATATTGTCCATGTCCGCCTGCAAGATGGACGTAAGAATATGGGATTGATCCATCCTCCCCTTGGACACTTCCATTCTTTGCAGCGCTGTCAGCCGGACTTTGACTAACTCTTCCAGTGCGCGCTGCAAACTCGGATAGCCATCGTACCCCAGCTCATTGGCGAACCGGACCACCGTGGACTCGGATACACCTACAATCTGCCCCAGCTTGGATGCCGTGAGATACACTGCCTTCTCATAGTGCTCCGTGATATAGTTGGCCAATAGCTTCTGCCCTTTGCTCAAATGAGGATACCGCTCATTGATTCTCTTTAACACATCATTGCCCTGTGCCATGACTCCACCTTCTTGTTCCTCTTTCCTTCAATTTTCCAACGATTGAATTTTTCTGCTACGCAAAAATCACATCTATCATTATAACGCAGATTTTGAGATTTGCAAGTCCCTTCCAAAGATTTTTCCGCGGAGGATGACTGCAAAAAAGGTTGCAAGAACCTTCGGTTCTTTAAATCTAGGTCCGCCTCCCGGCGGACTTTCTGGTGGATAAAAAACTGCTGTCTCCTGGGAGACAGCAGCTTCCTACTCTGCTTATTATACCGGGTACACTTTATGATCCGCATCGACGAGGGTCGGGTCGATCTTCGTCTTCTGCGCTTCCCGGTACTTGAAAAATTCCTCCGCCACCTGGGGGAACAGCGCATAGGACAGCACATCCTCGTCCTGCTCCTTCCACTGCTTCATCTGAGCTTCGATGGTCGCCAGCTCCGGTTTCAGCAGATCTGCCGGCCGGCAGGTGATGGGCTCTTCATCTCCGATAATTTTCTTTCGGATTTCTTCCGATATGGGAGCCGGTGTCTGTCCATACTCGCCGCGGACGATGGCCTTGGATTCCTTCGTCACGTTCTTATAGCGCTCTCCCATGACGACGTTGAATACGGCCTGGGTGCCCACAATCTGGCTGGACGGCGTGACAAGCGGCGGATATCCAAAATCTGCGCGAACCCGCGGGATTTCTTTAAGGACTTCCTCATATTTATCTTCTGCCCCCAGCGTCTTCAACTGGGATAGCAGATTGGAGAGCATTCCACCTGGAACCTGATACAGAAGCGCCTGAATATCCACACCCAAAACTTTCGGGTTCAGCAAGCCGGTATCCAGCGCGCGCTGACGGATGGGGCGGAAGTAATCCGCAATCTCGGCTAACAGGTTATTGTCCAACCCTGTGTCATAAGGGGTTCCCTTAAAGGTTTCCACCATGACTTCCGTTGCCGGCTGGCTGGTTCCCAGGGCAAAGGGCGAGATCGCCGTATCGATGATATCACACCCTGCCTCAACTGCCTTCAACTGCGTCATGGACGCGACGCCGGAGGTGTAATGGGTGTGCAGATCAATGGGCAGGCTCACGTTTTCTTTCAGCGCCTTGACCAACTCCGCAGCCTTGTAGGGTACCAACAATCCGGCCATATCTTTGATACAGATGGAGTCAGCGCCCATATCCTCAATGCGCTTTGCAAGATCGACCCAGTATTCCAGCGTATGCACGTCGCTCAGCGTGTAGCACAGCGCCAGCTGCGCATGACCGCCCTCTCTCTTCGTCGCCGCCACGGCCGTCTTGACATTTCGAAGGTCATTGAGCGCGTCAAAGATACGGATAATGTCCATACCGTTGGCAACCGCTTTCTGCACGAAGTATTCCACCACATCGTCGGCATAGTGACGGTATCCAAGAATATTTTGTCCGCGCAGGAGCATCTGCAACTTCGTATTTTTAAATCCATCGCGGAATTTGCGAAGGCGTTCCCACGGATCTTCCTTCATGAATCGAAGACAAGCGTCAAAGGTAGCGCCTCCCCAACACTCGACAGCGTAGTATCCCACCTTATCCATCTTCTCAACGATGGGCAACATCTCCTCTGTCGACATGCGGGTCGCGATCAGAGACTGCGGCGCGTCGCGAAGGGCCGTGTCCACAATCTTCACAGGTTTGTTTATATTTTCAGCCATATGCGATTATCCTCCTTATTTATTCGCCTTAACCAAAGAACTTCAGGAATACGCCGGCGGCAATGGCGGAGCCGATGACTCCAGCCACGTTGGGTCCCATCGCGTGCATGAGCAGGAAATTGGTGGGGTCCTCCTGGCTGCCGACCTTCTGTGCGACACGGGCCGCCATGGGCACCGCCGACACGCCCGCCGCTCCGATGAGAGGATTCACCTTGCCGTGGGTTGCCTTGCACATGATCTTTCCGAACAGGACACCTCCCGCCGTACTCACCATGAAGGCGACGACGCCCAGCAACAAGATACCCAGCGTCTGGAAGGTTAAAAATGTCTCTGCCTGTGCCGAAGCGCCCACCGCTGTTCCCAGCATGATGGTTATGATATACATAAGGGCGTTGGACGCAGTCTCCGCCAGCTGTTTTGTAACCAGGCATTCCTTTAACAGATTGCCGAACATGAGCATACCGATCAAAGGCGCTGTATCCGGCAAGATGAGAATGACCAGAATCGACACGACGATGGGGAATAGAATCTTCTCCCTCTGGGAAACCGGCCGCAGCTGTTCCATCTTGATGCAGCGCTCTTCCTTCGTCGTCAGCGCCTTCATAATCGGCGGCTGAATAACTGGCACCAACGCCATGTAGGAATACGCAGCCACCGCAATGGGAGCCAGATAGTCCGTCGCCAACTTCGTCGTGGTCAGTATCGCCGTGGGACCGTCAGCACCGCCGATAATTCCGATGGAAGCCGCCAATCCGTACGTCATGTTCATGCTCGGGAAGGCGAGCCCTAACACAATAGCCCCCAGGAAGGCGAAGAAGATTCCCATCTGCGCCGCCGCTCCCAGCAGGATGCTCTTCGGGTTGGCGATCAGCGGCCCAAAGTCCGTCATGGCGCCGACGCCCATGAAGATCAGGGACGGGAAAATTCCCTTCAAACTATAAAAAACATGGAGAAGCCCTTCCTCCTGGATGACCGTGTCACCCTCCTTCACCAGTTCGTTCATCATTCCGGACAGCGGCAGATTGGACAGAAGCATCCCGATGGAAATGGGCACGAGCAATAAGGGTTCATATTGTTTGCCGATGGCTAAATACAGGCATACCAATGCGACCCCGATCATAATCAGATTTTTCCAGCCAACGCCGTTGAAAAACTGAGCAAATCCGGATTCGACGCCAAACTTTACAAGCATGTCGCCCAAATCCGACAAGAAATTCATTGCAATGAGGTTCATTGTCTTTCCTCCTTAAAATTAGCCGATGGTAATCAACACATCTCCCGTTTCCACAGAAGCTCCTTTATTCACATTGACAGTGGCAACCTTGCCATCGACCGGCGCCACGATCTCATTCTCCATCTTCATTGCCTCTAAGATCGCCACGACCTGTCCTCTCTTCACATCGTCGCCGGCGGCAACCTTCACATCCAAAATCTTTCCGGGCATGGGAGCGCTGACCTTATTGGCTCCGGCGGCTCCAGCGGGCGCGGCAGGTTTCGCGGCGGGTGCGGGCGCGGCTTTCGGCGCAGCGGGCGCGGCCGTGGGGGCAACAGGTGCAGCCGTGGCCGCAGCCGGTGTGGATGCGCCAAGTTCCTCTACTTCAACCTCATATGCAGTACCATTAACGGTAATCATGAACTTTCTCATAATCGAATCCTCCTGATTTAATATAATGTCGTTCTATCCATTACCGCCCTGTCCAGGAACGGCCATTTCCTCCAACCCGCCGGTATGAGCGAACTACCAGCCCATCAGCCGGCCGGTCCATGCAAGCGGCAACCGCCGCTGTCAGCACCGCAACAAGCTCTTCCTCGTCCACAGTCTCTTCCACTTGGGTTACAGGCGCAGCAGGCTCCGGCACCGCTGCCGGCTCAATCTCCGGCAAGGGCTTTTGCTTTCCCTCCGCCAGCCTGGCAAAGACGCTGATCAGGGCGGCAATGATCAGGAGAGCCGCGAAAACGATGACCAGTCCTGCGACGGTGACGCCCAGCCCTTGTCCCAGGGCCCCCAGCCAGCCGTCTTCCGTGACCAACCTGTCGGCCAATCGTCCGGACGCTTCCAATACTACAGTATTCATCATAGGATCGTCACCTCACTACAGTATGGTGCCATGTTTTTTGGCAGGGCCTTCCTGGCGCTTGCTGATCAGCATTCCCAGAGCAACAAGAAGGTGTTTGCGCGTCAACGCCGGTTCGATGATATCATCGATATACCCGCGGCTGGCCGCCGCATAAGGGGAGGACAGCACCTCAAAATCCGCCGCTTTCTCCGATAAATCAGCGCCCGCCTCCACATCCTTGGCAAACATGATCCGCGCTGCCGACACGGAATTCATAACGGAAATATCAGCGGTCGGCCAGGCGTACACAACATCGGCTCCGATGTGCTTGGAATTCATGGTGACATAGGCGCTGCCATAGGCCTTCCGCAAAATCACATTGATCTTTGGCGCCGTGGCGCTGGCAAAGGCAAACGTCATCTTCGAGACCGCATCGGCCAGACCTCCGTTTTCTTCCTGCACACTCGCCGCGAATCCAGCGGTATCCGTCAGCGTCAGAATCGGAATGGAGAAAGCATCACAAAAGGCAACGAATCCGGCTGCTTTCCGGCATCCAGCGATGGTCAGAATGCCATCCTCCACCGCGCTGTTATTGGCGACGACTCCAACAGTTCCCCCGTTGAGCCGCACAAAACCGGTCACCATCCCTGGAGCAAAATCCGCTTTCGTCTCCACAAAGATTGCGTTGTCCGCCAGCTCGCCGATGACGCCCCGCACATCGAATCCTTCCCCGTCTTCCGGTACTATGGAATCCAACACCTCACTCACTCGGTTGAGATCATCCATGTCCTCGTAGACCGGAGCATCCTCCGCATTGTTGGCCGGCAGCAGGTCCACCAGAGTGCGCACCTTGGCAAAGCAGTCCGCCTCATCCTCGCAGACAAAGTCTGCCATGCCGCTCTTCGCTCCGTGAACCTTGGCTCCCGCGATATCCTCCTCCTTCGTCCCCTTTTCCATGGCATTGGGACTGGAGACAAACACCTTAGATTGCTTTTCCAGCATAAATGTAAAATCCGACATGCCGGGCAACAATGTCTCTCCGCCAGCACACATACCCGCAACGACGGTAATCTGTGGTATCACACCGGAGGCTTTCGCTTTGACCTGGTAGATGGCGCCATAGCCCTCCAGCGCATCTGTCAACTCCTGCAAGCGAAGACCGGCGGAATCCAGAATCCCGATCACCGGCGCTCCCATCTCCAGCGCCTTCTCATAAAGCTTTGCAATCTTTCTGGCATGCATCTCCCCAACGGCTCCGCCCATGACGGACGCGTCCTGGCTGTATACATAAACCAGTCTCCCCTGGATGGTTCCGTACCCGGTTACCACGCCATCGGCAGGCGTATCCTGGGAAACCATGTTAAAATCTGTGCTCCTGTGGTTGACAAAGGCGCCGATCTCAACGAAGCTCAACGGATCCAATACCATGGAAATCCGTTCTCTTGCCGCTTTTCCGCTGGATTCAAGCGCTGCGCGACTCTTTTTGAGTTCTTGAATCTTCTCCACTGTACTCATTGGCTACCTCCACTATAAAATTATTTTATTCTTGGCCGAAGGTTCACAGTTCAACCAAATGTGAGTCCTTTCGACTCAGAACTGTTATAAAAATAACAACCCAACTTTTGACCAAGATAAATTATACATCAGTTTCCGTCAATTTACAATGGCAAATTTAATATAAAAAAAAGAAATTCTTTCGAATTTCATACTACATGGGATACGAAATTGATTTTTCTATCAAAATCAGGACCGGTGGCGACTGGGGACTATTGCTCCATCGCATCTCCACCACCTGCGCCATGTGCCTGTCCAGCCGCGACGCATATGCCGATACGGCCCTGTACTCGTCCATTCCCCCCGGATGGCCTGTGTAGCACAGAAGTGATATGAAACCGCCCTTTTTTAGCAGCGCCAGCGCCTTGTCCAACGCCTCACAGGTACTTTCTCCCCTTGTCACCACAGTTGGATCGCCTCCTGGAAGGTACCCCAGGTTAAACATCATGCCGTCTATGGGCGCCTTCACATATGCGTCTAGCTTCGCATGGGAATCGAGGATCAAATCCACCGAAGCCGTGACCTCATGGGTTAACAGTCTTGCTCTCGTCTGTACAAGCGCCTCTCCCTGAATGTCAAAGGCGTAGATCTTGCCAGCTGCTCCAACATGGCTCGCCAAAAACAGCGTGTCCCGTCCACCTCCTGCCGTCGCATCGACGTACACGCCACCCTTTTGAATGTGCGGCTCCAGCATTGTATGCAGCTGGCCCGTGATATGGGATGAAATGATCATAGCGTCTCCTGGATCAGAGCGCTGTCTTTCAGAGCCTGAATCTCCTCCTGGGTTAGGACTCGGTATTCGCCCTCCTCCAACCTTCCCAGTCGCACACTGCCCACCGCCACGCGCCGGAGTTTCAGCACTGGATGGCCAATCGCCCTGGCCATTCTTCGCACCTGGTGGTTCTTTCCCTCATAGACAGTAATCTCCACACGGCTGTGGCTGCCCGCAGCTCCAAGATATTTAGCCTGCGCCGGCCTCGTCACGTAGCCATCCTCCAGTGTCACGCCTGCCCGCAGCTTCTCTATGTCCTCCTGCTGCACCATTCCTTTTAGTATGCCGTGGTACACCTTTGCTACATGGTGTTTCGGATGGGTCATGGCGTAGGCAAGCTCCCCATCGTTGGTCAGCAGCAGTAGACCTGTGGTCTGATAGTCCAACCGGCCGATGGGATACAGCCGCACCCCTGGGAGGTCGATCAATTCACACACATTGGGCCGGCCAAATTGGTCCTTACTGGTGGTGATGTAGCCGGCTGGTTTATTTAGAGCGACGGTCACCTTTTTCTCTTCCAGTTGTATTCTTTTCCCACGGAACTGGACTGTATCCTGCTCTGGATCGATCTTCGTGCCCAATTCTGTGACAATCGCGCCATTGACCCGCACCTGTCCATCGGCAATCCAGGCCTCACATTTCCTCCTGGATCCACATCCAGCCAAAGCCATAAACTTTTGTAAACGCATGTTCTCCATTGTACTCTCCATTTCTTCTCCTACATTTGAACTTCTGTATGAAAAAAACCTTCCAACACCCTATGTAAAAAATAGGTAAAATCCATTCGCGCCGATCCCTCCGCCGTTACAACCGGCAGAGACTGCGCTGCCTTTCCATCCACATAGACCGTAGCCTCTCCCACCACCTCACCGGCCTCAACCGGCGCCTCCAACACATAGGGGAGGTCATAGTGAATCTCCAGCTGGTCATCGTCTTTCATAAAATATTTGAAATCGCCTTCGATTTTGGTTCCCACCTGCGCCGTCGTACCGCGGGACACCTCAATCGCCTCTTGGGTATCCTTTCCATCAAGGGGTACGGTCTTCCAGGTATAATTCAGGAACCCGTAGTCCAATAACTTCTTTGTATCCGCGATTCGATATTGGGAATGGGGCGGCCACCCAGATCCTAAGACCACGGAGATAAGCTGAACACCATCGCGGGAGGCGATCCCCACAAGGCAAAGCCCCGCTTGGGAGGTAAACCCCGTCTTGCCACCGGTGGCGCCGGGGTAGGCTGTCAACAGCGGATTTTTATTGGATAGGGATACACTGCGGCTGTTCCCCCGATTTTGCTGAATCTCATAGGATTGGGTCCCCACGATCTTCATAAAAGTCTCATTCTGGACTGCATAGGCCGTAATGAGGGCCAAATCCGCCGCTGTCGTCTGATGTCCTTCCGCGTCCAAACCACTTGGCGTTTTAAAGCATGTGTTCTTTGCCCCGATCTCCTGCGCTTTCTCCGTCATCATGGCACAAAAATTTTCAACGGATCCGCCAACGTGTTCTGCCACAGCGACAGCCACATCATTGTAGGATTGCAGCATTAGAGCGTACAGTAAGTCCTCCAATACGAATGTTTCTCCTTCTCGAAGATTCATATTGACCTCCGGCTGCTGCGCCGCATTGGCGCTGACGGATACCATGTCGGAGAGATTGCCGTTTTCCAGCGCAACGGTCAGGGTCATGATCTTCGTCGTACTCGCCATGGCGCGAGGCTCGGATCCATTTTTATCATATAGGATCCTCCCTGATTCGGCTTCCATAACGACGGCCGATAAGGCGTTGAGATCCGATTGCTCCGGCGCCCCATCCCCACAGATAAGGTTAGGCCAAAACAAAACCAACACAAGCACGATTCCATATACAATCCGGAATCCATACTTCTTCCTCTTCACAGCATCACATCCAAATATTCATCGTCTAAGAAGAGTATAGTATGTTGCCGCTTAATTTATTCCTCGTCCTCGTTTGAAACCTGGAAAAAATCCTTGGGTAAATCCCCCTCCTCCAGCTGCTCTGCATTTTGCAAATAGGGGAGATCGCGGATGCTTCGGAAACCAAAATACCGCAGAAATTCATCTGTGGTTCCAAAGAGAATGGGACGTCCCGGCGCTTTCAGCCTCCCCTTTTCCACAACGAGGTTAAAATCGATCAGGCGGTTGATGATGTTGTCCGACCGAACGCCTCGAATCTCCTCCACCTCCTGCTTCGTGACCGGTTGCCGGTATGCAATGATGGCCAGGGTTTCCAGCTGGGTTTCTGTCAGGGTGATTTTCTGCCCGGATCGGTATAAGAGCTTGATATGAGTATAGTAGTCAGGACGGCTTGTCATCTGATAGGAATTTTCGATCTCCAGAATCTGCATTCCACGCTCTTCCCGGTCATAATAGTCTTTAAGCTGACTGACGATCTTCCGGGCGGTGGAAGGATTCTGCCCAAGAACTCTGGCGATACTGTCCAGGCTAACTGGCTCTCCAGCAGCGAATAGCAGCGATTCCGCGATCTTTTCCAACCGTTTAAGATTCAACTCTTCCATCCTCTACCTCTTCTCTCCTCATGACCATGATAATATCAGAAAAAATACCGTCCTGCCTCAATACGACCCGGTTCATCCGGCTGAGTTCCAACATTGCCATAAAGTATGTAATCGTCTCGATTTTCGACCGGCTCTTTTCCCGCAAGCTGTAAAAGCTGACTTCCTCCAGCAATTCCATGGTCTTCATGAGAGACTCGATTTTCTCCTCTATGGTGTATTCGTCCTTCTCCACGGAGTTAAACTGGGAGCGCACCATGTCCACACTATCCCGCTTGCCCCGCATCAGCTTCGTATAAACCGAATACAGTTCCTGCAGCGTCACACCCTCCAGCAATTCCTCCAGGGTGGGCATGGGGCGTTCTCCTTGGATGTCCTCCGGCTTCCGGTATAGGATCAATTCTGAATCCCCCGTCTGATTTTCTCGCAGAAATGCAGCGGCCTGTTTATATTTCTTGTACTCCAGGAGTCTAGCAATCAGCGCCTCCCGCGGATCCTCTTCCTCCTCTTCGTTTTTTTGCGCCGCCGGCAGAAGCATCCGCGCCTTGATGTTGATCAGGGTTGCCGCCATGACCACAAATTCACTGGCGATTTCCATGTTCATCTCGTTCATCTGCCTCAGATACTCCAGATACTGCTTTGTCACCTCAAAGATGGGGATATCATAAATATTCAGCTGATTTTTTTCAATCAAGTGCAACAGCAGATCCAACGGCCCTTCAAATACCGGCAGCCTGACTTCCAGCGCCACCTAGCTCCCTCCCTTCGCCCTCGCAATCGACAATATCTTTTATTGTACAAGTTCCCTCCCAAAAATGCAAGAAAAAAGCAGAAATAATTTAATTATTATATCTGCTTTCTCGATATCACCTTACATCCATTTGGCTAAAAGTTTCTGGAGGATTCGGGTAAAATCCATCTTCTGCACATCGGCGGCCGCGACTAGGGGAAGTCTGGCGACCTCCTTCCCATCTAGGGAATATACGATTTCTCCCAGGGCATCCCCCGCTTTCACCGGCGCCTCGATGCCATCCTTCAATTGCACTTCTTTCGTCAGGCTCTCCGCACTAATGGGATTACTCTTTTCTGTGAGCATTTGGACGTTTCCTTGGACCAGCGCCACGACTTCATCCGCATCGCCGCCGCGAATGGGAACCGTTCCCGCCTCATTGCCATCGGTCTCCACCTTAAAAAAGCCGTACCCTCCAAATCCATAGTCCAAAAGGGTGCATACATCGGCGGAGCGCTGGTCCTTTGTTTCCGCCCCCATAACCACCGCGATCAATTGCAAGTCACCGCGTTTTGCCGTCGCCGAGATGGAATACTTGGCTAGCCGGGTAAATCCCGTCTTTAAACCGTTCATCCCCTCGTAGCTCTGGATGAGCTTGTTGGTGTTGACCATGTCGGTCTCGCCGGCTCCCTTTTTCCACTGATGAGGCATCATCTCATGCCAGATGGTGGTATACTCGAATACTTCCGGAAAATTATTGATCAGCTCTCTCGACATCAGGGCAATATCATAGGCACTTGTCACATGGCCGTCCGCGTCCAGGCCGCAGGGATTGACAAAATGCGTGTCGTTCATCCCCAGCTCCTTTGCGCGGGCGTTCATCATCTCGACAAAGCCATCCTGGCTTCCACCGATATATTCCGCCGTCGCGATTGCGGCGTCATTGCCTGATGCGACGCACATCCCTTTGATCAAATTGCTGAGTGCGATGGATTCCCCCGCCTCCAGCAAAATCGTAGACCCTCCGTATCCTGCTGCATTTTCGCTGACGGTGACCATATCCTCCATCGAGGCTTTTCCATCGCGCACTGCCTCATAGGCCAGCAAAATGGTCATGACTTTCGTGACGCTGGCGGGACGCAGCGCTTCATGGCTATTGCTCTCGTACAGAACCTGTCCCGTAGATGGCTCCATCAAAACAGCTGATGGAGCGGAAATATTCAGAGAAGTCTCCGCCTCGACTGTCCTAGCTGGAGTCCAAAGGGAAAGGACCATGCACGTGCAAAGCAGGAGAACTATAGGTTTTCTCATGATGATACTACCTCCTAAACACTTGTATTGTATCGTTAGAATCTGTCATTTATAAAAAAATATGCAAAAAACTTGTAGTTTGCTGTAAAATCATATATAATATCTCCTATACCTTTTTCAGGCAGACCAACAATACTAAAGGAGGATTTTATGCGTCCAATTCGGATCCTGTCAGATAGTTCCTGTGACTTACCGGCAGACGAAATTCAAGCTCATCAGATACAAGTGATTCCGTTTTATATTTCCTTTGATAAAACCCATTACCAGAAGGAGGGCGTGGAATTATCGCGGGATGATTTTTTTAAACAGTTGACCGGCGGGATTTTTCCCAAGACTTCCGTACCCACCATTGAAGACTACAGCAATGCCTTTGCCGACAGCATCGAAGCGGGATACGATGTCATATGCATCTGCATCACTGACGCTTTTTCCGGTTCCGCCCAGTCAGCCTTCAACGCGGCTTCCATGACCTGCGAAAAATATCCCGGCGCCCGGGTGGAAGTGCTCAACTCACGCCTGGCGACCGGAGCCCAGGGATTGTTGGTTTTAGAGGCCTGCCGGATGCGGGACGCCGGCCTGTCCGTCGATTCCATTATGGACAAACTGACAATTCTTAAGGACACCGCGCGGATTCAATTTACTTTGGATACCCTTGAGTATCTCCAAAAGGGGGGCCGAATCGGCAAGGTGAGCGCCATCGCTGGATCTGTTCTGAACATCCAACCGCTGATCGTGTTGAAAGACGGCGAATTAATCCCCTTTGGAAAAGCCCGCGGCCGAAAAAGGGCCATGCAGAAGATTCTGGAAATGTTTCAAGATGACGTTCCCTCCGAAGATTACGCCTCGTACCGCTTTGGCGTTGAGGTTGGGACCTGCTATGAGGACGGCGCCATTATTCAGGATCAACTGGAATCCATGTTGGGCCGCCCTGTCGACGTACAATATCTGCCTACCGGCGCAACCATCGGGACGTATACGGGTCCTTCCGCTCTCGGAATTTGTTATATTCGCAGGTTTGAGACCATATAGTAATACAAAAAAATGAGGTGCTCTATGGTAAAACCAAGACCACTGCAAAAAGGATCCCGCGCTGCTCTCATCGCCCCCTCCGGTCCCGTCTCCCCTGGCGAGCCAGAACAGTGCTCCCGCGTGCTGGAAGAATTGGGCCTTGTTCCAGTACTGTATCCCAGCGTCCATCTCCGCCACGGCTATCTGGCCGGCGATGACAGTGCCCGCGCAAAGGACTTGATGGAAGCATTTTTGGACCCGGCCATCGACGGAATTTTCTGCATTCGAGGCGGCTACGGCGCATCCCGCATCCTGCCTCTCCTGGATTTTGACCGTATACGGTCATGCCCTAAGTTTTTTGGAGGCTTTAGCGATATAACCGCCCTCCACATCTGTCTAAATCAGTTTTGCCAACTCATGACCTATCACATTCCCATGCCATCCACCATTGTACACAAAGGTCTGGATCCCTATACGCGCCGCCAAATCTTGAACTGCATGGCAGGATTCGAGGAGGACGCAATTGAAAATCCGCCGGACATTCCCTTCCTGCCCTTGGTATCTGGACAGGCGGAAGGTGAATTGACCGGCGGTAATCTGACCCTCGTCGCTTCTTCTCTGGGAACTCCCTATGAGATCGATACGCGGGGGAAAATTTTATTTTTGGAAGATGTCAAGGAACAGCCATACCAGATTGACCGGATGCTGGTCCAGCTGCGAAATGCAGGAAAATTCAAGGATTGCGCTGGGATTTTGCTGGGCGAATGGACCGATTGCGATCCCGCTAACCCTGAATCTTCCCTTCCTCTTGGCCGAATCTTTCAAGATCTTCTTGTTCCAGAGGGAAAGCCCATACTGGAAAATCTTGTGTGTGGCCATTGTATGCCATCGCTATGCCTGCCTCTCGGCGCACAGGTTTTTGTGGACGCGGAAAAGGGGCGGATCTCATTTCCTGGGAAATAATGGAATTTTAGCCCAGCGCTAACCGGTAGATCTCCATAATCTCAGCTTTTCCCAGAGGCTTATAGTCTGGCAGGATCCGCTTGCCAAAGAAGGTACATTTTTCCGCCATCTCTTCTAGCTTCTCTGCTCCGATGCCCAGTTCTCTCAGACGGACCGGCATACCAAGAGACGCAAAAAACGCCTCCGTAGCGGCAATTCCTGCTTTCGCTGTCTCCTCCGGATGTTCATAGTCCATCTCCAGGTTCCAGACCCGCACTGCAAACTGACAGAACCGCTGAGTGGCATAGGGATACTGAAATTTAGCCCAGGCCGGAAATAGGACAGACAGACCTGCGCCGTGTGCCACGAAATCATACATGCCTGACAGCTCATGTTCCATTTGATGGACGCCCATGAAAACCTGCCGCCCTGCCCCGGTTAAATCATTGTGGGACAGACTGCCTGCCCACATCAGGGTGGCTCTGGCCTCATAGTCGCGGGGATTGTCTATTGCCCTTTTCCCTGCCGCAATCACGGATTTTAAAAGCCCTTCCGCTAAATGGTCTGTCAGATCCACATTCTCCGACAAGGTAAAATAGCGCTCCATGGTGTGCATCATGATATCGACAATGCCGCAACCTGTCTGGAATGGGCTGACGGTGAAGGTAAGCTCGGGATTTAGAATGGAAAAGAGAGGGCGGTGATAGGGGGAATTAAAGCCGCGCTTGAACCACCCCTCCTCGTTGGTGATGACGCAGGAAGCGCTCATCTCACTGCCGGAGGCGGCCAGGGTCAAAATGGCGCCCACAGGGAGCGCGCCCTGTGGCTCCCTCTTCTTTTCAAAGAATTCCCATGTCTCCACATCTGGATTGGCAGCGCCGTCCGCAATGCATTTTGCGGAGTCTAGGACGCTCCCGCCGCCGGCTGCCAGGATGAATTCTACGTTTTCAGCCCGGCAAAGTTCCATTCCCTGCTTAGCCAGCGACAGCTTCGGATTTGGGGAAACTCCTCCCAGCTCCACCCACGCAATGTCGTGCTCCCGCAGGGACGTCACAATCGCATTGTACAGCCCGCTTCTATGAATACTGCCGCCTCCATAGTGCAACAAAATCTTGTGAAATCCGTAGCCTGCAATGATCTCTCCAACTTTTTTGTGCGTATCCCGGCCAAAATAGATTTTGGTCGGCGTGTAAAATTCAAAATTTTCCATGTGTATCCTCCACAATAGTCTTAAGCGCTTGAAATGCTTTTTGATTTCCAGCTACGATGCCGATGGGCTTGCCGTATCCCCACGCATCTGGCGCGATGGCGTCAATCATTCCGCCGGCTTCCTGAATCAGCACGGACGCCGCCGCGTAATCCCACGGGGAGAGGACCATTTCGAAGAACCCTTCACAGCGGCCGGCGGCGAGATAGCAGAGATCCAGCGCCGCAGACCCGGAGCGCCGTATATCGCCGCAGCTCTGAAAGATGGTCTGGGCCGCGCTGAAGGTTTTCTTCGCAAGATCCCTCCGGTAGGGGGATGTTCCCAAGATGACGAGCCCCGTCTCCAGCGGCCGCTCCGATACTTTGATAGGGCGATCGTTGACGAAGGCTCCTCCTCCTCGAACTGCCCAGAACATTTCCTGTAAGTATGGATCATAGACGACGCCGAGACATCCCTTCCCTTCCGCCACTAGGGCGACAGAGATAGCGGAATGTTGATACCCGTTGATAAAGTTCTGCGTGCCGTCGATAGGGTCGATGAGCCAGGTAAGGCCCGCTGGTTCCCCATTGTCCTTCTCTTCCGCGATAAAGGACGCGCCTGGCACCACATCCTGTAACTTTTCCATCAGCTCGTTCTGAATGCTAACATCCATATCCGTGACAAAATTTGCATGTCCCTCTTTTGTGTGAATCTGCATGTTACACACCTGGCGCATTTTGATTCCCGCCTGCCTGACGATGTCTGTAACTTTCGATGCTAATTCCATCATTTGCTTTCCCCCTACGCCTCTTTTTCATCGCGCTGCTTCTGATATGCGGCACATGCTTGATTGTAGAACTGGATTTTGTGCTCAACCCTTTTTAGATGCTGTTGCATCGCCTCAATCTGTTCTAAAACCCGCTCTCTTTGCTCAATAAAGATCTGCCGGCGCTCCTCCAGCGTTTCATCTCCCTGTATGCAGAGGGCGATAAAATCTCGGATTTGTTTCACCGACATCCCCGTACCTTTCAAGCAATTGATCAGCCCGATCCATTCTAAATCTTCATCCGTAAAGGAGCGGTTTCCCCTCTCCGTCCGCTGGATAAAGGGCAATAGCCCCTCTTTATCATAATACCGGAGCGTATAGACGCTCAGCCCTGTTTTTTCCGCTACCTGGGCAATGCTGTATGCCATACTCGGCCTCCCTTTCACTGGCTTGTCTCTTTAGTTTACTCCGCCTTGAAACATTTGTCAAATATCTTTAAAAATTATCTTGACTTATAGTTATCTATAGGATGTACAATAGACGAAACTAATTGATTGGAGGAATATCACGTGTATACTCGGGCGTACAAAGGTTCTGACCAGGTCTCCGTTCTCGGACTTGGCTGCATGCGGCTGCCTCGACTGAATTCAGAGGCACAGGAGATCGATTATGTGAAGGCGCAGGAGATTGTGGACTATGCTTTTGCTTCGGGGATCAACTATTTCGACACGGCATATAAATATCATGATGGCGGCTCGGAAGTTTTTCTTGGCAGCGCCCTGAAGAAATATGACCGGTCCAGCTTTTATTTGGCGACAAAGATGCCCATATGGGAAGCGGATTCTCCGGACGCCATGCGGCGCATCTTTTATCATCAGCTGGAGAGGTTACAGACGGACTATTTTGATTTTTATCTCTTTCACGCGCTGAATCAAGACAATTTTCGGAAATGTGTCGACTTTGGCCTCTACGAGTTTCTATCGGAGAAGAAACGGGAGGGTGTGATCCGCAACCTGGGCTTTTCCTTCCACGACTCTCCCCAGGTTCTGGAACAGATTGTAGATGCCTATGAGTGGGATTTCGCGCAGATTCAGTTGAATTATCTGGACTGGGATATGCAGAATGCAAAACGGCAGTATGAGATCCTCACAGACCACCACTTGCCGGTCATTGTGATGGAGCCCGTAAGGGGTGGCGTTCTGGCGAACCCTTGCGAGGCGGCTAACGCGCTATTTCGTGAGGCGCGGCCCGACCAGAGCATAGCCTCCTGGGCCATCCGCTATGCCGCCAGCCTTCCCAATGTGATGACGGTTCTCAGCGGCATGTCCACCATGGAGCAAATTGAAGATAACGTCAGGACCATGACGAATTTTGAACCCCTTACGGAAGCGGACTATGAGGTGATCGACAGGGCAGTGGACGCATACCGAAAAAAGGATACCATCCCCTGTACTGGCTGCCGCTATTGCATGGATTGTCCGTCGGGGGTGGAGATTCCGACGGTATTCTCTCTTTATAATCAGTATGCCCTGAATCAAAACAAAGAGGTTTTTGACGAGATCGACGCGACTGCGCGGGCAGAACAGTGCATCGCCTGCGGTCAGTGTATGGAGCACTGTCCACAATCCATTCCGATTCCGGAAAAGATGGCGATGATCGCGGAATTGATTCAATCATGACCAAAAAAGGGGCTGTGAAAAAATGAGACATCATTTTTCACAGCTTTTTGTTGCAGCTTTATCTGAGCCGCCAGCGCGTCCACAGGATGCTTGTCATCTTTTGACCATTGGGAACGCCATAGTAGACCGTCAGAAGATCCCCATTGTCCAGTTCCACGCTGGCCGGATACCCAAGGTCCCCCTTATATGGCCGGTCTGCGTCCTCCTCCCACAGGATGGAATCAATCTCCCATGTTTGGGCACCATCCTCACTGATCATGACTCGAATCCCCGTGCGATCCCCCACACGCTTGCCGTATGTGCACAGGAGCGCTCCGGATGAGTGCTGCAACAGATGTGGCGGCGCTCCCTGCGCACCTGTGGGCTGGGGTACAGTCCAGGTCTTTCCCCCGTCGTCGCTAATGGACTGACAGATGGTAAAGATCTGCTCCTCACTGAGAACCCCCTGGACCCGAATATGCAGAACTAGACGTCCGGAGGGAAGCTCAACAAGATGTGGCTCCGTAAAGATTCCCTCTGAAAGCTCTGGACACATGGCGACCTGCCCCACTTTGGTAAAGGTACGGCCGTCTTGGCTCCCGTATACATGAATGGGATAAGGCGCCCCCTGGGGACTTGCGGGAAAGGGAGTTCCAGCATAAAGCAGCGCTCCGCTCCGCAGCCGGATCGGTCCATGGGGCGCTGTGATCGGGACAAGAAATGGCTCTCCCCAGGTCCGGCCGCCATCCTCACTGATCGAGACGGTGGAACCACAATACCGCGCTTCCTGTTCCTCTGTAATCAAGGATACATAGGCGCGGACTAGCTCCGCCTTGATGTCACTTCGCCCTTCTTTACACTGTCGCTGCATCTCGCGGGAGTTTGTGAAAGATGTCAGCAACAGCCGGTTGTGACCTAAATTTACGATTCCCGCATCCCTGTCATCCAGCGGCGTATTGATGGCCGTGATCGGCGCAGACCAGGTTTTGCCTTCATCCAAACTTCTCACCGCCAACACCCGCCCAAAGGGACAAACGTGCTCCAAACGATCTCCTGAGAAACAGGCCAATAGACTCCCATCATCACAGCGGCAGATGGATGGCCATCCATTGTACGAAAAGATTGCATTCGGTTTTGTATAGACGATCCCATGATCAACAATCTTGACATTTCCCATAAGTTTCTCTCCTTCCATTTCTTTTGCTCAGTCTACAGGATTTTTGCGAAAAGATCAATAGATTTGACAAATTTTCCCCTTGCTCTCTTGCCATCTTGGAACAATACGTAGTATACTAACATGTATATTCTATGAAAGAGGTCGATCCAATGAAAACGATGCAAGAACTTAGAACTCTTCTCACATCCATAGATCACAAAAGCTATCCGGCTTACAAGGCTCTCCAGGGAGCCTATCGGTATTCTGACTTTGTACTCTCCATCGATCATGTTCAAGGGGATCCCTTTGCGGCGCCCTCCTGTGTCAGCGTCCTTGTCCCGATGAAGGCCGCGGGCTTTCCCGCCGACTTTCTCTCGCCCTCCTATAAGAGGATTGCACTCCAGGATCATTTGCTCCGGCTGTTTTCAAAAAAACTGGACTCCTATGCCTTTCGGGCAAAGGGGTCCGGAAAAAGTGGTCTTCTGAGCTGTAGCCGGTGTGGACAGCAAATTTTGGAGCGCACCTCCTGCACAATCACCGGCGAAGGCGTTCAACTTCGCTTCGAAATCGGCTTCCCAGCCAACGGCCGCACCATCAATGCTGCGGAGCTCGCCAAGATCCTGTTTGACTTTTTGCCGGTCTGTGTCCACACGACTCTCCTTTACGGACAACTGGATGCCAAGGCCGTCGCCGACGTGTTGAGCCTAGCGGAAGATCAGGCCTATATCCGCCACGAATTGAACCGTCAGGGCCTGGTCGCATTTGTGGGAAACGGGTCCATTCTTCCGCGGGAAAGCGGTGTCTCCCAAAAACCCTTGCCGGGCGCCATTCCTTTTACCTCGCCTTCCTCCATGGAGATTTCTCTATCCCTTCCCAGCGGCAAAACAATACAGGGAATGGGCATACCCAGGGGGATTACCCTCATCGTGGGCGGCGGCTATCACGGGAAATCAACGCTTCTCAAGGCATTGGAAACCGGCGTTTATAATCATATCCGGGGAGATGGCCGCGAGTACGTGATCACCGTTTCGGATGCAATGAAAATCCGCGCAGAGGATGGCCGAAGCATCAGCCAAATGGACATCTCGCTCTTCATCAATCACCTTCCTGGCGGTAGCGATACCACCGCGTTTTCCACCCCCGATGCCAGCGGAAGTACCTCGCAAGCGGCCAATGTGATGGAGAGTCTTGAGAGCGGTGCGTCGGTCCTTCTGTTGGATGAGGATACTTCTGCGACTAACTTCATGATCCGAGATGAGCTAATGCAGCAGGTAATCCATCGAGATCAAGAACCCATCACTCCTTTTCTAGAGCGCGCGCGGCTCTTGTATGAACGCTTTGGCGTCTCCATCGTCCTCGTGGCTGGCAGCTGTGGGGCCTTCTTCCACATTGCGGATACTATTCTTCAGCTGGATTCCTACCAAACCTATGAGATTACCCAAAAGGCTAAGGAGATCAGCGCCCATTACCCCTGGACGCCTTCCGCCCCTCCTTACACGAATCCATGCCCACCTCGAATTCCCTGCCGCTCCCCTAAAATCGCCCAGGAAGATCGCCTAAAGCTGCGAATTCAAGGTACAGATGGCATTGTACTTGGCCACGAAGCTGTGGACCTGCGGTGTGTGGAGCAACTTTTGGACGCAGAACAGACGGCAGCCCTGGGATATCTCTTCCTCTATGCCTGCCGTCATCTCTTCGACGGACAAACCCCACTCCCCTCCATTGTCCGCATGTTGTACGCCGAAATTCAGGATCGAGGAATGGCATTTCTGGTTGAATCAAAGTGGATTCCCAACCCAATGGCGCTCCCCAGGCCACAGGAATTTTTCGCCTTTGTCAACCGGTACCGCGGCCGCCTCTTCCGCTAAATCGCTTATACCTGTATCCATTCTTGAACCGTCATGGGCTCGTCAAATTGAATTCGTCCGCCCTGACATTTCACTTTAACACTCTGTCCATCCACCCGCACGGTGTGGATTTCTCTTGTGACGAAGGGAAGCTGCAACTCCCGAAGGGTTAGTTGACCACTGAGAATTTGGATCAAGACTTGCTCTCCCTTAATCTGCACGTTTCCCCATGCACTGTCCAAACTCCAGATGCACCGAAACACATCCTTTTGCAGGATAGGATTGAATCCTATTACCCCCTTCGGCATGTCAAAGATAAAGCCTGAGAAGATGGGAATCATGGAATAACTCGCCATGGACCGGGCGTAGTTATTGCCACATTCGATTTCGTTCCATGGATTTCTTTTTTTGCCATCATATCGGTCTCGAATCATGGCCACGATCTCAACGCCTTCCTCAATCATGCCTTCGCTGATCATCAGGGCCGCCAGCTGGTATTCAAAGCCATGCATCGTCTCCTGACAGTAGGGGATTGGAATCGCTGGCTTTTTCGTACCTTCAGGATACTCACAGATGACAGCTCCCCCTTCATCGTTGAGGCAAAAAAGCCGCCATGGGTTATAGAAGTCTCGCATGGAACGTTTTACATTCTGTTGATATAGGCTGCTCAGCGCTGTTTTTACATGCTCTTTGTCAAAAATTGTGCCAAGGCCTACAATGTTGGCGTGCCATTGGGCGCAGATCTGGTCGATCTCACAGCCTTCGCCAATCTGATATTTTATTTCGCCCACTTCCTTGTTCCAGTACTCTTTCGCTCCTTCAAAGGGCTCTAGAATGGACGCATCCTTCAGATCGATCTGCTGTATGTAATAACGCCCGTTGAATAGATGTTCCTCACTCCAGGCCTTTCCCCTTTCAAATAGCTCCCTGTACTCGTCGGCGCTATCCTCCTCGCCCAGGTATCTCGCCATCTCCTCTCCGGCCTTAAGCGCCGCAAGATAAAAGCCTTCCAGCCAAGAGCTGGGGCCGAATAGCTCCATATCAAGTGTATGGTGCTGGCGCCCTTCCAGGACACCATCTTGATCGAGGTCCCACCGGTCCTCGTTATCCTCACTCCACGCATATTCTAGGGACTTTTTGACAGCCGGCCAGATTTCTTTGAGCCAAAGGTCGTCGCCACTGATTTTCCACTCCCGATAGACCTTCACAATTCCGCCCATCTGTCCGTCCACACAGGCGCGGAACGTCCCTCTCGGCCGCTCAAGTGGAAGCATCATTCGAAATTGCATCCGACCGCTTTCATCCTGATTGTAACGGTAATCCAGGTTTCGAATGGATCGCTCCAGTTTCGGAAATAAAAATGGCAACACATAGGCATAGTTCCATACATGGGTACATGTTCCCTCACACGATCCTACATTCTTGTGGAGCCCTTCCCAGCCATAAATTGATCCATCTTCTAGTCTGAGAACCGTCGCTGTCTTTAAAACGGACATCGTCGCCGATATGGCTTCGATCACCACGTCTGGCAAGCTGCACGCGTATAGTTCATCTTTAAATCGCTTTGTCTCCCCATAGAGCCGGTCCCAATTGGCAAGGCCGTATGCCGCGCTTTCCTGTGCGCTGGAAAATAGAACGGCATAATAATTTTTCCATGTTATATGTTTATAATTGGGATTCCAGTAAGTATAGTTGTTCGGATAGTTCCAAGATAGAATAAAACGAATTCGCACTGATTCTCCAGCGGGAACCATCTGTTTTACGCAGAGGGTTCCATGATCTCCGTCACCCGGTTCTTCATATCGCCGCGCTTTTAGGTTGCTCTGCTCAGTAAAGTTTCGCCAATAAGTTTCCAGACTGTCCGACCAGCCTCCCCGATACCAATACTCCTGATGACTAATTTCGCCATCTGCGTCCGTTGCCAGGCATAGTTCACCGAACTGCGGATGGTCCTCAGCGTACTGCGTCGTCAAAAAACGCAGTTCTTTTTTTACAAATTGATTCCTTCCTTTTTGATCTGGGTTTCGCACTGTAAAAGCGGCTGAATATTGAAGTTCCTCCTTGCCATCATTTTGAAACTCTACTTCCATGAAGGCCGCTGGTATGCTAGAATCTGTATCATTCAGAGGAATAAATGGATTGAAGGCCCGCAAAGTCACTTTCCCGGGAAAATGATCATCTTCAAACTGTATTTCTGCCAATGGGAACTCTCCATAAAAAACGCACTTTTTAAAATGAGGAAACCCCGCCATACTTGTGTTCTCCAGGCCCGTTCCTGGTCCGCTGTACCCCTTGTTCACATCGCCATTAAGCACGCGGGCATCCAGAAGCTTCCCCTGTCTCTCCGCTTTCACGGCTATGTGGCTGAACCCATTGTACGATTCCTTGTTGGGACGATTGAAAATCTCCCAGTCGATCAATCTTCCGTTGCCTGCAAGCCCGATGCTGCCACTTCCGATACCCCCTAATGGAAATGATATCTCATTGGTACGATCTCCAACATATTCTGTTCTCCGCATAAGAATTCCCCCTTAATTCGTGTACGTACACAAATTATACGTCTTTTAGCTTTCATTGTCAAGCTACTGAATGTCTTTTTCTCCGCTCTCCCTCTGTCGTTTCACTTCTCTCTCTTCGGCCTTCTCCTTTTTAGCGGCTGTTTTTGCTTTCTACACCATCGCTTTTATGGCTGGCTAATTTTTAGTGGCTATCGCCTTCGTTTGTCTTTTTCTCCGCTATGGCTGTCTGCCCGCTTTCCCTCTGTCTTTTCACGTCTGTCTTCCTTTCGCCTTGTCTGCTTTCCCCTTGTTTCCGGCCTTCTCCTTTTAGCGGCTGTTTTTCTCTTTTGCTTGCTTTCTCTACCATCGCTTTTATGGCTGGCTGATTTTTAGTGGCTATCGTCTTCGTTTGTCTTTTTCTCCGCTATGGCTGTCCGCCCGCTTTCCCTCTGTCTTTTCACGTCTGTCTTCCTTTCGCCTTGTCTGCTTTCCCCTTGTCTTCGGCCTTCTCCTTTTAGCGGCTGCTTTTCTCTACCATCGCTTTTATGACTGGCTGATTTTAGTGGCTATCATCTTCGTTTGTTTTTTTCTCCGCTATGGCTGTCTGCCCGCTTTCCCTCTGTCTTTTCACGTCTGTCTTCCTTTCGCCTTGTCTCCGGCCTTCTCCTTTTAGCGGCTGTTTTTCTCTACCATCGCTTTTATGGCTGGCTGCTTTTAGTGGCTATCATCTTCGTTTGTCTTTTTCTCCGCTATGGCTGTCCGCCCGCTTTCCCTCTGTCTTTTCACGTCTCTCTTCCTTTCGCCTTGTCTGCTTTCCCCTTGTTTTCGGCCTTCTCCTTTTAGCGGCTGTTTTTCTCTTTTGCTTGCTTTCTCTACCATCGCTTTTATGACTGGCTAATTTTTAGTGGCTATCGTCTTCGTTTGTCTTTTTCTCCGCTATGGCTGGCTGCCCGCTTTCCCTCTGTCTTTTCACGTCTCTCTTCCTTTCGCCTTGTTTCCGGCCTTCTCCTTTTAGCGGCTGTTTTTCTCTACCATCGCTTTTATGGCTGGCTGCTTTTAGTGGCTATCATCTTCGTTTGTCTTTTTCTCCGCTATGGCTGTCCGCCCGCTTTCCCTCTGTCTTTTCACGTCTGTCTTCCTTTCGCCTTGTCTTCGGCCTTCTCCTTTTAGCGGCTGCTTTTCTCTACCATCGCTTTTATGGCTGGCTGATTTTTAGTGGCTATCGTCTTCGTTTATCTTTTTCTCCGATCTTCTTCCAATAAAAAAACGCCCCCTTCTGTGACGCCGTGACACTTCTCTTTTTACAGCAAGAGGCTCTGGCCTCCCGCTCCCTCTATATGATTTTGTACACTTTCAACATATTCATTATTTCCTGCGCGTCCAACCCTCCCTTATCCTCGTACGTCTCGATCAGATTCTTTCCCACACGATACCCATTCCCCCTGTACTCCCTCTGCTTTTCCGCCGCCTTCTCCCGGTACTCTTCCTCCTCCATCATCCCATAGTGCTCCCAGTAGTACTCCCTCCTCGGGTTCACCTTCGACTGCAACCAAAAATCTCCTCTCACTTCCCGCTTCCCCAGTCTCACCTTCGGCTCGTACCGATACGGTATGCCCAGCGCATACAGCAAATTCGCTATCACTTGCTCCGACTTCGACCGCACATATTCCCCTCTTACTGTCCGGTACCGGCACCCCTCTCCATACGGCTTCTGTCTCGCCGCCTCTCTCTCCGCTTCCTTCTCCCTGTCCTGCCTCACGCTCTCCCGTCGCTCCGCCTCATAGCTCTCCATCACTGCCTCCCCTTTCACTCGAAAATGCCGCAGACATTTTCGCAGTTCCTCCAGATACCTCTTCTGGCCTCTCAGTTCTTCCTCCTGATGGCGTCGCACCTCGATCTGGCTCTGGATTCGCTCCACCTCTTCCTTGCGCACATACGTCCGCTTCCGCTTCCCTTCCTCCCACACCTGTAGATCGTAGTATGAGTACTTTCCGACTTTCTTCTTCACCAAAGTCCCTCGTATGGCTCCCGCCAGCTCTTTCGTCAACCGCTGCACTTTCAGATAGGTAAGGCAGTACTCCTGCTTCAGCCGTTCCAAATAATCGACTCGCTCCATTGCTGTCTCCATCCCATTCCCCCTTTCCTTTTAGTATACGGGATTTTACAAAAAGCGACAAGCCTTCCGTATGTTTAATTCTATACCTTTTGTTGCACAGCAAAATAAGCAGAATTGCGATGCCCTCAATTCTTGACAGGGTTACAGAATCTGTGCTATTCTAACGGTATTATAAGATAAGGATGGCTATTCAGATGCGTAAAGATAAAATAACCAGCGATGAACTTGCCCGCCTGTGCGGCGTTTCTCAAGGAACCATAGACCGGGCGCTTAACAACCGTCCTGGCATAAGCCCCAAGACAAAGCAAAAGGTTTTACAGATGGCTAAGGATCATGGATTCATCAAAAATCAGTACGCCAGCTCCTTATCCCGTGGGACATCCAATTTGATCGGAGTCGTCATGCTGAATTTAAAGAATGAGTTCTTCTCTCAACTCCTGACCTCTATCGAATCCACTGCCAGATCGTTTGGCTATACGACCGCAATCATGCTATCCGACAATTTAGAACAGGTGGAACGGCAATGCGTGGAAACGCTGGTTGGAATGAACGCCGCCGGCATTTTACTCTGCTCAGTCATACCAGACCCTGCATATGGCAAACAACTCCTTCAGTATTCCACCTCTCTAGTGAGCTTAGGCAATCACATCTGCGGCGAAATTCCCCATATAGGAATTGATGACTGTGCGGCTATGTTCGACAGCACCCGATACGTTCTTCGCCATTCGTATGACCATATCTACTATGTTTCGCCTGTCCTATCCCGTTCGTCAAAAGAAAATATCGACGCGCAGACACAGCGTTTCAAGGGTTTTGAGAAGGCGATGGCACTGCAACCATCTGTGCACTATACAGTGCTGAGGGATCCGGACACATACCAATCCATCCTAAAGTCGATTCCGGCAAACGGTGGCCGCTCCGCTGTCATCTGTTCCAGTGACTCCTATACCATTCAATGCTTACAGTTGTTCAAAAATTCGGATGTCGGAATCATGGGATTTGATAATCCCACAATGCTACGAAGGCTATACCCACAGCTTTCCACCATCAGCTACCCTATCGATGCAATCGGACAGCTTGCAGTAAAGACCGTTCTGAGCCCTGTAAAAGAACAAAAAAGCCATTATTTAGCGCACACGTTAATTTCAGGTACCACAATAAAATAAAAGGGGGAATGTCCCCCTTTTCTTTACGCCTTTTTGTCCTCGTCAGCGCTCTGGCCCGCCGCCTTCTGATACGCGTCCAAAATTTCTTGGTCTTCCTTTTTATGGTTTCCCTTAAATTTATCAATCAAATCTGGCACCATATCCAAAACCTTCGTTATTGTATCCTGCTGCTTGATATTGACCAGTCGAATCTGTCCATCCTTGATTACGAGAATCGCGCTAGCTGACATCTTAGCGCCAACCCCACCGCCGGCGCCCAGTCCATTGTTCTTCTCCGCCGACTTTTCTTTCGCTCCCGCACCGGCGCCGAAGGACACATCCACCAGAGGCAAAATAATCGTATTGTCGATGTGAATCGGCTCTCCGACCACTGTCTTCGTCGTGACAAAGGCCTCCAATTCCTGTAACAAATCTTTCAATGAATCTCGCGCTGATATTGCCATTGGTCTTCCTCCTAATTTTTCTTATTTCGAATATAGGCTATCAAATAGCGTGTATGCCTGTCCAGATACGTCCGAAGCAGAAGCCAGAGCAAATAGCCTATTGTGAACCGCCCTTTCCCCTTCGCCTCCACCTCCAGCACTTTCTCCTGGAAATTGGGGATAACCTCCAACTGACCCGCCCTATTGGGAAACGGTAAAAAGGGCATGATCATATAATAAAGCCCCAGTATATACCCCGTCATGGCGGGATCCTCCATTCCTATCTGAACGCGGGCTTGAAACTTTCTGGGCAGGAGAGCCTTCAGAAGTTTTTTTATTAAATTCCAAAGTACCGCAAAGGTTTCCATTTTCTCAGGATACGCATCTAGCTTTTCCCGAAATTCCATCAACTTATTCTTAAGCTCCCGGAGCCGGCCTCTCTTACTGCCCTTCCGCTCCTCCTGCGGCTCTTCGCGGGAGGATGGCTCATCGGATGACGGCGGTGGCTCAATCGGAGCCGACTCGGCCTGGACCGATGGCTCCTCCAAATCCACAGAAGGCTCCTGTACGTCCGCCTGCTTCTTTTCCTGTGGCTCATCTTCGCCGTCGGGAGAATCCGAAGCAACGGTCTTCCAAGCGGCTTTCAAGCTCCAGGCCAGCTGCCCCTCCTGCCATGTGAGACGAAACCGAATCAGTTGAAAAAGCCAGCCTGCGCGCACGTTCACCCAGGCGGCATCCGGCTTTTTCTCCGCCGCAAAGGTATAGGTGACCGGTGAAAGAAGAAGGATCAGCAAAATCAAGAGGATCAGTCCCAGAATGCTCAACAAAATCCAGACAAGCGTTAAGAGTATCGTCAGGACGACTCCCATGGCCTCATTCCTTTCTCTTTCGGTTTCGAACGGAGCATGTCCAATAGAGAATGCTGCCGGCAAAAATACAGAACGCCGGAATCAGAAAGCTGACTCCGATTGTCATGGCCGTATCATAGAAAAAGGGTTCCGGCACAATATTGATCATTAAATCGGTGGCGGGATTCAGTATCCAAAGATCATTGTCAAAAAAGAGGAGATGAAAAATCGTAAAATATCGGTTGAAATCCTTCATAAATAAAATAACCAAAATGGCCACCACCGCAAAAAAAGCTCCGAAAACAATGCTAAGGGACTTGCCATATGTTCTCCAGATCTCTCTCCGGCGGCCTCTCCAAAACACAGCCACGGCGATTGTACCTGTCAGAACGACAAGACTGACATTGCGAACGGCGAACCCAGCGCTAAACAAACGCTTGACATCCACCATGTGCTGCTTTTCCCTATCGTTAAACGCCTCTCTGACTTCGCCCGCAATGGGCGCTTCAATCACAAGATCCTCTCGCTTATCGGACAGATAGTCCAGCATTTTCCAAAAAAGCTCCAGAAGATCTGACTCCTCCATCTGAACGCTCTGCGCAATCTTCAGCTTTCTCATCTCGGACTCAATATATCCCTTATTAAAAATCACTCCCTGAAAGGCTGTAAAAAATAGTACCAACAACAGGCTCAATGAAAAAACTGAGCCCAACAATCTGCGCATCCAACTCATCGATAAATCTCCCCTATAGTCTCTTTCATGCGTCGAAGCTGGGGATCTCGTTCTACCAGGCATTCCATCAGGCCGACAATCATGCTCAGCGCCTCCTCCTTGTTTCTGGCCAACGCCACCACATGATACTCTTTCTCCTGTTTCAGCGCCTTGTACAGCTCTTTAGCCTCAAAGATCTCCAAAGGATACGGATGGTTGGGACAGGCGCAGATACAATACAGATTCACCGCTTTCCGACGCCGAAGCTGACGTTGAAGCTTCCCGCGATCTCCATCCGGATACAGCAGCATGTTCTGTGCAAAGGTCACCTACATAGCCTCCGTTTCCTGTCTGTGGAATATTAAAATTCACGGCCGCAATTGACGCATTTCACAGCATCGGGGTGATTGCCGACCTTACAGAAGGGACAGAACTTCAATACAAAGTATCCCTCCTCATTCCTCTGAGGATGCACTTCCTCCTCGCTCGCTTCCCCTCCAGCCTGATCTGCGGTCTTCTCTTGTTTGCTCTGTTTTTTCGACTCCTTCTTCTTCGCCTTCTCGCCATTCAGCTCTTCCAGTCGAGTCAGGCATTTCTCAATGCGCTTGCAGGCAGCGGCTACAATCTGATCGTCCCGGGTCAAGGATCCCATCTCGACCTGATATACTATTTGTCCTAACGCCTTATACTCCTTATCAAGGTTGCTCAACGTCTTTTTGGTCTCAACCTCCAGCTTCGCCATGTCCACTGTCTCGGAGGTCTTGTCATATACGACGCCGCAGGCTTTCTTTACACCCTTTACCAAATCCTTAAAATGTTGCTTCATAATGGACGCTCTCCTTTCTCTATTCTAACTTTTACCATTATACCCTTTTTTAAGAGGAACTTCAACCGCTGTAAGAAAAAAGTTTGTTTTTATCTTGTCTTCTGACACGCTGCACTTTTCTTTGGCATAGGATAAAGAGTAAAGTTGATAAACGGAGGTATCCACATGAAAAAACTCTTTACCGTATTGATGGCTTCCTGTCTGCTTCTTGGCGCCGTGGTAACCGGCTGTCAGAAAAAAGACGACACCACTCTCACCCCTCTGACCCTAAACGAGGTCGTCCACTCCATTTTCTACGCTCCCCAGTACGTGGCCATGGAGAAGGGATTCTTCGAAGAGGAGGGCATCGACTTGAAAGTTGATGTCGGATACGGAGCTGACAAATCTATGACAGCCGTTTTATCAGGGAACGCTGATGTTGCCCTGTGTGGGACGGAGGCCGCTATTTACGTACACAACGAAGGGCGTGAGGATGTGCCCATTGTCTTTGCACAGCTGACACAGCGGGCTGGCAACTTCCTTGTGGGCCGAGAGGCGGATCCTGATTTCACGTGGGATAAAGTGCGGGGCACTACGATCATCGGCGGACGAGAAGGCGGAATGCCAGAAATGATTTTGGAGTACATCCTGCACCAGAATGGGCTGGACCCAAAGACAGATCTGGAGATCATCACCAATCTAGATTTATCCGCCACAGCAGGGGCCTTCACAAGCGGGACAGGTGACTATACCACAGAGTTTGAACCAGGTGCTACCACGCTAGAAATGGCAGGAAGTGGGCATGTTGTCGCTTCCCTCGGCGTCGATTCAGGGTATGTTCCCTATACCGTCTACATGACGACGCAGTCTTTCCTCGACAAAAAACCTGAGTTAGCGCAAGGCTTCACAAACGCCATCTACAAAGGCCTCCTCTGGTGTCAGACTCACACCGCAGAAGAAATTGCCCAAGCGATCCAGCCACAATTCAAAGAGACAGACCTTGAGACCCTCACCAACATTGTCGCCCGGTATTTGGAGCAAGACACGTGGATCACGACGCCTGTGTTTGAAAAAGAATCGCTGGATCTCATTCAGGACGTACTGGAATACGCCGGAACTCTAACCAACCGTGTTGAATACGAGGCCATCATCAACCGCACCTTTGCTGAAAAATCTGTATCAGAAGTTGAAAAGTAAAATGATTCACATTTTTCTCCAGCCCTAATATAGTATAAGTAAGCCATTGTACAAGGAGGTTCAGTTATGGGTACTCTTCTTGAGATACAGCACCTATACCTCGCCTATCATACACGAAGCGGTGAAACGCCTGCCCTGGAGGATATCAATCTGTGCGTTGACAGCGGTGAGTTTGTCAGCCTGGTTGGCCCCTCCGGCTGCGGCAAATCAACCCTTCTTTCTGCCATTGCTCATCTCCAGGAACCCTCATCCGGCAACATTCTCATCCACAGCGAGCTCCTGGAAAACAAAACGGCTCCCGTTGGATATATGTTTCAGCACGATCAGCTCCTGGAGTGGCGGACAGTGCTTTCCAATGCTTGTTTAGGGCTGGAAATACAAAAGAAGCTTACAAAGGAGAATCTAACCTATGTTCATCACTTATTAGAAGCCTACGGACTCGATCAGTTTCAAAACCATTACCCTTCCCAGCTCTCAGGCGGCATGCGGCAGCGTGCCGCTCTGATTCGAACGATGGCATTGAAACCTGAGATCCTTTTACTGGATGAACCCTTTTCCGCTCTGGACTACCAAACGCGGCTACAGGTATCGGACGAAATCTACAGTATACTGAAAAAGGCAGGAAAAACGGCGATCCTAGTCACACATGATATCTCAGAGGCGATCAGCCTGGGAGACCGGGTTGTCGTTCTATCGAAACGCCCGGGCCATGTGCTTCGGGATATCCCCATCGATTTCGGGTCAGAGCGCATGCCGCTCAAGGTGCGGAAGCATCCGAATTTTCAGCAATACTTTCAAGAAATCTGGGAGGTGATGACCCGTGAAGAATGAAAACGCATACAACTCGGCTATGCTGGTGAAGCGTCGAAAAGCCTCCGAAGTGTCGTCGGAGCAAAACGCGTACCTGCGCTCCTTAAAGCAGCATACGCGCAAAATTATGGCCGGCCGTTTTCTGCTGTTAGCGACCTTTCTCCTCCTCTGGGAAATCGCCGCGCGTCAGAAGTGGATCGATGCCTTTATCTTCTCTAGTCCATCGGATCTAGCAGAAACGTTCTGGGATCTTCTCTGGAATGGAAATCTTCTTCTTCACTTTGGGATTACCCTTGGAGAAACCCTACTCAGCTTTTTCATCAGCACCTTTCTGGGAATCTGCATCGCAATTTTACTGTGGTGGATTCCGTCGGTTTACGAAGTGACGGAACCCTATTGGGTTGCCCTCAACAGTCTTCCTAAATCAGCACTGGCACCTATCCTAATCGTCTGGTTTGGCAATACAACGAAAACGATCATCATCGCGTCTGTCTCGCTAACCATCATCGTCACAATTCTGACAGTCCTCAACGGATTTCAATCGGTCGAAGAAGAAAAGGTGAACCTCATCTATGCCCTCGGCGGCTCAAAATCCCACGTCATGGTGAAGCTCCTTCTGCCATACAATATTCCCGTTATTATGAATGTCCTGAAAGTTAATATCGGGCTATGCCTGATCGGTGTTATCATCGGCGAATTCTTATCTGCTCGGGCGGGCCTTGGGTATCTCATCATCTACGGCAGCCAGATCTTCCGCATGAACTGGGTCATTCTCAGCATCCTGATCCTCTGTGTGCTGGCCGTAGCCCAGTACCAGCTACTTCTCTGGGTTGGCAATAAAATCTCAAACCGATTTCAATGACAATAGGAAAAGAGGCTCCGTACCGGTCCACTGCCGGACAGAGCCTTTCTTATTGCCTCTCCTGAAGGGCAAGCCCCAAGCTGATCAAGACGCACTGGTCCACCCGCTCCATAACCTGATCGTTTAAATGGCATATCTTCTCTTTTAGCCTTTTTTTATCAATGGTCCGAATCTGTTCCAGCAGTATCACGGAGTCTTTGACCAATTCATCCTGCCCTGCCTCGATCTCCACATGGGTCGGCATCTTGGCCTTGTTAATCTTTGATGTGATGGCGGCACAGATAACCGTAGGACTGTACCGATTGCCAATATCATTCTGAATGATGACCACCGGACGGATCCCCCCCTGTTCCGAACCGACGACTGGCCTTAAATCCGCATAAAATACGTCACCTCGTTTGACAATCATATCTGCACCCCGCATTTCGATCCCTTCATATGTAATACCAACTCCTAACTCAAAATTCAATTTCTCTACCCTATTTTTGCCAGCTGCTCTCTCTTTTATTCCACGCTGCTAGAAAATATATTCATCATTTTATAATCCTTGGCACCCGCTTGGAAACCATGCACACCATTTCATAGTTGATCGTACCGATGAGCCGTGCCAGCTCATCTACGGACAAGCCTTCGCCGAAGAGGATGGCCTCGTCGCCTTCCTGGATATCAGGAAAAGACGTGAGATCAACCATAAACTGATCCATACAGATTCGCCCGGCGATAGGAACGAGATGGCCTCGTATGAGGACATGTCCGATTCCTGACAGCCGTCTGGAATACCCATCGGCATAGCCCACAGGTATTGTGCCGATGCGCCTAGTCCCCTCGGCCACGTAGGTACCGCCATAGCTGATGGGCGATCCATCCGGCACCTCCTTGCAAAAGATCACATGGCTCTTAAAGGTCATGACTGGGCGGAGTGCAAGGGTCTCCCGCCGCATCTCGTCCGAAGGGTACAGGCCATATAAAATAATCCCTGCGCGGACCATGTTACAATTCATATCCGGCAATTCCATAATTGCAGCTGAATTGGAAACATGCCGCACAGGAAACGTCACGCCCCTTTTCTCCAGCTCATCACACATCCACTGAAATCTTTTATACTGCTGCCTTGTCGCGGACTTATCCCTCTCATCAGCTCTCGCAAAGTGGGTAAAGATCCCTTCCAGCTGGAGGCCGGGCAATTGTGAAATCGCATGGATTTCATCCAGCGCTGATTCCGTGCAGGCAAATCCGATTCGGCCCATCCCCGTGTCAAGCTTGATATGTACCTTGGCCGCACGTTGCATTGACACTGCCGCATCCGACATTGCCTTGGCCATGGAAGACGTAAAAATCGTCTGCGTCAGCCCCTCTGCAATGACGGTCCCATAGTCGGAAGGAGCCGTATAACCCAATATTAATACAGGAAGGGGCGATCCCATGCGTCTGAGAGAGATGCCCTCTTCCAACACGGCCACCGCTAGCTGATCGATCCCGCTCTTTTCCAAAGTCGGATAGATTTCCCGCAGCCCGTGTCCATATCCATCCGCTTTCACGACTGCCATCAATTGTGTTCCCGGGTTAAGCGCCTTTCGAATTGCCTTGATATTTTGTGAAAGCGCCTCGCAGTCGATCTGCGCCATAACCCGATAGTACTGTGTATTCACCGTTCCTCGCGCCTTTCCTTCGTAATGTGTCGGTTCCATCTAATCTTCTGTTGAAAACAGAGAATCTTCCAGTTGAGGGTTCATCTGAAAATTCTGGTAGAGAATGACAATGGATGGATTTCCACTTTTGTCCGTGATCTCCATCTTGACCGGCGCCGCCGTGTAGGCGTCGACCCAAAGCTTTTGATGAGCTAGCTTCGGATGGTCGCCTGGCAACTCTGTCTCTAGCAGCGTTAGGGAGCTTTCCACCTCTGTCCCCGACGATTCCTCTGTGACTCCAGCGGACGCCATGGTTACGCCGACGGATGACGCGCTAGCCTCGCTCTGCAGATAATTCTGTAAAAATGGATACAGTAGCAGCGCATCGCGGACTGGAGTATCCTGCGCCTCAATCTTGCCTCCAATGCTGGGGTCTACCTGGACAACCTTTGTTCCGTCAGAGATGGTCAAAATCCCCTTGTTGTTTTCAGGTTCCAAAATTTCCATGCGGTAAGGTCCTGACGCTTTTGCCTGCTGCAATACGACATATGTATTGGAGCCCTTGTTGGAGAAAAAGGTAATCTTCGCCTCTGTCTCATAGGATTGCATCTGCTGAAGTTTTTGATGAACCTCCTCCAAGGCTAAGGGCTTACCCCCTCCGCTGCCAGAACATCCCGTTACAAGACCGAACATCCCTATCATACACCCGATTACCCAAATTTTCAAGAGCTTTTTCCATTTTTTGCCAATCATTTTTCTTCCTCCTGACCGCTTTGCTATAATATACGGAGGAGGGTTTTTCCATTATACCGCTTTTTTAGTTTATTTTTGAAAACCGTAGATTCCGGCAGATATCCGACGCCGTCATGCTGTACGCTCCTTCTTTCTGAGCGGCGAGATCGCCTGCCGCTCCATGCAGGTAAACACCGAGATAGGCTGCTTTAAAAGCGGACAGTCCCTGTGCGGCCAAACCGGCAATAATCCCTGCCAGCACATCGCCGGACCCTGCCGTCGCCATGCCGTGGTTGCCAGTCTGGTTGATATAGAGCTTTCCTTCCGGCGACGCAACCAACGTCACCGCATCCTTTAAAGCGACACAGGCATTATATTTTTCCGTAAGCTGGCGGACGGAATCCATCAGATTCGCAGAAATCTCCTGTACCGGCTTCTGCAGGAGCCGAGCCGCCTCGCCCAAATGTGGCGTTAAAATTGTGTGGCCACCTCGCCGGCATACTCTCTCAGCCATTTCTGGGCGGGAGGCAAGGATATTCAGCGCATCCGCATCCAGCACCATGGGGATGTGGGAAGGTGTCATATCCAGCAGAACGCCCAAGAGTTCTTGCACATAACAAACCTGACTCCAGCCTGGTCCTGCCAGCACCGCACTGCAGATGGCCAACTGTTCCCGCAGCGGTGCCAAAGAGGACTGCTCAATTGTAGAGCCGCAATCCACTGTCTCTTTGATGATCTCATACGGGGTAATGACGACTTCCGGCAGACTTGTCTGAATGACGGGGCGAATCTCCTTTGGCAGCGCCATATCCACCAATCCCACCCCTGTCTTATAGGCGGACCTGGCACTTAAGATGGCGGCACCTGTCATGTTCCGGGACCCAGCGGCCATGAGCAGCCGGCCGTAAGACCCCTTATGGCTTCGATTGTATCTGACTGGCAATAAGGCCGGGATATCGTCCCGTTCCAGGGTGAATTTCACCTCTTCCTCCAGGGCAGGGACAGAGTCAGGAATGCCTATGTCAGCCACCGTCACATGTCCAGCGTGCTCCTTTCCGGGATACAACATCAAGCCTGGCTTCTTGCAGACGAAGGTCACCGTCTCATCTGCCTTAACTGCACACCCCCGAATCTGTCCCGAATCCGCATCAATCCCGGATGGAATGTCAACGGCCATCACCTTGGCCCCATTTTCTTCGCGCGCGCGATTGATGTGGTGTATAATCTGCTCTGTCAGCCCATCGATATCTCGTGCCAGCCCTGTGCCAAACAGCGCATCCACGAGCCATTCGGACTGGTCGATCAGACTGTCGAGGATGTAGACCTGGTCCTGGCGAAGCACCGGTATTTTATAGGCGCTCAACATGGAATAATTGGTCAAGGCATCCCCCTTCAAGCGGTCTGGATCCCCATTTAAAAAAATTTTGACATTCATGCCTTTCTGTTTCAGCATTCTGGCAATGGCAAACCCATCGCCTCCATTATTTCCCATCCCACAGAAGACCAAAACACGACCGCCCGGCGTGCACTGCACCGTCAGGCGCTCCACCACAGACCGCGCGGCGGCCTCCATCAGTATGATTCCAGGAATCTTGCAGACCTGCATCGCATACTCATCTGCCGCATGCATGTCCGCTCCAAACAACACTTTGCTCATCTCAACCCGTCTCCTTCCCAGTATGACAAATGCGACGGATACGTGGATCTGCCAAAAAACTCGCAAGTCCAGATTCCATCGCCCTCACAGCTGCTTCCGCAATCTTATATGCAATTTCCTGCTGCATGTACACCTGTTGCTAACAAATGTTGCCGGCGGCAGGTTTTTTCAATTCGTGCGATTTCCAGGATATCCTTTCCAATTTCAATGATATCTTCTGTGAAAACCCTTGAAACTATTCTTATTATAGCACAGGTAAAAATGTTCTACAATACGGTTTTTTCTTGCTTTTTTCTTAAAAAACCTGTAGGCCCGTTCATTCTTTCTTGCAGTTGCGGCTTGCCTCTGCTATAATAATAGTGTATTACAAAAAGGAGGCTATCATTCACAATGCTGTTAATACAAAACGGAACCTTATATACGATGGAGGATAACCAGGTATTCACCGGCGACATTCTCATCGACGGGAAAATAATCGCGAAAATCGCCCCTGATATACCCGTTGAAAATGAGGACTGGGAGGTCATAAACGCCGACGGCAAATTAGTCTTCCCCGGCTTTATTGACGCCCACTGCCATCTGGGCATGCAGGAGGAAGCCATCGGATTTGAGGGAAACGATGTCAATGAGATGACGGACCCGATTACGCCTCAGCTGCGGGCCATAGACGGTTTCAATCCCATGGACATTTCCCTGAGGGAGGCCTATGAGCACGGTGTAACTACTGTCGCTACAGGGCCGGGCTCTGCTAATGTGATCGGCGGTCAGTTCGCTGCCATCAAGACCTATGGCCACCGCGTGGATTCCATGGTTGTCAAGGAGCCTTTAGCGATGAAATGCGCTTTCGGTGAAAACCCGAAGCGGGTCTACAACAGCAAGCAGAAAGCCCCCACAACCCGCATGGCGACAGCGGCGCTGCTTCGGGAAACGCTGTTCAAGGCAGATGAGTATCGCAACCAAATGGAAAACATGGAGCACGCAGAACCGAGCATCAAAAGTGATTTTAAGCTGGATGCCCTGCTGCCGGTGTTGCGCCGCGAGATCCCGCTCAAGGCTCACGCACACCGGGCGGATGATATTTTTACTGCTCTGCGCATCGCCAAAGAATTTGGTATCCGAATTACGCTGGATCACTGCACAGAAGGTCATCTCATAGCGGAGGATCTGGCTGAGGAGGGCGTGGACGCCATCGTTGGTCCAACCTTCGGCAGCCGCAGCAAGTATGAGCTGACGAACAAAACCTTTGACACTCCGAGGATTTTATATGAGGCGGGCGTCAAAATTGCAATCATGACGGATCACCCTGTGATTCCATGCCAGCACCTCTCGCTCTGCGCTGCCCTTGCTTTCAAAGCTGGTCTTCCCAAAATGGAAGCCTTGAAAGCGATTACCATCAATGCGGCACAGATCTTGGATTTGGATGAGGAGATCGGCAGCCTGAAGGAAGGGAAGGACGCAGATCTTGTCATCTACGACGGGGATCCCATGGAAGACATCGAAGCCCATCCGGTATGTACGGTCATCAACGGCTCTGTTGTATTCCGGATGGAGGAGTAGCCATGGCGGTGGAATTTAAAAATGACTGGCAGGGGCTTCTAGCCCATGAATTTCAGAAGGAGTATTACACATCTCTGCACCGTTTTCTTGCCCATGAGTATCACACGTACACCGTGTATCCTTCTATGTATGACATCTTCAATTGCCTGCACTATACCGCATATGGAGATGTGAAGGTTGTCATTATCGGCCAGGACCCCTATCACGGTCCCGGCCAGGCCCACGGCCTCAGCTTTTCCGTGCAGCCGGGGATCAGCGTACCTCCGTCTTTGCAGAATATATATCAGGAACTGCACGACGATGTGGGCTGCTACATACCCCAGTCTGGATATCTGAAAAAATGGACTGATCAAGGTGTTCTCCTGTTAAATGCGGTGCTGACAGTCCGCGCTGGCATGGCCAATTCTCATCGCGGAAAAGGGTGGGAGATCTTCACCGATCATATTATCAGCCTGCTGAACGACCGCCCTGATCCTGTTGTGTTCCTCCTCTGGGGGCGAAATGCCAGAGAGAAAAAGGTTCTCATCACCAACCCCCAGCATTTGATTCTGGAGGCGCCGCACCCCAGCCCTTATTCTGCAACCTATGGCTTCTTCGGATGCCGCCACTTTTCCAAGACCAATGCGTTTCTGGAGCGCAATGGGATGACTCCCATCGATTGGCAGATTGAACCGTAAAGAGGGCACGGCTGTTTGGGCAATCGTCCTGCCCTCTTTTTTTAGTGGCGGATAGGCCGGCTTCTTCTTCGTTTCACAGCAATATTTGTTTTTTCCTTGCTTCGGTCTCGCGATCACGTCTTTGCTGTGATCTCTTATACCGGCCAATGTACCGCAACCCATTCTCATCCAGACCACACAGCGTCTGATAGGCATCCCTGGCTCCCCGCACAGGTTCGCAGCCGGGGTCTAGGATCGCCATGTCCACCCCTGCCTGAAGGGCCATGGTGTAGAAGGCCGCGTTGAGATTCGCTCTCCCGGGGAGACCGTAGGAAACATTGGAAATTCCTAGAATCGTAGGAACCTGCAAGGTCATTTTGATCAGCCGCAGCGATTCCAGCGCCGTGACAGCTCCTCGGGCAATTGAACTGACCGCTAGAACCATTGGATCTACGATGATGTCCTTCTTCTCGATGCCATAGGCCGCCGCCTCCCGGATCATTTTCCGTGCTACCGCAAGTCGTCCTTCCGGAGTTTCCGGGATCCCCCCTTCATCCAAGGGCAAGGCCACGACTACGCCGCCATACTTAGCAACCAATGGAAAAACTGCATCCATGGTGCGCTGTCTTCCGTTCACCGAGTTGACCACCGGTTTACCATTGTACACCCGCATGGCCCCTTCTAAAACATCCGGGCGGGCGCTGTCCAGCAACAGAGGCAGGGCCACAACCTGCTGGATGGCGAGAACCGCCTCCTGCATCGTCTGCCGCTCATCGATGCCCGGCATTCCCACATTGACATCCAAGAGCTGCGCACCAGACTCTCCCTGTGCCATCGCCTCCCGCTGTACATAGCTCCAGTCATGATCTTGCAGGGCCTGCTGAAGCCTCCTCTTGCCCGTGGGGTTGATTCGCTCCCCCACCATTAAAGACCCGCTGTCCCCACCTCCGATCCGCTGGGCGATGGCATAGGACGATGCAACGGTGATCTCCTCTTGCTGGATCACCGCTGGATGAAGGGAATCGCATCGCTTGGCCATACACCGTATATGAGCCGGAGTCGTTCCGCCACTTCCCCCTCCCAAATGAGCGCCCGCCTCCATCAGTTCCCGCATGTCCAGCGCAAATTCCTCCGCCGGACTGTGGAGTCTCCTGTTGGGGGTGGCAATGATGGGGATGGAGCATCGACCGGCCAGTTCCCTCACCAGGGGTAGGATATCGTTTGGGTTCGTCCCACCTTGCAATCCGAGGGCGTCCACGCGCAGCCCCTCCATGAGCGCCGCAAAACACGCCGGGTCCCTCTCCAGACTCTGTGCCATCGTAACAAAAATGGGGAGGGACGTATTTTCTTTTGCGGCTAGCACCGCAGCTTTCATCTCGTACAGTTCCTGGAAACTGTCGAGGAAGATCACATTCGCCCCTTCCTCTTCCGCGATTTGAACCATCTCCGCGAAGGAGGGAATGGCCTCTTCCATGGGCTTAGCGCCCGAAGGGCCGATGTCGAAGGCAACATAGCGCGGCTTCTCCTCTGTCGATGCATGGGCTGCCGCCCGCCTCGCAATCTGAATTCCCTCCCGAATGATCTGCTGATACTTGACGTCGCTGCACTTCCATCCATTGACGCCAAATGTGTTGGTTCTAAGGATATCCGCGCCCGCCTCCAGATACTCCCTGTGGACATTGTAAACCCACTCCGGATGGACAAGATTCATCATTTCCGGATGGGCGAATGGAGCCATTCCCATTTCCATCAGTCTTATGTCCATAGCGCCATCCAAAAATAAAAGCTCCGAGCGGAGCTGTTGTCGTATGGATTTCATAACGGACCCCCTTTCTGACTATATCATACCGCAAAGGGCAACGGTTTACAAGTCCTATAGCGCTATAGCACAGACCTATGATATAATACTCGCAAAAGCCACGGCCACCACAGAATTGACCTGAAAGGAGACACCCCATGATACAGATCACGCAGAGTGCCGGCAAAGTCTGGGCTGTAGTCCCAGCAGCCGGTACTGGCAGCCGGATGGGAACGGCGGTCAAAAAGCAATTTATGGAGTTGGAGGGCGTTCCCATCTTAGCCCGAACTGTAACCGTATTGGACGCATGTTCCATGATCGATGGGCTTGTCGTTGTCACGGCGGCGGAGGACATGGCGCAATGCCAGGAGCTTCTGCGGCAAAAGTACCGGTATCATACGCCTCTCCACATCCTGCCGGGCGGCGCGACCCGCCAGGAATCCGTCTATCTGGGCCTGAAAGCGCTGCCATCCGACTGTGCATTCGTTCTAATCCACGACGGCGCCCGGCCCCTTGTGGATCCTACGATCGTAGAGACAAGTGTACAGACGGCCGCCGCGTGGGGTGGCTGTGTCGTTGCCGTGCCGGCTAAGGACACCATCAAGGTTGCCGATGACAACGGCTTCGTCAAGGAAACCCCGCCGCGCCAGCGTCTTTGGAACGTGCAGACGCCTCAGACCTTTCGATACGCTGACATTCTACATGCCTATGAACAGGCAATGGCGGTGATGGACCTGACCCACACAGACGACAGTTCCATCGCCGAGCGATATGGATCCATACAAATCAAGCTTTTGCAGGGCTCTTATTCCAACATCAAGATCACAACGCCGGAGGATTTAAGTCTTGCTGAACAGATCTTGCGGTCGCAACAACCAGGCGATACTGCCCGCTAACCAACTGGATGGCCGATTCTGCATCTCCGTCCAGCCACACACGGTCATCCTCCAAAACCTGGCTGTGCTCCGGCAGATACAGTGTCGCGCAGGAGCCCACCGGTATATGCACCTCCAGTTGAACGGCATCCCCTTCCTTTGACCACGAGCATCGGATCTCTCCGTGCAGGCTATGGACTTTGCAGGAAACGGCTGACAGGCCGCTGGTAAGGGCCGGCCTTAGAAGAATATGGTCAAACCCCGGATCGCTCTCGTCTGGGCTGATTCCTCCGATATATTTATATAAGAACGCGGAAAAATCGCTAAATACCTGGTGATTGTGAGAGCCCCCTCCATTCCAGCACTCCCACATGGTGGTGGCTCCCTGTTCTATCCAGCAGGAGACACTGGGATAGGATCGCTGGGCTAACATCCGATATCCAACGTCGCTTCGTCCCATACTTCCCAGCGTGTGCATGACCGCTTTCATCCCTAACACTCCAAAATCAATATGCCAATCCTGCCTTTCAATCTGCTTTAGCAACACGTCCAACAGCTCCGCTTGCTCCTCCGGGAATGCCAAACCGTGGTACAGCATCGCGGCCGTGGCTGTCTGGCAATCTCCCGCGACAAGTTTTGTCTCCGGGTCATAATAGGCGCGGCGGAAAGCCCCTCGGATCTCATCCGCCACCTCCTCGTACCGGGATGCATCCTCCTCATACCCCAGGATCCGCGCCATCCGGGCCAAAGTTCGCACACTGCTGTGAAAATACGCATTGTCTGTGACTTCCGTTGGACACTTGAAGCTGGACATATTGGCGGAGATTGCAGGGCCGTCAAAGGGAGGGCACCAATCTCCCAGGCCGTAGTGAACCAGGTATCCATCGGCCATGCTGAGCATAAACTCGCAGTGGCTTCGAATCGCCTCATAGTTTTCCCGCAGCGCTGTCACATCGCGATGATACAGATAGAGCATCCACGGAACTGTTGTCAGGGCGCTGGCCCAATCGGGGCCATTCATGGAATTGTACCCCCAGCCTGTGGAAGGGATCACAACGGGAATCGAGCCCGCTGGCCGCTGTGCGTCCCGCACATCGCCCATCCACTTCGTCCAAAAAGCCTGGGATCCAAAATTGATGAGCATCTGCTCACAGGATAGCCCTGCATCCCCGGTCCATGCATTTTTTTCCCGATGGGGGCAGTCCGTCGGCACACTGAAACAGTTGGAAACAGTAGACCACCAGCACAGAGACTGTAGACGGTTCAGCAGCCCGTCAGAACATGAAAATTCTCCTGTGCTAGAGAAATCATTGTGCATTGTGAAAGCCCGCACATCCGCCAGCTCCGGCTCCACATCCGTACCCGTGATCTCGATATATTGAAAGCCATGGTAGACAAATCTCGGATGCCAACACTCCGGCTCATCACTTTTTTTCGTATATTGATCTGTCTGGAAACCGTGGCTCCGGATGAACCCTGACATGGCCATATTCAGCGTGCCATCTTCATGCAACAGATCGGAATAGCGCACAGTAATAGTCGTTCCCGCTTTGCCGTGAAAACAGAAATCCCCAATCCCCGCCTGATTTTGTCCAATATCAAAAATCCATCCACCTGGAACAGCCCATTTCGACACAGCGCGGTGAACTTGACAGATCCGGATGGGTTCCATCTCAAAGGCTTTCAGCGCCCCTCCCGGTCCGCGCACGATCCGGCAATTCTCCCAGGCCTGATCATCAAAGCCCGCCTCGTTCCACCCGGGCAGCTCCAGTCTCGCATCATAATGCTCCCCATTTCGAATGCCGTTAAAAATGATGGGACTTCCATGGCATTTCCATCGGGGATCCGTAACAATCACGTCCTCGGAGCCATCCTCAAAGGCCAAGTGCAGTTCCGCCAGCATTTTCACTACGTCCCGCCAGGAAGCCTCTTTGGAATTCCATGGATCTTCCGCAAAACAGTTATACCATCCATTTCCGAGAAGGACTCCCAGGGCGTTCTGTCCCTCCCGAATCTGCGCCGTCACATCGAAGACGCGGTACAACACCGTTTTATCGAATCTCGTATAGGCAGTGCACAACATATCGTCGCTGACAGCCACACCGTTAAGGTACGCCTCAAAATATCCGAGTCCGCATATGTAGAGCCGCGCCTCCCGAACCGGGGACGGGACGGCAAAAGAGCGCCGCAGATACGGAGCCTGCAAATCTTCATTCATTTTCCGCAAAAAGGAGGCCGTAATCCAATTGCCGCTCCACCCCTGCCCCCTTTTTCCTGTCTCAAAAATGGCAATCTCTGAATTGAGGCGTTCCCCCTGCTCATTCCATGCCGAGACAGACCAATAATACCGGCACCGCGGCTGAAGCACCACGCCATTCGGTAACTCCACGTGGGTGCTGACGGAGCTGAGCACACGGCCGCTGGCATACACATCTCCCGCCATGGCCTGCGCCTGCTCCAGCGTTGAAGACACGCGAATTTCATATGCGCATTGCTGTGCCCCCCGCCGCTGCGATAAAATCTGCCAGAAGAATCGCGGGGCGCTGTCCAGCCCCAACGGATTCTCCAAATAATTGACCCGCAATCCTGTTATTCGATCTTGCACCATGCCTTCCATCCCCTTTTCTCAAAATTCACCTTTCGCATAATTAGAAGGCAGTACCCCGACGATGGTTTTAAATGTCTTGATAAAGTGTGAGATATTGGTATACCCTACGTACCGCGCTGTATCTGCCACCGACATTCCCTCCTGCGCCAACAGCCGTTTGGCTTCCTCCATCCGGATCGAAATCAGAAAATCTCGATATGTCAAGTTCGTCGCCTTTTTTAACACCCGATTGACGCCGCTGACGCTCATCCCACAGTTTTCCGCCAAACTTTCCATAGAGAAATCATTCTCCCGGTAATGCAGCCAGATATAGTCCATGATTTTCTGCGCTTTGTCCTGTTGCGCCGTACCTTTCTCCCCCTGTACGCCATTGCAGATACAGAGAAGGAATTGTTGCATTCCTTCGTAAAAGCTGGTCTCATTTCTGGCGCACAGTATCTGACTGATCTGCGCTTCCGTTGCTGGCACAGCCAGACTTTGCGCCAGCGCTACCGTCTTGGATAATATATCAGAAAATATGAATCGCATCCGGAACTCGGAACAATTTTCCGCCTTCAGCTCGTCTAGGAAGGCGCGCAGACTCGCGCTCGCCTCTTCCGCTTCGCCGTGGCGGACCGCGTTCATCATCTGGATGATCCGCTTTCCATTATATTGCAGCGGGTCGCTTTGACCCGTACTTTTTTCCATAGAGGAATACACCATCTCCCCCTGCCTTAATAACATGCTCTGGCAGCTGGTCTTCGCTTCCAAATAGGAGAGCTGAACTGCGGACAGCTCTTTGCAGACCCGTCCTTCCCCGACCTCCACATCCAACTGCTCCGCGTCAAACAGCGCCACAATGCTCTCCTTGATATCCTGTCCTTCATAGGCTTCCGCTGCATTAAATAGCACCACGATCGCACTCTCCTCCGGAAGGGCCATGGCATACAGGTAGATCCCGTCAACCGAAAGATCTTCGACTAAATCCGCCATTTCATGGCAGACTGGTTCGCCGACGGCCTCCATAAGCTGAACATATTGAACTCCAAAATAAGTCTCCGATAAATGAACATTGGACAGCAGGATCCTATTTTTCATCGAGTCCGTATAATCGCCGCTGATCAAGAGTAACATCATTTGGTTTTTCATGACGCGGGATATCCTGCCAATCTGCTCATCGACGGATTTGCTCTTCTCCTGTGCTGTCTCCAACAGGGTGTCAAGACTGGAAAATTCATTATTGAGCCCACTCTCGTCCTCCTTTCCATATTTCAGCATAAGCCTGCGAATGGGGCGGTAGGTAAGAGACGCGAAGAAGAGGATGAGAACAAAACTCAAAATAAGGAAGACGAAGAAAAATACCAGATTCAACCTGGAATTCCACGGCAGAGAGTACAATGCGTTCTCCTCGTAGTTGAGATACATGGTAAAGCCGTAGCTTTCGTTTTGTTGAACTAGGCTTTGCTTCCCCAAATCCGCTAACTCTTGGGCATCGCTGTTTTCTCCGGTCAGGCACAACCCCGCATCCCCCATATAGACGGAAAACTCAACGTCATACAGACCAGAGACTTCCTGTAGCCGTTCCCGCACTCTGCTTTTGGAAATCACAAAGGAGAGTGTCGCTCGGACGGAGGAGCCAGAAAATTTTCCAACATTCACCGGCACGGCGAAGAGAAATAACTCATCATCCCCATAGTCCAGCATGGTAAAGTGGGTAACCCCAGTAATTCTGGAGTACAGCGTTTTCGAGCCTGTTGTCTTTAGTATATTGGGCGCATAGTAAGAAAAATAGCTGGTGTGCCCCGTAGACTGATATACAACATCGCTATTGCTGTAAAGCAAAAAGTATTGTGAGGTATAAGGCGAATAGCTGATATACTTGCCTAAACTCTCCACAAGTTCGATCTCATTGAATTTACTTTCCTGAAAAAAGCTGGGGTTGAATTCGTTGTGCAGCAGGATATCGCCCGCAATATCCTCCAGAATGTTGCACTGGGTCTCCAAATCCTGTAAGGCCAACTCCATCTTTTGTTCCATGACCTGTCTGTTCTGTGCATCCACCGCTTTTATCGTGCTGTATATGAATACCATTCCCAGTATCGCGCAGGATAAAAGAACGATACCAAAATAGGAAAAAACGTACTGAAGAAAAACACTTCCCATCCACTTTTTTCTTTTCATCGACAGCCACCTCAACAACTAGTATACGGATTAATATGAACTCAATATGAACTTTTGCTAGTGTTTGAAAATTCTAAAACGCTAAACCGGCATTCATGCCGGTTTAGCGCATGTGGATATGGGATATAAAATTATTTACTGTACCGATGGCAGATACACGTCGTTATAATAGTCGACGTAATACTGCAGGTATTCTTGGAAACCGATGGCGTCCAATCCGTCGAAATAGGCGGTAAGTTCCTCGTCTGTCACAGCTCTCTTGCCTGTGACAAATTCGGCGACATTTTCTTTGATATACGCGTTGATAACCGAGGACAAGTCGGTAATGGCTGTATTCTGTTCATCGGTAAAGGATTGGATAACCGGATAGTACTCATCGGTTATCTGAGGCGTTATGATATCCTGCTCACCGCGAGTGTTGCTCGCAGGCGAACTGCGATACTGACTGTCTTCAAACAAGTCATAGCAGAGGCCCACATAGCCGCCGATGATTCCCTGAATCTTTGCGTAGTGGTACTCACCCGCCGTCGGATAGGAGCCATCTTCAACTGCCGGATACACTTTCGTCGCATCGTCTTCATCATCCGTCGCATACGTCCATCCACTGTCGATCTTCCCTAAGAATAGATCTTCCTGTTCCGCGGTAGGCCCAAAGATGGCCAGGTGGTAATTATCATAATCGAACCACCAATCGACAAAGCGCATCGCCAACTCTGGTGTTTTACAAGTATGGGAGATGGCAAAGGATTGATTGGAGACAGAATTATAATTGCTGGCCACCTTTGCTGTATCATTGTATTCACTTGTCAGGAAGGGAGCGGCACTCCACTCGGTTTCATTATTGGGTGCGAAGGAGATAAACGACGACTGGCCAAATCCGATCTTTCCATTCTGCATCAGCGCCCGTGTCGTTTCATTGTCGATGGTATACAAGTCTTGTGACAGATATCCCTTCTCATAGTATTCTGCCACAGTCTTTAAATATTCACCGAACACTTCCCGGTCTCCTGCGGGAATCACCGGTTGTCCGTTGCGCATCGCAATGGTTGTCTGTGACTCGGCTGCGTGGGTTACATACCCGAATGCGTTCAGCAGGTAGCGCGTGGAATCACCCGCATCCCCAGCCATGGGCACGATATCGCTGCCGCGCTGTTTAAATGCCTCCATCGCCGCCGTGAAATCCTCCAAAGTCGTGGGGAGTTCCATGTTGGCCTCCTCCAGCCATTGTTTGTTAATATAGAATGTCATCGCCGCACTCTTAGGATTTGTGATGCCTCCCAGTGAGTAGATGGCGCCGGAGGGGGATGTAATCTTACCTAAATACTCTGGATATTCATTGTAAATCCTCATCATATTGGGAGTCAGCGTCTCATTGATATACCCGGACAAGTCAATTAGCTGCTCTTCCCGCTCCCCGTAGGTCAGCTGTTCAACAGAGGTTAAGAACATCTGAAACCATATATCCGGCAGAGAGTCGGTGGCAAACGCGGTTGATTTGTATTCCGCAGAGGATGTCACCTGGGTTACATCAAAATCAATGTTCATCTCCTGGCGGGCATATTCCCAAAACCAGATGTCATCCGCCTTTCCCTGTCCCGACCGCTGATAGACGACAATGCTCATCTTCTGCGTCTCGTTGGCCAATGGCAGCGCGCTGTCCAGATTCAGGTAATCGGGATAGTCTGTTCCTGTCGTCGTTCCCTGGCTTGCATCCGATGAAGTAACGTCCCCACTGGTGGAACTCTGAGAACTCTGACTGGACGTATTCTCACCACCGCCTTGGCAGCCAACCGCTGAGATGACCAGCATAGCGGCCAGCACAGCAACGATTCCTCGTTTTGCTTTCATATGTTTCCTCCTCTTTCCTATTTGTATTTATAACAAGATTTGTGAGCCAAAAGCCGCTGGTCGCCGCAATCTCTCATATGCGGACAGTCCCGTAGCTTTTGGCGCCAAACCTTTGTTAACGGTATTCCCGATCAGCCCTTGACAGAACCGATCATAACGCCTTTTACAAAATGTTTCTGTACAAAGGGGTAGATAACGAGCAGCGGTGCGCTGGAGATGAAGATCAGCGCATATTTCATGGTGTACACCATCTGCGATTGCCGAATCGCCCACTCCTGCTCATCCTTTGACATTTCTTCCAGAGACAGGGCTGCTGTCTCTCCAAGAATCAGAATCTTTCTCAATACCATCTGTAATGGCCAGTAGTCTTGATTCGTAATGTAAATCATAGCGGTATAGTAGCTATTCCAGCACCCGACAATATTGAACAGCGCCATGACGGCCAGAATGGAGCCCGACAGCGGCAGGGCAATTTTGATAAAAGACTGCCACTCCGTCGCGCCATCGATATACGCGGACTCATACAGCTCATCGGGTATGTTGCTGGAAAAGAAAGTTCTCGTGACAATCAGATTATAACAGCTGACGCCTACGCCCACAATCATAATCCACGGCGTATTCACCAGATGAAGGGCTTTGTTCAAGATATAACTTGGAATGAGACCGCCGCCAAAATACATGGTGATAAAGAAATACCAGGAAATAGCGCCTCGAAAGGGAAGATATTTTTTTGTCAAAACATAGGCGGCTGGAATGGTAAGGCCTAAGCAGTACAGTGTGTTGGCCACTGTGTAGAGAATCGTATTCCGGTATCCAACCCAGATCTCGTTGTTGCGAAATACATTCTGATAGGCTTCCAGGGTAAATCCCTTGGGCCATAGATAGACACTGCCAGACGCCACTGCTTCCGGCGACGATAGCGATACAATAACGGTAAAATAGAGCGGATACACCATAATCAGCATAATCAGGCTGCATATCAGGATATTGAATACATCGAAGACCTGGTCCGCCTTTGTCTTTTTGATCAGATTTCCTGCCTTGTGACTTGCCATAGTACACCTTCCCCCCTCACCAAAGTGCAACGTCTGTTACAACTTTCGATATTTTATTTACAATCAATATAAGCACAATGTTGATGATATTATTAAACAGTCCGATGGCGGAGGAATAGCTGAATTGACCGCCCTTTAGCCCGATCTCGTAGGTATATGTGGAAATGACGCGCGAGACGTTCATATTCAAATCATTCTGCAAAAGGAAAATCTTTTCAAATCCAACGCCGACTAAACTTCCAACCCGCAAAATCAGCAACGTGATGACGGTTGGCAATATGGAGGGGATGTTGATATGCCATACGATCTTGAATCGGGTGGCGCCGTCGATCCGCGCGGCTTCGATTAACTCCGGCGATATGGAAGACAGCGCTGCCAGATAAATGATTGTCCCCCACCCTAAGCCTTGCCAGACTCCACTCCAAGTATACAGATGGTCAAAACACTTTGGATCCGTCAAAAAGGAATACCGCTCTCCGCCCAGGGCTGCAATCACATTGTTTACAATTCCGTTTGACCTGTCAAAGAACAACATCAGCATAGAACACACCACAACGGTGGATATAAAATGGGGTGCGTAGGTAATCATCTGAACGGTCTTCTTAAATTTCTGATTATCCAGCTCATTCAATAACAGAGCAAAGATTAAGGAGCAGGGGAACGTGGCAAAGCCATACAGGCTGATGCGAAGGGTATTCCAGAAGATTCGCCAGAAATCTGGGTATTGTAAAAATCGTTTGAAGTGTTTTAATCCTACCCATTCACTACCCCAGATGCCAAGGCTTGTTCGAAAGTCCTTAAAGGCAATCTGCACTCCATAAATTGGTATGTAGTGAAAAATAAACACTGTCGTAATGGCCGGCAAAATCATAAGGTAGAGCTGCCAACAGCGCCTTAAGTCCCGCCGTCGACAGGCGCGCCTTATTTGTTTTGCAGATAAGGCCGCTGTGCCCCCCTGTACTCCTGTCTTCATAGCGATCTCTCCTCTTTTTTTCTCATTTTGGATCGAACCAGTTTTCCTGCTGGTTTTGATCATGGTCCAATTCTAACACTCCCTTACGGGCCTGTAAATAATCTGTTTCGGTCATAGGGATACCGCTATCTCTCCCGCCGTTATACTTGGCTTTCCAAGCTGGTTCACAATTCGCGTATTTTTTTACATGACAAAATACCGGCATTCCATTGCTGGAATACCGGTATTAGAATCGTCTACCTTTACAAGTTCTTTCACACAATCTCCGTCTTCTTAAAGGCATCTGTCATCCATTTAAGATAGGAGTCCGTCATCCCCACAGCTTTTGGCTGGGGATACGTTTTGGCAATAAAACCGCCAGCCGGTGAGGCAAAAGCGCGCAACATCTCTTCAACGCGCTGCTGAATCTGCTCTTGTGTCATATCAAGGGTTCTCTGAATATCAAGCGGACAATAGAAACAGATCCGGCCCTTGTAGCGCTTTGATATCTCCTCAATGCCCATGTTGTCCTGCTGGTCCAGATTGATGGCGTCACAGCCTGCATCAATCAACTCTTCCATGATGTCCAACGTGTAACCGCAGCTGTGCATAAATGTATCAAGCCCGAGGGAGTGCGCATAGTCAAATACTCTCTTGTATCGAGGCTTGAAGATCTCATTAAAAGCCTCCATGCTGATCATCGGCCGATCCTGTAGCGCTGTATCGTCGATGAGGATAATGCCATCCACGCCGCACTCCGCCATTTTCTTTGTGCAGGCTATGGCGCTGAGGCAAAACCGCTCACATACTTCCTCGATCAGCTCCGGATTCACGCCTACATTGACCATAAAGTCCATAAAACCGAAGAGATCAATCATCGTCTGGAACAGGCCATTGGGCAGCATGCCCAGCACATACTTTTCCTCCACATTTTCCGCGATTGTCTTGCGCATCGCCTCATACCGCCAGTCTTCGCTGAAATCTGGAAACGTATAGCCATCCAGCGTCTCTTTGCCTTCCAGCGGGAAGACTTTGGGCTCACCGAAGCTTTCTCCGATGGATTCGTACACGACACCCCATTCGTCCACCCCGTTTACTTTAGGCCGCCGCGTGGCGGATACCCAGATCATATCCTCGCCATACTCGATTCCGTCTGCCGGCGTGCGGTTCGCGTCAAAGTTGACCGGCAACCGGTCCGGATATTGAAAATGCAGACTTCGCTTAACTCGCTCTCTGCTCGTCATGTCACTCGCTCCTTCTGCGTCATTTCGTCTACCAGTATAGCCTCTCGGACTCAAAATGTAAAGGGACAGCCCTTTTCTTTTTAGGACAAAATCAAGGACATTCCCCTCATCTGAAATAAAAAATCCCCATTCTACATAGCGAACGGGGATTTTCCCTCTGTGCTCTGATTTTAATCTTTGAGGATCTGGAATGGCAAAACCGTCTCCCCCTCGATCCTCCCTCTCAGCCGCAGACGATACAGCGCATCTCGGTTCCAAGGTTGCCCGATCTTTGTCCCCTTTACCTCGATCTCTTCGATTTCTGGCACAAGGGTATGGGGATAGAGGAGGGACAGATCCTCTGTCAGCACAGCTCGCCCCGGCGCCGCGATATCAGGCCGGTCGCGCAACAGATAATGCAGTTCTACCTCCTCCGGCACCTCCGGCTCCACAGTCTCCGAAATCAAGATTTTCCCCTCCGCTAGCTGTACTTTCCGGATCCACCGGCGCACTCGCGCTTCTTTGGGATAGGCGCCTGCGATATCCAGCGAGACTGACATTTGCTCCTGTGATACCGTGAAATCTTTCGCCCGATACGCTTCCCCGGCCTCCTGCTCCACCCCATTGATATCCGGCAGAGTATGGTAGGAGGACCGCATGGACCAAATGGTATATCGCAGTGGGCTAAAGGTCTTTTCCGTATATGTGTCAACGCCGGCATCGATCACAACCGGCATCCCATCACTATACACGATAAAATTGCCTACGTCATTATGGTTATGGCTCTCTCCGTTGTGTCCCCCCTTGATCGCAACGTACAAACCTTTGTCGGACCGTGGCTGCTCCCGCATGGCGACAATCTGGATTCCTGGCAGATATTCAAATGTCTTCGGAGCATACTCAATGGAAGGCTGGGATTTGGGAACATCCCAGAGATTTTTCAAACGCCGGTACAGATTGTAGCCGTTGTCAAAAGCTGGTCTTTCCTCTGAACCGATTTGGGATACGGCGAAATCCTCCAGACTCTTGCTCTTTACGCGGCGCCCAAATCGCGCTATCATAAAGGCATTCACCCGAATCTGTCCGTGACAGTCTGCAAAATTGATAAAATAGTTGCCATGAATATACATCTTCATTATGTACTCGCCCATGGCGCGGACCAACGGCTGCTGGAAAATGTCGAGCTCTCCCCCCGTCATGTCATACAGGAGCTCTGAGGCGTCGAAGAAAGCGGCTCCGGCTTCCCCCCAATAGCTCGGCCCTTCATCGCAGCCGCCGTCGTCATCGTAGGAAGCGGCAAAATAATCTAGAATGTACAGGGAGCGTGTGATGATCGCCTGCCGCCGTTCTCGATTCTCTTCGCAGAGCGCTGCGACCGCCAGCACATTGGAAACAATCCAGGGATTCCAGTTATTCACAAATCCCCCATCGAGTCCCATCCATGGCATATCATATTGGAGATACGGCTCCAGTATCCTCCGGTTCAGTTCATACTGCATGCGGTCCACGATTACATGGGGCACCGCCTCTTCCAACACGTCTTTTAAAAAGTGGTAAACCCATGCCAACAGTGACCCTGTCTCCGCCGAAAATAAGTCCACATACCGAATCTCGCCCCGGTAGGCGTCCGGCAGCTGATATTTTGCACCGTCCAGCGATGTGTTGTGGGCGGGGATCACCCAGGATGTCTCCTCCAATATCGCCCAGATTCCATCAATGAGTTTGTCCACAAAGCGCCCCTGTCCTTCCAGGCACTCCGCCACCATAAGGTCACATACCATCTGGCGCCGCTTGAAATAGACGTCCTCATAGCGGCTTCGATTGCCGTTCCGGCAAAATTCTCGGTACAGCTCGGCTGTCAAAAGAGGATATTCCATCGCAAGGCTCTCTTCCCCCCGCTGGATAAGCTCTGTCCTCAGCTCGCCTGTCAGCGCACCCCAGACGCCTCCATCACTCAAATCAAGAAAGGGCTTAAACCTCTCATATGGGATGACCTTTCCCTCTACCGTGTATCCCTCTAATATTCTTGGCACTGTCCTTACCTCCTGTCCTTCCCATGATAGGTGCATTATACCGTATCGGCTGTGGAATTACAAGATGGAACTGTGACTATTTTATTAAGCCTTCCTGACTTTCCCTTTGTCATTTTGGGACCAGGCTGAATGGTAGATAGCAAACAAGGAAGTACCTACCCCTTCTTCTTTACAGGAACCGTGACATAGCTTTCGCCGCTATAGCAATAATACTCCATCTCATCGTTTCCTTTCCCGTTACCTCCGTTAAACTCATAATTGTAATGATAGGGCCCATCCTCACAGAAAATGCGGCGGATCAATCCAAAAAGGGGCGCCATATGCCATTGTGGATTCTCTTCTCCTGTTATTTTTTTTGTTAAGGCCCAGGCCTCATCTGTAGATCTCACTTTGATGAGCAAAGTCGGTTCTGCCTCTATAACGTGAATCCCCTTCGGTTGGTTAGCATTCCGTGTCTCCTGTCCATGGAGAATGGCGCATGGCCGCTCAGGCGTTGCGTAATCAATGCTAATACAAATCATGCGATCCGGCGTAACGCTATCAACAATTTGGCCTCTGTTGTCTTGAAACCACTGACAACTCGCTTCTACATCCGGCTCCGAATTTAGATCAGGGGCAACAAAATAGGATCCCGCATACAATGTTTTGGCTTTTTCAATAATTGTAAATTCCACGCCCTCTATCACAATTGTATCCAAGATCTTTTCCGTGCACAATTCCTCCGCCATACTGATGATCACCGGTCTGCTTTTGGGGGCATAACTCTCCGGGCTCTGTTCCATTTTCCTTACGGGTACACTCATACTCTCATTCTTCCTTTCTTATAAATTTATGACTTCATAATAAGATTATAGTGTATGATTGCCTGTCTGTGTTATCCGTTTTTGTCATCTTTTAGCCGTTTATATAATTTCATACAAATATTTTCTGCATCGTAACTGCCATCTGTAATTTCATAAATAGCAAAAGCTGGTTCATTTTCATGAGGAATCCCGTTATTCTGCAGCCACGAATCCATTTTCTCGCGAACAACGCGGGTATCGCCATAACAGTTTCCCGACAGCACGGCATATCGTCCCGCCGGCATATGGATGAGGTCTATACCACAGCTCATACGCTGTTTAAGCGGCGTAGTCAGCCAAAAATCGCTGTCGCATTCGACCCCGCACTCGTATACGCCATTATAGGTGCAAACGTAAAACCTTTGAGCATTGCGAATCAGTAATGGATGCTGCTGCAAAAAAGCCATCACCATTTCGGATGCCTTCCTCTCGGCGTTATACCCTTTCTCTTTTGCGATGATAAACGTCTTCTCGGGTTCAGCCGTAATCGTGATGTGCTGCTCAACTTTTCGCTTTTTAACAGGTAGATATAATTTCAATTTGCGTGGTTTGCCATTTTGAAAGAAATACTCCTCAAAGATCCCTTCGCCCGATTCCTCAAACATACTGGCGGAAAGCCAATTGTTATACAAGTAATTCCAGCCGTTGCTGATATCCGCGTCATCATAATTGACCACACAAGTGGCATATAGGCTGGTTCTTATCTCACCAGGTATTTCAGTCATCACTTCATAACAGAATCGGTTTCCCATCTGTTTGCCATTCCGTCCGAAAACCCGGCCGGATATATTCCCCAATCCCAATGCCTTAATCGCATTATCCTCGATCCCTACTTGGCAGGAACTGTAAAAACGTGTTGTGGTATACGCTGGGATGGATTCCATGCCAACTTTTACGGCTACCCCCCTCTCATAGGTAGCAAAAGGGTAAAAATAAAAGTAACTGTCATTCATCCGATATTCCATCGGGGTCATGCCGACAGTTCTTTTGAATATCTTGTGAAACGACTGTATGGTCTGATAACCGCTTTCATCTGCGATGACGGTGAGAGACAACGCTGAACATTTGATTTTCTCACACGCGTTTGAAATGCGACGCTTACGTATATATTCCTTAATGGAATGACCTGTACAATCGTAAAAATCCCTATATAACTGGCTCACTGAGACAAAATGCCTTCTGGCAATATTTTCAGGTGTTAAAGCTTCCGTTAAATGTCTCTCAATATAGGATAGTACGGCATTGATATAATCATTTTTGGGCATAGGTCACCTCGCGATCCATCATTATACTGATTTCAGCTCACTCAATTCCGGCACACACTCCCCCAGAAATCAGTGGGTCGTTGGGATGAATTGACAAGGGAGCTACATAACAAAAAACCGCGCCTGAGACCTTGACATAGGTTTTCTCTTAGGCACGATTCGTCTTAATATAATCACAGCCCGCTATCTAAGCGGGCTGCCCATACCAGGGGCAGAAGGACTCGAACCCTCGACATCCGGTTTTGGAGACCGACGTTCTACCGACTGAACTATACCCCTACATCAAATTTTTGACGCTCATATATAATACCGTATTTCCAATCATTTGTCAATCCCCTTTTTTCAAAAGTTCGCTTCCGCGAACTTTTTCAGGTCCGCCTCTCGGCGGACTTTCCTATAGGACTAAAAAGATTAGGCAGGGTGCTCTCCCTGCCCGATCTCCTTCTGTCCATGGCGCGTCAGTTGTCTTTGACCTGCGCTCCCATCTTCTCGCCCGCTTCAATGAGCCGATTGACGAGGGCCTGAACTTCCTCGCTCTCTAGGGTCCGCTCCTGCGAGCAGAAGACAAATCGAATGGTCACGCTCTTTTGCTTCTTCCAGGCAGGGTCCTGATAGATCCCCACCAACTCATAGCTCTCTAAAAATGGTAACGCCAGGGTTTCCACCATACTCTGGAAGGCAGAATACGGCACCTCCGACGCGATCAAATAGCTCAGGTCCGCCGTCACACTCGGAAATTTGCTAGGTTCCCTATATTGCGGCAGCATCTTGGCGATTTTGCTCAGTTCATCCACATTCAGCTCCACCGCAATAATCGAAGCCTTTTTATCAATCTTATCCGTCACCTGGGGGTGAACGATTCCCATCAGCCCCAGCAGCGTCTGCCCAAAGGAGATCTGAAACGCATTGTAGGGATGCATCCAGGGCTTTGGCGCTTCCGTCATCGAGTAATAGGAGAATTTTTCATTGTAAAAAGCGCTGGCAATGCCTTCCACAAAACCTTTTGCCTTCATAAGCAGCGCCTCTTCCTCCGTCCGGCGGCCATAAAAGACAACGCTGAGCCGCCGTTCTTCCTTGGCTAGCCCCTCCTTGTCGATTCCCGCCACGACGCTGCCAATTTCAAAGATACTGAATTCCGGCGCATAGCTCCGATTCTTTTCCACAGTGCACAGCAGCGCCGGCGTCAAATCACAGCGCAGCAAATCAATGTCCGGCGATACGGAATTTTTCAGCCGGACAAAACCTTCCGCCTCCAAACCGATCTCTTTCAATTTTCGAGCGTCATTCCAGAGGTAGGTGTGAACCTCATGGCTTCCGTAAGACAGCGCCAGCAATGTCTTCAACTCGTCGATCAGAACCTTGCGCGGCTCTCTCGCCATGGGTGCAACCGCACAGGTGGCCGTCTGGATTGCAAAATTGTCGTACCCGTAGATTCTGGTAATCTCTTCAATAATGTCGGCCTTGATGCTCACATCCTTTGTGGCGCGCCAAGAGGGAACCTGCACGGTAAAGGCATCACCGCGCCTCTCAACGCCGAAGCCGAGCCGAGTCAATGTATCCTCGATCTGCCCCACACTGATGTCGATCCCCGTGTACCGGTCCACATAGGCTTTATCAAATTCAATTTGAATCTTGGGATACCGCCGGATATAGAGGTCGCTGAGGGAGGAGATGACGCGGACCCCGGGATCGATGGAAAACAGGAGAGACAGATACCGCTGGATTGCGGGAATGGTCATCTCGGGATCCAAAGTTTTCTCATAGCGCATGGACGCATCCGTCCGGAGTCCCAGATAGCTGGAGGATTTCCTCACGTTGACTGCATCGAAGTTGGCGCTCTCCAGCAGGAAGCTCGTCGTCTCCTCTGTGATCTCACTTTCATAGCCGCCCATGATCCCCGCAATGGCCACAGGTGTCCCCTTGCTCTTGATCATCAATGTCTCCGGGTGTACCTCCCGCACTTTTCCGTCCAAAGTCTCAAATTGAATCGATTGCGGAAAATTTCCAACCTCAATCTGGCTAACCCGCTGGTAATCAAAGGCATGCATAGGCTGCCCCATCTCCAGCATAATATAGTTGGTCAAATCTGCCAGCAAGTTGATGGCCCGCATTCCACAGCGGTACAGCCGAATCCGCATATTGACCGGACTGATTTTCACCGATATATTTTCGACTGCCATGGCGGAATAGCGGAGCAGATGCTCCTGATTCTCCGCTGCTATGGGGACGGCCGGAAGCGATTCATAGGCGCCTGTGTCCACCTTTTGGACCTCTTGCAGTGGACGGCCCGCCAGCGCTGCAATTTCTCTGGCAATGCCATAGTGTCCCCATAAATCGGGCCGGTTGGTCAAAGATTTGTTGTCCACCTCAAAAATTGTGTCTTCAATCTCGTACAGTTTCTTGATATCGGTTCCCACCGGCGAATCCTCGGGCAGAATCATAAGCCCGGAATGATCGTCGCTGATCCCGATCTCCTTCTCACTACAACACATGCCGCAGCTCTCATAGCCAGCGACGGGCCGCCGCTCGATTTTCATCCCGCCGACTTGCCCCCCCTCCTTGGCAAAGGGAACCTTGATCCCCACCGCCACGTTGGGCGCGCCGCAGACCACATCATAGATCGCATCGCCTCCGTCCACTTTCAGCAGATGCAGTTTTTTGGAGTTAGGGTGCTTCTCCATGGATACAATCTTGCCCACCACCACATTTTGAATATCCCGCCCAACATGCTGGATTTCTTCCACCTCCGCTGTCGCTAAGGTGAACTTCTGTATCAAAGTATCAATCTCAATGCCATCCAGATTGACAAAGTCCCGAATCCAATTGATTGACAGTTTCATGCTCCGACCTCCTCCTTATCTTTATTGAATCGTAAACTGTTCCAGCGATTTTAAATTGCCGCTGTTGAAGACTCGAATATCACGGATTCCAAATTTCATCATGGCAAGCCTTGTGAGGCCAAGACCAAATGCGAACCCCGTATATTTTTCACTGTCGATGCCCGCCATGGTCAGAACATTGGGGTGGATCATACCGCACGGGCACAGCTCAATCCAGCCGCCTTGCTTGCATGTGGGGCACCCCGTTCCACCACAGACGTGACACTGGATATCCAGTTCAAAGCCAGGCTCCACGAAGGGGAAAAAGCCAGGCCGCAGGCGGACCGTGATATCCTTCTGGAATACCTCCGACAACATAGTCTTCATAAAATAGATCAGATTGGAGATGGAGATATCTTCCCCCACCATGATCCCCTCCATCTGGAAAAACGTATTCTCATGGCTGGCGTCGATGGCTTCGTTGCGGAAGCAGCGTCCGGGGAAGATGGCACGGCAGGGAGCGCCATATTTGCGCAGGATGGTGTTCTGGGCTGCGGAGGTATGAGTTTTGAGAACTTGCCCGTTGTCGAGATAATAAGTGTCCTGCATATCTCGGGCCGGATGGTACTTGGGAATATTGACGGCCTCAAAATTATCATATTCCGTCACCACCTCTTTAAAATCTTCCACGGCAAATCCCATGCTCCGGAAAATATCCTCCAGTTCGCGCTGGACAATGGTGATGGGATGCAGCGTCCCCGTCACCGGTTTGGCGGGAAGAGAGATATCATAGCGGGTATCCTGCTGGAGCCGGGCTTGGGCAAGCGCCGCCTCAAGCTCCGACGATTTCGCCGCGATAAATTCGCTGACCTGCTGCTTCAGCTGATTGATCTGCTGCCCTGCCTCCCTCTTGGCGTCAGCGTTCAGATCCTTTAGATTCTTCATCAGATCTGTGATAAGACCTTTTTTCCCGAGATACGCAACGCGGATTTTTTCTAACTCCTCTGTCCCACAGATGGACTGCATCTCTTCTTGAAATCGAGCTTTGACTTGTTCGATTTTATCCTTCATTTCCATATCCTCCTTATCATAAAAATAACCCGTCCAACTACTTGGACGGGATTCTTCCGTGGTACCACCAAACTGCAAAGTCTCGCAGCGGACGCTACGAAACCTCCTCAATACCCCATAATGCGGTGGACTGCATCCGCCCTTACGAAACTCTCTTTCAGGGCGACGGCTCCGATAGTGAAATTCACTGCTAGCGAATATCAAATCCTGCTTTCAGCCGGTGACAGGATCTCTCTGCTGCCTCTCTCTAGCCGCTACTGTACATACCTTCTCAGCCTTATAAATTGGAGTATAGCACGATTGCGTTTTTTTGTCAAGCCGTATTGTTTTCTTTCCCTGATGGTTTCGATAAATTGGGAGACAATTCTAGTTTTGTCTTGCATTTACCAAATGATTCGATTATACTAATATGGTAATCCCATACGGCATTTTCGTCAATTTATGTATTGAAGGTGAGTCCCATGTTCATAGCTGATCTACATATTCATTCCAAATATTCTCGCGCCACAAGCAGAGACTGTGTTCCCGAATACTTAGACCTTTGGGCCCGGCGCAAAGGGATCGATCTTATTGGAACCGGCGATTTCACACACCCCGCATGGCGCGCGGAGCTTAAAGAAAAGCTCACACCCGCTGAAGATGGATTGTACTGTCTGCGCAGCGAGTGCCGTCTAGATGATGTCCTCTCTTCCAGCGAGGTCCGTCCCCGCTTTGTCCTGTCGAGTGAAATCAGCTCGATCTACAAAAAAAATGGGAGGACTCGGAAGGTTCACAATGTCATCCTCCTCCCGAGCCTGGAAGCGGCTGAGTCCTTATCTGTCAAGCTCGAGGCCATTGGAAATATTCATTCCGATGGGCGGCCTATCCTCGGTCTGGACAGCCGAGATCTCCTGGAAATCACACTGGAAACCTGTCCTGACGCTATTTTCATTCCCGCCCATATTTGGACGCCCCACTTTTCACTGTTTGGTGCATTTTCCGGCTTTGACACCATCGAAGAGTGCTTTGAGGATCTCACCCCCTATATCCATGCGCTTGAGACTGGTCTCTCCTCTGACCCGCCTATGAACTGGCGTCTCTCCGCCTTGGACCGCTTTACATTGGTCTCCAACTCCGACGCTCATTCTCCCTCAAAACTTGGCCGGGAAGCGAATCTGTTGGACACCGCCATGACCTATCCCGCGCTGGCATCTGCCATACAGGGCGGAACTGAGAAAGGCTTTGCTGGGACTCTGGAATTTTTCCCGGAAGAAGGAAAATATCACTACGATGGCCATCGAAATTGTCATGTATGCCTCAAGCCGTCGGACGCGGAGGCTGTATCGGGTCTCTGCCCTGTCTGCGGGAAAAAAATGACCATCGGTGTGGACCATCGCGTTGAACAGCTGGCGGACCGCCCAGAGGGCTATCGCCCCTCCTCTGCCGGCTATTATCAGAGTTTGGTCCCTCTGCCGGAAGTCATCGGAGCCTCCACCGGGCTCTCAAGCACCAGCAAAAAAGTGCTGGCCCAATATGAAACAATGCTACGGGATATCGGCCCTGAATTCTACATTTTGCGGGAGGCTCCCTTTGAAACAATCCTTCCAATTGCGGGGCCCTGTGTGGAGGAGGGAATTCGGCGGCTGCGGGATGGGCGTGTAAGCCGGACACCCGGCTACGACGGGGAATACGGCACCATCCAACTTCTCAGCCAATCCGAAATTGACTCCTTGACAGGCCAGCTCAGCTTATTCGCCGTTACCGGTTTGGCCGCGCCGGCCTCGAAGAGAAAGGCGGGCAGAAAAGCGAGCCCTTCCTCCAACAAGCCAGCGGCAGCCCAGCCTTCCACCGGCAGTTCCACCGCCAGCAACCTGCTGGCAGAGCTCAACCCAGAGCAGCAGGAGGCCGTGCTGGCGTCAGAACCGGCCATAGCGGTTATTGCCGGCCCTGGAACTGGCAAAACCAAAACCTTGATATCCCGAATCGCATATCTGGTGGAGCATCAGGGCGTAAACCCCTCCGAGATCACCGCTGTGACCTTTACCAACAAAGCCGCCGGCGAAATGAAAGAGCGGCTGGACGCCCATTTTCACTCCAAACAAATCACCCGTGCCATGACCATCGGCACCTTTCACTCCATCTGTCTACAATTTTTGTCAAATCAGCTGGAGGCTGTAACGCTCGTCGATGAGTATGAGTCCTTGGATATTGCCAAAGAAGTTCTCCTCTCCTGTGATCTTTCCCTTTCACCTCGCCAGTTTCTCCGGGCTATTTCCACGTGGAAGTGTCATATGGAGAGGGAAGCGCCATCGGAGCTGATGGATGCATTCCTCCTGTATCAGCAGCGCCTGTCCCAGATTGGAGCTCTGGATTTTGATGATCTCCTGATAAAGGCATGGGAGGGGTGGCAAAAGGAATCACTGCCTTTTGATGGATTTGCTTATCTCTGTGTCGATGAGTTTCAGGACATCAATGAAATCCAATATCAGCTGATCCGCTCCTGGAGCCGACATTGCAAGGGACTTTTTGTAATCGGGGATCCCGACCAATCGATCTACGGATTCCGCGGCTCCGATTCTCGTTGTTTCAGCCGCCTCACAGACGATTTTCCGTCTCTTCGCCTCATTCGCCTTCTCCAAAACTATCGCTCGACACCGGAAATTTTGTACAGTGCTCTGCCTATGATTTCTCAGAATGAGGGTCCTATCCGGGAGCTTCGGCCCTGGAAACCTAGTGGCTCTCCTGTTCGAATTCTGATGGCGGAGAGCGACTTGTCGGAGGCCATCTTTATTGCGAAGGAAATCAATCGAATGGTAGGCGGTATCGACATGCTGGACGCCCACACCCAGAATAATCAAGCAGAACAGGATCACATCCGGAGTTTTTCCGATATGGCGATTCTGTATCGCACACATAGGCAGGGGGACATGCTGGAGCGCTGTCTGCGGCAAGAGGGGATTCCCTATGTGGTGGCTGGCCGAGATGATTTTTTGGCAGATGAATTTGTCCGCGCCTCCCTGGGTTTCTTCCGCTTTATACTGAACCCAGGCGATATCGCCTCCTTGATCCAGTGCCTTCAGACACGCTGGAAATGCCCTGAGGATATCCGTCACGCATTGCGCGCCCAATGGATGGAAGCTCTTCCAGCCAATCAGGGCGATGCCTTTGTTCGACTGCAAAACTGGGAGCCCCTCCGGGAGTGTCTACGACTTTTACAGTTCTATCGGACAAAAATTGTAGAGGATTCTCCCCGCACTTTGCTGGAGAGCTGGATTCAGGATTGGAACGTCACAGACCATGAACCATTGCAGCGCCTGATCAATATGTCCATTTTTCATGATCGGATGGAGCCGTTTCTCCAGACGCTGCTCCTCGGCGAGGAGAGCGATCTTCTCCGTTCCGGCGGCCGCACCTACGACGCAGGGACGGTCACTCTCATGACCCTCCACGGCTCCAAAGGCTTGGAATTTCCCGTGGTCTTCCTCTGTGGTGTCAATAAAGGGCTGATCCCGCTGGAATCCGCCCAACATCCCGCTGATATTCCCGAAGAACGGCGCTTGTTCTATGTGGGAATGACCCGTGCAAAAGAGGATCTGATTCTCCTCACCAGCTCCGACCCTTCTCCCTTTTTGTCCGATATTCCCATGGACCACGTTCAATCCAGTCCTGTCGCAGGGCGCCGGCGTCCCTCCTGCGAGACACAGCTGAGCTTATTTTAATCGAAAACTTTACTGAGATTATGTATGGTAGGAGGAATTTACAATGAAGGTTGTCGCTGTCAATGGAAGTCCCCGCCCAATGGGGAATACGTTTCAGGCGATTCAGACCGTGCTGAATGTGATAGAATCTGCCGGGATTGAAACTGAGATCTTACAGATCGGCGGACTCGACATCCGCGGCTGTATCGCCTGTGGTGGCTGTTCGGATGGGATGTGTGTTTTCGCGGATGAGGCATTCTGTACATGGACCCACACCCTTGAGGAGGCAGACGGGATCCTACTCGCCTGTCCGGTTTACTATGCGGGAATTCCAGGCACGATGAAGGCTTTTTTAGACCGCATCTTCTATCAATCCGGCGGCCGTTTTCGCCTAAAAGTTGGAGCCAGCATTGCGGTACTGCGCCGCTCTGGAGGGGTGGCCACCTTCGACCAGCTCAATCATTACCTTCTGATCTCCGAGATGATCGTTGCGCCGTCCTTCTACTGGAATGTCGCCCACGGCAGACAGCCCGGAGAGGTGCTGGAGGATCAGGAGGCGCTGTCCGTACTTCAAAATCTGGGGCAAAACATGGCCTATCTTCTGGAGATGCAAAGGCGCACCCGGGACGAACTCCCGCCCCCTGAGCCAGTGGCCAGGGCCTGGACCAATTTCATCCGCTGACTCAAGCAAAACACATCCTCTGGGAGGAGGCTTTATACATGACACCGAGGGAAAAATTTATCAAATGCTTGAAGCGTGAACCCATCACCGGCCGGGTTCCTCATTTTGAACTTGTCTTCTTTCTCACCATGGAGGTTCTGGGAAAGGTCCACCCCCAGCATCGAAATTATAGCCAATGGGATCAGATGTCTGCCCGTGAACAGGAGTTACACATTCGGGATATCGCGTCCTGTTACGTGGATATTGCAAAGATCTATGGACACAGCGCTATCTTTTTCCAGACAAGCCTCTCCAATTTTGCATTCAATATCCGTGTAATGCAAAAAATCCGAGAGATCTCAGGGGATACGTATTTCATCATGATGCACGGCGATCCTACCTTCGGCATTCCCGATGGGGACACTATGATGGAGTTTTCCCGCCAGATGTACGAGGAGGAGGACGCCCTCAAGGCCATTGAGCAAAAAAATGTGGAGGACTGCCTGTTCTGGGCGGAAGAGTATGCAAGGCATCCAGGGCTTTTGGACGGCGTTGCCCTCTGCTCCGATTACTGCTTCAACACCAATCCATTTTTTAGTCCTGGTATCTTTGAAGATCTCATCGCTCCCTATCTGGCGAAGGTCACGAAGGGCTATCACGATGCCGGCTTATATGTCATCAAGCACACCGACGGTAACATCAATCCCATTGTGGAGCAGATGGTACAATGTGGACCGGACGCACTTCATTCCCTGGACCCACAGGGTGGCGTGGATCTGAAGGAAATCAAACAAAAATTTGGCGACCGGGTCTGTCTCATCGGGAATGTCAACTGCGGTCTTTTGCAGACGGGAACAGAGGAAGCGTGCGCCGAGGACGTCCGCCGCTCCCTCCGGGAAGGAATGCCGGGATACGGCTACATTTTTTCCACGTCCAACTGCGTCTACACTGGCCTGGACCTGTCAAGATATGAGTTGATGCACAGCATTTGGGAACGAGAAGGGAATTATCCAGACGACAACCGCTTTACGCCATAAAAGGGACATCTCCACGGCAGCGCTGCCGTGGAGATGTCCCTTTTAATCTTCCATAACCCTTTCGATATCGTCCATAATATCTTTGCAAAAGGAACCCTTAACCGTGTTTCGGCCCAAGAGATGTAAAACTGGGCAGAACCGTGTGATACCCTCTGCGATTTTTAGGCTTCCTAGCACCGTCATCCACCCGGAATCCTTTTTCTGCCCCATGGACAGAAGGGTATACCCTAGCGTTATCCTCATGAACGCGTCGAGGATGCCAACATTTTCCTTCACTTTTTTCTTCATATGCCATTCCCTCATTTCACAACCATTTTCATTCTTGCCTTCGCTCTATAGCCTCCCCTATCGCACCAAAATTATTCACACTCGGCCTTTACTTTATCATACTAATATGGTAGAATAGTTGTGCGATATCGTCATAACGCAATCATTACATATGTGGAGGAGAACTCATGAAGAGGATTAAAAAAGCGATGGCGCTCTGCCTGGCCGTGGGCCTGATTACCGTCTTCGCGCTGACTGGATGTAAGAGCAATTCTGGCGACAAATTGGTTGTAGGACTGGACGACGGATTTCCGCCCATGGGGTATCGGGATGACAACGGCAATCTTGTAGGTTTTGACATCGATCTGGCGAAGGAGGTTGCCAAGCGTCTGAACATGGAAGTTGAATTCAAGCCCATCAACTGGACTACAAACATACAGGAAGTGGACGCGGGAAATGTGGACTGCCTCTGGAACGGCATGACCGTCACCCCTGACCGGGAGGAAGCGCTGCTTCTCAGCTCGCCCTATATGAAGAACAATCAGGTGTTGGTCGTCAAGAGCGATTCTGACTATCAGACCAAAGACGATTTGAATGGCAAGGTCCTGGCTCTTCAAGCTGGTTCCAGCGCCTATGATGCCTTCAACGACGAGGCGAACGCGGATTTCAAAGGGACCATCTCCAAGGTTCTGGAATACGACAACAACGTGAAAGCCCTACAGGATTTGGAAGCTGGCGGCTGCGATGTGGTTCTGGTCGATGAGGTTGTCGCCAACTATTATGTGACGAAATTGGAGGGCCCCTACCGTGTCCTGGATGGATCTCTGGCCGCGGAGGAATACGCCATCGGGTTCAAGAAAGACAACACGGAATTAAGGGATAAAGTTGAAAAGGCACTGAAAGAAATGGCTGCCGACGGTACTCTGGCGAAAATCTCCAACGAATGGTTCGGCCATGATGTAACCGTAATTCAATAAGCTTGTGAAGGGCGCTGTCTGTTGTTTTTTCAGACTCGCCCTTTTTTCTACTGACTCGGGAGGTCGTATCGATATGCTGGATCCTTTGATTCAATTTTTTAAGGGTTTGCCGAGCTTACTCATGCAACTATGGAATGGATATCTCGTCACCCTGTCCATCTTTTTTCTCACATTGCTCTTTTCTCTTCCCCTTGCGCTTCCTGTGGCTTTAGGCCGCATGTCGAAGCATAAATGGGTGCGCAAGCCCGTGGAATGGTTCCTGCTCGTGATTCGTGGCACACCCCTCATGCTACAGCTCATTTTCGTGTATTTCGCCCCCTATTATCTGTTCGGGTTGCCGCTGGCCGGATACCGGTTTCCGGCGACAATCATAGCGTTCACCCTCAATTACGCCGCGTATTTTGCGGAGATCTACCGGGGCGGTCTGGAAAGCATTCCGAAGGGACAACACGAGGCCGCCCATGTCCTCGGCTACAGTAAATCGCAAACCTTTTTCCGCATCATACTCCCCCAGGTATGCAAACGGATTCTTCCGCCCATGTCCAATGAAGTGATCACGCTTATCAAGGATACGGCGCTGGCACAGACCATCGCCGTCTATGAAATGTTTCGAATCGCGGAGACGGCTGTCACAGCCCGCGCTTCCCTGACGCCTATCATCATCGCGGGCATATTCTATCTCATCTCCACCTTTTTTATCACACGTCTTTTCAATCTTGCTGAGCGGAAACTCAGCTATTATCAGTAAGGAGGTCCTTGTCCCATGCCGGTATTAGACGTACAAAATGCCAAAAAGGCCTTTGGCGACAATGAGGTCCTGCACGACATTTCCTTTCATGTGGACCAGGGGGAGGTTGTGGCGATCATCGGCCCTTCCGGTTCCGGGAAATCCACACTTCTTCGCTGCTGCACCACACTGGAAACGCTGGACGGCGGAAGCATTTACTTTGGGGAGGACGCCCTTGTCCAGGCAACCCCGTCAGGCGGCTGCGCCTACTCCGACAGGGAGACACAGCAGCGAATCCGCCGGCGCTTTGGCCTGGTCTTCCAGAATTTCAATCTCTTTCCCCATTTTTCTGTGATGCAGAATCTGTGCGACGCCCCCATCCACATTGCTGGCATTGGGAGGGAGCAGGCCATGGCCAAAGCAACGGAACTTCTGCAAAAAATGGGACTGGCGGATAAAGCTGACGCGTATCCCTGCCAGCTGTCCGGAGGTCAGCAGCAGCGCGTGGCAATCGCCCGCGCCTTGGCTCTGGACCCGGAAATTCTGTTCTTCGATGAGCCGACCTCTGCCCTTGACCCAGAACTCACCGGTGAGATCTTACAGGTCATGCGTCAGCTGGCCAATGAACATATGACCATGGTGGTTGTCACCCATGAGATGATCTTCGCCCGGGATGTGGCGGACCGGGTCATCTTCATGGACAAGGGCTTCATCGTGGAGGAGGGCGATCCGCGCCAGGTCATCGACCATCCGGTTCAGGATCGGACGAAAGCCTTTTTGAAGCGGACTTTTGGCGCCTCCAAGGGATTGGACCAGGATATGGAATAGCCTACTCGTCCGGCTTCCTCAGCTTTTGGATGATGCTCCGGCCCAGCTGAGTCACTCTGGCCAGCTGTGTGACGGATACCTTGTCGTCAAATCGAAGCTTTGCCAGGATGGCATCCCGCATGTCGGCCGGCATATAGCGCAGCTCTTCTATAGCCTTCCCACCCAGGCGATTCAACAGCAAAGCTCTAACCTCCCGGTCCGTCTTTCCAAATCGCGGCGGCACTTCCTCCAGATACACGGCGGGTTCCGGTACCTTCATATAATTCTCATAGGGACCCCAGTAGTGGAGACGGTCCAGAATGGCTTCCGAGTCGATAAAGCTATTTCGATATAAGTACAGGCGGTAGCTGCTCCACAGGTACTCCTCCATCTCCTTGACCAGCCCCACTTTGACAGGCTCCTGGTGGATATAACGGGCGACCTGGAGAATCTGGCTTTCATCCTGTAGCGGCTCGCTCATGTACCGCCCTCTAAACACAGGGCCTTCCACCGCGTGATTCATCTTGTACCAGTGGACAAAGCTGACTCCCACCCTGCGCATGAAGCTGGAGATGTCGATCTCTCCCTCCTTCAGCAGCAGATGGGCGTGATTGGGCAGTATGCAGTATGCGTATAGCCGCATGTCAAAGCGCTCTTTAAAGCGCAGCACGATATCGAGATACAGATCTTTGTCCTCATTCTCCTCAAAGATTTTCTGGTGATCGAGCCCTTGCACTACCACATGGTGAATTCCGCTCTCTTCTCTCGCCCTCGGCGTCCTAGGCATTGTTACAGTGCTCCTTTCTACTCCTTGATTCCTGACGGGATGGTTTTATTGTAGCGGATTTGCCGTTGGCTGACCAGAACATAACATGTCAAAAAACGGGTAAAATTTGACATAGTATGTCAAATTTCGTCTTGACAATAAGAACAAATTTGCCGTCAATTTGTACTCTTTCCTCCTCCACCCCTCTCTCCAAATCAGAGAAGAGCCGCTGCTCCGCAGACTGAACATCTACGTTGCAACGGCTCCTCTGGTATTTTCCGTTCGATACCACTCCTACTGCACCAACTCCATGGATCGCCATTCCTTTTTCCCATTTTCCCACGGCTGGAAATGTGGGTCCATGACCTTCCCCCATTGATCATGGGGCGTGATGTGGGTGGTTAGACTCCCCGAGTATTTTTCTGTCTCCGGCTCGGTTGGGGTCTCCAGATACATCACCAGCCGATTGCCGCTGATAAAAATAATCCCGTATTTATCCCCGTCGCCAGGCATTTCCTCCTGGTACTGGTAGTGATAGTAGATGTAGCTTGCCACCATTTCCGGCCGAACATAGTTTATCCGGAATTCCGGCGTCTTGCCCTGGATTTTTCGCTGCCAATGCTCTCGGGAAAGGGGCCTGGAATAGTGGAATATTTCCATCATTCTCTGCCAGCAACGGCCGTCGGGATAAGGCGTCATCGCCCCCTCCACCACCGCCTCCGGCGGCAAGTCCTCCATCTGGGATTCATAATATAAAAATACAAGCCCATTCTTCTCTGCCATAGAGGCGTGTTCTGCGCCGCTATTCTCTTTGAGTGCCATCGGGCCATCCGAATAGCCCTGATACATAAAGCGATACACCATCATCCCATCCTCCTTTTCTTATTTTGGGTCTACCTCATCCACTGTTGTCCGATACAGCAGGTCGGTGGCGAAACTACCGTCTGGGTTTTTGAATACCAGACGCAGCCGCACATCGTCTTTACCCGCGCGGACAAGCAGGAACACCCGATTGATCCCATTTCTCAAAATCACTCGGCTATCGTTGACACTCTCGCCGTTGAGATAGAAAGTACAGTCCGAATTGGACTCAAGATCGGCGCGATACTCCTTATCCGCTCCTGAAAGCCCGTGGACAAAGCAGGTCACAAACATAATCCTGCCGGCACTTCCCGTCAGCGTTAGAAATCCGTCCTTTTGATCCCGTTCAAACTTCTTCATCCAGCCATAGAGGCCTTCCCCCAGATTGTTCAGGCTGAATTCCGGATCCGAATAGTACTGAAATGCCCTGTCATAGTTCTCATAAGACTCATAGGGCAAGGCGAGCATACTCTCCACCGCATATCGCCCGGCGTCCTTGATGGTCTCCATCTCCCCGTCATCAAACTGCGCCCCCAGATTCGCCAAAAGCCGCGTATAAACCCGGACGGATTTCTCATCCTCCGCGCTCACAATAAATTGAGACATGACAATGGTATCCACCTTGGCCATATAACACCGGGGTTGCTCCGCCTGCTCCTTTTTATAGGCTACCAGGGCACGCTTACAGTATTCTGCTGTATTGCCGTCGATAAACAGGTCCTCCCAGATTGTGTCCTCCACACTCTCGGCGAGCTTCACCGCTCCGGGAATGGAGATTGCCGATTCGGCCACAAAGCGGTTTGTCACCTCCCGTGGCGACATTCCGACCTTATCCATGCCGAACAAATCCACCACCGAGATCCCACATAGCTCCGCCGCCCCATGGGCCGGCCAAATCTGATAGGTTGGGCGGTTTTCCGTGATCACGGGCCGCCCTGTCACCGCGGACAAGAAACTGCCGTCGCTGACAGGAAGACAGAGAAGCTTCCCGCCACGCCCGACAAATTCACGGATCTCCCTTTCCCGACCGACAGCAGCCGAAGGCGATACAATCAGGAGCTTGACGGTCTCCCAGTCAAATTCATCCCGATAGACCAGACCTAAAGCATCAAAGAATTGTTTTTCTGCCGCCCCGGCAATCACACCGGTCTCCGCGTACACATATGTTGTCTCCTCCAGATAGGACAGCATATTCCGAACCAGTATGCACGCCTGGGGCACCTCTGCAAAATGCTTCATCACTTCAAGCTGACAGGCAAGAACCGCCCCCTGCCCCTTCCTGTATTCCAACAGCGGCGTCCACAGATCACCGCCGTCGTTGAAATCGCCAAAACTGCACTCCAGAAGGATCTGAAAGTCGCCGCGCTGCGGTTTCTCAAAAGCGCTGTGAATGAAAGAGTCTGGACCGTATTCGCCCGCGTGAGGGAGCCAGCAACTAAAATCATCATTTTGCAGCCCCTTCAGCACCGGGTGGGAATATTCGCTGGCATGGGCGCGCAAAAAGTCCTTTTTATTTATGGTCATACTGCCGAAAGAAAATCCCTTTTGTTCCAGGATCAGGATGCGCCCGCCGCCCGTCATAAAGTCGTACAGCCCACTGTGCAAATCTGCCTCCTGCTCTTCCAGCCCGCTGCCGAGAACAAGAATTTTTTCCGGGCCCGCCTCCTGAATTGACCCTATCCGGCGACAGTTGGGCGCCAGCCTGCGGATCGTTTCATAATCCGCCTCATTGCCAAAATAGCATATCGGGGCATGAATCGCTTTTTCTGTTTTCAGCTCTGCCGGATAGACTGAATACTCTCGGTGGAGCGTGAACATAAGCTTTTCCCCGTGATATAGCTCTGCCGACAGAGAAAGCGCAGTCCGCTCCGTGCATTTTGCAGGCTGAATGCTGATTCCAACGGATATATACTCGCCTGGCTCCTGGGTAAAGCTTTTGCTCTCCTCATAGACCATATCGGAACCCTGTACGGCCCGCATCCTCAGTGTTACTAGCTGACGGTGCAGCGTATCGTTGTAAACATCCAGCGTTCGATGAATGGGGGTGTCGTCATAAAAGGAATGATCGTATTCCCGTGGGATGATTGTCACGGGCCGCATTCCCTCGACCGCGTACTGGCAGGTCACATTGGGGCGATAGCGGGGATATTCCGGCGGTAGGAGGCCGTTGTTTATGGTCAATGAATTTTTTCTGATTGTCCTGGGCGGATTCTCAATGGGGATATCCTCGCCCGGCATACTGGTGGCAAAATAGTGGGCAAAATTAAAGCTGGATATCCCTGAAACCTCTTTGCGCCGCGCATACTCCATGAACAGCTGCTCTTTGATGGAAATCCCTTCCGCGCAAGTTTCGTGGTCATGATAGGCTTGAAGCCCCATATACATACTACTATTTTGAGGGCAGACATACCACAGCCCGCCGTGCTCTCCGATGGTCAGCGGCGTTTTTCGATCCCACTGATTGATCATGCCGTCAATATTATAATGCAAGCTGGCGATCTCCGTGTGCTCCTTGTCAATGAGGCGGTTATCACCGTCTAAGGAAATCAGACGCCCGGAATGGTCGGCTTGATGAAAGATATCCATCAAAGCCGGCACATGTTTTTTATATTCATCTCGTCCATCCACCCAGCGCATTTCGTTCTGCAGACTCCAGATCACCACAGACGGATGATTTTTATCGCGCTGCACAAAATTTCGGATATGCCGGCGGCAGTTGTCCAAAAATTCTGGATTCGCCGCATCCATGGACTTGCCAGAACCATAGATTGCCGTCTCATCGACTATCAGAATTCCCATCTCATCTGCCGCATCCAGATAATACGAAGGATAAGGGTTGGCATGGTATCGAATGCTGTTGACACCGTACTCTTTGCATGTCCTGCACCAGTTCAGGGCATAGTCCTTCGTCTGTTGGACAGCGCCCTGAAAATGCCAGGAGTCGCCGCGCAGATTGATGCGGGTCCCGTTCAGCATGAAATTCTGCCCATCCGCCCAGAATTCCCGGAATCCAAACCGCTGGCGCACACTGTCCAGAACCGCTCCATTTTCCGTCAGATGCACGTCCATATAGTACAGATGGGGATTCTCTATATCCCACAAAATCGGATTCTCCCAGCCTTCCTTCAATTCGACCAGGCTTTTCCCGTTGGCAGCACAGGAGATGTACTTAACCTCATCCTCCCCGTCATATACGGAGACCTCCACTGAGAGCGCCTTCCCCTCTGCACCGCACAGCTCTGTCATAACGCTGAGTGTCCCTTCTCGCACCGATGTGACGATTTCCACATCGGCAATGCAGGTTTTCGGCATGATGAGCAGATTGACATCCTGCCAGATGCCTCGGTATAGCTTGTGGAACCAGGAACCAGCCAAGCCTGTCACCTTCTTCTGGCCGGAGGCGATGAAACAGCTGTTAAAACTGGTACAGACTACGTGTAATTGGTTTTCTCCCTCCCGTCCCTTTCCGGTGATGTCCACATATGTAGGCAGATACGCCTCTTGCGTTTCGGCAAGCATCTCTCCGTTCCAATAGATATAGGCTTTCTGAAAAATGCCGTTAAACTGCAAAACAAGCCTTTGTCCAATCTGGTCTTTCTCCAGAGTGACGACCCTGTGCAGCACTCCGGATTCTGCCTCATCCCATATTGCTGGATACTCAAACATGTGAAACGGGTCAAATCCATATTTTTCGATCCGGAATTCCTGGCTCGACTGCCGCCACGAGGATGGCACCTGTACCGGCTCCGGCGCATAACAGATCTCCTCCGGCAGACCTGAAACATGTTGCTGGTAAAGGGGCATAAAATCCCATGTTCCGTTGAGTGAAATCGTGTCTCGCATATTTAACCTCCTTCTTGTCTTAAAGAACTGGCGGTTTCTCCCGATTCAATACAGCTTTGCATTTTCATAAAAATCTCGGTACGTAATCTCCCTATATCGTTTTCATAACCCCACGCGCGTCCTGAATCGTCCGGTCCAGATCCTCTTTTGTATGGGCATATCCCAAGAAGATGGCTTCAAACTGAGACGGAGCAAAATAGTGACCTCTCGTTAGCATGGCGTTAAAATACCGAGCGAATCTCTTCGTGTCGCTGGACTTTGCGCTGCCATAGTCATCCACCGGGGAGCCGGTGAAAAAGAGACAGGCCAGGGAACCGATCTGGTGGACCGTCAAGGGCACCTCTGCCTCTGCGGCTGCCTTTTGAAGCCCCTCCACAAGATAGGCACAGGATTGTTCAATCTGCCCGTAAACCTGTGGATTGTCCAGCAAAAATCTCAGCTGGGCCAGTCCAGCCGCCATGGCGACGGGATTCCCCGAGAGGGTTCCTGCCTGATACACGCCTCCCAACGGAGCCACCGTCTCCATGATTTCTCTCCGCCCCCCGTAGGCGCCCACTGGCATACCGCCGCCTATGATCTTCCCGTACGTCACCAAGTCCGCCTGAACCCCGAAATACTCCTGCGCACCCCCGAAGGCCAAACGGAACCCTGTAATGACCTCATCGAAGATCAAGAGCGCTCCATTGGTATCGCACATGTTCCGCAGTTTTTGCAAAAATCCTTCTTTTGGCAGCACGACCCCCATATTGGCCGCCACCGGCTCCAAAATGACGGCGGCAACATCCCCTCTGTGTTGCTGGAAGAGCTGCTCCACGCTGTCAAGATCATTGTACACTGCCGTCAGTGTGTCTGCGGCACATCCCCCCGGGACTCCCAGACTATCGGGAATCCCCGCGGTCATGACGCCGGAACCCGCCTTGACCAACATTCCATCACTGTGCCCATGATAGCAGCCTTCAAACTTGATGATCTTCGAACGCCCCGTAAACCCTCGAGCGGCCCGAACGGCACTCATGACCGCCTCCGTCCCACTATTGACCATTCGAATCATCTCCACGCCAGGCACATGCTGGGTGATCAGCTCTGCAATCAGTACCTCCCTCTCTGTGGGCGCACCGAAGCTCAAGCCCCCCTCCAGCGCTTTCAATACCGCTTCCTGTACAACGGGCGCTTTATGTCCCAAAATCATCGGTCCCCAGGAGCCTACATAGTCCGTATAGCGGTTTCCATCTGCGTCATAGATATACTGACCCTCTGCCCGCTCAATGAACAGAGGATGCCGGCCAACGGAGCGAAATGCCCGCACTGGGCTGTTGACACCGCCAGGGATCACCTTTTGCGCACGCTCAAATAAAGCCTCACTCTTTGTCTCCATTATCCGATATCTCCTTTTCCCATGGCATCTGCAATCTCCTTCGCATAATACGAGATGAGAATATCCGCTCCCGCGCGGTAGATCCCAATGGCACTCTCACACATGACGCCATATTCATCGATCAGGCCCTGGGCCGCCGCCGCCTTGATCATGGCGTATTCACCGCTGACGCTGTAAGCGGCCAGGGGCAGCAGCGTCTCCTGCTTAACTTGATACATGACATCGAGATAGGACATGGCCGGTTTCACCATCAAAATGTCAGCGCCCTCCTCCACGTCCAGCTGCGCTTCCTTCCGCGCTTCCCGAACATTGTGGTAATCCATCTGATACCCCTTTCGATTGCCAAAGGAGGGGGCGGAACCCGCCGCCTCCCGAAAGGGGCCGTAGAAGGAGGAGGCGTATTTCACCGCGTAGGACATGATGGGCGTACCATAAAATCCTGCTTCATCCAATCCCTGCCGGATGGCGAGAACCCTTCCATCCATCATATCCGACGGCGCCACCATATCGGCACCAGCCCGAACATGGGATACTGCAATGGCGGCGAGGTATGGCAGCGTCGCATCGTTATCCACCTCCGTCTCACAGAGAATTCCGCAGTGCCCGTGGGACGTATATTCACACATGCAGACGTCGGTGATGAGGTAGAGCTGCGGGTACCGCTCCTTCAGCCTGCGGATTCCCTGCTGCACAACGCCGTCATCCGCATAGGCGGCGGACCCAAGAGGATCCTTTTTTTCAGGAAGACCAAAGAGCAGCAAGGCTCCGACACCGTGAGCCAACGCCTCCTCCGCTGCTTGATCCACTCGATCTGGGCTATATCGGAATTGCCCGGCAAGGGAGGGAATCTCCTCTCGAATATTAGACCCCTCTTTGATAAAAAGAGGATAGATCAAGGAAGAGGGCGAGACTCGCGTCTCCCGCACCATCTTCCGCAAAGAATCTCCTCCCCGAAGTCTCCTAGGACGTATCTCCATCAAATCAACACCCCTCTCTCAAAACCTACTGGATATCTGCCAGGGACACGGCATCCATATCGCCGAAGGCTTGATTTTCTCCCGCCATAGCCCATGCTAGAGAATATCGCCCTGTCCCGCAACCGCCATGCATAGACCAGCTGGGAGAGAGAACCGCTTCCCGCGGACGCACGACAAGATGCCGCGTCTGTGTGGGATGGCCCATGAGATAGAAGACCACATCCTCCTCCTGCATATCAAAATAGAGAAACGCTTCTGCCCGGCGCTCATGGGTGTGAAATGGCGGCGCATTCCACACACTGCCGCTGTCCAGAGTGGTGACGCCCATCAAAAGCTGACAGCTTTTGCAGACGGAGGGGTGAATATACTGAAAGATCGTCCGCGTATTACATTGAGCCTCGCTCCCCGCCCGCTGTACAATGGCTTCGGCCTTTGAAATCTTAACGCATTCATAGGACTTGTGCGCTGGAACCGAGACAAAATAGAATTTTGCCGGGTCGGCCGGATTCGCGCTGGAAAAAGAGAGCTCCTTTGTCCCCATACCGACGTAGAGCGCATCGCTGTACTGTAGGCTATACTCGGCGCCGTCTGCCTTAACAATCCCTTCGCCGCCGATATTGAGAATTCCCATCTCCCGCCTTTCCATAAAATACGCGCATCCAAGCTGACGTCCATCCTCCGGCACCAGCGCCGCCGTGGTGGGCATTGCAGAGCCTACGATCATGCGGTCCTCATGGTAATATACACTCTTGATCTCCCCATATTGGAAGAGATCCGTAATCAGAAAATGATCTCGCAGCTCCTCTGTGGTGTAATATTTCACATCCTCTGGGTGACTGGAATAACGTATCTCCATTGATATTCCTCCTGTATGTCTCGATTTATCTTACTCAAACAGCGCCGCCGCAAATTCTTCTGCGCGAAAGGGCTGCAAGTCTTCGATGCCCTCCCCCACTCCGATATACTTCACCGGGATTTTCAGTTCACCGGCGATGCCAATGACGACGCCGCCCTTAGCCGTCCCGTCCAATTTGGTCAACACGATTCCGGTAATCGGCGCTGCCTCGGCAAATAACTTCGCCTGCTGCAAAGCATTCTGCCCCGTCGTTGCATCTAACACCAACAAAACCTCTCTGTGGGCGTCCGGAAATTCCCGGTCGAGGATGCGGTTCATCTTCTTTAGCTCCTCCATCAGGTTCTTCTTATTGTGAAGCCGCCCTGCTGTATCGCAGATGAGCACATCCGCCTTCCTGGACCGGGCCGCCGCCGCCGCGTCAAAGACTACAGCGCCTGGGTCCGCGCCCTCCTGATGATAGATGATATCCACATCCGCCCTCTGGGCCCACACTTTCAGCTGGTCGATGGCGGCGGCCCGGAAGGTGTCCGCGGCCGCCAACAGGACTTTGTTGCCCTCACTCTTGAGCTGGGCGGCGATCTTGCCGATGCTGGTGGTCTTGCCGACTCCATTGACACCGATGACCAAAATGACGTTCATTTTTCCCGCCTCTATAATCCCGGGTTCTGAGGTCTTCAAGATCCCGGCAATCTCTTCCACCAGCAGTTCACGGACTTCCTCGGGTTTCTTTAAGCGCTGTTCCCTTGCCTTTTTTCGAAGAGACTCCACGATCCGCACTGTCGTTTCCATTCCCAGATCGCTTAAAATCAGCGCTTCTTCCAGCTCCTCATAAAAATCGTCATCCACTTCGTCGTAGGCTCCAAACAGCGATTCAATATTGCCGACGATGCTGTTGCGGGTTTTTTCCAACCCTTTCTTTAGCGTATCAAAAAATCCCATTTTTATCCCTGCTCCTGCTCCTTATTCAAACTTAACAGAAATACACTTGGAAACGCCCTTTTCCTCCATGGTGATTCCATACATGGTGTGGGCGGCCTCCATGGTTCCCTTTCGGTGTGTGATGACAATGAATTGCGTGCGGTCGCAAAGTTCCTTCAGATAGCTCGCAAACCGGACGACGTTGGCGTCGTCCAGCGCTGCTTCAATCTCGTCCAATATACAGAATGGCGCGGGGTTAAGCTGCTGGATGGCAAAGAGAAGCGCGATAGCCGTCAATGCCTTTTCTCCGCCGGACAGCAGCATCATACTCTGTAGCTTCTTTCCCGGCGGCTGTGCGATGATCTCGATACCCGCCTCCAGGACTCCCTCGCCCTCCGCCAGCCTCAAGAGCCCTCGGCCTCCGCCGAACAGCTTCCGAAAAACTTGGTTAAACAGCTCTGCGATCCGAGTGAAACCTTCAACAAACTGCTCCTCCATCTGTTTCGTCAGCCGCTGGATGATCTCCTGCAAGCTCTGTTCTGCTTTCAAGATATCGTCCCGCTGTGCCGTAAGGAAATCGCAGCGCTCCGTCAGAGCGGCATACTCCGCAATCGCACCCACATGCACATCGCCAAGCGCTTTGATCTGCTCCTTCAACTGTGTAATCCGCCTGGCAATGCTGGCGCTGCTGCCCAGTTCCTCCTGCTCCATGGCAGCGGCGACATTGTAGGTCATCTCATATTCTTCCCAAATTCGGTCCTGAAGATCCGTCAAATCCTTTTTCGCCCGGCTTGCCAGATTCTCCAGGCGAACCTGCTCCTTCTCCAGAGCGCTGAAGTTGCGCAATGTCTCCTCGGCCTCTCGGATTCCCTCATCCCGCTTGCGGTCTCTCTCATCCCGCTCCGCCTCCAGCGACTTGAGGCGCTCGCCTCTCTCCTCAATCTGCTTTGCAAGGTCACACTGTTCCTTCTCCAGGGCAAGGAGCCTTTGTTCCAGCTCTTTTTCCTCTGCCCGGTGCGAGGCCATCTCATCCAGAATGCCCTCCGCGTCCTGGGTTAGATTCTCAATCTCCTGGCGCTCCCATCCCATGGTGCGCTCCAGCGATTGGATCTGCTGGCGCACGCCACTCACATCGATGCGCACCTGCATGAGCTGGGCCTTCAACTCTTCCCTCTCCCGGCTCTTGCCCGCCGCGGCCTCTTGCAGCTGACGGACCTGCTCCAATTCCTCCTTCACCTGTAGCTCCAGGACGGCAATGGCTTCCTGATACTTTGCCATGGATTCCTGGTGCTCCTCAACCTGCACAAGAAGGGAGCGCTTGTCCTCATCAAGCCCACTCTGTTCTTGTCGGATATGTTCCAAAACAAACAGAAGCTGGTCCCGCTGTTTTTGAAGTTCTGAAAGGTTCGCTGTCGCCTCATCGCGCTTTGCTGCCGCCTCGTCCACCGCCTGCGCCTGTCTCTGACGCTCCGCCGATAGAGTGGCAACTTCCTGCTGCATAGCCCTGCCCTTAGCGCGCTTGTCCTCAATGGCATTGGCGAGGTTGTCCAGTTCTCCCTTTCGGCTCAATATATTGCCAGCCCGGTTTCCAGTGCTGCCTCCCGTGATGGAGCCACCAATGTTAAAAATATCGCCTTTCAGCGTGACGACCCGAAGCACATTGCCATACTCCTTAGAAATCGCCGCCGCCGTGTCAAAGTCTTCGGCCACCACCACGTATCCCAGGAGTCTGGACAGGATGGCCCCGTACTGTTCACGGTATTGGATCAGCTCGTTGGCAAAGCCCAGCACCCCCGGCATGGCTTTGACTTTCTGCGCGCCCGCGAAGGGAGCGCGGCCGGTCACAGTGTCAAGAGGCTGAAAGGTTGCCCTTCCACCGTTGCGGGAACGGAGATTTTCAATCAACGCTTTGGCGCATTCCTGATCTTCCGTTATAATATTCTGTATGGCGGGCCCCAGGGCAATCTCCATGGCTACGGCTAAATGAGATGGCACGGACACGACATCCGCCAGCGTTCCATGGATCTTCTGCCAGCGCTGTGGTTCCTTCTGTTTCAGCGACATAATACTCTTGACGCTGTTGCTGAACCCCTCATAATCTCGCTCCAGATCTTGGAGCCATTGAATGCGCGATTGATCGGCCCGGATCGCCGCTACGATTTCCTCCTCTTCCTTCTGCTTGTCGCGGATCGTCTGCCGCAGCTGGCCCACCTGCTCCATGAGAGCGGCCAGCTCCTTTTCCGCCTGCTCATGCGTCTCCTCCTGCGACTTTAGCTTCTGGTCAAGCTCTTGCAGGACAGCTTCTTTCTCCTGCCGCTCCTGGCTCAGCTGCGCACTCCTGGTCTCCAGCGACTCTTGCCTGTTTCGCCCCTGCTCCAACACAATTTCATGGCGCTGCGCCTTATTTTGCTTGTCCGCCAGCGATGTCTTCACAGCGCTCAACGAGGCTGTATGCTTCTCCAGGGAAGTCTCAACCTGCGATGCTTCCTCCGATAGATTTTTCTCCGCTTCACTCAGCAAGGCCATCCGATTTTCTCGGAGATTCAAGTCCTGGGACAGCTGCTCGCGGCGTTCTTCCTCCTTTCGGACAGTGGCCGCGCGGGCACTCAGCTTACTTTTCGTCTCGTCCAGCCGTTTTTGTGCGCCCTCCAATTCCTTACGCAGATACTCCTTCTTCTGTTGGTCAACTCGCCGGTTTCCCTCCGCCGTCTCCTTGCGAACCTTCATCTGCGTCATCTCATCGTACATCTGCGATAGCGTCTGCTGTACTTGCTGCGCCGCAGCCGCATACTGCGCTGAACGCGCCTTAGCTTCCTCCTGTTCCTGCCGGGAAGCCTCCATCTGACGGCCCAAATCCTCTTGCTGCGACAGTAGCCTCTGATACTGTTCCCGATACTGTTTATACTGGCCTAGAAACGCATTGATCTCATAAATCTTGAGTTCATCTTTTAACTTTACATATTTCTGCGCCACCTCCGCCTGCTCTTGCAGGGGACCTAACCGGGAGGCGATCTCTTCTAAAATGTCTTGGACACGGTTGAGATTGGCTCGCTCTTCCTCCAATTCTTTGATCGCGGTTTCTTTCCTAGTCTTGTACTTCACAATGCCGGCGGCCTCTTCAAATATCAATCTGCGTTCCTGTGGCTTCGTACTCAAAAGCTGATCGATCTGCCCCTGTCCGATAACCGAATATCCGTCTTTTCCGATTCCGGTGTCCATCAACAGTTCCTGTACATCCTTAAGCCGGCATCGGTTCTGATTCACCGTGTATTCGCTCTCCCCGGACCGGTATACCCGCCTGCTGATGGATACCTCATCGTACTCGATGGGTATCTTTTTATCGGAATTGTCTAAAACCAATGTCACCTGCGCATAATTGACCGGGCGGCGTCTTTGCGTCCCCGCAAAGATCACATCCTCCATCTTCGCCCCTCGAAGCGTCCTGGCGCTTTGTTCACCCAGCACCCACCGAACTGCGTCGGATATGTTGCTCTTTCCACTTCCATTGGGTCCAACGATCGCGGTGATTCCGCGGTCGAATTCTACGCTGATTTTCTCAGGAAACGATTTGAAGCCCAGCATTTCCACTCGCTTTAACTCCATCGTCCGTTCACCTTTCTACTTCTTAAAAGCCCGCCTGTTGGCGAAATGCCGAGACGGCAAAAAGCCCGCCATGCAGCAGGCGCGCTATTCCTTTTCTCTGAGCAGAGCCAGCGCTTTTTGCGCCGCTTTTTGTTCCGCTTCTTTTTTAGTCTTGCCGGTCCCCTGCCCCACAACATCGCCCATGTAGCGCAGCGATATGGAAAACGTCTTGTCGTGGTCCGGACCCGATTCCTGGACAAGCTCATACTCTAGCTTCCCGTTCTCCCTTGCCTGTACCAATTCCTGCAATTCCGTCTTATAATCCTCGCCCGTATGGGACTCAATCTCCCGCAAGCGCGAAAATAACATCGCTTCAATCAGGCGCCTCGCCTCCTCCAGCCCAGCCTCGAGATACACTGCGCCGATGACCGCCTCCACCATATCCGCCAGCAGAGAATTGCGCTCCCGCCCTCCATTTTGCTCTTCCCCATTGCTTAAATACAGGAACTGGCCAAACTCCATCTCTTTTGCCGCGTAAGATAGCGATGCCTCGCATACGATGCTGGCTCTGCGCTTGGATAGTTCTCCCTCCGGCAGGTCATAGGTCGCGTACAGCATCTGAGATGTGACAAGCTCCAGCACGGCATCCCCCAGAAACTCCAGGCGCTCGTTGTTAAATGCCTTGTCCTCCAACTTCTCATTGGCATAGGACGTATGTGTCAACGCTTTCTGCGCCAACTTGCGGTCTGTGAAATGATATCCGATGAGCCTCTCGAATTCCTCAATCCTATCGGCCGGCTTCGGTGTAGTCTCTCTACCCATTATCTGGTAACCTCCATTCTGGAGCGCTTTCGCGCGGAGGAAACTCGGCTATCGGTGACGCTCCTACACAGATAGCATAAGCGAACTAAAGGATGATGTGTCCTCCTGATTCAAACGGGAATCCTCCGATTCGAGATGATACGAAGGATTCCCGCTCCTGAAAGCGCTGTCTTTACAGCACCCAAAGTTTGCCGCAGACTTTTATTGATTTTCCTTTACGAATTGGAGGGCATCTCCTACAGTCTTGATCTGTTCTCCCACCTCTCCCTCAAGTTCTACGCCAAATTCTTCCTCCACAGCCATCAGAACCTGAAACAGGTCTATGGAATCCGCTCCCAAATCGTCCGCAAAGGATGTCTCCTCGGTGATTTCCGCCTCATCCACACTGAGTTCCTCCGCAATGATCTTTTTCAATCTCTCCATCTCATCCATCCAAATATCTCCTTTCGATTGTTCCTTTATTCTAGTGAATCTCTATATTCTTTTGAATGTCCTCGTTCACGCCGGACTGTAAGAATCGCCTGCACTGCCCAATGGCATTGGCCATTGCCGCCGCCTTGGAATTCCCGTGAGCCTTGATAACAGCGCCGTCCACCCCTAGCAGCGGCGTTCCCCCTACGGAGGAAGGGTCCAGCTTGTGTTTCATATCCCGGAGGTCCGGCTTCAGCATCAGACCGCCGATCTTGCCCTTAACAGATTGGGATATGGTCTCCTTCATCAGCGATAGAATGAAACCCGCCGCTCCCTCCACTGTCTTTAGAAGGATGTTTCCGGCAAACCCATCGCAGACAGCAATCTCCACAGCGCCTGCAAATAGATCCCGCGCCTCAACGTTCCCTGCGAAATTGAGAGCGGTCTCCTCTCTCAACATGGGATACACTTCTTTCGTCAAAGCGTTGCCCTTTCCACCCTCCGCTCCAACATTCAACAGCCCGACCCGCGGGGAATCAACACCGTATTGCGCTCGATAATAGATACTGCTCATCTGCGCAAACTGCACGAGGTACGCTGGCTTGCAGTCCATGTTGGCGCCTACGTCCAAGACGAGGGTTGGCCTCTCGCCCGTCGGCAGCGCAATGGACAACGCCGGGCGCAAAATGCCGGGAATTCGTCCCACCAACAGCGTTGCACCGGCCAGCAGCGCCCCTGTGTTGCCAGCTGATACCATACCGTCCGCCTTCTTCTCTCTCACCATGCGCATCGCGACCGCCATGGAGGAGTCCTTCTTGCGGCGAATGGCATCCGCCGGGGATCTCTCTTCGTTCTCCACCACCTGTGTCGTATGTAGAATGTGCAGCCGGTCCCGATTGTATTCTTTTCCCTCTAAAACCTTTTCAATCACGGCTGTATCTCCCAACAGCGTGACCGTCAAGTCGTCAAACGCCCCCAGAGCCGTCAATGCGCCCTCGACCGGAGCCTCCGGCGCATGATCCCCGCCCATGGCGTCAACAGCGATGGAATACCCCATTCTTTCCCGTCCTTTCCGCTTTTCAGCACCGTCACAGCGGGCATCCGCAGTACTATTAATATACTAGACTTTGCATCAACTTTCAATACCTACGACAAAAATTATTTTCATGTTTTGTTACAAAATTTTCCTTTGATTTTGGTAATATTTTAACGCGGCTTTCAGATAGTGAAGGCATCCGCCTGACTCATAAGGGATCTCATACTGGGGCTCAAAGGCCTCATAGGGGATGGATTTCCGGCTTCCCCCTTGAAAATACTCTTCTAATATCTCAAAAGGGAGCAAGAAATATTCATCCCGGGCGGAAAAATGGACCAGCAAAAACGCCAGCCCTCCCTGGGCCGTAAAATCCCGCATGAACTTCACCTGATGTTCGTGTATGTTGGAGAAGGGCAGGCTCTTCTTCCCCGTCTCCTTGGCGTCGAAACACATCGGGATTCCCCGCATGACTCCAATGTAATCCACCGTACTCTTCTGCTCGAAGTAGGCAAGCCGAATCATCTTTTTCTCCGAATCAAAGTCCACCGGCTTAATGGGCGTCGGGATCTTTTGAATCAGTGCGACCCCTTCTCTCCGATACAGATCATTGGTCATGTTGATCAGCTCTTCTAGGACACTTCCCCGCAGTCCCCTGCTGTTCCAATACCCCATGGAGCGCTCCTAGTTCTTATAGCTGTGAACCGGCGCCGGGATACGCCCGCCCCTCTTAATAAAATCATAGCTGGAAAACCGGTTGACCGGCATGATGGGCGCATATCCCAGCAGCCCGCCAAACTCAACCCTGTCCCCCACCGCCTTTCCGTGTACGGGGATAATGCGAACCGCTGTCGTCTTGGAATTAATCATGCCAATGGCCATCTCATCTGCGATGATGCCGGAGATGGATGCGGCCGGTGTATCGCCGGGTATGGCAATCATATCCAGCCCAACGGAACAGACACAGGTCATGGCTTCCAGCTTCTCCAAAGTCAGACTGCCTTTTTCAACAGCCTCAATCATGCCGTGATCTTCGCTGACAGGGATAAAAGCCCCCGACAAACCGCCCACAAAAGAGGATGCCATGAGCCCTCCTTTTTTCACCTGGTCATTGAGCAGGGCCAACGCTGCTGTGGTCCCAGGCGCTCCGGCACATTCCAGCCCCATCTCCTCAAAGATCTCCGCAATGCTGTCCCCGACCGCCGGCGTGGGCGCAAGAGACAGATCGATGATGCCAAAAGGAACGTCCAACATCTTAGAGGCTTCCAGCGCCACCAGCTGGCCGACCCGGGTAATCTTAAATGCCGTTTTCTTGATGGTCTCGCTGAGGATCTCAAAATTCTGCCCTTTCACGGATTCCAGGGCTTTTTTGACCACACCTGGGCCCGAGACGCCCACATTGATGATGGTATCGGCCTCCCCAACGCCGTGGAAAGCGCCGGCCATAAAGGGATTGTCCTCCGGCGCGTTGCAGAAAACGACGAGCTTCGCGCAGCCGATGGAGTCCTCATGTCTTGTGACGTAGGCCAGATCCAGAATTCTTTCCCCCAAGATTCGGACTGCGTCCATATTGATACCTGACCGGCTAGAGCCAACGTTGACAGAGCCGCAGACATTCTGGGTATTGCCCAGAGCCTCGGGTATACTCTCGATAAGCGCTTCGTCGGTGGGCGTCATTCCCTTTTGCACAAGCGCGGAAAAACCGCCGATAAAATTGACGCCGACTTCAGCCGCCGCTTTATCCAGAGTCTGGGCAATAGCCGGAAAATCCGCGTGATCACAGGCGGCGGAACAGATGGACACAGGGGTTACGGAAATCCGTTTATTCACAATGGGAACGCCGAATTTTTTCTGGATCTCCTCCCCCGCCTTGACAAGGTTTTCCGCCTTTTTTGTAATTTTGTCATAGATCTTCCTCTGGAACGTCGAACAATCGGAGTGAGCACAGTCCAGCAAACTGATGCCCATGGTGATCGTCCGCACATCCAGGTTCTCCTCTTCGATCATCCGATTGGTTTCTTGAACTTCATTTAGATTGACCAAGGCTTGTTCCTCTCTTTCTTAGACTGGAAAACTTAGATTCGGTGCATGGACTGGAAAATATCCTCGTGCTGCAGTTTAATCTGGAGGCCCAACTGGTTTCCTAGCGCATCCAGCGCATCGGAGACCTGGTGAAATTCCTGAATCGAATTTTCCATGTTGACGATCATCATCATGTGGAAATACCCTCCGGTAATCGTCTGAGAAATATCTAAAATGTTGATTTGATTCTTCGCCAACAGAGTACAAACCTCTGCAATGATACCAACCTTGTCGATTCCAACCACCGTGATAATACCTCTCATTGTTTCCTCCATTCTGCCGCTACTGCTGCGATATAAATAAATTTTCAATCCCCCGATACACGTTGTATGAGGTGGGCTCCAAGTCTCCCCGCACATTCAGCCCGGTGAGCGTCGCCTGTTTCTGAAAAAACAGGGTGAAATACGGGAGATCCTCCACCACCTGCTGCGCGAGATTCACAAACGCTTGATGGATCGTCTCCTCCTCCGTCTGCTGGCCGATGGCTTCCAGCGCCGCGTCCATATCCTGACTTGCATATCCTGTATAATTTTGGGAACCTGTGGAGCCAAGGACCTCCATTAAATCCATCTCATCGAAAATCCTAAACCTGCAGAGGGCGAGATCAAAATTTCCTTCCTGCAAGGCCTGCTGAAAGGCTGCCTCTTCTTTTTGATCCAGCGCCGCCACAAAGCCAATCCGCTGTAATTGGTCCACAATTTCCAGTCCGATCGCTTCCTGATCGGGGATCGAGGAGTTGACAAGAACGGTCAGCTGGCTATCGATGGCATTCTGCAAATATTCGCCGGCTCTCTCCATGTCATAGGTATAGTTGGCCTGATTGGTAGGTGAATACCAGCCATTTGGATAGATCGGTGCCTCCGCCAGCGTTCCCTTGCTTAACCAGACGTTTTTTAAAATCTCCGCGGTGTTGAGGCTAAGGGCAATCCCTTTGCGAACCCTGGCTTCCTCCAGCAACGGTTTCTTCATATTGAAAGCCAGCACCTGGACATAATGACTGTCGATGCTGTACATTGACAGGTTCTTCTGGTTGATATAATTTCCCCAGTTCAAAAACTCTGTGTGGAATAGCGTCGTCTTTTTTTGATTGAACGCCTCCAGCTTAGCCGATTCATCCCTGCTCAGATATACCGATATATTGGTGATATAGGGGGTCTGCTTGAAATACATATCGTTGGACACAAGCCGAAGTTCCCGAAGTGCCTGATAGGATTCCACCTTATATGGCCCGCTGCCCATGGGGTCGAAGGCGTTGTCCAGCCCCTCCTCCACATTGCCGGTATAGTACGATTGAGAGATGACAGGGAAGTACAGCCTCTTAAGGTTTAGCCTGGACGCATTGGTAAAGGTGATGATCAACTGGGTGTTGCCTGACGTTCGGACTGATTCGATACATTGGACACAGGATTTATAATAGACAGTCTCAGGGGCCTGCTGCAATACCTGGATTGAATAGGCGGCGTCCTGTGCCGTCACCGCTTTTCCATTCTGCCATAGGATATCCGTGTTGATGGTGATGGTGACAGTGCGGTTGTCCTCCGACCATTCCCAGCTGCTCCCGATGGATGGGCAGACCTCATCCTGCTGGTTGATATCCAACAGAGGGCTAAAGATCAGGTTCAGCATCTGGGCCGTGTCTTCATCGTCGGTCAGCAGAGGGTTGAGGGTCTGTGGATTTTGCACTGTCATGCTCAGCTCTCCGCCCGCCTGCGGAACCGGATCCGCTTCCGATTCCGATTCCTCTGGAGCGGAGGAGAGATCCGTCATGGACTCCTGGCTATTTTCCTCTGACTCCGAAATTTGAGAGGATTCCCCTTCGCTTATAGGAGAACAGCCGGCTGTCAAGACGCATATCATCAATAGCAGGCCTATCCGCATGTGCAGATTGTGTAGTTTACCCATGGCCTTCCCCCTCTCCCCTTTCCATCATCCTCGCATAGACTCGGTCACACTGTGCGTACAGCGCCGGCGTATCGCCGCCGCCATCGAATACGACTGCCGCCCTGCGGCTGTATTCTTCATCACTCCACTGACTCTGTACCCGCGCCACAGCCTCCGCCTCTGTCAAATTCTGCCGCTTCATAATCCGGCGGATTCGAACCTGGGGATCCGCGCACACAGCCCAGACTTCCTGCACCATGTCCTTCAATGGCGAGCGCAGCAGCTCAATGGCCTCAACCAAAAGAAAAGGAGCTTCCGGTTCAGCCTCCTGGGTCTTCGCAATGGCCTCATCGATTCGAATACAGATGACGGGGTGTGTGATGGAGTTTAATCGGTTTAGCGCCTTTGCATCGGTAAATACAATCTTTCCAAGCTTTCTCCTGTCCACTTGCTTCTGATCCGCATTCAGTATATCGCTGCCAAAGGCTTTTGTCAACTCCTGCTTTACCCCATCCTCCAACAGCACCTCATGGCCTACTACGTCGGCATCGAGAATGGGAATTCTGTAGGCATCGCGGAAATAGCGGGACACTGTGCTCTTTCCTGCGGCGATGGTTCCCGTAATCCCGATAACCGGTTTATTTTGCCTCATACCAATTCTCTCCCGTATGAATATCGATCTCCAGCGGCACTTTCAAATCGGCCGCACCTGTCATCTCTTCCTCCAGAATCCGGCGCACTGCCTCCTCCTCCGGGCGGTACACCTCCATGAGAAGCTCGTCATGGACTTGCAGCAGCAGCCGGCTGCGGAGCTTTTCTCGCTTGACGCGCTGATACACTCTGACCATGGCGATCTTGATGATATCGGCCGCGCTCCCCTGAATCGGCATATTCTTCGCCACCCGCTCGCCAAAAGAGCGCATATTGAAATTCTTTGATTTTAGTTCATCGATACTCCGTCGCCGCCCAAAAATTGTGACGCCGTACCCCCGCTCTCTGGCGGATTCCACACATTCCTCCAGAAATCCTTTGACTTTCGGATATTGCTGAAAATACGCGTTGATATATTCGGAAGCTTCCTTTTGGCTGATATGAAGGTCATCGCTCAGAGAGAATGCACTGATTCCATAGATAATGCCAAAATTTACAGCTTTTGCGGAATTTCGCTGCGCCGCTGTGATATCCTCCGGCGGGATTCCCAGGACCTGGGACGCTGTCAGGCGATGGATATCCTCTCCCCGCTGGTACGCCTCGATCATCGTTTCATCCCCGGACATATGGGCCAATAGCCGCAGCTCGATCTGAGAGTAATCTGCATCCATGAAGAGGAAGTCACTGCTTTCCGGCACGAAGGCCTTTCGGAGCTGCCGTCCCAGTTCCATACGGATGGGAATATTCTGTAGATTTGGATCCGTACTGGACAATCGCCCGGTGGCTGTAACGGTCTGCTGAAATCGGGAATGGATTTTTCCATCCTCCCGGTGGATATAGGGAGCCAACCCTTCCACGTAGGTGGACTGTAGCTTGCCCAATTGCCGGAAAAGCAAAATGTTTCCAATAATAGGATGAAGAGGGTTCAACTTCTCCAGCACCTCCGCGGAAGTCGAATACCCGGATTTCGTTTTCTTCTGCACCGGCAGCCCCAGCCGCTCGAACAGAACTTCCCCCAACTGCTTGGGGGAGTTGATATTGAAGGGGCCCCCTGCCATATCATAAATCGTTTCGGTGAGTTTTGTCAATTCCCCTGCCAGGAAATGCCCGATCTCATTGAGCACCGGGACATTCACCTTGATTCCGATCTGCTCCATGGATGCCAACACTTCTACAAGGGGCAATTCAACATCATAAAAAAGCCGCTCCATCCCCTTGTCGGCCAGTTCTTGCTTCATCTTTGGATAGACCCGGTATACGATCTGTGTCAGGGATGCGGCATACAGAGTTCTTCTCTCTGGAGACAAATCCAGCAGGGACATCTTTTTGCTTCCAGAGCCCAGCACTTCGATCTCCGACGATGCAAATTCTCCGAGATAAATGGTAGATAGTTCATCGATGGTGTAGGTATCCTTGGAAGGGTTGATCAGATAGGCGGCAATCATCGTATCGAACACAACCCCCTTCGGCTGGACGCCATAGGGGAGAAACGCGCGATATTCTTCTTTGAAATTATGTCCGATCTTCCGGATCTGCTCCTTCTCCATGATGGGTTTCAGCTGGACGGCCAGCTCGTTCCAGGGGATCACGCTTGTCTCCACCCACCAGGCGCTTTCCTCCTCAAAACACAGACTGATCCCCTGAATGGTCTCTCCCTCTTCCAAAATCTCCATGGCCACGAGAGACGCTTGCTCCAATTTCTGGCACAGCGCTCTCCACTCCGCACGAGACTGAACGCGGTGCAAGTCTTGACGCTCTTGCGCCAGCTCCGTCTCCTCCAGCCCCTGCTCTTCCATCAAGCTCATCTGCTCCGCCATCCCGCTTTTTGGTAAAAATCGTTCAAGGAGACTTTTGAATTCGTATTGTTTCAACACTTGAATAAAGGCTGGATTTTGAAAATTGTCCATGGAAAATGGGCTGACGTCCTCCGGTATGTCGCAGTCCGTACAGATTGTCGCCAGGGTCAGGCTGAGTCGAGCCTGCTCCTGAAATTCCTCCAGATTCTGTCCCGCACGGGCTGGCTTCACCTGGGCCGCGTGAGCGATGGCATTTTCCACAGATTGATACTCCTGAATGATTTTGGCAGCTGTCTTTTCCCCGATCGAGGGCACTCCCGGAATGTTGTCCGATGGATCGCCCATCAGCGCCTTCATCTGGAGATATCCATCTGGGGTTACCCCGTATTTCGCCTCAACATCGGCTGGGAAATAGGTTTCCAGCTCTGTTCCGCCCTTTTTCGTTTTCGGGATTAAGATTTTCAGGTTCTCTTCCGCTAGCTGCAACAGATCCCGGTCTCCGGAGAGCACTGTCACCTCATCCCCCTGGTGGGCGCGCCGCTTCGCGATGGTTCCTAGAATATCATCCGCCTCAAAGCCTTCCTTCATCAAAAGCTGAATTCCCGCCTTATCCAAAATCTCCTGAATGATCGGAATCTGCATGTGAAGCTCATCTGGCATAGCAGATCGATTTCCCTTATACTGGGCGTACAGATTGTGCCGGAATGTCGGCGCTTTCACGTCAAAGGCCACGGCGGCTAAATCTGGCTTTTCCATCTCCACAACTTTCATAAAAATGTTGATGAATCCATACACCGCGTTGGTGTACACCCCTTGGGAATTAGAAAGAAGCGGCACGCCATAAAATGCCCGGTTCGCTATGGAATGTCCATCCACTAGTAATATTTTGTTTTTCATGATATGCCTCCATCTGCCCCACATGCCCGGCAGTTTTTTGCTGCTTGCTACCAACAGTATACCAAATTAAAGGGAAAAAAACCCAATTTTCTCTCCAAATTTATAAAATCTTAAGTTTCTTTTCTTTTTCGGCCTATGCGCCGGACTAAAATTACCAGCATCACGGGAAAGACAATCGCTGCTAAAAGGCCGGCGCGCAGGGCCACCTGCTCCGCTTCCATCCCTGTTTTGTCCAAAAGCCATTGGGACTCCGCCGCCGCGTCGGAGACGAATCCTGTCAGCCATGGGCCTGCGGAACAGCCTATGTCGCCGCCCATGGCCATCAGCGCAAACAGGGCTGTTCCAGCGCTAGGCAGCGCATCCGCCGCAATCACCAGCGTTCCCGGCCACATCAGGCTTACGGACAATCCACAGATGCCGCACGCCAGCAGGGAGAGCATTGGCCACGGTGAAAAGACGACGGTTAGATAGCACGCGATACAGAGCAATCCACAGATGGTGAGCATATTCTTTATGTTGAGCCTCGCCCCCTTGATCCCGTACAGCATTCGGCCAACCCCCATCAACAGGGCAAAAAAACAGGGCCCTGCCAGATCGCCCAGGGTTTTATTGAGCTGCAATCCTTTTTGCGCAAACAGGGACGCCCACTGGGACATCGCCTGCTCTGAGGCTCCGGAGGCTACCATGATAAGGGCGGCAATCCAGAACAACTTGTTCTTGAACAGCCGGCGCAGCCCGCCCATTTCCTCCCCCGCTTCTACCTTCGGGAGGGGGGCACTCCAAAACAGAAACACATTGACCAGGGGAACGAGCGTCCAGATGGCCATGATCCATTGCCAATGCTCCCGCCCCAGAATCAGCAGCAACAGAGTCGATATCAGGACAGCCCCCAGTTGCCCCCAACAATAAAAAGAGTGAAGGAGGCTCATCGCTGGTCCTTTTTCTTCAAAGGAAAGGCCTTGCACAATTGGGCTGATCAGCACTTCGATTAGGCCACAGCCAACGGCGTATATGCATGCGGCCAACACCAGACCACCGTACACGTGTCCAGCAAATAGGTTCGGGGCCACGGCCAGCATTCCGAACCCAATCGCCGCTAAAATATGGGCCACCACCGACGGAGCCCGATATCCTGTCTTGGCAATCAACTTTGCCATCACCACATCGACGAGCATCTGCACCAAAAAGGTGATGAGCACCAAGCGGCCTAGCTGTTCAAAGGTGATGCCGAAATCCTCCTGAAAGATGATAAACAGAACCGGTGGGACATTGATCGAAATGGCTTGCACAATATACCCGATATAACAGGCCGCCAAAGTTTTTTTCTGTGAGTGCATTGTATCCTCCATTCTGAAGCGCTTTTGCCCGGTTATATGCGCCGCCAAATGAGATTTGTGGCGGCAAGAGGCTATCTGTGGCAATCCGGCCCAAATAGCACACCATCTATTTTCTTACCGCAGCAGTTTCGTCGCTTCACCCGCAGTGCGACAGGACCTGCGCACTGCACTTTGTGTTCGTGGATATTATACAGTATTTTTTATCGTTTGAGAAGTCCCTAGAGGGGAAGAATTTGAAGTTTAGAAAATGCTGCATTTTTTGGGAAAGGTGTTGACACAAACTTTTGGATGTGGTATGATAATGTTCGTTGTTAGCCGGTGTGTTGGAATTGGCAGACGAGGCGGACTCAAAATCCGTTGATGGTGACATCGTGTGGGTTCGAGTCCCACCACCGGCACTAGACTTTAACAGCTCGTAACCCCTTGATATATCGGGGCTTGCGGGCTTTTCTTTATGCTCTGCTTTTCTTTGCAGCGTCCCTCGCGCATCAGCAAATTTGCCATTTTCGGGCTGATTTTTGGAGGGACATTGGAGGGACATAGAGCATTAAGCGGAGGGATATACGCCTAAAATCGCATTGGCAGACGCAACCTTTGAGGTGAAATTCAGGTGCGTGTAAATGTTTGAGGTGGTCGAAATATCGCTGTGACCTAACCACTCCTGAATTTCTTTCAGGCTGACACCGTTTGCATACAAAAGGCTTGCACAGCTATGCCGCAGATCGTGGAAACGAATCTTCCGCAACCCGTTCTTTTGCAGAACCAGCGGAAAATGCTGTGTGATATAGCCGGGCTTTATAAGCTCACCGATTTCGTTTACATAGATATAGTCGGTGTATTTCCTGCAATAAGATTTCCCGCACAGCTTTCGGTTTATTTCCTGCTCCGCTTTCAGACGGTGCAATAATTCTTCAAAGGGCGGTACAAGCGGTAGGCTGCGATAGCTTGCCTTTGTTTTTGTCCGATCCTTTTGAATAATCTTGCTCTTGCCGTCTATGGTTGCCTGTGTAACTGTATGACGAATGGTGATTGTTTTCTTCTTAAAATCGATCGCGTCCCACTTTAAGCCGACCGCTTCACTTCGGCGCAGTCCATAAAACGCGCCGAGGATAATGCCAAGCTCTATGGGGTCGCCTTTGACAATCTCAAAAAGACGGTTTAGCTCATCTTCTTCGTAAACGCTGCCGACAAACTTTTCTTTTTTCGGCCGTTCAATACGATCCGCCGGGTTCGTATCAATCAAGCCGAGTTTGAAAGCGTGCTGTAAGGCTTTACGGATATTGGCGTGGCGGTGTATGACCGTGTTTGCGGAAACGCCCCGCACCGTCAACTCGTATGTGTAGTAGTCCTGTATATGCTTCGGCGTGACCTCACACAGAGCCAGTCCGGGGTGGTGTTCTTCAAAGTACGGAATGATTTTGCTTTTTATCGCCATAGAATACGCCCCGTATGTCGTTTCCTCCACATTCCTTTTTGTCATCTCCAGCCAGTCGAGCAGAAAAGCAGTAAAAAGGATTGTGTCTACAGGGGCTTTGCCCGTGCTGCGTTCAATTGATCTCGCCTCTAACTCGGCTTCTTTGGCGGCACGAGCTTCGGAAAGCATTTTTTCGGCACGCTTTTTATTGCCCTTTATGGGCAAACCCGTGGATTTAGACGGCGTATGCCGTTTTCCGTATTCGTCCACATAGTTGAGTACCATATGATAGTACCCGTTTTTTTCTCGCAGATGTCCTGCTACCATAATAAAACCTCCTTTGGAGAGTTCGCTTGCAAAGCGAACTCTTGTACAGTCGTAGATTCATCTGCCATTGACATTTACATTGTAGCAGAAAGAACCTCATAGGCCAAATGTGCGAACGAGGTTTTACGCAGTAGATTTATCTATTAATTCCAAGTATTCAAGAATGTTGAGCTTCGGGATTCGATAGCGGCGACCGACGATAAAACTCTTGATTTTGTTGGATTTCAAGAGTTTGTAAGCGGTTTTGTTGCAGATACCTCCGAGCATATTACACATTTGCTCAACATTGACTACATCAGGATAATCCGTGAATAAAATTTTATAGGCTGTCTGTGATTCCATAGGCATCCCCTTATCGGTTCTTCGGGATAATCTCGTAGTCATACCCTTTTCGTTGATTACAATAGGTGCAGGTGTCTTTCTCGGTCTGCTGCGGGTCGATCCTGCGTAAAGAATAAGCGCCCGTACCGTAGAAGTTGTCGGCCATTGTCCCATAGGACAGTAGATCGACCGCCGATTCAAACAGGTTCAGCGTACCGCTTTCATTGGCGGCGGGAATCCCAAAAGAATAATGCTTATCGCTGCCGTTTGCGTCCCCGATAAAGTCCGAGCCGATACCGCGCAAATTGGCATAGCGGGGTTTGCCGCTGCGATCCTGCCCGACGAACACGACATTGTGATAAGGATAGCTTTCATACAGCCGTTCCGTACTGATACAAAAATCTATCAGGTCATAGTCGATACCTCGTCCACGCAGATATTCGACGACATGAGTAGCGCAGCGATTCGCTTTTGGCAGAAGCAAAACTTTCGGCTTCTGTTCCTTTGGTGCGGGGAAATAGGTCGGCGGAGATACTGCGACATTCCCCATAATCGTTTCAACTGCCTGCATAAACGGCATTTTCTTGACCTTGATTAAATAGTCCAGCGCAGAATAGCCGATACCACGGGAAAACCAACACCATTTGCCGTTTGAAATCTTCAAGCTGTCGTGCTCACGGGTGCAGTAGGTGTTTCCTCCAAAATGAACAAGCTCCTGCGGCTCATAGCTTTTCAGATAGGTCAGCAAATCCATTTCACGGGCTTTTTCCACCACCTCCGGCGGGATATATGGCATATTTTTTCACCTCCATTCTGAAATAGAAAAAGCCGAGGGGCTTTCATTAAGAAAACCTCTCAGCTATGTAAGTTTCTGCATATAAAACAAGTGGAATATATGCAGGTAAAAATATTTAGTATGCAGAGCATTAAGCCATCGCAGGCTTGCGGGCTTCAATATACAAATCTATGTCCTCAATAATATAGTTCGTACCTGTTGTGTGCAGAGCTTCATAACAGGAATAGACATACTCCCACACACGGTAACGGCTGAAAAGCTCCGCAAGTTGTTTTCCCGTCAGGTGCTTTGCCAGTTTGTATTGCTCGGCACAATAAATCATAAATTTCCCCTGTTTACTCATACCCATAATTTAATAATCCTCAGCTAACAGAAAATCCGCTAAATGTACGATTTTCACGCCGTTGATATTGCCTGCGGCAAGCTCATCAAGGGTTACGACATACTTGGGGTAGTGGTCTTTGATTTCAAGCAGATTGGCAACCTCACGGTCGGATTCTTCCGGCAGATTACGGCACACCTGTACATAAATACGTTCGTCGCGCCGCACCGCCACAAAGTCAATTTCTTTCGTTTCGTTCTTGCCGATATAGACCTCATAGCCTTTTCTGCGAAGTTCAAAGTACACGATATTTTCCAGCATAGCGGCAACGGATTTCGGATTGAAGCCCATCATGCAGTATTTCAGAGAAGCGTCGGCAAGATAGAATTTTTCCTGCGTTTTCAGTACGGATTTGCCTTGCAGGTCGTATCGCTGACAGCGGTAGATCACAAAGGCCTTTTCCAGCCATTCTAAATGGTTATATACCGATTCCACCGAGAGAGAACGCCCCTCGCTTTTCAGGAACTTCACGATCGCATTAGCGGAAAAGGTCTTGCCGACATTTTCAACGATATACTTTACAACACGGTTGAACAGGTCAAAGTTCGTGATGTTGTGCCGTTTCGTTATATCGCTGGTGATAACAGAATTATAAATGCCCTCGACGATCTGATAGGCCGCACCCTCATTAAAATTGCTCAGTGCAACGATCGGAAAGCCACCCATGCGGATATATTCGGTAAGCAGTTCTTTCGGGGTGCGTCCGCTTGCTTTTTTGAACTCCATATACTCGGCAAAAGAGAGCGTAAATACGGGGATAGAGATATACCGTCCAGTCAGGTAGGTGGATATTTCACTTGACATCAGCTTGGAATTGGAGCCGGTCACATATATGTCTGTATTGGCGTTTTCAAGTAAGCTGTTGACGGCTTTTTCCCAGCCTGTAATTTCCTGCACTTCATCAAGCAGAAGATAGTAACGCTCACCGTCTGTCATTTTCTCCTTGATTTCATTATACATACCCTTATCGGTTATACCGTCATCAAAATCCTCCGAGGTATAACGCATACTGATAATGTGGTCGGCAGGAACGCCACTTTTAATCAAATCGTCCTGCAACATTTCTAAAATCGTAGATTTCCCGCAGCGGCGAATACCAGCAAGGATTTTCACCAGCGGTACATTACGGTAGGTTTTCAATAAATCTAAATAGTGGGGTCTAACGATCATACTAACGCCTCCTTTACTATTAGTATATCCAAAAAACTCTGTGTGGTCAATACTTCTTACTGAGATTTCGTAAAAACTTTTAGTTTTTGATTTCTTTTTCGGTTCTGAATTTTATTTTGACTATGTAAAAAGCGGCACAGGAAATTCCCGTACCGCTTATGCTGAAATATTTAATTTAACGCCCCGACCTTTTTCAGATACGAAATACAGTCGGTATGTCCTCTGAAATATAACCGCTGGCGTTCCATGTCGTCGAGCCTGAACCGCAGACGAAAATACTCGGTCAGAACTTCGTGTTCCGCGGCGGTTATCGAAATATCGCCGCTGCCGTCCATAACTTTGCCGATAAACGGATTGTCTGCTTTCAGCTTTGATGCTGATACAGATTTGCATAGATTTCGTCCGTCTTTTTGAAATCGGCAATCGCTTCGTCCTCAATCTCGGCAAAGGATTCCTCGATCCGCTGTGCTAAATCGGTATAAGAGCTGTCGCTCACTTGAAATCACTTCCTTATCCTTTTTTATTATATATCATACCCAAGTGCGGAAACAATATCAAATGTGCAAATCAGCGCTCCATATCTTTTTCTGTTCTCCCGATAGCAGTGCGTACATAAAGGTTCGGGCTTTGAATACGGTATTCTTCGGGGATATTCTCTATCTTGCCGTCGTAGATGTCAACAAAGCGGCCGCCGTTTGAGCGTACATAACCGTGATCGGTGAAAACGCCGCTTTCATCGAAACGAATATCTCTGCCAAAACTCTCATAGTCGATATAATTTGAAAGAGCGCCCATTGCTTTTGTATCATAACAGCCGCTTTCCTGCCCCCCCTTTGCTTTAAGAAGTTAGCCAAATATATTGTAACCACGGGCAGGGTGCATTATAATAATTTATATCCGTATTATACGGATATAATTCATTTTTCTAAAAATAAAACGTACTTTTGAAGAAGAAATTGTGCCATGGGCATTAAAAACAGGTGGAGAGTGTTTTCGTAACCCTCCACCTGTCTGCTCACGCCGCGTGCTCAGTGCAACCGTTGCAAAACCGAGATGACTCCCTTCGCAAGGTGCTGAATCATTCGCTGCGCAGGGCAATCACCGGGTCTTTCTTTGCGGCCAATCTGGATGGGATCAGACCTGCAATCATCGTAAGGATCACACTGATGGCAACCAAAATGATGGCGGCATTCACCGGGAGTACAGCGATATTGCCGATGCTGGTTAGCCTTTCTGCTATGATACTGATTGGAATGTTCAGCAGAACCGTGATTCCGATTCCAATAAGCCCCGCCGCCAAGCCAACGATGGCTGTTTCCGCATTGAACACACGGGAAATGTCTCTCTTGGAGGCGCCTACACTGCGCAGAATTCCGATTTCCTTCGTGCGCTCTAACACAGAGATATACGTGATAATCCCGATCATAATGGAAGACACGACCAGCGAAATCGAAACAAAACCGATCAGGCCGTAGGATACGGCGTCAATCATAGTCGTGACCCCTGACATAAGAAGGGCTACGTAATCCGTGTAGGAAATCTGATCTTCTTCCGCAACCGATTCATTGTACGCTGTAATGAGGTCGTCAATGATTTCCTTGTCCTCAAAGGTTTCTGCGTAAATATTGATTGTCGACGGCGTATCAAGATCAACTGCGCCGAGGGTGTCAAGGGTGTCTGCGAGAGTGGAACCCGATACGGTGGAGGGCATATATTCATCATAGTACGCTGCAAGGGTGCTTTCATCGGTTACAGCCGCTATCATCTGGTCAAAAGCGGCGGCAACGGCCGCAAATCCCTGGGCTCCAAACAGGTCATTTGAGTTTGAAGCGGCGGCCTTGATCTGTAGCACCTGCGCCTGCGCCTGTTCGGCATATTGTTCTGTGACAAGGGTTTCGATCTGTTTTTTAAGCAACTCCCGCAATTCGTCATCGGAATAGTCGGATAGATACCCCTCCGCAGCTGCTTTGTCAAAGTTGTAGGTATTGGCAACCAATTCAACCATGGAGTCCCGCGTCGAAAAATTTTCCATATAGGCGTTTACCGTCTGCTCCAGGTATTCAGGCGACGGCTTAGATAGGATCGCGGTATACACCTCCGTTTTTTGAATATCATTGAGGGAGGCAAAGTACTCTGTGATTTGCTCCGCTTTGTCGGCATCCGTCGGATCAATATCCTCGGTGATGACAAAGGGAAGTCCTGTCAGGACGTCATAATTCTCATTCTCAGGCAGTAACTGTTCCTTTACAATTTCACTTTCGCCTGTCTTTTCTATGATATATTCCGTCAGGGCCGATGTATAGCCAAAGGTACCGGAAATCGCCGTTGCGGCCGCCTCTGGTTTCGGGCGGAGGATGCCGACAATCTCCAGATCAAATCCATTCTCAATGATTAGCTCCATGGAGGCTTCGTCGTCTCGTATATCCTTCCATGCGCCAGTACTGTCTTTCGTATAATAGTCAGCATTGAGAATCATTTTAAAGGAAGTATTCAGAATATCGTCATAGGCGACTTGCCTGGAAATCGTCTCGATTTCTTCTCCCTTCATGACCGCGCTGAATATATCGTTCACCTCATCATCCGTCATCAAACCGAGCGCATAAAAAGCAACGTCCATGATCTCATTGTTCTGATCCAGAATTAATACAACCTCACTGGCTTCTGTCGGCCAATGCCCGCTGATCAGGTCATATTGTTCATACAGCATATCGGAAAGCAATGCGCCATCTGTTCCCGGCAAGAGTTCCGACCAGAGATTCATTGAGCCAAGGCGAGAACTCATCATCGACTCCATGGTGGTACCCGTCTCGCTGCCGGACTCTTCCCCTGTGGAAAGCGCCGCAACGAGATCTGTGCTGTGATAGACGCCATCTTCCCCCTGAATATAGGTATTCAAATCGATGTCGTACTGATATTGAATGGTGGAAACGTAGTCGTAGAGATTGGTCGTACTCGTTGCGGTGTCCATCTCTCTGTCCAGATATGCTTTGAACGCAGTTAGATTGTTCTGAACATCGCTTCCCGTGAAGGCCGCGTTAAATAACTCATACATCCGGTCATTGGCATACACCGCGTCCCGATCATGCGGTTCCCCCTCCCCTCCCATCATTCCCTCCCCTCCGGAGGTCAGTGCACTCATAATGCCGGATTCCTCCTGCTGAATGGCAATCGGATACGAGGAGAGCGTATCCCGTTGAATGCTGTTGACGTAAGCCTGGATGCCGGTTGAAAGGGAGAGAATCAGCGCAATGCCGATTATTCCAATGGAGCCGGCGAAGGATGTCAACAGCGTGCGTCCTTTCTTTGTGCGCAAATTATTGAAACTGAGGGAGAGCGCTGTAAAAAAGGTCATAGAGATTCTCTTGTGTTTTTTCGTTTTCTCCTCCACAGCATCCGCCACGGTGCATGGATTGGAATCACTGACGACTTTGCCGTCCAGCAGCCGAATAATGCGGGTGGAATATTTTTCTGCCAGTTCTGGATTGTGTGTCACCATGATAACCAGCTTATCTTTGGCAACTTCCTTTAACAGCTCCATGATCTGAACACTGGTTTCGGAATCCAGCGCACCGGTGGGTTCATCGGCTAGCAGGATATCGGGATTGTTGATGAGCGCACGAGCGATGGCCACGCGCTGCACCTGACCGCCCGACATCTGATTCGGCTTTTTGTGGATGTGGTCGCCCAGCCCCACCTTCTTGAGAACAGCAATCGCGCGCTGTCGCCGTTCCCTTTTGGAGACCCCTGCAAGCGTCAAGGCGAGTTCAACATTGGCAAGTATAGTCTGATGCGGAATCAAATTATAGCTTTGAAAAACAAATCCGATGGAGCTGTTGCGGTAATAATCCCAGTCCCCATCCTTATATTTTTTTGTCGACACGCCGTTGATGAGCAGATCCCCGCTCGTATAGCGGTCAAGGCCACCAATGATGTTGAGCATTGTTGTTTTTCCCGAACCGCTTTGTCCCAGTATAGAAACAAATTCATTTTCTCGGAAATTAAGGCTGACATCCTGTAAAGCGTCCTGCTTTAAATCTCCGGTAACATAGGTTTTTACGATATTTTTTAATTGTAGCATGAAGTAACCTCCTGTCTGAATGCCCCCAGTGTAGCACATGAAAATAAACTCTCCGACACGTAAAGATAAACCGAAGATAAACTTTTTCCCGTGGGACCATTTCAATAAACACGGTAGGGGGATATACTCTTGGTATTTTGTAAAAACATCCTATGCGGATTCTAGTCCCACTTGTGCTCTAGCTTACATATACTGTAGTGAGCTTATTTGAGCTCAGAAAGGATGTGTTCCAATTGGGTATCACCAACTCAAACAAAGAACTGAATACCGACAGAATTGATTGCGGTGGTTCGTTCAAGGTCAAACTATCGCTGACAGCGGAGCCGGATATCATCACAAACCCCACTGATATCGTCCTTGTCCTTGACCGTTCCGGCAGTATGTCCGGCAGCCCACTGGCGAATCTGAAAAACGGCGCAAAAAAATTCATTGATATTATTGATGAAGCAACCGACAACACACAGGATGGACAGATTGGGCACGGCAGTCACATCGGAATTGTCAGCTTCGCCGACACGGCGACACAGGACACGCAGCTGGTCACTTCCGTAGAGGAGCTGAAAGAGGCCGTCGACGCACTGTCCGCCGGAGGCCGCACCAACCACGCCGATGCCTTCACAAAAGCAACGCAACTTTTTAATCCCGCTTCGACAAATCAACGTGTCATTGTCATGTTTACAGACGGCCGGACTACAGTGGGGGGAAATCCCACCCCAATAGCCAATGCGGCAAAAGCACAGGGAATCATCATCTACTGCATTGGGCTCTCCGGCAACGGCGGCATCGACGAACAGGCACTGAACGATTGGGCCTCCACCCCGCCTTCCGCCTATGTGGCAATCACGCCGGATGATGAAGAACTGGAAACGTTATTTGAAGATCTGGCCCAGAATATTGCAAAGCCGGGCGCCACCGATATTGTAATTGATGAAAAAGTAAATCCCTGTTTTAAAATCACTGCCGTGTCCAATCCAACCAAAGGAACCACAAGCCTGACAAGCCCCACCTCGCTCCAATGGAAAATTGACGAATTAGGCGCAAAAGGGAGCGAGGGAGCTGTGCTAGAATTCACGGTTGAACATGTTGGGCCATGCTCTGGCACAGTGGAAGTCAATGACAGTATCACCTACCGCGACAGGGATGGCAACCATGTCACATTCCCTTCCCCTAAAATTGAGGTGGACTGTGGAATTGTCATTTTGCCGGAGAAGTGCCCGCACCCCGTTGATATTACCATTGACGGCTGCGAGGACACCCTCGAATTTGACGCAGGAGACATTGGCATGGAATCACTCGGGCGTATTCTTCAGCTTAGCGTTACGCTGAAAAATGTCTGTCCGAATAAGCGCGTGGCGCTGGCCGCCATCCTTACGGAAGTCGATTCGTATGGCATAGAGCACAAGCGCGGGATGAAAATTATAACCGTGCCGGCCCATACGAAGGGAAGCTGCCGGAACGTCACCGTGCGGTGCATCAAGTTTGTCCTGCCGGAAGATCTTGACGTGTCCGGTGGTTCAACCACTTCTCTCTGTAACCAGCGCAAATTCAAAGCAAGATTTATCGCACACTATATCGACAACGATTTCGAATGCTGTAACGCTATCCTCTGATTTCGAGATTCCCGACGCCGGACATTCATTGCGCTCAATGTCCGGCGCTCTATATGTCCGCTGCGAGCGAATATTACAAAACGCAATTTTGTTTACACTGGCGTATCATTTTATGATATAATAATCGCGTTAGGAGAAAGCCCTCAGGAGGTGCCAGCATGTTTAATATTCTCGTAGTAGAAGATAATCCCGATATGCGTGAACTGTTTTGTACGGTGCTATCTGACAAGGGATTTAATGGCATTCCGGCTTCCGATGGCATGGAGGCTCTGGAAATCATGGACAAGGAGTATATCGACCTGATTGTCGCAGACATCATGATGCCGAATATGGATGGCTACGAATTGACAAAATCCTTGCGGGAGGCCAAATACAACCTTCCAATTCTTATCGTCACAGCCAAAGATCAATTTGATGATATGCAGAAGGCATTTCGCGCCGGAACGGACGATTACATGATAAAGCCAATTAACGTCAAGGAGCTTGTCCTCCGGGTAGAAGCGCTTCTGCGGAGGGCTAAAATCTCAAGTGAAAAGAAAATCGCCGTCGGCTCTACGGTACTGGATTACGACGCCCTTACGGTTACACTCCGCGGAAAAGAAACGATTCTGCCGCAGAAAGAGTTTTATCTGCTGTATAAACTGCTCTCCTATCCCAATAAAATTTTCACCCGACAGCAGCTCATGGATGAAATATGGGGTATGTTTTCAGAAACCGATGAGCGGACGGTCAATACCCATATCAACCGGCTTCGGGACAAATTCTCCGACTGCCAGGATTTTGAAATTGTGACGGTCCGCGGACTCGGGTATAAGGCGGTGAAAAAGGTTGAACCATAAGCCTCATTCAAAGCTCTGGCTCTACTTTACCATGATCGTCTTTGGCACCATTATGGCGGCATTTCTGCTCTCCGTTGGATTGTGGCTGTTGAGTTATCGCTGGGGCGTGGTCGACGCACATCCACTGGACCGCCATGTGCCGGTCATGCTATTTCTGGCAATCAGTATCTTAGTCGGGACAATCATCGCACTTTTTGTAGGCAGGCTGATTATCCGCCCGGTTCAGCAGATCAGCGACGCATTTGATGAACTTTCCAAGGGAAATTTTACTGTACGAGTTCCAGGCGGCGAGAAAATTGCCGAAATCCGTGAAATGTCGGAACGCTTTAATTCTATGGCCTATGATCTATCCCATATTGAAACGCTCCGGAATGACTTTGTTGCCAATGTTTCCCACGAATTTAAAACACCCATTTCGGCTATTGAAGGGTATGCGACGCTTTTGCAGGATCCCTCACTCTCCAAAGAAAAACATGACCACTATGTAGACAAGATACTGGATAATTCCGGCAGGCTCTCCAATCTTACCAGCAATATTTTGGCACTGTCAAAGCTGGAAAATCAGGAGGCCATCATTCGCAAGAACGAATATCGCCTGGATGAACAGCTGCGGAAGGTGGTTTTACTCCTTGAAAACAAATGGTCGCCCAAAAATATAGAGTTTGATATTGAACTCCCGCGCCAGATCTACTATGGCGATGAGCCCCTTCTCGATCAAGTCTGGATCAATCTGCTGGATAATGCAATCAAACATTCCCCCGAAGGCGCTGTCATTACAATTTCCCTGCAGGCTGAAGAGCATCAAATTTCGATTCGTATTGCGGATGAAGGAGATGGAATGACGGAGGATGTGCAAAAACATATTTTTGAGAAATTCTATCAGGGGGATCGATCCAGAAAAGAGGCTGGCAACGGACTTGGCCTGGCACTCGTCAAACGGATTTTGGAGTTGTGTCGGGGATCGATCACTGTCATAAGCGCCCCAGGACAAGGCGCAACCTTTACCGTAACCTTGCCAAATAGGTAGGAGTTGCCGCAATAAAATGACTGCGAGCCAGCGCTTACAGCATACAATTTTCAAAAAGAGGGATCACACCGATGGACAATACACAAAAAACATATCTATTTGAGCAGACGCCCATAGCAAAAGCCGTTATAAAGCTGGCAATCCCTACCATCATTAGTTCTCTGGTCATGGTGCTCTACAATCTTGCCGATACATATTTTGTCGGAATGCTGAACAATTCGGTTCAAAACGCCGCCGTAACTCTGGCGGCCCCTGTGCTCCTGGCTTTCAACGCCGTCAATAACCTTTTTGGCGTTGGCAGTTCCAGCATGATGAGTCGGGCGTTGGGCAAAAAGGAGTATGAAACTGTATACCGCAGCTCGGCTTTCGGCTTTTACTGTTCTGCCTTCTGCGGCCTCCTGTTTTCACTGGTCTATACTCTATTTAGCGCGCCGCTGCTGACGATGCTAGGGGCAAATGCGGAGACTGCCGCTGCTACCGGCGAATATTTAAAATGGACCGTCACCTGCGGCGCTGTACCGGCGATTCTAAATGTGGTCATGGCCTATATGGTGCGTTCCGAGGGGTCTTCCCTCCATGCCAGCATCGGTACAATGAGCGGTTGTCTACTCAATATCCTTCTAGACCCGATTTTCATTCTGCCCTGGGGACTGAATATGGGGGCAGCGGGCGCAGGACTTGCTACCTTCATCTCCAACTGCGTGGCATGTCTCTATTTCTTTGTTCTGCTGTTTGTCAAACGCAGGAGCACGTATGTATGCATCCGCCCGTCCAAATTCCGACTCAAGAAATCCATTACACTGGGCGTCTGTGGAGTCGGCATACCGGCGGCCATTCAAAATCTGCTCAACGTGACAGGGATGACCGTGTTGAACAATTTTACCTCCTCCTACGGTTCGGATGCTGTCGCGGCCATGGGAATCGCCCAAAAAATCAATATGGTACCGCTCTACATTGCGCTCGGACTGTCGCAGGGCATCATGCCGCTGATTAGCTATAACTATGCCAGCGGAAATATTGACCGTGTTAAAAAAACGCTCCTCTTTGCAACGAAGATCGCCCTTTCCTTTATGGCGATTGTGGCCATAGGCTACTACGCGGGAGCGGACTTTCTCATCTCCCTATTTATGGAAAATGAGCGTATTATTGCATATGGAGCGCGCTTTCTCCACGGCCTTTGTCTGGCCCTTCCCTTCCTCTGTATGGACTTCCTTGCAGTGGGCGTCTTTCAAGCCTGCGGCATGGGGCGAAAGGCGCTTATTTTTGCGCTGCTTCGAAAGATCGTTCTGGAGATCCCCGCACTCTACCTTCTAAATTGGCTATTCCCTCTTTACGGACTCGCCTATGCCCAATTCGCCGCGGAAGTCATATTGTCCATGGCAGCTGTTCTGGTTTTAAAGCGCATGTGGCCCAAAGAACTGTGAAGACTTTGCTTCCGGACTTTACTCATAAAAGAGTTCTTGATCTTGGGTGTGGTTATGGCTGGCACTGTAAATACGCATCTGCCAGTGGTGCATCCTATGTTTTAGGGACAGATATTTCACACAAGATGCTTGAAAGAGCTGAAAAGATCAATGCAGGTTCAGGTATCGAGTACCGCTGTATTGCTATGGAGGACTTGCGTTTTCCAGATGAAACATTTGATGTCGTTCTCAGCTCGCTGGCATTTCACTATGTCCGAGATTTTGTACCTTTAGTTCATAATATTAGCCGTTGGATAAAACATGGCGGCGAGTTTGTTTTTTCAGTGGAACACCCTGTCTTCACATCTTACGGAACTCAAGATTGGTACTACGATGAGGACGGGGAAATCCTTCATTTTCCTGTGGATCATTATTACGATGAGGGCAAGCGGGAAGCGGTGTTTTTGGGTGAAACGGTTGTAAAGTACCATCGCACTCTAACCACTTACTTGAATACTGTACTACAAAATGAATTTGAAATTCGACATATTGTCGAGCCACAACCACCTGACAGTATGCTGGGCCTTCCTGGAATGCAAGATGAAATGCGCCGCCCCATGATGTTGTTAGTATCTGCAATAAAAAGCATAACCCCGTGATACCCGATGCCGATATATAGACAAACTGGACATGGCGGTTCCATCCGGATACCGCCATGTTTTGAAAATAGTTTTACAGTCCTCACGCTATTGTATTGGCTTGCAGCAAATGCTCAGTGGCGTTTATGTTTTCTCTCACGTGATTTTCTCTTCCCAAGCAACGGGGTCATGATGAGCCCTGTGAGGCTGAGGAACAGTAGCACAACCCAAATCGTGAGATGGCTGTTGTCGCCGGTCTGGGGGATCGTGGGATTGCCCGGATTGTCCGGCTCGCCGGATTCGTCGGGCTTATCCGGGTCAGCGGGCTTATTCGAATGGTAGGTGTTGAGTACGTCGTATCCCTTGATTTCTGTGGTGTAGTCAGGTACATTTACCTCGCCTACGGTATAGACAACCTCGTGGCCGTCCTCTGCATATTTGGGCAGTTCAAAGGCATACTGCCAACCGTCGCCTGCCGTCACCAGCCGCTGGGCGGCCAGTTGTCCGTCCGCGTAAACCTCCACGACAATGGAATCGGGCCACTTGTCCTCCGGGTTGTCCCCGTGGTTCCACGTCTTGTTGCCTGCAATTTCTACGGTGTCCGGCTCTGTCATCTTCTCATCGTAGCGGTTGGTAAACAGCGCCTTTTCCGCCGCTTCTCCATCTCTCGTCAGGGTGTAGGAGGCATGAAGCTCGCCGTCCTCCAGCGTGACGGTGAAAGTGAGGGTGTACATGGTATTATCGTATTCCCAGCCGTCCGCGCCGGTGTTCAGTTCGGAAATGGTGTAGGTGTAAACGCCGAAATCTGCAAAGGAGAAAGTTCCAAACTCTAATTCACCGCTGCCGGTGCGCCGGATGGTTTTGGTGTTCCCGTCGCTGCCCTGTGGCATGGGCGCGTTGTTCTCACCTTTCAGCAGGAAGGAAAACTCTGTCTCCGGCGCGTTCTCGCCTTCCACCACCTTTTCAATGTGAGGCGGGTCGATTTCTACAGGCGGAATGTAGGTATTGAGGATATTGAAGCCGTCATAGGAAGGGATAAAACCCGCAACCGGCGCTTCCTCCACAGTGTAGGCAATCTCGTTCCCGTCCACGTCGTATTTGGGCGCGGTAAAGTTGTAATGCCACTGGCCGTTTTCGTCCGGGGTGACGGGGATTTCCTCCACGAGTAAATCCCCGTTTTTGAGCCGCACGGTGATGGATTCCGGCAGGGCCACAGTATGGCCGCCCAGCTTCCACGTTTTCTCACCTTTGATTTCGGCCTGTACTCCGCCTATGTAGGTGTTGATGGCTGTGACTTCTATCGTTCGGCCGGAAATGGCAGTTCCATATCCGTTTTCCATCCTCAGGGCATAGCCGTCTGCGGAATCGTCATCCTCGCGGACTTCATATTGTGCGCCTACTGGGATTTCAAAATCCTTGCTTTCACCAGATTTTAAAGTAAACTGTGTTTCTGTGCCGTCAATGGTGAGGGTAAAATGAAATTCCTTGTTTTCATCCGCCTCCGGGTATTCACCCGCCAGCTTCTTAGTGATGATAAGGGTGGCCAGTTGCTCCGGCTCGGTCGGCACCCGGTTCTGGAACCGGGCAAGGGCGTTTTCTCCGCCCACAATGATGCCGGAGATCTCCTCAACCGCCGGGAGATACCCCGCCGCGTCCACTTCCCGCACGGTGTAGGCGATACCGTCCGGCAGGTTTGCAAATATTGCCTGCTGGCCCCCCTTCAAAACAAGGAGGCTGCCGTTGGTAAGCTCTTGCGGCTCGCCTCCGTCCACCGTGTATTCGTAGATTCCGCCGTCCGAGAAGGTGATTGCAAAGGCAAATTCTTTGTCCGGTTCGGGATTGTCGCCCACAACCTCTTTGCTCACCGTCAAGCTGCCGGATTCCATCGGGGGCTGGTAGACGTTGGCGAAGGGAAGGCGCAGTTCTTCCTCGCCGGTGATCTGTCCGGTATATTCCTGCACTGTGGCGGCATATCCTTCCGCCGTGTAGTCGGTTTCGGTGATGGTGTAAGTCGTCCCAACCGGCAGATCGGGGAAAGTTTTGCTTTCACCATGCTTGAGCACGAAGGTCTCCGTCTTACCGCTGATCACAGCGGTAAAGGTAAATTCCTTGGCGATGTCGGCGCTGCCGTCTGGGCTTGCATCCACGATTTCCTTTGAGACGGTCAGGCTTCCCGTCTGGCTGGGGGTGTAGGTGTTGGTAAACACTGCCGCGCTGCCGATTTCGGTGATAGTCCCCGTGTGGCCGGTGCCGGACACGGTATAGCCGGGGACAGGCTGCTCGGTGACGGTGTATGTTACCCCCACAGGGATTTGCTCAAATACAGCGGTCTGATTATGCTTTAATTGGAGCGTGCCGCCGCTTGTCAGTTCCTGCGGCTCGCCTCCGTCGATAGAATAGGAATAGGCGCCGCCGCCGGAAAAAGCGACGGTAAAAACAAATTCCTGCGCTTTCTGCTCGTCGGCGAGGGGCGAACCATCGGCATTTTCAACCAGCTTTTGCACCGAGAGCACTCCTTGCAGCGGGATATTGTAGGCGGTGACAACCACCGCTTCCGTTTCCTCTCCAGTGACAGTGAAGGGATAGCGGGTAAGCTGTTGGCCCTTCTCGTCCTTGTCAAAGGCAAAACCGGGAGCCGGGGAGGATTCTTCAAAATAGTATTCGCCCGGCTCCAGGGAAACGGAGATTGTTCCGTTTTCATCGGTCACATATCGCCCCCCTATCTGTTGGCCGTCTTTGGCAAACAGGTAAAAGACCGCATCAGGGACAGATGTTTCCGTTTTCGTGCCGTCCGGCAGCTTTTCCAGTTTCACAAGTTCCACATCGGCATAGGAGGCAACCTCGCTCTGTGTCTCGTTTTTGGCCGACTGGCCGAGGCTTTGCCATCCCAGCGTGCCGGTGATAAGGCCGCCTACCACAAACACCGCTGCCAAAACCATGCTGATCGTCCGATGTATCGCTGTACGCATGACAAAGCCCTCCTTCCGCTTACAATACATAACCATAACTTTCTGCTCTCTGCCACGCGCTCTCCAAAAAAGGAAAGCGTATGGCAGGGAGCAGGGACGGCATACCGCCGCCCTGTTCCCCTTATGGCAAAGCCCATGCTGTATCTCGTACAGTACAGTCTGCTTGCTGTTCCTTCTAAAACTTAACCGGCCAGATTGACCCACATAGCGGGGCGAACGCCGAGATTGTACCAGTAGTAACCGCTAATGACTCTGCCACTGGATGCACTGCAATACGCCACATTCGTGGTACTATTGCGCGGTGAACGCAGCCAGTAGGAAGTGCTGATAGCATTGCTGCACTTCCTCATATTAACGCTTGTTGCCAACTGGCTTGTGCCATAAGTGTAATCTCTTGCGTCGCTTGTTGCTTGGTCGCTAACGGTACCAAACAAATCCGCCTCGGATAACAGGAATACCTTATCCTGGGTTGTAATCCAGGTATCTGCATTGTACTCGCTGCGGGTGTTGATGGCAGTTTGTACAGCGTGACCTTTGAGAGTGCTCAAGCTATTTGTCAAATAGGTTTCGTTCAGCCATGTTCGCACGCTGCTGGTCTCCCATACGTTATCGCCAGAATTGTTGTTATTTGCTATACCGTCAAACACATCGACACCGTCTGTTCCAAAGGTCGTTTCCATTTCCTTGGCCCAAATCAGCGCCTTGTTGCCGTCCCTCGCCAGCAAATACCAGTCTTTCCCGTCAATCGTCACCGTTTCCAGCGTGCCCACTGCCATATTGCCGAGACCTGTTGTATCCCAGCTTGACAGCACCGTTACGCTATAGGTTGCAAAGGTAGTGTTATCCACGGTGGAAAGTGCGCGCACGGTCAAGGTTCCGCCCACGTATTCATCCGCGCCCACCGTCAGAACACCGTCTCCGGTGATTCTGGTGCTGACGGACGTACCGCCGGATACGCTCCATGTTACCTTCTGGTTCGGATGCACCGCTTCGCCTGCCGACACCGCTGCCGTAAAGGTTGCGCTTTCCCCCAGCTTCACTTCATCTGCGGAGGCCGTTACCTTCACCGTCAGTTCGCGCCCTGCTGCCTGATTTAACAGGAACAGTGCGTCCGCTGTGGGCGCCGGGCCGTCATTCTCGCCAAAGAAGCCGTCGCTGCCTTCAGCCGTGCCCCAGTCGCCCATGGTGGCGAACTGGCCCACTACATTAATGCCGTAATACCAGTTGTCTCCCGGCTCTTTCTGGAGGCTGATTCCGTCCAGCAGAAGGCCCGTGGCGGTGCCGGGTTCTATGGCCTGCGCCCAGTATGCCCAGCCGTCCACATCATACACCCAGTATGCGCCAGGCTTCGAACCGGCGGCCTTCCACTCCGCCATGGTCATCACCGTGCCGTCTAGGGTGCTGGTGGCCGTGTGGGTTTCTTCCACTGTGGTAATATTGGCGCCCTCTACCGCACCGTCGCCCTCGTCAATCTCGTTTTCGTCCGCGTCATACACCGTGTTGGCTGTTTTCTGTTCCCCGTTGGCATAGGGCACATAGTCATCGTAGTGGATATCGTCCGCCGCGTCTGTGCCGTCGTATGTACCGTTGATGTCCGCCGCGAGGCTGTCCTTGTTTTTGTTGAACGTGGGCATATACGTTGTCTGTCCTCCCAGCGTCCAGCTCCAGTAATCGTCGTGGAACACATCGGTTTCATCGTCCGGGATGTGGGTTTTCCATGTAGAGACATCGTTGATGTCCGCTCCGGCTACCAGAGAAACGGCTTCCTTGCTGTCATAATCCGCATCGCCGGTTTTCAGCCCTGCGCCCACGCCGATTTCCATGTACTCGTCCAGCCGGACGCGGGCGAAAATCGCCACGCCGCCTTCGGCTGCGCTCATGAAGTTTTCCACGTACACGTCCTTGTTGGTGCCGTCAAAGTCGTCGTGCAGCCGGGCACCGGGGTTCACTGTTCCCGTTTTCTCGTTGAGAGCCGTCTGGCTAACGCTCTGCCACGCAAAGGTGCCGGTTAGCAGAATGGCCGCCGAGACTGCGACTGCCGCCACCGCCGAGATGACTTTTCGCTTTCGGGTTGTTACTGTCATTTTTTTCATCCTTTCTTTTTGAGTCTTTTCATTAATCTTTTTAGAACGCTTTACTGGTACGTCACCCACAAAGCGGGACGCACGCCATAGTAAATGGGATCGCTCCAAAAGAATGTTACACACAAGGTAGTATGATTGCCATCAGAAGAGACACCGTTCTGATAAAGCATTTCTGATTTTAACTCTTGGTATGTTGAGCGCAGATACCATTCTACAGCGGTACCGCTTTCATCGTATGCGATCCAACTTCCTCCCGGTGCAGGGAGTGTTTCTCCCTTGTAGGTGTAATCATCTGCTACAGGCGTAGAACCATCAGAACTAGTATCGCTATATTGGAGTCCAAATACATCTGAGTCAGTTAAGAGGAATACTTTATCGTTTGTCGTACTAAAAGTATCTGTTACAGTGTAGTTTGACACATGCCTTGTTTTAATGTCTGTTTCTACTGCATATTGACTCAAAACACTTTTATCAGCTAACCAGTCCCCATTAAGGTAAGTCCTCAGAGCAGTATTATTTGTACTCGTCCACATATAGCCAAAATTTCTCCTCTCCAATACATTCTTGGAAAGAATCAGCGCCTGATTGTTCTCCTTGGCCAAAACGTACCACTCAATGCCGTCAATCGTAACGGTATCCGTTGAGCCGGGAGTAATGTTTGCAATCTCACTCAAATCCACTGTTACTGTTTTTGTTCCGGAAACAGCGGGATTCGCCGTAGAGACCGCTTTTATATTCAATGAGCTGCCGACTGTTTCATCCTCTCCAACGGTCAACAGGCCGCTAGAGCTGATGGTGGTGCTGGCGGAGGTGTTGCCGGATACCGTCCACGTGACGCCCTGGGACACGTTCGTGGTGGAGCCTTCGCCCGTTACGGTTGCGGTAAACTGGAGGGAGCCACCTCTCATAATGCCGGTGGCATTGCCCGTTGAGGAGACCGTCACTGTATCCGCCAGCGGGTTGACTGTCACCGTCTTGCTTCCCACTGCCGCATTGTTGATAACGGAAGTTGCTTCAACGGTCAATGTGCCGCCCACGGTTTCGTCCACGCCAACCGTCAGCAGACCGCTGGTATTAATGGAGGTACTGGCGGAGGTATTGCCGGATACCGTCCACGTGACGCCCTGCGGCACGCCCTCCGATGAACCTTCGTCCAGCACAGTTGCACTGAACTGAAGCGTTCTAGCTGTTTTCACTGTAGTGGCATTGCCCGCTGAGGCCACTGTCACCCCGTCGCCCAGCACCAGAATCGTCACAGTCGCGTCGCCCTCCGCTGCGTTGTTCACCATGGACGTGGCCTTAACCGTCAGCACATTCCCCACGGTTTCCTCCAGCCCAACGGTTAAAAGCC